>NZ_CP115819.1:752500-1147500 GCF_027915275.1 Cellulophaga omnivescoria | reverse complement strand
CTAGAACGCCCGAACGTATTTTTGAATCACCAGTTTCAGTAGAACGTTTTGGGTTAAAGGATATTAAAAATACTGCTTCATCAGACTTTTATGATGGTTTGGAAAATTTGAAAGGGGTAGATATAAACACTAACAGTTTAACATTTAAGTCTATTAATACTAGAGGATTTGCAACATTCGCTAACACTAGGTTTATGCAAATGGTAGATCAAATGGATAATGCCGCTCCAGCCTTGAACTTTCCTTTAGGTAATTTATTAGGGATGACTGAGACTGATGTATTGAGTGTTGAACTTTTACCGGGTGCTGCATCTGCTTTATATGGTGCAAATGCTTTTAATGGTATTTTATTTATGAGAAGTAAAAATCCTTTCGATTTTCAGGGTATTAGTGCTTATATAAAAAGGGGGGTAACATCTCAGGAGGTTTCTGGGGATAATACTTATACAGATTTTGGTATTAGAGCTGCCTATAAATTTAGTGACAAGTTTGCCGGTAAAGTTAACTTTGGATATTTAAACGGTACAGATTGGGGTGCCGATAATGAAACTGATAAACTATTTAGAGGCTTTACAAGGGATGATTTAGATTATGATGGAGTTAACGTTTATGGAGATGAGGTAAGTCAAAATATGTTTAGCGTTGCACAGATACTCACAAAAACGATAGACCCTGAAACAGGTCAAACAATTTTGCCTGCAGGAGCTGAGGCATTAGTGCCAAGTGTTAATGTGAGTAGAACTGGTTATAATGAAAAGTATTTGACAGATTATAATGCAGAGAGTATTAAAGCGGATTGGGGACTTTACTATAGACCTTGGGAAAATGATTTTGAAATTTCTTATGTTGGTAAAGTAGGTTCTGGTTCTACAATTTATCAAGGAGCAAACAGATATGCTATTGATGATTTCTTTTTGCAACAACATAAAATTGAGATTAAGAATGACAATTTTTTCTTAAGAGGGTATATGACTGAAGATAAAGCAGGTGATTCTTATGATATGGTATTTACAGGTATTAATATCAATAGGGCTTGGAAATCTGATCAGCAATGGTTTGGAGAGTATGTTGGTACGTATGTTTTAAGTACTTTGGGAGGAGCTACATCAGACCAAGCGCATGCAGCAGCAAGAGCTCAAGCAGAATCTGGAAGATATTTACCAGGTACACCAGAGTTTCAAGCAGCATATGAAAGAAGTATAAATGATCCCGATTTAAGTTCAGGTTCTAAATTTCAGGACAATTCAAAAATTTATCATGCAGATGCAAACTATAATTTTTCAGAAGTAATTGATTTTGCTGATATTCAAGTAGGAGGATCTACAAGAACATATGAGTTAAATTCTTCTGGTACCATTTATACAGATAATGATGGGCCAATTAGATATTCAGAGTTTGGTGTGTATACTCAAATACAAAAAAAATTATTAGAAGATCGATTGAAATTAACGGGGTCATTACGTTATGATAAGTCTGAATTATTTGATGGGTTCTTTTCTCCTAGATTAGCTGCTGGTTATACTTTAGGTGAAAATAAAAATCATAATTTAAGAGCTTCTTTTCAAACAGGATTTAGAAATCCAACCACGCAAGATTTATATATTGGTTTAGATGTAGGTAGAGCTATTTTAATTGGGGGAGCTAAAGATAACTTGGAAAGAGATGTTAGAACATACGGTGTTAGTCAAGAGGCGCAAGATAATCTTGGTCAGCCTGCAACTATAGAGAAATCTGGAGATGGTGCTTACAATAATTCTTATTTAGCAAGTTCATTACAGGCTTTTGGAGCTTCAGGAAACCCTGCAGATTTAAAAGTAGCTAACTCTAATCTGGCAAAACCAGAACAAGTAACTTCTTTTGAGTTAGGATATAGAGGTAAAGTTAGTGATGTGGTTATAGATTTAAGTGGATATTATAACATTTATAAAGATTTCTTATCTAATGAAACAGTAGTTTCTACGTATTACGGAGAGGCAGGAGATAATAGTTTGTCTGTTTTGGCATTGGCTAACGGAGATTATCAAGCATACCAAACATACACTAATTCTGAAGCTAATGTAAATTCTTATGGAGCTACATTAGGTTTAGATACTAAGATTTTAGGAGGCTTTGATTTAGGAGCAAACTATACCTATTCTAAATTAGATTTTGATCAAGAAGCAAATCCAGATTTTAGAACAAATTTTAATACTCCAGAGCATAAGTTTAAAGCAAACTTTGGTAAAACAGATTTATTTGAGAATATAGGTTTTAATATAGCTTACAGATGGAGTGATTCTTATTTCTGGGAAGCATCATTTGGAGATGGGCAAGTACCTTCTTTTAGCGTGTTAGATGCTCAGGTTAACTTTACTGTTCCAAGTTTAAAATCTAATTTTAAAGTTGGTGCATCTAACTTATTAGGTGATGAGTATTTTACAGCTTTTGGAACAGGTTATGTAGGATCTCAATACTATGTTTCTTGGACAATTAATAACTTATAAGATTTAAATATGAAAACTAAATATATATGGCTAGTAGCCGCAATGGTAGCATTTTCTTCTTGTAGTGATGATGATGATTCGTCTACAATGATGGAAGAGCAATTACCAGAATTAACAGCAGGATCGGCAGATTTTACTAACTACATTTCGGTAGGTGCTTCTTTTACCGCTGGTTACACAGATGGAGCTCTTTTTAAAGCAACACAAGAAATGTCTTTCCCAAACATACTATCTCAAAAATTTGCAATTGCAGGTGGTAGTTCTGCATTTAGTCAGCCACTAACAAATGATAACTTTGGAGGTTTAGCATTAAATGGAGATAGAATTGCAGATCCGAGATTAGTATTTGGTGGTGCTGGACCAGTGCCATTAGAAACTGCCATTGGCCGTTCTGTAACAGTTACAACGGATGTGCTTTTAAATAATCCAACAGGGCCTTTTCAAAATATGGGTGTTCCTGGAGCTAAAAGTTTCCATTTGTTGGCAAACGGATACGGTAATATATCAAATTTATCTGCTGGTGCGGCCAATCCTTATTTTGTTAGGATGACAGGAAGCACGCCAGATGCAAGTGTATTAGAGTTAGCAGTAGCACAAAGTCCTACTTTTTTTACTTTATCTGAAGTTGGAGGTAATGATGTTTTAGGCTTTGCAGTTTCTGGCGGATCTGGAGTAGATCAAACAGGAAACCCTGATGCCACTACATATGGCCCAAATGATATTACAGACCCAGGACTTTTTCAAGTGGCATTAACAGGTATGGTAGACGCACTTACGGCTAATGGAGCGCAAGGAGCAGTTGCTAATGTACCATATATTACAAGCTTACCACATTTTACAACAGTGCCTCACAACCCATTACCTATGGATGAGGCAACTGCTACGCAAGTAAATAATGGTTATGCACAGTATAATGGTGGTTTGCAAACAATGGTTACAATTGGACAAATAGACCAAGAGGAGGCAGATGCACGTACAATAAATTTTGTTGCATCTTCTTCTAATGCGGTTGTTATAGAAGATGAGGATTTAACAGATTTGTCTGCATTTGGATTACCTAGTTACAGACACGCAACAGCAGAAGATTTGTTAGTTTTACCAGCATCATCTTTTATTGGTACACGAGTTAATAATGACCCTACTATGGTAAACGGTGTATCTGTTCCATTAGGAGATAAATGGGTTTTAGTGGCTAGTGAATTAGCATCTATAAATGCTGCAACTGATGCGTACAATGCTGCAATAGCAACTGTAGTATCTTCTAAGGGTTTAGCTTTGGTAGATTTAAACTCGGTTCTTTCTCAAGCATCAGAAACGGGTGTTACTTTTGATGATTATACTATGAATACAGATTTAGTTTTTGGCGGTTTAGTTAGTTTAGATGGTATACACTTAACATCTAGAGGTTATGCCTTAATGGCAAATAAATTTTTAGAAGCTATTGACGCTACTTATGGCTCTAATTTTGTGGCATCTAAAACATTAGCAAAAGCAGCTAATTACCCAACAACTTTTTCTCCTTCATTACAATAAGAAATAAAATTTAAATGAATAAAAAAGCGCCTTATTTTTTAGGGCGCTTTTTTAATAAAACCTTGATAAGAATTAAAAGGTTTTAGATAAGTTAAAAAAACAATAAAAAGTAGTTTTTATTTAAATTTGAAAAACTTATCTTTGCACCCTGAAAAACACAGGGTCTGTATTACAGGGTTTTATGTTTTTTAAAAACAAAAAAAATTATATATAAATAAATACTGATAGCAATGTCTAAAGTTACAGGTAAAGTTTCCCAAATTATTGGCCCAGTTATAGATGTGGAGTTCCAAGCAGGGGTAGATCTTCCAAAAATTTATGATTCATTAGAAATTAAAAAAGCGGATGGTTCTGTTTTGGTTTTGGAAGTACAATCGCACATTGGTGAGAACACAGTAAGAACTATATCTATGGATTCTTCTGATGGTTTAAGTCGTGGAGCAGAGGTTAATGCAACAGGAAGCGCTATACAAATGCCAGTTGGAGATGACGTTTACGGACGTTTATTTAATGTAATTGGAGACGCTATTGATGGTCTTGGAAATTTACCAAAATCTGGTAAAGACGGTTTGCCAATCCACAGAGAGGCACCAAAATTTGAAGACTTATCTACTTCTACAGAAGTATTATTTACAGGTATTAAAGTAATTGACCTTATTGAGCCTTATGCAAAAGGTGGTAAGATTGGATTATTTGGAGGTGCCGGAGTAGGTAAAACAGTATTAATTCAGGAATTAATTAACAACATTGCAAAAGGTCACGGTGGACTTTCTGTATTTGCTGGTGTAGGTGAGCGTACTCGTGAGGGTAACGATTTACTACGTGAAATGTTAGAGTCTGGTATTATTAAGTACGGAGATGACTTTATGCACTCTATGGAAGAAGGCGGTTGGGATTTATCTAAAGTTGATAAATCTGTAATGAAAGATTCTAAAGCAACGTTTGTTTTTGGACAAATGAATGAACCACCAGGAGCACGTGCACGTGTTGCATTATCTGGTTTAACAATTGCAGAATATTTCCGTGATGGAGCTGGTGAGGGTCAAGGTAAAGATGTACTTTTCTTCGTAGATAACATTTTCCGTTTTACACAAGCTGGTTCAGAGGTGTCTGCACTTTTAGGACGTATGCCATCTGCGGTAGGTTACCAACCAACATTAGCAACTGAAATGGGTGCTATGCAAGAGCGTATTACATCAACAAAAAGAGGTTCTATTACATCTGTACAGGCAGTTTACGTTCCTGCGGATGATTTAACGGATCCAGCACCGGCAACTACCTTTGCTCACTTAGATGCAACAACAGTATTGTCTCGTAAAATTGCAGAGTTAGGTATTTACCCAGCGGTAGATCCTTTAGATTCTACTTCTAGAATCTTAGCTCCAGAAATTTTAGGAAAAGATCATTACTCTTGTGCACAACGTGTAAAAGAGTTATTACAACGTTATAAAGAATTACAAGATATTATTGCCATCCTTGGTATGGAAGAATTATCTGAGGAAGATAAAATGGCAGTTGGTAGAGCAAGACGTGTACAACGTTTCTTATCTCAGCCTTTCCACGTAGCAGAGCAATTTACAGGTCTTAAAGGTGTTTTAGTAGATATTAAGGATACTATTAAAGGATTTAATATGATTATGGATGGTGAATTAGATCACTTACCAGAATCTGCATTTAACCTTAAAGGTACTATTGAAGAAGCTATCGAAGCAGGAGAAAAAATGCTTGCTGAAGCATAAATAATACATAATATTACGTGTTAAGTAATGCTTAGCACGTAATATTAACTACTTAATACTTTTATAATTATGTATTTAGAAATTGTATCACCAGAAGCTACATTATTTGCAGGAGAAGTTGTTTCTGTTACTGTACCTGGTATAAATGGAGATTTTCAAATGTTATCTAATCACGCGCCAATTGTATCATTATTACAGCAAGGTACAGTTAAGATTCAAGGAAATGTATCTATAGATGAAGCTTTTGAGGATAAATTCTCTAAAGGTTCTAACGGAGAAACTGTTTTACCCATAAATAGTGGTACTATAGAAATGAAAGATAATAAGGTTATTGTACTAGCGGATTAAGTATAACTAACTCTACTAAATAAATATAAACGTGAAGCTAAATACTTCACGTTTTTTTATGTCTTGCTGTTAAAATGTGATATTTTATAATAACAACACTTTATTTTGTAAGAAAATACGTTAATTTATATACGTTTAAATGAATTTTCTTACATTTGATACATCTAAAGTATATGTTTTAAGCGTATTTAAAAGAAACACAGCGCATTATAGTAATGTGTATTATATAATATTTATTTTATTATTGGAGTTAGTATCTGTAATAAATGTAAAGCGTAAAGTGTAAACTTTGCGCTTTTTTGCTCTTATACTTTTTTTATTACATTGGTAACAATGCCCCAAATTATAAAGTTGTTTTCTTCAGTAATTTGTATGGGTTTGTAATTGGGGTTTTCTGGTTGTAACCAAACTAAATTATTTTCAACTTTTAATCTTTTTACAGTAAACTCACCATCTAAATAACAAACAGCAATTTTGTTATGTGCTGGTTCTAAACTTCGGTCTATAACTAATAAATCATTATTTTCTAAACCAGCGCCAATCATAGATTCACCACTTACTCTTGCAAAAAATGTTGCTTCGGGGTTTTTAATTAATTCTTTGTCTAAGCTAATTCTATTCTCTTTAAAGTCATCAGCCGGAGACGGAAAGCCAGCAGAAATACCTGTGTCTATAAAAATAGTAGAGCTACTCGCAGAGCTATCAACAGAGAAAAAAGTAAGATTTGTATTTTTTATCACGCTTATTTTACTTTTATAATATCGTTAAAACTAGTAGTGTACTTAGGAGATAAATGTTCTTGTTTCATTTTCCAAGTACGTTCCAAATCTTGATTCGCTATTTTTAGTTTTTGATCACCATATTTAAAATTTAATTTATCTATAGCTTTCATTAAAGGCTTGTGCTTTGGGTTTTCTGCGGTAAATAAATGCAGTTGGTGATTATTTGTGGGTACTAAACCAGTAACAATAACACCAGCGCGCTTGTAGTTAATACCGGGTTTATATATGTGTTCTATAGCTTTTATAGCTGCGTTGCTAATTGCTAGGCTAGAATCTGTTGGGTAAGACATATTTACGTTAAAAGTTCCTCTATGTTGTTCTGTGTCTTGCTTATGTTTATCGCTACTTAATAAAACAACTACCATATGACAACTAGAGTTTTGTTTACGTAATTTTTCTGCACAACTGGTGGCAAAAGTAGATATACGTTCTTTTATATTTTCTATGTCAGAAAAAGTATGCTCAAAACTTCTGGTAGTTGCTATAGATTTTTTATTCTCTTTAATTTCTAGATCCAAAGTAGGTATGCCTTCCAAATCTTTTTTTAGTCGCCACTCGGTTATAGAAAAGTTTTTGCGCACCCAATCGTCAGGTAGGTTAACAAAGTCTAATGCTGTTTTACAATTTTTAATGGCTAAGCGTTTGTGAAGCCTTCTTCCAATTCCCCAAACGTCCTCAAGCTTTATCCATTTTAAAGCTTTTATACGTTTTTCTTCAGTATCAATAACATAAGTGCCATTTGTTTGTTTAGGAAATTTACGTGCAATTTTGTTTGCTACTTTGCTAAGCGCTTTTGTTGGAGCAATACCAACGCAGGTAGGTATGCCAGTCCATTTTAAAACACGGTCTCTTATTTCTGTTCCATAGGTAGTAAAATTATAATTGTCAAAGCCTTTAAACTGCATAAAAGCTTCATCAATACTGTATACTTCTACATCTGGAGAAAATTGTTGAAGTATGCTCATTACTCGACTGCTCATATCGCCGTATAATGAATAATTTGATGAAAAAACCTGAACTTTATTAGCTGTAAAAAAGCTTTTATACTTAAATGCAGGTGCTCCCATTGGCAGGCCTAGTAATTTAGCTTCGTCACTTCTAGAGATTACACAGCCATCATTATTACTTAAAATTGCAATAGGTTTACCTTGTAAGCTTGGGTTAAAAACCCGCTCACAGGAGGCATAAAAGTTGTTACAATCTACTAGTGCATACATTGCTACAAAGGTACAAGATTTGCCCTTTATATTTAGGTATGCACTAATAGTATGTTTTACTTATAATTTTATTTTTTTAGTTAAGTCTTTTGGTAATGCATCTTTATGTACCATAACGCTTATTGCTTTTAGTCGCATATAAGCTTCACTAAAATACACATAACCATTATGTGTTGTTCTGTTAGGGTCTGTACCCCAACTGTTTTTTACTTTGTAGTATTTTGTTCCGTTTTGGTCTTTTACTGTACCTGTTATGTGCATTAAGTGATCATCTGTAGTTGTAAAGTTTTCAAACTCGTTTTGTCTGTAAGTTTGTGTAACTTTTAGCTCTGGGTAAATGCCTTCTAGTGCTTTTTTGTTGTTTTCGTAATTTGCAGGCACTACAGCAACTCCGTGTATAGATGAAAATGTAGGCTCGCTAACATCGCAATCTAGTTCTACTGTAAAACCGTTTTCTAGAGCATTGTCTATAGTGTGTATCATTTCGTCTAAGGTAACGTTGTGCATACTACCGTTACTCCAGTTGTCTGGTATATTTAATATAAACGAACTATAAAATGGTGCGTGTGTAAACGATGTAATTGTAACATAGTCTTCTGGTACAATTTTAGTCATTTTTAAAAATGAAAGAGGTGTGTACTCTTTTCCTTGGTATGTAAAAGACGTTTTATTTGCTCCTAAATACACATCTAAAACAGCATTTACGGCTTTAGACCAATTTTGGCTTAACTCTCCAGCAGGATTGTCTGCATAGGTTTTTACCATAGCTTCTAGCACAGCAACTAATTCTGTGTGATTATGATTTGATCTGTTTTCTAAAAGACCATTGTAAGCTTCTTGCGGCACTAAACCGTAGTTTTTTACAGAATTTATAACGTCATGTGCTAATCCGCCTTGGCTAAATTGAGCTTTGCCTTGCCTCATTACAAAATTTTCTGCCTTTTTAGGATATGTATTGCGCACGGTATACATCTCAGACAAATCTATTTGCTTACCTGTAAGTCTAATAATTTCCGATTCTAAAAATGAAGAAGTAGAAAAGCTCC
This sequence comes from Cellulophaga omnivescoria, assembly GCF_027915275.1. NCBI lineage: Bacteria > Pseudomonadati > Bacteroidota > Flavobacteriia > Flavobacteriales > Flavobacteriaceae > Cellulophaga > Cellulophaga omnivescoria. Next base: position 1,138,352 of record NZ_CP115819.1, on the reverse strand, counting down.
AACAAGTACCTGTTACACCTTGGCTAATAACAGGTGTTGCGTCTAAATCTATAACATCTGTAAATTTGTATGCTTCTTGTGCACTTATAGCACTTATGGCAAGCATAAAGCCAAGGTTAAAAAGTAATTTTCGCATAGTGTTTTTAGTTAAATATTGCCTTAGTGATTTACTTATTAAAAGATTTTATATAATCTATAATGTCTTTATTTCTATATTTTTTAGCAAAATCTAAAGCAGATTGTTTATCATTGTTTCTAAGTGTAATCTCTGCACCTGCTTTAACAAGTTCTTTTGCCATTGCCAACCTGTTGTACTTTGCAGTATACATAAAAGGTGTTTTATTGTTGCATGTTTTGTCTACGTTAGCATTTTGTTTTATTAATTCTGTAAAACAAGATTTTGAGTTTAGTTTTATAGAAAGTGTTAACAAAGTGTATTCAGACTCTTCAAACTTAAAGCAATTATTAATTTCTTTAGTAGCTATGTGTTTTTTAAGTTCGGTAACATTGTCACTTTCTAAAGCATTTATAATATTACTATTTAGTTCTTGTGCAGTTGCATAACTAGAAACAACAAGTAGGATTGTAAAAAATAGGGTTTTCATTTTTTTTGGTTTATATAATTCAACTAATGTTTGTATAAAACGTTAGTGGGTTAAATTTATTCTTTTTCTTTTACATATTCTAAAATATCTGATGGTTGTTATTTTTTTCAATTTGTTATTAGAGTAACAAATAGTAGCCTCTATTACTTTTTTTAGTGGTAATTAAAAACCATCTCTTTGTATCTTTGCCAAATGCTACCACAAAAACTTCAGAAAAAATTAGAAGAACGGCAACAGAATATGTCTTTGCGTACATTACCTGTGTTTAAACAATTGGTAGATTTTTGTTCTAACGACTATTTGGGGTTTTCTGGTAATGCTTCAATTTTTAATGCTACGCATCAATACTTGGTAGATGGTAGTTTTTTAAAAAATGGAGCAACAGGTTCTAGATTACTTTCTGGTAATCATAATTTGTACGGTGAGTTAGAGTCTAAATTGGTACTCTTTCATCAATCCAAAGCGGCAATAGTTTATAACTCTGGCTATGATGCTAATATTGGTTTTTTTAGTTGTGTTCCGCAACGCGGAGACTTGGTTTTTTATGACGAGTATATACACGCAAGTATAAGAGACGGTATTGCTATGGGTAATGCTAAGAGTTATAAATTTAAGCATAATAGCCTGTCCGATTTAGAAAAATTAGTAGAAAGGCATTCTGCAGCAATAAAAGATGATGAAGCAGCTATTTATGTAGTAACAGAATCTGTTTTTTCTATGGATGGCGATTCTCCAAATCTAAAAGAAATGGCATTATTCTGTAGAGAACATAAACTATTTTTTGTGGTAGATGAGGCACACGCTGTTGGTATTTTTGGTGCCTTAGGTCAAGGTTTGGTACAGCAAGAAAACATAGTAGATTTGGTTTTTGCACGCATTATAACTTTTGGTAAAGCTTTAGGTTGTCACGGCGCAGCTATATTAGGTAGTGCTGAGTTAAAAAGCTATTTAGTTAATTTTTCGCGTAGTTTTATATATACAACAGCATTAGCACCGCATAGTGTAGTTACAATTTTACAGTCGTACTACTTTTTAGAAAGTAAAGAAGGTAAAGTTCAACAACAACTTTTGCAAAATGCAGTTAAGGTTTTTAAAAGTAAAGTTGAAAGTAGTAAACTAAAGCAGCATTTTATTACTAGTAACTCGGCAATACAATGTTGTTTAATTTCAGGAAATAATAAGGTAAAAAGTATAGCTAAAAAACTTGAAGAGAACGGATTTAATGTAAAAGCTATATTATCACCCACAGTGCCGCAAGGTCAAGAACGATTGCGTTTTTGTTTACACGCTTACAACAGTCCGCAAGAAATAGAGAAAGTATTAACTGTTTTGTATAAAAATATAAAAGAATGAGTCAGAAATTTTACAAATTAGCTGCATTTGAGTATTTAGCAGATACGGTTATTATTAAAGGTAAGCTAGAATCAGAGGGTATACAAGTTTTTTTAAAGGATGAAAACACGGTAAACTCAGATCCATTAATTAGCAATGCAATTGGCGGAATTAAACTTTTGGTTTTAGAAGAAGATAAGAATAAAGCATTAGAAATTTATAATGAAATTAGAAGCTATGCTGTAGATGATAACGGAAAACCTTTAGTGTGCCCAAACTGTAAAGCAGAAAAGCTAGAAGGCTATTACTCTAGAAAAGGGATTTTTTATAAGTTGTTTCCTTTTTTTGAAAAAAGAAAATTCCGTTGTTTTAACTGTAACATAGTCTCATAAATTACAATACAATGAAAACAAAACAAATATTTGTAACTGGTATATCTACAGAAGTTGGTAAAACAGTGGCTTCTGCAATATTAACAGAGGCGTTAGAAGCAGATTATTGGAAACCAATACAGGCGGGAGATTTAGATACGTCAGACAGTCATAAAATAGCAGATTTTATTTCTAACTCTAAAACGGTAATACATAAAAATAGTTACGCTTTACAAACACCTATGAGTCCGCATGCAGCGGCAGCGATAGATGGTGTGGTGATAGAGGTAGATAAAATTGTAACACCAAAAACAGATAATAATTTAATTATAGAAGGTGCAGGAGGTTTATTAGTTCCTTTAAATGATAATGATACTATACTAGATATTATAGATCCTAGTTACCAAGTTGTAGTGGTTTCTAGACATTATTTAGGTAGCATTAATCACACCCTGTTAACCATAAATTATTTAGAAGAACGCGGATTTAAAGTTTCTATAATTTTTAGCGGAGAAGAGCATAAAACTACAGAAAGTATAATACTATCTAAAACAAATGCAAAGCTTATAGGTCGTATAGATGAAGAGCCATATTTTGACAAAAATGTGATAAAAGAATATGCAGATTTGTTTAGAGATAACCTTTAAAATCTGAGGTGGTTTGTATATTTGCCCCAAATTAAATTCTATTAATGTAACAAAAATAGATTAATAGATATCTACTAATAAAACCAATGCATAAATCCTAAAACTATAGGATGGTATATAGCTTATGAATCTTACAGAGAGAGATAAAAAACACTTGTGGCACCCGTTAACTCAGCATAAATTACACAGCACAATGTTGCCAATTGTAAAAGCTAAAGGGGCAGTGTTAACAGATGATAAAGGAAATAATTATATAGACGGAATATCTTCATGGTATACTTCTGTGTACGGACATTGTAATGACTATATTTTAGAAAAGGTTAATGCCCAAATGCAACAATTAGATCAGGTTGTATTTAGTGGTTTTACACATAAACCGGCTATAGAATTGTCTGAAGAGTTGATAAAATTATTACCTAATAATCAAGAGAAGTTATTTTTCTCAGACAATGGTTCTACTGCTACAGAAATAGGAATTAAAATGGCCTTGCAATATCATTTTAATAAAGGAGAAAAGCGCAATATAATGTTAGCTTTTGAAGACGGATTTCATGGTGATACTTTTGGTGCAATGTCTGTTTCTGGTTTATCTGTTTATAATGGTCCTTTTAAAGATTTTTTTATTGATGTAGAACGTATTCCTGTACCTACAGAAGATAATATAGATGCTATTTTATTACAGATTGAAGCATTGGTAAAAGAAAAGGCTATTGCAGGTTTTGTGTACGAGCCTCTTGTGCAAGGAGCTGCAGCAATGAAAATGCACAATGCAGAAAGTTTAAACAAAATTCTACAGACGTTAAAAAAACACAATGTTCTTTTAGTTGCAGATGAGGTAATGACTAGCTTTGGTAAAACAGGTAAGTTTTTTGCTTCTGATTATATGGATGTAAAGCCAGATGTTATTTGTATGTCTAAGGCGTTAACAGCAGGTTTGGTTCCAATGGCAGTTACTAGTTGTACGCAGCAAGTTTATGATGCTTTTTATGATGACGATATTTCTAAAGGATTATTTCACGGGCATACATATACTGCAAATCCTTTGGCTTGTGCAGCTGCGTTAGCAGGTTTAGAGTTGCTTCAATCTACAGAAATGCAAGATAATATTGCCAGAATTACAGCCTCTCACAAGCAATTTAATGAGGAGATTAAAAACCACCCTAAAGTTGGTGCTACAAGGCAATTGGGAGTTATTTACGCATTAGATCTTAATATAAAAATGGAACGCTATGGTAATTTAAGAGATAAATTATTTAAGCATTTTATGGATTCTGGAGTGTTTTTACGTCCATTAGGAAATACCATTTACATTTTGGCGCCTTTTGTAACTACAGATGAGCAACTTCAAAAAATATACAACTCAATTAAAGAAGCACTAGAAATAGTTTAAGTATGAGTATTTACATTACGGCACTAGCATCTATTTCTCCTTTAGGAACTTCTTTAGATAAAGTTTGGGAGAGTTATAAAAATGATGCGCATTTACTGCAAGAAAAAAATATAGGAAGCCAAAAAAGTTGGGTTGCCGCTTTAAGTGATGAAGCTAAACAAGAAATAGAAACTTTAAAAAACGCAGATTTAAAATATAAAAGTTTAGATGATACTGTTTTGTTTGCTATGTACGCGTCACGTAAGGCATTAGAGCAAGCTGGCTGGACATCTAAAGATAATTTTGGTGTCAACTTTGGATCTTCACGCGGAGCAACTGCTTTGTTTGAAAAATATCATAAAGAGTTTTTAGAAAAAGATAAAGCGTCAACTTTATCATCACCAACAACTACATTGGGTAATATTTCTTCTTGGGTAGCGCATGATTTGCAAACGCAGGGTCCAGAAATATCGCACTCTATTACTTGTTCTACAGCATTGCATTCTTTGTTAAATGGTGTTGCTTGGGTAAAAAGTGGTATGGCAAATAAATTTTTAGTGGGTGGTAGTGAGGCTCCTTTAACACCTTTTACCATTGCACAAATGAGAGCTTTAAAAATTTACGCAAGAGGTGCAGAAGCATATCCCTGTAAAGCTTTAGATCTAACAAAAAACCAAAATACTATGGTTTTGGGTGAAGGTGCTGCAGTTATTGGTATAGAAAACGGAAATAAAGAAAATGCTTTAGCAGAAATTATAGGTGTTGGTTACGCTACAGAAGTTTTAAAACATAATATTTCTATTTCTTCTGACGCAGTATGTTTTCAACGCTCTATGAAAATGGCTTTAGATGGTGTAAACCCAGATGAGGTAGATGTAATTGTAATGCACGCACCAGGTACAATTAAAGGAGATTTATCAGAAATTGAAGCAATACATAAAATTTTTTGTAACAAAATACCAGCATTAACTACAAATAAGTGGAAGATAGGTCATTCTTTTGGTGCCTCAGGGATGTTAAGTATAGAGCTAGCAATAGCAATGTTACAAAAGCAAGAATTTATAAAAGTTCCTTTTGTAGATTATACAGAAATTCCAAAGAGTATAAAAAAGGTGTTAATAAACGCTGTTGGCTTTGGCGGTAATGCTGTAAGTATTTTATTGCAAAAAACTTTTTAAAACTAGCCTTTAGCTAAGTTGCATTTTACTATCTTTCACAAACCAAACTAAATTTTTATTTATGGGAGAGTGGTATGCAAGCTTAGAGTTGTTTCCAAAAGTGTACTGGAGCATTGCCTTAATTGGCTCTGTGGTAATGATTATCTTTCTGTTGCTAACTTTAATAGGTGGTGATGCAGATGGTATAGACGGTGATGTAGACGCAGAAATAGAGGGTGATACAGGTATTGGATTTCAATTTTTATCAATTAAAAACTTATCAGGATTTTTTGCCATTTTTGGCTGGTCAGGTGTTGCCTGTATAGAAGCAGGATATTCTAATGGGCTAACTATACTAATTTCTATTATTTGTGGTTTATTAATGATGGTGTCTATGGCGGCATTATTTTATTATTTAAGTAAACTGCAAAGTAGTGGTACGTTGCATTTAAAAAATGCATTAAACCAAGTAGGAGAAGTTTATCTAACAATAGGCGCCAACAGGGGTTCTATTGGTAAGGTAAGCATAAGAGTACAAGGTACCTTAAGGGAGTTAGAGGCCCTTACGGATGAAGGAGTAGACCTTAAGCAAGGCAATGTTGTAGAAGTAAAAGACATTACAGACAACGGAATTTTAATTGTTAAATTATTAAATAAATAACCATATGATTTTAGTACCCTTACAGTTGGGCGGTAATACCAGTTTAATTGGTATTGCAGTAGCCATTTTATTCTTTTTTATAATTATAATCTCGTTTATACGTAGATACAAACGATGTCCTTCAGACAGGATTTTAGTTGTCTATGGTAAGGTAGGTAACGGAAACTCTGCAAAATGTATTCACGGTGGTGCTGCATTTATTTGGCCGGTAATACAGGATTATGAGTTTCTAGATTTAACACCTATTTCTATAGAGGTAAATCTGGTAAATGCATTAAGTAAGCAAAATATACGTGTAAACGTGCCTTCAAGATTTACAATTGGTATATCTACAGAGCCAGGTGTTATGCAAAATGCAGCAGAGCGTTTGTTAGGTCAGGGAATGAACGAAGTACAAGATTTAGCAAAAGAAATTATTTTCGGTCAGTTACGTTTGGTAGTTGCTTCTATGGATATTGAAGAAATTAACTCGGATAGAGATAAGTTTTTAACCAATATTTCTCAGAGTGTAGAATCAGAATTAAAAAAGGTTGGTTTAAAATTAATCAACGTAAATATTACAGATATTGTTGATGAGTCAGGTTATATAGAGGCACTTGGTAAAGAGGCTGCAGCGCACGCAATAAACGCGGCGCGTAAATCCGTAGCAGAAAAAAACAGAGATGGTTCTATTGGTGAGGCTAACGCATTGCAAGATGAACGTACACAAGTAGCAGCAGCAAATGCGCAGGCAGTAGAAGGAGAAAACATTGCAAAAATTAATGTAGCAAATTCAGACTCTTTACGTAGACAAAGAGAAGCAGAGGCAGAGCGTACTGCAATAGCAGCAGAGAAAGTGCAATCTGCAAAAGCCTTAGAAGAGTCTTATGCAGCAGAAAAAGATGCCGAGCTTGCAAGAGCCGAGCGTGTACGTAGTTCACAAATGGCAGATATTGTTGTGCCTGCAGAAATAGACAAGAAAAAAGTAGAAATAGATGCAGAAGCAGACGCAGAACGTACAAGGCGTATTGCTAAAGGTGAGGCAGATGCAATACTGTTTAAAGCACAGGCAGAAGCGCAAGGTTTGTTTGAGGTATTAACTAAACAAGCACAAGGTTTAGATGAAATTGTAAAAGCAGCTGGCGATAGTCCTAAAGATGCTGTATTATTATTGGTTGCAGATAAATTACCAGAATTGGTTAAAACACAGGCAGAAGCTATTAAAAATATTAAAATTGACAAAGTTACTGTTTGGGATTCTGGAGCAAAAACCGAAGATGGCAAAAACTCTACAGCAAACTTTATTTCTGGTATGTACAAATCTGTGCCGCCACTGCAAGAAATGTTTAATATGGCTGGTATGCAATTACCAGAATACTTAAAAGGTAAAGACGTAGAGGCTGTTGAGGTTAAAGAGGATTCTTCTGATACAGACAGCAGTAAATAAGTTATATTTCTATAAAAAATGATTAAAAATGAACCATAAGAGTGTATCTTTTGGTTCATTTTTTTATTTAAAAAACCTTTATTGGGATTTAATTGGTAAATAGGCTATTTTTGACAACTGATTTAAAATAATCGTATGAGCGAAGTAAGACACAACTGGAGCAAGCAAGAAATTTTAGATATATACAATAAACCGTTAATGGATTTGCTTTATGAAGCAGCTACAATTCATAGACAACAACATGATCCTAACACAGTACAAGTATCTACTCTGTTATCAATAAAAACTGGTGGATGCCCTGAAGATTGTGGTTATTGCCCGCAGGCAGCACGTTACCATACAGGTGTAGAAGGTAACGATTTAATGTCTGTGCAACAAGTAAAAGCACAAGCTTTACGTGCTAAATCATCTGGGAGTTCTAGAGTATGTATGGGAGCTGCTTGGCGTAATGTTAAAGACGGTCCAGAATTTGATCAAGTGCTAGAAATGGTACGTACAATTAATAAACTAGATATGGAAGTTTGTTGCACGCTTGGGATGATTACTGAAAACCAAGCGCAAAGATTGGCAGAAGCTGGTTTGTATGCATATAACCATAATTTAGATACATCTGAAGATTATTATAAAGATGTAATTTCTACTCGTGCTTTTGAAGATAGATTAGATACTATTGAAAATGTACGTAAAACTAACGTTACCGTGTGTAGTGGAGGTATTATAGGTATGGGCGAGGCTTTAGAAGATAGAGCAGGTATGTTAGTTGCCTTATCTACCTTAAGTCCGCAACCAGAATCTGTGCCAATTAACGCATTAGTAGCTGTAGAAGGTACGCCAATGGAGGATATAGAGCCGGTATCTATTTGGGATATGGTGCGTATGGTAGCAACAACACGTATTGTTATGCCAAATACACAAGTAAGGCTTTCTGCTGGGCGTACACAAATGAGTAGAGAAGGACAAGCAATGTGTTTCTTTGCTGGTGCTAATTCAATTTTTGCAGGAGATAAATTGTTAACTACTCCTAATCCAGATGTAAATGAAGATATGGAAATGTTTAAACTATTAGGTTTAAATCCACAAAAGCCATTTACAAAAGTATCTCAGCCAAAAACAGTAGAAGCAAAAGATTCTGAATATCAAAATTTAGGAGAAAAGCCAAAGTGGTCTAGACCAGGTCATAAAATAGAACGAAATGAAGCTGCTAAAGAAAAGGCAAAGCTTTCTAAGTAATAAGATATAATTAGCCATTTTATAAGCCGCTATTTAATTTGTAATTAGATAGCGGTTTCTTAATTAATGTAGGTTTTTTAAATAATTTTAAGAATTATTAAAATCGTATTTTTTATTTTTACCGACTGTTTAATTTATCCAAATTTGCACTTACAAGATATTCCAAGGGTAAAACATATTACCAAAGAAGACTTTCTAAAGCACTTTTTAAAGCCTCAAAAACCTGTTGTTATTGAGCGTTTTATAGAAGAGTGGCCTGCTTATTCTAAATGGAATTTAGAGTATATGAAAAAAGTTGCAGGTGATAAAATTGTACCTTTATATGATGACAGGCCGGTAGATTACAAGGATGGTTTTAATGAGCCACACGCTAAAATGAAAATGGCAGATTATATAGATCTGCTAAAAAAAGAGCCAACTAAATTTAGAATTTTTTTGTGGAATATTTTAAAAGAAGTGCCACAGTTGCAAAAAGATTTTACGTATCCAGATTTTGGTTTGCGACTAATGAAAAGCTTGCCTATGCTTTTTTTTGGTGGTAAAGATTCACATACGTTCATGCATTATGATATAGATTTGGCTAATATTTTTCATTTTCATTTTGAAGGAGATAAACAAATTATTCTTTTTAATCAATCTCAAAACAAATATCTATATAAAGTACCACATTCTTTAATTACAAATGAAAGCATAGATTTTTCTAACCCAGATTACAGCAAATGGCCTGCTTTAAAACAAGCTAAAGGGTATAAAACAACTTTGCAGCACGGAGAAGTGTTGTATATGCCAGAAGGGTATTGGCATTATATGAAGTATCTTACTCCGGGTTTTTCTATGAGTTTAAGAGCTATAGCGCGTAACCCTAAAAATTTAAGTAAAGCGTTATATAATGTATTTATTATGCGTAATTATGATAATATTATGCGTAGAATAAAAGGACAAAAGTGGATAGATTGGAAAAACAAAAAATCTATATCTAATACCAATAAGCAGTTGTAATAATTTATTTTTTTGGTGTAAGTTCTTGCACTTTTTCATACACTAAATGACTTTCCCAACCTCTATAGAGTAAGTAATCTGCTATTTTTTTACGTTTTTTATATATGTTAGTTTCTTTAACTTCATTAGCTCTTTTGCTGGCAAGCTCATTTAATGTTTGTATGTATTGGTCTTCATCTATTTCTTTTAAAGCTGTTTTAATGTTGTAAATAGATATGTCTCTAAACTTAAGTTCGTTTATAATTCTATTTTTACCCCATTTTTTTATATTAAATTTTCCGCGAGCAAAACTTTGAGCAAAGCGTTCTTCATTTAAATAGTTTTCTTTAATTAAATGAGTAATTATTAGATCTCTAGCATCTGCAATCATTCCCATATCTTTTAGTTTTTTGGTAACTTCCTTATGGCAGCGTTCTTGGTACGCACAATATTGTTCTAGCTTATGGGTGGCTTCTTTAATGGTGTAAGAGGGTTGTAAACTCATATTACAAATGTACGTAAACAAAAAAAGCGACCCCATTGCTGAGGTCGCTTTTTGCTTTTTTTATATAGGTCTTTTGGTTTTTTAAAGATCTATATAACAAACCGTTTTTTATGTAAAGGTATATTCTAATATATGGTTTTACCTTTTTTGTTTTTAAAGCGATATTCTAGATACGTGTAAGCGTCTCTAGGTTGCACTTTAACCCATTTTTTATATTCCATAAACCACTTGAAACGAATGGATTGTAATCCTTTTGTAAGATATGCTGCAATAAACGGATGTATGTGTAGAATAACATCGTTGTCTTTTGCAGGGCCGTTTAGTAGTTTTTCTAAATCGGATTTAATCTTGTCTATTAAAACTATTGGAGCTTCTACCTCTGCGCCATTTACGCCGCTAGGGTTTTTTTCCATTGTTTTAATATTTCTTTCTGGTCTTACTCTTTGTCTTGTTATTTGAATAAGTCCAAATTTACTTGGTGGTAAAATTTTATGTTTGGCTCTGTCATCTTTCATTTCATCGCGTAGATGATCAAAAAGTTTTTTTCTATGATCTGGCTTGCCCATATCTATAAAATCTACAACAATAATACCTCCCATATCGCGTAAGCGCAATTGTCTGGCTATTTCTGTGGCAGAAATCATATTTACCTCTAATGCTGTGTCTTCTTGGTTTTTTGCCTTATTAGATCTGTTGCCACTGTTTACATCTATAACGTGTAGGGCTTCAGTATGTTCTATTATCAAATAGGCGCCTTTACTCATAGAGGCAGTTCTACCAAATGAAGTTTTAATTTGTCTTTCTATTCCAAATTTCTCAAAAATTGGTACAGAAGACTCATATAATTTTACAATAGATTCTTTCTTTGGTGCAATTTCTTGCACATAATCTTTTATTTCATTGTAAAGCGTAGTATCGTCAACATGTATTCCTGTAAAGGTGTCGTTAAATACGTCTCTAAGTATAGATGATGCTCTGTTTAGCTCCACTAGTACTTTAGATGGGTGAGGTGCTTTATACAATTTTTTACACATTACTGTCCATTTGGTCAGTAAGTTTTCTAGATCTTTGTCTAGCTCTGCAACTTTTTTGCCTTCGGCAACGGTTCTTATAATAACACCAAATCCTTTGGGTTTAATGCTTCTTACAAGTCTTTTTAACCTTTCTTTTTCTTCTTTACTTTCTATTTTTTGCGAAACAGAAACTCTATCAGAAAATGGTACCATAACCACGTATCGCCCAGCTAATGAAAGCTCAGAGCTAATTCTTGGTCCTTTGGTAGAGATAGGTTCTTTTACAATTTGTACTAATAAGGATTGATTAGATTTTATAACATCATTAATGCTACCATCTTTATCAATATCTTTTTCAAAAGGAAAATCTTTTAAAGAAAAATCTTTTAATTTTCCTGTACTTGCTCCTTTTACGAATTTCAGCATAGAAGATAACTGCGGACCCAAGTCATGATAGTGCAAAAAAGCATCTTTTTCATAACCAACATCTACAAATGCAGCGTTAAGACCCGTAACAGGTTTTCTAATTTTGGCAAGAAATATATCGCCAACAGAAAAATTGTTGTTGTCTTCTTCTTTGTGAAGTTCTATTAGTTTTCCGTCCTTAGTTAAGGCAAAATCGACAGCGTTAGAACCAGATCTTACGATTAATTCTTTATTCACCTGAATCAATTTTTATTTAGCTCTACCTATATATACAGGAGAGTTAAATGGATTAAACAATAGTTGTGCGGGCAGTATTACCCGCTGAAATTCTTTCGTTAGAATCTCTATGTCAATGAACGTTTTTTAAAACGAAAAAGTAGTTGTTAACAACTACTTTTTCTTGTGTCGGTTAGCTCTTCTACGCTTCTTGCGCTTGTGAGTAGCTACCTTATGTCTTTTTCTTTTCTTACCACTAGGCATAAAATCTACTTTTTAATTAATATTATATTTTATTTTACTTGTACGTTACTCTTAACACCTTCAACAAAAACCTTTGCAGGTTTAAATGCAGGGATGTTATGAGCTGGTATTTTTATGGTAGTATTTTTAGAAATATTTCTACCAGTTTTTTCTGCTCTTGTTTTAATAATAAAACTACCAAAACCTCTTAGGTAAACATTATCTCCATTTTCTAATGAAGTTTTAACCTCTTCCATAAAAGTTTCAACAGTAGCCTGTACATCTCCTTTTTCAATACCCAGTTTATCTGAGATTTTCGATACGATATCTGCTTTCGTCATTGTCAGTATATATTATGTCCTTGTTTTTTCGGGTTGCAAATATATAAATTAAATTTATTCTTTTACGTTAATAGACTTAATTTTAAGTATATAAACCTGTACTTTTGTTTATTATTATTTATTTGATGACTTTTTCCCAAAAAATTCTTGATTGGTACACCCTAAATAAACGCTCTTTACCGTGGAGAAACACTGTAAACCCTTATAAAATATGGCTTTCAGAAATTATGCTCCAACAAACAAGAGTTGCTCAAGGTACGTCTTATTATTTAAGTTTTGAAAAACATTTTCCAACAATTTTTGATTTAGCTAATGCTTCTGAAGAAAAAGTTTTAAAATTATGGCAAGGTTTAGGGTATTATTCCCGCGCTAGAAACCTTCATTTTACAGCAAAACACATTGTAAATAATTTAAACGGAGAGTTTCCTAATACATATAAGGAGTTGGTTAAACTTAAAGGTGTTGGAGATTACACAGCTAGTGCAATAGCATCTATTTGTTTTAATGAGCAACAAGCAGTTGTAGATGGTAATGTGTATAGAGTTTTGGCAAGGTATTATGGTGTAGACTTGCCTATTAATAGTACTGAGGGTATTAAATACTTTAAAAAATTGGCTACAGAGGTAATGCACACCTCTAATATTAGAGATTACAACCAGGGTATTATGGAGTTTGGTGCGCTGCAGTGCTCACCCAAAAATCCAGATTGTAAAACTTGTCCGTTAAACAATAGTTGCGTGGCGTTAGAGAATAATTTAGTAAGCACATTGCCTGTTAAACTTAAAAAAACAAAGATTAAAAAGCGTAATTTTAATTATTTGGTTGTTGTAGATGCTGTAGGTAATACAATTTTACAACAACGAAAAGGTAAAGGTATTTGGCAAAATTTATATGAATTTCCTTTGTTGGAAGATGAGGTTAATGAAACCAATATAAAACAGCTTTATACTAAAGTATTACCAAAAGTAGAGGTTAAAAGTTTTACCTTATATAATAAGGAAGCAATTGTGCATAAATTATCGCATCAGCATTTATATACACACTTTTGGGTGATGCATACAAATATGGTTTTAGAAGACGGAATCCCTTTTTCTGAACTTAAAAAATATCCTGTACCTGTTTTAATAGCAGACTACATAAAAACATTGTAAATTTTTGTATTTTTGATTTTAATATAACATAATTATGAGTGGTACGTTAAACAAAGTAATGCTAATTGGGCATTTGGGAGATGCAGTAAAAATGCACTATTTTGAAGGAGGAAACTGTATAGGAAGATTTCCTATTGCAACTAATGAAACTTATACAAATAAGCAAACTGGTGAGCGTGTTACAAATACAGATTGGCACAATGTTGTGGTGCGCAACAAAGCTGCAGAAATTTGCGAAAAATATTTAAGTAAAGGAGATAAAATATATGTTGAAGGTAGGTTAAAAAACCGCCAATGGCAGGCAGAAGATGGCACTACACGTTATGCAACAGAGGTGCACGTACAAGATTTTACGTTTTTATCTACTAAACAAGAGAGTATGAACAATGCGCAAAATAACCCGGTACAACCTGCACAACAGCAACAAAAACAAGCTGCGCCACAGCAAAATGTGGCTGCACAACAAAATACAACGGCTTCTAGTGAGCCAGAAGAAGATGATGATTTACCTTTTTAATACAACTAAAATTTAATTATTGGACCCTGACCCCTTTATTTTACTGCTGAACGCAATTGTTTTTGATGGCGCTTTATTAACCAAATTACTAGTGCTAATAGTACTATTGCTTTTATCTGCCTTAATATCTGGAGCAGAAGTGGCTTTTTTTGGTTTATCTGCAACGGATATTAATACTATAGGAGAAGAAAAAACTGCCAAAGGAGAATCTGTAATTAAGTTATTGCATAAGCCTAAAAAATTACTAGCAACCATACTAATAGCAAATAATGCAATAAATATTGGTATTGTACTTTTGTTTAGTGCTATTGGCGACGTAATTTTTTCTAGTATAACTTACAAAATTTTAGATATTATATCCGTTAGGTTTTTGTTAGAAGTAGTTTTGGCTACCTTTTTAATTTTAATGTTTGGTGAAATTATGCCTAAAGTTTATGCGAATAGAAATAGAGTACAGTTTGCGCATTTTATGGCATTTCCCTTACGCTTTTTAGATGTTATTTTTACTCCGTTAAGTACACCAATGCGTTCTGTAACTTTGTTTTTACATAACAAATTAGGAAAACAAAAGTCCAGTTTGAGTGTAGATCATTTATCACAGGCATTAGAAATGACCTCGGAAGATGATACCACTAAAGAAGAACAAAAAATATTAGAAGGTATTGTATCTTTTGGTAATACAGATACAAAGCAGGTAATGAGGCCCAGAATAGATATTTTTGCGCTAGATACAGAGCTAAAATTTTTAGAAGTTGTAGAAGAAATAAAACAAAAAGGATACTCTAGAATTCCGGTTTACGAAGAAAATGTAGATAATGTAAAAGGAGTGCTTTACGTTAAAGATTTATTGCCGTACATAGACCGTAAAACATTTAATTGGGTTACTCTTTTAAGAGAGCCATATTTTGTGCCAGAGAACAAAAAGTTAGATGATTTGCTAAAGGAATTTCAAGATAAAAAAAATCACTTAGCAGTTGTGGTAGATGAGTACGGAGGCACATCTGGTATTGTTACTTTAGAAGATATTATTGAAGAAATTGTAGGAGATATTAGTGATGAGTTTGATGATGAAGATTTGGTTTTTTCTAAAATAGATGATTTAACTTTTGTGTTTGATGGAAAAACTACATTAAAGGAATTTTACCGTGTTGCACGCATAACTGAAGATGAAGATGATTTTGAAGAGCAAAAAGGAGAATCTGAAACCATTGCTGGCTTTGTGTTAGAGATAGCAGGAAGCTTTCCTAAAAGAGGAGAAAAAGTATTGTTTAAAAATTACCAATTTGTGGTAGAGAGTTTAGATAAAAAAAGATTAAAACAAATAAAAGTAATGCTGCCTAATGATGCGTAAATATATTTTTTTAATAATTGTTTTTGGTGTTTTGTTGGTAAGCTGTAAGGAAGAAGCTTTACCTAAGCCAAAGGCTATGCTACGTTTGGAGTATCCAGATAGTACTGCTGTAGACTTTGCAGCCTCTAAATATAGTTTTAGTTACAATGCCATAGGGCGTGTTAAAAAAACCAACGAAAGTGCTGTTACCATAGAATATCCAAAAATGAATGGTGCAATTTTTTTAAGTTACAAGCCTGTAGAAGGTAACCTAAGTCAGTTGTTGTCTGACGCTCAAAAATTATCTTATGAGCACGCAGCAAAAGCAGATAATATATTAGAGCAACCTTTTGTTAACCCTGATGCTAAGGTATATGGTATGTTTTACGATGTAAAGGGAGATGCGGCTTCTCAGTCTCAGTTTTATGTAACAGATAGTACAGAGCATTTTTTAACAGGGTCGCTTTATTTTTCTGTAAAACCCAATTACGATTCTATTTTACCTGCGGCCGTTTATTTACAGGAAGATATTAGAAAAATTATGGAAACTCTGCGTTGGATAAACTAGATTGTTTTTGTTAAATACTAAATTTAAAAAAGCCAATATCCATCTAATAGAAATTGGCTTTTTTAATATGTTATAAGAGATTTTTTTATTCTGCTGTGTGCATATTTTCAACAGTGTAAATATCTCCAGAAGCGGCAGATGTTACCGTTTTAGTTAAATCTTCTGGCGTAACAGAATTAGTGTCGTACTCTACAATAGCCAACTCTTTGTCAAAAGAAACAGTGGCAGATTTTACACCTTCCATTTTAGCTAATTTTTTTTCAATTGTAGCGGCGCATCCAATTTGGCACGTCATACCTTTAATTGTAAATTCGGCTTTACTAAACTCAGCATTATCAGCAAATACTTTAGTTTTTTCTTTTGCAACTGTATTGTTAACCGTAACCACTTCTGGTTCTGTCTTGTTTTCTTTGCAAGATCCTAATAATGCTAAAAAAGCAACAAGAGCCAGACTAATATTTTTTATAAGTTTCATATTAATAGGTGTTATAATAGGTTACAAAAGTACTAATTTTTAATTTTTTAGTTCTTAAAATTTGAACGGTTAATCTAAATAAAATCATAAAAAAAAGCTGTCTAAAATAATTTAGACAGCTTTATAAATTTATTATCTAGTGCATTATTTGAAATCTTCAGCAGTAACACCTTCGTTAACTTTTATTTCAGTTACGTTAAAGTCAAACTTCTGTGGTCCCATTGCTTGTTTCCAAATAAAAGGGAATTGCACTCCAGAGACTTCTTTGTAGTCTGTGTAGCTAATAGTAGCGCTACCTTGTGGAGTTGTTGTAATATCTGCAATTTTTAATCCTGTTTTGGTGTTGTAAGCTGCAGATTTTGTATCGTTAAACTTAACAACATAGGCTTTAGTGCCATCAAAATCTTCAATACCCTTTAAAGTTGCTTCACCATTTAAAAAATTAAGTTCTGGAAAAGGAGCAGATTCTGCTTTAATAGCAGATATTTGAGCCTCTTGCATATCCATTTTACGACCTTGAATAACCATAAATCCGCTGTCACCATCTAATACTTGCTTACTTACAGAGTTACCCATCATACTAACATTTTGCATAAATTGATTGCTAGTAGTTTTTTTAATTTCTAACAATAACTCTTGTCCTTGTACTGCTGCTTTAGCTTTTATGTAATAAGATGTAATGCTTTCTAATTTAGCTTTACCGCCAATTGCAGCTATATAATCTGCTAATACTTTGTTTGCATCTACACCCTCAGGAACAGCAACATCATATTTAGGTTTTTCAACAGCGTTTCCATATCTATCAAAATATTTAACAGGTACAGATTGGCCTTTAAAAGTAACTTTTTCTAGGTTTTCTAAAACTTCACTTCCTTTACCAGTAACCACTATACGAGCGTTAGAAGATTTAAAATATTTTTTAGCAGCATTTTCTACGTCTGCAACAGTTATGGCATTTACTTTTTCTAAGTAAGTTTTATAGTAATCTTTGTCTAAACCTTCGGTTTCTATGTTTAGGGCGTAGTTAGCCATAGTGCTAGGTTTTTCTAGAGCCATAATAAAGTTTCCTATGTAAGCTGCCTTAGCTGCGCTAAGTTCTTCTTCAGAAACTGGTGTAGAGGCTATTTTATCAATTTCAGATAAAATTTCTACAACGGCACTATCTGTAACGGCATTACGTACGCTAGCAAAAGCTCTAAATCTAGATACCGAGTTTTTATCGTTTCCAATACTAGAGTAGGACCCATAAGTGTATGCTTTGTCTTCTCTTAGGTTTAAGAACAACCTACCAGATCCGCCACCACCTAATATACGGTTAGCCATTAATGCGGCAAGGTAATCAGGGTCGTTCTTTTTAAGGTTTACTAAGTTTTCTACAGCTATTTCAGATTGTACTGCGTTAGGTGCATCTACAAAGTTAATTTGTGTGTACTGCACATCTTTAGGTGTTGGTAAAGAAAAAGAAGGAGGAGTTGCTTTTGTCCAGCCAACAAAATTCTCTTTTATCAACTTTTTAACCTCTTTAAAATTTACATCACCAATTATAACCATATATGCATTGGCAGGTACAAAATAATCGTTATAAAATTGCTTTACATCTTGTAAGGTAATGTTGTTAATAGTTTCTTCTGTTACTTGCTCGCCATAAGGGTGCTTTTGCCCGTAAGCTAAAGTGCTTTGTACTTTGCTAGCAATACTAGAAACGTTTTTTTCATCTGCTTTTAAACCAGTTAAGATCTTTTCTTTTTCTTTGTCAAACTCTTCTTGTGTAAAGTTAGGGTTAATACTTGCGTCTGCCATTAGCTCTACAATTCTAGTAAAGTATTTAGATAATGCAAATGCAGAAGCACTTTCAGATCCAAAAGACATACTTGCCCCCATAAAGTCTAGCTCTTCATTAAAATCGTCTTTAGAGATAGATTTAGAGCCGTTTCCTAGTAAGCTAGATACAAATGAGCTAACACCAGCTTTATTACCTTCTGCAACAGGAGGATTGTCTATAATTAATTGTATAGAAACTCTTGGTAATTTATGGTTTTCAACAACTAGAACTTTTAATCCATTTTTAAGTTCAAAACGTTGTGGTTCAGATAAATTTATTTCTGGTAGTGGACCAGCCTCTGGCATTTTACTACGGTCTACTTGTGCTTGTAGGTTAAAAGCAATTAGTGCTATAACCAATAACGAATATATTTTTTTCATTTTCTTAGTTTTCAGGTTTTGCAACAGGTAAATATTCTAATTCTACGCGTTGGTTAGGCTTAAGGTATTTATTGGCTACATTTTTAATGTCTTCTCTTGTAATAGCTTTGTAAATCTCTATTTCTGTATTAATTAAATTTGTGTCACCAAACAACATATAGTTTCTTGCCAAAGAATTAGCAATACCTTCTACGCCACTGTTAGAGTTAACAAAATTGTTCTCGAACTTGTTTTGTAATTTTTGGTAATCTTTCTCGGAAATTAATTCAGTTTGCATTTTTGCAATTTCTTTATCAAATTCAGCAATTAAATCGTTTAAAGAGGTGTTTCCTAATGGTAATGCACCAATGATATAAGAGCCATAATCTTCTTGAGAATTGTTAAAAGCAAAAACCTGTAAAGCCATTTTTTTGTCATCTACCAAGCTCTTGTATAGTTTAGAACTTTTTCCGCTAGTTAAGTATGTAGATATCATATCTAAAACATAAGCATCTTTTTCTGTATTTGCAGGAGTTCTGTAAGCAGTAAAAATAGCTGGTATTTGTATGTTTGGATCGTTATAAGAGGCTTTAATTGTGCTAGTAATAGGCTCTTCTGTGTATTTGTTTCTTTTAATTTCTTTACCTCTTGGAATTGGACCAAAATAGTCTTGAATCATTTTTTTAGTGCTAGCAACCTCAAAATCACCGGCAACTACTAAAACGGCATTATTAGGCACGTAGTAAATTTTATTGAAATCTTTAAAATCTTCTAGTGTAGCGTTAGCTAAGTGCTCTAAAGATCCAATAGTTTGCCATCTGTAAGGGTGATTTTTAAACAGATTAATACCAATTTGCTCTCTAAATTTTCCGTACGGCGAGTTGTCTACACGCATACGCTTTTCTTCCTGTACAACTTCTTTTTGTGTGTCTACACCTATTTGGTTAATAACTGGGTGCATAAGTCTTTCGGACTCTAACCATAAACCTAATTCTAATTTATTAGACGGAAAAACTTCATAGTAATAAGTACGGTCTTGAGTGGTATTGGCATTGTTAGATCCTCCGTTAGAAGAAACTATTTCCATCCATTTTCCGCGTTCAATATTTTTTGTTCCTTCAAATAGTAAGTGTTCAAAAAAGTGAGCAAATCCTGTTTTTTCTGGGTTTTCATCTTTAGCGCCTACATGATACATAACAGATGTTGTTACAATAGGAGCAGTGTTGTCTTGATGCAAAATAACGTGCATACCGTTATCAAGATCATATTCTTCAAAAGCAACCTGTTGTGCTTGCATTGTTAATGCGGCACAAAATAGGCTTGCCGATAGGAATAAATTTCTTTTCATTTTTAATAGTGTTTTATTTAGTTACTTCATAGGTCTAAAATTAATAGATTTGTTACAGTTTTAGCTAAAAAAATATAAATAATTAAGAAACCCCTTTCAGTATTAAGTAGTAAAGCCTTTAAAAAATTAGGTAAAAACAGAAATAAAATATACTTATTAATGGTGGTAAAAAGTGTACTGTCTTTTTTTTGTAAAATAGCTTGTATGTTAAGGAATTAGCAGTATATTTGCATCCGCTTATTTAGGTAGGCAAGTTCATTAAATTAAACATAATTAATTAATACACAAGCTATGTATGCAATTGTAGAGATAGCAGGGCAGCAATTTAAAGTTGCGAAAGATCAAAAAGTGTATGTTCACCGTTTACAAACAGAAGAAGGTCAAAAGGTAACTTTTGATAACGTTCTTTTGTTAGAAAATGGAAAGGACATTACTATTGGCGCCCCAGCTATAGACGGAGCCGCTGTTGAGGCAAAAGTCGTGAAGCACCTTAAAGGTGACAAAGTTATTGTCTTTAAAAAGAAAAGACGTAAAGGGTATAAAGTGAAAAATGGTCACCGTCAGTATTTAACGGAGATTGTTATTGAAAACATTTTAGCCTCTGGAGCCAAAAAAGCTGCTCCAAAAAAAGAAGCTGCTCCTAAAAAAGCAGAAGCTAAAAAAGCTGCACCAAAGAAAGCTGCAAAAGCAGACGACTTAAAAAAGGTTGAAGGAATTGGACCTAAAATTGCAGAAACATTAGCTGCAGCAGGCATATCTACTTTTGCTGAGTTAGCAAAAACAGATGCTGCTAAAATTTCTGAAATCATTGCTGACGTTCGTGGTAATCACGTAACTGATACTTGGCCAGCACAAGCTAAATTAGCTGCTGAAGGTAAATGGGATGAGTTAAAGAAATGGCAAGATGAATTAGACGGTGGTAAAGCATAATTGCATTATCATTTAAGTATAACAAAATAAAACCTAGAAATTATGGCACATAAGAAAGGTGTTGGTAGTTCGAAAAACGGTAGAGAATCAGAATCGAAACGTTTAGGAGTTAAAATTTTTGGTGGTCAGGCAGCTATTGCAGGAAACATTCTTGTAAGACAGCGTGGTACTAAACATAATCCAGGAGATAATGTTTATGCTGGTAAAGACCATACTTTACACGCCAAAGTAGATGGTATTGTAAAGTTTCAGAAAAAAGCAGGCGGTAAGTCTTTTGTTTCTATAGAGCCTTTTGAGGCTTAAGAAATTAGCTTAAAATTATATAATTAGCTCTTCCTTTTACAAGGAAGGGCTTTTTGTGTTTTGTTATTTACATAAAAATAACAGCCAATTAATAATTAAGAAATTTAGAAAAAATACCTTTCTGGTTTGTTTAATTATTATGAAACTTTTTTTTTCTTCTGTTGTTATATTCTTTTTTGTTTATCAGGTAAAAGCACAAGTTGTTTCTGCAGAGTTTGTAAAGTTAGATAGTTTAGGAGGTGCTTTTAAAGAACTAAATAAAAGTCTAAAAAAAGCTAAGGAAACAAATAACAGTTATGGTATAGCATTAGCACACTACAAATTAGCTGTTTTTTGTAAAAATAATAATGCTTATACAGAGGCTTTGCATCAAAATAATGAAGCTCTCATATTGCTCCAAAGTAAAAAAGATACATTAGTTGTAAATGTTTTAAACCAAATAGGAGCTTTACATTTAGAACTTAAAAATTACAATTACGCTAAGGATTATTTTGCAAAAGCAATTACACAAGCAACTAGGTTACAAGATTCGGTAGCACTTGCTTTTTCAACCTCAAATTTAGGTAGTTGTTATGAAAAGCAACATAATTATGTAGAGGCTTTAAATTATCAAAATAAGAGTCTTAAGCTGTATAAGCAACTAAATAACAGTAGCGGTCTGGCTATTGTAAATGAAAATATTGGTAGTATTTATGAGGATTTAGAAGACTACAAGCTTGCCAAATTTTTTTTTGAAAAAGCATTAGCTTATGCAAAAACTAGAAAAGAGGCTAGGCTAGCCAACATATATAATAATTTAGGCGATGTTTATAGAAAAACAGATAATTTATCTAAGGGATTAGAGTTTACAAAAAAAGCCTTAGAGTCTGCCATAAAAACTAATAGTAGTGCAGATATAGCAAGCGCATATAAAGACTTGTCTAAAAATTATAATTTACAGGGAGATTATAAAAAAGCCCATAATTATTTACAGTTGTTTGTTGCGCTAGACACTAAAAATAGTAAACAGCAAAATACAAATCAGGCTAGTGCGCTACAGCATATCTACAATTCTAAAGAAAAGGAATCGCAAATAGCATACTTGCTGCAAGTAAATAAGGTAAATAGGGCACAAAATATAATATTGGTTATACTGGTTGTAACGGTGTTTGTTTTAAGTTTAACTTGGTTTATGTATGTTCAGAAAAAAAGAAGACACACGCTTAAGGAACAAGATTATAAACAGCAATTATTAAAAATAAAATTAGATAAAAAGCAAGCAGAAGAGGAAACTTTGCAAAAAGAGGTGTACATAAAAACAGCTGCTTTATCCAGGTATAGTTTGCATTTGTCTCAAAAAAATAAAATGCTGTCTAACTTATCTCAAACATTAAAAAATAGTCTTCAGCGTTCTAATATAGATTTAAAGCGCAAGTTAAAAACACTTATAAAAGAAATTGATTTTAATTTGTCTCAAGAAAAAGAATGGGATGAGTTTATGTTGTTTTTTAAAGAAATTCACCCAAGTTTTATAACTAAAATTAGTGCGGCTGCACACTGTAAATTATCTCCGGCAGAGTTAAGGCTCTGTATTTTGCTAAAGCTGAATTTATCTTCTAAAGAAATTGCCTCAATATTAAGGTTAACACCAGATAGTGTACGAGTGTCTAGATACAGGTTAAGAAAAAAATTACCTATTAATGCCAAAGAGGAATTGGGTGCTTATTTAACCACTTTTTAAAGTGCATAAGTGCAAATATTTTTTTTTAGTTATGGGTATGTAAATTAATCCTTATTGTTGCCTTGTTGTTTCCTTACTATTCTTGTCTTGTTGCCTTTTTGTTTCCATTAAAAAAATGTGCTATGTGTTTGATAAACATATTTTTGGAGTACAAATAAACAACTAAAATAAAAATGAAAAACTATTTAAAAACTAAGATTTTATTTCTAATTGTTGCTCTGTGTAGCGCAGCTACAATGGCTCAAAATGGAAATGTTTCGGGAACAATTTCTGATGAAAACGGAATTTATGTTCCTGGTGCATCTGTAATGATTACGTCTTTAAAAAAAGGAGCTGTAACAGATTTTGATGGGCACTTTTCTTTGGTAGACATTCCTGTTGGTGCATATGAGCTAAAAATTACATATTTGGGTTATGCAGACAGTAAGCAAAGTGTTACGGTAAGCGCAAATAATACAACAGCAGTTTCTATCTACTTACAACCAAAAAGTGTAGAGTTAGATGGTGTAGAAGTTATGGGTTATGGTTTAGGTAGCCAAGCCAAAGCATTAAATACACAAAAAAATAATTTAAACATTACTAATGTAGTATCTACAGATCAGATTGGGAAATTTCCAGACGCAAATATAGGAGATGCTGTAAAGCGTATTTCTGGTATTACAATGCAGGTAGACCAAGGTGAGGCGCGTAATATTATAATTCGTGGCTTGTCTCCACAATTAAACTCTGTTACATTAAACGGTAGTCGTATTCCATCTGCAGAAGGAGATAATAGAAATGTTCAAATGGATTTAATTCCTGCAGATATGATACAAACCATTGAAGTAAGTAAAGCAATTACACCAGATATGGATGCAGATGCACTTGGTGGTTCTGTAAATTTAATTACTAGAACATCTCCACAAGGTTTTAGGTTATCTGCAACTGCAGGATCAGGGTTAAATTTTATTACAGATAAAGCAATAATTAATGGTTCTTTCTTGGTTGGTGACCGTAGTAAAGATGGTAAGTTTGGTTACATGTTATCTGCATCTTATAATAACAGCGATTTTGGTTCGGACAATGTAGAAGCAGATTGGACAAATGAGTTTGAGTATTACACTGGCGTAGATGATATAGAAGGAGAGCCTATTTTAAACCAAGTAGATGTAGATCCTTACACCAAAGAATTTCAGCAAAGAAAATATCTTGTGCAGCGTATAAGGCGTAGTTTTTCGGCTAATATGGACTATAAGTTTGATGTTAATAACACCGTATTTCTTAAAACTATTTACAATTGGAGAGATGATAGAGAAAATAGATTTAGGTTGTCTTCAGAAATTTTAGATGCAGAAGATATACAACTTGAAGATTTTACAGTAACTAACGGTATGCTTACTCGTTTTCCTGCAGAAGTTGCACGCGAAACTAAAGGAGGTATTAATAACAGTAGAAATAAAAACAGACGTTTAGAGGATCAGCGTATGCAAAACTATTCACTTGGTGGCAAGCATTTGTGGGGAGATTTAAAAGTAGATTGGTTAACTTCTTTTGCAAAAGCATCTGAAGAAAGGTTAAATGAAAGGTATTTGGTTTATGCCACAGAATATTCAGTTTTAAATGATAATTTTAATACTAAATTTCCAATAATGACTGCAGAAAATGTAAATGATGCAGCATTAGATAATTTTGAGTATGATGAAATTACTGAAGAAAATCAATTTACAAAAGAAGAAGATTTTAATGCATTTGTTAATTTTCAATTGCCTTCAAATATCTTTGGCCAAGGAGATGGCGCTGTAAAGTTTGGAGCTAGAGCTCGTTTAAAAACAAAGTTAAGAGATAACAATTTTTTTGAGTTTGATTTAGAAGATGCATACCCTACATTAAGCGCTACAAGAACTAATAATTTATCTGATACAGATTTTTTACCAGGCAGTAAATACCAAATTGGATCTTTTACAAGTCAAGAATGGTTAGGAGATTTAAATTTAGTAGATGGTGAGTCAGTCCCAGATGAGTTTTTAAGAGAAAATTATAACGTAGATGAAAATGTATTTGCTGGTTATGTAATGACAAATCAAAAATTATCTAAAAAATTAGATGTTTTGGTTGGGCTTCGTTTAGAGAGTACTAAAATTACGGCAACAGGAAACCGAATTGCTGATGAAGAAAATCTAGAAGGAGAAATTACAGAAGAAAGTTCATATACAAATGTTATGCCTGGTGTACATTTTAAATATGCAATATCTAATGCTATAATACTGCGTTTTGCCTGGACAAATACTTTGGCAAGACCTAATTATGCAGATTTAGTACCGTCTGTAGATGTTATTTCTGGTGATGAGGCAATTGTACTTGGTAACCCTAAATTAGATGCAACTACAGCTATGAATTTTGATGTAATGGCAGAACATTACTTTGCTAATGTTGGGTTGCTTTCTGGAGGTGTTTTTTACAAAGACATAGATAATTTTATTTACACTTTTGTTGGTGAAACTATAGATGATACTTACGGAGCAGATACAAGTGGGTTTGATGTTTACCAACCATTAAACGGAGAAGGAGCACGTATTTTTGGAGCAGAATTTGCTTTTCAGCGTCAGTTAGATTTTTTACCTGGCTTTGCTAAAGATTTAAGTGTTTATTTAAATTATACTTACATATCTTCTTCTGCAGATGGTATTATAAATGAAGATGGTGATGAACGAGAAAATGTAGATTTGCCTAATACAACACCTAACACTTTTAATGCTTCTTTGGCGTATAATACCAAACGCTTTTCTGCAAGGTTGTCTTCTAATTTTTCAGATAGTTATATTGATGAGTTGGGCGGTAACGAGTTTGAAGATAGGTATTATGATAAACAATTTTTTCTAGATTTTAATGCAACATATAAAGTAAATAGCAATTTAAGTATTTATGCAGATTTAAATAACATTACAGATCAACCATTACGTTATTATCAAGGAGTTAAAAACAGAACACAGCAGGTAGAGTACTATGGGCAAAGGTTAACTTTTGGTTTAAAGTATGATTTGTTTAAAAAATAAATTCCTAAAAATGAATAAATACATAAACTATATAGGGGTAATGGTTGTTGTGCTTGCATTTGCTTGTAAAGAAAATAGTTTGCCTGTAATAGCTCCAAATGTTATCACAGAAAAAACTAAGAATGATACAGATGACCCCGCTATTTGGGTTAATCCTAAAAATCCAGAAAAAAGTATTGTTTTTGGAACAGATAAAGAAACTGATGGCGGAGTATATGCTTTTGACTTAAATGGGAAAATAATTAAGAACAAAAGTATTACCGGAGTAAAAAGACCAAACAACGTAGATGTGGCTTATAATTTTAAAATAAACGATTCTACCTTTACAGATGTTTTGGTTTTTACAGAACGAGAAAAACAACAAATTAGGATGTTTTCTGTGCCAGATATGATGCCTTTGGATAACGGTGGTTTTTCAGTTTTTAAAAATGAAAAAAATGTAGAATACACACTTCCAATGGGTGTAGGTTTGTATACCTCTTCTGTAGATAATACATTGTATGCTATTGTAGGTCGTAAAAACGGTCCTAAAAATGGTTATTTACATCAGTATAAATTAAGTACAGACACAACCGGTGTTGTGCAGTCTACTTTGGTACGTAAGTTTGGTGTTTTTAGCGGAAAAAAGGAAATAGAAGCAATAGCTGTAGATAGTGAACAGGGTTATGTGTATTACTCTGATGAGCAACACGGTATACGCAAATATTATGCAGAGCCAACAAAAGGTGATAAAGAAATTAGCTGTTTTGGAGGCGAGTTGTTTTTATCAGATATAGAAGGTATTGCAATTGCAAAGCAAGCTAAAGGAAAGGGCTACATAATAGTATCTGATCAGCAAAAAGGGCAGTTTAATATTTTTTCTAGAGATACAAATAAGTTTGTAAAAGCTGTTAACTTGTCTACAACAGAAACTGATGGTTGTGATGTTGTAACAGTGCCTTTAAGTAACGTATTTAAAAACGGATTGTTTGTTGCAATGAACGATGCTAAAGACTTTTATTTTTATGACTTAGCTAAACTGGGGCTATAAAAAAATACTAGGTTGTTACAATAACAAAAGGGATAACATAGAATGTTATCCCTTTTGTTATTGTAATGTGGTTATACTACCATTTCTGATTTCTAAAATTTTTAAGCTTTGCAAACTCTACTGTGTTGCCTAAATATTGTTCTAAGTCGTACTTAGGTATAGGTAAAATGCTTTCTAGCAAAGAGGTGTCCCATTCATATGGTTTAGACGTTAAGTACGGGTTTAAGTGCACGCCAATAGTCTCGTAATAAAATTGTTCTAATTTAGATTCGAAGCCTGCTGCTTTAGTAATAATATCTTGTGTTATATTGTATGAGGTAAAATCTACCGTATCTAAAATTTTAGAAATACCTTTTGTTATGTTGGTAGCTTTGTTATGTACAATATTTAGTTGTTGTACATTGGTGTCAAAAACCTTAACAATAACTTTGGCAGCATAATCTGTTGGTATAATGTTTAACCCACTATCTGCATTTGCAGTAATTCTTATATGCTCTTTTGATGGGGTGTTGTAAAAGAACTTTGCAAATAGGTAAAACACCATATACTTAGAAATAAAGTAACTAGGATTATCCATAGCATTACCACCTAACACACTAGGTCTTAGTATTTGTAGTGGTATGTTATTTTCCTTACTCTTTTGAGTTAAAAACTTTTCAGAAGCGTGCTTAGATGCTTCATAAAAATTACGGTAAGTTCCGCCTTCAATTTCTATATAATCATCGCCAATAATGCCGCCTAAATCACCAATAGAAAAAGCAGTGCTTATATAAATAAACTTTTTTAAATACGGTAAATATGCGTTGTAAATAGACTTGGTGAAATTAAAATTTTCTTCAAAAATTTCATCTTTATTTGCAGGGTCTACCGACAGGTTTACAAAGCCAGCAGAATGTATAAAGTAATACTGCTTGTTAATTTCTAAAAAAGATTTTGGCTCCAAAATATGGTCAGCATTAATAACCTTTATTTTAGAGGTAATTGCATCTAAATTATCTTTTATAAACTGCGGAGCATATTCGCTTTTTAGCATATTTATAACTCTTTCAAGTGGGGCAGTTAAACCTTTTTTACGAACCAAAAGATACACTGTATTAATTTGGTTGTATTTAGTTTCAAAAAGAGTGTGTAGCACTTTAGAGCCTAATGTACCCGTTGCTCCTGTTAAGATAATGTTCATTTATAAAGTTGTATAAGTGAGGTTGGTGTATAAAAAAAGCTCTTTTCCAAATAGGTTTATATATGAGGAAAAGAGCTAAGTTATTTTATAATGCTAAAAGAATTAGTATCTGTAATGCTCTGGTTTAAACGGTCCTTCTACAGTTACACCTATATAGCTGGCTTGCTCTTCACGTAATTCTGTAAGCTCAACGCCAATTTTAGCTAAGTGTAATTTAGCTACTTTTTCATCTAAAGCTTTTGGTAGCATATAAACATCATTTTTATAAGCATCAGCATTGGTCCAAAGTTCTATTTGTGCCAAAGTTTGGTTTGTAAATGAGTTACTCATAACAAAGCTAGGGTGACCCGTAGCGCAACCTAAGTTAACTAAACGGCCTTCTGCAAGAATTATAATGTCTTTGCCATTAACCGTGTACTTGTCTACCTGTGGTTTAATAGTGTTTTTAGTGTTGCCAAAATTACTGTTTAGCCAAGCCATATCTATTTCATTATCAAAATGACCTATGTTACAAACAATAGTTTTGTCTTTCATAGCTTCAAAATGACGCCCTTGTACAATGTCTTTGTTACCTGTAGTTGTAATAACAATATCTGCATTACCAACAACAGTCTCTAATTTTTTTACTTCAAAACCGTCCATTGCAGCTTGTAGTGCGCAAATAGGATCTATTTCTGTAACAGTTACTATAGAACCTGCACCTTTAAAAGAAGCAGCAGTACCTTTACCAACATCACCATAACCACAAACTACAACACGTTTACCAGCTAACATAACATCTGTAGCTCTACGTATAGCATCTACTGCAGACTCTTTACAGCCGTATTTGTTGTCAAATTTAGATTTGGTAACAGAATCGTTTACGTTAATAGCTGGCATTGGTAAAGTTCCGTTTTTTACACGCTCGTAAAGTCTGTGAACACCAGTTGTAGTTTCTTCAGATAAACCATTAATACCTTCTGCAAGTTCTGGGTATTTATCTAAAACCATATTGGTTAAATCTCCTCCATCATCTAAAATCATATTTAATGGCTTTCTTTCTTCGCCAAAAAATAAAGTTTGCTCTATACACCAGTCAAACTCTTCCTCTGTCATATCTTTCCAAGCATAAACAGCTGTTCCTGTTGCAGCAATTGCAGCAGCAGCTTGGTCTTGCGTAGAAAAAATGTTACATGAACTCCAAGTAACTTCTGCACCTAAAGCTTGTAAAGTTTCTATTAAAACAGCAGTTTGTATAGTCATATGCAAACAACCAGCAATTCTAGCACCTTTAAGAGGCTGAGAATCTTTGTACTCTTCTCTTAAAGACATTAAACCTGGCATTTCTGCCTCAGCTAATTCAATTTCTTTTCTTCCCCAATCTGCTAGAGAAATATCTTTTACCTTATTTGGTACGTAAGCAACTGTATTTGAGCTCATTTTTTCTTTTTTTCGTATTTTTAATAAAAAGAAACACTTTGGTGTAGCGTTTTAAATAGTTAAATTCGCTTACCAATACTATTTCATTTGCCTTAAGCAGTGCAAAGATACTAATATCTTAAATAATGCTATGCCTCTTTACAAAACTATAACAGTAAACAATACCACAAAGCTCTACATTTGGAAAATAGAAGAGTCTGAGGCGGAATTAGCTGAGCCAATTGCACTTACAGATCATTGCCAAAACAGATTAAGCGGAATGAAATCTGACATGCACAGAAAAGGGTTTTTAAGCATAAGGCATTTGCTTAAACAAGCAGGTTATACAGATTTTGATTTAAGGTATGATGAGGTAGGAAAACCACATTTAAATGATGGTAATTTTATATCAATAACACACTCACATCACTTTACAGGAATTATTGTTAGCAAGACAGATGAGGTTGGAGTTGATATAGAAATGCAGAGAGATAAAATTTTAAAAATTGCACATAAATTTACTCCAATTGAAGAGTACAAAACCATAGCAAATGTATCTGCATTAACCCAAAAACTAACTATAGTTTGGGGAGCAAAAGAATCGCTCTATAAAATTTATGCGCAAAAAGGATTAAGTTTTTTACACCATATAAACGTAAAAGATTTTACGTTTGCAGATGAGCAAACAACAGCAGAGATATTATACCAAGGTGTATCTACATTTTATAAAGTTGCGTTTTTAGAATTTGAAGGCTTTACTTGTGTATATGCGTTAAAAACGGCGTAGAGTTACTAATTTATCAAACAAATTTTACAATGAATATATCTGTTGAACTTACATTTTCACCACTTCAGGATACTTTTGAGGAGCACATAATTAATTTTATTAAAAAACTAAGAGCATCCGGATTAACAATCTTAGAGAACCCGTTAAGTACCCAAGTTTACGGAGATTATGATGAGGTAATGCGTATTTTAAAAACGGAAATTAAAGAAGCATTTGAGTTAATGGACAAAGGGCTACTTTTTATGAAAATTGTAAAATCTGATAGAAGCGATTATGAGCCACATTTTTGATTGGATTTTTGCGCAATATAATGGCGTGCCAACACATTTAATAGTTTTAGAATCTATAGGTGTTTTATTTGGGTTGCTAAGTGTTATTTACTCTAAAAGAGAAAACATATTGGTTTTTCCTACAGGTATTATTAGCACCGCTATTTTTGTATATATTTTACTGGTATATCAACTTTTAGGTGATATGATGATAAATGCCTATTATTTTTCTATGAGTATCTATGGTTGGTATGTATGGACAAGGAAAGTAGATGCTAATCATTTTGTGCCTATTACAACAACTACTGCTAAAGACAAAATGTGGTCTGCTATTTTATTTACTATTACTATTGCTTTTGTAACGTTCGTTTATTTGTTTTTTAATAAATTTAATAGTTGGACGGCTTATGTAGATACATTTACTACAGCAATTTTCTTTGTAGGTATGTGGTTAATGGCAAAAAAGAAGATAGAAAATTGGATATATTGGATTATAGGAGATGTTATTTCTGTTCCCCTATATTTGTATAAAGGTCTTGTTTTTACAGCATTACAATATTTTGTATTTACGGGAGTAGCAATTTTAGGATATTTAGCATGGAAGAAAAGTATAGGCAAAAGCCCGCAGACATTGTTAAAGTAGTTTTGTTTGGGCCAGAGTCTACTGGTAAAACTACACTCTCTGAACAATTAGCAAGACATTACCACTCTGTTTGGGTGCCAGAATATGCTAGAGAATATTTGCAAGATAAATGGAACAATGAGCGTAAAACCTGTGAACCTAAAGACCTTCTGCCAATAGCAGAAGGACAAATGAAATTAGAAAACAAACTGGCAGAAAAAGCTACAGATGTGCTTATTTGTGATACAGATTTGTTAGAAACTAAAGTATACTCAGAAGCTTATTACATTGGAAGCTGTGATCCGGTTTTAGAAAAATATGCGTTAGAAAATACCTATGATTTATACTTTTTAACGTATATAGACGTTCCTTGGGAGGCAGATGATTTAAGAGACAAGCCAGGGGAGCGCCAAGAAATGTTTAATTTTTTTAAACAAACATTGCTTAAGTATAATAGGAATTTTATTACTTTAAGGGGCGGTAAAGCAGAAAGACTAGCTACAGCAGTAGCAGCAATAGACAAAATACTAGAAAATAGATGAATTTTACAGATATAGATTTAAAGCAATTTGCAGCAAAAGGAATTACGAAGGAAAAGGTTTTAGCGCAAATAGAAACCTTTAAAGAGGGGATACCTTTTGTAAATTTATCTAAGGCAGCCGTTGTTGGTGATGGTATTTTAAAGTTTACTTTAGAGGAAGAAGAAGAATTAATTTCTTTATTTGAAAAAGAGCGTAAAGAAAAAGAATTGCTAAAGTTTACCCCTGCATCTGGTGCGGCTACTCGAATGTTTAAGGCTTTGTTTGCTTTTTTAGAAGTTTATGACCCTAAAAAACAAACGCTACAAGAGTACATAAATACATCAAAAGATGGTGCTATTAAGGCTTTTACAGAAGGATTAAAAAACTTCCCTTTTTATAAAGATGTAAAATCGCGCATAGGAAATAATTTTTCTTCTACAGGAGAAGAGGTTTATGCTTTTGTAAAAGAACTATTAGCAGAAGATAAATTAAATTATGGTTTTTACCCTAAAGGATTATTGCCTTTTCATAACTATAAAAATCAAATTATAACTCCGTTTTACGAGCATTTAAAGGAGGCAGCGTTATATGCTGCTACTAATAAAAAAGCAAAATTACACTTTACAATTTCTGAGCAACACCAACAGATGTTTTTAAATAAAGAGAATGAGGTGTTAGAAAAAGTAAAAGAAGAAACTGGCGTTAGTTTTGATGTAGATTATTCTTTTCAAAAAATAGAAACAGATACCATTGCTGTAGACATAGATAACATTCCTTTTAGATTAAAAAACGGAAGTTTGTTATTTAGACCAGGAGGTCACGGTGCACTTATTGAAAATTTAAATGATAAAAATGCCGATGTAATTTTTATAAAAAATATAGATAATGTTATTGTTGAAGAACATTTAGAAACCATAGCTAATAGTAAAAAAATGTTAGCTGGTTTTTTATTAAAAGTTCAGAATAAAGCGTTTAAATATGCTTCAATTTTAGACAATAATGATGTTGATGATGATTTAATAAATGAAATTAGATTGTTTTTAAAGGAGGAGTTAAATGTCAGGTTTAAAAATGGATTTATTCACTTAGGAAAAGAAGATCAAATAGCACTTTTAAAAAATCATATAAACAGGCCAATTAGAGTTTGTGGTATGGTAAAAAACCTAGGAGATCCAGGTGGTGGACCATTTTGGATTAAGGATTATCAAGAAAACGTGTCTTTACAAATAGTAGAGTCAGCACAAATAAATACGTCCAATTTCAATCAGTCTAAAATATTGCAAAATGCAACTCATTTTAATCCGGTAGATTTAGTTTGTGGCGTTAAAAATTACAAGGGAGAAAAATATAATTTGTTAGACTTTGTAAATGAAAAGCAAGGTTTTATAACAGAAAAAACAAAAGAAGGAAGGCCTGTAAAGGCTTTAGAGTTGCCTGGTCTTTGGAACGGAGCAATGGCATATTGGAACACTATTTTTGTAGAGGTGCCAAGTATTACTTTTAACCCAGTAAAAACAGTAAACGATTTGCTTAAATCTGCTCACCAACCATTGTAATTACACGTGTTGGTCTAGTAGAATAGGATTGCCATCTGGGTCTATAATAATTAAGTTTGCAGGTCCTGTAGTGTTCTCATCTGCTTTTGAGCTCGGCTCAAGTCCAGCTGCAATTAACTGTTTTTGTATGTCTCTAATATCATCATAATTTGTAATTGTATTTGCATTTTGGCCCCAACCAGGATTAAATGTTAGCATATTTTTATCAAACATTCCTTCAAATAAACCAATAATGCTGTTTTCGTTTTTAAGTATTAGATACTTTTTATCAATTTCACCAGCAAAAACACTAAAACCTAATTTTTCGTAAAAAGCTTTAGATGTTTTTATGTTTTTTACGCTTAAACTTATAGAAAAAGCTCCTAATTTCATAATGTACATTTTGTTGTTGTAGTTAATAAAATTAACTTTTTTTTATGATTACAAGAAAGTGTGCCCTACATTTGCTGCCATCTCAAAGGGGTGCTTATTAGTTTAGGCTGAGATTATACCCAACGAACCTGAGCGGGTAATGCTGCTAAGGGAAGTAATAGTTAGCATTTTATAAATGTTAACTAGGTTAAACGGCAATTATAATTAAATAGAGTTTGCCACTCAAAAAAAAATCTATATAATTTAATAAAAAATAACAACCCCTTTTATTTGTAATACTATTACGAATGAAAAAAAACTGTGTTAAATGCAATGCTACTACGCATAAGCAACAAAGCAATAACAGGCAATTTTACTTAAAAACATTAAGTACAACTTTTGCTGTGTTAGGATTAGCTTTTTCTGGTATTGCACAAGAAAAAGAAATAGATACCCTAGAGGGTAAAAAGGTGGTCTTGGATGAAGTTTTAGTCTCTGGAGTACGTGTAACAAAGCAATCGCCAGTTACATTTACTAACTTAACCAAAGAGCAATTTAAATCCCGTAATTTAGGTCAGGATATACCAATTTTAATGAACTTTTTACCAGCAGTAGTTACTACATCAGATGCTGGTGCAGGAGTTGGTTATACAGGTATTAGAGTACGTGGTACAGACGCTACGCGTGTAAATGTTACCATAAATGGTATACCTTATAACGACTCTGAGTCTCACGGTACTTTTTGGGTAAATATGCCAGATTTTGCCTCTTCTACAGAAAATTTACAATTACAAAGAGGTGTTGGTACATCTACTAACGGTTCTGGTGCTTTTGGAGCCAGTTTAAATATTTTAACAGATGCTGTTTCTACAGATGCATACGGACAAGTATCTACATCTATTGGTAGTTTTAATACGTTAAAAAACAATATTAAATTTAGCACAGGTTTATTAAATAATCACGTAGAAATTTCTGGTAGGTTATCTAGAATTGCTTCAGATGGTTATGTAGACAGAGCTTCGTCTAACCTACAATCTTACTTTTTGCAGGCTGCTTACGTAGATGATAACACTTTAATAAAGGCATTACTTTTTGGTGGGCATGAGGTTACGTACCAATCTTGGGATGGTATAGATAGAGAAACATTAAAAAAAGACAGAACATACAACCCAGTTGGTGCTTACCAAGATGAAAATGGTGTAACTCAGTTTTATGACAATGAAAATGATGATTACAAGCAAGATCATTTTCAGTTATTGTGGAACGAGCAAATTTCTGATGCTTGGTCTACTAACTTGGCATTGCATTATACAAAAGGACGTGGTTTTTTTGAACAATATAAAGAAGATGAAGACCCTGCAGATTATAATGGGATTGTAGCTGGTTTTAACGGAACAGATGTTACAGATTTAATTAGAAGAAGATGGTTAGATAATGATTTTTATGGAACCACTTTTTCTATTAATTATAATGAAAGCAACCTTAGCCTTATTGTAGGTGGTGGTTATAATAAGTATGAAGGAGATCATTTTGGAGAAGTAATTTGGGCTCAACAATTTGCAGTTAATGGTGGTTTTGAAGATCGTTATTATGATGATACTTCTACTAAAACAGATTTTAATACCTACACTAAATTAAATTATAATGTAGATGAGAAATGGAGTCTTTTTGGAGATGTACAATACAGAAGAGTTGGTTATAAGGCTAACGGAGAAGATACAGGTTTGGTTAATGATACGTTTAACTTTTTTAACCCAAAAGCTGGTGTAACATTTAACTTAAATAAAAATAATAATTTCTATGCTTCTTATGCTGTGGCAAACAGAGAGCCTAACAGAAATGATTATGAAAGTGGTAACCCTAAACCAGAAAAATTAAATGATTATGAGTTAGGTTGGCGTTACGTAACTTCTAATGTGCAAGTAAATACAAACTTATATTATATGGGTTATAAAGATCAGTTAGTTGTTACGGGTGAGTTAAATGATGTAGGAGCTCCGCTCAGAGAAAATGTTGGAGATAGTTACCGTTTGGGTATAGAGGTAGATGCTAATATTGTTTTTAGTGATCAGTTTTCTGCTAGACCAAACATTGCTATAAGTAGTAATAAAAATAAAGATTTTTTTACAGATAGAGATGGTGGTGTGCAAGACTTAGGAGATACAAATATTGCCTATTCTCCTAGTGTAGTTGCGGGAAACATTTTTACTTATGCACCAAAAGAGAACATAAAATTATCTTTTTTATCTAAATTTGTAGGCGAACAATACTTAAGTAACACAGATACAGAAGACTCTAAATTGGATAGCTATTTTGTAAACGATTTTAATGTGGCTTACGAGATAAAATTTAATAAAATATTTAAGTCCGTTGTCTTAACCGGACTAGTAAATAATGTTTTTAATAAAAAATATGTATCTAACGGATACACGTATTTAAATAGTTGGGACACTCCTGGCACTACTTTTGAAGTACAAGGTTATTACCCACAAGCAGGTACTAACTTTTTAGTGGGTGCAACATTTAATTTTTAAGATTTGAACACTAACCATGTTTACAAAGGGTGGGCCTTATTTTAGGTTTGCCCTTTTTTTAATTTCTTACGGTAACAATATTTCCGTTTACAGACGAGCTGTAAAAAAGCATGTCATGATATCTTTTGTCGTCTTCGGGTCTGTTTAAAAACTGGCCTGTAAATAGGTTGTACTTATATTCTTCACAAGGGCAAGTTACATTTTGTTTATCTTCATCTAAAATCATTGTAGAGCACGCACTAGGCTCGTGGTTTGGGCAACTTGCTTCAAAAGCCATAAAATTATCAAAACCTGTGTTTATAACAAAAATACCTTTAGTGCCAACACCTTGGCTACCAACATATACAGCATTTCCTGTATTTTTAAGGGCGCTATATGATGGCAAATTTAAATTTAAGTCTACTCTAAAACCAATCTCTTGCAGGTAAGGATTTCTGTTAGTTCTTCCACTATCACAAGAAAGTAATAGAAAAATGGCTAAAAGTGTAAAAAGTGTTTTCATAATATGTTTTCTTAGTACTAATACAACAGCAAATGTGAACAAAAATTATGTATATTTGTATAAAATCCTCTAGAAATAAGAGGATTTTCTTATTTATAAAACGATCATGTTATGAGTAACGTATCTTATTATACCGCAGAAGGTTTAAAAAAGTTAAAAGACGAGCTTAATCAGCTTAAGGACATAGAGCGCCCAAAGGCGTCACAAGCAATTGCAGAGGCTAGAGATAAAGGAGATTTATCTGAGAATGCTGAGTATGATGCAGCCAAAGAGGCACAAGGTTTATTAGAGCTTAAAATTTCTAAATTAGAAGAAATTGTGGCTGGAGCCAGAATTATTGATGAGTCTCAGTTAGATACATCTAAGGTGCTAGTTTTATCTACAGTTAAATTGAAAAATCAATCTAACGGTATGGAAATGAAATATACCTTAGTTGCAGAAAGTGAAGCCGACTTAAAAACAGGTAAAATATCTGTAAATTCTCCAATTGGTAAGGGTTTATTGGGTAAAAGTGTGGGTGATGAAGCAGAAATTGCAGTGCCTAATGGAAAAATTAAACTTACAATTTTAGAAATAACTAGAGCATAATGGCATCTATTTTTACTAAAATAATAAATGGTGAAATCCCTTGTTACAAGGTGGCAGAAGATGCTAATTATTTTGCTTTTTTAGATATTAACCCTAATGCCAAAGGGCATACGCTATGTGTGCCCAAAAAAGAGGTTGATAAAATTTTAGATTTAGACGAAGAAACTTATATGGGCTTAATGGCTTTTTCTAGAAAAGTAGGCAAAGCTATAGAGGCGGTAATACCTTGTAACCGTGTTGGTCTGTCTGTTATTGGGTTAGAGGTGCCACACGTGCACGTACATTTAATACCATTAAATTCTATGGCAGATGCATCCTTTAAAACTAAAGCAATGGTAACTAAAGAAGAGTTTACAGATCTGGCAGCAGCAATAGCGGCTAAAATTCAATAATTTTTTGGGTAAATACATAAACGGCTATACCAACTAAGGCAATTAGTGTAAGTGCTACTATATAAAATAAAGAAGTAAATTTTACACTTGTTTTGTGTGGTACGGCTAGTTTTTGGTAGTAATTAAAAGATCGCTCTATATCGTCTGTCCAATTTATAGGGTAAATGGTACAGTGGCATCTATCACATTTTATATCATTGCTTACCTCGTTAGTGGTTTTGTGTATAAATTTACCAAACTTTTGCTTTTGATAAAAAGTAACTGTAAGCTCATTATGAAAACATTCTGGACAGTTATTTTTTATATTAGCTTCTTTAAGTACTACTAATTTCTCCTTAGACATAGTTAAACTTTAATTTTTAACGAAATCTGCATTACAGTGCCATCTTTACCCGAAGATAACACTTTTACTTTACCGTTGTGGTATTCTTCTACAATTCTTTTAACTAAAGACAGCCCTAAACCCCAACCACGTCGCTTAGATGTGTGTCCTGGATTAAATATAGAAGCATAGTTTCCTTTAGGTATTCCGTGTCCTGTATCTGATACTAAAATATTTACAAAATTACCTGCTGGAATAATTTCTATAGCAATATGTCCTTTACCCCGCATTGCATCAATACCGTTTTTAACCAAGTTTTCAATAGTCCAGTTATACAGGGGTTTATTAAGCATAACAGGTAACTTATCTACCTTACTATCAAAAGAAAACTGAATTAGTTTTGAGCTTCTTCTTTTTAAATAGTCAAAAGCACTTTTGGTTTCTGCAACAATATCTTTTTCTTCAAGCTTTGGTAAAGATCCAATATTAGAAAACCTGTCTGTTATAGTTTGTAATCTAGAAATGTCTTTTTCTATCTCTACAGATATTTCTGGATTTATGTTTTCATCTTTTAAAAGTTCATTCCACCCCAAAAGAGAGGTAAGCGGAGTACCAATTTGGTGTGCTGTTTCCTTAGCCATACCTGCCCAAAGTTTACTTTGTTCAGATGCTTTATTGGTTTTAAAGAAAAAGAAAATTACAGCACCAAATAAAAATATAATTAGCAATAACGCTAAAGGGTAATATTTTAAATTATTTAAAACTTCAGAATTGCCATAATAAAGGGTAGCAATTAATTCTCCTTTATGGGTCATTAAAATAGGAGAGTTTTCTTTTTTAAAATCTTCTATTTTTTGCTTTATAAAAGCAGTATCTTTTATTTTTTTGCCTTCTATGTTTTTGGCGTTAAAAGTGCCACTCTTGTTTACCAAAATCATTGGTGTAGAGGTATTGTTCTGAAAAATTTTTAAATGTAAATCTCCTAAATCTTCCGTTTGTGAAGAGTTACGAAACTCGGTTTGGGCTGTGGCCCATATTTCCATTTTGTGGCGTTCTTCTTTCTTAAATTGCTCAAAAAAACTATTTGTATTCCATAAAATTAGGCTCACAATAAAGAAAGCGCCCACCATTAAGGAAATGTTTATAGTTTTGTTTTTTGGATTAAAATTCATTGTTCCAATTCTTGGGTTTAAAGATAACGTAATATAATGCACATTTGGTATTTCTATCTTGCCATCTTGTTTTAAATAGCGGACAAATTATGTACCTTTGCATTCTATGAAAAAAACAATTTCTATAGTACCAAACGAGGTTACAACGGCTAAATTGCACGGCTATCTTTTAGGCGCTGTTGGCCCTAGACCTATTGCATTTGCTAGCACGGTAGATAAAGATGGTAATCCTAACTTATCTCCTTTTAGCTTTTTTAATGTATTTAGTGCAAACCCGCCAATACTAATTTTTTCTCCTGCTAGGCGTGTTAGAAATAATACAACAAAACACACATTAGAGAATGTTTTAGAGACCAAAGAAGTTGTAGTAAATATTGTTAATTATGCTATTGTACAACAAATGTCTTTGTCTAGTACAGAATATGCAGTTGGGGTAAACGAGTTTAAAAAAGCTGGTTTAACAATGTTAAAGTCTGATATTGTTACACCATTTAGAGTGGCAGAATCTCCGGTGCAGTTTGAGTGTAAAGTTACTAAAGTAGAAGCTTTAGGTACAGAAGGTGGTGCAGGTAATTTAGTGTTTTGTGAGGTTGTAAAAGTACACGTAGATAGTACAATATTAGATAAAAACGGTAGCATAGACCAACATAAAATAGATTTGGTTGCCCGTATGGGAGGTAATTGGTACAGCAGAGCAAAAGAAGGTATGTTTGAAGTGCCTAAACCGTTATCTACCTTAGGAATAGGTATAGATAGTTTGCCAGATAAAATTAAAAACAGTAAGTTGTTATCTGGTAATGATTTAGGTTTGTTAGGTAATATAGAAGTTTTACCAACAACTAAAAGTGCACAACAATTTGTTAATGAAAATGAAGATGCACAAGCAACACTAGCAACTAATGATAGTGTACAGCTGCAATTAAAAGCTAAAGAATATATTTTTAATAACAACCCATTGGGCGCATTAAAATTATTATTAGCAGGTATAGATATAATAGAATAAGAACTCAATTAATAAACACGCATAAGAAACTAATTTAAGATGGAAGTACAAGGAAAAGTAAAAATGGTTGGGGAAACTCAGACTTTTGGAAGTAACGGATTTAGAAAAAGAGAAATAGTTGTTACAACAGAGGAGCAGTATCCACAACATATAATGGTAGAGTTTGTTCAGGATAAATGCGATTTGTTAAACGGGTATAGTGTTGGACAGCCAGTAAAAATTAGCATTAACTTAAGAGGTAGAGAATGGGTTAACCCACAAGGAGAAACAAAATATTTTAACTCTATACAAGGTTGGAGAATAGAAAACTTACAACAAGCTGCTCCAAGCGGAGATGCAGGAATACCACCAGCTGCGCCAGCACAAGCTTTTGAGCCTGCTGATAATTTAAATGAAGAAGATCACGATGATTTGCCTTTCTAGGTTAAATGGTAAATCCAATATATTATTTAACAGATAAGTTAGAGTTTCCTCCAGTACATACAGCTAATGAAGAAGGTTTGTTAGCGGCTGGAGGAGATTTATCTGTAGAACGATTACAACTTGCCTATAAAAGCGGAATTTTTCCTTGGTTTGATGATGATAGATTGCCACTTTGGTGGAGTCCAGACCCAAGAATGGTATTGTTTCCGCAAGAATTAAAAGTTTCCAAAAGTATGCGTAAGCTTTTACGCAATGAAGCTTTTACTGTTACAAAAAATAAAAAATTTGAAGAAGTAATTCGCCGTTGTGCTACTGTAACAAGAGACGGGCAGCCAGGCACGTGGATTACCCAAAATATGCAAAACGCATATATAGAACTACATGAAAAAAAATTTGCGCACTCTTACGAGGTTTGGTTAAACAACCAGTTGGTAGGTGGTTTGTACGGCATAGATTTAGGTACTGTGTTTTGTGGAGAAAGTATGTTTAGTGATGTTAGCAATGCATCTAAATATGGTTTTATAACAATGGTACAAGAAATGGAAGCCAACAATTACAAACTTATAGATTGCCAAGTCTATACCCAGCACCTAGAAAGTTTAGGTGCCAGAGAAATAGATAGGGATGATTTTATGGAGTTTATTAAGTAGCGTTTTGTTCATATATTTTCCAATCAATTTTTTCTTCTATTGAAATAGTTTTGAAAATTTGAAAGGCATAACTAGAAATATATTCTATTGTTTTAAAGAACTTTAAATAATCTAGTTGTATTAATATTTCTTCTTCGTTAATATAGGAGTAATTAAACAACATTTCAAAAACTTTAAAATGAGTTTGTGATTTGTTAATTTTACTCTTTTTTATTTGGCATTGAGTATGTGTTATAGCGTGTCTGGTTTCTGAAAGTATAGTCCAAAATTCATTATATCCAGTCTTTACAATATTACTTTTTGAGTATTCTTTAAATGTATCTTTACCTGCTTCTTTTAGTAAACTATATAGGTCTTTTCCAGTCGGAATATTTTCTCGATTGAAAATAAGCCCTTTTTTTAGCTTTTTGATTACTTTCTGTTTAAAGACTTTATCTTTATTGGATTTAATATAAATAAAATCCTTGAGAAAAGTTTCTAAAGCCTCGAAAGATTGAGAATATAGAAGACAAAATTTTAGTGATAATATTTTTTCTATTTCATCACTATAAGTTTCTCTGGTTATTTTTTTAAAAGAGTTTGTTGGAATTCGGGCAGCCCTTTTTTTGTCACTCCAATCAACTATTAATAAAGAAGAGCTAAGACTAAGTGAAGCTTTTTCTTTATTATATTTTTCAACATCTGATTTTAGAACGTCATTTATTCTTAAAGATATTTGTCTATAAACTAATAATCTATCATATAAAATATCTAGATGTTTCTTATAAGGATTTTCCATTTAACTCTACTTCAAACTACTTGCTGTATGTGGGTTGCTTAATAGCTCTTTAAAAACAGCCCAGCGTTTTTCTGGTTGGTCTACAGTACCACCTTTAGCTTTTACATAGTCTGCAACTAGGTCTTTACCTAAATTATAGTTTATAACATAGCTACGGTATTGGTCTATAAAACGTGTGCGTTGCAATGCTCTGTCTGGCGCGTAAAATAAATATTTTTCTAGCCATTTAGCAGCTTCTTCTCTAGAAATTTCTCCGTTTAAATATTTTCTGGCAGCTTCATTACCTGCGTAATTCAGCTTACCTATTAATCCTAGAATTTTATAGTATTTATCGGCCTTGCTTGCATCTAAACCTGCAATAGGGAAAAGTACTTCTTTTTCAAAAGCAACACGTTCTTCACCGGGGAATGCTACATCTATACCATAGTTTGCACTACCTTCTGCTATTAAAGATTGTGGAGAGAACAATGGGTATACCGAAAATTCTTTCCATCCTTTGGCATCAACTAAATTTTGTTCTAATAGCGCATTAAATACGTGGTGACCAGGATAACCTTCGTGGCAAGCTAAGTCTATTGCACGCTGAATAAAAATTGGAAAATCGGTATTTATCTGTATTAAACTTTTACTTTTTCCTTGGTAATAATTGTAACCAGACCAGCTTTTGTTGTTTACATATTCTAGCACAAAATCTTCATTCTGCGGTAATTTAAAATGGTGATTTGTTCTTTTTCTTGCTTCTGTTATCGCTACTCTAAAAACAGTATCTAACTTATCTTTTGGTATTATAAATTGCTGTTCAAAAGCAGCATACCTTGTGGCTAAATCTTTATCCCCAGGCAACTCTTCTTCAAGTGCGGCAATAAGTTTGTTAAAGTGTTCTTCTGTAAAATGTGGTGGTTCTGCATCATACAAAAGTTTAGCTTCTTCATCAAAACTATAGGTTTTACCTGCCAGCATCTCTAACTTGGTTTTAACTGCAGTTAGTTGCTTTTTAAACATCGTATGTCTTGCGGTTTCAATACTAGAAAAAGCAGTTGTATCTACCAAATTAGCGCTTTCTATTAATATATTGGCTCTGGCAATAAAATCTGAAGCAGGTATGGTGTCTAATTTAGCTGAGGTTGGTTTCCATTCTTCTGGACCGTAATAAGCATCAACAAAATCGCTATTATATTGTCCCACTTCTAAAACCAGTTTTACGTAATCTTCTGCTAAAGCATTCATTTTAGGTTTTTCTGGTGGTTTACTACAAGATCCTAATGCTATTACAGCAAATAAGGCTACTATTTTATTTTTCATAAGTGTTATTCTTTAGTGGTAATGTTTAAAAGACTCTCATTAAACAAATTAAAAATACGTGTATATTCATCTGTCCAGCTACTAGGCTCTACAAAACCGTGTCGCTCTACAGGATACACAGCCATTTCCCAATTCTTTTTTTCTAACTCTATTAGACGCTGAGATAAACGTACCATATCTTGAAAATGCACGTTGTCATCTACCATACCGTGTAGAATTAATAAATCTCCTTTTAAACCATCTGCAAAATAAATAGGAGAGCTTTTTCTGTAAGCAATGCTATCTGTAACCGGAGTATTTAAAATACGTGCAGTATAGCCGTGGTTGTAAGCAGCCCAATCGCCAACCGAACGTATTGCAGCACCAGCTTTAAAAGTATCTGGAGCGTTAAACATTCCCATTAATGTTATAAAGCCACCATAAGAACCTCCGTAAATTCCAATTTTATCTTTGTCAATTCCGTATTTTTCTACTAGTAATTTAGCGCCATCTACTTGGTCCGATAAATCTTTACCACCCATATGACGGTAAATGCCTGTACGCCATTTACTGCCGTAACCAGCACTACCTCTATAATCTATATCTAACACAGTATACCCATTATCTACCAATATGTTATGAAACATATATTCTCTGTAGTAAGAGCTCCACCATTTGTGTGCATTTTGTAAATAACCTGCTCCGTGTACAAAAATTACAGCGGCTTTATTTTTTGTTGCTGTTTTAGGTTGATATAACCTTGCGTAAACCTCTGCACCATCTTCCGCATTAAAAGTAATAACTTCAGGATCTTTCCAATTGTAGTTTTTAAAGCTGTCTGTAAGTGAATTTGTAATTTGTTTTGGAGCAGTTTTAGCTCTATTTTTTATTGGGTTAGGCTGTAAATATAATTCTGTTGGTTTATTGCTGTATGAGTATAAAATAGCCATTTGGCGTTCATCTGGAGATAAAGTAACCTCGTTATTACCAACCATTGTAGTTAGTTGAGTTAATTTACCACCTTTTAATGGCATAGTGTAAAATTGTCTGTCTCCAGGATGATTTTTATTAGCCGTAAAATACCAACGTTTTTTATCTATAGAGATAGTTGGCTCGTAAA
The DNA here is from genome assembly GCF_027915275.1 of Cellulophaga omnivescoria. Lineage (NCBI taxonomy): Bacteria > Pseudomonadati > Bacteroidota > Flavobacteriia > Flavobacteriales > Flavobacteriaceae > Cellulophaga > Cellulophaga omnivescoria. The sequence goes on along the minus strand of NZ_CP115819.1, from coordinate 1,093,798 downwards.
TTTCAAAATTACCAGATGTTAGTGTTTTTGTTTTTTTAGTTAACACATTAGTGCTATATAAATGAGAATAGCCTGTTTTTTCAGACTGGTACCAAATACTATTGTCATCTGGTAGCCACCCTAAATTACCCCAGCCAATACCTGGGCCAGCAATCCAAGCTTTATCGTGCTGGTGGTCTAAATTGGTAACGGTACCATCAGCAAGATTTAAAAGAACTATCCAACGGTCTTTGTAATCGTTAGAGCTTATATCTAAAACAGCTTTTTTGCCATCTGCACTCCAAATAGGGCCAACAATGTAGCCAATTCTATTTTCGTTTTTGTACGTTTTGTTTGGGTAGTCTTTAGTATATTCTGGTATGTAATCTAAACCTTCTAAATTATCTAAAGAAACAGGGTATGTTTTTTTGTTTTTAATGTCGTAAATATGAAGCTCGTAACTGCTTGGTTTGTCACCAACCTTAGAGCGTGTATTTTCATTTTCTACATAACCAGATTCTGTTACAAAGTGTGGCATTGTAGTACGTTTGTTGCTTGCGTAAGTGGCTGCAATATAGGTTACATAACTACCATCTGTACTAATACTTTGGCTGCTAATAGATTTGCCTTTTGTGTATATAGAAAATAACTCTTTTTCTTTGTAGCGTTCCATTGCTTTTTTACGAGCGTCTTTTTTGGCTTTGCGTTCTTTTAAAACATCAAAAAGGGCAAGTTGGTCATTACGTAGCCATTCATCTTTATCACTTAAATGCTCTTCTTTATCTTTTTTATCGGTAAAATTTGTGATTTGTACAGTTGCGCCAGTTGTAGTGTTCCAAGTATAAATATTCTGCCCTTTTTGGTATGCAATTTTACTATCGTTCTCTATAAATTTGGCATTTCTTTCACGGTCTTCTGTCTGTGTAATTTGTATGGTTTTGTTAGTAGTAACATCAGTATAAAAAATGTCTCCTCGTTTTACATATACCTTTTTTGTTCGTTTAGAATTAAAAGTTGGAGTAGAAGGTAGGTTGTATTCGGTTTCAAAATCTACTTTAGCAGTTTTTTTTGTGTTTAAATTGTATATGTATAGTGAGTCGCTAAATGCATTTTCTGTGTTCCAATTAAAATAAATGCTTTTACTGTCTTGAGACCATTTAGGACTAGAAGGTAAGTGGCCAACAAAGGCATCACCCTGCATAATTTCTTTAATAGTTAAGGTAGACGCGTTGTTTTCTTGAGCGTAGATTGATAGTGAGCAAAGCAAAATGCTTATGCTAAAAAGGAACTTTTTTTTCATTTTATTTTGGTTCTTTCTGATGATTTTTGGCTAAGTCAGTGTCAGTAATTTTTTTAATGCACTAAAGTTAGCATTATTTCCAATTACATAATAATATATTACAAGTATCTGTTTGGTCTGTAAATGTAGCGTTGCGGAATATGAAACTTAATTTAAGTAAAAACTTAAATAACAAAAATGGATTCTCAATTTAAAAAAAGGAATAAAAAAAGGCTGGTAAAAACCAGCCTTACTAATATTATGAGTCTTGTATAATTAATTTACAACCAATACAAAATAGTTCTTTTTACCACGTTGTAATAAAACAAACTTATTGTTAATTAGGTCTTTGCTTGTAATAACGTAATCTTCTTTTACTTTTTCTTTATTTACAGAAATAGAATTTTGTTTAAGTTCTCTACGGGCTGCACCGTTAGAGTCTAAAAACTGAGTTTTTGCAGCTAATGCGCCAATCATATCCAAGCCTTCTTCAATATCTAAAGCAGTAACTTCTGCTTGGGGTACACCTTCAAAAATATCTAAAAAAGTTTTTTCGTCTAACGTTTTTAAATCATCAGAAGTAGATTTTCCAAATAAAATATTACTAGCTTTTATAGCGTTGTCTAAATCTTCTTTAGAGTGTACGCTAATAGTAATTTCTTCGGCTAATTTTTTCTGTAAAGCACGCATATGAGGAGCTTCGTTGTGTTCTGCAATTAGCGAGTTAATTTCTTCTTTACCTAAAAAAGTAAAGATTTTTATAAACTTTTCTGCATCTTGATCTGATGTGTTTAACCAGTACTGGTAAAACTTGTAAGGAGAAGTACGTTCTGCATCTAACCAAATATTACCACCTTCAGTTTTTCCAAATTTGGTACCATCTGCCTTAGTAATTAATGGGCAAGTAAGAGCATAACCTTTACCACCACCAATTCTACGTATCATTTCTGTACCAGTGGTAATATTGCCCCATTGGTCACTACCACCCATTTGCAGCGTACAGTTGTGTTCTTTAAATAAGTGGTAAAAATCGTACCCTTGCACCAATTGGTATGTAAACTCCGTAAAAGACATTCCTTCTTTGGCTTCAGAAGTTAAACGCTTTTTTACTGAGTCTTTAGCCATCATATAGTTAACGGTAATGTGTTTACCAACATCACGAATAAAATCTAGGAATGAAAATTCTTTCATCCAATCGTAATTATTAACTAAAACGGCAGCATTATCTTCATTGCTTTTAAAATCTAAAAAACGAGACAACTGGTTTTTTATGGCATTTTGGTTGTGTCTAAGTGTTTTTTCGTCTAATAAGTTACGTTCAGCAGATTTTCCAGACGGATCACCAATCATACCAGTGGCTCCACCAACTAACGCATAAGGTTTGTGGCCAGCTAACTGAAAATGACGTAACATCATTACACTAACCAAGTGGCCAATGTGTAACGAGTCTGCTGTTGGGTCTATACCCACATAGGCAGCGCGCATTTGTTCTAGTAAGTGTTCCTCTGTTTCGGGCATAACATCGTGTATCATACCCCTCCATTTTAATTCTGCGACAAAATTAGAAGCCATTGTATTTTATGTTTTGTAATAGTAGTTGCAAATATAAAAGAAATAGAGAGCTTTGGCAGTAGTCTATAGTAAATTAAATTGCTAAATTTGAACTATGATATTGGTAACAGGAGGCACAGGATTAGTAGGTGCGCATCTTTTATTGCAGCTGCTTAAAACAGAAAAAGCGGTAAAAGCTACACGCAGGGCAAGTAGTAATTTAGGGCAGGTAAAAAAAGTATTTTCTTATTATGTAGATAATGCAGAGGAGTTGTTTTCTAAAATAACTTGGGTGGTTGCAGATATTACAGACATACCTTCATTAGAAAATGCTTTTAAAGATGTTACACGCGTATTCCATTGTGCAGCTTTAATTTCTTTTGATCCTAATGACTATGTTAAATTAAGACAAATTAATGCAAAAGGTACAGCCAATATTGTAAATTTTTGCTTGTCTAACAATGTGCAAAAGTTAACTTACGTAAGTTCTATTGCTACTTTGGGTAAAAATGAAGCAACACCAATTGTTACCGAAGAAACAGAATGGAATGATGCAGATGTAAATGTTTATGCACTTACAAAATATGCAGCAGAAATGGAAGTTTGGCGTGGTACACAAGAAGGTTTAGATGCTGTTATTGTAAACCCAGGTGTTATTTTAGGACCTGGATATTGGGACTCCGGAAGTGGACAATTTTTTAGTAAAATAGCAAATGGTTTAAAATACTATCCACCAAGTGGTAGCGGATTTATAGGTGTTTTTGATGTTGTTGATATGTGTATAAAACTAATGAATGCTAACTTAGTAAACCAACGGTATATTGCTGTGGCAGAAAATGCTACATTTAAGGAGGTTTTAGATAAAATAGCCGTAGCCATTAATAAGCCTAAACCAACTAAAGTTTTAAAAATATGGCAGTTAAATATTTTGTATAAGTTAGACTGGTTAGTGCATTTATTTACCAGAAGAGGTCGTAAGTTGTCTAAAATGCAAGTACACGGCTTAAAAAGTCAGGATATGTACCAAAATGCAAAAATTAAAGAGGCTATAAACTTTAATTTTACAGATTTAGATACCGTTATTAAAACTACTTCTTCCCTGCTTTTACAGGAGCAACTTTAAGTTTTTCTGGATTCTTTTTTCGGCTATTGGCAATACTATCTGCTTTTAATTCTCTTTTACGGTTTAATTGGGTTTTAATGGTGTCTAATTTACGTTGTATTTCTTTATAAAAACCCTCGTAAACTGTTGGGTAAGACGCATAATAAACATCACTGTCTGCAAACTGTGTGCTATCTATATTGTATTTTTTATAGATATAGGGCATTGTTTTTACATTGTTTTCTACTAAAACATTAGAATTGGTATTTTTTGCAGCAGTAATAAGTGCTAAATCATATAAAATGTCAATCATTTTAGATTCAGGTATAAGATTGTCTGGCTCTTTAATAGCTTTTTGCGAACAAGAAACTATAGCTAAAATTACTAGTAGTAAGGATATAAGCTTTTTCATCTTTTTTATTTTTGGTGGTGTAATCTTGCTGTTAAAGTTACCTGTTAAAGGTTAGTCTATGTGCATTTTTTTGCTCAGAAACAACACCATTTGCATACGCTAAATGTCCATTTACAAAGGTATGAGAAATTTTAGATTTAAATGTGTAATCTTCAAACGGAGACCAACCACATTTGTATAAAATGTTAGACTTGCTTACTTGCCAAGGACTATTGGTGTCTACAATAACTAAATCTGCAAAGTACCCTTCTTTAATATATCCTCTTTTTTCAATTTGAAATAAAATAGCAGGGTTGTGACACATTTTTTCTACCATACGTTCTATAGTAATTGTGCCATCTAAAACTTTCTCTAGCATAGCAGGTAAAACGTGTTGTACTAACGGTCCGCCAGATGGAGCTTTCGTGTAAACGTTATCTTTTTCTTCAAAGGTATGTGGTGCGTGGTCTGTTGCAATAACATCTATACGGTTATCTAAAAGAGCGTCCCAAAGCATAGACCTATCTTCTGCAGTTTTAACAGCAGGATTCCATTTTATAAGTGTACCTCTTTCTTTGTAATCTTCATCAGAAAACCACAAATGATGAACACAAACCTCTGCTGTAATTTTTTTGTCTTTTAAAGGAATATCGTTTCTAAAAAGACTTGTTTCTTTTCCTGTAGATAAATGAAAAACGTGTAGTCTGGCACCAGTTTTTTCTGCCAGAGCTATAGCCTTAGAAGAAGATAAATAGCACGCCTCTGTACTTCTAATAATTGGGTGATATTCTATAGGAATGTTGTCTCCGTACTTTTCTTTATACGTAGCCATATTTTTGCGAATAGTAGTTTCGTCTTCACAATGAGCCGAGATTACCATTTCTGTATTGCTAAATATTTTTTCAATTACCTCTTCGTTATCTACCAACATATTTCCGGTAGAAGAACCTAAAAATAATTTTACACCAGAACAAGCGTTTTTATCTAGTTTTTTTAATTCCTCTAAATTGTCATTAGTACCACCAAACAAAAAGGAGTAGTTAGCATAAGAGCTTTCTTTTGCTACAGCAAATTTTTCTTCTAACTTTTCTATTGTTGTTGTCTGCGGATTTGTATTTGGTTGCTCCATAAAAGTAGTAACACCACCAGCAACAGCAGCTTTACTTTCTGTAGCAATATTTCCTTTGTGCGTAAGTCCTGGTTCTCTAAAATGTACTTGGTCATCTATAATGCCAGGTAATACGTAATTGCCTTTAGCGTCTATAATTGTAGCGTTGGCATCACTAATAGAACTACTTATTTTTTCTATATAATTACCGTTTAAAAGAATATCACAATTGGTAATTGTGCCTTCATTTACAACCTTAGCGTTTTTTATTAGCGTTTTCTTCATTTTAAAATTTGTTTTTTTGAAACAAGCTTATGTATTTCATTTTTATTACTCCAAAAACAGCTTCGCCAATAATTGAAGAACTCATTTTAGATTTTCCGCGTACTCTATCTGTAAAAACAATAGGTACTTCTTGTATTTTAAAGCCTTTTAAATGTGCTCTAAATTTCATTTCTATTTGAAAAGCGTACCCGATAAAACGGACCGTATCTAAACTTAGGTTTTCTAGCACTTTTCTTTTGTAACAAATAAAACCAGCGGTAGGGTCATCTACACGCATACCTGTTATCATTTTTACATAAAATGATGCGCCGTAAGACAATAATATTCTAAACAAAGGCCAATTTACAACATTAATACCTTTAACATACCTAGAGCCAATGGCTAAGTCTGCACCAGCAATACAAGCATTGTATAGGTTAATTAAATCATTTGGAGAATGAGAAAAATCTGCATCCATCTCAAAAATATAGTCGTATTTATTTGCAATAGCCCATTTAAAACCGTGAATATAAGCAGTTCCTAAACCCGCTTTTTCTTTACGTACTTCTAAAAACAGTTTACCGCTAAACAGGGCTTGTAGTTCTGTTACTTTTTGTGAAGTACCGTCAGGAGAATTGTCATCTACAATAAGAATATGAAATTCTTTTTTTAATGTAAAAACGGCATTAATAATAGCCTCTATATTTTCTATCTCATTAAAAGTAGGAATTATAACTAAGCTATCTGTCATTCTTTTTTTAGTATTGAATGCACAAAAGTACTATTTAAATTTTAGTGGTAAAACCCAAAGTGCTTTTTATGATTTTTTTACAATTGCATAGCGTCTTTTTTATGCAATAACACGTATTAATTAATAAAGTTGGTCTAAGTATTAATTTGTAGTTTTGCACCACTTATACGCATACAAAAAGAAAAATGGAATCTATTACTAGGGTTTTTAATAATGTAGATTGGGTTACCACCATATTTGTGGTTAGTCTTTTTGTTATGGTTTTAAGTAAAACCTTTTTTTACAATAAGTTTATAAATTTTGTGGCGTTACCATTTAATAACAAATACATTTTTTTACACAGTAAAAAACATATATTGTTTAATTGGTTTAACGTATTATGGAGTGTTTTTTTGTGGTTAAATGCGGCGTTATTTATTTACTATTTGCTAAGTATTTTTAAATTTAAAGATACACTTACTCCTATAAACTACCTTTTTATTTTTGGTATTTTAAGTTTATTTGTTGTAGTAAAATTAGTATTGCAATTTATTAATAGTTTTATTTTTAACGCAGAAACTGCCATTGTTCATATTGTTTTTAATAAAATTTCATACCAAAATTACAGTGGTTTGGTGTTATTTGCTGCTAATATTTTTCTTACATATATTACACCATATTCTGAGCTAGTTGCTTATTTGGCGGTGGTTTTGTTTGTCGTTGTAATGTGCATAGGATGGGTTAATCTGTTAAGAATTCATCGAAATTTTATAACAATTAATTTTTTCTATTTTATTTTGTACCTTTGCGCACTCGAAATTTCACCTTTTGTGATAATAGGTAGTTACCTAAAATATTGATGTCTATGAAGATAAAAACGATTTTGGTTTCTCAACCAGAACCTAAAATGGAGAACTCTCCCTATTCAAGACTTATTGAAAAGGAGAAGTTAAAAGTAGATTTTAGACCGTTTATACATGTAGAGGGCGTTGATGCAAAAACAGTGCGTCAGCAAAAAGTAGATTTAAACAACTTTACAGCAATAGTACTTACAAGTAGAAACTCTGTAGATCACTTTTTTAGAATTGCAGAAGAAATGCGTTTTAAAGTGCCAGATTCTATGAAGTATTTTTGCCAGTCTGAGGCTGTGGCATACTATCTTCAGAAATATGTAGTTTACCGTAAACGTAAAATATATGTTGGTAAAAGAATGTTTGCAGACTTAGCTCCGTTGTTAAAAAAGTATAAAACAGAAAAATTTCTTTTACCTTCTTCAGATGTATTAAAGCCAATTGTGCCTGAAACATTGGATGGTCTTGGTTTAGATTGGAAGAGAGCTATTTTTTACAAAACAGTAATTAGTGATTTGTCAGATTTAAGAGATGTGTATTATGATATACTTGTTTTCTTTAGTCCGTCTGGAATTGAATCTTTATTAAAGAATTTCCCTGACTTTGAACAGAATGATACTAAAATAGCTGTTTACGGAAATACAACAGTTAATGCTGCTACAGATGCTGGGTTGCGTATAGATATACTTGCGCCAACACCAGAAACGCCATCTATGACAATGGCATTACAGAAGTACATTACTACTGCTAATAAAAAATAATATAGTACGTTATACGTAAAAGCCTCATTGTTAAATGAGGCTTTTTTATTTTAGTTAATTCAATACTAAATCGTTACTTTTTTAAAGTATGTAAAAAAGATCTCATTTTTGGTATAATTTTATCTGCATCTTCTTCTAGTGCAAAGTGACCAGTATTGTAGATGTTGTAATCTGTATTTTTTACATCTTTTTTAAATGCTTCTGCTCCACTTTCAGGAAAAAATGCATCATTTTTACCCCAAACAATTAATAATGGAGGTTGGTTGTCTTTTAAATATTGTTGCCACTTAGGGTATAATTTTATATTATTTTGATAATCGTAAAACAAATCTAAGTTTACAGCATGTGCATTTGGTCTAGATAACCTAAGGTAATCTAAATGCCAAGTATCTGGATTTATATTTTCTGAATTTCTAGTACCGTGCGTGTATTGCCACTCCAAACCTTCTAAAGAAAAAGAAGGTAATAGAGCTTTTTCTGTAGTTTCATTTCTATTAGCCCAAAACTCTTTTGTAGACTTCCAAGCTTCGCCTAAACCTTCTTCATAAGCATTACCATTTTGGTTAATTATTGCCGTTATTCTATCTGGGTGTGCAGTAGCAATTCTAAATCCTATAGGTGCGCCATAGTCTTGTATCATAATGGCATAACTTGTAATAGCTTTTTGCTCTAAAAATGAATTTATAGTTTTAGCAATATTGTCAAAAGTATACTCATAGTCTTTTTGAGAAGGAAAATCACTATTTCCAAAACCAGGATAATCTGGAGCTATTAAATAAAACTCATTTGATAGCTGGTTTAACACTTTTCTGTATTGATGGGATGAAGACGGAAAGCCGTGTAATAGTACTACTGTTGGGTTGTTGCTGTCTCCTGCTTCTCGGTAAGCAATTTTTACACCATTTACATTTTCCGTTTTGTATTTTACATTATTCATTTTTTTAATTTTTATTGTTTCTATATTTTTTTTGCTGCTTATTGTTTGTGTATTATGCTTACAAGCAGTTATAAAAGCTAATAATAGCAAGGGCACTAGTTGTAATTTTCTCATTTTATACTATTCTTTCGTTTTTATTTATTTTCAAATCGTTAATACTTGCATAGCGTTTTTCCATTAATCCGTTATCATCAAATTCCCAATTTTCATTTCCATAAGCTCTGTACCATTGTCCACTATCATTTTGATATTCGTAAATAAATCTAACGGCAATTTTATTTTCATTAAAGCTCCAGAGTTCTTTCTTTAATTTATAGTTATGCTCTTTTATCCACTTATTTTTTAAAAACTCTTGCACCTCTTTTCTACCATTAATAAAGCTGGTTCTATTGCGCCATTCTGTATTAAGACTATATGCCATAGATACTTTAATAGGATCTTTAGTGTTCCAAGCATCTTCTGCCAATTTTACTTTTTGTGTTGCAGTTTCTTTTGTAAAGGGAGGTAATGGGTATTTTTTCATACTTTTTGTTCTTTGTTACCGAACATTCGGTAAAATGTATATTTAATTTTTTTTATGCTTTTAAGTAACTGTTTTCTATGTTTTGCATTGTGTTTTCAAAAACAGACAAATCACTCAGGCCTTTTGCTACAATTAAGCATCCTTGTACTTGTATTAATACCTGTAAAGCTTTTTTTTCTGCTTCTTCTGGTGTAAAACTCAGGGCAATACCTATTTCTTTAAAAGCAGATAACCACTGTGTCATTCCTTTATTTATTTGCTCTTCAAACAACTCTATACCAGCTTGCATAGATAGTGCTCTAAATATACAAATGGCTTCTCCGCCATCATACAATTCACGTATAGCCAATAATCCTTTTTTTAAACGGACGCTAGGTGTTAAGTTGGTGTCTAAAAGCGTATGAAACACATTGGTGTTAATCCAATCTTCTAAATGTATTAAAACAGCGTCTGCCATCTCTTGTTTACCGTTAGGAAACCTATGGTAAAGACTTGCTTTTTTTAAGCCAGTAGCATCAGATAATTCTTTTAAGCTAGCGCCTTCATAACCTCTAGATCTAAAAATTTTAGTTAAGCCGTTTAATATTTCTTTGTCTAATACTTTTTGTGGTCTCATAGGGCAAATGTAATATATTTTTTTAATTACCGAACGATTGGTAAAATAATTAACTTAATTTTAAATATTACCATTTTGTATTTTTGTCTTTCTATTTATGTATTGTACTAATTAATAAGAGCTAAAATTAATTTTATTGATATAATACATACCTTGGGGGTTTTAATCCGTTTAAGCGCATATAAACAAGCATTTGGGCTCTGTGGTGTGTTATATGGTCTGTGAGCAATAATAAAATTTGTCTTTTGGTTCTGTTGGCTCCAAAATAGTCAAGTCTTTCATCTAGCTTTTTTGTGTCAAACTCAGAAATAAAAGCACGAGTAACATCAAAAGTATTGCTAATTGTGGCAATCATTTCTTCTTTAGATTTGTTGCCTATTTTAAGCTCTGTATCTGTATCCCAATTTCTGGCATCTCTACCACCCATTAAAGATTGGCTATGCCAATCCATAGCCCAAGCAATGTGCATTAAATGCTCTGCAAAACTCATAGATTCTGGTGTTGGTTTAAAAGTATATTTATCCTCAGGCATAGATTCTGCAACAAGAATTAAATACTTTTTAGAAGTTTCTAAACGTTCTAAATATTCATTAATAAAAGTTTTGTTGGTTTGAGCAAATAAAGGTTTTACAAAACAAGAGATTAGAAGCACAAGAGTGAGAGTTTTTCTCATATTATATTGTTTATGATATGCAACAAGTTACTAAATTAATCGGTGTCTGTAAATGCTAATATCCAAATTGTTCTTGTTTCCATACAAACTATTAAATACGTATAATCTATAATAAAATCTATAAACCACGTATTCCATGCATTGGTAGATGTGTAATACCTAACATAATCATAACTGTATTTTTCACGAAATAACTGCGAGCAAAATAACCGTGCTTTTTCTTTAATTTGGTTTGGTTCCTTTTTGTACTTGGATCCGTACGCGCCACCGTTAAATAGTAAAGCAGCAAGTTCTCCATCAATTACAAAACCATCTTTAGTATCAAAATTTGGTTCTTTATCAATTTTAAAAGCCCTTTTTTCAGAGTTATTCTCATTATTAAAGGTTTTAAGAACTTTATCAGAAAGTAAAAAATTATTATAAAAGTCAATTTCATCTAATCTTCCGCGAGAGCAAAACCAATCAAATATTTCATTTTCATGAAACTTAAACCCCTTAAAATAAATATTGCCACCAAGGTTAGCTTTTACTATGTTTATAAACTCAAATTCTTCATCAATAATATCAAAAACCAACTCTCGCCACATTTTTTGTATTTGGCTTTTATTGGGCAAATTTATTGTCCAGTTAACTGTAATTGGTTTCATTTTAAATAATTAAGATATTTACTTAAAACAATAATAACTATAATCTAACAAATTTATATAGCTAAACTTGGTAAAGTATAGTTTGTTGTTTTCTACAGATGGATTTATTTCTTCTATTAGAACCTCACACCTATTAAATAGGCTTTGTTTAGCTAAAGTTTTTCCTTTTAAGTTTTGTAGTTCTATGTAGGCTAATTTATGACCGTTTTGACTAGAAAAACCAAAATGACTAAAGTTTTTTTGTACATAAATAACCACCTGTAAATTTTTGCCTTTAATTATTTCTGTTTTGTAATAAGTATAATTTAGTTTTAGAAGAAACCAAGTTACTACTACCGTAATTAAAATTGAAAGTAATATATGTATAGTTTTTGATTTCATGTTAACATTATAGCTTTCTGTTTTAACCAGGTAATAAAATTCGTTTTAACTCCTTATTGTGCATTTTAATAACCTCTTGTTCTATAAACTTTAAAAGCTCAGGACATTCTCTATCAAAATCTTCAGAAATTACTTTTTTTAATTGGTTGTTAAATTTAACCGTAACCGTTAAGTGGCTATTGCAAGTTGTATTGCTAGCGTAGAAGTTTTTTAATTTGAAAAAACCATCATTAAGAATCTTTTTTACCAAATTATTTCTGGTCTGCGTGCTAATTACTTGTTCAGAAATTTGATTGTAATTACTGTTATCTATACCTATACCTATACTTTTTTTAGGTGGATAAAAAGTGATTAAAGTGTCTTTAAGCACAAATTTATCATAATGAAAAGCACCACGTTCTACTGTAATTTCTATGCTTGAAGAATCTATTTTAGATTGTTGTTCTAACTCTGTATCAACATTACCATTACTTTTATCTGCGTTTTTATTACTAGTTAAGTTACAAGCAAATAAGCATAACAACAATAAGCTAAAAAGTAATTTAAGTGGTTTCATTTCTAATAGTTTTATAAACGTTACTTTTTTACCCAGCCAACAGCGTAGGAGCCATTTTGTTTTATAAAAACCAAAAGCCAATTGTTTTCTTGGTTTACAACTATTGCGGACTCGTTTTTTAGAGTGCCAATAGTGTTCCCTACAATTTTTTCACCTGTACAAGGATCTTTTTTTATAACATCATCTATTACTGGTGTACTTCTTAAAATTCCGGATACTGTTTTAGTGTATAATTTATCTGATAGAGTAATAACTGTTTTATCATGAAACGATATTGTACTTTCCTCAACAACAGATGTATTGTTAATGGTTATTTTAACTAAACTAGAATAATAGCTGCAACAGCAGCTAGGATTATAACTATTTATTTCTGTGGCATTTGTAGTGCTTGTTATTGATAGTATTTTGCCGGGAGCATCATATACTAACTGAAACCCTTTTTTACTATTTAAAAATATTGCTGTTTGATGGTATGGTTGGCAGGATCCTGAATATATTAGATCTTTTAAACCATCATTATTTAAATCTTGTACGTGCCAGTTATTGTTTGTTTCATTAGTATTACAATAATATGTAGGTACTAAGATTTTGGAAATACCTGTAGAGTCTACCTTAAAAGTAGCAGTATTTTTTAGTAAACTAACTCTAGTTTTAATGTCACTAAAATCTTGACTAAATAAACTTAGTGAACTTAAAAAAAATACAATTGCAATTTTGTTTTTCATAATACTAAATTTATTGATAGAGCTTAGTAAGTTGTATTATTAATAGTTTTATAAGTCTATCTCATACAACTTTGGAAACTCAGGGTAATAAGATAACCATAGCACTGTTGTTGTTTTTTCTTCAAAAGATTTGTAAATTCCTATTACTACTAAATCTTCACCATTTACTGTTTTTTCTTCTATGGTATAGCCTAACTGTTCTTTGTCTTTTATTATTTTTTTAATCAATTCATTATCAGAATTGGCTATGTAGTTTTCAACCTCTAGATAAAGCTTATCTAAATAATCTTGCGTGTAATTATTTGTATAAGTGTATTCTATTTCTTTTTTATAAGCCTCTCTAAAGTTAGCAATTTTACCATTTTTAACTTTTTTAGTAGTAACAATAAAATCAGCTAGTTGTTTTCTGTCATTGTCACCAGCAATATAAACAACACCAGTTTCCCATTCAATTTCAATACTATCTCCTTTTAAATAGCTACGGCCTTCTTCAGTATTAATAAAGCCGTAGAAAGATTTTCCTTTTGAGGCTCCTATTACTGGGTAATCAAAATTGTCGTTATAATTAAGAAAAATAAACGTGTCTTTTTGTTTTGGTTTGGATAAAAAACCACTAAAAACATAGCCGGTAAGCTCTAAGTTACTGTCAGACTTACCGGTAACTTTGTACCATTGTCCTTCTATTTTTTTTCCGTTGTCAGTTACTTCAAAAAATAGATCTGTTTTATGTAATACAGCTACTTTTTCGGCATAATTAAATTTCCCTATTTTTTTAGCGTCTAAGCTAGAATTTTCCCTAACGTTTAAGCCACTCTTGGCAGTAACAAACAAATTGTTTTGAGCACAAAGAGGTATAATTTGTATAAAAAGTATAAAAAATAAGGCAATTTTTTTCATATTTATTCTTCTATTAATTCTCCTTTGTAATTGTATTTTACTTTACCGTAATCAAAACTATAAATTCTTTTTTTGTTTTCGTCCTCTTTTAAAAAGTCCAAATGATCTTCTTTAATATCTAGCAATACTTTTCCATTTGTGTCAATAAACTTATAAGTATCATTAAATTCTACTACAGTAATTCCATTTTCAAAGTCTTTAGCATCATTATATTTAAAAGGAATTACCAACCTACCTTTGCTATTTATAAATCCTATTTTAGAGCTAGTGTTACTAACCATAATTCTATCATCAGCCAAGGTATTATAGACATTATGTATACCAGGTAGTAGAGTGGCGTTAGCATTTTCATCTAATATGTAGTATTTGTTATCATAAGTAATTCCAAATAACACATTGCCAACTTCTTTAACTTTCCAGTATAATTTTGAGCCTATTGGTTTGTTATCTTGGTTAACAAGTGTGTAATTGTCACTTTCTTGCTCTGGTAGTATACCAACAATGCCATTACTAAAAGCCTCTACACTGTAAACTAAAAGTGTGTCTAACTTTTCTTCGGCTTTATTTAAGTGATAAAAGTGATTGTAATCTTCATAAAAATTACCTCCAATATTTTCTAAACCACCAGCTCCAGGTATTGTTATTTTTGGTTCTCCTATGTTATTTATAAAAACAATTGCATCATCTGTTTGCATAGCAATTAGTGCATCATTGTCTTTAGTTGGTTGGTAATTATATGCTGTAAATGATGTTTCCTCGGTTTTGGTATCTTTTTTAAAAAATAATCTTATACTTTTTACAGTACCATAATAGTAATATTCCTTGTGAAAGATACCATCATTATCATTAAAAAAATCTAAATTAGATAGGTTGTCTTTTAAATACTCTTGAAGCTCCGGAGTATCTTTAAAATCATCATCGTTTAATTTTTTTTGTATTTTTTTAAAGAACCCTAACATTTCTGTAAGTATATCTTCTTGATCATCAGGAGATACGCCATTGTTAGAGTAGCCGCTGCGGTCCAAGACTTTACCTTCTTCATTATGACCTTGTACTTTTATAGGATCAGCAATTGTATCACTTAATGTAAAATAAACGTAATTGCCTTCTGCTTTTACAAAGTTAATTTCTCCTCCTTTATATTTTACTGTTGGGTTGTCCGATGAAATTTCAACAACATCATAATCTTTAATATAATCTACTTTAAAAGAAATATCTATGCTGTCTATAGCTTTGGCTTTCCCCCAATCTTCATCAAAATGAAAATCTAACCCATAACCTTCAATACTATCTGTGCGTACCTCGCCATCATGGTAGTATATTTTTTTAGGAGTGAATGTTTGTGTAACACCTTGGCCAAGCTTTATAGGTTTTTCATTATCATCATTAGTACCTATAAATTGCAAATCAGTCTTATAGTCGCTATAAGTTTGTGAAAACGTCACATTTTTAAACTGATTAAGAGCTTTGTGTACCCCTGTAGTATCTACTTTAAAAGGTTCTTCATACTTTTCATCTTCTTTGTTAATTGTTTTAATATTATTAGCAAACGAGCCATCAAAGAATTTAGCCATAGACTCAAATTGTTTAATATTGGAGTTTACTTCTTCTTTAATTTCCTCTAACGGTTTATTGTCTAAAGCAGATAAAAACTCATTTAACTCTGTCTTGTTTTTTGGTTGTGTTTTGTTACAACTAACAATAGCTAAAAGTGCCGTAATTATATATAGTATTTTTTTCATTATCGTATTATTTTTAGCTCGTTAGACCCTTTAGGTTGGTATAAAAAATGATTAAAAGAATCATCGTAATTTTTGCCGGTTAAAATGAGCATATCAGATTTGTCTTTAGCATAAGTGTAAATTAATTTACCGCCAGCATTAAACTCAATATCAAAATCCTTTGCTAACGTGTACTTATAGGTATTTAGTAAAATGGTTAAGTAGGCTTCCCACTTGGTACGTGCGGTTTCAAAATTAGTATCAAAATCTAACTGTTGTACTTCAAAATCTTTTTGATAAAATAAGTCGTTAATAGCTTGCTCATCATTTGCTAAAATGGCATTTCCTAATTTGGTGTATAATGCAATTACTTTTTCTTTTAAATCCTTGCTGTTTCTTAAATCGGCGCCATTTGTCCAAGCTTTTGGGTAGTATGGTAATGTGGAGTTAAAGTCTAATTTAAGGTTTACTGGGATATTATTTTTAATACTTATTTCTTCTATTTTTTTAACAACTTTTTTGGTGCTGTTATCTATAATTTCTATTGAAAAAGATGGATCTCTATAATACGTATTTGGTTCTTTTTTTATGGTTTTATCTTCTGTTTTAGCAGTTAATTTTATTGTAGAGTTTGGACCTGTAATGTAATTGTTTAAATTAAAAGAATCTGAGTCTGTATCTTCTGCAATACGAACATCATTTATACTAATATCAAAAACACTGTTGTAAGATTTAATATATAATAGGTATTTAGGCGCTGCGTCAAAAACCTTAACCTTACTGTGTATTTTAGCTAACGGTATGGTGTATACAGGGTTGTATGTAATAGTTAACTTGCCGTAATCTTTATTGCCAAAAGCAGCTAAATGCTTGCCATTTACAAAATTAACTTCCAGTTTTTTAGTTTCAATTTCATCTTTCCATTCAAACTCAACATCATCACTATAGCTGTTATTTAGGTTTGTTAGCCCTTTTTCGGCTTCCAAAACTTCAAGTAATTTTTTAGCAGAAAAATTAACAGTATCAGTTGTAAGTAAAGTATAATTGTCTGTAATTAAAGCACTTTTTATAGGAACGTCTGCGTAGTGCATTCCTTTTAAGTTAAGCTCTATATAACTAGATGTGCTGTCTATATCCTCTTCTTTGTTTTCTAATATCATTTTAGCAATTAACGCCTTTGTTTGTGAGCTAGATTTAACTTCTGCAAAGTTGTACCTATTAGTAGCAACGCTATCACAAGAAACAAATGTGGTATAAATTGATAAAACTAGAATTGTTATTATGTTTTTCATTACGTGTAATTTTTTAATGGAATAATGTTACTACCAGTTCATCAAATTCTGTAAATAAGCTTTCTTCGGTACTAACTCTAAGCATTAAACTTTTGCTTTCCGTTTTCCACTCGTAATAAGTAGAGCTACTACGTTCGTTAACGTCTGGATTACCATACAATTCTGTTAGTTTAGTTTTAAGTTTGTTGTAATCAGATATTTCATCAAAAAAATGCATAGTTATTCTTTTACCTCCATAGCTGGTGTTTATTTTTACTTTATCTACAAAAACCCCATAAAAACGTAAAAAACGTTCATCACTAAATTTAATTTCACCATATTCTTCAGTAAATGGTACGCCTTTAAAGTGAGTTTCTATATCGGTCTCGATTGTAATATCTTCTATATTTTTTACAAGTCCTTTATAGTCTACTTGTGCGTATCCAAATAGGCTAACAAGAAGCAGTAGTAAGGTTAATTTTTTCATATTAGTTTCATTATCCATTAATTTTTTTCTTCTGTAGGCTTATCTTATCAGTATTCTTTTTTAATCAGCTACTTTTGGTAAAAATGATAAGTCTACTACATATTTTTTAGGATTATCGCGGTCTATTAAAACATTTATTTTTTCTGTTTTTATAAAGTCTGTAGGATCAAACCAAATATTGTCGCTAGTAAAAATATGTAGTTCAGATGTTTTTGGGTTTAACCATTGTGATACTACAACAAAAGGGTTTCTACCATTTACTGCTAACGAAGTATTTAAAGTTACATTCTGAAAGTCTGACTCTATTTTAGTTCCGTGCTGCTTAAGATAGTTATGTAATTTTTTCTTTTTTAGCCCTGATGCTATTATACCAACACCAATTAATGTAAAAATTAATCCTATACCACCAAGTATAGTACTTAAGCCCCAAAGAGAAAAGAATCCTTTAATTTTAGCTTTGTTAGGTGTGTCTGCATTGTAAAGTACGTCTACTTTTTCATTAATGCTGTAACTAGGAGGGTTGCTGCTTATAGTTGACGTAAACTGAAACTGTTCTCCATTTTTATCTGTAAATTCTACTAGAGGTTTGTATGTTATAGAATTGTCTGAAGAACTACTAGAACTCGACTCTAGCATTTGTATTACTATGCCTTGTGTTTCTGTAGCGTTTTGTAAAAAACTGTTGGTACTTTGGAACGCAAAAAATGCTCCTACTAGCATACCAATACCTATTACTGTAAATACATACTTAACAATGTTTATTGCTTTCATTTTTTGTGGTTTAGTTATTTATTACTGTTTAGTTGCAGCAAGTGTAATTGCAACACTAAATTGCTGCTAACTAAAGCAAACTTAGTACTTAATATGAGTGCTTTACTATGTAAATATATATTCGTGTGGGTTTAGTATATATTTGTTTGGAGCTGTTGCTATTGTTTTTTAACTAGAGCGTTTTAATCTGTTATCTAATGCTGCCCAATTTTTTTTTCTTGTTGATGAAAATAGGTAGCTTAATAGTTTTATTTTTCTTTTAAAAAAAATATTGTTTTTATGAAGGTAAGCTTTTTTACAGGCCTTGTATAAGTAATCATCATTAAAGCCATTCCAGATACCAGCAGTACTTAATAGGTTTTTTGCGCAAACAGGAAATACCTCGTACAAATCAATTTCTTTTAGTTCTTTACTAGTAAAACCAGAGGCAGCTAGTGTTTTAGCAATTTGGTCATAATCATAATCATAAAGCTCTGTATCTAAGTACATTTCAGATAAAGCTTTCCAAACAGGCAGTCTTTCTTTCATAATTTTTTATAGCCTTTAATTACACTTAAATTATTTAGAAAGTTTGTGTTCAAATTTTAACAGCTCTACATATAGATTACCAGTTAAACCTAAATTTTAGGTACTAGGTAATACTTGTAAAAATATGCATTTGGCAACTAAAATAAACAATGTATAAGCGAAGAGCTATATCGCCTATACATTGTTGTAAATTGTTAATTAATAACTAAATCTGTAAAGTTACCTCCAGAAGCTAAAAACTCTTCTTTTATATAGGTAGTAGTTGTTGTACCGTTTAGGTTTATAGTTATTACAAAAGGTTTAAAATCGCTATCAAAATCAAAACCTACAAAAGTTTTATTACTAGGGTTGTATACCATACCTCTGGTATTTGTTCCGTATTCTAGTTTAGAAGTAACGTATTCTAAACTACCAGTTGCAGTATTTATTTTGGCTAGTTTTTTAACATCCTCATCGTACTGAAAAATATAGCAGTTGCCATGGTCATCAATAACTAAATCATCAAAATTGCCACCACCAGCTAAAAATTCTTCTTTTATTTTGGTAGATGTAGTAGTACCGTCTGGGTTAATAGTAATAACAAAAGGTTTGTAATCCGCATCAAAATCAAACCCTACAAAAGTTTTATTATTAGGGTTGTATACCATACCTCTGGTATTTGTTCCGTATTCTATTTTAGGTGAAACATATTCTAAATCACCTGTAGTTGTGTTTAATTTGGCTAGTTTTTTTACATCTTCATCATACTGAAAAATAAAATAGTTTCCTTGGTCATCAATAACTAAATCATCAAAATTGCCACCACCAGCTAAAAATTCTTCTTTTATTTTGGTAGATGTAGTAGTGCCGTCTGGGTTAATAGTAATAACAAAAGGTTTGTAATCCGCATCAAAATCAAACCCTACAAAAGTTTTATTATTAGGGTTGTATACCATACCTCTGGTATTTGTTCCGTACTCTATTTTAGATGTAATGTATTCTAAGTCACCAGTATTAGTGTCTATTTTAGCTAATTTTTTAACATCATCGTCATACTGAAAAATGAATATGTCTTTTGTGCTGTTTTCAATTATCTCAACTTTACCTATTGTTTTGGTTTCTCCTTTAAAAGTTAAAGTAACTTCTCCAGATTTTGCATCACTAGGTATTTCTACCATTAATTTATCTGTATTAACTTCAATGTTTTCGGCAATAATGTTTTCAAAAAAAGTTACAGTATAAGTCTTTTCAGGGTTAAAGTTGCCGGTTATTGTTAAAATACTCCCTTTTTCTAAAGGTGTATCTGCAATTTCAGCAGTGGTAGGAAAATCGTCTTTGGGGTTAAGCTCTGTGTCCGAATCATCATTGGAACAAGATAATAATACAAATGTTGATACTAATAAACATATGATTTTAGATTTCATAGATTTTGGTTAAGGTTAAATTAGTTTGTTTATGTTGTATTTTTAAACGTTGTAGCGTTTTGTTTGTTGCATTGTATTACACTTTAATTTGTAGGAGATGTATATGATAAATCTTACAGGCTACTGCTTTAAGTAGTTTAAAGCAATTAACGGTAGTAAACTATGTTATTATAAGTATGTTGGCAACTACAATTATACTTTGTAGATTGTAGCAAAGGAGCGTATTTATTTTTTTGCTTTAACTAAAATAAACGGAATTAATATTCCTATTCCTATACATATGGTTGAGTATAAAAATATAGGTTCTGTAACTATGTACTTAGGTACTAATGGGCTTGTTGGTTTACCAATAAAAGTTAAAATGTAAAGTCCTATAATAAATGATAATATTGCAGAGAAAAGTAGTATTGCAATATGTATTAAAAGCCAAAAATAGTTAAGGCTATTACGCTTGTAATTTAAAAATATTCCAAAAAAGGGTATAAAAGCTAGCAAGGCATAATCTAAGTAGTAAGTACTTACTCCAAAAAAATAGTTGGTGTTGTTTTGTAAGTATTTTTCAAGACCAAATACATTGGTTGGACCAATTACAAATGTAAAAATCATAAAAATTACAACAGAGACACCAAGAGATATTTTTTTAAGGTTATTAGGCATTATTTTTTCTTCTTTTTTGTATTAAAAAAGCTGTCTAAGTAATTTAGGCTGTTACCAATAAACTTCCATAATTTAAGTAATATTCTATTAAAGATTACTTCTACTAAAAAACTTATTACTGTATTAATAATTATGTTTATTAACGGTTATTAATATTGTATACCAGGTGTTTAAACAACTAATTTAGTAAATAAATCACAGATAGAAAATCAGCGAGGGATGTTCGAAAGTAGGCTTAAAACAATCAATTAATTATACGCGGTGTTGCCCACAGTATTTTTTAATTCGTAAGTGTTAATTCAATTGCTAAAATCCCATAATTATCTAAATACGGTTTTGGGCTATTTCCTTTAAATTTATCTACTTTTTCCCATTTCCCATTTCTATATAACCAACTATTTGTGTTTTTTGTAACAGGTAAAAGTCCAACTTTCGGGCCGTAAAGTGTTTTCTCAATTCTTTTATTAGAATCTTGGGTTGGAACCGACATATTAAATTCATTTTCTTCAATTATTAACCATTCGTAACTTACAAAAAGTCCGTCATTAGGAAAGTAAATATTTAAGGCCGATAAATCAATTTCCAGATTTTTTGTTCCCTTTTTAGAAATTCCAATTATATTTTTTTCGCAAATAGGTTTATCAGGTTGCCCATTGTCTCCAACTGAATAAAACCTGATATTGAATTTCGCTTTTTTTATGTCACTATAAATTCTAAATTTTATACTTTTTAGAAAAGGTGTTTCTGCATAAGACGTATCATAATCGAATAATCTAGCTTTTATTTCAGGATTTTTTTCAGTAGCGTAGTAAAATCCAATTTCAGAATCTTGAAATTTTCCTATTATTTTTTCTTTACTTTCTTTTTTTGTTGAAACAATTACTTCATCTAATTCATAAGATTTTGGAATTAGGAATATTTTAGAAGGCACTTCTTTTAGATTGATTTTCATAGTCTCATATCCTAAACTCGACAGAATTAAAATTTCTCCTTTAGAATTGTCAATAAGAAACTCGCCGTTTTCATTTGAAGTAGTTCCGATATTTTCATTTTCAATCCAAATGTTAACATAGGATATTTTTTCTTTAGTTTCCTTGTCAAATATCACTGCCTTTATTTGACTAAAACAGAAGTTAGAAATAAAGAAAACTATTATCAGAAGCTGGTTTTTCATATTGTGGGCAACTATATATAAACGTAATTAATTGCGTTTATTTCTCCAATATAGATGGATAAACGCATATTTTTCGTTTTATTTATTTTTTTTAAAAATTCTGTACTATAATTATGGTAACCCATAATTTTTTTAGCCCTCGCTATTTTTGTTAATGTAGGTTTTTAATTGTTCAATCCAATCTGTTTTAATGTCTAGTAAAACATTTGGTTTAATTCCTACAGATTCATACTCTATATATTTTGAATGTTTTTTGGAGGTTAATGAAACTATAAAATTGGTACAAGGTAAGGTGTAATTACTATCTTTTATTTCATAAGCTAGTGTTCCATTAGTTCTTTGGCCAAATAATAGGCAATTTTCTAACTTACTAAGTTTATGGGCAAATTGCTCTGCATTACTCACAGTTTTATGATTAATAAGTATATAAACTTTGTTTTGCTTAGCATAGTCTTTTACTAACTCATATAAAATGTTAGAATTTCTGTTGCCGCCACCGCCATTGTTTCTTAAATCAATAATTAAGTGTTTTTTGTTTAAATTTCCTTCTAAAGATTTGTAAAATTTTTCTGCATCAATAAGGGTTTTGTTCCAAGAGCTAAAACTCCCAACTCTTAAATACGTAATTTTATCTGATAGTTCTTCACGGTAGTAGGTATCTTCAGAGAGCGTTTTTTGGTAATAACTTTTTTCTGCAATATTTTTTTTGAAGCCCATAAAATAAAAAAAACCATCTTCTATTCTTTCTGTATATGCAATTAGTCGTTTAGATGAAATGCTTCCGCCAATGTTTAATAAATAATTATTTCCAAAGGGTATTAGCGTATAAATAACCTCACCTATTTGCCAAACATCAGATTCCGAATTTAAAATAATGGCGTTATAGTGTCCATTATTTTTGTAGACACCAATAGTCATATAATTTTCTCTGGTATATACTCCTTCAACATTCATTTTTGTTTTGCTGCTTAATGCTACTTGCAAACTGTCTAAATTTATATTTGGTTGTGGGTAGCTATTATAGAGCGCTGTTTTTTTAAATTCTAATAACTTTTCAGAATTTAATTTTACTTTATCTGTTCCAGGGTTAGCGCTATAAACTCTACTATGGTTATCGTTTAAAGAAATTAAAAGTTTATTAAGTAGTAAATGGCAATCAAAAATTGAATTTATGGAGTTTACCTTTTTTGCAATTTTTGAATAGGAAGTGTGGTATGCCTTTTTGTTAATTTTATAAGCCGGTGTTTTTCTTATTTTGCTGTCCAAAAAAGTTAAATCGGTTTTACAGCTACAATCCTTATTTTGTGAATAAACAGTAGTAATTAAGCTACTAATTAGTACAAATAGTAATGTTACTTTTTTCATTTTGGTTAATTATAACAAACGTTTTATGAGCTGTTTGTTAGGTGTTTACGTAACTAATATAACAAATATTTTATATAAAAATACAGTAATACTTTAAAGCTACACTCAAATAAAAAAACGTAAATGGTAAAATATAGTTTTGTGTTTGTACTATTAATTATAATTATTGATGAAGTTTAGGAGAATATTCACCTAATTTTTTCCAAATGTTATAAAATTGAACCGGTCCATTATCATCATCACTATTTGTATTTCGTATTAAATATCGTCCTGTTTTAGTTTCTTTGTCAAAAAACATAAACGATACCACTCCGGCATCTCCTCCTGTGTGGCCAATGTAACCTTTAGCGCTAAAGCCCATAAAAATACCAGTGTTATATTCATCATTGTACGGGTTTTTGGCATTACGCTTATCAAAGTTATCTTCACTTAAATACTGTGTAAATAGTGTTTCGTAATTTTTTTTGTTCAGCAGTGTACCATTGCCAGTATAACCTTTAATTAGTTCTGTTAAATATTTAGCCATATCATCACATGAAGCAATTAACATCCCGTCTGGATAAGTTATGGCGGTATAAAATGGTAATGGTATATCTAAATCATAATATAATCTAGAGTGTTTTGTAGCATCCACTTCATCTAATGACCATCCTGCAGAGTTCATTTTTAGAGGTTTAAGAATGTATTTTTTAGTAAATTCATTAAACGGTATTCCTGTAGATTTTTCAATAATTAAGGCTGTTAGTGTAGCTCCAATATTAGAATACTCAAACTTTTCTCCTGGTTTGTGCTTTAAAAAGCCATTTTCTTTATCATAATATTTGCCTTTAGTTGTAAGTACCTCTTTTAAAAAAGCCTCCATTTGCATTGCACTTGTTGAAGGATTTAAGCGCTGGTAAGGATAATTTTTATAAACTTTTGATAAGTCTTGGTTAGGTGTTAATATCCAAGCATTTTGCATATAATGTTTTGTGTCTACAATTGATGACGTATGCGTAGCTAAATGTTGTATGGTAATTTTTTTATTGGGGTAATTAGGATTTAAAACATCAAATGCAATGTATTTATCTATAGGATCATCTAAGTTTAATTTACCCAATTCATGCGCTTTCATTAATGCTACTCCAATTAAGGTTTTAGATATAGAAGCTATGTGTTGTATTGTATTTTCTGTATAAGCTATTTTATTTGCTTTATCTGCCCACCCAAAACCATTTTTATACAGGGTTCCTTTATCATTAACTATAGCAACTCCAAAACCGTTTGTTAGTCCTTGCTTATAAATACTATCTAGTGCTGCTGTTAAAGAATCTTTAGCTGTTTGTGTAGGGTTTTGCAGCTCATTATTGGTTTTACTTTTTTTTTGACTACAAGATATACATATGCTTAGGACTACAATTAATACTATAATTTTTTTCATAAGTTTTTGTTTTTAGGTCCTAATTTGTATTTAAAAAGAACGGTATATTTTTTCTGCTAATTTTAAGGTTTCTCTAAAATTTACATATCCTATTTGTAGGCATTTTTTATGTGCTTTAAGCACCTCAAATTAATAAATAATTACCGACTAATAAAATCTGCGAGTCCTAACAATTAGAGATTTGTAAGTAGGCTAGCACTAGCAATTAATTATACAGGGTGTTGGCGTGCCTTTTTTATTTTCGCAAATCTTTATGGGTCATTTCAGAATCGTATTTCTTTCCGTCTTTATTAAAACTCCAAACATTTGAGATTTCACGAATTTTAGGTAATTCAGACTCGTTATATTTAACTTTCTGTTTTACTATCCTGCGATATTTTCTATTAGCATCTTGCTTGTTTTCTTTCTCCGATTTCGCAGTTGTGATTCCACGAATTTTAGTTTTCTTTTCCGATTTGCTCATAAAAACCTATTTTCTGATTAGAGTTTAAAAGGATACCATTTTTTACCAATTTCATAGCGTTCCGCTCCAACTCCATTTGGCATTTCAAATAATTCATTAAGAGTATTATCTAATTCAACCGCATTTTTCAAAGAAATGATTTTTGTGTTTTCTTCTGTGTGGTCATTTTGTCCGCATAAGAATTGCCAATCTCCGTCGCTGTCGTGTGTCGCATACAAAATCGGACTTTTCTCATCAGTTACGTGATTACAAGTAAAAACAGCTTTATTTTCTGCATCACTAAATTTAAATTCAGTTTTATTTTTGTCGTTTTTCCCTTGTCCAAATACATTAAATATGCTCATAAGAGTTATTGAAGTTATTAAAATTCCTTTTGTCATTCTTTCATAGATTGCGGTTTGTTAAATGCTCGCCAAAGGTTTGTGTATGAAACGTTGCGTATAAATTAGAGAATTATTTTTGGATTAACACAGACCAAAAATTTTTATATTTTATTTTAGCTTTTTCTTTTTATTATTTCAAATACTCCTAAAGTCAGCATCGCAATTATTATTCCTTGTATAAAGAATATTCCAATTTCGTACAATATTGATTCCATAAGTCCAACGTTTCCATTTTCAGTTTGATAGTCTCTATGGAAGCTTGTTGTAATTATTACCAAACGTTCAAAATACATTCCACTTTTCATTCCAAACGCAACTAAAAGAACATACCAAAATTTTGATGCTAATTTTTTAATGAATAAGGTTAGGGGTAAAATTAAAGCAGATAATAACATTACCCAATAAGCCCACCAATAGGGCCCATTTGCTCTATTAATAAATGCGTGTTCATCTGGGTTTATTGTCATTCCTATCACATAAAAAATAAATGTAATTATTGTATAAGTAATGATTATCCAACAAATTAAATTCAAAATTCTTTTCGTTTCAAATCGGTTTTTAAAAATCAGTTGGATAAGCATTAGTGTCAGAATTACAGGAATCAAACAGTGAATCAGATTAGCATCAACTATTTCAATAATCCTTTTATATAATTCCATTTTTAATTTTTAGTTGGTAGCTCATCAAATTGGGTACATTGGTTAGTATAAGAAATTTAGGGCAGATGATGAGTAGTTTCGTTTTGGTTTAGCAAAAATGCCCTATGTTTTTTATACCTTGTTTGCAACTGGCTTTATTCGGTTTTCAATGTTTGGTAAAATGTGTTTCTCAAAAATTTCTTCAGGTTGTTGTGTTTTACCATTTCTATAATTTCCTGATGTAATAACAACAACAACTTTTAGACCAGGAACAACAAAAATATACTGGCCGCCAGCTCCTCTTGCTTCAATAGATTTTATGCTCTTTCCGTTAACTAAATAAGTATTATGCCACCATAAATATCCATAACCATTTTTATCAAGTACATTCTCTAAATCACGATAGTTTTTAAATGAGTTTTTAACCCATTTTTTAGATATCACACGTGTTGATTTTATCTTTCCTTTATTTAGATAAAGTTCTCCAAATTTCAACATATTTTTAGGGGTAAGATACATTCCTCCTCCAAAATATGGTTTATCTTTTAAGTCAGATTGAATAATGTAATTTGAAATTCCTAGTTTTTGAAATAAAAACTTATCAATAAACAATTCCAAAGGTTCAGAAACAACAGAATCCATAGCAAAACCAAGTAAAGCAGGGTTTGCAGAACCATAATTTGCTTTAGTGTTTGGTTTATGTATCATTGGCGCTTTTAAAATTGCTTCAATCCAATCTGGTGTTCTTTGATAATTTTGCTCTGTTGCAGAAGATTTTGGATTTGCATTAATTCCATAATCAATAGCATCAATACCAGAGCTCATTGTTAATAGACTCTGAATATCAATTTTAATTTTTAAATTATCTTTATGTATTTGATATTTTACAGGCAGAAAATCAAAAATAGATTGCTCAACATTTTTAAATAAAAATTTGTCGTTTGCTACTCCAACTATTGCAGATGAAATACTTTTAGATGCGGAACGCATATCGTGAGGAATATTTGCATTGTATCCATCAAAATAATTTTCATAAATAATTTTTCCTTTTTTTGAAACTAAAACGGAATGTGTATTAGGTAATGAATCCTTTGAAATAAGTTTTTCCATTTCGGTAAGTTTAAGAATAGAAGTTTTATTGTCATTTTTAAAACCACCAATTTCCCAATCTGTTGTAGATTTGGTTAAACCTATCTGTGTAAGTAAATTGTTTCCTAAATAGATATCTAATAGTATTTTATTTTTGGCTAACTTTCCTTTAAACTGTAAGCCAGTTTTAAAATCTGAAAACATAATCGAGTCATTTTCTTTTTGAAAATTGTTACACCAAGTTCCTGTAAATCGGTTATCTCCAAAAATTGGATAAGCTTCATATTTATTTCCTGCTCCATTTTCAACACTTAAATAAAAATTTAACGATTTTAACTCATCTACCATTAATATATTCCAAATACCTACAAAAGTATTATTGGTTGATTGTGTAAGTTTTAAGTGATAAAAAAGTATTCCAGACTTAATGAATCCGTTAATTTCTTTGCCGTTTTTAGACAAAATACCTTTAAAAGAATAATTTTCAGAAAAAGGTATTTCTATTAAAGAAGTACTTTTTATAGTAAAAGGATAATTAATAATATTTGTTCCGTTAGAAATTTTAAATCTAGCTTTTTCAAGTCCTAAATTTTCTATTTCTACTTTTAGGTTAAATGTCTTTGAATTTTCTATTTTTCCTTCCCAACCAGCTGTATATTCTACCATATTCTGCGTATAAGCAGAATATGAATAAAGAATGGAAAGCAATAATATTAAGTCTTTGATTTTCATTTTTTTTGATTGATTTTAGATGAATTGCAAAGGTGGTACTATTCTATTTACCAAAATTGTATATAATTAACATTAGTAAATATTTTTTAAAAATTTTGTTGGCGTTAAATTATATGTTTTTTTAAAGTTTGAAATAAAGTGACTTTGGTCATAAAAACCACACTGATAACAAATTTCAGTCATAGAAAACTTTTTAGAGAGAAGTAAATAAAACGCTTTATTTAATTTAATCAATCGGATGTAATTACCAAGGCTTGTTCCAAAATACCGATTGAATTCTCTTGACAAATGAACCGGATGAACCCCTAATTTTAAACTTAAACTTTTTAAAGAATGGTCTGTTTTTTCCTCAATCAATAATTCTTTTAGTTGACTTACCCAAATTGGTTTTTTTTGATTCCCTTTTTTTGATTCTTTTATAGTGTTAAATATGTCAATCAAATTACTCTCAATACTTAAGTTTGAATACTGGTCATTAATTTTAGTCTCATTAAATATCTGATTCATTAAGTTCTTTATAATTGGATTCTTTAGGTTGATGCTTCCTTCAAAATCGGTTATTTGAATATCAAAATCTGAAAACCAATCTTCATTCAGTTCAATGTGAAAGCCTCTGGTATATTCAGGTGGTTTTATATTGTAATGTGAGTCTTGCCAATTATGAAATAGTAGATTTCCAGGCTCCAAATAGTATGATTCTTTTTTATTAGATTCAAATAATTTACCTTGAAGTAAATAAGTAAAGTATGGGTTTTCGTGATAATGCCAATCTACCTTACTATGTGTGTATGCTGTATCGGTAATGATTAGATTTTTAAAAGTTGATTTTTGATAATGACTTCCGTAAAATTCTCCTGTTTTTAGTTTATTCATTATTTTTTTAGATGTTCGTTAAGGTACATAGCCTTTTGCCAGCGTGATTGTATAAGAATAGTTGCGTGGTTTAGCACTTAACTTAGCAAGTACGCACCAAACTGAAAATCCGCGAGGATTTTCAGAAGTAGGCGAGAACAAGCAATTACTTATAGCCATTGTTGGCGGTAGTTTTTTATTGATATTTTTCTAAAGCTTCTTTATAAATAGCTTCTGTTTCGTCTTTAAAACGATCTTTATTATTTAAGAACGTATTCAACTTTTCATAAATACTTTTGTAGATTATTTGATGTGCCTTATTTGCTAAAATATTTTCATCATAAACGTCCATTTCGAAATCCTCTTGAATTGCGAAATCTAGAAGTTTCATTAAATCTTCTTTTTCTATTTTGTCAATTTCAGTCCAATTTTCTGGCTCCGCTTTATCTTTTAAGAAAAAAGCTTTGTTATCATTAATCTTTAAGAATTTCATAATTAGTTATATTTCTTTGGTTGTAAGCATCTTCTCCTGCTTCTAAACAGTTTAGAAGAACATCTAAGTTTTTAATTGTTTCACCATCAACACTTTTTAATATTTTGCTAGTTGGGTGACCAAAAAACACTTTGTAGTCTACATTTCCTGCGTTTACAGTTTTTTGTGTAAATACAAGATGATTTGGGTTTATTGATGCTCCGATAGTACTATTGTGAGTAACAACAATTACTGGGATTTCTTTTGATATTTCTTTAATTAATTCGTTTACTTCTGTTTTGAGAAAAATATTGTCAAAAGAAGATTCGGGCTCGTCAATTAATAACAAATCGTGTTTTAATGCGTCACTTATCTCGTGAAGTAAATTAAATTCAGAACGTTCACCTCCTGAAACTTCATAGCCGTGTTTATTTAATGTTCTGTAATCAATGTCTACAAAATACTTGTAAAATTCCGTTTCTTCAATTCCTACGTTTTTAAGAGATATTAAAAACTTATATGGATTCTCGTAATTATTGAATGCATCACTAAAGCCTAAAGTTGTTTTACTTTTCTTTTTTAATTGTCCCGCTCCTGTATATTTTTTCGTTTTAGCTAAAACTTTAAATCCTCGAATTTCTTTACTATCAATAACTTTTTCTGATTGGACATTTTTTACCAACTTAATAAACTTTTGAGCTTTAATTTTTTCTGATTGAATTTTCGTAAAATCTACTTCTTCAATAGATGTTGTTGTAGAGCGAAATTTTAAACTATCCTTTATAGATTCTATTAAATTATTTGTCCAATCTTTTTTTAAATTTTGCTCATATAATTCATTGTGCTTTTGAATTAGTTCAATCACTAAATTCTTCAAATTACTTTCTGTTACGTGTTTATTAACTATGTCTTTATACTCGTTGGTTTCTAATAAAGTTTCCGTAGCAGAAATTAACTTTTTAAGGTTTTCTAAACTATCAAGTGTAAATTTAGTTTCGTTATATAATTTACATTTTGAAAATGTATCTAGACTATTCGTTTCAGAAGCATATTTTTTAAGAGAAATTAAATATTTGTCGAGCGAAATTTCATTAGATTTTAAATCTATTTCATTTACGTCTAACACAACATCTTTAAATTCTTTCAGATAGTTTTCGGTAACTAAACTATGTCTTGTTGTAACTAATTTTTTGAAATTCTCTTTATCATTTTGTAGTAAAGAAAATTGTCTTAAATATTTTACGTTATCAAAATTTTCGCAAATCTTGTCGAGTGTATATGTTTTACCTGAAGAACGACCTCCAACTATTACATTTAAACTTGTTGATAACATAATACCATCATCAGTCGCTTGAAAAAAGTCATTTCCATCTTCTTCTGAAAGAAAGACTTTAGTTTTGTCATATAGACAACCTTTTATGGCATTTAGCGTTGTGTCTTCAACATCAACATAAGTTTGTCTTGTTGGATATGAAGGCATATTTTCAACAAACCTGCAATCACTAAAAATCAGAGGTGTAAGTTTGTCTGCTTCTTTTATGCAAGTTTTAAATTTTCTTAAACTAGTTACCTCTCCAGCTATTATGTTATCACCTAATTTTTCTAAGGTGATTGGTTTAATATTTGGCTTTTTATCATAGTGAGGAATTAAAAGGTAATCTTTAAGATTAGGAAAAATATCAATTAATTGCTCATAATTTATAGAATCGTCTTTGGTAGGAATAAGGTCTTTAACTTTTTGGCATTTTAAAGCAAAATCATCAAGAATATCATTTTCAGATATTAATAATAAATGACCTCCTTCTAAATCAATTTCGATTCCAGGGAAAACTTTAATTTCAAGTTTTCTACATATTTCTTCAAATTGGATTTTATCAAATAAATTATGATTTGTAATAGCGATACAATCAATTTTGAGAAGATTTACATATTCTTGAAGTGATTCTATGTCAAATTCAAAATGTCTGTCGCTTACAGATTGAACGGTGTGAATATGGAAATCAATTTTTTTCAATTATGTATGTTTTTTTAAATTACCGCCAACTATAAATAAACGCAGTTTATTGCGTTTATTCCGCCAATATGGTTGTATAAACGCACATTTAGCTTTTTTAGGTTACTAATTTTCCTACAATTTAAAACTATTTTTTATATCGTAATTAAGTAAATGTATAATTGGCACATTTTTTAGTATAAATGGTAATTATAATGCAAAAAAAATCTAGTGAAGTTGCTTCACTAGATTTTTTTAATTACCTAAAAAACTTTTTTATTATGGCATTACATATTATACACACCACCGTTAATGTCTAACGTTGCGCCGGTTATAAAACCATTATACTCAGAAGCTAAATATACCACGGCTCTAGCAACGTCATCTGCGTTACCTGCACGTTGTATAGGTATGCCAGCTGTTGTAGCCGCGGCAGACTCTTTTGTGGTGTGCGTGTTATGAAAAGAGGTGCCAAGTATAAGCCCTGGTGCTACAGCATTTACCCTTATGCCTTGCGGACCTAATTCTGCAGATAATGCTCTGGTAAGTGTTAGTATTGCGCCTTTACTAGTAGAGTAGGCCAGTGAACCCGGGTGACCACCTTTACGCCCTGCTAATGAAGCTAGGTTTACTATGCTACTATTAGTGTTTTTGGCTAAATATGGTGTTGCTGCTCTAGTAACAAATAACATAGATGTTAGGTTTATATCCATTACTTTGTTCCAAAAATTAGCATCTATTTCTTGCAGCATTTTGCGTGCAACTAAGGAGCCTGCATTGTTAATTAGTATATTTAAACTACCTAGCTCTGCTACCGTTTTTTGCACCAAGTTGTTGGCATCTTCCTCTTTTGTTAAGTCGCCACTAATGGCAATAGCTTTTTGCCCTTTATTGGTAGCGTAAGCAACTAATTTATTAGCTGTTTCTGCGCTAGAAAAATAGTGTATAGCAACGTTAGCGCCATTATCTATAAAATGGGTTGTAATTGCTTCTCCTATACCTTGTGCACCTGCGGTTATAAGTATGTTTTTACCGGTTAATTTAGTAGTATTCATATTTTTATAATTAATAGTGTTAGTCGTTTTTATCAAAATACCCTTGGTTAGACACAGCTGTGTTGCTAACTGTTATGCTTGCAGTTTTAAACCAAACCTCTGCATAATTACCATCTGCATATTGCTTTTGTATGTTGCCATTGTGCGTTTCAGCACCAGAGCACCAATTTTTATTTACCTCTGGAGATTTGCCATTGGTTTGGTTGTAGGCGCCTAGTTTAAAAAAACAACCCTCGCCAGCATAGGCATTTTTGCGCTCTACACCATCTTGCCCAATGGGTACAAATAAGGCTTGTGTTTGTGCAGGTATGCTGTCTTTTGTAGTGTAACTGGACACTAGTAAATTTTTTGTAAATGTTTTTGTTGGGTGGCCTTTGCTGCTAAACGTTAGGCTCATAATACCATTTTTAACTTCTACTTTATAACTAAATTCTTCACCCAGTGCTATACCGACTTCTGGTTCTTCTGGGTAAGTGTTTTCAGTGTCGCCAACTACAGAAAAATTATGACCCCAAACGGCAGTAGAATAGTCCCATCTTTTGCTGTTGTCTTCACCATCGGTATTAATTTCATAATGCCAAAAAACAGAACCCTTTTTGTGGCCAGGAAACTTTTTGTAAAATATTTTTAGCGGTTCATTCTCGTGTTTATCTGCACTATGTATTTGTCCAACTACTACAGCGTAAGATGCTGCAACACGTGCATCACCAGTTGCAGAAACATTCATCACCTTTAACGTAGCTTCTAATTTGTCGTTAGCCGTTTTAGGATACCATTTTTTAGCCTGTGCTAATTCGGTTCTGGTATTGTTAGATGTTCCGTGGGTATCTCCGCCATTTGGCGCTTTAAAAACAACCCAGTTGTTTTTGCCATCGTTGGTAGTGTAAAAAAAATTTTTATGTTCAAAATTATTAGCAATACCAGCATTAGAGCCATCACCTAAAATAAGTTTCCAATGGTTAAAAAAAGGAATTACATGACTAGCATAAACAGTTTTTTGTGCCTTTACAGTGTTTGTACTTTTTGGTGTGGTAGTTTTATCCTCATTGTTTTTGCAGCTATTTAAAAATACCAAACAGCTAAAAAATAAGATTTGTGCTACGGTATTGCCGTGTTTATTGCCTAATTTAAAATAGTTTTTCATTTATATTTATGTTTTTTATATGCATTGATAATTTAAAAAAGTGGTCGTTCATTTTTTTAGTAGCTAACTCTGGGTCATTAGCTTCTATGGCTTGCAATATGTCTTCATGTTTTTTAATTTCTGTGCTTACTTGGTCTCCTTCGCAAACGGTATCTCTTTCATAAGTTTTTAAAATAGGTGGTATTAACAATAGCATTAAAGACACCATAGTATTGTTTTTGCTAGCCTTTGCAATGGCTAAATGAAACAACAAGTCTTCCTCCAAATAATCATCTCCTACAGTAATTTTAGCTTTAAAAGCTTCTAGTGCATTTTTAATATGTTTTAAATCTGCCTCTGTGCGCCTTGCTGCTGCTAATTTTACGGTTTTTAGTTCTAATGATATTCTGGTTTCTACAAGCTCGTTAAAAGATGGTGTATCTAGGGCAATAATTTCATTAACCATACCATTAAAACCAACCAACCCAACAGCTAGTATAGTACCACTTTGCGACATAGATTTTACAACACCGTAAAACTCTAACTTGCGTATGGCTTCTCTAATATGGTTTCTTTTTACACCAAATTTTTCAGACATAATACGCTCTGATGGAAGTTTATCTCCGCGCTCTAAATTTTTAGCATTTATGAAATCTTTTATATTACAGATAATTACATTTTGCATTATTCTGTTAGAGTTTTCATCAATCAAACTTATTTTCATGGTGATGATATTTTATAGTATTGCATTTAGTTGTGTGGTATTTTAGCCTAAAAAGCTTAATAGTTTAATAGAGCTAGTATACCGTTGTACGATATAAGCAAAGAAAAGAATAAGGCTGCATACAAACCAATATACACTCCCAAGCTTGTTTTATAGTTTTTCATAATTTTTTTGTTGTTAAGTATAAGTATAATACCCAGTACAACTACAGGCAAAACAAATACATTAAAAACTTGCGATAATATTTGTACCTCTATTGGGTTTGCGCCAAAGGCAGGACCAATAAGTGCTACCAAGCAGGCAATTGCTGTAATAATTCTAAACTGTTTAGAGCTAGTATCTAATTCACCAGATTGGTAGTCTGCAATAAGTAGTGGTGCAATTAATAAACAAGGAAAAATTGAAGACAACCCAGCGCTTAAGGCTCCAAAAAAGAAGATTGTAACAGCCCATTTACCAGCAACAGGTTCTAGGGTTGTAGCCATATCTAGTACATGGTTTACCTCTTTACCTTGGTAAAATAAAGCCCCAGCGGCTACAGCCATAATAGTTGCACTAATTATAAAAATTAATATAGATGCGGTAATGGCATCTTTTTTTTGTTGTGCAAGGTTTTTAATGGTCCATCCTTTACCCTTTACAAATAATGGTCTAGATAAAAATGTGGCAGATGCCATTGTTGTGCCAACAAAGGCTGCAACTAGCATTTTGCCTCCAGATACATTTGGTATGCTTGGTAGCAAACCTTTTACCACATCTACAGTTAGTGGTTGTACAAAAAAGAACGACAAAAAGAATGATAACCCCATAATGGTGACAAAAATGATTAGGATTTTTTCAAAAAACGTATATTTTCCAACCAACATAAGCAAGTAAAAGGTAATAATAATTACAATTGCTATACCTAAAATTGTTTGGTACTCGTAAGCTCGTAAACCATCAAAACTTATGCTTAAAATCTCAAAAATAATATTAGAAGATATACCTAAAATTCCCATTAAAGAGTTCCATTGCCCAAATGTAATACCCACTATAATTAATATGGCTAAAACTTTACCATATTTAAAGTGTTTTTTAAAGGAATATAGTGCAGTTTCTCCTGTAAGAAGCGCATAGTTTCCGTAGGCAAAAATTAAAACGCCAGAAAAAATACAGCTAAGTAATAACACCCATAACAGTTGCATACCAAATTTACTGCCAGCTACAATCATAGATGTTACACTGCCAGTACCAATGGTATAACCAATTGCAAATATTCCTGGTCCAAAGCTTAAAATAAGCGCAAGTATTTTTTTAAATATAGATTTTTTAGTTGTAGTTGTTGGCATAGTTTAGTTGTTTGTCCAGTTGGTGTGGTAAAATTTATTTGTATTATCATCTATTCTTTGGTAGGTGTGCGCCCCAAAGTAATCTCTTTGTGCTTGTAATAAGTTAGCAGATGAACTAGCAGTTGCAAAACCAATTAAAAAATTAATGGCTTCGCTAAAATTAGGAATAGGTATTTCGTTTAAAACGCACTCTGCTACTATTTTTTTAGCACTTGGTTTAAGTGTGTTTATTTGTTCAATTATAGGTTTACTTGTAAGTATATTGTTTGTGCTTTTAAATGTAGTAACCAAGCTAGACATAAAATCAGATCTAATAATGCAGCCGTTGGTCCATATTCTGGCAAGTTCGCTTAAGTTTAGTCCCCAATTGTAACGTGTAGAGGCTTCATCTATTAACCTAAAACCTTGGTAATGATTTATAATGCGTGCAAATTGATACGCTTGTAAAAGCTCATTATTAGTTAGGTTTAGGTTGTGTGAAGTAGTTGGTTTAAAATGCAAATTGGCAGCAACTCTATCTTCTTTAAAAAATGAAATGTAACGTGCAAACAGGGCGGATGCAACCATAGTACTTGGTATACCTAGTTCTGCAGTAGCAATTGTGGTCCAGTTACCAGTACCTTTATTGCCTGCTTTGTCCATTATTTTGTTTACCAGCCAATCATCATTATCTTTTTTTCTTAAAATATCAATAGTAATTTCTAGCAAGTAACTATTGGCTGTTTTTTTCCAATCATTTAAAATTGTTGCTATTTGGTCTGGATTATTGCCCATAGCTTTTAAAATAGAAAACACCTCTGCTAGTAACTGCATTTCTACATACTCTATACCGTTATGCACCATTTTTACAAAATGTCCGCTGCCTTCCGTGCCAATATGTGTACAGCAAGGTAAATTATTTGCGTCTTTAGCCGCTATAGCCTCTAAATAAGGTTGTACTTGTTTGTATGCTTTTTTGTTTCCGCCTGGCATTATAGACGGACCTTTTAAAGCACCTTCTTCTCCGCCAGAGACGCCAGCGCCTATAAAATGAATTTGTTTGGACGCTAAATATGTAAAACGTTCTTTGGTTTTATTGTAGTTAGAGTTTCCACCGTCTATTAAAATATCTCCTTCTTCTAAATAAGGTAACAGGTCTTTAATAACTTGGTCTACAATGTTGCCAGCATTAACCATTAACATAATTTTTCTGGGCTTTTGTAATGAGTTTACAAAAGGAGCTATAGCATCAAAAGGTAAAGCATTGGCTAATTCTTTATATTCATTTTTAAAATTTTTAGCAACATATACTTCTTTGCCATCTACGTGTCTATTAAATAATGATATTTTAAATCCTTTACGTGCTAAGTTGCGGCTAAGACTTTTGCCCATAACACCTAATCCAAACAAACCAAACTCTGCTGTATTCTCTAATTGTTTACGTATCACTTGTACTATAGTATTGGGAGTTAAACTTATGTTTACTTTAATTGCATTTTTAGGTTCTTCTAATGTGTTAAACTGAGATTGTAATAAATCTGAATTCATAAAATGACCTTTGCGATCATTAATTCTATTTTTAATTAGCTCATAAGAACCGCTTAAATACACCCATTTTACATCATTTTTAATGGTATTGCTTAAAATAGTTCTATAATCTTCTTTAAGTGCAGAGCAAACTATAACTGCGCCTTTATTTTTAAGTTCAGTTATGGCAAGTTGGTTTAAGGTTTGTAACCATCCCAGACGGTCGTTGTCATTTAAAGGTTTCCCTTTAGACATTTTTAAAATATTATGCTGTGGATGGTAGTCATCTCCGTCAAAAAAAGGAATAGAAAGCTCTTTAGATAATAAACTACCTATGGTGCTTTTGCCTACACCAGAAACTCCCATAATAAATACAATTTGTGTTTTAATTTTAATATGTTTTAAATTGGGTGCCCAAACTGGGCACCCAAATATATGTTTTTTATTTTAAATAATTAGTTGATAGCGTGAATATTATAAAAGTAGAGGTAGAAAAAGTGCTTAAAAAGCATAAAAAGTGTGTGCTTTTATGCCTTTAAATTTGTAATGTGTAAAGTGAAAAAATAGGAGTGTAGGGTAATAAATTATGGCGCGCACACTAAAAAAAAAGCGGAATACCTAGTGATAGATATTCCGCTTTTATTGTTACTAATTTTAATAGTCTTTTATAAGTACTATTTTTTTACAAATAAAGAACGTTTTTTAGATTTTGTACCTGTAATTTCTATAACATATGTTCCTGGTGGAATTTCAGAAATATTTATTTTTAACAAAGTACTATTGTCTTGCTTACCAATTAATAGCTTGCCTTGTAAATCATAAACCTTAACATAAACTATTTTTTCATCATTAGCACTCACAAAAATAGTTTCATTTACAGCAGGATTAGGAAAAAGCTTAAAGTTAATACCTGAATCATTAGAAATTTTATTTACTTGGTTATCAGACATAACATTACAAATAGGAGCAGTAGTTTCGTTACTAAAGTATAATGTAAAATTATTAGTTTTAGAAACCATCACAAAATTACCATTATCTGATGTTACCCAGTAATCACCATCAAAATTAGGAATTAAGCTATTGCTAATAGATATTTCTGGATTCGCATTTTTAAACTGAAAGGTGATATTAGGTTTTAAATTTATATAATAATCAGGAATACCGTTATTTGTATTTATTGAAAATTGATATAATCCATTGTATCTTGAATTCCAATTAATAGTAAATGTTTTTAAGTTATTTAAAGATGGACCTCCTGTCCCTAATACAAAAACGTTAGAAAACTTTTTAATATCAAAATCTTCTAAACCAGTTTGAGAAGGTGTATTAAAGCTACAATTCTCAGATGGGTTTTGTTCTGCTATTACAGTTAACGTAAATTGCGTTTCTGTAGAAGCCCCATCGTTATCTGTAGCAACAGCTTTAAACGTATAAGTTCCTTCTAAAAGACCATTAAGTTCATCTGTATTTGGAGATTCTGAATGTCCCCATTTATATGAGGTAGAATTTATTAATAAAAAAATTGAAGACTATAAGTTAGAAAATTGGAAATAGAGTGAATTTAATTATAGGTGATGAAATTTTTTAGCTTGTTGCCAAGGCTTAAATTAAGCATAGTAAGGAGGTGTGCTGTCTATGTTTGCAGCGGAGGAGGTTGTAAGTTTTCATCTAAGCACAAAAATCTGCATTAGCTTTAGGCTTTGTTCTGGGCTGCTTTTTAGTTAATATTTATACATTTCTAACTCGTCAAAGTCTTTTATTTCAGACAGTTTTATTAAACTATCTATTTCAATATTATTCCAAGTTTCCTTAAATATTTCATCTCCACTTTCTGCGTTCTCATTTGTATTTTCTTTTACTAATTTCTTTTTTGTTAAGAAATTTATACTTGTTTCTTTAAGTATAACGGGACCACGATTACTACTCGAATCGTATCCAATTAGTTTAAAATTTGAGTTTTGAAATCTGAATGTATATTCCCAATATCCGTATCTGCCGTGTCCAAAATGGATATATAATTTGTTGTTTTTAATTTCAATCCATAATTCTGGCGCAAAATAAACTCCACCATCTTCATTTTCCGATGAGAAACATTCTAAATTTTTATCAGCAAGTTCATAACCGTTTGCATTTTTAAATAGTACAATAATTCCACGCCTATTCCGGTCAACTTTTTTGTTGAATTGATTCATAACAACATTTGCCGAATCAGTCTTTTTAATTACCAAAACATAATCTACCAATCCGTCCTTATTAAGGTCTCCAGAATATTTTTCAAATTCAGTATAACCTTTGGGAATAAAATTGGATAATTGGCTATTTTGAGCTTTACAGCTAAAAATTATTAGTAGAAAAAAAAAGGATATTTTTAAAACTCTATTCATACAATTTTCAGTTTTTAATGGTTTACGCTTTAAATTGCCTACAACTATAAATAAACGCAACTTTAACGCTCTAGTTTAGTTTTTTGTATAAATTATAATTAATTCTGTTTTCTTATATTTTAGTATACTTTATAACTTTCATCGGTAATTGTACTTAAAGAGAGGCTGCCAAACCTATGTAAATCTGTAAGGTTACCATCTAAAAAATTTGAAAGGTGAGTTAGGGCATCATCTTGTAAAACACCCGTAGCGGCTGTTTGATGTTCTTTTACAGACTTTTCTTTAGAACCTCCAAAAAACTGACTAAGTTTTGAGGTAGGTACAATGTTAGACGACATATATTCTAAAACCAATTTAATTTGATTGGGCTGTACACTTGGACTTGGATACAGGTGAGGATGAATATGCAAAATATATTCTTTTCTGTTTCTTTTAAACGAAACAGAAAAATTCCAAGAATTATCTTCAACTATGTCAGAATCGTTTTGGTTTTCTGGTGTAGCTTTGGTTAGTAAATTAAACCAATTAATGCTTTTGTATTGTTCTAGTACTTGTTTAGTAGAAGAAACTGTAGTGTCTATTCTCTTTTCGTTAGACATATAATTCTCTAAAGAAATTATGTATTTTTCCATAGTAACTTACTTCAATTTTTATTAGTTAATGCAACTAAATGATTATATATTTTATATTATTTTCCTATTACTAGTTTTCCTTGGTTAAACCAACAGTAATACCCCATTTCCCATATTTTAAAGTATGGCTCAAAAACATCAAAATTTATTTTTTGTTGGTAAGACGGATACTGCAAATAATACGAAAGATTATAATCACAATTTATAGCGTAGTATGCCTCGCTTAACACTTCAATAGTTGCTTTGTAATCTGTATTGTCTATAAACCAATCAGAAATTGACTCATAAACTATGGCGTTGGTGTCGTTTTTGTTTGTTCTAACATCAAGATCCGAAATTTCTACAGTTTTAATTTGAGACATAGTGTCTATAAACTCCTGGTCGCCTGTAATTTTAGAGAACAGTGTTAAGTTTTTAATGTATTTTTCTCCGTATAACAGTAATAACTCTTTGTTTTTTGTAGGAGCCGGACAAAAATACGCGGGAGTTTTTCCTTCTGTAGCTAATTCATTAAAGATGCCTTTAGTAGCGTTAAAAATTTTCAGCAATCGTTTGTAATAAAGGTCTCCTTCTTTAATTGGTTTAAACACCTTTTCAAGATTAGTTCCGTTGGGCATAAATGCCTGAAAATAACCATAAAATTGATCACTTAAATCATCAGACTCAACATCTAAATCTATAACTTCATCTATAATATCTCCTAAATACTTAGCGTATTCTTTTTTTGTCATTTTTAATGTAGTTTGGGTTGTATAAATTATGTGGTCTAATAATTTTACATCTACGTTATTATTTTTATAAAATTAAAGGAATTGCTATGATTTTGTACTAGTAAATGTTTTTTTGCCTAAAAACAGTTTATATCTGTAAGGTTTAACCTTATTAATTAAAAAAAAAGAGTTTGCTTGTTATACTTTCCGTTAGGAAAAATACAAACAAGCAAACCCAAATTACTTTTATTAAGCGCTAAGTAATGCTACTTGCTTAGGTTTAGTTGGTTTTAGATTTTAAACGTTCAATAATTTGTAAAGCAACATCTTTAGATGATAAATAATTTTGCCCAGTTATTAAGTTCCCTTGTACTTCTACCTGAGATGTATTTCTTTTTGAAAACTGAAAAATACCACCTCTTTCTTCTATGGTTTTTTGAATTAAAAATGGCCAATGTTTAAAATATTCAGCATCTTTTTTCTCAAAAGAATCTGGATACCCATTAACAATTTTACCTTCATAAACATAGCGGCCATCTTTAGTTTTAAGGTTTACAATACCAGCTGTACCGTGGCAAACGGAAGATATAATTCCGTTATGCTCCTCGTAAATTTCCATAGCAATTTTTTGGATATCCTTGTTTTCTGGCACGCCATACATAGCACTACCACCACCAATATAGTGTACAGCTTTGTAATTTTTAGCAATAATTTCTATTGGTTTTTTAGTGTGTTTTAGTGCGTACATAAAGTCTTTGTTGTACACAAGGTTTTTTTGTAACGGGTCTGATGTGTCTATGTACGTTAACGGAATGCTTCCGCCGTTAGGACTAACAAAATCTACAGTATAACCAGCATTTTTAAAAGTAGTATAGGCATTGGTTATTTCAGAAAAACTATTGCCTGTAGCAATATCAGAATCTCCATAAAATGATGCGTTAGATACTATAAATAAAATTTTATTTCCTTGTTGATTGCTGTTTTCACTAGCTGCAGATTTGCTAATAATTTCCCATTGGTTTTTAATTTTTTTAAGGAGAAACATATCTATGTACCTAGAGTTACTCTCAGGAAAAAGAATTTCTGCTTTAGCGGTAGCTATACCTTCAAAATTATCTATAGATATGATGTTGCCAATTCTCCCATTAAATTCTCCTTGTTTTTTGTTTTTATACCAGCCAATATATTCTTTTGCAGGAACTACCCATAACGTTTTTTCTTTGTTCTCTAAATATAAATTGGCATTAGCATAAAATGCTTTTTCTATAAGTTTGGGTTGGTTGTAAGATGTGCCGTTTATGTAATTTAAAATAGTGGTTTCTATTTTAGACCTGTCTGTTTGGGCAACGGTTATATTGCTTACTATTAAAAAACCAATGGTTAAAAAAAAATGTTTCATATGTGCATTATTGTTTATAATTAATGCAGCAATACTAATAGCAATCTTCTTTTTGGTTGTTACAGATTTATACCATAAAACTCCTAAAGTATACATTAGGAATTTTGCAACACATTACTTATTAATGTATTTAGTTGGTGTTGTGTTGGTTACTTTTTTAAAGGCGGTGTAGAACGTGCTTTTAGAATTAAAGCCACTTTGCTCTGCAATAACATCAATTTTTAGGTTTGGTTTTGATTTTAAAAGCAGTTTAGCCTCTTCAATTCTATATTCATTAATAAATTGTGTAAAGCTTTTGTTTAAATCGTTATTTAAAACTTGCGATAGTAACTGTGGCCTAATATTTATTTTTTTAGCCAATATAGGTAAAGTTAAATTTGGGTTTTTATATAATTCTTCCTCTTTAAAAGCAAATTTTATTTTGTTTACAATTTGTTGTACTTCATCTTTTTGCAATTGTATTGCACTGTATTTTTCTTTCTTTTCTGATGTAATAAAATCTTTTTTTCTTTTATAAAATAACAGTAATCCAGATAAGTAAAAGGCAAACGTAAATGAAAAAGCACCCAAAATGTACGATGTGTAATTAGCGGTATAGTAAGCAATCCAAATAATAAAAACACCAAAAAATACGCTTAGCATCCAAACATCATCATAGTTTAGTTTTTCTTTTTTGTTTGTTATTTTTTTAAAGGCACTTTTTAATAAAAAAGCAGAAACTACTATATATGCCAACCATTGATAGTTAATTACGGTATAAAAATAAGTAGTCCAAAGCTCTATATTTGCAGTGTAAGGGTATAGCAAGCCTATACCAAAAATAACTACTGTTAAAACTGATATTTGAAAAACTAATGATTTGCGATACTGCTTGTATGCCGTTGTTTTAGATTTTACATAAAAATATAAAAAGGGTCCTATAAGAAAACAGGCCGATAGGCCAATTTGCAAGTAGTTTTTAGATAAATCTGGATTATAATAAAAGAATAAAGATTTCCAAACTCTAATACTTAAAGCAGCTAATAACAAGCCCAAAAAGTAATTAGAATTATTTAATGGTTTACAAAAAAATAAAAAATACAGACTTAAAATTAAGCTATTAAAAGCCCCCAGTGCACTAAAGAAAAATATTAAATTATTATCTAAGTTCAATTTATTGTTCTGGTTTTACAGCAAGTAAATATAATATTCTGTTTTA
The DNA here is from genome assembly GCF_027915275.1 of Cellulophaga omnivescoria. Lineage (NCBI taxonomy): Bacteria > Pseudomonadati > Bacteroidota > Flavobacteriia > Flavobacteriales > Flavobacteriaceae > Cellulophaga > Cellulophaga omnivescoria. The sequence goes on along the minus strand of NZ_CP115819.1, from coordinate 1,050,349 downwards.
ACTTTTTACTTGTTGGCACTAAATTTTATGCTTGGGGCGTTGCAGTTGTTTTAATAACGGAGTACTAATTTTTTAAATAAAATTTAAATTTTTCTGAAGCCAAAACTAATTCGTTATCAGTTAATTTTAAAATATTTAATTCTTTTTTCTCTTTTTTAATATAGATGCTTATAATACTATCATTAATATGCCATGTACCTTGCATACTTGATCCCATTTGTGTTATTAATTTAACCTTATTTTGGGGCAGAAAGTTGTACGACATTTTGGAGTTTATATCAACCTTTATTGGAACGTAGTTGTTTAAAGTTACGGGTGTCATTTTTTCCATTTTTTGTACTCTCCAATTTTTGGTAATTTTTTCTTCCAATTTGTTAGAACAAGAATATAATAGGGTAATACTAGTTATAGCAAGTATTTTTAATGTATTTCTCATCTCATTTTATTTATGCACTAATGGCTCTTGTTAAATTAAATTACTAACAAGGTTGTTGTAATTGGTTTGTTGCGTGGTTTAAGCTCTAAAGTTAGCAACTAAAAACCGAATAGAAATTTGCTAGTCCCTACATTTCGGGATTTGTAAGTAGGTTATAAATAACAATTAATTTTATTTGGTGTTACCAACAGTTTTATTCTTAACTCATCAACTTCCATTCTTTTCCATTATACAGAGCTAAATGTTTATCTGATACAGACCAAAGTCCACTTGGACCTTTAAATAGTTTAAATGTCGAAAACTCAGGTGTACTTTCTACAAAAACTTCAAGTTCACCATCTTTTAACCTAAGAATATTAAAGTTATTAGAGAAGTAAATAGCATCATTATATGTGCAAACAGAGTCTATATCATCATCAGAGACTTCACTTTCCAATTCCGTCCATTGACTTCCTCTACCTTCCAAAATTATTCCCATTTGACCAGCAATATAAACTTTGTCATCAAAAACATCTCCATCTAATAAAATGTCATCGGTTGGTGTTTCTATTTCAGACCATTTGCCGCCTTTATTTGTCCATATTACTCCTTCCCATCCAAAAGCATATAATTCTTGAGAATCAAATCCTGTAATATTTTCAAAACTACTCGGCATAGGTTCACCTTTCATAGCTTCAATACTAATTTCCTCCCAACTTGCATTTATTTGTTTAAATATAAATCTATTTGTTCCTCCAACATATAATTCTCCATCAACTAGTTTAGAAAATCTAATTTCACTGGGAGGATCGTTTTTATCATCTTCAGTTTTATAAACATTAGAGAAAATAGTATCAGCTTTATTAAATTCTAAACAAGATCCGCCCCAGTGCGTTAAAAATATTTTATCCTCATTTATATTACTAGATATACCTTCGGGAAGCCAACTTACACTACCAGCGTTAGACCAATTTCCTTTATTATCTCTAATTAAAAATACGCTCTTTGGGTTTTTTTCAGGATCCATACCAAAAGGATGAGAAATCATTATTACTTCTCCATTTAATAATTCAACACCCGAAGAAAAGGTGAATTTTGATAAGTCAATTTTATTATTAGATTCTACCATAATTTGTTTAAATTTTATTGTTGGTAACGTACTTGTATATGGTTTACTGCGCGGTTTAGTACGTAATTTAGCAAATAAATGCCAAATAGAAAATCTGCTAGTCCGGCATATAGGAGTTCTTAAACAGATAAAGACTAGGCCTTTGCAATTGCAAAATCAGGACTAATATATAATGATTCTTACAGAAGCACTTTAGTTAAAAATTAGTTGCTTTTTACCACAGTACTTTGTTACCTGACTGACGTTTTTCCGTAAACTTGCTAGCGTTGGCTAAGACATACTCTTTTACAGTTTTGGCGTAGCTTGGATGTCGTGTCTGGAAATGTGCATGGCTTTGTGCGTTGGCAATTCTACTATGCCATCAAATTATAACTTTCACTCGGTGGAAAAAGCAATTCAATCCCTTTTGGTTTGATTTTGAACAACGGACCTTTTTCAATAACTTTTCCTTTTGAATTTCGTTTAATTAAATGGTCAAGTGTTATTATTCCTTGTTCAATTAATAAGTCAAATTGCGAGGTTATTGGCTTTTTTGTGTGTTCTACCAACTTGTATTGAAAATGTTCACGGTTATCAATTTTGATACTTTCAGCTTCTACCCAAAAAGTTTCTTTATGTTTAGATTTCAATCGGTTATGAAGTTTGTCCAATGTCCAGACTACAAAATCTCCAACCTCTGGCTTATTAGAATTTTCAATTAATTGTTTTATGTCGTTATCAATTTTTAAATTCAAACCTTGTGAGTTTCTTGTAATCGCAGAAACTGTGCAATAAAGTTTAAAATCATCATCACGCTCATAACCGAAATTATCTAGAATTTCTGCTGAACTTTTAAACTTACTTAATTTCCAATCTGGAACTTGTGCGAACAGATTTTTACGATTTGTTCTACTGTTTCTAAATGATTTAAGTTCAATTCCTTTATAATCTGGTTGTTTAGAGGAATTAATGTCAATTCCTAGAGCTGTTTCAAGTGTTCTACCTACAGAAGTGTCAGCATCGACCATTGAAGGAATTGGACCAGCGCTTGCAATTTTTCTTAACATAGCTAAAAGTTCCAAAGCAACTTCATTTTCTGTCGTATTGATTGCGTTAATTAATTCTTGAAATGGATTTAGAATTGAAGAATAAATCAACTCCTTGATATCTAATTTTGTCAAGTTAAAAACTTGAAAATTATCGTTGTAAAAAGTGATACCAATAATATCATTTGGGTCAGTAACTTTTGTTAAACCATAAAACCAAATCCGTGGGTCTCCTTTTTTAGTTGAAGGGCGATATAGAGATGCTTTTGATTTTATAATCTTAAATCCAGTATGAATAATTGCTGGAATCATTACTTTACTCTCTGTACCTTGACTTTGTAATTCGTAGTCGTGTATATTCTCACTTTTTAAATAGCTACGAACAGAACCTGTCGCATCCATTATAGATTTTTTTAATCCTGTTTCGGTTGGTTCAATTAAAGTAAGAGAAACTTGGAATAAAAATAATTTGGGCGTTACCTAAAGGTCGGGCTATCCGCTACAAGTCCTCGCTCGTGCCTCACTGTGGGCTTTCCACTTCTATCCCTAACGCAAAAGAAAACAGTTAGAAGTTTTTAAACCAGTCTTCGTCAATTGTAACTTCCTCTTTAAATTCTACAGAAACTCCAAGTCCGAGTTCTTTTAGTTTTTCAACTAATAAATCTCCGTCAATTAAATCTATTACTGGCGCTCCATCTCTTGATGCTTCAGCAATTGCATCTCTTGTAAACATACCAGTAGTAATAAATAATCCTTTATCAGTTCTACCAACCATTGCGCCACGAAAATCTCTCATATCTTTTGCGCCAACTTTGCCTTTATACCTTTTACATTGGAATATAATATGAAAACTTAAAATACCATTTATTTTGGCGATACCAACTCCATCAATTCCGCCATCTCCAGTTCTTCCAGTAACTTCAACTTGCGAAAACCCTTTTTCTCTTAATATTCGCTGAACTAAGCGTTCAAATGCGTTAGGCGAAAGGTTTTCAGTAATTACATTTAGCAATTTTTCTTTCCATTCTTCATCATCAGTAATTTCTTCATCAACTCTTTTAGCTTCACTTTTATCAAAATTGATTTTAAATTTCGGAAGAGTGATTTCTTGATTCGCTTTTATTGCCCAAACACCTCGTTTAGAATTCTCAATTAATCCTTGGTTTTTGAGCATTGTTCTAACCCAAGCCATTTGATATTCAAACTCAGTTTGATTAGTGTTTTTATGCATTTTATTCAATAATTCTTCAGGCAATTGAAGAATATCGATTACTTTATTATTTATTTCATCATTTGAGCCAGAGCCACCTAATTCAGTTAAAGCCTGTATCGTATAATTAAAAAAATATTCTCTTTTTGGAAATGATTTCATATTTTGCAATATACAATTTTAACAAAAATGGAAGTAAAAAATCTACAACATCTTAAAGAGCTTGCAAATAATGAAAATGGCGATTTTGAAGACTTTTATATTGTTTTAGCAAATGGATTAGCTAAAAGTAGTAAAAGGATATTGTATTCGTCGGAATTAGACGAATTTTCCTTAATTCACGAGATAGACGAATCATATCAAGAGTTCAATTCTTCTGAAATAGGAATTAAAACAAATTTAATTTCAGCAATTAATGCTAAATCTCTATTCAAAGGTTAATTAAATATTCTTAAGAATTTTTTCTGCTATTGCTTTCGCGAAAAGCGGTGGTGTTGCATTGATAACTATATCGTTCAGAGATAACTTTTCTGATTTTAATCTTCCTATATCATTACTTCCTTGAAATACAAAAGAGTCGTCAAAAGACTGTAAACGTGCCATTTCTCTAACGGTTAAAGACCTTGGCGAATTGTAATGAATATAATCATCTGCAATTGTCATTATTGTAGAACTTTGTTCGTCTGGTTTTAAAACATTATAATTTCGTTTATTTGTCGAAAGACCTAATTTTTCTAATTCTGGTTGCGCTTTTTTATAATCTCCATTTTTTAAAATAACTCCAAGTCTTTCTATAACAGTTTCGTTTTGATTACTTGTTTTGTGATTATTGAGGATATCGAAATACTTTTCTCCATTTTCAAGTGCTTCTGTGTTTCTTACATAAAAAGGTTTTGTTTGAGGTTTAAAGCGTTCAATTAATCTTCCTTTTCTCGACCATTCCGCAAATGATTTTCCACCTTTAGAAATTGGCTTTCCATCTATTCTTCTTTTCTTTAAAAGTTTAGACATTTTCTTCGCAGTTCCATTGTATTGAGTAGAAATATCGATTAATTCGTATCGGTGAGCTTCTTGATTGTTCCCAATAAAATCCAAATCATAAAGTGCTTCAAAAATAGTCACCTTATCTTCTTTAGAAACGGTTGCAGGAATTTCAGAAATATATTTTTGGTCTTTGCGACAACCAATGAAAAGTACTCTTTCTCTATTTTGCGGAACACCATAATTTGAAGCATTAGCAACAAAAGGATTTTCTATTTTGTAAAGCCTAATGCTTTCAAGAATAGTTTCTAATTCCTTTTTTTGTGATTTATTGCAATGCGATTTTAAAATCTCAATAGATTCATCAAAAGAGGTTGTATAGATTTTTAAAGCGGTAATAATGTCGTCACAATCTTTTTTGTAAGTGGTCGGAACTTTTAAAATTTTGATGGCATTTTCAATTTTAGATATTACATTCTCTGAACTGATTTCTGTTAGAAAATCAGTAAAAGTATTCACAAAATTATCACTATCAATATTACAAAAGTCTTTTTCTTTTATGATATCACGCTTTAATTTCTCCCATTCTTTCGCTCTAGCTAAAAGATTAAAACCGTGACGAATAGTATTTATATTCTCGTCTGTTTTACTGGTTTTATAATCTGCAATTTTTGGTGTTAGTTTTCTAAACCTATTTTCTACAAAATTTATAAAATCTGCTTTTCCTCTTTCTTTGTCTTTTTCGAGCAGTTTTTCAAGTTCTACACGTTTTATAATACTATCGAATAGAAAAGAATTTGATTCTACTCGCACTTTTTTTATAAATGATGTGAGTGAAGGAATCTCTTTAATGTCAACTATAGAGTTTATCTCTTTAATGATAAGCTCTTTTATCTTACCTTTTTCTTTAGTTAAAATACCTTTTACATTCTCCATTACGAAGTATTTTGGCTGTAATACCTTAATAACTTCTAAATAATGGGAAAATAAGTCGTCTTTTTTGTCGAATTTTTTACGTTTTCCTGCAAGACTAAAACTTTGGCAAGGTGGACCTCCACAAACAACATCAATTTTTTTGCCATCTATTTTCTCTAGTAAGTTATCTAAAAAATCTGGTTCAGTAATATCTTGTTTAAGAAATTCTGCATCCAAACCTAATTGGTGATTATATCGCACAACGTGAGTTAATTCACAGTTTTCGTTTATATCGTTAGCGACAACAAAATCAAAGAACTTATTGTTGTGTTCAGCTTGTAGAAACCCTTCGCTAAAACCACCTGCTCCAGCAAATAAATCTACAAAAGTGAAAGGTTTTCCATAAAGTGAAACTTGTTCTTTTACGATATTGACGTTATTATTTTCTTTATAGTTTTCAATATGTTCGTTTAAAATTCTTTTAACATCATCTTGAATAAAAGTCTTTTTATTGGAATAATGTAAAAGTTCATCAGTTCTTTCTCTTAAGAAATCTAAATAATGATTGATTTCGTTTGATTCCGTACTTGTTCCTATCGCTTTCTGTTCAGACTTGTCAAATTTTTCAGGTTCAATTTTCTGTCCTGTAGAAACTTTAACCTGTCTACCGTTACAGTTAATTCGAAGGTGAATTGGTGCAAAGCCTTTTTTATCGGTTTTATCTAAGTAAAAATTTATTGTTGCCATAATTATTTGCGGACGTTTTTACGTACACGGACAAATTTACGGACATTTTATTAAATTCCAATTTAATTCTTTTTTTATTCAGTTTGAGGTTGGGAAAAGGCAAGCTTTTTTTATTTTTTGAGGCACGAAAAAAATGAAATGTGCTTGACTATGCGGTGGGATTCGCTTGCTAGTAACGGTTTTGTGTATGATTAGTGGTGTGGTTTAAGAACTAAATTTAGCAAATAAATACCAAATAGAAAATCTGCTAGTCCGGTATATAGGAGTTCTTAAACAGACAAAGACTAAGCCTTTGTTATTGCAAAATCAGGACTAATATATGATGATTCTTACAGAAGCACTTTAGCTAAAAATTAATGAGTATTACTTGTTTTTTACCACCAGTACTTTGTTGTAGTGCGTAATTTTTTTATTTATAGTTATTTACCATTATTAATAATACCATCTTCAATTTCGTCTGTTGCTTTTTCAATAATGCTTTTCGTATTATCTTCAAGTGTCTCAACTATTGTTTTGTTCTTTTTCTTATCTCGGTCAAAATAGTTTAAAAAGGGATTATCAGATTTTTGATAATTTAAAATTAATTTCCCAGGATTCTCACTTGTTACATTTAAGAAACTATTCAGAAGTTTTATTCTTAATTCTTCTGACATATCAGCATTTTCAATGTTTTCTATTTGTTTAGAAAGTCCTTCTATTGTCATACTTAACACTTGTTTGTGAGAGTATTCTTCTATTAATCTTTTTGATAAGTTGACCTTTTTATTAGCAGAAATTGTAGTCCAGATTAATGGAATGTAAAGAGGAAGAAAAGCTAACATTATTTTTGGTGCTCTTTCTATTGTATCAGTTAAAGTTGCTCCTGATAAAAGATAAACAATACTAATCGTAATCGGCAATAAAGCTGATAATGAAATGTATAAAATCCCTTTATTAAAACTCTCCTTATATTCCTTGTATAATTCTTCTTCTTCTCCTTTTTTAGTAACAAAAGCAGAACTTAAACCTGCGGTTAAAGCATTTGGAAGTAATGATTCGATTTGCTTATTAATTTTATCATATTCTTTTTTTGAATTTGATTTTAGGCTTTCTATATCATCTTGATTTATTTTGATAAAGTCGTTGTATTGTTCTTTACTTGTTTCTTTTAGGTTTTCAAGGTTTTTTTCTAAATTTCCGGAAACTTCTGTTAGTTGATTGTAAGATGTTTCAAGTTCTTTTTTTAAACCTTCTACATTAATTATTTCTCCATCTTCGTCTTTATCTTCATAACCTAAGATTTCTCTATGAAGTTCGTCTATCTCTATTTTCTTGGTTAAAATTCCTTTATATGTTGTATTCGCTTTACTAGAATTTTCCTCAATTTTTAAAATTAATTTATCTAATTTCTCAATTTCCTCTTCGATTTCTGGATGTTCTTCTAGAACTTCACTTATTCTTGTTACAAGATTTGATAAATTTGTACTGTTTTCAAGTAAATCATTACTAACTTGAACTGATTTTGTGTGATTTGAAGTTATATCACTCAATTTATCATCAATTTCAGATTCTATATTAACTAATTTTGAGTGTATTTCGTTTGCTTCGTTTAGTCTAATTTCAGCTTTGTTTCTATATTCAGCTGCTTTTCTTGATGCTTGTTTAGCTTCTTTTTCAATATCTGACGGTTTTTCAGCAACTTGTTTTTCAAGAACAGAAAGTCTTTCCCAAAGCTTTTTTCTTTCTTCTTCTAAGTATTCAATTTTTTTTGAATTTTTTCCGTCAAACATTTTTTTTCGGTTTTATGGGTTATTCACTACAACGTTTAATATATTGCAAATTGGGCAGTAGAAAGCGATAAACTTTTAAGTTTGCATTGAGCCAAAGCATTGTATTTTGTTTTTAATTTTTTTTGTCCAAAGCTAAATCCCAAAGATTTAGCGACCTCATAAATATAAACAGACCATTCTATTTTGTCCAAAACCCCGCATTACGTTTAGCCATTGTTGTGCGTAGTTTTTTCTCCGTCTCTCAAATTAATTGTTCGTTAATTTTTTCAATAAATTCGTCCAACTCCTTATTGTTACGAGCGGAATATCTTTTAACTCCACCCATTTGTGTAATAACTAAATTCGTTGTTACCTTATCTGGTTTTAGTCCGAAACGAATAAGCCAAATTAAAATCAAATAAACTGGAATGAAATAACTTACTTCTGTCCACATTGGTTCGCTTTCTCCAAAAATCATAAATCCAGTTGCAATTAATAAAACTACCATTCCTATAATCGCGAAACCCAGAACTTTTGAGCGAAATCCATTCCGCTCCTTTTCAGTCCGAACAGATGTCAATTTGGAAAGTGGATAATTTTCTTCGCTCTGATTGTCTTTTGACGTTTTTGAGATGAAGACAAGTCGGCTATTAGTCAAGATTCCTTTGTTGAAAGTGTCCTTGGTCCGACTGAAATAATATTCTTTTATGATTTTTTCGCCTTCTTTAAGTTTCATTCGTTTTTCGGTTGGTTTAAATTACGCACAACTACATATAAACTCAATTTATTGCGTTTATTCCGCCAATAGGGTTGTGTAAACGCACATTTGGCTTAGCAGTTGTTTTTTTTGGTTGTTAAATTTTCCTACAATGTAAAACTATTTTTTGTGCTGCAATTACCAAAATGTGTAATTGGTATATTTTTTAGTATGGTTGGTTTTTTTTACCTACTTTTTGGCTAAAACCTGTACCTAAACTTTTTGTTAATTTCTTTATGCCTTAACTGTAAATACTTCCACCAATAAAATCCTATTTTTACACCTTGTTATGAAAGTATGTATTGCAGAAAAACCAAGTGTTGCCCGTGAAATTGCCACTGTACTAGGGGCAAATACAAAACATGATGGGTATTTTATGGGTAATGGCTATGCAGTAACCTATACTTTTGGCCATTTATGCACACTTTGTGAGCCTAACGACTATAAACCTCATTGGAAAAGTTGGGACCTTAACAACTTACCAATGCTACCCAGTAAGTTTAAAACCAAAGTAGTACAAGAGTCTGGCATACAAAAACAGTTTAAAATTGTAAAAAAATTATTTGACCAAGCTACTGTAGTAATTAACTGCGGTGATGCTGGGCAAGAAGGAGAGCTAATACAACGTTGGGTTATAGACCAGGCAGCGTATAAAGGAGAGGTGCAACGCCTATGGATATCTTCTTTAACTACAGAGGCTATAAAAGAAGGGTTTGAAAAACTGCAACCAGCCACTAAGTATGACAATTTATACTACGCTGGTTTTTCTAGGGCTATAGGAGACTGGCTTTTGGGCATTAATGCAACACGTTTGTACACCGTAAAACACGGTGGTTACAAGCAAATGTTGTCTGTTGGGCGTGTGCAAACACCAACCTTGGCAATGATTGTAACTAGGTACCATGAAATACTAAATTTTAAACCGCAACCATATTGGGAGCTGCAAACCTTGTACAGAGATACACTGTTTAATTGCGAAAAAGGAAGGTTTTTAAAGAAAGAAGAAGGAGAGGCTTTTGCGACAAAAGTAAAAGAAAACGATTTTGAAATTGTTTCTACCACCAAAAAAAAGGGTAAGGAATATGCGCCTAAGTTGTTTGACCTTACTGGCTTGCAGGTTTATTGCAATACAAAATTTGGTTTTTCTGCAGACGAAACCTTAAAAATAGTACAAAAATTATACGAGCAAAAAGTAGTTACTTACCCAAGGGTAGATACTACCTTTTTACCTAATGATATTTACCCTAAAGTTGCCGGAATTTTACAAAAGCTTACCAATTACCAAAACCTTACGCAAGTTGTTCTGGCAGGTAAAATTAGAAAGTCTGCCAAGGTTTTTAACGATAAAAAAGTAACAGACCACCACGCTATAATACCTACGGGTGTGCAAATAAATTTACAGCACAACCAACAGTTGGTTTTTGATATTATTACCAAACGTTTTATTGCTGTTTTTTATCCAGATTGTGAGGTGGCTAACACCACAGTTTTAGGTAAGGTAGATACAGTGTCTTTTAAAACAACAGGTAAAGAAATACTAAAAAAAGGGTGGCGTGTAGTTTTTGAAAATCCGGATGCTAAAAATAAGCCCGAAAAAGGCATATTACCATCTTTTGTAAAAGGAGAAAAAGGACCTCATGAGCCTTCGTTTTTAGAAAAAGAAACCAAGCCGCCAAAACAGTACACAGAGGCTAGTTTGCTACGTGCTATGGAAACAGCAGGCAAGCAGGTAGATGATGATGAAATGCGAGAGCTAATGAAAGAAAACGGTATAGGAAGACCGTCTACCAGAGCAAATATTATAGAAACACTTTTTAGGCGTAAATACATAGAGCGTAAAAAAAAGCAGTTGCTACCAACACAAACAGGCATACAACTTATTGGTATTATAAAAAATAAATTGTTAACCTCTGCCGAGCTAACTGGTATGTGGGAAAAACAGTTAAAAGAAATAGAAAGCGGAAATTTTCATGCAGGTGTTTTTATAAACAACATGAAAAAAATGATTGATGACTTGGTGTATGAGGTTCGTATTGAAAAAAAACACATTAAAATTTCGCATGCAGTCACAGAAAAAGCTGCAAAACCTGAAAAAGAAAAGAAAATTACCTCTGTACAGGGTAAAACGTGCCCTAAATGCAAACAAGGTGTATTGTTAAAGGGCAAAACTGCTTACGGTTGTAGCGCCTATAAAACAGGGTGTAAAATGGTATTGCCTTTTGTGTATATGGATAAAAAAATATCTGAAAAACAGTATTTACGACTGTTAGATAAAGGTTGTACTGTTAACTTAAAGGGTTTTAAAACAGACAATGGTACCAAAGATGGTTTGTTGCGTTTTAATGATAATTTTGAGTTGGTGTTAGAAGAAAAAAAAATAGCACCAAAACAAACACAAACAGCGGTGCCAAACCCTATGCCGTGTCCGCAATGTAAAACCGGCACAGTATTAAAAGGCAAAACAGCCTATGGTTGTAGTGGTTACAAAACAGGCTGTACTTTTAAATACCCTTTTAGTGTTTTAAGAGAAAAAGCAGCAGGTAAAACCTTAACTAAAGAACTTGTTTATAAACTGTTAAACAAAAAGTAATGCTTTTTTAAACATTGCTAACAGTAGCTTCTGTAAGCTTGTATTTTTTCATTAAAAATAACCCATAAATTAAGCAAGGTAGGGCAAGTAGGGCAATAAGTATGGCATTTTCTAAAGATGTAGCCTCGGCAATTTTTTGTTTTATAGGCAGACCAACCACATCTAAATCTGCAACAAAGTCTATTAGTGCGTGTACTATAATTAATGGGTATATTCTTTTAGTTATTACTAGTAAAAACCCAAACATAATGCCTATAAATGTGGCGTATAGTACTTGTGTTAATTCGCCGTATAATCCGCTATCAAAATTTAATAAATGTATAACTCCAAAAAACAATGAAGAGGCAAATACCGATGCAATAATATTCTTTTTTGTGTTACCCAAATAGTTTATAAAATGCGACTGAATAAAACCTCTAATACTTAACTCCTCTGCAAAGCCTATAGAAATAGAGTAAATTAAAAATATAAAAACGTTAGGCAACAAATTATCTATGCTTACAACATCTATTATGGCAAGGTTTAACAGCACTAGATATACTAACGGAAACAATAATAAATACCATTTTTTTAATTTTCTTTTTTTTAATCCTGATACCTCTAATAAACCATTTTTACGAATAAAAAATAACGAAACAGCAATTAATACAAGATTGGCACATACATTTACAAGTGTGTGTATAATGTAAGATTCTATTTTTTTACTTATTAATAAGTATAAGAGGTACTCTCTTGTAATTAAAATAAAAAGTAAAGCACATACAAAAAGTATTAGCTGGCTCCAGAACTGTTTTTTAGTCATAACTTTGGTCTTAGTTGGTTTGTTTACTTAATAGACGCTATTACGGACTAATTTGTTGCCTAAGGTTTTTCTGTTTGGTTAAAATAGTTAAAAGTTTTCCTGAGTTAGTTCATTGTTTAACATTGCACCAGCTAAGTTACCAGTATAAACTGCACTAGATAACGCACGTAGTCTAGAGCTGTTGTCTCCGCAAGCATACACGCCATCTACTGTAGTTTTTTGCATAGGGTTTACCTCAATATGTCCGTTTTCTGTGAGTTTACAACTTAATTGGTCTGCAATATTTGTGCTTTGTTTAAAAGGAACATCTGCATAAGCGCAATCATAATTTTCAGAGCTTCCGTCTTTAAATTCAATTTTTTCTAACTGTCCGTTTGTGTGCACAATGGTTTCAATTTCTTTTTCATTAATTTTAATGTTGTGCTGCTTAAGTTTTGTAAGTTCTTCATCACTAAAATTATTTTTGCCCATAGTAATAATTGTACTGTTATTAGTTAAGTTATTTACTAATGATGCCAAATGAAAAGCCCTTTCTCCGTTAGCAATTATAGCAGTTTTTTTGTTTTTGTACTCGTAACCGTGGCAGTATGGGCAATGTATTACAGATATGCCCCAGCAAGAAGAAAAGCCTTGTATATTGGGCAATAGGTCTTTAATACCTGTGGCAATAATTATTTTTTTGGCAGTAAATACGTTTTCATTGTCTGTAGTTACACTAAAAATAGCCTTGTTTTTTTTAGCGTTAACCACAAATCCGTTATGGTGGGTAACACTGTTGTAGGCTGCTAGTTGTTCTTTTCCAATTTTTAAAATTTCACCAGGCTTACTGCCATCTTGACTCAAAAAATTATGAGCGTGTGGTGTTTGTGCGTTGCAAGGTTTACCAGCATCTATAACCAAAGTTTGTTTTAAAGATCTACCCAAGGCCATAGCAGCAGATAATCCTGCATAACTTCCGCCAATAATTATTACATCAAAATCTGTTTTATTCATTTTATACACGTTTTTAAAAAGGTTCCATAAGGGGTTTTGTACGGTAATATGTAAACCACCAATAGCCAAAGCTTTTATAACATTTCTCCTTATCATATTTAATTATTAATGCAACTATGTTGCAATTAAAAACAAATATATATTAATTTTTGTATTATTGCGATACAATCGCAATAAAATGAACAGAAGAAATACGCCAACTAAAGAAGCAGTATTAAATTTACTAATAAATGCTAAAAAAGCACTTAGTCATGATGCTATAGAAAAACAGTTAAGCATAGCTATTAATAGGGCTACAATTTATAGGGTATTAAATAGGTTTTGTGAAGATGAAGTGGTTCATAAAATTGTAGCTGAAGACGGCAAGCAATACTTTGCAATTTGTAAAAAATGTAAAAACGAGGAGGAGGTAAAGCCTCACTTTCATTTTAGGTGTACCAGTTGTGATACTATAGAGTGTTTAAAAATTCCTGTAGAATATACCGCACCAAATGGGTATACAGTAGCTAGTGCAAATTGTATTTTAACCGGAACTTGTAAAAATTGTATGTAGTTTACATAGTGCTGCATACTACTTTTTAGCATACAACCACCAATTCATATCTCTTGTTAGTGTGTATCCTAATTTTTGATAAAGTGCTATTGCTGGGTTTCCTTTATTGGTGTGTAAAATAGGGGTTTTGTTCTCTTTTAAAATTTCTTTGGTGTTGTGTGCAATTAGCTGTTTTGCTAATCCTTGCCTAGTGTAACTTGGGTGTGTAACAACAGCGCTAACTTCTGTAAAAAGATTTGTTTGCATACGTTGCCCTGCAATAGAAACCAGTTTTCCACTTTTAAATATGCCAAAGTATTTACCCATTTCAAAGGTTCTTTTTCTGTAGTAACCAGGCATAACTAGCCAAACTAAATTATAAATTTCATCACTAAAAGTCTCGTCTAATAACACAATTTCTTCGGTTATTTTTACGTCTGCTAATGTATTTAAAACCATTTGACAGCCCTCAACTTTTTTCTCTAAAAAAAGGGTTGAGTCGTCTATTAATGGAGTTTCAGCTTCCGATACAAAGAAAAATTTATCTGTAGTTTGTGCGTAGCTGTTAGCGGCTTTTTTAGTACTACTAGTATCATAAAAAGCACCAAATGGGCATACCTCGGGATTGTAAAATTTTACATTGTTAAATGTAACTGCAAATTTTTTGTGGGTTTCTTGTAAAGAATACCAAACAGGGTTTTTTAGTTGATCTTCTAGTGTAGGCATTAGTAAAAAAATTACATTTAAATAAAGCGTTTTTTGGCTGTGTGTTACTGCGTAAAATTATTTCTTTTTTTCGCGTAAAATCTTCTCCATTTTACGCCCTTTTGCCAATTCATCTATCAATTTTTCCATTTGCCTGCACTGTTTGTACAGTTTAAATTCTTCTTCTATTTCTTCAATACGGTAACCACAAACAACACCTTTTATTAAATCCTCATTAGGGTTAATTTTAGCTTTGTTAAAAAAAGTTTTAAACGTCACTTTTTCATCAATAAGGTTTTGTAAGGTAGTAGCGTTAAAACCAGTAAACCATTCTATTACTTGGTCTAACTCTTCTTTAGTTCGCCCATTTTTTTCTATTCTACTTAAATAGTGAGGATAAATAGAAGCAAAAATCATATTTGCAACTTGTTCATTTTTTTTGGTGGTGACTTTCATAATTTAAGTTTTTAATTAAAATAGGCTATCTGGTATGTGTGTTCTGTAGTAATGGTTGCTACCGATCCTACCTCATTAACAGTTTTAGAACTACTGTTTTTTAAACTATCATACGCATAACTTATAAATTTTGTTTCTTTTCCTTTCTCAAAAAAACGATGTTCATACAACAAACCGTTTTGGTAGGCCATAGTCTGCTTGCTTTCTAAAACATTGTTTACATAAACCTCTGTTTTTGTACAATTTTTAGAACCGTCATAAGTGTAATGTTCTACAAACCCTACGTTATCATTTGCAACCGTGTTGGTATGCTTCATTTTTGAAACTACACCATTTAAGTAAGTATAAGTAACGGTATTACTGTAATTTTTACCATCTTGGTTGTAGCAATTTTCTATTAGTGTAGTTAATTTTTTTTTTGGTTATACTCGTAGTTTTTCTCACAATAGGTACCAAACAAATGGTTATTATTTTTTGTGTAAATAATATTGTTGTTTTTATCCGTTTTTGTAATGGATGATTCTACCAATTCATCATCCTCAAAAGTTTTGGTTTCTAGTTCGCTTTCTTTGTAAAAATATTTTTTTACCGTTGTATAGCCGCTAGGCCCAAGTATTTTTTCAGTTTCGCTGTCTAATTTACTATTTAGATAATTGAATTTTGTAATGCTATATATTTTTCCATAAGAATAAACGGTTTCCTTTAGTAAAAACCCACTTGAATTAAACTCTTTTTCTGTATTTAAAATAGGAGATTTGTTATTGCTTTTAACTTGAGTATACTCTTTTATACTTTTTACTTTTCCAGTTAAATTTAATTTTTCTAAATCGGTTTTATTGTAATTCTTCATTTTCATTTGTTGCGCATTGCAAATTGATGTAGCTAAAAATATATATAGTAATAGTTTTTTCATAAAACAAAAAGTCTAACTTTTTATTAGTTGATGCGGTTTATTTTTTTTGTATCAAATAATATATAAATATAATGGCGTTAAAAATTGCTAATACAGTACTTAACACCCAAGTCCAATTAAATTTGTTAGTGTTGTATAAGTGTAAAGAGGAAAGTACACAAGTATATAAAGCTAGCAAACCTGCTATTGCAAGTATAATTATACCTAAATATATTAAGTAGTCTAAATCTGATTGCCAAAAAAAATAGCTCAATTTTATAAAAATTACTATACCGCCAATTAAAGAGAATAGAAAAGAAATAATTAATAGCTTTTTTGTATTCATATTAATGAGTTAAAACTGTTTGTCAAAAATTGAAATTAGCATTTAAAATAAAAAAAACATTTATAATTTATACTAAATACCTTTTTTATCGTTTTTTTGGGAGTCTTTTTGTTGCTACTAATATTGCTAAATATTTAGGCAAAAATTACTTTTTATAATAAGTTACTATGTAATACTTTGTTTTATTATATGCAGCTTTTACATTTTAGTGCAAGTACTTTTAATAAATAAATTATACAAGTCTAATTTGCGTGTTTATATATTAATTTTTTTAGTATATTTATTTAGTAAGATAAACTTAACACACCCACCACTTAGAGTTTACACAGCAAATAATAACTATTATGGGATTTTATGCCAAGTTTAAATGGATTCTAGGGATTTTATTGATTTTTGTTTTAATAATAATGACAAACTTAATTGATAAAAACAATTTTGTGCGGGTTAGAGACTCTGTAGTAACCATTTATGAAGACAGATTAATAGCCAACGATTTAATTTTTGAAAAGTTAAAGTTGGTACAAGAAAAAGAGGTTGCGGTTAAAACGTTGGATAGTACTTTTTATGAAAACCGTAATTTAAAAGTAAACGATAATTTACAGTCGTTAATTTCTAAATTTGAAAAAACCAAATTAACTCCAAAGGAAGCAACCGTATTTAACGATTTTAAAAGTAACGTTAAAGTGTTGCAAAATGCAGAAACTAAGTTTATAAACTCTAGTTATAACAGTACATCTAAAGTAAGTAGCGCTATAAATAGTTTAAAAACTAACCTTAATGATTTATCTAAAATACAATTAAATGAGGGTAGCAGGCAAATGTCTATTAGTAAACGAGCAGTAGATTCGGTAGAGCTATTTACACAAATAGAAATTTATATGCTTGTTTTTTTAGCAATTATTATTCAGGTTGTTGTAATGTATAACCCCAAAGAAAAGAAGTGAGTTAGTTTGTAAATTGCTGCTTTTTAGACTTTTTTTTGGAATGTTGTCTCCAAATGTTTTGTTGTAGGTAGTTTTAGATTAAAAATTTGATACATCTAATTAATAAAACTAGACCAATAATAAATAAAACCCAAAGAATAATTCGGTCTCTTTTTTGTTCTGCCTTAGCACGGTTACGAATCTTAAGTTTTAATTTATACATTTCCTTTTTAGGTAACGTTTTAAAGCTTAGGTCATAAGATTTTGCTTCTTTAGAGTAGATAGTTTTACGATTATCATCTTTAAATTTCCCCCTTTTAGATGGGCGTTGTGCACGGTTTTGTCTCATCCGATTATTCATATCCTGAATGTGTCCTGCTCCAAACCCCATATTTATTTTTTATTGCGTTTTCAGTGGTCTATTATTACTCTTAAATTTAATAAAAAAATCCAGAGAAGCTAGCTCCTCTGGATTTTGTAATTAAAATTATTAAACTGTACCAGGTACAGTATTATACTTAAAAGGCGTAGCGTTGCGGGCCACCTCTTCTAATTTCTTCATTAGCGTAAGACTCAAACTTTTTAAAGTTTTCGCGGAACGCGTTAGATAATTTAAAAGCAGTTTTGTAGTACTCTTCATCGTTATTCCAAGTTGTTCTTGGGCTAAGTACTTCTGTAGGTACACCAGGACACTCTCTTGGTTGTGCAACACCAAATACAGAGTGTATGTGGTATTTATCATAAGAGTATAAACCTAAGTCGCCATTTAATACAGCATTAATCATAGCACGTGTGTACTTTAATTTCATACGTGTACCAATACCGTAAGGACCACCAGTCCAGCCAGTATTTACCAACCAAACATTTACGCCAGCTTCTTGCATTTTTGCACTTAGCATTTCTGCGTATTTAGTTGGGTGTAATGGCATAAAAGGAGCGCCAAAACAAGCAGAAAAAGAAGGTACAGGCTCTACAACACCAGCTTCTGTACCAGCAACTTTAGCAGTGTAACCAGATATAAAGTGGTAAGCAGCTTGTGCAGGTGTTAGCTTAGATATTGGAGGCAGTACACCAAAAGCATCTGCTGTTAAAAAAAATATATTTTTAGGGTTTTTACCTATAGATGGTTCTTGTATGTTTTCTATATTGTAAATAGGGTAACTTACTCTTGTATTTTGAGTAATAGAGGTATCTGCAAAATCTACAGCGCCCTTATCATCCATTACAATATTTTCTAAAATAGCACCTTTTTTAATGGCACCAAATATTTCTGGTTCGTTTTCTGCAGATAAGTTAATTACTTTAGCGTAACAACCACCTTCAAAATTAAAAACCGAGTTTTCATTAGTCCAACCGTGTTCATCATCACCAATTAATTTTCTGTTAGGATCTGCAGACAGGGTAGTTTTTCCTGTGCCAGATAAGCCAAAGAAAATAGCAGTGTCACCGTCTTTACCAACATTAGCAGAACAGTGCATAGGCAATGTGTCTTTGTAAACAGGTAAAATAAAGTTTAAAGCAGAAAAAATACCTTTTTTAATTTCACCTGTGTAACCAGTACCACCAATTAAAGCAACTTTTTTAGTAAAATTTAAAATTGCAAAATTGTGTTGGCGTGTACCATCTACAGCAGGGTCTGCCATAAAACCAGGAGCGTTTACAACGGTCCATTCTGGGTCAAAGTTTTTTAACTCCTCTGTAGTTGGTCTTAAAAACATGTTGTATGCAAACATATTAGACCAAGGAAATTCATTAATAACCCTAATGTTTAACTTGTAATCTTTATCAGCGCATGCGTAAGCATCTCTTACATAAAGTTCTTTTTCGTTTAGATAATCAATCACTTTATTATAAAGTGCATCAAATTTATCTGGCGCAAAAGGAATGTTAATATCTCCCCACCAAACTTTATCAGCAGTTATGTCATCCTTTACAATAAATCTGTCTTTAGGAGATCTACCAGTAAATTCGCCAGTATTTATTGCCAAAGCTCCAGAAGAAGCCTCTTTTCCCATACCTTTATCTAAAGTTATTTTGTGCAATTCTGACGGAGATAATTGATAATTAATGTCAGTGCTTGTAATACCATATTCCTCCAACGAAATCGTTTTCGTGTCTGGACTATAAGTGCTCATAGTTTTAGTTTTTTTGTTAATGCAAAGCTAAAAAAAATTTGCAGTTATGTAGTTTAATTGTCAAATGTTTAGTTAAAATGTTTAAAAATACGATAACCCAATAAAAACCATCCAATTATTAAAAATAATCCACCAATTGGAGTTGCAAGTGCTATAGATTTTGCATTAAATCCTAAAATTGTATCAATACTTAAAATATATATAGAAAAACTAAACAGAAAAATACCTGTAACCAAAACGTAAAAAATTTGCTTTTTATGCTTTGCAGTAAGTTTTGGTAGTACACCTAAAACCAACAATAAAAGTGCGTGGTACATTTGGTATTGCGTCCCTGTTTTGTATGATGCTATTGCTTTGGCATCTACCAAATTCTCTAATCCGTGTGCACCAAAGGCTCCAAAAATTACTGCAGTAAAGCCAAAAAATACTCCAGCACTTAAAATTGTTTTGTTCATAACAAAAAACGTTTGTAAATTTATAAATGTAACAAAACTGATCATTGTATCAGTATCACAACCAAAAGTAATAAAACATATGTTAAGACAAATACTTGTATTAGGTGCCGGAAAATCTACCGCTTATTTATTAGATTATTTACTAGAAAAAGCTGCAGCAGAAAACTTACATATTACTATTGCAGATTTACAACCACAAAATATAGCGCCACATATAGCAAATCACCCGGCTTGTAGCGTAGTTGGTTTAGATATTTTTAATATAGAAGAAAGGCAAAAATTGGTGCAAATGGCCACCTTAGTAATATCTATGTTGCCAGCAAGTTTACATATACAAGTAGCTAAAGATTGTGTTAATTTTAAAAAGCATTTGGTTACAGCATCTTATGTTAGTGATGAGTTACTTGGTTTAAATAAACAGGTAAAAGACAACAAGCTTGTTTTTATGAATGAGATTGGCTTAGACCCCGGAATAGATCATATGAGTGCTATGCAGGTAATAGATACTATTAGAGAAAAGGGTGGCAAAATGTTGCTGTTTGAGTCTTTTACTGGTGGTTTGGTTGCGCCAGAGAGTGATACTAACTTATGGAACTATAAATTTACCTGGAACCCAAGAAACGTGGTGGTTGCTGGGCAAGGTGGTGCCGCAAAATTTATACAAGAAGGTACTTACAAATACATACCTTATAATAAACTATTTAGAAGAACAGAGTTTTTTAATGTAGAGGGTTTTGGTAGGTTTGAAGGGTATGCCAATAGAGACTCTTTAAAATATAGAGAAGCGTATGGCTTGCAAGATGTGCTTACGCTATATAGGGGCACAATGCGTAGAGTTGGTTTTTCTAAAGCGTGGAATATGTTTGTAGAACTTGGGATGACAGATGATAGCTATACGATAGAAAACTCTGAGAATATGAGTTACAGGGCATTTACAAATTTATTTTTACCCTATTCGCCAACAGATTCTGTAGAGCTTAAGCTACGTCATTACTTAAAAATAGATCAGGATGATGTAATGTGGGGTAAGTTGTTAGAACTACACCTTTTTGATGATACTAAATTTATAACACTTAAAAATGGGACGCCAGCACAAATACTACAGCAAATTTTAGAACAAAGCTGGACACTAGATAAGGACGATAAAGATATGATTGTTATGTACCATAAATTTGGTTACAGTCTTAACGGAGAAAACAAGCAAATAGATTCTAATATGGTTGCCTTAGGTAAAAACCAAACGCATACGGCTATGGCAAAAACCGTTGGTTTACCTGTTGCTATGGCCGCATTATTAATTTTAAATAACAAAATAAAAACTTACGGTGTACAAATACCTATAACTAAAGAGGTGTATGCTCCAATTTTAAAAGAATTAGAAGATTTTGGCATTGTTTTTAAAGAGTATAATACAGAGTACAAGGGCTATAATTCTGTAATAATGAATAGTTAGTATTTAAAGCTATATTGGTATCTTTACAGTTAATTTATAACTAGACTTATGAAATTTGATAACGATAGAATAAAAATTGACGGCATAGACAAAAAAATTATAAGGTATCTTATGCAAGATGCTCGTAAGCCCATTTTAGAAATTGCTCGTAAAATAGGAATTTCTGGCGCTGCTATCCATCAACGTTTACGTAAGTTAGAAACATCAGGCCTAATGTCTGGTTCTAAGTTTGTTATAAACCCTAAAGTTTTAGGTTACACTACAATGGCCTACATTGGTATATTTCTAGATAAAGCAATGAGTAACCCAAAAGCTGTTAAAGAATTAGAGAAAATACCAGAAGTATTAGAGTGTCATTATACAACGGGTAATTGGTCTATACTTATAAAGGTGTTATGTAAAGATAATGAGCATCTTATGCACGTATTAAATAAAGAGATACAACAAATACAGGGTGTTTCTAGAACAGAAACTTTTATTTCATTAGACCAGCAAATAGATAGGCAAATACAAATATAATTGTAGCTATTTATGACAATTGTTCTGGTTTTATTTTTTTTTAATGCTAAATTTGCGGCGTGAAACAGACCTTACTCATAATTGCAATTATTATTTGTATAAAGCCAATATTCCCGTTTATGGAGTATGTGGTTAATTATGATTATATCTCTAAAGTGTTGTGTATAAATCAAGACAAGCCAGAGTTAGAGTGTAATGGTAAGTGTGCACTAATGAAATCTATAGAGAAATCTACTCAAGAGGAGCACAATGAGCAAGGTGTTGTAAAATCAGAATTTCAGTTGTTGTTTCATCAAAATAATCAAGATGTTTTTGTAAACACACAACTTCTATCACAAAAAAAACACAAAATACTTTCTGCAGAGAGTAACTATCATTTTAATTCGGTTTTTAGTCTTTTACGTCCTCCTATTTCTTAAGTTTTATTAGTTAAGTTTAATGTGAATATGATTTTTCAGTCTATGTAAAGTCATAATATCTCTGTGTTGTTTTTTATCAACCCATAACTTAACAATATTCAAGTTTGTTTAATAAAAAAAATCAATATAAACACTCTTTGCTAAGAGGTGTTTATGGCTTAATGGTTTGATTTTTTTTACCTAAACGCATAATACAAACACACAAAATAGAATTAAGAAACAGTAAAAAAAATATAATGAAATCAAATTTTTTAAAATCGATAGTGGTAAGTTTTAGTTTACTAGCATTAGCATCTTGTTCTTCTGATGATGATGGAGAAATGGATAATGTAAATCCAGGACAAGTAACACTTGAATTTGATAATGGCTTTGCAGGAAACGATTTAATAATAGGAAACGCTAATACTGCTAATGCAAATGGTGAGGCGTTAACCGTATCACGTTTAAATTACATTGTAAGTAATATAGTTTTGATAGATGAAGACGGTATGGAATATGCATACCCAAAAGAAAGTAGCTATTTTATTATTAGCGAAGATTCTAATGATGAGTTGGCAGATAATACAAAAGTAGTTTTAGAAAATGTGCCTGCTGGCACATATACAGCCGTTAAATTTGGTATTGGTGTAGATAAAGAAAAGTACGACCAGGGATTAAGCGGAGCAGGTGACTTTTGGGATGCTGCTGGCGAGTATGACATGACATGGTCTTGGGCAGCAGGTTACAAGTATATAAATTTTGAAGGTACTTATACATCTAACACAACTACAGATGAGCAGTACTGGGTACACTTAGGTAGAGCTAGTGATGAGGTTACAAATTACACAGAAACTACTATAGATGTTCCTGCATCTTCTGCAATTATTGTAAATGAAAATATGGCTCCAGAAGTGCATATTATTACAGATGCAAATGCACTATTAACTGCAACAGAGGCGGTAAGTTTAGAGACATATGAAAACGCAATTATGGGTGGCGAAGGTGCAGTAAAAGTAGCAACTAATGTACCGTTAGCATTTAAAATAGATCATGTACACAACAACGAAGCTGGTAACAGCAGTCACTAAATAGTAATAGCGTGTTACGGGCCTGGTTTTAGTTTTGGTTTTAGCTGGGCCTGTGGCGCCTATTTTTTATTAGTAATAATGAAAAAAATTAGTTTCTTTTTGGTTTTGTTGGCAGTTATAGGTTGCCAGAGCAATGATGATGGGTATACTAATATTCCGGTAGAGTTAGAGGTGCCTGCACATTTCCCTGAAGTAACTTATAATTTAGCTCATAATCCGTTAACAAAAAACGGAATTGAGCTTGGACGTAAATTGTTTTATGAAGGTGCAGTGTCTTCTACAGGTACAGTTTCATGTGGTACTTGTCATGAACAAAAATATGCATTTACGCATCACGGACATACATTTAGCCATGGCGTAAACGATTTAGAAGGGACAAGAAATACGCCTCCTGTACAAAATATGGCTTTTTTAGAAAATTTTGCTTGGGATGGTGCAACGGGCCATTTAGATCTTTTTCCTGTAATTCCTATTACAACAGAGGTAGAAATGGATGAAACGCTAGAAAATGTTATAGAAAAACTGAAGAACAAATCTGGTTACAAAAAATTGTTTGCTGAGGCTTTTGAAGATGGAGAAGTGAATTCTGAAAACTTTTTGTTAGCATTATCGCAGTTTATGCTAACAATGATTTCTGCAGATGCTAAGTATGATAAGTACATAAATAAAGAAGTTCAGTTAACCGAAGTGGAACAACAGGGTTTAGCTCTTTTTGAGCAAAAATGTGCTAGTTGTCACGCTACAGCGCTATTTTCTGATGGTAGTTTTAGAAACAATGGGTTGCAACCCAACACCAAGCTTAATGATTTAGGTAGGAGTGTAGTAACTGGTTTTGTAGAGGATAATTATAAGTTTAAAGTACCAAGCCTTAGAAATATTGCGGTTACTGCACCGTATATGCATGATGGTAGATTTGGAACTTTAGAGGCGGTACTTGATTTTTATAATAGTGGAGTTGTAGACTCACAAACCTTAGATCCTTTATTGCGTAGTGGTGAGAGGTTGGGTATTGCTACAACAGCAGAGGAAAGGGTGGCAATTATTGCCTTTTTAAACACCCTTACAGATGATACTTTTTTAACGGACGAACGATTTTCAGAAAAATAGAATATGAAAAATTTAATAATAATAGCATGTCTATTGGTTGTGTGCAATGTATTTGCAATACATAAAACTGAGCCAACAGATAGTTTGCAAACAGCAACAGCAGTAAAGCATTATGTTTTTGATGACTTTTGCGATACTTGTGGCTGTAGTGGTAATGGTGGTAGTATGGGTTTTGGTACTGGTTTAGATACCAATTTTGCAGGTGTGCGTTACATATCTCAAAGTTATAGGTCTAGAGATGGTATATTTAATAATTCACCTTGGATAGATGAAAACTTTAATACATTGCAAGCTTGGGGTAGAGTGCCTGTAGGAAAGCATTTTTTAGTGAATGCCATAGTTCCTTATCATTTTCATAATAGAGAGTTTGCAAACAAATCTTCTCAAAATATTAATGGTTTGGGAGATATTACATTGTTGGGGTTTTATAAAATTTTAGCAAAGCAAGATAGTATTATGGTTGTTGGTCCACAGCACTCTTTACAAGTTGGTGGCGGAGTAAAAATGCCAACAGGTAGTTTTAACAGGGCTAATAATACAGGTAGTGTAAACACTAGTTTTCAGTTAGGAACAGGTAGTTGGGATTATGTTACTGCAGTTAATTACGGACTTACGCATAACAATTGGGGAATGTCTGCAATGGTAAACTATACGTTTAAAACAAAAAACAGTGAAGATTATCAGTTTGGTAACCAATTAAATTATGGTATAAATACTTATAAAACATATTATTTATCTCCTGATTTTGCATTAACGCCTGCATTGGGTGTTAGTGGAGAAAATTATGATGAAGATGAGTCTTATGGCTTATCTGTATTAAATACAGGAGGTGATGTTTTATTTGGTAAGCTAAGTGTAGAGGCTAGTTACAAAACATACTCGTTAGGGGTAACTACAATGTTGCCAATAGATCAAGATTTAAATAACGGTAAGGTTGAGGTAAAAAATAGAATATCACTATATCTTAATGTAAACATTTAGTAAAATATAATTGGGCATAATGTACAACGCTAACTTCAGTTGGTTCTAACGGTTTGGGGGAATTTTTAGAACAGCATTGTGTCCAATAAAAAAGGGTGTCTTTAAATAGACACCCTTTTTACTTTGTGTATGTTTTTATAATAATTAATCTCTTCCAAATACTTGGTAAGCCCAGTATACTAAAGATGCTAATGCACCTAAAGCAGCAACAAGGTATGTTCTTGCAGCCCATTTTAATGCATCTTCTGCGCCAGCATATTCTTCTTGGCTAAGCATATTTTTGTTTTTTAACCATGCTAATGCGCGGTTACTAGCATCATATTCCACAGGTAGTGTAATAAAACTAAATAGTGTAGCAAAGCCCATCATTAAAAGTCCGGCTACGGCAACCCAAAAACCAATGCCACCGGCTACTCCAGTAACAGCCATTAAAACAACGCCTCCATAAACTACCCATTGAGACATACTAGATGTTGCGCTAACAACAGGAACTAGCTTAGAGCGCATTGTTAACCATTGGTATGCTGTAGCGTGTTGTACGGCGTGTCCGCATTCGTGAGCGGCAACTGCTGCTGCAGCAGCATTACGCTGACTGTAAACACCTTCACTAAGGTTAACGGTTTTGTTTACTGGGTTGTAATGGTCTGTTAGCATACCAGGAGTAGAAATTACTTTTACATCTCTAATACCGTTGTCTGCCAACATTTTTTCTGCAATTTCTGCGCCACTCATTCCGTTACGCAATTGTACCTTAGAGTACTTTTTAAATTTGCTTTTAAGTCTGTTGCTAACAATCCAGCTAACTAAAGCAACTGCACCAATAATTATATAATAAGTATACATAGTTTGTGTTTTTAAATAATAAATATAACAATTTAAAAGCAAAAACCTCGCCAAATTAAGCGAGGTTTATTTTACTGACAGTTGTTTGTATTTATGCTAATGCTTCTTCCCAGCCAAAAGCTTCAAGAATTTCACTATAAACTATTTTACCTGATACAATGTTTAGCCCTTTTTGCAAAGAAGCGTCTTGTTCGCAAGCTGCTTGCCAACCTAAGTTGGCTAATTTTAAAGTGTATGGCAGTGTTACATTGGTTAATGCCATTGTAGAGGTATAAGGTACAGCACCTGGCATATTAGCAACAGAGTAATGTACAACATCATCTATAATGTAAATTGGGTCTTCATGGGTAGTTGGTTTGGTAGTTTCTACACAGCCGCCTTGGTCTACAGCAACATCTACTATTACAGTACCAGGTTTCATTTCTTTAAGCATATCTCTGGTAATAAGGTTTGGAGCTTTAGCTCCTTTTAAAAGCACACCGCCAATAATTAAATCATGTGTTTTTATGTGTTTTCTAATATTAAACTCGTTAGAAAACTCTGTGGTAACATGTGGTGGCATTACATCATTAACATAACGTAAGCGTTTCATGTTTACATCTAGTATGGTGACGTGTGCGCCTAAACCAGCTGCCATTTTAGCAGCTTGTACGCCAACTACACCAGCACCTAATACTAAAACTTTGCCAGGAGCAACACCAGGTACGCCACCTAAAAGTACACCTCTACCTTTAACTGGTTTTTCTAAGTATTTAGCGCCTTGTTGTATTGCCATTCTTCCTGCAACTTCAGACATTGGAGTTAGTAGTGGCAAAGTGCCGTCATTGTCTTCAACAGTTTCGTAAGCAATACATATGGCTTTTTGCTTAATCATTGCTTTAGTTAGCGCTTCACTAGATGCAAAATGAAAATATGTAAATAAAATTTGTCCTTCTCTTATAAGGTCGTATTCTTCTTCTATAGGTTCTTTTACCTTAACAATCATATCACTCATTGCATACACTTGAGCAATAGTATCTAAAATTGCAGCACCAGCTTGTTGGTAGTCGTTATTGCTAAAACCACTGCCTAGGCCAGCTCCAGACTGTACGTAAACGGTGTGTTTGTTTTTTACCAATTCAAAAACCCCTGCAGGCGTCATACCAACACGGCTTTCATTGTTTTTAATTTCTTGAGGAATACCAACAATCATAATTAACTATTTTAGATTTTGGTGCTAAATTAAATTAATTATTAAAAGTATTTCTAATTAATCGATAAAATTAAGGGGTGTAAGGTTAAAATAATTACTTTTAATAAAAACACCCCTATAAAAAATAGGGGTGTATGGTAAATAAAGTGCTTTATTTTAATTTTTACCCTACAATGTTTATAATTTTTCCTGGAACTATAATTACTTTTTTAGGTTCGCGACCTTGTAATTGAGCTATAGTTTTTTCATGTGCCATTACAGTGGCTTCAATTTCATCTTTAGACATATCTAATGGTAACTCTAGTTTAAATCTCATTTTACCATTAAAAGAAACAGGATATTCTTTACTACTTTCTACAAGGTGCGATGCATCAAACTTAGGAAAAGGAGCTGTGGCAATTGAGGTGTTGTGTCCTAATTGCTGCCATAACTCTTCTGCTATATGTGGTGCATACGGAGAAACTAAAATGGCTAAGGCTTCTAAAATTTCTTTGCTAGTGCATTTTTGACTAGACAACTCGTTTACACATATCATAAAAGTAGAGACCGATGTGTTAAAAGAAAAGTTCTCTATATCTTCTGCAACCTTTTTAATGGTTTTGTGTAATGTTTTTAAATTGTCTTTAGTTGGTGCAGCATCTGTAAATTTAGCGCCATTATCATCTAAATATAAACGCCATAATTTTTTTAAGAACCCGTGTGTACCTGTAATACCAGCAGTGTTCCAAGGTTTAGATTGCTCTAGTGGGCCTAAAAACATCTCGTACAAACGCAAGCTATCTGCACCATATTCTTCGCAAATACTATCTGGACTAACCACATTGTATTTAGATTTAGACATTTTTTCTACCTCACGCTTAACTTTAAAAGTGCCATCCTCTTCAGTAATAAAAATAGCGTCTTTGTATTCTGGTCTCCAGTTTTTAAAAGCTTCAATATCTAATTCATCAGAAGCATTTACAAAAGAAACATCTGCGTGTATTAATCTAAAAGAAACTTCAGAAAGTTCATTTTCAGAAATTCCTTTGCTATTTAAAATTTTTAAATGTTCATTATATTTAGGATGCTCGGTATGTAGGTAGTTTGGACCGTCAAATAACCCTGCTGACTCATAAATTTGTAAACTTTTATCATTGTGAAGAGCTTCATACACAAAAGCACTTGTACCTGTAATCATTCCTTGGTTAATCAGTTTTTTAGCAAACTCATTTTTAGGAACTACACCTTTATCAAACAAAAATTTCTGCCAAAAACGTGCATATAATAAGTGTCCGGTTGCGTGCTCACTACCACCAATGTATAAATCTACATCTTGCCAGTAGTTAATTGCATCATCAGAAAATATGGCATCTGTATTATTAGGATCCATATAACGGTTAAAGTAAAAACTACTACCTGCCCAACCTGGCATTGTGTTTAACTCTAACGGAAATACAGTCTCGTTGTTTATTTCACTATTGTCTACAACTTTATTTTCTTTGGTACACCAAGCCCAAACGTTAGCATTACCTAGTGGTGGTTCGCCAGTTTCGGTTGGTAAGTATTTTTCTACCTCTGGTAATGTAATAGGTAAATGTTTGGCATCTATCATTTGTGGCATACCATCTACATAATACACAGGAAAAGGTTCTCCCCAGTAACGTTGTCTGCTAAAAACAGCATCGCGCAGGCGGTAATTAATTTTACCTTTACCGTGACCTATTTTTTCTAGCTCGTAAATGGCTAGTTTCATTGCTTTTTTGTACGGTAACCCGTTTAAAAAGTCTGAGTTTGCAATGATGGTTTTTTCTTTATCTACATAAGCTTCTTCAGAAATATCTACACCTTCAAAAACATTAGGGATATCAATATTAAAATGTTTAGCAAAATCATAGTCGCGCTGGTCACCACAAGGTACTGCCATAACTGCTCCGGTACCGTAGCCAGCTAATACGTAGTCGCCAATCCAAATAGGAATAGGTTTTTTTGTAAAAGGGTGCTCTGCGTAAGCACCAGTAAATGCACCAGAAATAGTTTTTACATCTGCCATACGCTCGCGCTCACTACGTTTTGCAGTGGCTTGTATGTAGGCATCTACCTCTGCTTTTTGTTCTGGAGTAGTAATGGTTGCTACTAGCTCATGTTCTGGAGCAAGAGTCATAAAACTAACACCAAAAATAGTATCTGGTCTTGTTGTAAAAACGTCTATTTGATGAGATTGCTTCGCTTCGCTCGCAAGGACATTAAAAGTAACAGAAGCACCTTGACTTCTTCCAATCCAGTTGGTTTGTGAGTCTTTTAAAGGTTGTGGCCAGTCTATGGTATTTAAATCATCTAATAAACGTTGTGCGTAAGCAGAAATACGCATACTCCACTGCGTCATTTTTTTACGAATAACAGGATGTCCGCCACGTTCTGATACTCCGTTTATAATCTCGTCATTAGCTAATACAGTTCCTAAAGCAGGACACCAGTTTACTTCGGTTTCTGCTAAGTATGTTAGTCTGTATTGTAATAAAATTTCTTGTTGCTTTTTAGTGTCGTATCCTTTCCAATCATCTGCAGTAAAAACACTAATTTCATCATCAGAAACAGCATTTACGGTTGCGTTTCCTTCTTTTTCAAAAATCTGAATTAAGGTAGAAATATCTTCAGCCTTATTAGAGTTATTATTATACCAAGAATTAAATAACTGAATAAATATCCACTGTGTCCATTTGTAATAATCAGGATTAGAGGTGCGTACTTCACGACTCCAGTCAAAAGAAAAACCAATTTTATCTAGTTGTTCTCTATATCTACTAATATTTGTTTTAGTAGTAATAGCAGGGTGTTGCCCCGTTTGTATAGCATATTGTTCTGCAGGTAAGCCAAAAGAATCGTACCCCATTGGGTGTAAAACATTGTATCCTTGGTGTCTTTTGTAGCGCGCATAAATATCACTTGCAATATACCCAAGTGGGTGGCCAACGTGTAACCCCGCACCAGAAGGGTAAGGGAACATATCTAAAACATAAAATTTTTCTTTGTCAGAATTATTTTCTGCTTTAAAAGTTTGGTTTTCTGCCCAATATTTTTGCCACTTGGCTTCAATTTCTTTAAAATCGTAGTTCATATGCTTGTCTTCTGCTATTTAGAATGGGGCAAATTTAAGAATTACAAGCCAAACAGCCTACTATTGCTTTTACTAGTGTGTAAAAACTTAAACACCCTGCAATGCAAGGTGTTTAATGGTCTTTTTTAAAAGATATAGCCTAATGATATTTGTAGAACGCCGTTTTTAATATCTGGGTTTTCTGCAACTGTACTAATGCCAAAATTATACCTGGCTTCAGTAAAAATACCATCAGCTAAATGGAGTCCAAACCCGGTATTAAAACCAAAATCTACACTTTTAGCATCTGTATCTAAAGTACCAATATTGTCATCATAAAAAATTGCTTTATCGGATACTAAAAAAGAAACTTGCGGACCAGCTTGTAAAAACAATTTAGGTAAAACATTATACTTTAGTAATACAGGTACGGCTATGTAGTCTAATTTTGCCTTGTACACATTTTTAATATCTGCACCTTGTCTGGAGTACAGTAGCTCTGGCTGAATATCTAGCTTTTCTGAAATTTCAATTTGTGTAAATAAGCCAGCGTGAAAAGTAACAAGGCTATTTTTGTCTTGGTTATTGCCATACAAATTAGAAACATTTAAACCAGCTTTTGCGCCATAATTTAATTTTTGGGCAATGGCATTATTGCTATAAACAAAAAGAGCGGTTAAAAGTAAAAAGATAATTTTTTTCATAATTATATGTTTTTTGTTTTGTAGGATTTTACAACTACTATGCCAAAAAATGTTAATTTGTAATAAGCTTATTCTTGTTTTTTGTAGATTACTAATTACAAACACCTTTAAAATGTATTATTACAAATTACTTTACTATTTTTACGTATTGTTATAAGTTATGAGTAAATCTTTTGAACGTTACCAAAAAAGGAAATTAATTTCCTCTTATTTTTCTGTAGTACTTAGTATTGCTCTAGTTTTATTTTTGCTAGGAGCGCTTGGTTTGTTGGTGTTAAATACAAAAAAAATGGCAGATCATTTTAAAGAACAGATAACAGTGTCTGTATTTTTAAAAGACGATGCAAAACAAGTAGAAATAGACCAATTGCAAAAAAGTTTAGCTATGGCAGACTATACTAAGCAGGCCATTTTTGTGTCAAAAGAAGAAGCCGCAGAACAGCATACAGAAGCTATTGGAGAAAATTTTATAGAGTTTTTAGGGTATAATCCTTTAAAAAACTCTATTGATGTACAATTAAAAGCAGACTTTGTATCGCCAACGCAAATTGAAGAAATAGCAGAAAATATACAAGCAAAAGATTATGTAGAAGAAGTAAGTTATGACAAGCCTCTGATATCTTTATTAAATGATAATGTAAAAAAAATTAGTTTATGGATTTTGGTAGCTAGTGGCATATTTGCATTTATTGCATTTTTGTTAATTAACAGTTCTATACGCTTATCTATATACTCTAAACGTTTTATTATTAAAACAATGCAAATGGTTGGTGCAACAAAGCGTTTTATACGCAGACCTTTTTTATGGACAAATATAAAATTAGGTATGTTAGGAGCCTTTATTGCAATGATAGGTTTGGCTGTAACTATTTATTACGTAAACGATTTTTTTCCTGAACTTACTTTGTTTGAAGATCCAACAACTTTAGGGCTGTTATTTGCTGCAATTTTTGTTTTAGGCGTATTAATTTCGTTTATAAGTACATTTTTAGCCACACAACGTTTCTTAAATCTTAGGACAGACGATTTATATTATTAGATTTGCACTGTTAAAAATTATGCAAGGATTAAATTTTTTACAAAATGAAAAAAAATAACACCACCACAGGGGAAAGTACAAAAAAGGAATTTATTTTTCAGAAAAAGAATTACATTTTTATGGCTATTGGTCTTGCTTTTCTTACACTTGGTTTTGTATTAATGAGTGGAGGTGGTAGTGATGATCCTAATGTTTTTAATCCTGAAATATATAATTTTAGAAGAATTCGCCTTGCGCCAACTTTGGTGCTAATAGGTTTAGGTATAGAGGTGTATGCCATTTTGTTAAATCCGCACAAGAAGAAAAACTAAATTTTGGACATATTACAAGCAATTATTTTAGCAATTGTAGAAGGTATAACGGAGTATTTACCAGTATCATCTACAGGGCATATGATTATAGTGTCTTCCTTTTTTGGCATAGCTCAAGAAGAATTTACAAAATTATTTACCATAGTTATACAATTAGGTACTATACTCTCTGTGGTTGTGCTTTACTTTAAGCGCTTTTTTCAGAGTGTAGATTTTTATTTAAAACTATTGGTAGCATTTATACCTGCTGTTGTTTTAGGCTTGTTGTTAAGTGACGTTATAGACTCTTTATTAGAAAACCCACTTACGGTAGCAATATCCTTAGTAATAGGTGGTGTAATTTTATTACGTGTAGACCATTGGTTTGCGGACTCAGAAGAAAAAGAAATTACTTATTTAACAGCATTAAAAATTGGTTTCTTTCAGTGCTTGGCTATGATACCTGGTGTTAGCAGAAGTGGTGCAAGTATTGTTGGTGGTATGTCTCAAAAACTATCTAGAACCGTGGCAGCAGAGTTTAGTTTTTTTTTAGCAGTACCTACAATGTTAGGTGCAACTTTAAAAAAGAGTTACGACTTTTACAAGCTAGGGTATACGTTAACAGGAGAGCAAATTAACTTATTAATTATTGGTAATGTGGTAGGTTTTTTGGTTGCCTTATTAGCTATTAAAACATTTATAGGTTATTTAAGCAAACACGGTTTTAAAATGTTTGGTTACTACCGTATTGTTGTTGGGTTGGCAATATTGGCAATTCACTACTTTGTACACCCGCTAATAATAATTTAATTTTTTTGTAGCGTGACAAGCAAAGAAGAATTTTTAGAAGGACAGATATTATTAATAGATAAACCACTAACTTGGTCATCTTTTCAGGCAGTAAACGCTTTAAAATGGGGTATTCGCAGAAAATTTGATTTAAAGAAAATTAAAATTGGCCACGCAGGTACTTTAGATCCTTTAGCTACAGGATTATTAATTATTTGTACAGGTAAATTCACAAAAAAAATACCTACACTACAAGGCCAAATAAAAGAATACACAGGAACCATAACTATTGGGGCAACCACACCGTCTTATGATATGGAAACCACAGTAGAAGAGACGTACCCAACAGAACATATAACTGAAGAGCAAATACACGCCGCGACTACTAATTTTATTGGAAAAATACAGCAGGTACCACCAGTTTTTTCGGCATTAAAAAAAGATGGTAAACGCTTGTACGAGTACGCTAGAGAAGGGCAAGCAGTAGAAGTAAAATCTAGAGAAATAGAAATTACTGAGTTTGAAATTACAAAAATAAATTTACCAGAAATAGAATTTAGGGTAGTGTGTAGTAAAGGAACTTACATACGCTCATTAGCTAACGATTTTGGTAAAGCATTGCAAAGTGGCGCATATTTGTCTGCCCTAAGAAGAACCAAAATAGGTAATTTTAACGTAGATAATGCAATAACTCCTGCAGATTTTCATACCACAGTATTGGGTATGCCAAAACCTAAAGAGTAGTAATAAAACACCTTTTTTGATTAAGAATAAAATATTTTTATAAAAACAAGGTTATAAGTTATATGTTTAAAGATAGTAGATACTTATCATTTTTAATCACATTCTTTTCTATGTCTATTGTTATATTGTCCTTATACAATATACATTTAGGGGCAAAAGAAGAGGAAGAGTATGTGGTAGAACTAGCAATGCTAGAAGAAGATGAGGAGTTAGAGGAGATGCAGAAAGAAGAACAGCAACCTACCCAACAGCAAGAAATAAAAAGCCATATGGCGTATAATGAAAAGGCAAAACCAACTTATGGTAATCCAGAGCCTTTAAAAACGCTAGAAGAATTAATGGAAGAGGCAAAATCTGATGCAGAAAGTGATCCAAATTCAAAATTAATAAGCTCTGAAAATGGCTACGCAGCCAGTTTAAAAGAATTAGCAAAAAAGCGCCAAGAGGCCAAGCAAAAATTAGGAGAAAAAGACGCAAAAAAAGATGAGGTTTCTCATAACTTAGCAAAACGTAAAACGTCTATATCCTTTTCTTTAGTAAAACGAAGTGCTTATGACTTGCCACCGCCAACGTACACTTGTATAGAAGGAGGTAAGGTAGTAATTAATATTATTGTAGATAATTTAGGTAATGTAATAGATGCAGAATTTAATAAAAAAAGTTCTGGTACCAGTAATGGTTGTTTGGTAGATAATGCCATAGAGTATGCATTACAATCTAAGTTTAGCAATTCCTCTAAAGAAAAGCAAAAAGGAACAATTACTTACCTATTTCAAGGTAAGTAAGTGTAGTAGGTCTTCAATAGTATTTAAACCTTTATCTTTATTGTACCAGACTTGTAATTCTTGTTTAAATTCTGGTGTTAAGCTACCGTTTTTGGCTTTAAAATTTTCAACAATTTTGGTAAGTGTGCTTGGTCTAGGACCCCAATCTCCAATAACTTTTTGTGTTTCTTCATTAAAAGCAATAAGCCTTGGTATAGATAATGTGTTGTTGTATAAAAAATGATTCATAAGGTCTAAATTTTCATCTCTTAAAATCACTTTTACATCAATATTAGAATTTTGTTCTGCAATTTTTTGCATTATGGGCATAGATTGTGCAGCATCTCCGCACCAACTTTCTGTAAGTACAAGCCAGGTAATTTTAGTACTACTTTGTTTAATTTTGGTTATGGTGTCATCTGTTAATTTAGTGGTTTTTTCTAAACGCTTCATACGCTTATCATTAAGCATAGTATAATTTGCCAAAGCATCTGTTTGTACAACACCGGTAGACTTGTTGCTGGTAACCAAATTATGCATAAGTTCTCTGTATGTAGTATAAGGCATTGCAGTAGAAATTGCCTTGGTAATTAATGCAGTTACAGTATTGTTTTTTGTATTTGTAGAATTCATAACTAAACGCTTTACTTTTTTTATTCAAAAATAATATAGAAACTATTTATATAAGCTGATAATCGTCATATTGGTAGTGTAAAGTTTTAGAAACTTACAATTAGCACTATTAAGACAAGTTTAACAGTTATACATTACATTTAGTTAACAATGTGAGATAAACTTAAACTTTAAATAATAGATTTCTAACATAGAAAAAATAGATTTGACTTTTAGTAAAATAAATAGAATTTTATGCAGGTTTTACGTCCAGATTTTAGAAGTCAAAAAAAATTTTTGTTATATGAATTTTTAAGAGAGGAAATTGGAGATGATACGCTGAAAAATTTTGTTACAGAAATTGTTTACGATAAAAATACTTACATATATCAGCCGCCTATAGTTGAAAATTACATTTATGAAATTGTTTTTGGAGCAGTTAAGTTAGGAGGGTATTCTGAAAAAGGAGATGAGTATGCTTATGATATTGTGCATACAGGTGACTTTTTTGGGAATTTAAAGTACTTAAACGGTCAGTTTTCTGAATTTGCAAAAACTTTAGTTGATGTAAAAGTTAGGTGTTATGATTTAAACTTTTTTAAAAATGAAGTTAAGAAAAACCCAGAAGCTGCCGAATGGTTTTTTGCTTACTTAACCAAAAGATGGTGCCTAGCAGAAAAAAAGTTATGTAAAGTAAATGAGCGATCTATTATAGGTAAGTTAAATTTTTTAAAAACAGTTTATACTATAGATGTTTTAGATGTTAAGGGTAAAGTACATAATATACATTGTTTATTAACCCAAAAAGATAAGGGTGACCTTATTGGGGCCACCCGTCAAACTATTGCTAATGCTTTAAAAAATAATCAGTTTACTTTAGATAAAATTCCAGGGTAAAGAATACCGTCTTTTGCGGTAAAATTTAGTTTAAGTAACTGGCTAATTACAGGAGCCACATCTTCTAGCCCCATTTTCTCTATAGTTTTACCTTTATTAATACCTGCTCCAAAAGCAACAAAACCAGTTTCTATTTCTTTAAAATCTGGAAAAAAACCGTGTGTACCACCTTTTCTAGGAGATAGTATGTTACCATTAGTTCTAGAAGACATAGCAATGCCAGGTATTGGAGCTAAAGCCAATACAGCATTTGGGTCTGCACCAATTTTATCTAGCTCTTCTCTATTTACCACTCTAAATAATTTTTTAATATTATCAGGTAAATTATTTAGTTTGTTGCGGACTTTTTCAATAGTTTTTTTGTCTTTTTTATCCTTTACCATTAAAAAAGCAGAAGCTCCGGATGTATGAAAAGCAGCTTTCCAATTTCCTCTATCTTTTTTATCTTCCATTAAACCTTCTTCTACCAACCAAATGTTAGGGTTTAATGCAGAATGTATATCTACAAAACCGTGGTCACCAGTAATTATAAATGTTGTTTTATTTTCTATGCCTGCTCTTTTAGAGGCTTCCATAATTTTGCCAATGGCTCTATCTACTGCTGCAATAGAAGTGTATACTTTTTCGCCATCTCTGCCTTGCTCGTGCTGAAAATGATCTACAGCAAATAAATGAATAGAAATAAAGTTTGGCTTATATTTTTCAAGTGTATAAGCAGCCATCTCTCCAATTCTATCTTCTCTGTTTAAATAATTGCCATTAAATGTATTCTTATTTAATTTTCCTAATACTTCTTCTTCCATTTCAGCTAAAAAACCTTTAGGAGTTTCAAAATCGCGCATAGGTTTAATACTCCCGTAATCTCCTTTTAAATACCAGTATTCTGGTATGTTATAGTTTATATCTGCGCCTACAGATACAGGCCAAAGAAAGCTAGCGCTTGTTTTGTTAGCTTCTTTAACAGCGGTCCACAGTGTTTTTGTTTTTATAAGGTTGTTTTCCCAGTACCAACGGCCAGTTTGCCCTTTATCTTCAAAAGGACTATTGTAGTAAATACCGTGTTCTTTTGGGTAAGCACCCGTAATTAATGTAGTGTGCGATGGGTATGTTACAGAAGGAAAAATACCTCTAACTCCTTTAGCAGAAACCCCTTCTTTAACCATTTTTTTTAGGTTGGGAGCAGGCCATTTTTCTTCTAAATAAAAGTCTGGTCTAAAACCATCTACAGAAATTAAGATTACATGTTCTGTAATTTGCTTTTCTTGAGCCTCGCAAATATGAGCAGTAATTATAAGGCTTAGTATGTATATAATTTTTTTCATATCATTTTTTAAAATGAAGGGTTTGCTTCGTTTAATCAGCAAACCCTTCCACTATTAAACAAAAATTAAAATTCTTAATTAAAAGTATATCTAGCTCCTAATTGTAATCTCCAAGGAGTTCCGTTTATAGGTTCTGTTCCGCTAGAAGTTTGTACAGAATAATTATAGTTTTGGTTTGTTTGATCAAAACCAGTTATTCTCATTAAATTTCTATTTCCAAAGTTGTGAGACTGTCCCCAATCTTTATTTAGCATATTGGCAAAGTTGAAAATATCCATAGATAGTTCTAATCCTTGTTTTTTGTTTTTAGTTTCAAAACGCTTTTGCAATCTTAAATCTACTACAGCAGAAAAAGGATTTTTTCCACCATTACGCTCAGCAAAACTACCATAACTATCTTTAAGGTATTCTTTAAAACCATCTGGAGTTTCTGGGTCGTTTAATATTTGGTTATAGCTGTCTATAATAGATTGAGGAGTGCTTGGGTCATTTGGGTCAAAAATGTAAGCAACATCATTACTTAAGTTAAAGTCGCCGTTAGCACTAGTATTGCTGTTTACTTTAAAAGTGTATCTAGTACCTCCTTGGCCAATTACTTTTGCACCTAATGTAAAACCTTTCCAGGTAGGTGTAGCACCGTTTACAACCAATTTAGTATCAAAATGGTTATCTGCAAAACCATAATTTAAATCTCTAGGGTCTCCAGATACTGGTAAAAAAGTAGAGGTATTAGCAACACAACAGTTGTAAGAAGAGTTGTCTTTAGATCTGTTAAAAGTAACACTTGCGTTTACGTAACCATCTTTACCAATTTGCGCAGATCCCTCTAATACAAAAGCAAGGTTGTCTAAAACACCATCAGAAGTCATTACCAAAGTTCTACCAACTTGGTCAGATATTCTAGAGTTTTTCCAGTCTGTAGATCCGTTTTCTGTAATTGTATTTGCAGGTACAAAAACCTCTCTACCTTGTTCTGTAACAAAATAAGGCTCTTTAACTAAGTTGGCTTCTTGGTATGTGTAGTTGTTTTTGGTATGACTAAACAAAGCATTAAAACCAAGACTGTATTTGCTACTAAAAAAGTGAGTATAGCTTAAGTTAGCTTTGTATGTTGTTGGTACTTCAAAATCTTTACCCACAGCATTTATTGTAGAAAAAGGAGTAACACCAGCAGGTACACCAGGTACGGTATTAGGGTTGTTTCTATACGATGGAAAATCTGGCGTAGGAACATTGCTGCCCGTAACATCTATAGCGCCTAATAGTGTGCCACTATTTTGAATGTTGTTTACTTGTGCGTAGTAGTG
This sequence comes from Cellulophaga omnivescoria, assembly GCF_027915275.1. Lineage (NCBI taxonomy): Bacteria > Pseudomonadati > Bacteroidota > Flavobacteriia > Flavobacteriales > Flavobacteriaceae > Cellulophaga > Cellulophaga omnivescoria. The sequence goes on along the minus strand of NZ_CP115819.1, from coordinate 1,011,471 downwards.
AGGTTGAGCAGAAAAAACGCCTCCTCCTAATTTAAATACATCTTTATTTTCTCCTTTTAAGTTGTATGTAAGCTGAAATCTAGGCTGTATGTTATTGTAATCATCTAACTTTTCATCTGTGCGTATACCTAGTTCTTGGTCTACTACCGGATTGTATTCTGCTGCGTCTAAAAACTTTGTTGCATCCCAACGTACACCAGCTACTAAATTTAAATCTGGAGTAATATCAAAATCTACTTGAGCAAATAAAGATAAATCTAAAACGGTTTGTTTAACAATAGGTAAACCTTGTAAAGGTACTTCTCTAGCATATCTAGACGGAGTTAAGTTCTCAAAATCATCTAAAGAATCAAAATAAAAACGACCATTTTGCTCATTAGAAAGTAATGTCTCTAAAGAAGTAATCATATTATCTGTACCAAAGGTAAAGTTTGCATTATCAGTATTAATGTAGGTAGTATTTGTAAACTGTATTTGGTTTTCTACATTAGTTTCTGGAGAATAACGTTGCCCACCTAATTGTACACTTTTAGTACTGTTATTACCGTTTGGTAAAACGGAAGTAACTTGCACTATTGCTCTTGGTATATTAGATGATGGCAGTTGTGAGCTAGGTGTATAAGCTCTTTCTGCGTGCTGGTACTGAAACTTAAACTCGTTAGTTACAGTAGGACTAAACATAGAGCGTAAAGAAAGCATAGTGCTATTTTCTTTAGATGCAAAATCTGAATATGTTTCTGCTAATTCTATGCTAGAGTTATCACTAACACTAAAAGGATTGTCCCATTTGTTATATAAGTTACGTAGTGTAAGTCTGTGCTTATCATTTATTTGCCAATCTAAACGAATAAAAAGGTTGTTTGCTTCCGTTTCACGATCAAACTGACCAATTTGTTGTTGGTCACCCAAGCCATAAGAGTTTCTACCAATACTTAAGTAGCGGTCTAAATTGTCTTGTGTTATTCCTAATCTATTTTCGTCATCTGTGCTTTGTATATCTGCAATATACCTAGGTTCTCCGGCATCTTGCCTTTCGTAAACAGCAAAAAAATGAAGCTTGTCTTTAATTATAGGTCCGCCTAAGCTAACACCATACTGAGAATTGTAAAAATCTGCAGTACGCTCTTGACCTTGAATGTTGTATTTACTTTGTAGGCCATCTGCTCTGTGGTAAAAGAAAGTGCTACCTTTAAATTCATTAGTACCAGATTTGGTTACAGCAGAAATAGATCCTCCGGCTTGCCTACCTTGTGTAACATTATAATCATTAGTAGAAACTTCAAATTCTCTAATAGCTTCTTGTGATATTGTGTATGGTCCGCTACCAATATCGCCAGCAGTTAGTTGGTTTCTAGCATTAGTACCATCAATAGTTACATTGGTAGATGTCCCTCTTTGTCCGCTTAAATTATAGCTACCGCCACCTTGCAGTGGAGATAAACTAGTTAAGCCAGTAAAGTTTCTTCCTTCTGTAGCAAGTTTTTTAATTTGCGTTGCGCCAATTTTAGTAGAGGCACCAATTTGTTCAATTCTTTTAGATAAACTGTTAGATGATACTACAACTTCATTTAATGTTGTAGAAGATTCTTGCAGTTCAAAATTAATAGTAACTGCATCACTTAAATTAAGCATAATGCCTTCTCTAACAGATTCTGAAAAACCTAGGTATTTTGCCGTAACCTTATATGGCCCACCTAATGGGAGTTGTTGAAATTTAAAATCGCCATTTTCATTTGTTAATGTACCAGATATAAAGCCTGTAGAAATATCTTTTATCACAATTTCTGCGCCCATAAGAGGTTCTCCAATATTATCTTTTACAGAGCCCTTAATAGTTGCATTTGTTGCTTGTGCATAGGAGTTAAGTGAGGTTCCTAGTAAAATAAATAAAGCTATTACCCGTAAGTAATTCTTGTATTTTGTTTCCATTTTTTATAGTTTGTTATTTAATTGGCTGCAAAAGTAGTGGCAGCAACAAACTGAAAAATGTTAGTTTTTAACATTAAAGATAGACTTAACTTTAACTTTAAATTTTAGTAATATAGGAAGACTTTTAGCTAACTGATAACAGATGATTTAGAGGTTTTTTCTAAAAACTCAAAAAAACTAGCCTTGTATTTTTGTCCTATGGGTATTTTGTGATTATCTGTAATAATTTGGTTGCCAGATATACTTTTAATTACGTCTAAATTAATGGCATATGATTTATGTGTTCTTATAAATAAGTTAGTTGGTAGTGACTCTATAAAATTTGTGAAAGTCATATTTGTAACAATGCATTCTTTTTCTAAATGTACTTTAACATAGTCTCCAGATGCTTCAATAAAAATAATATTGTAAGGGAGTACTTTATGTAATACTTTGTTAGATTTAATAATAATAAAATCATTAATTGCTATTTTGTTTTTTTTAATATCTAGCTTGTTAACGGCAGTTAAAAATCTATCAAAAGAAAAAGGTTTTAGCAAGTAATCTGTGGCATTAAGCTCAAAACCATCTATGGCATAATCAGAATAAGCTGTTGTAAAAATAACTTTAGGTGGGTTTTGTAATGATTTGTAAAAAGTTAACCCAGATATTAATGGCATATTAATATCTAAAAATAATAAGTCTATGTTAGAGTTAATTTTTAGCTCTTCTATTGCCTGGTTTGCATTATTACATACGCTAATAAGTTCCAAAAAATTTATATTGTTTATATACTTTTTTAAAACTTGTTGTGAGGATGGTTCGTCATCAATAATTAAACATTTAATACTCATTAGTTTCTGGTTTAGAAGTAGTTAGTGATAAGCTTACTTTAAAAATTTTTTCATTTTCAGTTATAATAAACTTATGTTCCTCTGGATAAATTAACTTTAAGCTGTCTTTAATGTTTTTTAAGCCAATACCAGAATATTTGTTGGGTATAGACTCTTCTTTTGTTGATTTATTATTTTCAATGTAAAATTCAAAAACTCCTTTTTTTTGTTTAAGTTGTATGTTAATAAATGAGTTGTTAGTGTTATTTGTAACACTGTGTTTAAAGCTATTTTCTACTAGTGGTAGTAGCAACATTGGATATAGCATAAAGTTATTATCTTCTACATTTATATGCAATTTTACATTTTTAATGTTTTGAGTTCTTAATTTATTAAAGTTTATATAGTTTTTAATTAATGTAATTTCATCTTGTAAAGAATTTTTTTTTGAACTAGAGTCATAAATAACATATCTTAAAATATCTGATAATTGTATTATGGCGTCTTGCGTTTCATCTTTTTTATCTAAAGCTAATGCGTATATAACATTTAAAGAATTAAATAAAAAATGTGGATTAATTTGAGATCTTAATGAAGTAAGTTGCATTTGTATATGATTATTTTTCATTAACAAACGTTTATTTAGTTGCTTATTAAAGTAAAACCAATCTTCAGATAGTTTTAGTGATGTTGTGGTTGCTAATATGATAAAGAAAATACTGGTAACGCCTATTTTAGTATCATAAGAAATAAAAAAATAAGAGGGAAAAAAGTAATCTAATATAGACTCTAAAAAAAGAGTGTTAAGTTTTGCAAACAAAAATATGATAAGTGCAAAAAGTAAAAAGAAATAGAGATACTTTTCTTTTTTTAAGAAAAAAGGAATTAACAGGTATAAGTTTATTAAGCTAGGAATAGCTACCGATACTAGAAAACCAAAGCTGTAAATAAAATCTATTTTTATAGGCAAATTTCCTTTACTGAAAATAAAAATCAATATACTATAGCACAATACCCAAACCACTATATTAAATAACAATGGGTTATGATTCTTTATACGTATAAAATTGGTGCTATAAATACTCATTATTCTTTTTTAAGAACACATTCATTACTAGTTTTCCACTTGTCTTTGATATCTGATTCCGAATATTTTTTCAAAAATTTAAACAATTGGTCAGATGATCCTGTTAAAATAAGGTTTTCTTGAATACCTATTTTTTCATGCTTAAGGTGTAATTGTTCTTTTTCTAAAAGATCTGTTATTACATCTTCATCTATCCATTTTATATTAATATTTCCATTTTTCTGTATGTCAACTTTTGCTACAGTATGGGTTTCAATTACGGAAAGTTTTGCAAGACTATTTAATTTTTCACTGTTATATTCAAGTAGATTAAAGTCAATAAAAAGCTCCTTATTAATTTTAAAAGTTATTCCAATAAATGATGCTTCTTTATTATTTTCAGTATACTTAATAAAATATCCATTTTTGTATTTATTATATATTTTTAAGTCTTCCTGTGATTTAGGTTCTTTATCTTTTTCAAATTCCGACTTTAATGCTATGATTTCCCATTTCCCATTCTTAGTGTCGTTCCATATTCCAATAAAAGATTTTTCAAAAGTAACAGCTTCAGAAATATAAAAAGGATGTATAGATTTTATAATACAAGAATTGAATAAAACCAATGATAAAATAATTAAAAATTTTTTACTTTGCATAATAGTTGTTTTGGATTTTATGCTAAATAAAAAGAAGATACAATTAATAACAACTCGTTTCGATAAACAAGACTTAACTAATGCCAAACAAATTAAATAACAGAACTTTTACTAAACTTACATACCTTTAAAACATATAACTAATTAAAATTATGGAAAAACACAGATGCGGTTGGTGTGTGGGTGATGATTTGTATGAGGCATATCATGATGAAGAGTGGGGGATTCCTGTAAAGGATGATAATTTGTTATTTGAGTTTTTAATTTTAGAAACTTTTCAGGCTGGGTTAAGTTGGATAACAATTTTACGTAAGCGTGAAAATTTTAGAAAAGCCTTTGATAATTTTGATTATAAAAAAATTGCAAATTACAAACAAGGTAAAATAGATGCTTTGCTACAAGATGCAGGTATTATAAGAAATAAGCTAAAAGTGAACTCTGCTATAACCAACGCAGTTGCTTATATTAAAATACAAAAAGAGTTTGGTAGTTTTAGTGTCTACATATGGAGCTTTGTAAACAACAAGCCAATAAAAAATGCGTTAATTAATTATAAAGAAGCACCTGCAAACACGCCTTTGTCTGACGCAATTAGTAAAGACTTAAAAAAAAGAGGATTTAAATTTGTAGGTAGTACGGTTGTTTATGCGTTTATGCAGGCAACAGGTATGGTTAATGATCATGAAATTAGTTGTTTTAGATATAATGAAGTATAGTATGTTTAGATTAAAAAAGATTGGTTTCTCTGTTGTTCTATTTTTTTTCTGTGTGATAACAATTGTAGCGCAAAATAAAATAGAAAGGGAACACAGAATTTTAAAATCTCAGTTCCCAGAAATTAGTTATACCAAAGAATTGTTGGGTAATGATGTGAAAAAAATAAAATACTATAAGGAAGTTGGTCCGCAAGAAGTTGTTTATACTACCAAGTTTAAAAAGGTTAAGCTCCACTACCAAATGCAGTATTCTAACAATGGAGATTTACAAAATATTGGGTTTAGAATAAAGCAGGTAGATTTTCCGTTTGAAGCTTTTACAGCTATAAATAACCAATTGGTATACTCTTATGATAAATTTAAAATTATAAGAATGTATCAGCAATATCCGGTAGAATCTAGAGAGGATGAAGCTTCTGTACTTAAAAGTGCATTTATGAATTTAATGGAGCCTAATATGCAATACAGACTTATTGTTAAGGGGAGAAAAGATGGTAAAAAAGTTCTAAAAGAATTCTGGTTTACGGCATCAGGATCTTTTGTAAAAGAAAGAAATATGCTGCCAGCTAATTTTGACAGGGTTTTATATTAATTTACAAAACCAGTAAATTACAACCTCTAATATCAGAATTGTCAAACCTGCCAATAATTTCAAAGCTTTGGTTTGGGTGTACTTTACCTAGGTCTTGAGTAGCAATAAAAGCACAAGAGTTTACATTGGCTAGGTCAATTACATTAATACCACCTGTTTTGCCGTTTTTTTGTAGAGTTAAGGGATCTTCAGGATCTCTAGTTAAAATTTTCATCCAAGGTGGTGTGTTAAAAATACCGTTTCCTTTAGAATAACCTTGTGATAGTAACTCGGTCATTCCGTACTCAGAATGTATTTCTGTAACACCAAACCCATTTTTTAACTCTTGGTGTAGTTCTTCCCTAATTAGTTCTTTTCTTCTACCTTTCATACCGCCAGTTTCCATAATAATGGTGTTTTTAAGGTGTAGTTTGTATTGTTCAGCAACATCTAACAAAGCAAAAGAAACACCAATTAGAAGTACCTTTTGGCCTTTTTCCTCTAAAAATTCTAATTTTTTAACTAAGGCATCAATATTGTTGAGGTAAAAACCACTATCTGGGTGTCCACTTTTTTTAATAAGGTCATCTGCCATATATATTAATGAAGAACCTGTGCGCTCTAAATATGATGGCAATAGCGCTAAAACACAATATTCTTTTATATCTCCATAAAAATGTTTAAAGCCCTTAAGGTAGCTATCTATATATATTTGTACACTAGCAACATGGTGCTTACTGGTAACTGTACCCGTTGTACCGCTACTGCTAAATGTTATTTGTGGTTTGGTATTTTTTATAAGAACCTTTTTTGTTTTAAAAAATTGAATGGGTAAAAAAGGAATATCTGTGTAATTAATTACGTTGCTACAATCTTTGTGTAGATGATTACAAAATTCCTGATAGACTAAATTATTGTTGTACTGAAATTTAAATACTTCTAATGCAGTTGTATTAAAATCTTCTTCGGTTTTTGTAGTAAAAATAGCCTCTGTATTCATTGTAATAAATAATACTGCAAAAGTAAGCAACAACTTAGTTGTATAAAACAAAAAGCCCTAACATATTGTTAGGGCCTTTATGTGGTTGTTTGGGTTTTATTTTTATTTCACGACTAATTTGCGTGTTACTGTTTTTTTATTTTCTGTTACTTGCATTAAATACATTCCAGGAATTAACTTAGAGATATTTAATTGTTTTGCAATTAAGCGCTGTTTTAAAACAACTTCACCAAAAATGTTATAAACAACAATGTCTTTAGCTCTGTTTTCTTTAGTTGTAATGTAAACGGTTCTGTCTGCTACCGGATTAGGGTATAGTTTAAAATCTGCAATTTGGGGAATATTGCTATTTTGCATAGGAAAGTTAGCTGCCTTTTCTTGGGCAGAAACTAGCAAGCAAAATGTCATTAAAAACAAAATGTAGATTTTCTTCATTTTTTTGCTGATTTGGGATTAGCTCTGTAAATGTATGTTAAGTAACTCCTTAAAAATATTTAATGTTGTGAAAAGTGATTTATTGTAGGTTAAATCGCCTTTTTTAAGTTGTTAAGAAATAAAATTTTAAAAAATACGTTGCTCGGATGAACTGCAACAAATAATTACTTAATAATTAGTTTACGAGTGGCAACCTTATCTTTTTCAAAAACACGAATAACGTAAACGCCAGCATCTAAATTAGATAAATTTAACTCTTTGCCAATTAATTTGGTTTCTAGCGCTTTGTTACCTAAAACATCAAAAATTAATATTTTTTTTGGAGCATTTTTCTTAGTGCTAATGTATATTTTTCCATTAGTTACTGGGTTTGGATAAAGCTTTAGACCTTCTATATCAGAGCCATTTTTAGCGTCTTGCCCAAAGGCAACCACAGTAGAAAATGCAAAAAATAAGACAAGGTATAAGTGTTTCATATATAGCTGTATGCAATAAATATACTACAAATATACTAAAGAGTTACTTTTTACGTTGCAATAAATTTAACATTTTCGATAAAAAGAAAAAACTTTAACAAAAGAAAGAAAAAACATCATAATTAATAAGGTGATTTTGGAGCATAAAAAAACCGCCTAAACTTAGTTTAGGCGGTCTTTTATAAATTATTTTTTATGGCTTATAAACCAACTGTCCAACCAGTAGCCCAGTCAGGCGTAGCAGCACCATTACCAGCACCAGTTGCAGTACCTTCTGTGTAGAAGTCTTGCTTAGCACCAGCATAATCAGTTTCAACAAAACCAGTTGCTTTAGCGTCAAATTGGATGTTAGTAATAACTAAATCACCAGCTTCAATTCTTGTTGCTGCAGGAGCATCCGTACTTTTTACTTTAACACCTAAATCAATTCCAGAAGTGTAGAAGTTGTCAATTGTGAATTTTCCACCACCTTCTTTGTAGTAAAGTGCACCTTCTGAAACAGGACCAACAACTGTAATATTACTTAATGTTGTTGTAGTTACAGGATCTACACCAGCTGGCTCTTCTGCAAGGTTAGAACCTTCTATACCAGCAAAAGCAGCACCAGAGATGTACCAAAATTCTCCGTTACCATTCCAGCCGTCAGCAAAATCAATACCATCATCACCAGAGTTAGTAGATACTAAGTATTTACCAGTAACAGTACCACCAAAGAACTCAATACCATCATCGTTACCGTTGTAAGATTGAACATACTCTACAGTAGTTTCAGAACCAACACCAAATAATGATAAACCGTTAAACTCTTTAGAGTTTGTAAAAGTAGCACCAGTATACTCTAAACGTAAGTATGTTATAGAACCAGAATTATCATCTGCAACCGTACCACCATAAGTTAAATCTGCAACTTCAGAAGTAACAGCAGTACCCTTGTTTGTTGGTGCTTTACCACACACAACTAAACCACCCCAGTCACCAGGAGCAGGTGAAGCCTCACCAGAAGTCATAACAACAGGATCAGTAGCAGTACCATTTATAAATATTTTACCACCTTGTGCAACAGCTATGTAAGAGCTAGTTTGTCCTGTAGCTTCAATAATAGTACCAGCTGGTATTGTTAACTCACCACCATCTAATACTTCTAATTTACTAGTAAGTAAATATTTTACATCTGCTTGTAGAGAAACAGCAGAAGTAATTGTACCTTCTAAGTTAGATTCTGTAACACCACTGTTATCTAAACCTCTTGTCCAACCAGCAGCCCAGTCCGGAGCAGCTGCACCATTACCAGCACCAGTTGCAATACCTTCAGATATAAAAGATTGGTTAGCACCAGTGTAATCTGTTTTTTCAAAACCATCAGCTACACTTGCAAACTGCATATTTGTAATTTTTAATGCATCTGCTTCTAATCTTGTAGCTGCAGGAGTATCAGAATCTTTTACTTTAACACCTAAATCAACGCCAGCCGCGTAAAAATTGTCAATTGTAAAGTTACCTCCACCTTCTTTGTAATAAAGTGCACCCTCTGTTACAGGACCAGCAACAGTAATATTACTTAAGGTAGTTGTAGTTACAGGATCTACACCAGCAGGTTCTTCTGCAAGGTTAGAACCTTCTATACCAGCAAAAGCAGCACCAGATATGTACCAGAAATCTCCATTACCGTTCCAACCGTCAGCAAAGTCAATACCATCATCACCAGAGTTAGTAGATACTAAGTATTTACCAGTAACAGTACCACCAAAGAACTCTATACCGTCATCACCACCGTTGTAAGACTGAACATATTCTACAGTAGTACCAGAACCAACACCAAATAAGGATAAACCGTTAAATTCTTTATCATTTGTAAAAGTAGCACCTGTATATTCTATTCGTAAGTATCTAATAACACCAGAGTTATCGTCAGTAACAGAACCACCGTAAGTTAAATCTGCAACTTCAGAAGTAACAGCAGTACCTTTGTTTGTTGGCGCTTTACCACACACAACTAAACCACCCCAGTTACCAGCAGCAGGAGAAGCCTCACCAGAAGTCATAACAACTGGATCACTAGCTGTACCATTTACAAATATTTGACCTCCTTGAGCAACAGCTATATATGATGCTGTACCTCCAGTAGCTTTAATTACAGTACCTGCAGGTATTGTTAATTTACCACCATCTAATATTTCTAATTTACCTTTTAATTCGTATTCTACAGAGGCATCTAAAGTTAATTCATCTGTAATTTCTCCTTCTAGTGCATTAGAAGCACATGGCTGACAAGAAGATCCTCCACAGTCAACTCCTGTTTCATCTCCGTTTTGTATGCCATCAGAGCAAGTATTTTTGTCGCCAGAGTCGTCATCACTACTACATGACACCATTACAGTTCCAAGAACTGAAGCGATCATCATAAATTTCAAGAAAGTTTTTTTCATTTTTCCGTTTGTTTAATAATTTAATGCGAATTAAGACTTTGGTTGTTAACCAGTTGTTAACTCAGTTTTATATAAGTGTAACTATACTATTAATTAAAAGTTATATGACAAAGAAAGTTTTACGTTGGCACCTCTTTTGTAAGATAGTACTGTAACATCTTGTTCGTCTTGAAATCTTTCTACTGTAGTGTTTAATATATTTTTTGCAGAAAGTCCAATTCTAATGTTTTCGTTTAACTGTGCTTTTGCAATAAAATCTAAGGAACCAAAACCTTTATCAACTAGGTTTCCTTTGCCTTGTACCCCTAATGCATATATTCTATCTGAAAAATAGTTGTATGCCAAAGTTGTAGTAATATTTTTGTTTTTGCTATAATCTTTAGAAAAGCTAATGTCTCCGTTTAATAGCAAATCAGATGCTCCAGTTAAACCATCTTCTTCATTAGAGAAGTTTACACTTAACGGGAATCCAGCTGCAGTTGTTTCTTCAATTATCTTTTCAGGATTTAGTTCTTGATTTGTGCTCATATAAGATGCGTTGAATCCTGCAGATAATACAGTTTTTAATACGCTATCTTCAGTGTCCTTTTCTGTTGCAAAAAGGTCTTTTCTTACTTCTAATTCTACGCCGTATGCTTTTGCCCAGTCACCAGAGTTTACATAACTAATTACGTTAGACGCAGAGTTAATTGTAATTTCATTAATTGGATTTTCTATGTATTTACCAAAAACACCTAATGAAATAATTTCACTTGAGTTAGGGAATAACTCCCATTTTAAGTCAAAGTTATAATCTGTAGAAGCATATAAGCTTGGGTTACCAGTATATGTGGTAGTAACGTCTTCAAATAAGAATAAAGCTCTCTCTTTAAACTGAGGTAAAGTATAGGTTTTACTAGCTGCAAACTTTAAGTTTTGCTTATCGTTTAGCTCATATTTTAAAGATAAAGCAGGTAAAAATTCTGTTTTCTCAAATTCATTAGAATCCCCGGCAGGGTCTATAGATGTACTCCAATCTATACTTTGGTTAATTTGCTCTACGCGTAAACCTGCAATTAATGTAAATTTAGGGTTAAAAGCATATTCTAAATTAGTGTAAGCAGCGTGTATATCCTGGTTACCGTTATAGGTTTGCGGTTGTAAAGCAATAGGATTGTTAGCGTTACCTCTAAAGGTACTTAATGTAAATAGGCCTGCGTTTAAATTTTCTTGTGTAAAGTATGCGTCTAAATTATAAGGATCTGTAATTATAGGTTGTGGTATTATAGATCCATCATTATTTCTTGTATTTATATTAAAGTTAAATTGAGTAGCTTCAAAATCAACTTCTTTAAACCTTCCGCTATAACCAACAGTTAATTTACCGTCATATAAATCATCTTCATTTTTCTTAAATTTAAAAGTTGCAGATAAATTAGCAGCTAATTCATCTTCAGTTAAATCTTGATAAAATCTGTGGTTGTCAGAATTACTTATAGACCTACGGAAAGACTTTGGTCCGTTTGGTTCATCCCAATCATCTGGAGATAAGGTGGTTTGTTTTCTATTAGGAATACTACTTGTAAGTGTGTTGTAAGATGCACCCCAGTTTACTTCTAATTGCTCTCCAATTTTATGGTCTCCTAATAATTGATTTACAAAAAGAGAAGTTCTTTCAAAGGTACCTCTTTGTATTAATCCGCCACCTTCTGGAGCATAGTCAAAAACATTAATTACACCATTATACTCTTGTTGTTTTTGAGTAGATGTATTAACGTATAAAGAGTTGTATTTAATTGATGATCTACCTATTGTATAACCTAAGTTTGCCATTAACGTAGAGTTTGTGCTATACTCGTAACTAGTATAGTCAAAATCTTTAGCAATTAAGCCACTAGGAGATGTACTACCTCTTGCAACACCTTCTTTATATTTGTAGTCGTTATCAAAAGTACCAACAGCAAAAAAGCTCAACTTACTTTGTTCCCCTAGTGTGTATGAATCTCCTCCAGATAAAGATAAGCTAGTAACTATAGGTGTTGGTGCAGTTTCTCTGTCCCAACTAGTTGTATAATTATAATTGTTTAATGGAAAATCCGGATAATCATTTGTATAAAAACCATATACATCAGGACCATCGTTTAAATAAAAATCACCTTCGCCAATTGCTTCAGTGTTAACACCGGTGCCAACTCCTAATTGTAAAAAGCCAGATCCTTTATAGTTTTTTGAGGATATATCAATATTTGCTCCTGCAAAGTCACCGTAGTTTTTAGCATTGTACGTTTTATCTATACCAATATACTCAACAATATCCGTAGAGAAAATATCTAAATCAATGTTTTTTCTAGATGGGTTGTTAGATGGTAATGGTAAGCCGTTCATAGTTGTAACGTTATAACGATCTCCTAAACCACGAACAAAAACGCTACCAGATCCTTCTTGCTTAGAAATACCAGTGGTTTTAGTAACAGCAGTAGCAACATCACTAACACCTTTACGTGCTAATTCTTGTGCGCCAATTGCCGTTTTCATCTCTACAGCTTTCTTTTGGTCTAATAATAGGGCTGTTTCAGAATCTTTTCTTGTTACCGTAGTAATAACAATTTCATCTAACATCATACCTTCATTGGCAGACATTGGTACATTTATTGTTGTTACCTTACCAGCTGTAACCGCTACATTAGGTATTTCTATGGTCTCATAACCTACATAACTAAACTGTACAGTATAAGTGCCTGGCTCTAAATTTGCAATCTCATATAAACCATCAAAATCTGTTGTAGTTCCTTTAGTTGTTCCTTTAATTAGTACGTTAGCAAAGGCTAACGGATCATTATTCATTTCTTTGTCTGTTAGTTTCCCAACAATGCTTCCTGTTTCTTGTGCCTTTGATACTAAGCAAGTTACAAGGCAAAAAGTCAATAATAAAAGTCTCATTAATTTCGTTTAATAGTTGGCGCAAAGAACGTGTCAACCTGTGAACGTGATGTTACCTGTGTGTTAACAATTTAATTCTTAATTGTTATTTAAATGTTATGATATTAAATGAATGTTAAGCAGCTTTGAAGTATAAGTATTATCTTTACTTTTGGCGAACCAATCAATAAAATATAAAAATGAAAAAGAAGGATATTAAGATACTTTTAGTAGACGACGAACCAGACATTTTAGAAATTGTAAGCTATAATCTTTCATCAGAAGGATATGAGGTTTTTACAGCAAAGAATGGGGTTGAGGCCGTTGCTAAAGCAAAGAAAAAACATCCTCACTTAATTATTTTAGATGTAATGATGCCAGAAATGGATGGTATTGAAGCGTGTGAGATTATACGCAGTACTCCTGGTTTGCAAAACACTATTATTACCTTTTTAACGGCTAGAGGAGAAGATTATTCTCAGGTAGCTGGGTTTGATGCTGGTGCAGACGATTATATCACAAAACCAATAAAACCAAAAGTATTGGTGAGTAAGGTTAAAGCTTTATTAAGAAGATTAAAAGAAGAAAATACTGCAGAGCAAGAAGATATTGTTAAAGTTGGTAACATTGTTATTAATAGAGAAGAATACAAAGTTATTAATAATGGAGAAGAAATAGTGTTGCCAAGAAAAGAGTTTGAGCTTTTAGCATTACTTACTTCTAAACCAAATAAAGTGTACAAAAGAGAAGTTATTTTAGATAAAGTTTGGGGTAACGAAGTTGTTGTTGGCGGAAGAACTATAGATGTACACATTAGAAAGTTAAGAGAAAAAATAGGAGACGACCACTTTAAAACTGTTAAAGGTGTTGGTTATAAGTTTGTTTTATAATGGCAAAAAGACTAAAAAAGTCATATAAATTCGCATTCCGGTCATCATTTTTTATTGTAACCACACTAACACTGTTGTTAGGATTGTATATGTATTATACAGCTGCTGTAAGGTGGCTGTTTTTGTTATGTTTTGCTCTTTCTAGTTTTGGTATATCTTTCTTAATTATACAACATAGAGTAGAGCGTTTTATATACAGACGAATTAAAAAAATATATGATGACGTTTCTTTGTTAGAATCTACTTCGTTTTCATCTGCTCCTATAACTACAGACATTAAAACTCTAACAGAGGAAATTGAAAAATTTGCAAAAGGCAAAAAAATAGAGATAGATACACTTAAAATTAGAGAAGAATACCGAAAAGATTTTTTAGGAAACGTTTCCCATGAGTTAAAAACACCATTATTTACTGTGCAAGGCTATATTTTAACCTTGTTAGATGGTGCTATGGATGATAAAAAAGTGCGCGAAAAGTACTTAGAGCGTGCTAATAAAGGTGTAGAGCGTTTAATTTACATTGTTAAAGATTTAGATATGATTACCAAGCTGGAGGCTGGTGGTTTATCAATGGAGTTTGAAGATTTTGATATTGTAGAACTTATACAAAATGTTTTTGATTTGCTAGAGATGCGTGCCGCTAAAAAGCAAATTACATTAACTTTTGATATGGAGTATAAAGAGCCTATAATGGTTAGGGCAGATAAGGAGCGCATGCAGCAAGTAGTGTCTAATTTATTAGTAAACTCTATAAAATATGGTCATACTAACGGTACTACAGAGGTTAGTGTAGAGAACCTAATTAAAAATAAAGTAATTGTGCGCGTTACTGATAATGGTGAGGGTATATCTAAAGAACACCTATCTAGACTTTTTGAGCGTTTTTACCGTGTAGAAAAAAGTAGAAACAGAGAGGTTGGTGGCTCTGGACTAGGGTTATCTATAGTAAAACACATTATAGAAGCACATAACGAAAAAATTTATGTAGAAAGTGTAGTAGATGTTGGATCTGAGTTTTCTTTTACTTTAGAAAAAACTTCAAATAATGAAGAGTAATCTACGGTACTTTTAAATTTAGTTAACCCTTTGTAATCTTTCACTTTTTTTAATAATTCTAGTGTAAAGTCATCTTGTTGGCAAGTAGGTGCTATCTCTTTTTTGTGTAAGCGTTTAGCTAAATATTCTTGTTCAAATTGGCCAGGTGTTGGTATAAAAAATGCCTTTTTTTCTAGTTTTGCTAAGTCCATTAAAGTTGTGTAGCCAGATCTGCAAAGTACTAATTTGCTTTCGTTTATAGCGCGTTCTAAAGCTTTAGAGCTCATATAATTATAAACAACTATGTTGCCTCTTAATGATGATATTTTTTGTTCTTCCTCTATAATGCCTTTTACAAACAATACATCATCATTATAACCAATTAGTTCATCAAATATTTTTTCTTCAAGCATAGAGCGTTGGGGTTCCGGACCAGATAAAAGCACCATTAAATCGTACTTTTTAGGAGCATCAGTTTTTGTAAACCTGCTTAAAGGTCCTAAGTATTTAATTTTAAGCTTAGAGTTTTTTAAATGTCCTAGTTTGCCCGATAGGTTTGGTTGTTTTTTAGTGTCTGGCACCCAACATTCATCAAACTTTTTAATAATATTCTGGTGCAATTTAGTTGTCATCCAAGTAGTGTTACCAGTTAGCACATTTAATTGGTGTGTAATAAAAACACTAGGTACTTTTTTGTAGCAAACACCCAAACGGTTGTCCGATATAATACCATCAATATGAAACTCTTTTACTAGTTTTTTTGTTTGTTTTTTCTCTTTTTGTATTGCTTTAAGCATTTTAGGAGAATCCCAAAGCAATTTTATTTTAAAGTTTTTTCCGTTTTTGGCATATTTTATTTTGTACGATGGCAATTCGTGAAACTCTAAGCCAGGAAATTCTTTCTTTAAAAGGTTAAGTGCATCGCCATCAGATGCAATAACAGGTGTAAAACCTTCAGTTAATAAGGCATTAATAATAGGTATACACCTAGTGGCGTGCCCCAAGCCCCAATTTAATGGGGCAACCAATATGCGTTTGCTTTTATTCATACCTATAAAGAAACTACTATAAAAACATAAATAGATTTCCTTAGCTTTGCCAAATCATTAAATTTATGTTGTGGGAAGTAAAAACAAGCTAAAAAGGTTTAAAGAAAACGAAACGTTTGATAACGTAATTCAGCCAACCAGAGAAGAAATAGTAGATGCAACATTTGCATTAAAGGGGAAGTGGAATACTTTTTTTAAGAACGATAATCCAATTATATTAGAGTTAGGTTGTGGTAAAGGAGAGTATACCGTTGGTTTAGCAAAGCAAAGTCCTAACAAAAATTTTATAGGAGTAGATATTAAAGGAGCACGCTTTTGGAGAGGAGCAAAAACAGCTACTGAAGAAAATATGCCTAACGTTGGTTTTATTAGAACTCAAATAGAGTTAATAGATAAGTTGTTTGCAGAAGGTGAGGTTTCTGAAATTTGGATTACTTTTCCAGATCCTCAAATAAAATACAAACGTACCAAGCACAGGTTAACTAACGAGGCTTTTTTAGCCAAGTATAGGCAAATATTAAAACCAGATGGTGTGGTTAATTTAAAAACCGATAGCGAGTTTATGCACGGTTACACACTTGGTTTATTACACGGTAAAGGTTTAGAGGTACTTTACGCAAATCATGATGTGTATAAAAATGAAGGAAGTCCAAAAGAGGTGTTAGAAATTCAGACTTTCTATGAAAATCAGTATCTTGAGAAAGGAAAACCAATCACTTATATAAAATTTAGAGTCAATTAACCAATGACACACTTACTTATACTTTTTTTTGCAACATTTTCTGGGGCCTTTATGGCTACTGTACCTCCTGGGTTGTTAAATATGAATGCTGCAAAAATTAGTGTAGAAAAAGGAAAGTTAAATGGTATAATATTTAGTATTGGCGTAGCTATAACGGTAATTTTACAAGCATATATAGCGGTAATAATATCTAAATTTTTGCACAATAATCCAGCTTTTGTTGGTGTACTGCTAAAAGTAGCTTTAGGAGTATTTGCCTTATTAGGCATTTATTTTTTTGCTATGGCAAAAGAGTGGATTAAACCTAAAAAGAAGGCCAAGCCTAAAATTAGCAAGCGTAATAGTTTTTTTAAAGGTGTTTTTTTAGCAGCAATAAACCTTCTTACAATACCCTATTACAGTGGTATGAATGCAATGTGGAAGGCATCGGGCTGGATTAAATTTCAGGTTTGGGATATTATGGTGTTTATACTTGCAGCAGGCTGTGGTACTTTTGCCGTATTGTATTTGTATACTGTTTATTTTAACAAGTTAGAGAAAAAATCTAACGGGTTTTCTAAAAACTCTAACTACATTATAAGTGCTTTAATGCTGTTACTTTTTATTATAACTTTAATAAGAGTATATAATCATTAAAAATGGCTACAGATAATCAGAATTTTTTTGAAAGAGTATATGCGGTAGCAAAACAAATACCATATGGCAAAGTAACCTCTTATGGTGCAATAGCTAAATATTTAGGAGCTGCACGTAGTGCGCGTATGGTAGGTTGGGCAATGAATGCGTCTCACTTAAAAGATGAAATACCAGCCCACAGAGTTGTAAACCGTAAAGGCTTGCTCACAGGTAAGCATCATTTTGACGGGACTAATTTAATGCAACAACTTTTGGAGAATGAAGGTGTTGTGGTCATAGACAGTCAAATACAAAACCTAGAAGACTATTTTTGGGATCCTATAAAAGAACTAGAGTAGCCTTAGCGTTAAAATCTATATGCTATCAAAATAATATATTTTAAACTTATAAAAGTATGTTATATTTCAATTCTGCTGCTTCTTAATCTCAGCCCTATACACTATCTTTGTAGTTTAGAATCAGTTTAAGTAAAAAGCTGAAAAAGAAAGTACTATAGATGAAGCTAAATAAACAAGATGTCTTAAAGGCATTAGAAAAGATAACAGTTCCTGGTGAAGGTAAAAATATGGTTGAAAGCGGGGCTGTAACCAATGTTATGGTTTTTGGTGATGAGGTAGTTGTAGATGTAACTATAAACAATCCTAGTTTACAAGCACGTAAAAAAACCGAAGTAGAAATTTTAAAAGCTATACATGCAGAAGTGTATGAAAAAGCTAAAATAAAAATAAATATAAAGGTAGATGCAGAAGCTGCAAAGCCAAAAACTAACGAAATAAAAGGAAAACCACTACCAGGTATTAAAAATATTATAGCTGTTGCCTCTGGTAAAGGAGGTGTAGGTAAATCTACAGTAACAGCTAACTTGGCCGTAAGTTTGGCTAAAATGGGCTTTAAAGTTGGTTTGTTAGATGCAGATATTTACGGGCCATCTATGCCAATTATGTTTGATGTGGCACAAGAAAAACCACTAGCAGTAAATATAGACGGCAAGTCTAAAATGAAACCAGTAGAAAGTTACGGAGTTAAATTACTATCTATTGGCTTTTTTACACAACCTAACCAAGCTGTAATTTGGAGAGGACCAATGGCATCTAAAGCATTAAACCAAATGATTTTTGACGCACATTGGGGAGAAATAGATTTTATGTTAATAGATTTACCTCCAGGAACAGGAGATATACACTTAAGTATTATGCAGGCAATGCCAGTTACTGGTGCTGTTGTAGTAAGCACACCGCAAGAAATTGCTTTAGCAGATGCACGTAAAGGTGTTGCTATGTTTCAGCAAGATTCTATTAATGTCCCAGTTTTAGGTGTTGTAGAAAATATGGCGTATTTTACTCCAGAAGAATTACCAGAAAATAAATATTATATTTTTGGTAAAGAAGGAGCAAAACACTTATCTGAAGATTTAAAAGTGCCTTTTCTAGGAGAAATTCCGTTAGTACAAAGTATTAGAGAGGCTGGTGATGTTGGTAGACCTGCAGCAATGCAAGAAAACACACCAATAGAGGTTGCTTTTGAGGCTCTTACTAAAAATGTAGTACAGCAAGTGGTAAGCAGAAATACAGATTTGCCACCAACAGAGGCAATTAAAATAACAACTATGGCGGGTTGCTCGCCTGTTAATAAGCAATAAAAATGACAACAGAAGAGGTAAGAACTAACGTAGAAAAAGCATTGGCAGAAATTCGTCCATTTTTACAGAGTGATGGTGGTGATATTTCTCTAATTTCAATAGATAATGATACTTCTGTAAAAGTAAAGTTAGAAGGTGCTTGTGTGGGTTGTAGTGTAAACCAAATGACCCTTAAAAGTGGTGTGGAAATGACAATAAAAAAGTATGTGCCACAGATTGAGGAAGTAATTAACGTAGGCTAATCTGTGCTGATAATTGTCATATTATAAGCATAATTACTTCTGTAATTTTACATTTACTTTTTAAGAATACTTTTACATGATTAAAACAGATATACTAATTATAGGTGCTGGTCCAACAGGATTATTTGCTGTTTTTGAAGCCGGATTATTACAGTTAAAATGCCATTTAATAGATGCCTTGCCACAAGCAGGCGGACAATGTTCTGAGATTTATCCAAAAAAACCAATTTATGATATTCCTGGTTTTCCTGAAGTGTTAGCTGGCGATTTGGTAGATAACTTAATGGAGCAAATAAAAGCGTTTCAACCAGGTTTTACCTTGGGTGAACGTGCAGAAACTATAGAAAAACAAGAAGACGGTTCTTTTATAGTTACAACAAATAAAGGAACAAAGCACCACGCGCCAATTGTTGCAATAGCAGGTGGTTTGGGTAGTTTTGAGCCTCGTAAACCCTTGTTAGAAAACTTATCTAAGTTTGAAGACAATGGTGTTGCTTATATGATAAAAGACCCAGAAGTATACAGAAATAAAAAAGTGGTAATTGCTGGCGGAGGAGATTCTGCTTTAGATTGGAGTATTTTTTTAGCTGATGTAGCTGCTGAGGTTACTTTGGTACATAGAAGAAATGAGTTTAGAGGTGCTTTAGACTCAGTTGAAAAAGTGCAACAACTTAAAAATGCGGGTAAAATTAACCTTATTACTCCGGCAGAAATTGTTGGTTTAAAAGGTGGTGATACACTTACTGCAGTAGAAATTAAAAAAACTGGAGAAGAGGAAAACATTGTTTTAGAGGTAGATAATTTTATTGCCTTATTTGGTTTGTCTCCTAAACTAGGTCCAATTGCAGATTGGGGATTAGAAATAGAGAAAAATGCCATAAAAGTAAATAATGCGTTAGATTACCAAACAAACATACCTGGTATTTATGCTATTGGAGACGTAAATACATACCCAGGAAAATTAAAATTAATATTATGTGGTTTTCATGAAGCTACATTAATGTGTCAGAGTGCCTACCAAAAAATATATCCAGATAAAAAATATGTTATGAAATATACTACCGTTGGTGGTGTATCTGGTTTTGATGGTACTAAAAAAGAAGCGCCAAAAGCAGTTGTAAAAGCAATAGAATAATGAGTGATATTAAATTAAAAATAACAGACAGAGAAGGTGTTTTACATGAAGTAGATGCACCTACTGATATGAATATGAATTTAATGGAAGTTGTACGTTCTTACGAGCTTGCTCCAGAGGGTACAATTGGTATTTGTGGCGGTATGGCTATGTGTGCTTCTTGTCAGTGTTATGTTAAGTCGGATCATGAGCTACCAGAAATGTCTGATGATGAAGATGCTATGTTGGCAGAAGCTTTTAATGTAGAAGATAACAGTAGATTGGGTTGTCAAATACATATGACACCAGACTTAGATGGCTTAGAAGTTGAGTTGGCTCCAGAGAGTTAAAATCAATTTAACTAAATATACAAAAAAGCTCAAATTCTTTATTATAGAATTTGAGCTTTTTAGTTGTAATATTCCTCGTTATTATATTCTTGCCTGGTAAGTAAACAAGTTAAAGTAACGTCCTTCTTTAGCAATAAGTTCATCGTGAGTGCCGCTTTCTGCAATTTCGCCATTTTCTATTACTAAAATCTGGTCTGCCTTGCGTATAGTACTTAGTCTATGTGCAATAACAAATGTTGTTCTGCCTTTGGTTAAAGTAGCTAAGCTTTTTTGTATTAAAGCTTCACTCTCTGTATCTAAATTAGATGTGGCTTCGTCTAAAATTAATATTTTAGGATTGGCCAAAATAGCTCTTGCAATAGCAATACGTTGGCGTTGTCCGCCAGATAATTTAACACCTCGTTCTCCAATTAAAGTTTCTAAACCATCATCAAATCTATCTGTAAATTCATTTACGTAGGCAGCTTCAACGGCGTTTAAAAGTTCTTCTTCTGTAGCATTTGGCCTAGGAAAAAGTATATTGTTACGTATGGTACCTTCAAATAAAAAGTCGTCTTGTAAAACAACGCCTAAATGTTGTCTAAAACTGTTTAAGTCTATTTTAGATAAGTCGCTACCATCAATAGTAATTGTACCACTATCCGGATTTAAAAAACTAGCGGCTAAACCAGCAATGGTAGATTTTCCAGATCCAGAACTGCCAACCAAAGCAACCACTTTACCAGAGTTTACAGTAAAGCTTACGTTGGTAATTACCTCTTTATCTTCTTCATACGCAAAAGATACATTGTTAAATGCAACATCACCCTTAATATCATTTAAAACAATTGTACGGTCTTTTTCATCTGCTTCTGCGGTCATATTCATAAGTTCTTCTGTACGGTCTAAACCAGCTAAAGCTTCTGTAAGCTGACTACCAACATTACTCATCTGTACAATTGGTGCAACCATAAGTGCAAGTAAAAATGTAAACTGAAAATATTCACCTGTTGTTAAGTCTCCCGTAATTAATAAATAACCGCCGTAACCCATCATAATACCAGTTGTGGCAAGTCCTAGTAAAAAAGTAGAAGAACTTGTCATTACAGCAGTTGCCGTTAAGCTCTTTTTTACATTTTTATATAATTTGGCAACGCCTTTTTCAAAAATTTTATTTTCTTGTTCTTCGGCGTTAAAACCTTTAATAACTCTAACTCCGCTTAAAGTTTCTGTTAACCTACCTTTTACTTCGGCATTTATTTTTCCTCTTTCTCTAAAAACAGGGCGTATAATTTTAAATGCTTTTATAGAGATAAAGGCAAATAAAATTAAGGGTGCAAACGCCATTAAAGTCATTGTTAAACTAATTTGCACCAGTAAAACAACAGATACTACTGCGGTAATTGTACCACCAACTAATTGTACCAAGCCTGTACCAATTAGGTTGCGTACGCCTTCTACATCACTCATTATTCTAGAAACCAAACCGCCAGACTTGTTATTGTCAAAAAAACTAATAGGTAAAGACAATACTTTTTTCTGTACTTGAGCTCGTAACTCAGATATTAAATACTGTGCCTGTATACTTAATACTTTGGTAAGTAAAAATGATGTTATTGCTTGCACTAAAAAAGCTGCAATTACTAATGCAACTAAAACTTTTAAGAAAACAATATCCTTATTAGGCACAATATCATCCATTAAATACTTAAGAGATATTGGCGCAACAAAACTTGCTGCTTTGCTTATTACAATTAACAAAAGACCAATAAAAACAAGTTTTCGTCTAGGCCAAATTATAGTTTTAAATGCGGTTAAAATGCTTACTTTTTTCTCAGCCATCTTTCTATTTTCAATTTATCTGCAAGGTAATTTAAATCTGTCTTAATTTTAGTTATCTGCTTTGTTAATAAGGTTATCAACCTAAAAAAACCTTTAAAATTAGTTTTTAAAACAGAAGTCTATTATTTTCACACAAACCATTTTAATAGTTCTTTTAGATGAAAATTAGTATTTATACCCTAGTGTTTTTAAGCTTATTAGTCGGTTGTAAACAAGCAACCAAACAAAACGAAATTGTAGAACGTTGGCAAGCTCATGCAGACAATATTACTATAATTAGAGATACATTTGGAGTGCCACATATTTATGGTAAAACAGATGCTAATGCTGTTTTTGGCTTATTGTATGCGCAATGTGAGGACGATTTTAACCGAGTAGAACAAAATTATATTTGGGCAACTGGTAGGTTGGCAGAGGTAGACGGAGAAGAAGCTTTGTATAGTGATCTGCGAGCTAAATTATTTATGACAGAAGAAGAGGCAATTGCAAACTACAATAAGAGTCCAGAATGGTTAAAGGAGTTGTGTAATGCATTTGCAGATGGTATAAATTATTATTTACACACGCACCCAGAGGTTACACCTAGGTTGTTGACAAAGTTTGAGCCTTGGATGCCAATGTATTTTAGTGAAGGCTCTATTGGTGGAGATATAGAACGAATTTCTACACGTAAAATAAAAGCATTTTATGAGGGTGATATGGAAATTCCTGAAGCAACAGAATTAAAAATTGAAGAAGAAAAAGAAGAGTTAGAACCGCAAGGATCTAACGGAATAGCAATATCTGGTAGCTTAACACAGTCTGGTAATGCAATGCTTTTAATTAATCCGCATACCTCATTTTTCTTTAGAGGAGAAGTTCACGTCGTTAGTGAGGAAGGTTTAAATGCATACGGAGCAGTTACTTGGGGGCAGTTTTTTGTGTACCAAGGGTTTAATGAAAAAACCGGTTGGATGCACACATCTACATACACAGATGTTATGGATGAGTTTAATGAAACTATTGTAAATCTTAATGGCGATTTAAAATACCAGTACGGAGAAGAACTTAGAGATGTTGTTGAAGATTCGGTTACCTTAAAGTACAAATCTGGTGAGTCTATCAAGCAAAAAACGTTTAAAACGTACAGAACACATCACGGACCAATTACACATAAAGCAGACGGAAAATGGACAGCCTCTGCTATGATGTGGGAACCTGTAAAAGCATTAGAACAATCTTATATAAGAACAAAGCAAAACGGATACAAGGGTTTTAGAGAAATGATGAATATACGCACCAACTCATCTAACAATACTGTATATGCAGATGCTGGTGGTAATATAGCTTATTTTCACGGCAATTTTGTGCCAGTACGCGACACTGTTTTTGATTATACTAAGCCAGTAGATGGTAGTAATCCGCAAACAGATTGGAAAGGATTGCACACTGTAGATGAAAATATATTGCTTTTAAATCCTAAAAACGGATGGTTGCAAAACTGTAATTCTACGCCTTATACTGCAGCATTAGACAATAGTCCAAAAAGAGAAAACTACCCTAAATATATGTCTAAAGATCAAGAAAACTTTAGAGGAGTACACGCAATAAGTTTATTAAAAGACAGAAAAGAGAACACATTAGATAGTCTTATAAAATTAGCACACGACCCATATTTACCTGCTTTTAAAGCTTTAATTCCGGGTTTAATTGAAGCGTATGACAAAACAGACAGAACTAAACTTTTAAGTTTGCCAATAGCGGAGCTACGCAACTGGGATTTTAAAACCTCAAAAGAATCTGTAGCAATGACATTAGCACATTATTATGGCACCCTGTATGGTAGAAACGGAAAACGACCACATAAAATGAGTGATATGGAGGCAATGACTTACTTTGGATCTGAGTCGCAAATGTCTGAGCGTTTATCAATCTTTAGAGCGGTAATAAAAAAGTTAGAGTCCGACTTTGGAACGTGGAATATTCCGTGGGGAGAGGTAAATAGGTACCAACGTTTAAATGGCGACATAAAACAAGCGTTTAATGATGATAAGCCAAGTGTTGCAGTTGGTTTTGCATCGGGTCGTTGGGGAGCTTTAGCAGCCTATGGTGTTAGCTATACCAACAATACCAAAAAAATATATGGTACTCGTGGCAATAGTTTTGTTGCTGCGGTTGAGTTTGGAGAAAAAGTAAAAGCAAAGACAATTTTGGCTGGCGGACAAAGTGGAGATCCTGCTTCGCCACATTTTAACGACCAAACTGATTCATATATAAATATGCAATTTAAAACCGTAGCTTTTTATAAGGATGATGTTTTAAAACAAGCAGAAAAAACATACCATCCTGGAGAAGTAAAGTAATTGAGTATGATTAAAAAAATAGCTTTTTTAGTTCTTCTATGTTTTACAGTTGTTGGTGCTGCGCAAGATTATCAGTATCCTGTAATTAAAGATATAGTAACTGATAATGCTGGTATATTTGAGAGAGAAGCAGCACAAGCTTTGCGTAATAAATTGACAAATTTTGAAACAGAAACAACAACGCAGCTGGTGGTGCTAACTATTAACTCTCTTAATGGGCAAAGCATAGAAGATTTTGCAAACAAAACATTTAATCAAAACAAGTTAGGGCAAGCAAAGGAAGATAATGGTATTTTAATTCTGTTTTCTAATTTAGATAGAGAGGTTAGAATTGAAGTTGGCTACGGATTAGAACCGTATATTACAGACATAGTAGCAAAGCGAATTATAGAAGATACTATGATTCCTGAGTTTAAAGAAGGCGCATATTTTACAGGTATAAACAAAGCTACAGACCAATTGATAAACTTTATTAAAAACCCTGAAGCTCTAAAGAAGTTTAAAGAACTCATAAAAGAGAGAGATCGTAAGCAAGAAAGAATTGCAAATATATTACTACTCACCTTTGGTTTCTTTTTTTTGATTACAGGTTGTTTTGTTATTTATATTTCAGGAAAAAAGGGGCTTAAAATTTTTAAAAAGTTTTTTACGGAAAGGGTTGGACTTATCTTTTTTACAATAAACATACTAGTATATACAGTATATTTTTGTTTTGGTGTTGTATTGTTGGCAATTATTATTTTGGCCTGTTTTAAAAAATATGGTTATCAGGTTGAACCATTCATAGAAACTAATTTTACCTTAATTTTTTGTGTTTCAATAGTGTCATTTATTGCTACCTTAACAGTAATTACAATTATAAATCTTGTTGTAAAAAATAAAACTAAGTTATCTTTTTCATTGTTTAAAAGTGATTATGATTCTGTTGTAAAAGCTATAAAAAGTATTGGTTCTGGAAATGGAGGAAGCGGAGGTTTTTCAAGTTCATACAGTAGTTACAGCAGTAGTGGCTCTAGTAGTAGTTCTAGCAGTTTTTCTGGCGGAGGAGGAAGTTCTGGTGGAGGTGGAGCAAGCGGAAGTTGGTAATTTTACATCACACATAACTAGAAGTAAATAGGTGTCTTATTTTTATATCTTAAAATTTATAATGATATTGTAAATTGGAATAATATCAAGGTTATTCTGCATAACACATAAACCATTGCAACAACAAAAAGCACTAGCATTATTAAAATCTGGTAAAAATGTATTTTTAACAGGTTCTGCAGGTACAGGTAAAACATATGTTTTAAACCAGTACATTACCTATTTAAAAAAGCGTAGAATACCAGTTGCTATAACAGCATCTACAGGTATTGCGGCTACGCATATGAATGGGATGACCATACATTCTTGGGCTGGTTTTGGTATAAAAGAACAACTTACCAGAGCCAATCTAAATGCTATGAAGGAGAAAAAGTACCTGAAAGAACATTTAGAAAATGCAAAAATTTTAATTATTGATGAAATATCTATGCTGCATAAAAAACAGTTAGATATGGTAGATACTGTTTTGCAATTTTTTAAAGAGAATGATGAGCCCTTTGGAGGAATACAAGTTGTAGTCTGTGGCGATTTTTTTCAGTTACCACCAATTGGCAATCAAAATGAAAAAAGTAAAGATAAATTTGCGTTTATGTCTGCCGTTTGGGTTGCTGCTAAATTTAATGTTTGTTATTTAACAGAACAATATAGGCAAGCAAATGAAGATGTTTTAAATACTATTTTAAATGAAATTAGAATAGGAAAAATATCTAAAAAAAGTATTGAAGAATTAAAAAAAGCAGAACAAAATACGTTTAGTAAGGATGATGAGCCAACCAAATTGTTTACACACAATTATGATGTAGATCAGATTAATAACGAGCATTTACAACAATTAAAAGGTAAGGTTAAAAGATTTAAAGCTACCACTAAAGGAAACAAAAAACTGGTAGAAACGTTAAAAAAATCAGTCTTAGCTAAAGAAGAATTAGAGCTAAAAATACATACCAAGGTTATGTTTGTACGCAACAACCAAGAACAAGGTTATGTAAATGGTACTTTAGGTACTATTGTTAGTTTTAATGATGATGGATTTCCTGTTGTAAAAACAGCCCAAGGAAAACGAATTTCTGTAAAGCAGGAGAATTGGGGTGTACAAGATGAAACGGGTAAAGTTTTAGCTAGTTTAGACCAAATACCATTGCGTTTGGCCTGGGCAATAACGGTACATAAATGTCAGGGTATGACGCTAGATGGTGCGCTTATAGACTTATCTAAAACTTTTGAAAAAGGTCAGGGTTATGTTGCCTTATCTCGTTTAAAGAATATAGAAAACTTAAAGCTATTAGGTTTTAATGAAATGGCTTTGCAAGTAGATGGTTTAGCTTTTAAGGCAGATAAAAGATTTTTAGAACTATCTAATGAAGCAGACAAGACATACAAGCTAGATGATTTGGAAGAAGATGCTATTAAGTTTGTAGTTAATTGTGGTGGTTTAACCAATATAAAAGCTATAGAAAAGCACGCTAAAAAAATTATAGATAAAAAAATTAAAAAAGATTCTACTTACGATGTTACTTTAGATTATTTTAGAAAGAAATTAAGTATTGAAGAAATTGCAGATCAAAGAGGGCTATCTAGTGGAACTATAGCGGGACATTTAATTAAATTATGTAAAGATTATCCTGAAGAAGATTTTAGTTTTTATCAGCCTAAAGAACAAATAATTAAAGATGTAGAAAAGGCTAAAAGCAAGCAGAAAAAAGGAGAGCCTGTAAGTTTAAAAGCTATTTTTGAAGCCTTAAATAAAAAAGTAGATTATAACGATATTAAGCTGGCACTAGCTTTTATTGGTAGAGAGTAACTTACTCTTGTATTACAATAATAGTAGCTTTAGACCCTGTAGAAAGCAACCATTTTTTAGAAGATATCACTTTACCATTTTCATCATAAATGTTTACTTGTGCAGTATTTGGCCCAGATGTACCTTGGTTTAATGCTTCAAAATCTATACGGTTAAAACCTTTTTTTAGCGTATGATTTACTCCTTTAAAAGCGCCGCCAAGCATTAAATTATGCTCTATTACTTTGCCATCTGCATAAATTTTTACGCGGTCACCATCTACATATTCGTGATCTCTACAAACAATACCAACAAATTTCCCAGTAGTTTTTACATCACCTAAATACTGGTCTCCGTGAAAAGATTTAGAATCTTTTTTTTCTTCAAAACCTAAACGCGGATTTAATTTAACATCACGCCCTGGTTTAACAAGTCTGTTATCAGGAGACATATCTATTCTAGGTTTCATTACAGAATCTAAAAAATTAGTATTGTTGGTTTGCTTTTTAGGCTCTGGAATTATGATAGTAACAGGCGGAGCTGTTTTTACTTCTTTTTTTGCTTCAATTTTTAAAGGTATCACAGTCGTTTCTTGTGCCACAAGTGGTGCGGCAAAAAATAGAATGACTAATAATGTGAGTAAAGAAAATCGCATTAAACTACTTTAAAATTTAAATATAAAGATAACAAATACCTTGCCACGTCATAATTTTTTGTTGTTAAATTAACAGTTAAGAGCTTTTTTTAGATAAACTGCAATTCGTTATAAAAACTAAACACTAAGACTATTATTCTTAAATAAAATATTTTTTAAAGTTCTTTTTATTTTAAATTAGCCAGCTAATTTATGGCGTATGAAAAAGGCAAAAGTTGCTCTAGCTTTAGGTGTTTTATGCATCTCTATATTTCCTATTTTGGTTAAGTTAAACTTAACACCAGGTGTTATTTCTGCCTTTTATAGAATGGCAGTTGCTACAGTGTGTATTGTACCATATGTTTTATTAACCAAGCAGTTTAAGATTACAGCTAAAAAACCATTTTACTTAGCAATGTTATGCGGCGTTATTTTTGGTTTAGATGTTGCTGTTTGGAATATAGCTATACAAGAGTCTACAGCTACACAAGCTACACTTTTAACCAATTTATCTCCGGTTTGGGTTGGTGTAGGGGCTTTTTTCTTTTTAAAAGATAAGCCTACTAATAATTTTTGGTTTGGTACCGTAATTGCAATTATAGGTATGGTAATGTTGGTTGGTTTTAAAACATTTGTTGCGTTAGATTTTAATTTGGCCTTTTGTTTTGCAATACTATCTGGTATGTTGTACGCTGTATATATGTTGCTTAGTAAAGATATTTTAAACAAAATAAATGTACTTACCTTTATGACCACAAGCTTGGTTGCGTCTACGTTTTTTTTAGGCGTTTTAAGTTATATAATAAATGAACCTTTTACAGGTTTTTCTAACGCTGGTTGGTTGGTGTTAATCATACAAGGTTTAGTGTGTCAGCTTTTAGCTTGGTTGCTAATTAGCTATGCAACTAAGCATATGCGCGCAACCAGAGTGTCGGTTAGTTTACTAGGACAGGCTATATTGGCTTCTTTTTTAGCTTGGTTGTTTTTAGATGAGGCTATTTCTACGCAAATGGTAGTGGGTGGTTTGGTATTGCTATTTGGTATACGCATTACCTTTTACCAAAAAAGTATATTTGCTAAAAAAAGAGTTTTAAAAAGAAAATTATCTTAGTAGTTATACTACTGCTAGAGCATTTTTATTAATTAGGTTGCTAATAGCATCCCATAAATTAATGCGCTGTTGTAGTGCTTCTTTGGCTACCATTAAGGTTTCTTGCCACTTGGTGTCATCATTACCACATAACTCAGAAATCATTTGTAAAGATAGTGGTCCATGCTCATCACCATCTAACTCAATGTGTCTTTCTAAGTAATATGTAAGTTTATTATAGTGCTTGTTTTCTGCATCGGCATTTTTAAGAATTTCTACAAACATATCTGGTATAAGATCTTCTCTTCCAAACGTAAATGCCGAAGCTATTAAATGTGGTTTATTTGTTTCAATTATTTTAAAAGTATACTTAACAAAATTGGCTACATTTTTATCTAATTTTGCTTTTTCTAACGCCGAAGAAACAGTTTCTTTTTGAAGTATAAGATTGATAAAATTTTCAATAGAATTTGTGTTTGCTCCTATTTGATGCATTGCATCTAAGTACATTGTAAAATGACTTTTAGGCTCGCCAAGTTCATTAATGTCACTTTCTTCGCCGTGTACAATTTCGTTAATAAACCGTGCCAATGTTGGATTGCTTGCAGGCACCCAAGGAGTATCTGTGCAGGTTAAATGTTTTTGAAGCGCTTTTAAGAGCGACATAAAGTCCCAAACCGCATAAACGTGGTTTTCCATAAAAACTTTAATGTCGTTTACGTCTTTTAAACTTGCATAAAGCTTGTGATTTTGAAGCGCTTGTCTTAATTCAGAAATTTCATTTTCTATGTGCTCAATTCTGTTCATTCTTTCTAAAATTATATCTAACAATTGATACTGTACTTTGCATGCGCAAAAACAATGGTATTGGTTTTGCGCTGCAAAATTAATACATAGGTGTTATTTTAGATGAATTTTATACAAAAAAAACACTATTCTTCATCTAGAATAGAGTTTCCTGTAGATTTGTCTCCAGAGGTCCATTGCCATTTTTCATGCAATCTAATTTTTCCATTTGGCAAAATTTCTGGTTTAGACGTACATTTTCCGGTCATTAACTGGTTGTTGGTATTTACTTGGTGGTATCTCATTTCTATAACACCATTAGCATCAACCAAGCCAATTAAGTGCCCTTTTTTTATGTTACCACCTGCATAGTGAGCAGTTAAAATAGCGCCGTTTTGTTTATATGTAAAAACGGTGTCATTAGATGTTTCAGAATTTTTAGAACTATTAGTCGGTCTAAATATTTTACCGTTATAGTTTATCATTACTTCTAATTTCTACTAAGTTTTTTCATGACCACCCATTGTTTTAGCATATCTCTAGAATCTTGAGCAGGATAGCCTAAAACAGTTTTTCCTGGGGCAATATTACCCATAACACCAGATCCTGCGCCAACAATAGCACCATCACCAATAGTAGTATGGTCTTTTATAGATGCACTACCACCTATAATAACGCCGTCTCCTAATGTTACTGAGCCAGCTAAACCACTATGGCCTGCCATAATACAAGACCTTCCCATAACACAATTGTGAGCAATTTGTACTAAATTATCTATTTTACAACCATCACCCACAATTGTAGAACTAAATTTACCACGGTCTACACAAGAGTTGGCTCCAATTTCAACATCGTTACCAATAACAACATTACCAATTTGTGGTATTTTAACCAAACCTCTACCATCATCACTAGGTCTGTACCCAAACCCATCTGCACCAATACTAACATTAATATGAAAAGTGCAACGAGCTCCAATTTCGCTACGTTCTCTAACAACAGTTCCAGACCACATTACCGTTTGGTTGCCTACGGTAGAATCATCTAAAATAGTAACATTTGGGTATAAAACAACGCCTTCTCCTAAAACAACATTTTTACCTACATAGCAGCCAGCACCAATTTTTGTTCCTGCCCCAACTGTTGCTGTGCTATCTACAACAGCGGTTGGGTGTATGTCTACGTCAAAAACAGGTTTTCCAGGATCAAAAGCTTCTAAAAGTTTAGCTAAAGAAATATCTGCATTTTTTACTTTTATAAGAGCTGTGTTTTCTCTTGGTTCAATTTTTAAATTATCATTTACAATAGCTACACTGGCATTAGAGTTTTTCCATAGGCGTACATATTTTACACTGCCTATAAATGTAATTTGCTTTTCTGTGGCTTTTTCTATTTGTTCTGCGCCTTCTATTTTGTGTGTAGTGTTACCTACTAATTCTCCACCTAAAAGTGTGCTAATTTCTTGTGCTGTAAATGATTTCATTCTTAATTTATAAGGTATTATTGGTTAAGGTTATTTATTATGGACAGCTTTAAAAGTACTTATAAAAAGTAATTAAAGTTTATATTTTGACTGTTTTTGTTATAAAAACTACAGGTTTTTAGATTTTATTGCATCGTAGATAACAATGCTAACAGCATTTGCTAAGTTTAGGCTTCTTATGTGTTCGCTAAAAAGGGGGATTTTGTAAAGGCTATTTTTGTGGTTTTCTACTACAGATTTAGGCAGGCCAACAGACTCTTTGCCAAACACAAAAAACATATTGTCTTCATAATCAATTTCATAATAGTTTTTTTTTGCTTTAGCAGATAAAAACGCGAATTTTTTATCAGAATGAATTTCAAAAAAATGAGCTATGCTATCGTAAATTTTTAAATCTAAATGCTGCCAGTAATCTAAACCAGCACGTTTAACCCTTTTATCATTTAACTCAAAACCAAAAGGCTTAACCAAGTGCAATGTAGAACCCGAGGCTAAACTTAATCTTCCAATATTGCCTGTATTGTTTGGTATTTCTGGTTCAAAAAGTACAATGTTAAAGCTCATAAATAATTTTGCGTTTAAGCAAAGAAACGCATTGAATTTTTAAAATAAAAAGATTTGCTTTTATTAGCTAAATTTTTTCTTTAGAATAGCATTCATATAATCTACATTGTCTAATGCTTTTTTAGAGAAGTTAAAAAGACTAACACACCTATCTAAATTCTGATTAGGATAAGCAACCTTGTAGTAAGCATCATTCTGTAAATAATCTGTAAGTGTACGTAAGCCGTGTATAAAAGGCATAAATACTGCGCCAAGGGGTAAAGATGCAATTTCATCTTTACTTAATAGATTTTTATTGGTACTTAACCCATCTACAAAAGAGCTAAAAAGTTCTTTGTTAAATGTAATTTTAGATAGGTCTTTTTCATCCTCGGGAGCTGTATTGGCAATAGTACGTACTGCATCTCCAAAATCGTAATAAAAATAACCTTTCATTAAAGTGTCTAAGTCTATTAAACAAAGTGCTTTGTTGGTGTTTTTAGAAAATAAAATGTTGTTAAGTTTTGTGTCATTATGGCAAACTCTAATTGGTAATTCTGTAAAGCAAAAATCTAGCAAATCTGGTAACAACTCTTCAGCAAATTCTATAGCATCTTTTGCGGCAGTTGTACGTTCTTTTTTAGCTTTTTCTAGCGCATCAAAAAACTGATTATTTCTGTATATTAAATTATGAAAATCTGGTATGGTATCTTGGTATGTTGTTGCGTTTATAGGGCTTAAAAGAGCGTGAAATTCGCTAATGATTTTCCCTGCTTCAAAAGCAATATTTTTATCAGTACTGGTATTATAAGTAGTGCTATTATTAATATATGAAAGCACTCTCCAAAATCCTTGTTCTTTGTGGTAGCTAGTATTTTTTTTAGTTTTTATTACGTGTATGCTACTATACAAATCACTATTTAGTAACGGTAGTGTTTGTTCTATATTTTGCATAACACCAGCTATATTTTTAAATACATTATTGTTAATACGTTGCAAAACATACGCAGGTTTGTTGGTTACTATAACCAAGTAAGTGTCATTAATTAATCCGTTAGTAATTGCTTTAAAAGTGTAACTATTTTTGGGAACATTAAAGTGACTTAATATTTTAGCAGGTTCTGTAGGCATAGTATTTTTTATAAGTTCCATAAATTAAGAGGATATTCTCCTGTGTTTGTCATTTCTGCTAGTTTAAATACTGCAATATCTCTATCTTCTGCATAGGTAATACCAAACCAGTTGCTTTCAGAATTTAGTACAGTAATCTCTACGTTTTGTTTATTAATCATTTTTTGTAAAACAGAGGGTAAAAAAACCTCGCTAGATTTAATTTTTTCCTCGTCCTGTAAAAACAGTTTAAAATCCTCTTCTATTGTAGTAAATATTGAAGCATCACAAACCCAAAAATTCATACTGACTTCTTCGTTTCCTGTAAACTCAATTCCTGTGTTGGTGTCTACTATTTTTTTGCCTTGCTTTTCTAATTTTAGGTGTTCTGCAACATTGGTTAAAACACCATTTTTAATATTACATACACCTCTAGATACAGATCCATTTGTAGATAAGGTATCTTTTAGTGTGTAAGATATAAGCCCAAATTTATATTTGGTACTAGCTTGCATAATTTTGGCTGCATTTTTAAAAGCTAAGCTGCCATAAAAATCATCGGCATTTAATACAGCAAACGCTCCATTAATTACATTTCTGGCGGTCCAAACAGCGTGTGCAGTTCCCCAAGGTTTTATGCGTTCTGTTGTGTAACTTGTACCTTTTGGAACATCAGAAATTTCCTGAGCTAAAACATCTAGTTTTATTCCGGTTGGTAGCCGTTTAACCAGGTACTCTTGTAAAAAATTTACTTTATCTTTTTTAGTGACAGCAACTATATGGGTAAAGCCATACTTAATAGCGTCAAAAATGCTAAATTCCATTAAAAATTCAGCTTTTGGTCCTAGGGCATCAAATTGTTTTAGTTTACCATATCTGCTACCATTGCCTGCAGCCATTAAAAGGAGTGTCATTTTTTAAGTTTTGTAGCAAAAATAAGGTTTTGTAGTGTGGTCCTTGGTAGTATTTTTGTTAAATACTATGCGTTTTTTATATTTTTTGACTGAAAAATAGGGTTACAACTTATAGTAAAATATGCTATTTATGACATAAAACCTAAAATATTAAAAAGCTTTACTATCTTTGCCCTGTTGTGTTGTGTCTCAATTAATTTTTGAGACAATGTTGAACACCATTTTAGATGGTATCAACCAATGAAAGGCTTTCCTATTGGAAGGCTTTTTTTATGTCTAAAACTTTATAAATTATTAATAATATAATTTTTAGCTTATTTTTTAGATAAAGTTCAAAATATTGTACATTTATTGTCTATTTAAAAGAACAATAGTAATATGCCGTTATACCATAAACTAGGTAAAATACCACCTAAAAGACACACCATTTTTAAAAAAGATGATGGAACTTTGCATTACGAGCAACTGTTTGGAACTATAGGTTTTGATGGAATGTCGTCCTTAATGTACCATATGCACAGGCCAACAATGGTAAAAGAAGTTGGTAAAACAATAGATGTTTCTCCAAAAGCAGCTGTAGCCCATAATATTAAATCTAGGTTACTAAAAGGTTTTGATGTTAGACCAGAGGACGATTATTTAGACAGTAGAAAAACTGTATTATTTAATAATGATGTACACGTTGGTTTAGCTGCTCCAAAAAAATCACTGACAACGTATTTTTATAAAAATGCAGATGCAGATGAGTTGTTATTTATTCATGAGGGAACGGGGACATTAAAAACTATGTTGGGTGAAATTCCTTTTGAATATGGGGATTATATTGTTATTCCAAGAGGAATGATTTACCAAATAGAGTTTGATACAGAAGACAACCGTTTATTGGTAACAGAGTCTTATCATCCAATTTATACGCCTAAAAGATACAGAAACTGGTTTGGTCAGCATTTAGAACATTCTCCTTTTTGTGAGCGCGATTTTAAATTGCCGCAAAATTTACAAACATATGATGAAAAGGGAGATTTTTTAATTAAAGTAAAAAAACAAGGACAATTGCACCACTTAACCTACGCGTCTCATCCGTTTGATGTAGTTGGTTGGGATGGATACAATTTTCCTTATGCATTTTCTATACATAATTTTGAGCCAATTACTGGCCGTGTGCACCAACCGCCACCAGTGCACCAAACTTTTGAAACTAGTGCTTTTGTAGTGTGTTCTTTTGTGCCTAGATTGTACGATTATCACCCGGAGTCTATTCCTGCTCCATACAACCATTCTAATATAGATTCTGATGAGGTTTTATATTACGTAGATGGTGATTTTATGAGTAGAAAAAGTATAGATAAAGGATATATTTCTTTACATCCTGCTGGCATACCTCACGGTCCGCACCCAGGTACTTATGAGGCTAGTATAGGTAAATCTAAAACTGAAGAATTAGCTGTAATGATAGATACTTTTAAGCCGTTACAACTAACGCAATTGGCATTAGATATAGATAATGGTACTTATTACCAATCTTGGATGGAATAATTAAAAACAGATTATAAAATAAAAGGAGGCCAATTAGCCTCCTTTTTTTATGCGGTATGTATAAAGTAGTGCACCAATGAAGCAGCTAATTTGGCTGTTTGGTTGTCAATATCATATGTAGGGTTCATTTCTGCAATATCTAAACTAATGAGTTTACCCGATTTTATAATAGTTTTTAAACATTGTAGTGCAATATCAGGAGAAAAACCCATTGGTGAAGCTGCACTAACTCCAGCTGCGTAGGCAGATGAAAAACCATCTAAATCTATGGTTGTGTACACAACATCTACACTATTTATAAACCTAGAAATTTGTTTTTGTATTTTTTTGGATTGATGCAGGTTAAATTCTTCATTTTTAATAACCGTTACACCAAGTTCTTTTGCTGTTTTAAAAAGAGAAGCGTCATTGGCATCATCTCTAATTCCTAAACACAAATAATTAAATGTAGTGTGGTTTGCTTTGCAATCTTTAGCTATTTGATAAAATGGAGTACCAGAATTATTTCCATTTGTATTAGCTCTTAAATCAAAATGAGCATCAAAATTAATAATACCAATAGTTTTGTGCTTTTCAACCGCATTTAAAATGCCATTATAATGTCCGTAAGCAATATCGTGACCACCACCTAAAATAATAGGAAAAGTATTGTTTTCTAGTAAAGTAGTAACCTTATTAGCTAAAGTTTGTTGGGCTAGTTCCATATCATTAT
Source organism: Cellulophaga omnivescoria (assembly GCF_027915275.1). Taxonomy (NCBI): domain Bacteria; kingdom Pseudomonadati; phylum Bacteroidota; class Flavobacteriia; order Flavobacteriales; family Flavobacteriaceae; genus Cellulophaga; species Cellulophaga omnivescoria. Next base: position 974,950 of record NZ_CP115819.1, on the reverse strand, counting down.
CAACACAAAAAACAGTACCAACATCTAAAAGCTGAGTTTCTTTTTTTAAATGATTTGGCATTTTAGCCAATTGCCTTATAATAGCCTCTGGACCAGTAACAGCGCCAACTCTCCCTTGGTTACGTTTTACACCTTCGTCACAAGCATAACTTAAAATAGCAAAAGTTTTTAAGTGCCCTTTTTGTAATTTGTCTGTACAAATTACCTTCTCGTGCAAATACAATTTTTCTTGTGAGCTTCTGCCTTTCCATAAAGAGCTTTCAGGTTTTTTAAAGTTGTTCATACTGCAAATTTATACCTCAAAAATAAACTGTTATTTTAGTTTTTAATCTTCAAATTAAATAAAAAAGAGATTAGAACAGGAAATACTATTGTTTTGGAGTAAAACTTTTAATTTAGTAGTTTAATTATAATTCATGAAGTATAGCGGTACGGGTAAAATAATTGGTTTTATAGTCTTACTATTTTTATTGATAGGGTGTAAAAGTAAACAAGAACCTAAAACGCTTTTAGTGTATTGTGCAGCTGTAGTTAAACCTGCTTTAGAAGAAATAGCAGAGGTTTATTACCACAAAACAGGTGTGCAATTAGATTTGCAATATGGAGGTTCTGGTACATTATTAGCAAATATTAGGATTGCCAAGCAAGGAGATTTGTACTTGTCTGCAGATGCAAGTTATATGAAACAGGCTATAACATATAATTTAGTAGAGCAAAGCAAACCAATTGTAGCTATAGCTCCTGTTTTAGCGGTTAGGTCTAATAATCCAAAAAAAATTAAAGCTGTTAGTGATGTTTGTAAAACAGGTATTAGGTTTGGTGTTGCTAACCCAGAAGCAGCTTCAGTAGGCGCGGTAACTAAAAAACTGTTGCAGGAATCCGGTAACTGGGAGGCTGTTAAAAAATGTATTTATGTACAAATGCCAACAGTGTCTGATGTTGCTAACGCTATTAAACTAAATACAATAGATGCTGGTGTTATTTGGAATGTAACCGCCAATCAATATAAAGAAATAGATATTGTAAAGGTAGATGACTTTAATACATATAAAGATTATACGTCTATAGCTGTTTTAAAATGGTCTAAACAACCCAATGAAGCATTAAAATTTACAAATTTTTTGTTAAGTGATTCTAACAGTATTAATGTATTTAAAAAGTTAGGGTATAAAATGTACTAATATACACGTAGTTATCAAAAAGGAAGAGCAACATATAAAACAGCATAAGGTTAGGTCTAACATACCATTTTATTTGGTAATGGGTATTGTAGCATCTACATATATAGTTTTAATATTAGCAATGGTGTTGGCAGATTTTTTTTACACAACACCCAATCATATTTTTAAGGCTTTAGCTAGTAAAGAAATACAGTATGCTATAAAATTAAGCTTGCTAAGCAGCACAATTACAATGTTGTTAAGCGTTATAGTGGCTATACCAATTGGCTATTTTATGGCGCGTTATAATTTTAAATTTAAAAAAATTATAGATGCTATTTTAGATATACCTATAGTGTTACCACCACTAGTAGTTGGTTTAAGTTTGCTATTACTTTTTCAGACAACATTTGGGCAGTTTATAGAGAGTCATTTAAGAATAACCTATACTGTGTACAGTGTTGTAATAGCACAATTTATGGTTGCTTGTGCCTTTGCTGTACGTACAATGTATGTTACGTTTTCGCAAATTAATAATAGACAAGAACAGGTTGCATTAACTTTGGGCTGTAACCAGAGACAGTCTTTTTTTTATATTTTACTACCACAAGCTAAAAGCGGAATTTTAACTGCGGCATCCTTGGCTTGGTCTAGAGCTTTAGGAGAGTTTGGACCTATATTAATTTTTGCAGGTGCTACTAGAATGCGAACTGAAGTATTGCCAACTACAGTGTTTTTAGAAATGTCTGTTGGTAATATAGAGGCTGCAGTGGCGGTGTCTTTAATAATGATTGCATCTGGCTTTTTGGTATTGCTAGTGGTTAGACTGTACGGAACTAAAAAACAAACCTTTTAGCCTATGTTGCATTGTGTAGATTTAGAAATAGAGCAAGGTCCTTTTAGCTTGTGTAATATTAGCTTTAAGGTTGATAAAGGTGAGTATTTGGTACTAATGGGTAAAACAGGTAGTGGAAAAACAACGCTTATTGAAGCAATTTGTGGATTAAGAAAAGTTAAAAACGGACAAGTATTACTAAACTCAGCTAATATTACAAATACTGCTCCTGGGCAAAGGCAAATTGGTTATGTGCCACAAGACGGAGCTTTATTTACCACTATGACTGTGGCAGAAAATATTGAATTTGCTTTAAAAATACGCAATTGGCCCAAGGGTAAAATTAACCAACGAGTACAAGAATTAGCTGCGTTGTTAGGTATAGAGCATTTATTAAAAAGAACCACACATAACCTAAGTGGTGGAGAAAAACAACGTGTAGCCCTTGGTAGGGCCTTGAGCTTTTATCCGGAAATATTGTGTTTAGACGAGCCATTAAGCGCGTTAGACCAAGTAACAAAGGCCGAAATTATTACATTGCTTAAAAATTTAAGTCAAAAGTTACAAGTGGCAATTATACATATATCTCACTCAGAGTATGAAGCTAAAAAACTAGCAACTAGTATTTTAAGTTTAAAAGACGGTATTTTAGAGAAGGTTAGTTTGTAGACTGTTTTTATTTTGTTAAATAAAACCCTAGCTGTAATATTTATACTATAAATAAATAATCCTTATTTTTGAGGTACATAAACTGTAGATAGTCATACTATTACACTAACCAATTATTTATGGATGACATTTTGATTAACATTGGCAGACAGCTAAAGCTGGCTCGCCAAAAAAGAAACTTGACCTTGCAGCAAGTTGCCAAGAGAACGGGCGTAAGTGCAGGATTAATTTCAAAGATAGAGAACCTTAGGACAACTCCATCTTTACCTGTTTTGCTTAAAATTATGCAAACTTTACAAATTGAGTTGTCTGAGTTAGAACTTTCGTCGAGTATAGATGGCGACTATATCCTTATAAAAAAGGGTACTGGCGTTAAAGAAGACAGAGAGGATTCTGAACAACTAGAGTACACGCATTTATTATCTAATACCTCTAAAGGAGAAAGTATACGTGTGTATTTAATTACAGTACAGCCACACGCGGTAAGAAAACCTATTTCTACTAATGCAAATGAGCTTGTTTATGTATTAAGTGGTTCGCCAACATATACGTTAAAAGGCAATGAGATCACATTAGATCAAGGAGATTTACTGTTTTTTGATGGAACAGTGGCGCACGGAATATCTAATAAATTTAGTGAGTCGGCAGTATTATTAAAAATATATTTACTACATTAAATAGCTACAAGCTTAAAAAAACAAAAACCTTCAGTTAACTACTGAAGGTTTTTTTTATGCGGTAAAGAGTCTGTGGTCTAGTGCTCTTTTTTCTTTTTTCCAAAAATCTTTTTAAATAAACCTATAATTGGTAATGTTAATAGCCCAATTACCAGACCTAAGAGAAATTCTTTTAACATAGCAGGTAGTGGAATATCTTCAATTAGGTGATGTAAAAACTCTATGTTGTGTGCAAATACACCACCAGCAACAGAAAGTAGTGCAAGTGTACCAACAACAGCTAAAAATTTAATAACCCAAGGTAAAGCGTTTACTAGCAGTCTGCCTGCCTTATCAGAAAAACTATTGTCTTGTTCATTAAGGTTAATTAGTTTTAGGCCAAATTCATCCATTCTAACAATTAAGGCAACAATACCATAAACACCAACAGTGGCAATAATGGCAATTACTGTTACCACCATTATTTGTGTTGTTATTGGTTGGTCTGTAACTGTGCCTAAAGCAATAATTACAATTTCTACAGAAAGTATAAAATCTGTAAATATTGCCGATTTTATGCGTCCTTTTTCAAGTTTTTGTAACTCTTCAATAGTAATGTCTTCATCTAAAAGCTCATTACTCTCGTGTTTATGACCTGCTAAAAACTCGTAAATTTTTTCTGCGCCCTCATAGGCCAAATACAATCCTCCTAAAACAAGTATAATAGTTACTGCAACGGGTATAAAAGCACTTAATAAAAATGCAAAGGGCAGTATAATAAGTTTGTTTAAAAAAGATCCTTTTGTAATTGCCCATAGTACAGGTAATTCTCTGTCTGATATAAACCCTGAAGCCTTTTCTGCATTTACCGCTAAATCGTCTCCAAGTATACCTGCTGTCTTTTTAGCTGCAACTTTACTCATTACAGCAACGTCATCCATAAGCGCTGCTATATCATCTAATAATGCAAAAAAACCTGATGCCATATATGTCTATCTTTTTTTAAAGTTTAAAAATATACTTTTTCTTTAAACTGATGAAGTCACAAATATAAATGATTAAAACAAAGTTGATTTTGAAAAGGTGTTTTACGATTCAGATTTTTATACAATTAGAAGATATAAAAATCTGATGGTTTCATTTTTTAGTTCAATTTTCACTTTCAAAAAGGTATAAAACCAAAAAAACCTTCAACAAATGTTGAAGGTTTTTGCGGTCTGGACGGGACTCGAACCCGCGACCCCCTGCGTGACAGGCAGGTATTCTAACCAACTGAACTACCAGACCGTGGCGTTTAGCGGTTGCAAATATACAGAGGTTATTTGGTTCCACAAAACTTTTTGAAAGAATTTTTAAATTTTTTTTTAAAATTTTTGTCGCTCTACCATATACGTGTTAAAAACTGAGGCAAAATTTTGGGCAATATCTACAGCCACGTATTTTATCTTGTATTGTGCGCATTTTAATTTGATGTCTGACAGATAAGAAGTTAGCTCTTTTTGGTATGCTTCTTTTACATTTTCTGCATACAAATCTATGTGCTGATTGGTCTCTACATCTACAAAACGCTTAGGTGCATCATCAAAATTAAAAAAATGTTCTTTTTCTTTATCAAGGAGATGAAAAAGTACAACTTCGTGTTTATTATATTTTAAATGTTGTAATGCCTCAAACAATTTTATGTCCTCTTCTTCGGTCTGAAACATATCAGTAAACAAAAACACCAGACTACGCCTGTGCATTTTTTCTGCTATTTGGTGTAAATAAGTATATGTTTTTGTTTTTTGAGCCGGATTTTTATCAGTTACTACTTCACTCAACTTTGCTAAAAGCATTTGGTGGTGTCGTTCGCTACTTTTTTCAGAGGAATAAAAATTATAAGCATCAGAATAAATACTTAAACCAACAGCGTCTCTCTGTTTTTTTAAAATATTCATTAAACCTGCAATAGCTAAAACCCCAAAACCTATTTTGTTAAGGTTGCTTACATCTAGTTTTTTTACTTTAGGATAATACATAGAGGCCGAATTGTCTAAGATCATATGACACCTTAAATTAGTTTCTTCCTCATATCTTTTAGTATATAGCTTATCTGTTTTTGCAAAAAGTTTCCAATCTATATGTTTTGTGCTTTCTCCTTTGTTGTAAATTTTATGCTCTGCAAATTCTGCAGAAAACCCGTGAAACGGACTTTTATGAATTCCGCTAATAAAACCTTCTACTACCTGCTTGGCTAAAAGCTCTAAGTTTAATAATGGTTGCGCATTTAAATTGTCCTTAATGTTCATAAACCTACTTTTTTATAGTTTGCGCTCTTTCTAAATTATCTGTAGTTTGCAATAGTTTTTTTAGTAGAATAGGGTTAAAGTTAGGATTTTTGCTTAAAAAATCTTCACGTATTTGGTAAGCATCTTTAGAGCTGTATTTACCAATACAACTTGCCAACCAGTTTTTTGGAAAAAAAATATCTCCTGTAAGTTGCACCTCTTCTAACTTTTGTAAACATTTTGTCAAATGCTTTTTACTTTCATTTTGGCGTAGCGGATGGTGAATGTAACTTAGTGCTGTTGTAACCCAAGATTCTTTTTCTCTGTTTTTGGCATCAAATAAAGAAACCATAAAAGCATCTCTTTGCTCTACATTGTTACTTATAGATGGTTGTAGCCATATAAATTTTGCAAGTTTATCTGGGTTGCTAATACGCTTTTCTTGTTCTTTTAAAATTTCTGTAGTCTTTGGGTGTTTTTTTATCGCTAATTCGCTAGCAATACTTGTGTAATCATCTTCGTTTAAAAATAATTGAGGTACGCTCATCTCTTTTGTCCAAATAGCATATAAATTAGCTGTTGCTTTGTTTGATGTTGCAATGGATTTATAAAGATTAAAAATAGTTTTTTTAAATGCCTTTGGTTTAGAGCTGTTTAATAATGAAAACAACTTATTTTCTGTTGTAGTCTGAATTTTTTCTTTTTGTTTTACTGATAAAAATTTCCAGTAAATATCTCTGGTTCTTCCTGTAATATAATTTAAAACAAGCTCATTTTTTTCTGATGCTACTCCGTCTAAAAACACATTAAAAGCATCTAAAGCTGGTACCTGATTATTTAAAAACACTTCATATAAATTTATATAGCTGTAACCACGAGCGGTTGCATCGTTAATTTCTTTTATTTTAGAAATATGAGCAACATTAACCGGAAAAACGCCATATCCAAAACCATTAGCGTTGTATATAATTTGCTCGGGCTTTGCAAGTCCTATAGTTTCTTTTAATTGAAGGTTTTTGCCATTTATTGCTGCATTTATAGTTTTTATACTGTCTTTATATACAAGTTGTATAGCAAAAGATTGTGGCCATATTTTATCTGTACCATCTTCTGCTTTTTGCGTAATTGTAAAACTGGTTATTTTGTTATCCTTATAGGTAATATTATCTCTAAAAACTGGTCTTCCAGGTTGGTTTACCCATACATTAGACCATTGTTTAATATCTACATCAGATTTTTTATCTAAAATAGACACTAAATCGTTCCAATCTGCATTGTCATTTGCATACGTTTTTATATACTCTTGCATTCCCTCTTTAAAAGCATCTTTTCCTAATACGGCTTCTAATTGCTGCATCATTATTGGTGCTTTGTTATAAATAATACGACCGTATAAAGAGCCTGCATTTTTTAAATTGCCTAAATGTTGTTTAATAGGATTGGTGCCTTTAGTACGATCTTCAGAATATGCACTAGGGTAGTGGGTCATCATAAATTTTAATTGATGATCTATATCTGGAAAAAGCGGATTCATTATTTTATCTGCCATAAAATTGGCAAACACTTCTTTTAGCCAAACATCATCAAACCATTGCATAGTAACCAAATCTCCAAACCACATATGAGATGTTTCATGAGCTATTAACTTAGCACGAGATAATTTTTGGTTTTGCGTAGCATTCTTATCTAAAAACAAAGAGGATTCTCTGTACTGTATTGCACCTACGTGTTCCATACCTCCATATTGAAAAGGCGGAATACTAGCAAAGTCCATTTTCTGAAAAGGAAAATCATAGTTGGTATAATCTACTAAAAAATCTAAAGACTGTTGGTGAATGTTAAAAACTTCATTCGTACTCTCTGCAATTTTTTCTTTATTATTTTCTCTGTATAAAAAGCGCATATCAAAAGCACCAGGGTTTTTTACTTCTTCAGAAAATTTACCAGCAACAAATGAAAACAAGTAGGTACTCATTTTATCTGTTGTATTAAAAATATGGGTAGTGTACTCTTCTTTTTCTATTTGTTCTTTTTCAGTGCCACCACAAAGTACTTTCCAATCTTTAGGAGCAGTAATGGTTAAGTCGTAAGTTGCTTTTAAATTAGGTTGGTCTAAGCAAGGAAATAAGGTGCTAGCTCTGTCTGGCACCAGTAATGTGTATAAAAACTCTTTATTTCTGTTTAGTGATAACTCGCCTGCATTAAAGGAAATTTCAATTTTATTTTCTCCTAATATTAATGCATTTTTATCTATAATTAAATGCTCGTTGGAGTGGTTAATAGGTGTGCTTTTACCATTTACGCTAAGTGTTTTTAAATGGTCTTTATTTTCGTTAAAATCTAAAATAAGATTGTATTGTAAGTCGGTAATATTTACAGTAAGAGTTAAAGTGGTTGGTATGGGATCTTCTATGTTTTTAGGTATTGAAAAATTTAGATTATACTGTAAATCCTTAATTTGTTTTTTTCTGTAATTCGCAAGATTCAAAGAAATTCCTTTTTCAACTAGTAAAGGTTTAATTTCTTTTTTTTGAGAACAACCAATTAAGGTTAAAACTAGTAAAGCAAGGAGTGTATTTTTTTTCATAAATAATAGAGGTAAGTAGTAAAAATAAAAAAGGGTTTGACAAACGCCAAACCCTTTTTTATAATTGTAAGCTGTAGACTATAATAATGCGTCTATAGCATCTGTATATACTTGTTTTGGAGAAACACCAACTTGTCTGCTAACCATTTCACCATCTTTAAAAACTAATACCGTTGGTATGTTACGTACACCGTATTTAGCAGCAAATTCCTGGTTTGCATCAACGTCTACTTTACCAACAACAGCTTTTCCTTCGTACTCAGAACTAACTTCGTCAATAATAGGACCAACCATTCTACATGGACCACACCAAGCCGCCCAAAAATCTACAACAACTGGTTTGTCACTTTTTAAAACAACTTCATCAAAAGTTGCGTCTGTTATTTCTAATGCCATAATTTTATTTTTTAATATTATACAAAGTTAGTCAAATAAATTCCTATTTCCTTAACAACGTACTATACCTATTATCTATTGCTCTATTAATTATTTTTATAACAATTAGTAAGGGTTGTTGTTATTTTTAATGTTTTAAAATTAATTGTAATTCTACGCCTAAGCAAATAAATTATCTAATAATTGCTCGTTAACAAGTTTAGGAACAGTAACTTTTAGTTCTGGGGTTCTTTTCATTTCTCTTTCTATAGCAAAAATAGCCTCTTTATTACGTGCCCAGCTTCGTCTAGATATACCGTTATTTACATCGTAAAAAAGCATATTTTTTAACTTTTTAGAGGCTTCTACAGAACCATCTAGTACCATACCAAAACCGCCATTTATGACTTCTCCCCAACCTACGCCCCCACCATTGTGTATAGATACCCAAGTTGCGCCTCTAAAACTATCGCCAATTACATTATGTATAGCCATATCTGCGGTAAATTTACTACCATCATATATATTACTAGTTTCTCTAAACGGAGAATCTGTGCCACTAACATCATGGTGGTCTCTACCAAGTACAACCGGAGCAGAAAGTTCTCCTGTTTTAATGGCTTGGTTAAACGCTTCTGCAATTTTAGCTCTACCTTCTGCGTCTGCATATAAAATACGTGCTTGTGAGCCTACAACCAGTTTGTTTTGCTCTGCTTCTCTAATCCAAGTAATATTGTCTTGCATTTGTTGCTGAATTTCTTCTGGAGCGGTAGCCTTAATTTCTTCCATTACGCGCAAAGCAATAGCATCTGTTTTTTGTAAATCTTCAGGTTTACCAGAAGAACATACCCAGCGGAAAGGACCAAAACCATAATCAAAACACATAGGTCCTAATATATCTTGTACATAAGATGGGTACTTAAAATCTATATTGTTTTCTGCCATAACATCGCCGCCTGCACGCGATGCTTCAAGTAAAAAGGCATTGCCATAATCAAAAAAGTAAGTACCATTTGCTGTATGCTTATTAATTGCAGCTACCTGTCTTTTTAAAGATTCTTGTACTTTTTGCTTAAAAGCATCAGGATTGGTACTCATTAACTCATTAGATTCTTCAAAAGAAATACCTGCAGGGTAATAACCACCTGCCCAAGGGTTGTGTAAAGATGTTTGATCTGACCCTAAATGAATAAAAATATTTTCATCATAAAAACGTTCCCAAACTTCTACAATATTTCCAATGTAAGCAATAGAAACAACCTCTTTATTCTCTTGTGCTTTTTTAGTTCTATCAACTAAATCGTCAATAGAGTCAATTAAAACGTCTACCCAACCTTGCGAGTGTCTTTTGGTGGCAGCGGCGGCATTAACCTCTGCACAAATAGTAATGCAACCCGCAATATTACCAGCCTTTGGTTGTGCACCACTCATACCGCCCAAACCAGCAGTTAAAAATATTTTTCCAGATGGTGTTTCATTAGGTTGCAGTACCTTTCTAAAGGCATTCATAACTGTAATTGTGGTTCCGTGTACAATACCTTGTGGGCCAATGTACATATAAGAACCAGCTGTCATTTGTCCGTATTGTGTTACACCAAGTGCATTGTATTTTTCCCAATCATCTGGTTTAGAGTAGTTAGGGATCATCATACCATTACTAACAACAACTCTAGGTGCATCTTTGGTAGAAGGGAAAAGTCCCATTGGATGACCAGAATAGATATGCAGCGTTTGCTCCTCTGTCATTGTTGCTAAATACTGCATGGTTAGCAAGTATTGTGCCCAATTTTGAAAAACAGCACCATTACCACCATAGGTAATAAGTTCCTCTGGATGTTGTGCAACTGCAGGATCTAAGTTATTCATAATCATTAACTGTAATGCAGCAGCTTGTGGTGTTTTTGCTGGATATTCTGATATTGGTCTTGCGTATATTTTATAGTCTGGCTTAAACCGAAACATATAAATACGTCCATAATTTTGTAATTCACTCGCAAACTCTTTTGATAATTCTGCGTGCCAAGCAACAGGAAAATAACGCAATGCATTTTTTAGAGCTAACTTTTTTTTGTCTAAAGAAAGAATATCTTTTCTTTTTGGAGCGTGGTTAGCGTTGGCTTTATATACTTTTTTAGCAGGTAAATTTGCTGGTATACCTTGCAGAATTTGAGATTTAAAATCCATTTTTTATATGTTATAATGAAGCTAAATATGTTGTTTTTTAGGCTATTTTAGATCCTTTTTTCCAAACCATGCTTGGTTTTAATTGTCCCTGTTGGTATAAAATTTCTTTATAGTTTGCTGTTGGAAAAGCAATAAAATCTGCCATAAAGCCATTTTCTAACGTGCCTCTATCCTTAAGGTCTAAAGCAGCAGCAGCCCTAAAAGTAATGCCAGACAACACCTCTGCATTACTCAGTTTTTGAAAAGTTCCTAAGATTGAAGCTTGGGTAAGTAAATCTCCCATAGGAGCAGAACCTGGGTTATGGTCACTGGCAATAGCTACTGAACCGCCAGCATCTAATAATTTACGGGCTGGTGTAAAAGCACAACCTAAACCAATACTTGCTCCAGGTAAAGCTGTAGCAATAACATTGCTTTTTGCTAAAATATGTATTTCTTCTGCAGTGCTTGCTTCTAAATGGTCTGCACTTATAGCATTAAAATCTACAGCCACTTTGCTACCACCTGTAGAAAACTGATCTGCATGTACTGTAATTGTAAACCCCATTTCCTTTGCTTTTTTAAAGTAAGGTGCAATTACTTCTGCTGTAAAAGCACCTTCTTCAATAAAAGCATCAATTCTGGTTGTTAAACGTTCTTCTTTTAAAAGGGGGAAAAGGGAGATGCTTATTTCTTCTAAATACTCAGTTGCTGTACCAGAGTAATCTTTAGGGTGCATATGCGCAGCCAAGCAAGTAGAGATTAAATCGGCTTTAATTTTGTTATTTACATTTTTTATAGCGCGTAGCATTTTAAGTTCTTCGTAAACCGATAAACCGTAGCCACTTTTAACTTCTATAGTTGTTACACCATTTTTTAAATGTTTATTTGCTCTTTTAGTAATACCTTCTTCTAGCTCTAAAATACTAGCTTTTCTGGTTTGTGTTACTGTGTCCCAAATGCCACCACCAGCTTTGGAAATTTCTAAGTAGGTTTTGCCTGCATTACGCATGGCATAATCATTAGCTCTAGAGCCACCATAACAAATGTGGGTGTGTGAGTCTATAAAACCAGGCATACAAACATTATTACCTATAACTTCTTCAAGTAAGGTATTTTTAATGTCTATTTGTTTTAGCAAATCTTTGTATAAACCAACAGCAACTACAGTATTGTTTTCAACTATAATACCACCATTTTCTATAACTACAAGTTCTTCATCTTTAACAGCACCTTTAATGGCAATGCCTGTCATTGGTAATAGTTGTGTAAAAGGGCCAATAAGTTTTTGTTTCATATTAGTAGTTTTCAAATTCGTTAGCAAATGGAATCTCCATTTCTAAATTTTCTCGTTCTTTTACCTCTTCAATAGCATTTAAAATGGTTTGGTTTTGTATCATATCTATTCCTGCTTCAATATCGGTAGCAAACACACGATCTTTATCTGCAAAGGCAACTTTTTCTCTAATTTTTTTATGTACTTCTTCTAAAAATAAACCTGATTTAAGTGGTTTTCTAAATTCAAAAGCTTGTGCAGCAGTTAGCATTTCTATGGCTAATATTTTCTCTACATTGCCAATAACTTGTAGTGCTTTGCGTCCTCCAATAGATCCCATGCTTACGTGGTCTTCTTGCCCTAAAGACGTCGGTATACTATCTGCACTAGAAGGAAAACAAAGACCTTTATTTTCACTAGCTAAGGCAGCAGTAGTATATTGCAAAATCATATAACCAGAGTTAATTCCGGTTTCATCCATTAATAATTTAGGCACGCCAGGGCTATTACCTTCTAGGGCTAAATATATTCTTCGGTCAGATATGTTACCCACCTCAGAAGCAGCCAAACACGCATAATCTAATGCCATTGCTAAAGGCTGACCGTGAAAACTACCACCACTAATTGTTAGTTGTTCATCTATAATAATAGGGTTATCTGTAACCGAATTTAACTCAATCTCTAACAATTCTTTTAAATGCAACCACGCATTTCTAGATGCGCCGTGTACTTGTGGTATACAACGTAACGAGTAAGGATCTTGCACACGATCACAGTTTGCGTGATCTTCCATAATTTCTGACCCTTTTAACAAACGTTTTACTTTTTTAGCAACATATAAATTACCTTTAAATGGGCGTAATGCGTGCAGTTCATTATAAAAAGGTTTAATAGAGCCTTGTAACCCTTCAATCATCATTGCACCAATAATATCTGCTTGCGCAAGGCAACTTTGTAATTTCTCTACCACTTTTACGGCGTGTGCGGCAATAAATTGTGTGCCGTTAATTAGCGCTAAACCTTCTTTAGGACCTAGGTTTATGCTTTGCATTTCTGTTTTATCAAACAAAGATGAGGTCTCCATAATCTCACCCTTATAATCAACCTTACCCAAACCAATTAATGGTAAAAACAAATGAGACAGTGGAGCCAAATCACCAGAGGCACCTACAGAACCTTGAGCTGGCACAACAGGAATAGCATCAGTATTTATATGCCATAAAATACGATCTAAAGTTGCTTCTGCAATACCAGAATATCCTTGTGCTAGACTATTCATTTTTAAGATAAGCATAAGTTTAGCAATCTCTTTATCTATTGGTTCTCCTACACCAACACTATGACTTTTTAAAATATTAGACTGTAATATTTTTGTTTCTTCTTTAGATATTTTAGTAGTACATAAAGGTCCAAATCCTGTGTTTATCCCATAAACAGGATCTCCTTTTTCTACAATGTTAGCAACAGTTTTACTACTGTTTCTTATTTTAATACGAGAAAAATCTGAAATTAAACCTTTGGTTTTGCCTCTAGCAATAGAAAGTGCAATACCTGCGGTTAGGTGGTCTTCTCCAAAATTAAAGGTTTTAGGTGCGTTACGCATAGCATATATTTTAATACTATAAAATTATTGATTATGTTTGATGATTACCAATATCATATTTATCAATAATTAATAACTATGAGTTATCAAATAGAATTGCGTCATTTTCATTATTTTTTAGCTGTTGCAGAGGAGTTGCACTTTAGAAAAGCAGCAGAGCGTTTATTTATATCGCAACCCGGATTAAGTAGACAAATAAAACAAATGGAAGAAATTTTAGAAACACAACTTTTTATTAGAAATAAAAAAAAGGTGACCTTAACAGCAGCAGGTGTTTACTTAAAAGATGAAATAGAGTTTATTTTAAATCATTTAGAGTTAACAAAACGACATATAAAGTTGGTAAGTCAGGGTAAGTTTGGTGAGCTTAATATTGGTTTTTTAGGCTCTGCTATGCAAACTGTAATTCCGGATTTGTTATTAAAATTGAAAGATGCTTTTCCTGAAATTAATACAAGTTTAGAAGAACTCTCTAATAACGCACAGTTAAATGCCGTTTTAAAAGACGGTTTGGATATTGGTTTTGTACGTATGGTTAGGGTGCCAAAAGGTTTGTGTATTAAACCAGTATTTAATGATACATTTTCTGTGGTTGTCCCAGCAAACCATAATATTACAGCAGCTAATTTTAAAGGAATGAAACAGTTTGAAAGAGAAAATTTTATTCTGTTTTCACAAGATTACAGTCCGTTATATTATGATACGGTAATGAGTATTTGTGAAGATGCTGGTTTTACACCAAAGGTTTCTCATAAGTCTGTACACGCGCAAACTATTTTTACATTGGTAGAAAACAATTTGGGAGTTGCCATTGTACCTACATCTTTGCAGCAAGGTTTTAATATGAGTGTAAAATTTATAGAACTAAAAAAAATACCGCAGCGAGCCGTATTATCTGTTATTTGGAAAGAAGACAATAGAAATCCGGTTTTAAAACATTGTATGCAGTTGTTGTTGGGTGATGAAAAATAACACTAAACAATTAACAGATACTTTTAAAACGTACATTACCATAAGCTATATCTTTGTAAAACTTAAAGTTAAATTATGATTTTTGATATAATAAAGAAGAGGAGATCTGTGTTTCCTGCGCAATACAATAGCAAACCAATAGCTAAAGAATTAATTGAAAAAGTTTTGGAGGCAGGTAATTGGGCACCATCTCACAAAAAAACTGAACCTTGGCGTTTTAAAGTAATACAGGGTGAAACCAGAGCAAAACTAGGAATGTTTTTGTCTTTAAAGTATATGGAAAACGACCCAAATCCAAAGAAATTTAAGGTAGAAAAACTAATAAACAATCCGCAAAAGGCAGGAGCAATAATAGCTATTTGTATGCAGAGAGACCCTAACGAGTCTGTGCCAGAATGGGAAGAAGTTGCGGCAACGGCAATGGCAGTACAAAATATGTGGCTTATGTGTACAGATTTAGGTATTGGTAGTTATTGGAGTTCTCCTGGCTTAATAAAACATATGGGCGAATTTTTTGCAATGGAAGAAGGAGAAACTTGTTTGGGTTTCTTTTATATGGGTTACACAGATGATGAACTTCCTGAAGCAACTAGAGGTGCTGTTGAAGATAAAACAACTTGGCTGTAGGTTTTAATTATAAAAAAACGGAAACAACTCTTCACTGTATTCCCATACTTTAGATACAAATAAACCAAGGTAAACTATAGCAACAATAAATTTTAAAAAAGTACCCGTTAAAAAACCAATAAAGGAACCAAAAGCAGCTTTTAAAGCTGTTTTTTGGTCGGCTTTATTTAAAAGCTCACCTACTAAAGCACCAACAAAAGGCCAAACTACAATTCCAAATACTCCAAGTACAGGAAAAAATACAGCTACTAATAGGCCAATAGTTGTTCCTATCATACCAGCTTTTGTGCCTCCAAATTTTTTAGTTCCAATTGCGGGAATAATATAATCTAATGCAAAAACTATTAGAGCTACAGCTAAAGTTATACCAAGAAAAACCCAATCGTTAGGTATAGCTTTGGTTAAATAAAGTACTAATAAGCCCAACCAGCTAATTGGAGGCCCAGGTAGTACTGGTAAAAAACTCCCTATAATACCAGTTAGTATTAGAACAAAACCAATTATTAAAAGCGCTATATCCATACAACAGTTTACTTGTTTGACGAAGATAACAACAATTTGTTACAAATTTTATACCTAAAAAATTAGTTTAAACTAAAATATTAGTTATATTAGCATGAGAATATAAGATAAATAGTACTAAATTAATATTCAAAATATTCTAGAATAGACATAAAATTAAAAGAATGAAGCAATTAACAAAGGCAGAAGAAGAAATTATGCAAGTGTTGTGGGAGTTAGAAAAAACAACTGTAGCAGATGTTATAGAAAAATTGCCAACACCAAAACCAGCCTATAATACAGTATCTACTATTGTACGTATTTTAGAAAATAAAGGCTTTGTTGGCCACGAAAAATTAGGAAGAGGATATCTGTATTTTCCAATTGTTAAAAAGGCAGATTATAGCAATCAGTCTATAAATAAATTAATGGAGGGTTATTTTCAAGGTTCATTTAAAAGTATGGTATCGTTTTTTATGAAGAAAAATGATATGAGTTTATCTGAATTGGAATCTATTTTAAAAGATATTAAAGAAGACGATAAAAAAGAATAGTTATGATACAGTATATAGTTTTAGTAATCACATTTCAGTTGTTGTTTTTGGCAATTTATGATTTGTTTTTAAAGAAAGAAACCTTTTTTCAGAGCAACAGAGTGTATTTAATAGGCACGTTTTTAGTGTCGTTATTTTTACCTTTTGTAAAGTTGCCAGTATTTAAAACTATAGTATCACAGCAATATGCAGCCATTGTTTTAGATGAAATTGTATTAACAGCAAATTCACCACAGGCAGCAGCAGAGGGTAGTTTTCCTTGGCTTAGAGTAGTGTTTGTAATTGGCGTAGTAGTAGCGTTTGCTTTGTTTGTTTATAAAATTTATAAGATTGTAAAATTGAAGCAAGCGGGAGAAAAGCAAAAATTTGCAGACTATATAAAAGTTACAATTCCTAAAAGTAATAATGCATTTTCATTTTACAATACTGTTTTTATGGGCGATGCGGTTACAAAAGAAAACGAAGAAGGCATTTTAGAGCACGAGTTAGTACATGTGAAGCAAAAACATACTTTAGATTTATTATTTTTTGAGGTAATGCGCATTGCCCTTTGGTTTAATCCACTAGTATATATTTATCAAAACAGAATAGCAGAAGTACACGAGTTTATAGCCGATTCTAATGTTAAAAAAACGAGTAAAAAAGAACAATACGAGTTATTATTATCTCAAATTTTTGAGACAAAAAATATCTCATTCATCAACCATTTTTATAAATCATCATTAATTAAAAAACGAATAGTTATGTTACAAAAATCAAAATCTGGTAAAGTTTTAAAGCTAAAATATTTAGCATTGGTACCATTAGTTTCTGGTATGTTATTTTACACATCGTGCGAAACAGAAAACGACGCTAAAATTGATGCAGTAGAAGCAAAAAGTAGTGTTGATGAGGTAGAGGCATTAGATGAGGTTGTTATTGTAGGTTATGCTGCAGACCCAAGTACAATACAAACAAATTCTGATGTTAAGCTTATTAAGTATTCAAGCGATGAAGAAGCTGATAATTCTAGTGTTTTTGATGACGAAGAAGGTGATTTAGTGGCATTTTCAACAATAGGTACACCACCAGCTTTTCCTGGTAATGAAAATGCAGAAAATCCTAGAGAAAATTTTAATGAGTTGTTAAATAAGCACATTAGAAAAAACTTTAGATACCCAGATGAAGCTCAAGAAAAAGGCATACAAGGTAGGGTAAGTATTAGGTTTATTATAGAAGAGGATGGCTCTGTAAAAAACTTGCAAATGCGTGGTCCAGATAAACTTTTGGTAAATGAGGCTGCACGTATTATTAGCAGACTACCTAAGTTTTCTCCAGGAATGGAAAATGGTAAGGCAGTTAAAGTTCCTTTTTCATTACCAATTACCTTTAGATTAAAGTAATAAAAATTTAAATAAGGATGATACAGTATATAGTTTTAGTGGTAACATTTCAGTTGTTGTTTTTGGCAATTTATGATTTGTTTTTAAAGAAAGAAACCTTTTTTCAGAGCAACAGAGTGTATTTAATAGGCACGTTTTTAGTGTCGTTATTTTTACCTTTTGTAAAGTTGCCAGTATTTAAAACTATAGTATCACAGCAATATGCAGCCATTGTTTTAGATGAAATTGTATTAACAGCAAATTCACCGCAGACTGCAGCAGAGAGCAGTTTTCCTTGGCTTAGAGTAGTGTTTGTAATTGGCGTAGTACTAGCGTTTGCTTTGTTTGTTTATAAAATTTATCAGATACTAAAACTGAATAAACTAGGAGAGAAGCAAAAATTTGCAGACTATATAAAGGTTACAATACCTGAAAGTAATAATGCATTTTCATTTTACAATACTGTTTTTATGGGCGATGCGGTTACAAAAGAAAACGAAGAAGGCATTTTAGAGCACGAGTTAGTGCATGTGAAACAAAAACACACACTAGATTTATTATTTTTTGAGGTAATGCGCATTACCCTTTGGTTTAATCCACTAGTATATATTTATCAAAACAGAATAGCAGAAGTACACGAGTTTATAGCCGACTCTAATGTTAAAAAAACGAGTAAAAAAGAACAATACGCGTTATTATTATCTCAAATTTTTGAGACAAAAAATATCTCATTCATCAACCATTTTTATAAATCATCATTAATTAAAAAACGAATAGTTATGTTACAAAAATCAAAATCGGGTAAAGTTTTAAAGCTAAAATATTTAGCATTGGTGCCATTAGTTGCAGGTATGTTATTTTACACATCATGCGAAACAGAAAACAATGCTGAAATAGATGCTGTAGAGGCAAAAAGTAGTGTAAAAGTTGAAGAATTAAAAGAAACAACAATAGTTGCTCTTGCAGATCCTGACAAATTAGCTTTAATTTCTGAACAAGAGATTATAGAGGATTCAAAAGATAAGTTTGATTATAGCAAATATAGCTCTAAGGATTTGGTGGCTTTTTCGGCTTTAGAAGTGAGTCCTACTTTTCCAGGAGACGAAAATGCTGAAAATGGAAAACAAAGTTTTGATAAAGCTATAAATAAACACATAAGAAGGTATTTTATGTATCCAGAAGATGCACAAAAAAGAAGTGTTCAAGGAAAAATAAACGTAGGGTTTGTAATACAGGAAAATGGTTCTATTACAAATTTGGAAGCCTTTGGAGATGATGAGTCTCTAAAAGCAGAGGCAGTAAGAATTATTAGTAAATTACCTAAAATGAATCCTGGTATAAAAGACGGTAAGCCAGTTAAAGTTCCATTTGTTGTTCCAATTACATTTAAACTACAGTAATAAATATAAAAAACGATGGTACAGTACGTAATAGAATGTCTTGCTTTTCAGTTAGTATTCCTTATTATTTATGATGTGTTTTTAAGAAGAGAAACCTTTTTTCAATGGAACAGATTGTATTTATTAGGTACGAGTGTGCTATCGTTTTTATTGCCGCTAATAGCTTTAGATATATTTAAAAGTAAGGTGCCAGATGCAGTTGCCGTTTACACACCATTTATGTTTTCTAATTACGATTTAGAAACAAATACAGCTCTTTTAAGTGATACCAATATAGCCCAAAAATTAACAATGCCTTGGTATAGTATTCTTTTTAGTATTGGAGTGGTAGTAGCACTTTTTTTATTTTTATTTAAAATACGCCAGCTGCATAAGTTACGTAAAAGAGGAGAAAAAATTGTTTATAAAGATTTTACAGAGGTTATTTTAAAAGAAAGTAATAGCGCTTTCTCGTTCTTTAAAACCATTTTTCTGGGCGATAAAATAAAAACAAAAGAGTACCCTAATATTATTGCGCACGAGCTAGTACATATTAGACAAAAACATACTTTAGATTTATTATTTTTTGAAGTAATGCGCATAGCTTTTTGGTTTAATCCACTAGTGTATATTTATCAAAGTAGAATAGCAGAAGTACACGAGTTTATTGCAGACGCAAAAGTGGCTAAGACCCATAGAAAAGAACAGTATGAGTTATTGTTATCTCAAGTTTTTCAAACAGAAAATATCTCATTTATAAATCACTTTTTTTCATCATCATTAATTAAAAAACGAATTAAAATGTTACAAAAAAATCAGTCTAAAAAAATATGGGCAAGCAAGTATTTGTTATTGTTGCCAACTATAGTATGTATTCTTTTTTATACATCCTCTAAAGGGCAAGAAAAAGATACAGATACAGAAAACGAAATTATAGAAGTAAAAGATACTCCAGTTAAACAGGTTGAAATAGCAGATGTGCCTTTTTCAGTTGTAGAAGATGTACCAGTATTTCCTGGTTGTGAAGATGCCACAGATAAAAGAGCTTGTTTTAATGAACAAATGACTAAACATATAAGAAAACACTTTACATACCCAAAAGACGCATCAGAAAAAGGAATAGAAGGTAGAGTTTCTTCACGCTTTGTAATTATGGAAGATGGCAAAATAGGTGAGTTGCAAACGCGTGGGCCGTCTGTAATACTAGAGGAAGAAGCAATTCGTATTATAAAATTATTACCAAATTTTAAACCAGGTAAGCAAAGAGGAAAAGCAGTAAGAGTTCCTTTTGTATTACCAATTACATTTAGGTTAACGCCAGAAAGTGATAAAGAAAAGTTAACTAAAGATGTAAAAGCGGCCTTGTTACGTAAAGAACAAGAAGAAAAGGATAGGTTGTATAAAGATGCTAAAGAGGTTCCTTTTTCTGTAATAGATGAAGTTCCTGTTTTTCCGGGTTGTGAAAATGCTACAGATAAAAAAGCTTGTTTTAATGATAAAATAAATGAACATATTAGAAAACATTTTAGTTATCCAGAATCTGCACAAAAAGAAGGAGTACAAGGTAGAGTTTCTGTGCGTTTTGTTATGATGGAGGACGGTAGCATTGGTAAAATTCAGATGCGTGGACCAGATGTTAGGTTAGAAGAAGTTGCGTTGAATATTATAAAAAAATTACCAAATGTTACGCCAGGGATGCATAATGGTAAGGCTGTAAAAGTTCCTTTTGTATTACCAATTACATTTAAGTTGCAGAAAAAAAATGACTAAATTTTTTTATGCAATACAATTAATTGTTCTGTTTTTAACTTTAAAAGCTGGGGCGCAACCCTCGGCTTTTAAAATTGCAGACAGTTTGTATAATACTGGTAACTATACTGCAGCTATTAACCAGTATGCTAAAATAAATAATACTAATGCAAATCTTCAAATTGCAAAAGCATATAATGCTATTGGTAATTATGACAAAGCTATTGCTCAATACAATAGTGTTGTAACAAAAGACACAAGTTTATTAGTTGCTAGATTCAACTTAGGTAAGCTGTATTTAAAAACTAATAAGTTTAAACAAGCAAATAGCCTTTTTGCTAAACTTGTAACTATATCTAAAACTAATCCAGAGTACAGTTATAATCTAGCTAGGTCTTACAATGCTATAGGGGAAGATAAGAAAAGTGTATTGTGGTATAAAAAAACACTTGATGTAGATAGTACCCACTTACGAGCATTACAGCGTTTAAGTATACATTACGTGGGTGAACATGAAAACCATTTTGCATTAAAATATGCAGATAAAGGATTAAGTTTTTTTGAGAACGATCCTGTGCTTATAAATGTAAAGGCATTAGCATTATTTCATATGGGTAGTTATAAATTGTCTATTAAATGTTATGAAAAACTACTAAGCCTAGGTAAAAAAGATCAAAAGGTGTACAACAGATTAGGCTACGCCTATAATAGTATAGGAAATTATGAGAAGTCTATAGAAAACTACAAACAACTACTAGAATACGATTTAGAAAACATAAAAGTTTTGCGTATGATTAGTGAGGTGTACATGAAAGATAAAAAGTTAGATAGTGCAACGGTGTATATAAAAAAGGCAATAGAAGCACATTCTTATAAATTAGACAAAGAGTATGAGGTTGCTGCTCGTATTGCTGTAAGTAAGCAAGATTATAAAACGGCAATAAATTACTATAATATGGCTTATACTGAAAATCCTACTAAGGTATTGTATTTGTACCAAGCCAGTATTTACGCAGACAAATATTATAAAGACCCTAAGCTAAAACTTAATTATTACACTAAGTTAAAGCAAAAATCAGAGTCTAAAGGTACTAATAGTCAGTATTTTGTAGTGTTTGCAGAAAAACGAATTTCAGAATTAAAGAGTGAGATTTTTGCGAAAGGCGAATAAATTCTTGCTCATAATTGTCAAATTATTGAATCTAAGACAAATTTAAAATCAGAATCTGCTTTTATTATTTTAGAATATTGTTTTTTATATGTACATTCATCTGTTAGAAAAAACAAAGTTCATTTTGAAAAAAGTTATCACCCTAAAGCACATAGCAAGAGAGTTAGAAGTGTCTATATCTACTGTTTCCAAGGCACTTAAAAATAGTGAAGAAATTAGCCGAGATACTAAAGAGCGTATACAGGCTTATGCTAAACTTTACAACTACAGACCTAACAATATTGCTATTAGTTTAAAAAATAAGCGAACCAAAAATATAGGTGTAATCATTCCAGACATTGTGCACCACTTTTTTACAACTGTGGTACGTGGTATAGAGAGTTATGCCAACTCTAAAGGGTATAATGTTATTGTGTGCTTGTCCGATGAGTCTTTTGATAAAGAAGTAATAAATATGGAAATGCTTGCCAATGGCAGTATAGACGGTTTTATAATGTCTTTGTCTGTAGGAACACAATTAAAAAACGATTACAATCACCTAAAAGAAATTACAGACCAAGGTATTCCTTTAGTGATGTTTGATAGGGTTACAGATGAAATTGAGTGCGATAAAGTAATTATTAACGATAGGGAAGGTGCTTATTTAGCAGTTAAAAAGTTAATAGCTAACGGACGCAAAAAAATAGCGCTAATTACCACAGATAATTATTTAAGCATTGGAAAACAACGTACAGATGGGTATTGTGATGCTTTACGTGACCACGGTCTTGAGGTAAATGAAAACCTAATTTTAAGTTTGCCTCAAATGAAAATGGATGAAAAGGCCATTAGTGATTTTTATGATAGAGAAGAGGTAGATGCAGTTTTATGTGTGCATGAGTTATTTGCTATGTATAGTATGCGTGTAGCACTTAAAAAAGGATTAAAAGTACCGCAAGATATAGAGTTTATTGGGTTTACTGATGGAGATTTATCTAAATATGCTTATCCAAGTTTAACCGCAATAGCACAACACGGTGAGCAAATGGGTGAAATAGCTTCTAAAATGCTAATAGAAAAAATTGAAAGCGAAAAAGAAGAAGAAACATACGTAACAGAAGTGTTACAGTCTACATTGGTAGAACGCGAGTCTACTAAAAATTAAAAAAAACTGCATAAAAAAAAGGACTAAAGTTGTGTTTTAGTCCTTTTTTTTATGCAGTTTTTTTACAATTTTACTTTGTGTATTTTTACTGTAAATACTTGTTTGTATGACTAAAAAATTACTTGTTATTGGCCATAGAGGAGCAATGGGTCATGAGACCGAAAACACTTTGGCATCTATTAAAAAAGCCTTAGAATTAAAGGTTGATATGATAGAGATTGATGTTTTTAAAATTAAAAGCGGAGAAATTATTGTTTTTCATGATGATGAAGTAAATAGGCTAACAAATGGTACAGGCAAGGTTGAAGATTATACGTGGCAACAATTGCAAGAACTTACGCTTATTGGTAATCAAAAAATACCACTATTAACTACAGTTTTAGATACTATTAATGCTAAAGTTCCTGTAAATATTGAGCTAAAAGGTGCAGGCACTGCAAAAGATGTAAACACAATACTAGAAGAATATATCAGTACTAAAAACTGGAAATTAGAGCAGTTTATTATCTCTAGCTTTAATTGGCAAGAGTTAACTATTATGCGTAACCTTAATAGCAAAATTGCTATTGGTGTGTTAACAGAAGAAGATCCGTTACAAGCAGTACCTATAGCAAAACAATTGGGAGCACTAAGTATAAACCCAGATGAAAAAGATATTACAGCGGCTGTTGTTGCTACTATAAAAGGAGAAGGTTTTAAACTGTATACGTACACTGTTAATGCACCAGAAAATATAATAAAAATGAAAAACTTACTTGTAGATGGTATATTTACAAATTATCCAGAACGTGTACACTAATGTTTGATGTTATTATTATTGGCGGAGGCGCCGCGGGTTTTTTTACGGCTATACAAATTGCAGAACAAAATAGTAGCCTAAAAGTTGCTATTTTAGAACGTGGTAAAACAGTTTTAGCTAAAGTAAAAGTTTCTGGTGGTGGCAGGTGTAATGTAACCCATGCCGAGTTTAACCCCGCAGACTTGGTGCTAAATTACCCGCGTGGAGAAAAAGAGCTACTAGGACCTTTTCATAGTTTTTGCACAGGAGATACTATGGCTTTTTTTGAAGAAAGAGGTGTGCCATTAAAAATAGAAGAAGACGGTCGTATTTTTCCGCAAAGCGACTCATCGCAAAGTATTATAGACTGTTTTATTAATGAAACAGAACGTTTGGGTATTAAGGTAATGAAACTTTGTCCGGTTTCTACTATCGCCTATGAAGATAAAAACAAGCCAGAATTGGGCTTTTTAGTAA
This sequence comes from Cellulophaga omnivescoria, assembly GCF_027915275.1. Classification (NCBI taxonomy): domain Bacteria; kingdom Pseudomonadati; phylum Bacteroidota; class Flavobacteriia; order Flavobacteriales; family Flavobacteriaceae; genus Cellulophaga; species Cellulophaga omnivescoria. The sequence goes on along the minus strand of NZ_CP115819.1, from coordinate 950,646 downwards.
CTACTCCTAAAAAAGAATTTAAAGCTAAAAAAGTAGTTGTAGCTACAGGTAGTAATCCTAAAATATGGAATTTACTAGAGGGTTTGGGACACAAAATTGTATCACCAGTACCATCGCTTTTTACATTTAATATAAAAGATAGTCGTATTACAGGCATTCCAGGTGTAAGTACCACAGCTAGGGTAACTGTTTATGAGTCTAAAAAAGGCAAAACAAAGGTGTCTAGCAAAATAAAAACTACGGTTAGTAAAAAACCATTGTTAGAGGCAGAAGGTCCATTGCTAATTACACATTGGGGAATGAGCGGACCTGCAATTTTAAAATTATCTGCTTGGGGAGCAACGCTATTGCACGCAAAAAATTACCAATTTGTAGTACAAGTAAATTGGTTGCCAGATATGGTTCCGGGTGCAGTTTTAGAGTATTTAAATTCGGTAAAAGAAACAGATCCTAAAAAAACAATTTTACGTACAAAAATATTAGATATTCCTAGGCGTTTGTGGGTAAACTTGGTTAAAGCAGCAGATATAGACGAAACTGTAAAATGGGCTACAGCTACCAAAATACAGTTACAAAATTTAGTAGACCAATTAACCGAAAGTGAGTTTTCTGTAAATGGTAAAAGTACTTTTAAAGAGGAATTTGTAACCGCTGGCGGTATAGATTTAAAAGAGGTAAACTTTAAAACTTATGAGAGTAAAGTGGTTAAAAATTTATTTTTTGCAGGTGAAGTTATAAATGTAGATGCCATTACTGGCGGATTTAATTTTCAGAACGCGTGGACAGGTGGTTTTATAGCAGCACAAACAATAGCTAAATTATGATAACTTATATAGCGCTTTTAAGAGGTATAAACGTTAGCGGAAAAAATAAAATTTTAATGGCAGATTTAAAGCAAATGCTATTGCAATTAGGACTCTCTAATATTACAACCTACATACAAAGTGGTAATGTTGTTTTTACTTCTGATGAGGTTGATGCAACTGTTTTATCAGAAAAAATACATACCCAAATTTTAAACACTTTTAAGTTAGATGTTCCAGTTTTGGTGGTAGCCTCATCAACCTTACAAACAATTTTTAATAACAATCCGTTTTTGTCTGAAGAAGAAAAAGAAATTTACTTTGTATTGTTGGCAACTACGCCAAACGCAACGTTAGTATCAGAAATAAATAAAGGAACATATGCTACAGAAAAGTTTACAATTACAGACCATTGTGTGTATTTGCATTGCTTAAACGGTTTTGGTAAGGCAAAATGTAACAATAACTTTTTTGAGCGTAAACTAAAAGTGCAAGCCACAACTAGAAACTACAAAACAATAGCTAAGCTTATAGAAATAAGCAAAAATATAGAAGCTTAAATTATATTTTTATATTGCTATATAACCCAAATCTACTGGGAATTTTCTTTTTATATTTGCTAAAATTTTAAAATATGACCCAAGAGGAGTTTGTGCCTAAAGCGTATACAAATACAGTTTTAGAAGGTACGGTAAAATGGAAATCGCCCAGTAATATTGCTTTGGTAAAATATTGGGGTAAAAAAGATAATCAAATTCCTGCAAACCCATCTATTAGTTTTACGTTAGATGCCTGCGCTACAACAACCTCTGTTACGTATAAAAAGTTAGATAGTAAGGCAGATAATTTTTCATTCGATTTATTTTTTGAAGGAAAACCTAAAGAAGATTTTAAACCAAAAATTGAAACTTTTTTAACTAGAATTGAAGCTTATCTTCCGTTTTTAAAGGAGTATCATTTTAAGATAGAAACATCAAACTCTTTTCCGCACAGTAGTGGTATAGCGTCATCTGCAAGTGGTATGTCTGCTTTGGCATTGTGTTTAATGAGTGTAGAGAAAGAATTAAATCCATCTATAACAACAGCATTTTTTAATAACAAAGCATCATTTTTAGCACGTTTAGGCTCTGGTAGTGCTTGCCGTAGTATAGAAGGTCCGTTGGTACAGTGGGGAAACCACGCAAATACAAAGGGCAGTACAGATTTGTTTGGTATTAAGTACCCAAACGAGGTACATTCGGTTTTTAAAAATTACCATGATACTATTTTGTTAGTAGACAAAGGACAAAAGCAAGTAAGCAGTACAGTTGGTCATAATTTAATGCACAATCACCCATTTGCTAAAGAACGTTTTGCACAAGCGCATACAAATTTAGATGATTTGCAAACAGTTTTTAAAGAAGGCAATTTAAAAAGATTTGTAGAAATTGTAGAGAGCGAGGCATTAACGCTGCACGCTATGATGATGACAAGTATGCCGTATTTTATTTTAATGAAACCCAATACTTTGCAGATTATCAATAAGATATGGGAATTTAGGGCAATAAATAAGTCAAATATTTGTTTTACCTTAGATGCTGGTGCCAATGTACACGTTTTGTATCCAGAGAGCGAGAAAGAGCAAGTATACCAGTTTATTAAAGATGAGCTTGTTGCATATTGCGAAAACGAGCAGTATCTTTGTGATAGAATTGGTTTAGGCGCTAAACAATTGTAAATTAGTAATAAGATATTTTAAAATGAAAGGACCTTTATTTTACTCAAAAATTTTACTGTTTGGAGAGTACGGAATCATAAAAGATTCTAAGGGACTTTCTATACCTTATAATTTCTTTAAAGGAGCATTAAAATCTTCTGATGAGTTGTCTGAAGAGGCAAAAAAATCTAACGAGAGTTTACAACGTTTTGCTCTTTATTTAGAAAAAGTATCTGCAGAAGATGAGAGTTTTTCTTTTGATATTGAAGCTTTAAAAGCAGACGTAGAGCAAGGTATGTATTTTGATAGCTCTATACCACAAGGGTACGGAGTAGGTAGTAGTGGCGCGCTTGTTGCTGCTGTTTACCATAAATATGCACACAATAAAATTACAGTTTTAGAGAATTTAACTAAAGATAAATTACTTAGACTTAAAGGGATTTTTGGTAAGATGGAATCTTTTTTTCACGGTAAATCTTCTGGTTTAGATCCTTTAAATAGTTACTTAAGTTTACCAATTTTAATAAATTCCAAAGATAATATAGAGTCTACAAGCATACCGTCCCAAAACAACCAAGGTACAGGAGCAGTGTTTTTGTTAGATAGTGGTATAATTGGTGAAACTGCACCAATGGTACAAATATTTATGGAGCGTATGAAAGAAGATGGTTTTAGGCATATGCTTAAAGACCAATTTATAAAACATACAGATGCTTGTGTAGAGGATTTTATTAGTGGTAACGTAAAATCTTTGTTTGGTAACATAAAGCAACTATCTCATGTTGTGTTAGATCATTTTAAACCAATGATTCCGTCTCAGTTTCATAAACTTTGGAAACACGGTATAGATACTAATAAATACTACCTAAAACTTTGTGGTTCTGGCGGTGGTGGTTATATTTTAGGTTTTACAGAAGATATAGATGGCGCACGTAAAGAACTTAAAGACTACAACCTAGAAGTGGTATACAACTTCTAAAAAAACATATATTTATTTTATGCTTAACAGAAAGAACAAACTTATAGTTTTAAAGTTCTTAAGTCTGTTTTCTGTGGTCAGAGGTTACAATATTTTGGTAATTGCTCTGGCTCAATATTTGGCATCAATTTATATATTGGCACCAAACTTACCATTGCGTAAAGTAGTTTTTGATCTTAATTTATTCATAATAGTACTTGTCTCAGCAATGGTAGTAGCATCGGGCTACATTATTAATAATTTTTACGATTCAGAAAAAGACCTTATAAATAAGCCCAAAAAAACAATGCTAGACAGGTTGGTAAGTCAGCGTACCAAACTAACTACGTATTTTGTTTTAAACTTTTTGGCTGTTTTTTTTGCTAGTTATGTGTCATTTAAAGCAGTACTTTTTTTCTCGTCTTATATTTTCGGAATTTGGTTTTATTCGCATAAATTAAAGAAAGTACCTTTTTTAGGTAATTTTGTTTCTGCAACATTGGCAATAACACCATTTTTTGTGGTTTTTGTGTATTATAAAAATTTTGAACCAGTAATATTTGTACACGCTATATTTTTGTTTTTACTCATTTTAGCACGCGAAATGATAAAAGATTTAGAAAACATAGCAGGAGATTTAGCCCAAAATTACAAAACTGTACCTGTACTTTACGGCGCAAAAACATCTAAAATTGCAATTACTATTCTTATAGCATCTAGTCTTGTACCATCATTATTGCTTATTTATAATTTTGATGTTGGCCATATGCACTACTACTTTAAATTGGCGGTTTTACTATTAATTATTTTTTTAATATTTCTGTGGAAATCAGACACCAAAAAGCAATACAATACATTACATAATATCTTAAAGTTTGTAATTATAAGCGGTGTTTTTAGTATTTTGTTGGTCGATATAAATCTCGTCCTAAACAGAATTTTATAATGAACAACATTTTAAAAGTTGGTTTGGCTCAAATTTCTCCGGTTTGGCTAGACAAAGAAGCTACATTAAAAAAAATTGAACATACAATTGTTGCAGCTGCAGAACAAAAAACAGAACTTTTAGTTTTTGGAGAAGCATTGTTACCTGGTTATCCTTTTTGGTTGGCGCACACCAATGGTGCTTCATGGGATTTAAAAGTAAATAAAGAAATACACGCACATTACGTCCGTAATTCTATACAAGTAGAGGCAGGAGAGTTAAACAGCATATGTACATTAGCTAAAACTCATAAAATGGCTATTTATTTGGGTATTATGGAACGTGCTAAAGACAGAGGCGGACACAGTATTTATTGTTCTTTAGTATACATAAATGAAAAAGGTGAAATAAAATCTGTACACAGAAAATTACAACCTACGTATGATGAGCGCTTAACTTGGGCGCCGGGAGATGGCAATGGTTTGCAAGTACACCCTTTAAAAGATTTTACAGTAGGCGGCTTAAATTGCTGGGAAAATTGGATGCCTTTACCAAGAGCAGCATTGTATGGTTTAGGAGAGAATTTGCACATAGCAGTTTGGCCAGGTAGTGATTATAATACCAAAGACATTACAAAGTTTATAGCACGTGAATCTCGTAGTTTTGTTATTTCTGTATCATCTTTAATGAGAAAAGAAGATTTCCCTAAAAACACACCACATTTAAGTAAAATTTTAGAAAATGCTCCAGATGTTTTAGCTAATGGAGGCTCTTGTATTGCAGGTCCAGATGGCGAGTGGGTAGTAGCACCTATTTTACACAAAGAAGGAGTAATATGTCAAAAAATAGACTTTAATAGGGTGTATGAAGAACGACAAAACTTTGATCCTGTTGGGCATTACTCAAGACCAGATGTTACTAATTTACAAGTAAATAGAGAACGACAAAGCACTGTTACGTTTAAAGATTAATTTTTCAGTTTAAATATTTGTTTAACGGCACAAGCAAGATGCTTGCGCTAGCGGGGGATGCGTTGTTTAAATTTATAAAAGTAGAATAATAGCTATGTATAAATTTGTAAAAAAAGAAGAAAAAATCACAGGAATAAAGTGTATTGATAATAATAGTTATTTTACAAAAAAAAATAATTTAGTATGTGATAATGAAAATATAATAAAAGATGTAGAGGGTTTTTCTTTTTGGCTTTTAGATAAAGGTATTTATTTTCATAATAATGAAGGGGAGGAGTTTTTTAAAAGAGATAATAAAAATTATAAGATTACATACCCTTTTTTTGTTAAATCAAACCTTGATTACAAAGTTTTTTGTGCAGTTAATTATAGAAGAGAAAATAGGAAATGGATGTGGTCTTTAGGGCTTTTTGATTTAACATCTTTAAGTTTAATCAAAGAATTCCCTTTTGAAAATTATACTGTAGAATCTGTAGTAGATAATACTAGCATAGGTTATTTTGAAAAAAATAAAATATCGGCTTTCAACATTGATAATTGTAAAATTAATTGGGAATTAGATTTAGCTACTATTTTTAATAGTAGGCTTATACATTTTATAGGCGTCTATGAAAATCAGTTATTAATAGCTTGTAGAAATCATTTATTATTATCAGTAGATATTAATACAGGTGAGATACTTCATAAATGGCAAGAATTAGTTGGTTTTGAGGTAGGTTCTCTATATAAAGATGTATTACCAGACCTAACAAACTTTGTATTAGATAAACAAGATTCTAAATTAATAGGTGTTTTTGATACCTACTATTTTGAAATTGATTTGAATACAAAAGAAATCAGTTATTATCAATTAAAAGAAGAGTTGTCTAAATATAATATCAGGTCATTTCGTTCTTTTAATGATAATCCTTTTACATCAGAGTATCTTTTTTTAACAGCACATACTTTTTTAAAGGAAGTTCCAAATGTTAATTTCAGTTCTGTACTTTCTTTAAATAGGAAAACAAAAAAAGTAGATTGGGTTCATACTTTTAAAGATGTAGGTCTTGGTACAAACGTTCCGCAGATTACAGATACACACTTGTATATACTAGATTTAGAAGGAACTCTCCACATTTTTGAAAAAGAAGGAGAAAAAGAATCAATATAGAAACAAAACATAACCCCGCTAGCGCGAGCGTCACGCTCGTGCCGTAACAGTATAAAGATAAATTAAGAGTAAAAATAAGCAGTAGCAACAAAAGCAAGATGCTTGCGCTAGCGATGGTAGAGTCTATTTAAAAGATGACTTTATGAAAATGCTAAAATCTGATGAAGGCAGAAAGGCTTTGGAAGGATTAGATAAAACTAAACTTGGACAATTATTAAATTACAATAATATTAAAATTCAAGCATCTACAAAAGCACAACTTGTCGATGATTTATAAAGCAAACATTAGAAAAATATCGAGTCAATTAATACTAATTGAAGATAAAATATTTTACATCGATGATGAAAATAATTTTTGTATTGATGGAGAAATCTTCTTAAAGGGGAATTACAGCATTTCTTATTCAATTAAAAATAAAATTGCATTACTAGATGAAAATAATTTTAAAACAATCTTGATTAATGCAATAAACAATAAAATAGAAAATTTAGATTATGTCTTAATTTTATTAAATCATACGAATGGAATTTTCTTATCTAATGAAAACAATAAATGGAATATAATAAGAGTAATAAAAAAAAATAGTGAAATTATAAATAATAAATTCGACTTAAACTTAATTAACAAGATACTTGATAATAATACTTTTCTTTCAACAAAAGAAAACAATCTAAGTTGCCATCAGTTAGAAAATGCAGAGGAACTATGGAAATTAGATGTTTCTAAATTAGGAGAGTATCTACATTTAAAAGGTACAGAACACGAAGAATTACGTGCAGGTACTGTGCACGAGATATACAATTACAAAACTGTATTAGTAGCACTATTGCGTAATGATACTATTGTTGGTATTGATAGCGCTACAGGAGATGTGTTATGGCAAAAACCACTTTTTTTATTTATATCTAGACCAGTACAGTTAAATGATAAACTATACCATATTGTTACTGGTGTTGATGTTAAAAATATGCTACAAGTATATGATTTAGCAACTGGCAAACTAGAACGTGAGATAGAAATTACACACCCAGTTCTTAAAGAAAATACATTTTTTACCAAACGCTTTATTAATGATACGTATATAGCACTCACTGCTACCAAAACAGGTGAAATATTAGTAATAAACCATAAAACCGCAATAGTTGAAGATTACGCTAAATTACCAAACCTAAAAGAAAAAATACCAATAGACAATATACCGCAAGTTCATCAAAACAAAGTTTATCAGTTAGATGGAGAAGGAACTCTTTATATTTTTGAAAAAGAAGAATAAATCAGCTTAACTAAAGTGTAGTAGGAGCGTTGTAAATTCAGTAAAATAAAATTGTATTCCAACTCAGATGTTACTAATTTACAAGTAAATAGAGAGCGACAAAGCACTGTTACGTTTAAAGATTAATTAGTTAAACTATTATATAGTTATTCAAATTCCTTTGCTACCTTTGCAAAAAATATAATACAATGGGTAGATCTGACTATAATAAGGACAGAAAATCTTCAGGAAAGGATAATGGAGGAACAAGAAAGAGGAATTTTACTGGTTCAGGTAAACCAAAAAGTACTCAAAAACCTTCAGATCCTAATTCTATAAGGTTAAATAAATATGTTGCAAATTCTGGAGTATGTTCTAGAAGAGAAGCAGATGTTTTTATTGCTGCTGGTAGTGTTACCGTAAATGGTAAAGTAGTATCAGAAATGGGGTATAAAGTTAAGCTTGATGATGTTGTTAAGTTTGATGGTAGACACCTTAATCCGGAAAAAAGAGAATACGTTTTACTAAATAAGCCAAAAGATTTTAGCACAACCGTTAGAAATGAACACGGTAAAAGAAATGTTGCAGGTTTAATTTCTAGCGCTTCTAAAGCTACGTTATTACCGGTAGATAAAATGACTAAAGCATCTACAGGTTTATTGTTGTTTACTAATGACAAAGAACTTACAAGACGATTGCTAAACCCTAAAAATGGTTTGCGTAAAATTTACCATGTAGAATTATCTAGACCATTAAGTGCTGCAGATTTAAAAAAGATTCAAGACGGTATTGCTATTGATGAAAAAGTAGTAAACGTACACGATATTAGTTATGTAGATAATGCTCCTAAAAACCAAGTTGGTATAGAACTTTTTAGTAGTAGAAGTAATATTGTAACTAAAATTTTTGAACACTTAGACTATGAAGTTGTAAAGTTAGATAGGGTTGTTTACGGAGGTTTAACTAAAAAAGATTTACCACGTGGACACTGGCGTTACTTAACAAAACAAGAAGTTGTTAACCTAGGTATGGTTAATTAATATAAAAGCTGTGTTTTTAACACAGCTTTTTTTTATTCCTAGTTTTTTATAAGCTGATATTTTTAAATAAAATTAAAACCCCTAATATTTTGATGTTAGGGGTTTTATCTTTTTTTTTGGGAAAAAGGATTAAAATTTTAATCAATTAATTTATCTCTAATTTCTTGCAAGCATAAATTACCTAAACTGCCTTGGTGTGTGTGTTTAATATCTTTTTTAGGGGCAAAAGTACCTTCATTAATTTCTTTGCCCATTTTTTTATAAGCATCTCTAAATGGTATTCCGCTTAAAACCAACTCGTTTAACGTGTCTACACTAAATAAATAATCGTATTTAGGGTCTTCTAAAATGGTTTCATTTACACGTACTTCTTTTAAGCTAAAGGTCAGTATTTCTAAACAAGCTTTAATATCTTGTATGGCAGGTATAATAACTTCTTTTACCAATTGTAAATCTCTGTGGTAGCCACTAGGTAAGTTGTTTGTTATTAAAATTAACTGGTTAGGTATAGCTTGTAATTTATTGCATTTACCACGTATTAACTCAAAAACATCTGGGTTTTTCTTGTGCGGCATAATGCTAGAACCCGTTGTAAGTTCATCCGGAAAAGAAATAAAATTAAAATTCTGACTCATATACAAACAAATGTCCATTGCCATTTTAGATAGGGTAGCAGCAACGTTACTAATACCAAAGGCAGCAGCTTTTTCTACTTTACCACGGCCCATTTGCGCAGCTACAACATTGTATTTTTGAGAGGCAAAGCCCATTTCTTTTGTAGTAAAATCTCTGTCTATAGGAAAAGAACTGCCGTAACCAGCAGCACTACCAAGCGGATTTTGATCTGCTATTTTGTAGGCGGCATCAACAAAATACAAATCATCTATTAAGCTTTCTGCATAGGCTGAAAACCAAAGTCCAAATGAAGAGGGCATAGCAATTTGCAAATGTGTATAACCAGGCAATAACACATTTTTGTATTTATCAGCAAGATTTAAAAGTAGGTTAAATAAAACTTTAACTTCGCTCTTAATTTCTTGTAATTCATCTTTTAAATACAAATGCATAGCCACTAAAACCTGATCATTTCTAGAACGTGCTGTGTGTATTTTTTTTCCGGTGTCACCTAATTTTTCGGTTAATACAAACTCTATTTTAGAGTGCATATCCTCAAAAGAATCTTCAATAACAAAAGAGCCTTCTTCTATGGTTTTTGCAATAGCACTTAGCTCTTTAACCAAATTCTCTGCTTCTTGCGCTGTAATAAGTCCTATTTTGCCAAGCATTTTTGCGTGTGCTTTAGACGCAATAACATCGTACTTAGCAAGTAGTAAGTCTAACTCCCTGTCATTACCAACTGTAAAATGATCTATTTTTTTATCGGTACTAAATCCTTTGTCCCAAAGTTTCATAATCTTTTTGTTTTTTTAGGTGCTTACTTATTGCAGAAACCCATTTAATATTTTAATGTATAAATCTATACCTTCTTCAATCTCATTCACATAAATAAACTCGTCTGCAGAATGTGACCTTGTGCTGTCTCCTGGTCCTAATTTTAAAGACTGACACGTAAGTGCTGCTTGGTCTGATAGTGTTGGAGAACCATACGTTTTTCTCCCTAAAGCAATACCAGCTTGTACTAAAGGATGACTTATGTCTATGGCTGAAGAATTTAACTTTAAACCACGAGGAGTAAGCTTGCAAGGAGCTTCTTTTTGTAATATTTCTGCAACCTCTTTATTGGTATATTTATCATTTACCCTAACATCTATTACTAAGTCTACTTTTGCGGGTACAACATTGTGTTGTTTGCCAGCATTAATTTGGGTAACGGTAAGTTTTACTTCGCCTAAAACATCAGAGACTTTAGAAAAAGAATAGTTTTTAAACCACTCTAACACTTTTATAGTGTTGTAAATAGAATTGTCATTATTTGGGTGCGCTGCATGAGATGGTGTTCCTTTAACTTCGGCATCAAAAACAATAAGTCCTTTTTCTGCAATAGCCAACTGCATTAATGTAGGTTCACCAACAATAGCAACATCAATTTGTGGTAACTTAGGTAGTAAACCTCTTAAGCTATTTGGTCCGGCAGATTCTTCTTCCATAGAGGCTACCATAAGTATATTATGCTTTAGGTTTTCGGCATTGTAAAAATGAGAAAATGTAGCCAATAAAGACACTAAACAACCACCAGCATCATTGCTTCCTAAACCATACAATTTACCGTCTTCTATATGCGGATTAAATGGGTCTTTAGTGTAAGCAGAATTTGGTTTTACAGTATCATGATGCGAGTTTAAAAGCAAGGTTGGTTTGCTAGCATCCCAATGCTTGTTTTTAGCATAAACATTATTATTATCTCTAGTAAACGGAATATTAAAACTTGTAAACCAGTTTTCAATTGCATCTGCAGTTTTATCCTCTTCAGATGAAAATGATTGTATAGCTATTAATTCTTTTAATAAATCTATAGCTTTTTCTGTAAGCTGTTTTTGTTCCATTTTTATAGTGTTATTGTGGTGTAAAGTGTTTCATTTTTATCTAACATAGAAACATCTCCTATGCAAACCGTAGTTACTTTTTTCTGTAAAGCATTAAAGCAGTTTTCAAGTTTGGGTAACATACCATCTGCAATTACTTTACTATCTAAAAGTTCTTTATAGGTTTCTGTATTTATTTTTTTTACTACAGAATTTTCATTTGTTATGTCTAATAAAACACCTTTTTTCTCAAAGCAATAATACAATGTAGTGTCATACAAACTACTCATAGCAATAGCAATTTCAGAGGCAATGGTATCTGCATTGGTGTTTAGTAATTGCCCGAATTTATTATGTGTAAGTGCACAAAAAACAGGCGTCCAGTTGTTTTGTAGCATAGCATGTATAGTATTACTGTTAACAGCTACAATGTCGCCAGCAAAGCCATAATCTATGTCTTTTACTGGTCTTTTTACTGCTTGTATAACATTAGCATCTGCACCGCTTAAACCAATAGCGTTACAATTTAGTGACTGCAATTCTACAACAATATTTTTGTTGGCTAACCCACCGTAAACCATAGTAATTAGTTCTAAACTTTGTGCGTTTGTAATGCGCCTTCCGTTTATAAGTGTAGATTCAATTCCCAGTTTTTTTCCAAGTTCGGTAGCTAATTTTCCGCCACCGTGAACCAATATTTTTAGACCTTCAATTTTAGAAAAAGCAATTAAAAACTTACTCAGTTCTTTTTTGTTTTCTATTACGTTACCGCCAATTTTTACGATGGATAATTTTTGTGCCATAGTTATTGGTTTTCTAGTATTTTTTTTAGTGCTATTTGTGCGGCAAAAGTTCTGTTATTGGCTTGTTCTATTACTAAAGATTGGTTACTGTCTAAAACCGCATCTTCTACAATTACATTTCTACGTACAGGTAAGCAATGCATAAATTTAGCAGCTCCTAATTTTTTTAAAGTAACGGTCCAGTTTTTATCTTGATTTAAAACCTGACCGTAATTTTGGTAACTACTCCAGTTTTTAACGTACACAAAATCGGCATTTTCTAAAGCCTTGTCTTGGTCATATTCTATAGTAGCACCTTTAGTAATATTAGTATTTAACTCGTACCCTTTTGGGTGTGTAATTACAAAGTCAGCATCTTGTAAATGCATCATTTCTATAAAAGAATTTGCCACAGCATGTGGTAAAGCCTTAGGATGTGGAGCCCAAGAAAGCACTACTTTTGGCTTAGGTTTATTGTTGTTTTCTGCCAAAGTAATAGCATCTGCCAATGCTTGTAACGGGTGGCCAACAGAGCTTTCCATATTTAAAATAGGAACAGTAGCGTGTTTTATAAACCCGTTAATAACCAACTCTGCTTCGTCTTCTTCTTTATCTTGTAAATTGGCAAAGGCTCTAATGCCAATAACATCGCAGTACTGAGAAACTACTTGTGCAGCCTCTTTTACGTGTTCAGATTTGCCTTGGTCCATAACAGTGCCATCTGTAAATTCTAGTGTCCAGCCCTCAGCACCAAAATTCATAACAATAACCTCCATACCCAAGTTTTGGGCAGCTTTTTGTGTGCTAAGCCGTGTTCTTAAGCTGTTATTAAAAAACAATAAAACAATGGTTTTATTTTCCCCTAAGTATTTATATTTCTTAGGGTTTTTCTTCAATTCTATGGCTTCATCAACCCAATTGGGAAGCGAATTTATATCTGCTATGGAAACGTAATTCTTCATTATAATTCTTTTAATTCAGCTTGTAAAGCATCAAAAAACATATCTATTAAAGCTGTAGTTATGTTTAGCGCAGGCAGAATACGCAATAAGGTTTTATCCTTAGCTCCGCCAGTAAATACAAACTGGTTGTATATCATTTTTTTTCTAAGATCACCAACTTCAAAATCAAATTGAAGTCCTAGCATTAATCCGCGACCTTTTACTTTTTTTATTTGTGGTACGCTAGCGGCCTTTTGCAAAAAGTAAGCATTCATTTTAGCAGCATTACGTAGTAAATCTTCTTGCTCTATAACTTCTAAAACAGCTAAACAAGCAGCACAAGCTAAATGGTTGCCACCAAAAGTAGTACCTAATAAACCGTAAGAGGCTTTTATTTTTTCTTGAATTAGAACACCGCCCACAGGAAAACCATTACCCATTCCTTTGGCAATTGTTACAATATCTGGTTTTATATTATGATGCTGATAAGCAAAAAACTCGCCAGTTCTTCCGTAGCCAGACTGTACTTCATCTGCAATTAAAACCACATTGTACTTTTTGCATAAAGCTTCTATTTTTTGGTAAAACTCTGTAGTAGGTTCATCCAAACCACCAACGCCTTGTACTGCCTCTAAAATAACAGCACAAACATCATCTTTTTCAATTTCAGAAGTAAAAGATTTAATATCATTAAACGCTACAAAAGTTACTTTCTGTTGTTTATTTATTGGTGCATTTATGGCGGCATTATCTGTAGCTGCAACAGCAGCAGATGTTCTGCCATGAAACCCGTTATTAAAAGCAATAACTCTAGATTTGTTGGTGTAGAATGATGCTAATTTTAATGCATTTTCATTGGCTTCTGCACCAGAGTTACATAAAAACAAATTGTAGTCTGTACAGTTAGACAGTTGCACTAATTTCTCTGCTAACTCACCTTGTAATGGGTTTTGTACAGCATTGCTATAAAAGGCAATTTTATCTAATTGCTCTTTAATTCTGCGTACGTAATGCGGGTGAGAATGTCCTATGGAAATTACTGCATGGCCACCATAAAAATCTAAATATTCTTGACCTTTATCATCTATTACCTGGCTGCCTTTTGCAGAAACAGGAGTAACATTATATAAAGGGTATACATCAAATAAATTCATACTTAATTTTTTACTTTAAACTCACTTATTTTATCAAACGAAGCTACAATCCCTCTAATTAAAGAAGAACTTAATCCTTGGTGCTCCATCTCATTTAAACCTTTAATAGTACAGCCCATAGGCGTTGTTACACGATCTATTTCTTGCTCTGGGTGGTTGCCAGATTCTATTAATAAACTAGCAGCACCGTTACACGTATGCATTGCCAATTCTTGTGCTTCTTTAGCATCAAAACCTAGTTGTATTGCTCCTTGTGTAGTAGCGCGTATTAGTCGCATCCAAAAAGCTATTCCGCTTGCACATATAACAGTTGCAGCTTGCATTTGACTTTCAGGAATTTCTAAAGAGTGCCCCATTCTGTTAAAAATGGCTTTGGCTAATTCTATTCTTTTTTTCCCCATTTCGTTGCTACAAACGCAGGTCATAGACTGTCCTACAGAAATAGCTGTGTTAGGCATACTTCTAATAATATAGGTGTCTTTACCAAGGATAGCTTCAATTTTTTTAATACTAAAACCAGTTATGGTAGATATTACAATGTGTTTTTCTGTAAGCAAATCTTTAACATCATTTAAAATAGCTTCAAAATGATTAGGCTGTACAGCAAAAATTAAGACATCAGAATTTTTTACCGCCTCTCTATTGTCTGCAGTAACAGTTACGTTGCCATAAGTTTTATACTCTTCAATACTTTCTGTACTTCTTTTTGTTAAGTACATTGTAGTTGCACCGTTAGAATTTAAAATACCTTTTGCAATAGATAATCCTAAATTTCCGGCACCTATAATAGCTAGTTTCATAGTTGGTTTTTTTATTTTTTAGATTGATGTTAAAATGCGGTTGCTTTTAGTTTTAAACCTTCATCTTCATTAAAACCGTACATTAAATTCATATTCTGTACCGCTTGTCCAGATGCACCTTTTAGTAAATTATCTATGGCAGATGTAACTAGTAAATTGCCGTTATGTAAGTGCAAGTGCAAATGGCATTGGTTGGTGTTTACTACTTGTTTTAAATGAATTTCTGAGTCTGATACATTTGTAAATTTCGCATCTGCATAAAAATTAGTGTACAGCTCATAAGCATCTTCTAAACTCCCTTTATATTTTGTGTAAGCAGTAGCAAAAATACCTCTGGCAAAGTTTCCTCTTTGCGGAAGAAACAGTAACTCTCCAATTTCATTTTTAAAAGACTGTAAACTTTCTCCTATTTCACCTAAATGTTGGTGTGTAAAAGGTTTGTACCATGATACATTGTTGTTACGCCAGCTAAAATGGGTAGAGTCGCTTGGTTTTACGCCAGCGCCAGTACTACCAGTTACAGCATTTATATGCACATCATTATGTAAAATGTTTGCTTTTGCCAATGGTAGTAATGCAAGCTGAATTGCTGTAGCAAAGCAACCCGGATTTGCAATGTAATTTGCTGTTTTTATTTTTTCTTTATTGGTTTCTGGTAAGCCGTAAATAAATTCTTTTCCGTTTAAAATAGCATCATTTTGCAGCCTAAAATCATTACTTAAATCTATAATTTTAGTGTTACTTGAAAATGAATTTTCTGTTAAGAAAGTGGTAGAGTTACCGTGACCAAGGCACAAAAAAACAAGATCTACATTTAAATTTACTGTACCCGTAAATTTAAGATCTGTTTGGCCTAATAAATCTGGATGTGCAGTTGCAATGCTTTTACCTGCTCTAGTTGTGCTGTAAACAAAATTAATATTTGCTTTAGGGTGATTTAAAAGTAACCTTATTAACTCCCCACCTGTATACCCAGAACCACCAATAATACCTATGTTAATCATCCTATTTTAATTTTTATTTACGTGATTGTATATTTTACCAGAGTTAGATAAAATTTTAATAAATCCTTTAGCATCGTCAGCTGTCCATCCTTTATTCATTTCACCGTAACTACCAAAAGAAGCGTTCATAAGGTCGTGTTTGGAGGCAATACCATTAAGCTCAAACCTGTACGGGTGTAGTGTAACAAATACATCTCCAGAAACATTTTTTTGCGTGTCTTTTAAAAAGGCTTCAATGTTACGCATAACTTCATCTAGGTAGTTACCTTCATGTAATAGCATACCATAAAAGTTACCCTGTTGTTCTTTTTGGTATTGTTGCCATTTTGTAAGCGTATGTTTTTCTAGTAAATGGTGTGCTTTTATAATTAGTAATGATGCAGCAGCCTCAAAGCCAACTCTACCTTTAATACCAATAATTGTATCGCCAACGTGTATGTCTCTACCTATAGCAAATTTTGAGGCAACATCATTTAACTTAGTAATATTGTTAATTGGTTTGTCTTGCTCATCATTAATTGCTGTAAGTTCTCCTTTGGTAAAAGTTAACTTTACATCCAAAGGGTTTCTTTCTTCAAGCTGACTAGGATATGCGGTATCTGGTAATGGAGAATGTGATGTTAGCGTTTCATCGCCACCAACAGAAGTTCCCCATAGTCCTTTATTAATAGAGTATTTGGCTTTTTCCCAAGGATAGTCTACACCATTTTCTTTTAAATATGCAATTTCTACTTCTCTAGATAATTGGTTGTCTCTAATAGGAGTAATAATTTCTATTTCTGGTGCAATGATCTGAAAAATCATATCAAACCTAACCTGGTCATTACCTGCCCCTGTACTGCCATGAGCAATGTATTTGGCGCCTATTTTTTTTGCGTGATTTACAATTTCTATAGCCTGTACAATACGCTCTGCACTAACAGATAATGGATATGTATTATTTTTTAAAACATTCCCAAAAATTAAATATTTTACAACCTTGTTGTAAAATGTTTGTACAGCATCTATAGAAGTATAGCTGGATGCCCCCAATTCTAGAGCTTTCTTTTTAATATTAGTAATTTCTTGTTTAGTAAAACCACCAGTATTTACACTAACAGCGTGTACTTCAAAACCTTTGTCTTTTGATAAATATTTTGCGCAGTAAGACGTATCTAAACCACCACTATATGCTAAAACTAATTTACTCATCTTTATTTTTCTTTTTTAAGAACAATTGCTCTTTTATACTTTTTAATCTTTTAAATACTTTGCCATCTACCTCTTTTTTATCGGTAGCTTTTGGTTTTGCAGCAGGATCATATAACATACCTGTACAAAGACACATTTTTTGTTCTGTTCTAGTTAGTACATCAAAATTTTTACAAGTTTGGCATCCTTTCCAAAATTCAGGGTCATCTGTAAGTTCAGAAAAAGTAACTGGTTTGTAACCAAGTTCATAGTTCATTTTCATAACAGCTAGACCTGTTGTAATACCAAATATTTTTGCGTCAGGAAATTTTTCTCTAGATAGTTTAAAAATGCGCTCTTTTATTTTTTTTGCAAGCCCAAGATTCCTAAAATCTGGATGCACAATAAGTCCAGAATTGGCAACAAATTTATTGTGTCCCCAAACCTCTATATAGCAAAAACCAGCAAACTTTTCTCCGTCTAAGGCAATAACCGCATTACCATTTTGCAGCCTTTTTAGAATGTATTCTGGCGTACGCTTAGCAATTCCGGTACCGCGTACTTTAGCAGATTCTGTTATTGTATCAGAAATTATTTGCGCATATTTAATATGCGATGCATTAGCAATTACAATTCTCATTGAATGTTGCTTTAATGTTAGTATTGTAAAAATTTATGTCTTGAAAAACGGAATTGGACTCACCTAATTCCAAAATAGAAGTAATACCCTTACGGGCGGCGGCGTGTAGGAACAAGCGTAGCTAAGGGTGTAGAAACCCTGCTAAAAAATAATATGTTTGTGTTCTTGTTCATTACAAGACCAAATGTACAAATTAAATTAAGCTAGCCTAATTTGCAAGTTTATTTTTTTGAATAAAGTAAGTTTTGTCTATTAAGTCTGAGTAATTCGTAAATTACAAAGCTAAAAATTGTAATATACTCAATTGCTAGTATACCTAAATGTTCTTTAAAATCTGGGTTGGAGTATGCCCAATAACTTAAAAATACTAATGCAGACCATAAAATTGCAAATCTAAACTTAGTAAATACACTAAGTAATGCTATAAAAATTATATACCAAGGGTGCACAGTAGTAGATATAAAATAGTATATAGTTAATACCCAGAGCATACTAGTAAATAAGCTAGTAATGGTTTTGTTATTTTTTAAAAGAGAGAAAAGAAAAACCATTGCTATAGTTATATATGGAGATATTTTTCCGAATGCCCTAATGGTTTCCCAGTCTTTACTACCATTAATTTCGGCAACTTTTTTAATAATGTTATAGATGCTAGCATTAAACTCAAAATTACTAAACCAAAGTCCTATAGTTGTGGTGTAATTATTTATAAATTCTGATGAATAAAATGGTACTAAAAGAGCAAGTATAGTAACACCAATTATAGTGTAAAAAGGAATTACTTTTTTTAAACCTAAATGTCTTATAAATAAGGGTAAAAACATTAGTGGTACAAGTTTTACAGCTATTGATAGTGCTAAAATAGGAGCGGCAAGCAAATATTTTTTTTGAGAAAGTAAATGCATACTCCAAATAAAAAAGAAAAGCATTACACCTTCAAAATGAAGATTTCCTGTAAGCTCTATAATTACTAGTGGATTTAAAAAGTACCAAAATAGTAAGTGTGATGATAAGTTTAGTTTTGCCAGTAATTTGCGGCCAAAATATAGAATGCCAATATCTGCAAGTATAATTACAAGACGCATTGTTAGTATACTGCCAAGCATACTTTTGCAACTAAACAATGCTGCTAGTGCAAATATAAACTGATTTAATGGTGGGTAATTACTAAAGTTTTTTGCGCTAATTTCTCCCATACTTGCGTATAAATGAGCAGCATTATTTATATGAACTTTTCCTAGTTCTACAATAGTATTTGGTGTTTGTAAATATGGGTTTTGGCCTTGTAGAACTAATTCGCCATCCCAAATAAACCTATAAAAATCTTGAGATAGCATTGGCTCTACAAATAAAAAAATAAACCTAAATAAAATGCCCGCAGCGAGTAAAAACTTAAAGTTCCATTTTTCAAATTGTATAAGCTTGTAGCATAAAAAAAATAGTGCCGCAGCTAGAGTAATTAACTTAGGAAAATCTGTGCGTACTAAATGGTATGCAAAAGTGTAATAAAAAAGTAGGCTAGCAAGTAGTAATAATATAGGTATTTTGTGTAACCTATAATATGATAAAATTTTTACTTGCATTACAAAAAATATAATTTACATTAAGTCTTCTAATGTACTAAAAAATATACAATTCACTTTTTTAACAATAGTGTTTAAGAAATGAAGTGTGTAAATGTAATAGTCATTAAAAATACACTAATTTAATAAAGGTAGAGTGTAAAAACTTAATAGTAAATATAACGTTTAAAGCTTAATTTAAGCCTTTGCTGTAAGTGAGTTAAAGAAAACGTAGCCAAACCCTAAAAACAACATAAAATGGAATGGAAACAGACCAAAATCGTTTAGAGGAATTGCAGAGTACATACCAAACAAGAAATATAACATTAGTCCAAATTCTAAAATCATATTTGGAGATAATTTTTTAGTAAGGTATTTATTTCCTTTCCAACTATCAGAAATATTATTGATATTAAATTTAGGAGTACGTACAAACTCACTTCTTTTACCTCTGTGACCTTCTAATACAGCTAATGTGTTGTGTAAAGAAAAACCAAGGGCTACAGAAAAGAATGTAAAAAAGAGTCTTATATAGTCTATAAACTTACTAAAACTACTGCCTTGTATGCTTTTGAAAGTAAACCAGTAGCATACAAATAATATTACCGTACTTAAAATAAAAAAGCTAGTTACCTCAAAAACCCATCCTAAAGATTCGTTCCTGTTTTTAATATAAAGCATTGGTATACTTAGTAGTGCAACTAAAAATACGCATAAAAACATTGAACTGTTTAGGAGGTGCATAACACCGTGAAACTTAGTTTTAAAGGAGATGTTTTTAGCGGTAACAACACTAACTACAGATTTTCTAAAGTTTTCTGCACCACCTTTGTTCCATCTAAATTGTTGAGAACGAGCTGCAGAAATAACAACAGGTAATTCTGCAGGTGTTTCTACGTCTTCTAAATATTTAAACTTCCAGTTTTTTAATTGTGCACGGTAGCTTAAATCTAAATCTTCTGTTAACGTGTCACCTTCCCAGTTACCAGCATCAATAATGCAAGTTTTTCGCCAGATACCAGCAGTACCGTTAAAGTTTATAAAGTGTCCTTTTGCATTACGGCCTACTTGTTCTAAAGTAAAGTGAGCATCTAATGCAAAAGCTTGTATTCTTGTTAAAACAGAATAATCTCTGTTAATATGTCCCCATCTGGTTTGTACAACACCTATTTCTTCATCTTTAAAGTAAATAACAGTTTTCTTTAACCAGTCTGAATCTGGTAAAAAATCGGCATCAAAAATGGCAATAAAATCACCTTTTGCAGATGTTAGTCCTTCTTTTAAAGCACCAGCTTTGTATCCTTGTCTGTTGGTTCTTCTAATATGTTGTATATCTAAACCAGTTTCTTGTAAAGCTTTTATTTGTCTTTCGGTTTCTATTACAGAGTCGTCTGTAGAGTCATCTAAAACCTGAATTTCCAGTTTGTTACTAGGGTATTCTATTTTTGCAATGTTCTCTAATAACCTTTCAACAACGTATTCTTCATTATATATTGGAAGTTGTATAGTTACATAAGGAACTTCTTTAGCGTCTAAAAGGTTGTATTTAGGAGCTTCTTTATTTCTTCTTCTGTAACCTAAATAATTAACAAGTAAATTAAGTTGAGCTAAACTGTAAAAAAATATTAACAATAAAGCTAAACTGTATATACCAATAATTATGTATGTAATTGCAATTTCCATATTACTTAAAACTATATTTAAATATCCAACCAAGGATCTTTACACCGGCAAATATAGTACCTTTTACTGTGCCTGAGACCTTTGATACGCCAATTCTTTTTTTATAACGTACAGGAACCTCTAAATATTTTAACTTTTTCTTTAGAATTTTAAGTTGCATTTCAACAGTCCAACCATAAGTTTTGTCTTGCATATCTAGGTTTAGCAGTGTTTTGTACTTAATTGCTCTAAACGGGCCTAAATCTGTAAACTTTGCATTAAAAAAAATTTTCATTAATACCGTTGCAAGCCTGTTTCCAAACACTTGTTGGGGAGTCATACTACCTTTTTCTCTTCCTTTTTTTGTTCTGGCGCCTACTACAAAGTCTACTTTGTTGTCTATTATTGGTGCAACAATTTTTACTAATTCCTCTGGATAATCAGAGTAATCTCCGTCTAGAAATACGATAATATCTGGTTTGTTGGATTTTTTAGCAATGTAATCCATACCTTTTAAACAGGCATAACCGTACCCTTTTCTGTTTTCTGTTAGCACAGTAGCGCCTGCTTTTTCTGCATTACTAACAGTGTTGTCTGTAGAATTGTTGTTTACAACTATAATTTCGGAAACAATTGCGGGTATATCTTTTATAACCTTAGCTATAGAGTTGGCTTCATTATAAGCCGGAATAATTACATTAATTTTTGCCATTACCTTAAGTCGGATAAATTGTTTTCCTTTTTAAAGCCTGCAAAACTAAACCATTCTTTAATTTTTTTACCATTTTTATATTTTTCGGCAGAAGAAAGCTTTTCGTTCTTGTATTTTAGGCAATAGCCATTTTTAACATCATTAGATAATTGGCATTTATGGTTTATTTTTCCGTCACTTGTATAAAATAACCACCAACCAGTTTTGCTATTATTTTTATAATGTCCTTCTTTTTCTATTTTACCATTAAGGTTGTAAAAGTACCAATAGTTTTCTTTTTTATTGTTGGTGTAATGCCCTTGTTTGGCAAGAGTTTTATTCTCATTGTAAAATTTCCAAAAACCATTTTTAGAACCATTGCTTAGCCAGCCTTCTGCCTTTAGAGCTCCAGATGCGTAATATTGCTTGCTATACTCTTTATAATCTAAGTTGTTTATGCTTAGCACTATGGTAAAAGAAACAAGAAGTAATCGTAAAAGCATCATTTATTTTTTATTTACTAGTTCCATTAAATCTACATCGTTACCCAATAAAACTTCAGTAGGGTTAATACGTCCTTCTTCTGGTCCGTTTTCTAATTTTAAAACGCCACGTGGACAAACAGCAGAGCATACACCGCAACCAACACAACTAGAGCGTACAATGTTTTCTCCTTTTTGAGCATAGGCACGTACATCTATACCTTGTTCACAGTAAGTAGAACAGTTACCGCAAGAAATACATTGACCGCCATTTGTAGTAATTCTAAACCTAGACTTAAAACGTTGCACAAAACCTAAGTAAGCGGCTAACGGGCAACCAAATCTACACCACACTCTATTACCAAAAATTGGATAAAAACCAGTGCCAATAACACCAGCAAAAATAGCACCTATTAAAAGGCTGTATATATTTTGTACGGTTTGTGTTTTTATACCTAGAACCGTACTAGATTCGGCAAAAAAGCTATAAAGAGTCATAAGCGTCATACCTACAGCAAAAACTAACACTGCGTGTATTAACCAGCGTTCTACTTTCCAAGAGAATAAAGATTTGCTAGAGTGTTGTCTGTAAGGGTCTCCAAGTGTTTCTGCTAAACCACCACAGCCACATACCCAAGAGCAATACCATCTTTTACCAAAGAAATAGACCATTATTGGTACAATTACAAGGGTTAGTGCTATACCCCAAACAAGTATAAAAATACCAATACCACCGTTAGCAATAAGATCTTTTAAATTCCATTGAAAAAAGAAATCATAATCTAAAGGAAATGCATTTTTAAAATCGTAATAAGGCATTTGCAAGCGCACCATAATTTCTGGTATTAAGAATGCAAATACTATTTGAAAAAATAATACAGATGTTGTACGGAATATTTGGTACATATTATGTCTGTATTTTATGTACATACGTACAGCCATAACCGTCATAACCACACAATACATAAAACCATATACAAACCAATGTCCCGCAGGATTTCCGCTAAGGGCTTCACTAATAGGGTCTACTAAAAATGTCCAGTTTACCGCGTATTCAGAATAAAAATAAAGTATAATATAAAAGCTTACCAGAAAAAAGAAAACTAACCAAGCAATTATACCTCGGTTGGTGGCACTTTGTAAATAAATACCATCATTTTTTATACCTTTTTTGCCTAGTAAAACTACATTAGGTAGTATAAACATTAGAGCTCCAATAATACCTAAGCCAAAGGTTAAAAACCACATTGTACCTTTGTTTTCTGGTATAAAACCATAACTAGAAGCTTTACGAATTGCTGCCGCCATATTGTCACCACTAGCATATGTTTTTTTGCCCCATTCTTTATTTTTTATGTGTATGGCATTTGCTTTGTCTATAGCATCATCAAGCACGGGAGCTAAAAAAGTTGAGCTAGAAAAATCTTTACCAACTAATTTAGATTCAAGATCTTTAATTAATAGTTCGCTTTTAACACCTTGACTACTAATTGTTTCGTTAAAAGTTTTTTGGTCTAATTTAAAATTTCCTAAAAAAGGAGTAGCTGCAAAAATGCCCAATCCTACTAAAAATATAACAAGGCCTAAATATTTAATTGTTTTCATTTTCTTTATTGATTAAGCTATGTTAAATATTCTTTTTAAACTTTTCTTTTTTGCTGATAAGTTTGTGCTAAATTCAGCATTGTATCTTTCTATAATTTCGGTTTCATATTTTTTATAAAACTCGGGATCAAAATTGGCATCTTTTAAATGCTGAAGCACATACTCTAAACCTTTTTTATTGGAAAGCCATTTGTTAAAAACCTCGTGGCGCATACGTATGCCAAAGGTGTTAATACCTAAAAATTCTTTAGTGTCTTTATGGTAAGCAATTGTTATGCAAATATTTTCTGTGGCGTGTCTCCAATGAAAATGTGCTTCGTATTCTTGTTTGTTTCTTTCACTAAACACCCAACCGTAGGTTTGGTACTCTATGTCTAAAAATTTAGCAGAGTTAAACCAGTGTCCTGGTTTATATTCTATTCTATTGCCACAAATAGTCTGCGCTAGGGTTTCACCCATCATTCTGCCGGTATACCAAACAGCCTCTATAGGTCTTCTGTTGCCTATACCTTGGTGTTGTTCTGCACAGTCTCCAATAGCATAAATATCTTTAATATTTGTTTCTAAAAACCTGTTTACTTTAACACCACGACCTAACTCTATACCAGAATCCTTTAAAAAATCTACGTTGGGAGATACACCTGCCGTTAAACCAACAACGGTACAAGCTATGGTTTCACCTTTATCTGTAGTAATAGCTTTAGCTCGTCCATTTTCATCTGCAATAATTTCTACTAAATTGGTGTTTAGGTGTAAATCTATGTGGTGGTCTAAAATATGTTCATTAATAAGTTCAGATTCTCCTTTTGGCAAAACACCGTTCCAAAAACTTGTTTCTCTTACCAAAAAAGTAACAGGTATTTTGCGACTACGTAACATTTCTGCCATTTCTATACCAATTAAGCCACCACCAACTATTACGGCTCTTTTACACGTTTTATTATCCGGAGCATTTTGTTGTAATTGTTCTAAATCTTGTTTAGAGTATAAGCCTTGCACACCTTTTAAATCTTGACCTGGCCAACCAAATTTATTGGGTTTAGAGCCTGTTGCAATAATAAGTTTATCATAAGAAATAGATGAGTTTTCTAAATCTACCTTTTTGTTAGCGTGGTCTACATTGTTAACATAACCGTTTACAAGCTCTATTCTGTTTTTTTTCCAAAACCAGTTTTCATAAGGTTGTGTATGCTCAAACTTCATATGTCCCATATAAACGTACATAAGCGCAGTTCTAGAAAAGAAATACTCAGATTCGGCAGAAATAATTGTGATCTTTTTATCTGATAACTTTCTAATGTGTCTTGCTGCCGTTACGCCTGCAATACCATTACCAATAATAACAATGTGCTCCATAGTTTTAAAAATATTAAAGTTTCTGTCGGGTTAAAAGTTTTAAACTTAACGCAGAATAGATTATTTATATGGTTTCTAAATAAGAATAAACTTGATTTTCTTTTGTTATGAAAATGTGATATTTAACAAGTTACTTTGCTTAAAATAAATTTAAGATGCTGTTTGTATGTTTTAATAAAAAACAACGACACACTTATTAAATAATACCAAATGTAATATGAAAAATACTATTAAAACATCAATCTTACTTATTCTATTTAGTGTAACAACTGGTTTTTCTCAGGATGCTAATACCTTTTTTACTAAAGCTAATGCTTTTTTTAATACCAATGTTAAAAATGGTAAAGTAGCATACAAGAGTATTAAAGAATCTCCTAAAGATTTAAATGATTTAGTGGCGCAAATGAAAACTATAAAAGTGTATAAGAGCGATGTTGCTACATACCAGGCATTTTGGATTAACGCATACAATATTAGTGTTATTAAAAATGTAGTAGAAAATTATCCTTTAAAATCTCCTTTAGATAAGGCTGGTTTTTTTGATAAAATAAAGCATAATGTAGCAGGTAAAGAGCTTACGTTAAATGATATGGAGCATGAAATGTTGCGTGCCGTTTTTCCTAAGGAAGCCCGTTTTCATTTTGTATTGGTATGTGCAGGTTTAGGTTGTCCACCAATAATTAATATGGCTTATATACCTAATACATTAAATAATCAGTTACAAAAGCAAACAGAAATAGCCATTAATAATCCTAGCTTTATTATGGTTAATAAAAACAAGGTAAAGCTTTCTCAAATTTTTGAGTGGTATAAAGGAGATTTTACACAAGACGGAAAATCTTTAATAGATTTTGTAAATATTTACAGAAAAGAAAAAATAAATGCTAAAGCAAAAGTTTCTTTTTACCCATATGATTGGACGTTAAATAAGCAATAAAAAAATTAAGATAAAAAAATAATAATTAACTATTATAATATGAAAAAATTACAATCATTAGCTCTAGCATTAGGTTTGTTAACAGCCTTTGCAGGTTACGCACAAGAAGATGAAACGGATACACAAAAAAGTAACATACAACAGTATACGCCATCTAAATTAATAGGTAAGGGTAAGTTAGATATTAAGTGGTTTAACAATATTTACACAGAAACTAAAAGCACATTTGCAGATGGTAAGCAGCCAAGACAAACATTTTTTACCTCTACATTAGAAGGTTATACAGGTGTTGGTGAAAACAATAGGTGGAATGTGGGTGTAATTTTAAAAATACGCTCTAACTCCATAGGAGGAACAAAAACGTTAGATGCTTTAAAGTTTAAGAATGAAGACGGAGTAGCTAGAGCTGGTTTAACATCTTTTGCGCCGTCTGTAAAGTTTGTGCCTTTTGAGTCTGTTGGGAATTTTTCTATACAAAGTTCTTTGTATATACCTTTAGTAGATAATGAAACTGAAAATGGTGTTTTTTTAGATCAAAATGGATTTATATGGCAAAACAGATTTTTTTATGATTATACTTTTCCAGGAGACAAATGGCAAATATTCTCTGAGTTAAATACAGAGCTTAATTTTGGCGAAGAAGAAAAAAGTTTTGCAAATAACAGTTTAAATTTAACCCCAGGTGTTTTTTTAAGTTATTTTCCTACAAGTAAATTTACAGTTTTGGCATTGGCACAACACTCACAACGTATAGATTTAGGTAATAATTTTAGCCAGAATTATACAGCATTAGGTGGTGGCACAAAATACCAGCTAACAAACGCACTAAACTTAGAGTTGTTGTATACAAATTTTGTTGGAGGAGATAATACAGGTTTGGGAGAAACATTTAACTTAGGGCTAAGAGCAATTTTTTAGGTCTAAACTTAAATAGCTTATTTTAGTTGCCTTAAAACATAGTTTGTGAAAAAAATTGGTATACTATTATTATGCTTTTTGCAGTTTTCTTGCAATAGCCAAGTTTCTAAAAAAATTAATGGGGTAAGCTTTGTGTCTTCTAGGGACAAGGTTACACAAAAAAATATAACGCCTATTTTGGCTATAAACGCAAACGCAGCATCTGTTATGCCATTTGGTTTTATAAGAGATGTTAATGATCCACAATTAATTTTTAATTCGGATAGGCAGTGGTTTGGAGAGCGTAAAGATGGTATAAAGCATTATGTAGATATTTTGCATGCTAACAAAATGAGTATACTATTAAAACCGCAAATATGGATTAGAGATGGCAAGTTTACTGGTACTTTAGAAATGGATTCAGAAGCGCACTGGCAGATGTTAGAGAAGTCTTATTCAGATTTTATTTTAACCTACGCCGCTTTAGCAGAAGAGGTAAATGTAGATATTTTTTGTATTGGTACCGAACTTGAAAAATTTGTGCTGCAAAGACCAGATTTTTGGAGCAAGCTTATTGTAGAGGTAAAAAAAGTATATAAAGGTAAATTAACTTATGCAGCCAATTGGGATGAGTACACAAGAGTGCCTTTTTGGGAAAAATTAGATTATGTAGGTGTAGATGCATATTTTCCGTTATCTAAAGATAAACACCCTACTGTAGCACAATTAAAAACGGGTTGGCAGCCACATAAAAAGGCACTAAACCTAATGTCTGTAAATTTAAGTAAACCAATTTTGTTTACCGAATATGGTTACAGAAGTATGGATTATACAGGAGAAAAACCTTGGCTGGTAGACCGTAATAAAACAAATGTAAACCTAGAGGCACAATCTAACGCTACAAAAGCAATTCTAGAAATGTTTTGGGACGAAGATTGGTTTGCTGGGGGCTATGTATGGAAATGGTTTATAGATCATGAAAATGTTGGAGGTAAAAACGATAATAGGTTTACGCCGCAAAATAAGCCAGCAGAATTGGTTTTAAAACAATATTATGGACTTAAGTAAATTAAATTATTGTTTTCTTTTTTTAATTTTAATAATCTACGGTTGTTCTGAAGATAAATTAAGCAGTATATCTTCATTACAGGCAGTTTTAGATAATGAAATTGTAGTAAAAGATAATGTTATTGCTTGTGCTGCTAGTGCAGATAAACAAGGAGAAGTAAATGTATTTTTTTATCCTAGAGAGGGCGCAACTAATTTTAGATATTTTGAAACCCAAACCATTAATGTAGATAAAAATAATTTTGAAGATTATACAGAAAAAACACCAGAGATATTAGATGTTTTTAATGGAAAAATAAAGCGCTTTGTTGTTAGCAGTACTCAGGAAAAGTGGGTGATTGTGAGTTTTATTGAAGATGGAAAAATACATATTTGTAATCCAATTTATTTAAAACATATAACTAAACCTACAGAAAAAATAAATACATTAGCTATTGATGGCGTAATGCCTACAATGCCAATTTTTTCTTGGCAAGATGGTTTGTATACAGATTCTGCTATTTATTTTCAGGTAGTAACAGATAGTGAAAACAATTTTTTATCAGGCACTTATACTTATGATAAAATGTTTCAGTACTACAAACTAAACAATGTAGTGCTAAATATAACAACCAAGCAACCACCAACTTTAAATAAATCACTAACCTATGGTTTTACGTTAATGGCAGTTAGCCAAGATAATTGGGTAAATATGCTTACAGAAACCAACTTTTCTCCCTAAATTATGAAAAAGCTAATTTACTTGTTTTGTTTTGTTTTATGTAACACTTTGTTTTCTCAGGAATTAAAAATAACGGATGTTAGTTTTACTGGTACAAAAAAAACTAAAGTATCATTTTTAAAAAAAGTAGTACCAATTGTTGCTGGTTCTGTTACAGATTCTACAACCATATTAGAAACTGTAAACCAATTAAAAAGGCTTCCGTCTATAGCAAATGCTACTTTTAAGTTAAGCAAAAACAATGTAGATAATAGCTATAATTTGGTGTTTATGGTAGAAGAAAATTTTACTATAATTCCGTTTGCCAATTTGTACACATCTTCTAATGACGAATTTGCTTTTAGGGTTGGTATACAAGAGTTTAATTTTACTGGGAGAAATATTACCATTGGTGGTTTTTATCAAAAAGATATATTTAACTCTTATGGCTTATTATTTAGAGCGCCCTATTTATTTAGTGCAAAGGCGGGTTTGGCATTAAGTTATAATAACCTTAAAACACAAGAACCTATTTTTTTTGATGATACAACGGCAGATTATAAGTACCATAATGAAGCTATAGAAGTTTTAGGGTTGTATCAATTTAACCAGCGACATAGTGTAGATTTAGGAATTAATTTTTTCACAGAAAAATACAATTACATACGTGGTGCAACTAACCCAAATGTGCCACAGGCATTAGATGTTAACAAATTCTCGTACAAGGCTATATATAAATACAGCAATATAAAATACCATTACCAATATTTAGACGGGTTTAAAAGTACTTTAAACTCACAATACGTAAATAGTTCTACAAAAGAATTAGATAATTTTTTTGTAGCGTTTAATGACTTTGTGTATTACAAAAGAATAGGCGAGCGTGGTAACTGGGCTAATAGGTTGCGAGTTGGTTTGGCTACAAATAATGATACGCCTTTTGCGCCATTTTCTGTAGATAATAATGTTAATTTAAGAGGTGTAGGTAATATTATAGATAGAGGCACTGGCTCTATAGTTTTAAATACCGAGTACAGGTACACTTTAGTTGATAAAAATTGGTTTGTATTGCAAGGAAATACATTTGTAGATGCTGGTACATGGCGTAATCCTGGAGGAGAATTAAATGACTTTGTAGATTCTGATAATTTAAGAGTGTATCCGGGTTTGGGTGTGCGTTTTATTCATAAAAAGATTTTTAATGCCATTTTTAGGATAGATTATGGGTATGGAGTAACAAAAAATGCATCAAAAGGGTTGGTTTTTGGAATTGGGCAGTATTTTTGATAATATTTGCTTAAAAGACCATTAAATGATATTGAAAAAAACACTTGTTTTAGTTGTAATGCTAGTATTAAGTAGTGTTGAGCTATATTCTCAAGATAAAGAAAAAACAGTTGTGGCTCAAAAAGGAGAAGGTATTTATACTTTACTTCGTAAGTTTAATATGAGTCCGTCTAAATATTATTCAGATTTTATTGCCCTAAATAAAGATAATTTAAGAAACGGTAAATATTTGTATGAAGGTAAAACATACATAATACCAGACAGGTTAATAAAAGTAGATGGAAAAGAAGAGTTGCCAGCTATTGTAAACGGATATCCAATTTTTGGAAAAAAACACGCTACAGTACAACGTAAAAGCAATAAACTTAAGGGTGCTGTTTATTATTTAATTTCTGGTCACGGTGGTCCAGACCCAGGAGCTGTTACCAAATACGGTAAAAAGTTAATATCTGAAGATGAGTATGCGTATGATATAACATTGCGCTTGGGAAGAGAGTTAATATCTCACGGGGCTTTAGTTTATATTATAATTAGAGATGAAAATGATGGTATTAGAGATGGCAAATTGCTACCTGTAGATTATGATGAGGTTTGTTATCCAAACAAAACTATACCGTTAAACCAAGTAGCTCGCTTAAAACAACGTGTAGATGCTGTAAACGACTTGTATATGCAAAATAAAGGCAAATACCAAAGGCTAATAGTTACGCATATAGATAGTAGAAGTGTTGGTCAAAATATAGATGTTTTCTTTTACCATCATGAAAAAAGTAGTAACGGCAAAAGATTGGCAGAGAGTATACATAAAACGTTTGATTCTAAATACAGAGAATACCAGCCTAACAGAGATTATACAGGAACTTTTTTAGATAGAAGTGGCTTGTATTTGGTAAAGAACACTATACCTGCAATGGCATATATAGAGATAGGGAATATTAAAAATAAAAAGGATCAAAAAAGGATACTTGTAGCAGAAAACAGGCAGGCACTTGCAAAATGGATTAGTGAAGGTGTGTTGCTAGATTATTCCAGAAATAAAAACTAGTTAGCTATATTTTTTTTATAATAATTGTATAAATCTTCTGGGCTTTTGCCTAGTAATTTTTTTAAATGAATTACCCCAAAATGGTATTGTAACTTTACGGTACCTTTTTGTTGGTATTTACGTGCAGATGTAGTTACCTTATCTTGTATAACACTAAAATTTGTTGCTTTGTAAAGCCGATCTATAAACTCGCCATCTTCATAAATTATGTACTCTTCATTAAAACCATTTAGTTTAACAAATAAATTTTTGGTAATAAATAAAGATTGGTCTCCACCCCTACAAACTTTATGATTTATACGTGTAAACCAAGCAAAAAATTTTAGAAAAAAACTGTCACTATCAAACTGCATTCTAAAGCTACCAGCAGCTTTTTGGTTTGTTATGGTTTTTAATATTTTACAGTCAAAATTATAAGGAGGTATGGTGTCTGCGTGCAGAAAATAGAGAATTTCTCCTTTGGCTACTTTTGCACCAGCATTCATTTGTTTGGCACGTCCTTTTTCTGAAGAAATTACAGTACTATTTAAATTGGTTGCAATAGCAATTGTATTGTCTGTGCTGCCACCATCTACTACTATTATTTCATCAATTTGTTTAAGGGTGCTACGTGTGTTAATTTCATTAATTAGTTTGGCTATAGAGGCCTCTTCATTAAAAACAGGTATTATAATGCTTAGCTTATTTTGCTTCATTTAAGCTCCAGTTATAATCAATATATTTAACCTTAGCATTGTCATTTACCTGTGTTGCAGAGTATTTGTTTATAAAGCCAATTAGAGTTGTGTTCTCTGTAAAATCACCCTTAAACCATTTAAAAATTTCAGACAACTCTACTTTGTTAGCGCTAATAATATTACGCTTTTTATCAGCAATAAAATCTAAAGCAGCATTTTCTAACTGTGCTTCTATAGTATCTGCTAAAAATGCTTTGTTAACTAATTTAGGGCAAGAGTATGATGCGCAATTTATAGCAAAATGTATGCGAGGTTCATTCATTTTACGTAACACTTTGTGTTCTACATATCCTAAAGAATACATTTTGTCTCCAATGGCAACAACATCTTTATCCCAAGGAGACCTAATGTCTTTAATGCTTTTAACAGGGTAGTTGTCTACTATTAGTTTAACAGTGCCTGCATTGTAAAGGTTTATATAATAAGCAAGCTTATCGTTTTTAGACCAATTTTTGGCAGGAGAATTATCTTGCAATAGTTTAAGATAGGCCTCTAATTCTGCTTTGTTTTTTACAAAAGCTTTGTAATTAACATCACCATTAGAGTTTACATTTTTTTGTAATAAAGCATTCCACTTTTGGTGACTAGGTACCTCGCTAAAATTTTCTTCTATAATTTTAGGTGTAGATCCAAAATAAAAGAACCCTATTATTGATAAAAATGCAGCTATTGCAGATATTTTATAAGCCATTTTCAAAATGTATTTTTATAGTTTGTCTTTTTTAGGTTTTAAAACTTACAATGTTTTAAGTAATTCTCTAAAAAGCTTAATCATTTGTGGCTCTGTTTCTCCAGCAATTTTAATTATTTCTTTAATATTTGCAGGCTCAAGGTTGTCTGGGTCGCATTCATCTGTTAAGACAGAAACAGCCACTATAGGTAATTTTAGGTGGTTTGCTACAATTACTTCGGGTACGGTACTCATACCTACGGCATCAGCGCCAATAATTTTTAGCATTCTGTATTCTGCTTTAGTTTCTAGTTGTGGACCAAGTACAGCTGCGTAAACACCGGTGTGCATAGTTATATTTTCTTTTTTCGCAATGTTTTTTATAGTATTCCTCATTTCAGTGTCATACGGGTTTCCCATATCTACAAAACGCTCGCCAAACTGAGAAACACCTTTAAAAGCAAGGGGAGAACCTCCTAAAAGGTTTATGTGGTCTTCTAAAAGCATAATGTCTCCTTTTTTAAAGTCTAAGTTAATAGCTCCGGCAGCATTAGATATAAACAATTTTTTTATACCAAGCTTGTGCATTACGCGTATTGGGTAGGTAACATCTTGCAGGTCATACCCCTCATACATATGAAAACGCCCTTGCATAACAACAACTGTTTTACCTTCTAGTGTGCCGTAAATTAATTTTCCTGAGTGAAATTCTACAGTTGCTAAAGGAAAAAAAGGAATATGGTTGTAATGTGCTTCAATAGGATTTTCTATTTCATTTGCTAAATTTCCTAATCCGGTACCTAAAACTATTCCAATTTCGGGAGCATTAAAGCCTTTATTTTGTAAATATGCTACAGAATCTTCAATTTCTTGTTTAATCATTTTTTATATTTTTTAAAAAAGGTTTAAAAGCATCAATGTCTTTTATATCTTCATAATAATCAACATCGTTTTTTGCTTCAAGTAACTTTATTTTTTCGTCTTTTAAGTTGTTTAGTGTGTCTTTAAGCACAGTATTGGTTCCCCAATCTTTATTCTCAAAAACCGCATGATTAAGTTTTTTCATTCCTAATAAATAATAACCGCCATCAGTTGCTGGGCCTACAACAAAATCATTATTAAGTAAATGGTTAAAAGCATCTTGTATGTCTGCTGTATTTAAATCATATAAATCACTACCAATTATAATAATGTTTTTATAACCATCTGCAAATCCTTGTTTAAAAGCATTCATCATACGAGTACCTAAATTACTTCCATCTTGTAACTTTTTTTGATAGATGGTACTGTCCCAGATATCATTTTCTCTAATAGCTACAGAGTAATGTACTTGTTTGTCTGCGTTTAGTTTAGTAGTAATGGAAACTGTGTGGTTTAATAGAAACTTGTAAATATCTAATGCAATTTTGTCTCCAGTTTTAGCTGCCAAACGTGTTTTGCATTTTCCTAATTCTGGGTTACGGGTAAAAATTAACAGTAAGTTTTTATTCAATTTTTTCAAAATATAATTAATAAATTTTCTCGGCATTGGTCACTAATTTAGACCAATACTTACTGTGTGTATGTATTTTGTTTGTTTCTAAACTGTCTTTAGAGTAAACGGGATTATTCTTGTTTTTCCATTCAAAAATGCCTCCATAAAGGTTTTTTATGTTAGTATAGCCAGCAGCGGCTAGTTTTTCTCCAACATCTTCAGACCGTATGCCAATAGAGCAATAAACTATTATCTCTGTGTCCTTATTTTTTATTTTTGATGTTACTTTGTTAATATCAAAAAAATCATATCCAACACAAATGGCATTTTTAATATGACTAACGTTATATTCCTTTTCTTCTCTGGTGTCTAGCAAAATTGCATTTTGTTTAGTTAAAAGAGAATCTACAGAAATGTAAGTAACACTTTGTTTATTGTGTTTTTTTAAGAGTTTTTTTATTGTTGGTTGTGCAGAACTATAAATTGGTGCCAACAGAAAGAGGTATAATAGTAATATTAGTTTTTTAATCACAAGTATGCTTATTTTAGGTAAAGATAAGATTTTGTGTTTTGTAATAAAACTGATAAAATTAAAATAATGTTGAGTTTTGGTAAACTTAAATTATTGATATGATTTTTAACCTATTTTTAAGATTAGAAGTTTCTCCAATATAGAATCTATCAATAGATTTACTGTATAGAAAATAGATAAAGTGCTGTTGCATAGGGTAAAGAAAAGAAAAAACCCGAACATTTCTGATCGGGTTTTTAAAGTGGTGCCTCCAGGAATCGAACCAGGGACACATGGATTTTCAGTCCATTGCTCTACCAACTGAGCTAAGGCACCATGCCGTTAAGCGGGTGCAAATATAATTTCTATTTTCGTATATCCAAACAAAAATTGAAAAAAAGATTAAACTTTTTTTAAGTTTTATAATATTTGTAAAATGAATTTAATTGTAGATGCAGGTAATACCTCAGTAAAACTGGCGGTTTATAAAGGAAAACAACTAATTTTTTCTGATGTTGTTGTGCTTAAAAATTTTTTAGATTTAGTAAAAGAAACTTTTTTAGAGTATCCAGACATTAAAGATGCTATTGTTTCATCAGTTGGCCATTTAGGAGAAGATGAAATAACTAAGCTTGCGGTATATTGTAATGTGCATACTTTAAGTGTATCAACAAAAATACCTTTTAAAAACTTATATAGTACACCAAAGACCTTGGGTGTAGATCGTATAGCACTTGCAACAGCTGCTTTTTACAATAATACAGGTAATAACACTTTAGTGATAGATGCTGGTACTTGTGTAACTTATGATTTTATAAATGAAAATGGCGCTTATTTAGGAGGTGCTATATCACCAGGTGTAGCAATGAGGTTTAAAGCTATGCATAACCAAACGGCTAAATTGCCGTTATTAGATAAAAATGGTGAAATTGAGTTAATTGGGAATTCTACAACATCTTGCATAAAAAGTGGCGTAATTAATGGAATTTGTTTAGAAATAGATGGGGTTATTAAAGAATATAAGGTTAGATTTGCAGATTTAACAGTTATTTTAACAGGCGGCGACGCTCATTTTTTGTCAAAACGATTAAAAAATACCATATTTGCGCATTCCAATTTTCTCCTAGACGGACTTAATTATTTGCTGGAATACAACAAAGACTAAATGATAAGAAAAATAATTATTGCAATAGTATGCTGTATGGCAGGTACTATTTACGCTCAAAACGGCACAGTTTCTCCATACTCTTATTTTGGAATTGGAGATTTAAGATCTATAGGTTCAGTAGAAAATCAAATGATGGGTGGTATTAGTATGTATGCAGATAGTATACATATAAACCTAAATAACCCAGCGGCTTATGCTAGGTTAAGACAAACTACGTACACTGCTTCTTTATCTAGAAAAGATATCAACTTTAAAGGGCAAAATTTATCAGATAACTCATCTGTAACTAATTTAGATTATTTAGCAATTGGTTTTCCAATTATTGATGACAGGTTGGGAATTGGTTTTGGTATAAAGCCATTTACTTCCTCTGGTTATGAAATAGAGGAGAGCCTTACCAGTGCAGACAACGGAGAAATTACAAACGTTTTTTCTGGCGATGGCGGTGTAAATTCGGTTTTCTTCTCAGCAGGTGTTAAAGTATTAGAAGATTTTACCGTTGGTGTTACTGCTAATTATTATTTTGGTGTTGTGGACAGTAGAAGAGTACAGGATGTAGAAGATGTACAATATGGTACTTTTGATTTTAGAAACTCTAGGGTAAACGGTGCAAATTTTAAAATATCTGCTAATTATACTCCAATGCTTACAGATAAAATAAGAATGAATACTTATTTTGGTGTAGAAACACAAAACAATTTATCATCAGAAAATACTAAAACTATTGGGTCTTTTTCGTCTAGTACAGGGCAAGAAATAGAAACTATAGAAGTAGACTTAGATAATGCAGGTTTAGCTAACAGAGGTGTTACAATACCAACAACAACTACAGTTGGCTTAGGTTTTGGACAAGACAGAAAATGGTTTTTAGGAGCGGAGTATAGCGCACAAAAATTAGAAGATTACAGAGCCCCGTTTTTTGTGGTTAACAATTTAGCGTACAAGGATGCTTC
The DNA here is from genome assembly GCF_027915275.1 of Cellulophaga omnivescoria. Taxonomy (NCBI): domain Bacteria; kingdom Pseudomonadati; phylum Bacteroidota; class Flavobacteriia; order Flavobacteriales; family Flavobacteriaceae; genus Cellulophaga; species Cellulophaga omnivescoria. The sequence continues at coordinate 914,071 of NZ_CP115819.1, read as the reverse complement.
AAAAATTGCTTTTGGCGGGTTTTATATACCAGATTATACTTCTTTTACAAATTACTTTAATAGAATAACATATAGAGCAGGAGCAAGGTTTGAGAACACTGGCATGGTTGTAAATAACGAAGACATTAAAGACTTTGGCATAACTTTTGGATTAGGACTACCATTGAATGCAGTTAACGATCCTTTTTCTAATATAAACATTGGTTTTGAAATTGGAAAAAGAGGAACAACAAATGCAGACCTTATTCAGGAAAACTATTTTAAAGTTAACCTAGGAATATCTCTAAACTCTAAGTGGTTTAGAAAAAGAACAATAAATTAAAAAGAGTTTATAACCATTAATAATAAAAACCAATTAAGATGAAAAAGAAACTTTACTTTATAGCGATTGCTTTTATAAGCGTTATGGGTGTAAGCTATGCTCAGGAAACGGCTGCTGCTACAGTTGATAAGTCGGAATGCCCAAATAACTTTCAATTATATGCACAGGATGCAAAAGTTAAAAACTATGATGCTGCATACGGGCCTTGGAAAAAGGTTTATGATGCATGTCCAGATTGGCACGTAGCTAATTACCAATACGGAGAGCGTATTTTAAAGCATAAAATTAAAAATGCTTCCGGAGCAGAAAAAACAGAATTTATAAATATGTTATTAGGGTTGTATGATAATTACATTAAATATTATCCTACAAAAACATCTAAGGCAGAAGTTATTATAGATAAGCAGTTGTTAAAGTATGATAACAAATTGTCTACAGATGAAGAAGATTACGCTGCATTAAGTAAGGCTTTTACAGAAGATAGAGCTCACTTTAAAAGTGTAAAAGCATTATACTTATATTTTTCTAGCCTTGTAGATTTACATAAAGCTGGTAAAGAAGAATTGCAGACTGTTTTTGATGTATATGACGATGTAACAGAAAAAATTGAAGAAGATAACAAAGCTTTAACTGCTAAAATTAGTAAATTGTTAGCTAAGGAAGATGCTGGTACAATTACTAAAAAAGAAGCTAATAACTTAAGAGTTTACAGTGCAAACTCTGGTAACTATGGTAAAGTATCTGGTAGTATAGATTCTAAATTAGGAGATTTAGCTAACTGTGAAAACCTAATACCATTATACGAGAAAAATTTTGAGGCTAAACAAAATGATCTTAAGTGGGTAAAAAGAGCAGTTGGAAGAATGTACTCTAAAGATTGTTTAGATTCTCCAATGTTTAAAAAATTATTTGAAAAGCAATTGGCAATGGAGCCATCTGCAAGTGCTTACTTATATTCTGCTTCTTTAAAATTAAAAGCTGGTGATAGTAAAGGTGCATTAAGTGATTTTACGCAAGCTAGTGAGTTAGAGACAGATCCTTATAAAAAAGCAGATATCTTATATAAAATAGCAGCAAGGTATAGTAGAATTAGTAAGTCTACATCATACAGATACGCAGGTAAGTCTTTAGAGGCAAACCCATCTAACGGAAAAGCTTACTTATTAATGGCTAGCTTAGTATCTAGTAGTGCTAACGATTGTGGTTCTACTAAATTTGAAAAATTAGCTGTAAACTGGAAAGCTGCAGAATTGGCAAGAAAAGCAGGTAGGGTAGATCCTTCATTAGGTTCTGCTGCAAGTTCTGCTGCTAGTAGATACTTACAAAGAGCGCCTACTAAAACAGAAATTTTTTCTAACAACATGCAAGGCAAAACAGTTAGCTTTAAATGTTGGGTTGGTGGTAGTGTAAAGGTGCCTAACCTATAAGATGATTACAGTAAATACATATAAATTTTTTAAGAGCATTGCCATAATTTGTTTTATGGCAATGCTTTTTTCGTGTAAAGATAATTACAAACGTGTAGGGGTAGAGGCAACTAAGTTGGTGTATCCGCAAGGTGTTGCAAATGATTTGGTTTTTACCTATACAGAAACAAAAGAACCCGTTAAGGATAAGCAAGAAATAACTACTAAAGTTTTAGCTATTTTAACAGCACCTGTTAGGGAAGATTTTAATAACTTAACATTTCCTAAAGAAGTATTTCCTGAGGGATTACAGGTAGAATTTTTTGATGACAAAAATCAAAAAAGCATTATAACGGCAGATTATGGCATTAGTTATTCTTCTACAAAATTAATAAGTTTACAAGGTAATGTGGTTATAAATACACATGATGGTAAACAGTTTAAAACACCACAGCTGTTTTATGATCAGGTTAATAAATGGATTTTTACCCAAGAAAAATTTGAATTTATAAACCCAGAAGACGAATCTGTTATGTATGGTGAAGGTTTTGATTCTGATAAAGACTTAAAGCAAGTAAATGCGCATAAAACAACAGGCTTAAAAACAATAAAAGACGAAGAAATATGATGAAAATTTTAAGGTATACAGAGGTTTTATATTTGGTAGTAGCTATACTAGCAAGTTTTAAAATGTATACACTTTGGCGTGCTAATGAAGACTTTTACTTATTTGCTTTTTTTGCGGTTATTTCTATTGGTATGTATTTTTTTAGAAGACATTACCGTAAAAAGTTTGAGAAGAGAAAACAAGATAATAATTCATAACTCTTGGTAACATCAATCATCATTATTGTTGTGTCATTATTGCTTTCTGCATTTTTTTCAGGAATGGAGATTGCTTTTATATCTGCCAATAGAATACACTTAGAGATAGAAAAAAAACAAGAAGGTATTTTACCAACTGTTTTGTCTAAACTAACAGCAAAACCATCTAAGTTTATTGCAACTATGCTAATAGGTAACAACATAGCATTGGTTGTGTATGGTATGTATATGGGAGATTTACTCATGAACTGGTTTGTAAGTCTATTACCAACAAATAACAGTTTTTTAGATTTACTACTCACGGACTTTGGTCTGCTTTCGCAAACCATTATATCTACATTAGTAATTTTAATTACAGCAGAGTTTTTACCAAAGGTATTTTTTCAAATTTATGCCAATTCATTTTTAAAAGTATTGGCAATACCTGCATATTTTTTCTACGGATTATTCTCTTGGATTTCCAATTTTGTAATTAGTGTGTCAGATTTTATCTTAAAAACATTTTTTAAAACGGATGGCGATCATAGTCAGCTTGCATTTAGTAAGGTAGAGCTAGGAGATTACATTACAGAACAACTAGAGACCGTTAATACTGAAGATGAGGTAGATTCTGAAATTCAAATTTTTCAGAATGCATTAGAGTTTGCTGCTGTAAAAGCAAGAGAGGTTATGGTGCCACGTACAGAAATTGTAGCCGTAGAACTGCATGATACACCTAAAAACTTAACTAAATTATTTACAGAAACTGGTTTTTCAAAAATAATGGTGTATAAAGAAACCATAGATAATATAATAGGCTATGTGCACTCTTTTGAGCTTTTTAAAAAACCAAAAACCATTAAAAGTATTTTACTACCAATAGAATTTGTGCCCGAGACTATGTTGGTTAGTGATATTTTGGACTCACTTACCAAAAAAAGGAAAAGTGTAGCTGTTGTGTTAGATGAATATGGTGGTACAGCAGGTATAATGACGGTAGAAGACATTGTAGAAGAATTATTTGGGGAAATTGAAGATGAACACGATACTACAGATTTGGTAGAAGAGCAGTTGGCAGAAGATACCTATAAATTTTCTGCAAGGTTAGATGTAGACTATATAAACGAAAATTATAAGCTAGAACTTCCCGAGAGTGATGAGTATGAAACTCTAGGAGGTTTAATAGTAAACGAAACAGGAGAAATACCCGAAAAAGATTCGGAAATTAAAATTGAAAACTTCAATTTTAAAATAATAGAAGTGTCAAATACTAAGATAGATTTGGTAACCCTACATATACTTGAAAAAGAGTAGGTTTTTAGTGTTAAAAATTTGATAAAAATTAAATTTTAAAACCCAAAAAGAAATGGTATTTTTGCCCACTGATTTTAAACATTTTATAAAATGGCGATTTTAGAGAACATAAGAAAGAGAACAACTGTATTAATCCTAATTATAGGTTTAGCCTTATTTGCATTTGTAATCTCTGGTATTTTTAGTGCAGATGGTATGTCTGGTGTAAAAACAGGTACTACCGTTGCAGAAATTAACGGAAAAGATATTTCTATAGACAAATTTAGAAGAGAGGTTGAGGCTGCTTCTAATCGTTTTGGTGCTGGTGCAACTTCTATGCAAGTGGTAAACAGTGTATGGGATCAAGAAGTGAAAAACGCTATTTTAAGTGAAGAGTTTGATGATTTAGGGATTTCTATAGAGCAAGACCAAATTATAAACTTTGTAGCATCTACTCCAGGTTTTTCTCAAAACCCACAATACCAGAATGAAAACGGTGTGTTTGATGAGTATATTTTTAAAGAGTTTATTTCTAATTTAAAAACAGAAAACCCTGCACAATATGCTTTGTGGCTTCAGCAAGAGCAGGCTATTATACAAGCGGCTAAAGAACAAACTTATTTTAATTTAATTAAAGCTGGTTTAGGAGCTACTTTAAAAGAAGGTGAGTTAGATTATAAATTAGCTAATGATAAAATTGACATTAAATACGTAAGAGTTCCTTATACTTCTATAGCAGATAGCTCTGTTGCGGTAAGTAAAGATGAAATTGCAGCTTATATAAAGGATCATAAAGAAGATTTTAAGCAAGAAAAAGCAAGAGATTTTCAGTTTGTATACTTTGAAGAAAAGCCATCTTTAGAAGATGAAAAAGCTGTAGAAGCTAAAGTAGTTTCTTTATTAAATGATAAAGTAGAGTATAATGACACTATTTTAGGTTTTAAAAACACTAAAAATGTAGAAGAGTTTTTAGATCGTAATTCAGATTTAAAGTATGACACTATTTACAAAACTAAAAACCTACTATCTCCAAAATTTGCAGATACTATAATGGCGTTAAACATTGGTGATGTTTACGGTCCTTATCGTGATGGTAACTACTTTAAAGTTACTAAAATGATGGATAAGAAAAAAGATGGTAATGTAAAAGCTAGTCATATACTTGTTGCATGGGAAGGTGCAGAGAGAGCAAATCCAGAAGTAAAAAGAACAAAAGAAGAGGCTAAAAAAATTGCAGATGATTTATTAAAAGATGCTAAAAAAGGAGATGTTGAGTTTTCAGTTTTAGCTCGTGATAATTCAGATGGACCTTCTGCATCTAGAGGTGGAGACTTAGGTTATAGCCAGCAAGGTAGAATGACACCAAAGTTTGATGAATTTATGTTTAGTAATAATGTTGGTACTATTGGCTTGGTAGAAACAGAGTTTGGTTACCACATTGTAAAAATTGATGACAAGCAAGACCTAGTTCGTGTTGCAACTTTAGCAAGAGCTATAGAAGCTTCAGAAGCTACAATAAACTCTTTATTTACCCAAGCCACGCAATTTGAAAGTGATGCTAAAGATTCTGATAAAACATTTTTAGAATTATCTAAAGAAAGAAAATACATTGCAAGACCAGTTAATAAAATTAAAGCTATGGATGAAAATCTTCCTGGCTTAGCTGCACAAAGAGCAATTGTACAATGGGCTTTTAATGAGGATTCTAATGTGGGTGATATTAAACGTTTTCCTGTAAACAATGGTTATGCTGTTGTACAGTTAACAGGTAAATATAAAGAAGGTTTAATGTCTGTAGAGGATGCTTCATTTATGGTGTTGCCTAAATTAAGAAAAGAGAAAAAAGCAGCACAAATTATAGCAGCAAATAAAGGAAAAACTATAGATGCTATAGCTAAGGACAACAAAGTGTCTGCATCTACAGCTTCTGCATTAACTATGAAATCGCCAACAATACCAGGTGCTGGTAGAGAGCCGTTTGTTGTAGGTAATGCTTTTAGTTTAAACCAAGGTGATACTTCTGGTTTGTTAGAAGGAGAAACAGGTGTATTTATGTTAACTGTTACCAACAAAGAAGAAGCTCCTAAATTAGAGAATTATAGTACTTATGCTAATATGGTACAAACAACAGCTATGCAGAGAGCTAATTCTACAGTAATAAATGCGTTAAAAAAGTCTGCTGAAATTGAAGATAACAGAGCAATGTTCTACTAGTAGAAATTGTTTAATAATCATATTTAAAAAAAGCCTCCTAGTGGAGGCTTTTTTTTATTTTATTAAATCTGTATATTTAAAAATGGTACTATACCCTTTTTTCTTAAAGTAGTTAGGAGTTTCCTTAGTTCCGGTAGCTAATATAAAATCTCCGCCCCAAGCACCCAAGCTTTTTATAGCGCCAGTAAAGTCTTTAAATAGTATGTCTTTAACTGTTTTTGTTTTTAAGGCTGTAGATAGTAGTTCTTCGTGTTTAGTAATAAGTGTTTCAAAAGAAGATAAAGAACTTGTATTAGCTATCTTTTTACTTATTTCAGTAATGTTTTTAACTAGTTCATCTTTATTAAAGGAACATTTTTTATAGGCAACAATAGCTTCTCTACTATTCTGCTTTTTGTTTAAATGAATAAAGTATAAATTGTCAATAAAAAGAGGATTAAAATTTATAGTAGTAGTGGTTGGTATTTTGTTTATTTTCTGATAAAAAATAGGTGTATTGTTTTTTGCGCAAGCAATGTCATACCCACTACCACCCATTGTATTTTCTAATAATTTAAAAGCATCTACATTTGCCCAGTTAGCAATGTTGTTTATTAGAGTAGATGAAGATCCAAGTCCCCAATCTCTATTAAAATCTAATTTTGTTTCTACAGCTAACCCTTTTGTATTTTTTAAAAAGTTAGGGTTTAGTAGTTGTGCTTCTTTTAAAATTTGTTGTAAAGTTTTTGCTGTATTAATCCAAGCTTCATCGTTTGGTTTATCATTTAAAACAGTAAAAGTATCGCTGTTAAAAGTTGCGTTAAACCAAGTGTTATTAGCTGCGTCTATACTGCTCCAAGTAATGCTATTGCTATTAGTTTGTGTTACTCTTAAATTTTGACCATAAATTGTTGGTACTGCTAAGCTAAGTGCACCATCTAAAACAACATATTCTCCTGTGAGTAATAGTTTTCCGTTACTGTAAAATTCTTTAGTCATTTTTTAAATTGTTGTATGCAGTAACTACAGCACTATGCGTAACAGTGTTGGTTTTAAAGTGTGCTGTTAGTGTCTTTTTATCACTATCTGTGGCGCCAAGTTGGTTTAGTATATTTAGTAAATGCATTTTCATATGTCCTTCTTGTATACCAGTTGTTACCAAAGAGCGTACAGCAGCAAAGTTTTGAGCCAATCCGGTGGCAGCTACAATTTGCATTAATTCTATGGCAGAAGGTTTTTGTAAAATTTCTAAAGCAGTTTTTACTAATGGATGTAAGTTTGTTAAGCCGCCTACAGTGCCTAAAGCTAAAGGTACATCTAACCAAAACTTAAACACCCCATTTTCTACGCTAGCATTAGTTAGGCTGCTGTATTTTCCGTTTCTACTTGCATAGGCATGAACACCAGCTTCTATAGCTCTAAAATCGTTTCCAGTAGCTAAAATTACAGCGTCTATTCCGTTCATAATTCCTTTATTATGTGTAACGGCTCTGTAAGGTTCTATTTTAGCAATGTTAACGGCTTGTACAATTTTCTCTGCTAAATGTTGTGCCTCTTCAATGCTTCCTTCACTAAGTTCTTCAACTGTACAACTAACTTCTGCTCTAACAACACAATTAGGAACGTAGTTAGATAAAATACTCATTACAACTTCTATATTTTTTTCTTCATCAGAAAAATCAGTGTAGGCCAATGCTTCTCTTTTTAGTGTTTTTGCAAATTGCTCTAAACAAGAGTTTATAAAGTTGGCACCCATTGCATCTAGTGTTTCAAAAGTGCAGTGCAACTGGTAATAGTGTTCTAAATCTTCAGTTTTATTACGTAGCTCTATATTTGTAATTCCTCCACCACGTTTTTTCATACTGGAGGTAATACTATCAGAATCATTAAAAAGTGCAGGTTTAATACTAGTAAAAAATGATTCTAATTTTTTTTCATCACCCTTAAAAATAAAGTGCACTTGTCCAACTTTTTCAGTTCCCAAAATGGTGGTTTTAAATCCGCCACGTGTTAACCAAAATTTAGCAGCTTTACTAGCGGCAGCAACTACAGAACTTTCTTCTATAGCCATTGGTACAGCATAAAGTTTGTTGTTAATTAAAAAGTTTGGAGCAATACCTAAAGGCAGGTAATAATTTGTTATCGTATTTTCTATAAATTCGTCATGCAGTTTTTGCAGTTTAGCATCAGAATTCCAATACACTTTTAACACCTCTTTTGTTTGTTGGGTATTGTGTGTGTAATTGCTAGCAATCCAGTTTATTTTTTCGTCTTTACTTAGTTTAGAAAATCCTTGTATTGGGGTAATCATAGTTGGTTTTTTACAAGTACCAAAGATAAACATAATGTGGCAACTTTTTTTGACTGATATATATGTGAGTTTTGCCTTTATAATTGCAATATTTAAGATAAAAAGTTTACTATTTATTAACATTATTAGCAAACTTGAAATTTTTATCTCATTTTTGATAAAATCGTAATAGTGTAGATTTATATACTGTATCAATGGGATGTAGTTTTGCTAATAGTTTTAGTTTCTTACAACCCCACTAATAAATTAATTTTTTATAATTATGGAAAACACTGTTAAATCAGTTGAAGAACAAGAGCTTTTTGGACATCCAAAAGGATTGTTTTATTTATTTTTTGCGGAGCTATGGGAGCGTTTTAGCTTCTATGGAATGCGTGCTTTGCTAACACTATATATGGTAGATGTTGTTTTTGCAGCTTTAGCATCTAGAGATTTTGCAGCAGCAGCAGTATACGCATCTTACGGCTCTTTGGTTTATGCTTCTACGGTAATTGGAGGTAGAATCTCTGATAAGATATTGGGAATGCGAAAGTCTATTTTTTTAGGAGGTATTTTAATGTCTGTAGGACATTTTGTTTTAGCCATAGAACATGATATTACTTTTTTTTTAGCACTTGCACTAATTGTTGTTGGTAATGGTTTTTTTAAACCAAATATATCAACATTTGTTGGCTCGTTATACAAGGACGGTGATAGTAGAAAAGATTCTGGTTTTGTAATTTTTTATATGGGGATTAATATCGGAGGTTTTGTTGCACCTTTAATTTGTGGTTATTTAGGTAAAACTTTTGGATGGCATTATGGATTTGGACTGGCAGGTATTGGTATGCTTTTGGGGCTTATATTCTTTTATAGTGGAATTAAAAAGAATGTTTTTGGTGATAGAGGTTTGCCTCCTGTTAAAGGAGTTTTGGAAAAGACAATTTTGGGTGTTAAACAAGGTATAATGATTCCTGTTTTAGCTGTTTTATCTGCACCTGTTATTGCTTATTTACTTGCTTCTTATAAGTCTTTGGGAGAAAAGGGTACTTTTTTAGAAGATGATAACATTGTTAATATTATATTTTATTTAATTGCTATTGGTATTGCGGTTTTTTTAATAAATGTTTTGATAAAAGCTACAGTAGATGAGCGTAAAAAGCTAGTTGTGGCTATTTTGATTACGTTTTTTATGACACTTTTCTGGGGTTTTCATGAGCTTTCTGGTAGTGTAATAACGTTGTTTGCAGAAAGAAATGTGAATCTTACCTTTATAGACGCTTCACAAACTAATGCGTTAAACTCAATGTTCATAATTATATTATCAATTCCAATATCAATGCTTTTTGCTTACTTGAGGAAAAAGAAAATGGATCCTAGAACACCATACAAATTTGGTTTAGGACTTGCTTTTGCTGGTATAAGTTTCTTTATACTTTCACTAAGCAGTGGTAGTGCAGATGCAGACGGGATGGTTCCTTTTTCTTATTTGTTAATTATGTATTTTCTAATTTCTGTTGGGGAGTTGTTCATGTCTCCAGTAGGTTTATCTAAAATTACAGACCTTTCTCCAAAGCGTATTGTAGCTTTTATGATGGGAATTTGGTTTTTAGCTTCAGCATTTGCATTTCAAATTGTTGGTTTTATTAGTAAGCAATTGGCTGTTGAAAGTGATGATAAAAACGTAGGAGGATTAGATACCTTAGGTATTTACACAGACGGTTTCTTGTTAATATCTAAATATGCACTAGGGGCAGCTGTTATTGTTTTGGTGCTTTCTCCTTTAATTAAAAAGCTAATGGGTAAAGTTCATTAATATTTATAAATACAATAAAAAAATCCCTTTTTACAGACAGTAAAAAGGGATTTTTAGTTTAAATAAGCTTATTTATTAGCTTAAAGCAAGCATTAGAAAAGCTGCTAGTGAAGCACCTAAAATAGGGCCCACTACAGGTATCCAAGCATAGCTCCAATCACTTTTAGCTTTATTTTTAATAGGAAGTAGTGCGTGTATAATTCTAGGTCCTAAATCTCTAGCAGGATTAATAGCATAACCTGTAGTACCGCCTAAAGACAAACCAATTGCCCAGACTAAAAATGCTACGGGTATAGCGCCAACAGAGCCTAATCCAATTATAGTATTAGGTTTTGTTAGTGTGGCATCTGTAAAATAGAAAATAGTAAGTAACAGCACAAAAGTACCTATGGCCTCACTAAATAAGTTGCTAAATGTATTTTTAATGGCAGGAGCAGTGCAAAAAACAGCCTTTTTAGCATCTTTATCTTCTGTTTCATTAAAATGGTGTTTGTATGTAAGCCAAACAAAAGTAGCGCCAACCATAGTACCAATAAATTGCGCAAGTACATACATAGGTACTTTATACCATTCAAATTTGTTTGCAATAGCCAAACCAATACTAACAGCAGGATTTAGATGAGCACCACTATAGGGCCCAGCTATAACCACACCTACATAAACTGCAAGTGCCCAGCCAGTGGTAATCACAATCCAGCCACTGTTATTGCCGTTCGTTTTATTTAATACCACATTTGCAACTACGCCACCACCAAGTAAAATTAGAATGGCACTACCAATAATTTCTGCAATAAAAGGAGTCATTTTTTTAGTTTAAGGTTGTCCAATACTCAAGTGCTTTAATGGCCTTGTACCAACCTTTAATGCCTTCTAAAATTTCTTCATTTTCTGTAACTGGTTCAAAACGTTCATCTGTTTGCCAAATTTCTTCAATTTCTTTTGGACTATCCCAGTAGCCCACAGCTAGGCCTGCTAAAAAAGCAGCTCCCATAGCGGTGGTCTCTACTACTTTAGGTCTTATAGTAGTAGTTTGTAAAACATTTGCCTGAAACTGCATTAGTAAATTATTTACAGTAGCTCCACCATCTACTCGTAACTCTTTAATTAAAATGCCAGAATCTGCCTCCATAGCTTTTAAAATATCCATTGTTTGGTAGGCAATAGATTCTAAAGCTGCTCTTGCAATATGTGTATCTGTGCTGCCTCTTGTTAATCCAAAAATAGTACCTTGTGCTTGTTGGTTCCAATGAGGAGCTCCCAAACCAGCAAAAGAAGGAACAAAGTAAACCCCTTCTGAGCTTGTAATGCTGTTAGCTAAGGTTTCTGCCTCTGCAGATGTTCTAATAATTTTTAAAGAATCTCTAAGCCATTGTACAACAGCTCCTCCTATAAAAATACTGCCTTCCAATGCATACTGCGTTTCTCCGTTAATTTTCCAACCTATAGTGGTGAGTAAGTTATTTTTAGATAATGTTGGTTTTTTACCAATATTCATAAGCATAAAACAGCCTGTGCCGTATGTGTTTTTTACCATTCCGGGCTTGGTGCACATTTGTCCAAATAAGGCAGCTTGCTGGTCTCCTGCAATACCAGAAATAGGAATTTTAGAATCATAAAAAACAGATTGTGTGTGACCGTAAACCTCGCTAGATTCTTTTACCTCTGGTAACATACTTTTAGGAATGGTAAGTAGATCTAGTAGCTCATCATCCCATTGTAAAGTATTAATATTAAATAGTAATGTTCTAGACGCATTACTAACATCTGTAACGTGTTTGTTTCCTTTTGTAAAGTTCCAAATAAGCCAAGAGTCTATGGTTCCCATTAATAGGTCACCAGCCTCTGCACGTTCTCTGGCGCCTTTTACGTTATCTAAAATCCATTTTATTTTAGTTCCAGAAAAGTAGGAGTCTATTACAAGGCCTGTTTTTTGTTTAATAAGATCTGTGTGTCCGGCTTTTTTTAGTTCTTCACAATATTGAGATGTTCTTTTGTCTTGCCAAACAATAGCGTTGTAAACAGGTTTACCTGTTTTTTTATCCCAAACAACTACAGTTTCTCTTTGGTTTGTAATGCCAATTGCAGCAATATTTTTTACATCTAGTCCTTTTTTTGTAATAGCTTCTGTAGCAACACCAGCTTGTGTAGACCAAATTTCGTCAGGGTCATGTTCTACCCAGCCTGGTTTAGGAAAGTACTGTGTAAACTCTTTTTGAGCAACAGATATAATGTTACCCATTTTATTAAATACAATTGCTCTAGAGCTAGTTGTGCCTTGGTCTAATGCTAATATATATTTTTCCATGTTGTTGTTTGTAAGGTTGTTTGGTTTTAAGTAAAATTTTAATGTTTTAGAACATAAACATCAGCAACTTTTCTAAAGCTTTCAATTTGATTTTGCTTCCAGGCATCATCTTTATTTAGTTCCTTAGCTATAATATCTGCAACTAATGGCGCTATTTTTATTGCGGCTTTGGCGTCTAAAAATAATACTCTTACACGCCTAGCTAATACATCTTCAATGGTTCTTGCCATTTCATTTTTAACTGCCCAAACTACTTCGGCTTTTACAAACTCTAAATTAGGATGTAATTTTTCACCTAATGTGGGATTGTGCTTTACCATTTTTAAAATACTATCCTGGTCCGACCCATAAAAAGATAAATGGTTTATAATTTCTTTATTTAAAGTAGCGCCATGCAATTGAAGATCTTTTGTTGCACATGGCCTTTTGGTAAGCTGTCCTACTTGTATAGCTTTGTCTATGGTGTCTTGCGCCATTCTTCTGTAGGTTGTCCATTTACCGCCTGTAATTGTAATTAATTTAGAGTCAGAAACTAACACTTTATGACTTCTAGATATTTCTTTTGTTTTTTCAGATTTGTCTTTTGGAGCAGCTAAAGGACGTAAACCAGAATACATACTTAACACGTCTTCACGGCTAACATTTTTGTTTAAATACTCGTTGGCATTTGCTAGTATAAAATCTATTTCTTCTTCTAAAGGTTTAGGTTCTAAACTATGACTGTCTATAAGGGTATCTGTTGTTCCTAAAATTACTCTGCTATGCCAAGGCACTAAAAATAATACCCTACCATCTGTAGTTTTTGGTATCATTATGGCTTCATTGCCTGGTAAAAATGACCTGTCTACAACTAAGTGAATACCTTGACTTGGACGTACAAGGTTTTTAGAAGCAGCATCATCCATTTTTAATATTTCATCGGTAAAAACACCTGTAGCATTTATTATTGTTTTGGCAAAAACAGTATACTCTGTATTTGTTTCTGTATCTAAAACTACCACACCATTGGTATTGCCATTAGTGTTTTTTGTAAGCTTTATAACTTTAAAGTAATTTAAAAGTGTTGCGCCTTTTTCAATAGCTGTTTGTGCTATATTAATAGCAAGTCTAGAATCGTCAAACTGACCATCATGGTATAAAACACCACCTTTTAGTCCGTCTGTTTTTATTGTTTTTAATTTCTGAATAGTTTTTTTTCTAGAAAGTGAAAACGATTTTCCAAAGCTTAATCTACCAGATAAAATATCATATACTTTTAAACCAATGGTGTAAAACGGAGTTCCCCACCATTTATAATTTGGAATTATAAATGAGAGGTTGCTAACCAAATGCGGTGCATTTTTAGCTAATAAGCCTCTTTCATGCAAAGCCTCTCTTACCAAATCTACATTGCCCTGAGCCAAATACCGAACCCCACCGTGTACTAGTTTGGTACTACGGCTACTAGTTCCTTTTGCGTAATCTATCTGTTCAAACAATACTGTTTTGTACCCTCTAGTAGCACTATCTAGTGCAGCTCCTAAACCAGAAGCACCACCACCAATAATTAATACATCCCAGTTTTTTTCCTGTTGTAATTGTGCTATTAATGCTTCCCTTTTAAATATGTTTTTTGTCACTTTCTTTTGATTTTGATCAAATCTAATAAAATTATAAAACAAAACGAAAGTAAACGAAACTAAATTGCGTTATTTTTTTTTCATTTTTTAACTATATTTGATCATTCTATGAAAAGACATCAGATTATATTAGATATTCTTGCCAGAGAAAAACATGTAGAAGTTGTAGATTTATGTGAGCAACTTAATGTTTCTGCGGTAACAATTAGGAAAGATTTACGCCTGCTTGAAGAAAAGGGGTTACTTTTTAGAACCCACGGCGGAGCATCATTAGAAAATCCGTATATAAATGAAAGGGCAGTTGATGAAAAAGAAAAAATTTCGGTAGAAGAAAAAAACGGTATAGCGCAAACCGCATCTACATTAATAGATGAAAACGATTCTATAATGATTGCGTCTGGAACAACTGTGCAAGCTTTGGCTAAATTTATTCAACCAAAAAAGAAACTAACCGTAATTACTTCTTCTTTACATGTTGTTTTGCATTTAATACATAACAAAGACATTCAAATTTTACAATTGGGTGGTTATGTTAGGCATAATTCGGCTTCGGTTATTGGTAATTATGCGTTACAAATTTTAGATAATATTTCATGTAGCAAATTTTTTTTAGGTGTAGATGGTATAGATTTAGAGTATGGTTTATCTACCTCTAGTTTAGAAGAAGCACAACTTAATAGGAAAATGTTAGGTGCTGCTCAAAAAATTATTGTTTTAGCAGATTCATCTAAGTTTGGTAAAAAAAGCTTTGCAAAAATTTGCAATTTACACCAGATAGATGAAATTATAACAGATAGCGGAATAGCTCCTAGTATGGTAAAAAACCTAGAAAATAAGGGTGTAAAAGTAAGTATTTGTGATTAATTAAATGTGTAATAGCCTTTTTCCCCTGTGTAATAAAAAGGTATTTTTCTTTTTAAACAAGTTGACCTCCATAACGCAACTGTACTTTTATAATTACTACCATCCGCAATTATTTGTTTAGGCTTAATTTCTGTAATTAATCTATTTAAATTTAACTTAGTAGATTGTGTAAGTAGCACAATACTATTTTTGTTTTTAGGGTAAGTAGCTAAACTATCTACAATAATTAATAAGTTATTATTGTAGTTATAATTATTTTTTAATTTATAGTTGGTTACGTTATTAATGCGTTCTGCAATTTTAATATTTTGGATAGTATTTTTATTTATGATACTATCACTACTATGCACTTTTAACTCTTTGCCAGATTGGTGAATTACTACAGTATTTTTGTTTTGATGTAATATTAGCAACTCTTCTTTGTTAAAAGCTTGGTGGTTATAATAAATTAGACACGTTTGATAAATTAAAATAATACTTAGCATCCAAGCTGTTCTTTTAAAGGATTTTTTAGCTAAAAATAAAAACAACAAGGTTATAAAGATATAGCTAAAAAGCATTTGAATTTTATTAAAGGATATGGCTTTTATTAAAAAAGCTTCTTGTGTGGCAACCCATTTAATAACACTATTCATACTAAAAATAATAGTGTTGTAAAATGTAACTAAAAAGTTTGGCAATGCACTGCACAATGCTAAAATTATAACTACAATACCAATGCTTAAAATAATTCCTAAAAAAGGAATAATAGCTAAATTGGTAATAAAAAATAACGTAGGGAACTGATGAAAATAATACAAACTAATTGGTAATACACCTAATTGTGCCGCCGCGCTAACGGTTAACAATTGCCATATTTTATTGGTGAGATAATATTTTGGTTCCCACATTTTTTTTAATAACGGATTAAACAGCACAATTGAAAATACAGCAGAATAGCTCATTTGTAATCCAACAGAAAATAATAAGTTGGGCTTGCATAACAGTATAAAAAATAATGATAATGCCAAGATGTTAAAAGAACTAGTTGGCCTGTTCAAAAACATTGCATAAGCAACAAAAGTAAACATTGTTACAGCCCTAATTAGGGAGCTAGATAAGCCAGCAATAAAAGCAAATCCCCATAATAATAAAACAACAATTATAAGTTTAATTGTTTTGCCTTTTGGTAAATACTCTAAAGGAGAAAGTAAAAATTGCAAAACCACTAAAAGTATTCCAATATGTAAACCAGATAAGGCTAAAATATGTACAGCTCCTGCATTTTTATAAGCATCTAAAGTTTCTGTTTGTACGGTGTTACGCTCTCCTAATAACAATGCTTTAAATATACTTAATTCTTCTGCTCCAAAACCAACATTATTAAGTTTTTTAATAATGTTATTTTTTATTAATGCAGCTGTACCTCTTATAGTTTTTTTGCTATTAGAAAGTAATTTGTAATTATTTTCAGCTTCAATTTTATGATAAATGCCTAAGTCTTTTAAATACAAAGCGTAATTAAATTGGTGTGGATTTAAAGGTTTATTTATAGGTGTGGCATTGGCAAATACAGCAATTTCATCATCTACATTTAACTCTTTTGTATTTTTGTTTATTGGTAGGTTTAATAAAAAATTACCTGTAGCATTTTGGTTATCTAGGTTAATAAGTGTGGCAATGTATTTGTGGTCATAGGTGTTGGATTTTAAGACTTCATTTACCTTTAAATGCCACAAATGTTGGTTAACAAAATTTTTGTTGTTATAATGTAAGGTGTTGTTTTTTGGGTTTGCTATATTAGTTATAAATACACCTAATAATATTACGGTAAAAGCAGCAATAGCACCAAAAGTTACAGTTCTTTTTTTTGAAGTTTTAAATAAAATACCTAACGTAAATAATGAGGCAGAAAGTGCAAAAAAGCTAATGTAAAAAGGTAAATTTAATGCTGTTTGTATCAGTATTCCAGTAATTATGCAAAGCGTTAATTTTACTGAAATAAACTGAAAGGGTTTCATAAATTATAGTACTCTAGTAGCTTTAACAAATGCATAATTCCAATACCCTTCTCGTAAAGATGAAACAATTACACCTCTAGATGTGCTTGCGTGTATAAATTTAATTTCGTCATTGTCTGTTGCAACAACTAAACCTACGTGGTTAATACGCTTTCTTTTTTTTGAGGTTCTAAAAAAAAGTAAATCTCCTTTTTCTACATCTTTAACTCTTATTTCTTTACCTTCTTGTGCCATATTGTATGATACTCTAGGCAGCGTAATATTGTGTTCAGAAAAAGCAACATAGAGTAAGCCAGAGCAATCCATTCCTCTTCTGGTAGTGCCACCAAACTTGTAAGGCGTACCAGAAAATGCTAAGGCAGAGTTTATAATTTGGTCTGCTTTACGTTCTACAGCAACTTCTTCAGCTTTTTTTTCGGCTCTAGAAGGTCTTCCTTTTTTAATAATTACTTTAGATGGAGCTACGCTAACTTTACGCTCTTTACTGTAGGTGGTTTTCTTTTTAGAGACACAACTCCCTAAAGAAAGAAGTAGTAGAAAAATAGTTGCTTTACGAATCATTCCAAGAAAAATTTAGGACACTTGGTTACCAAATTTAGTAAATTTTATTGGTTTTTTAAGCTTTAACTTTTGTGTTGGAAACAATTAATTCTGCTGCTTTTTTACTGGCACCAACACCACCAAGTTTTTTTTCGAGCTGGTAATATTCTTCAAAAACTTTGGTTCTGGTGTCTTTAGAGAGTATTTTGTTTAATTCTAAAGTAAGATTTTTGCTATTTAAATCGTCTTGTATTAGTTCTTTAATAACTTCTTTATCCATTATTAAATTTACTAATGAAATGTATTTTAGTGTAATAATTTTTTTAGCAATGTAGTAAGACAGCCAATGCGCTTTATAGCAAACAACTTGCGGAACTTTAAACAAAGCTGTTTCTAGAGTCGCGGTACCACTAGTAACCAATGCGGCAGTAGATAAAGTTAATAAATTATATGTTTGATTTGTAACAAAACCTACTTGCGGATTTTTAAAATAAGGTTTGTAAAACTCTAAATCTAAGCTTGGTGCTCCAGCAATTACAAATTGGTAATTTGTAAAATGTTTTGTTACAGATAACATAACATCTAACATTTTTTGTACTTCTTGTTTTCTGCTGCCAGGCAAAAGTGCTATAATTTGTTTTTTAGGGTCTAAATTATTTTTTGCTCTAAATTCTGCCTCATTGGGTAGTTTTTGTTTACTTATTGCATCTAACAAAGGGTGGCCAACAAAATGTACTGGGTAATTGTGTTTTTTTTCGTAGAAATCTTTTTCAAACGGAAGAATAACGTGCATAGCATCTATATCTCGTTTTATTTTAGAAATTCTACCTTCTCTAGAAGCCCAAATTTGTGGAGATATATAATAATTAGTGCGGTAATTATTTTCTTTTGCCCATTTGGCAATGCGTAAATTAAAGCCAGAATAGTCTATAAAAACAATAGCATCTGGTTTAAAAGCATCAATATCTTCTTTACAAAATTTTAAATTTTTAGATATTTTATTAATATTGCTTATAACCTCAATAAAGCCCATAAAAGCCATACTCTTGTAATGTTTTACAAGATCTCCACCAGCTTGTTGCATAAGGTCTCCACCCCAACACCTAATATTTGCGTTAGTGTCTGCAATTTTTATAGCTTTTATAAGGTTAGAGCCGTGTAAATCGCCAGAAGCCTCGCCAGCAATAATGTAGTATTTCATTTAGTAAGTTACTTTTTTAAAAAACTTTGTAATATAAAATTACAAGAGCAGTTAATAATGTAGCAATAAGTACACCTCTAGCTCTATAATCTCTTCTAATTTTTAAAAATAGAAAAAAAGCAATTAAATTTAATATAGCTCCAAGTGCTAGTAGACTGCCAATATGGTCACTTTCTACTGCTGCTTTATATGTTTCTACAATACCCAAATCAGAAAAAAGTAAAATATAAGCTAGTGTACCAATGGTATTCGCAATTATACCTACAAAAAATCCAATTATAACTTCTTTTTTAGTGTTCATTTAAATTCCAGTTGTTTAGTTGTTGTATTGTGTGGTGCGCAGTTAAATCAAACTGGGTTGGCACCACAGATATATAGTTGTTTGCAAGTGCAAATTCGTCTGTGTCTTCTCCTTTGTCTAGCAGTTCAAATTCACCAGTTAACCAATAGTAATCTTTACCCATAGGGTTGGTTCTTTTGTCAAATTTTTCTTTCCAGTTGGCACGTGCCTGTCTGCAAATTTTAATTCCTTTTATTTTTTCATTTTCTATTGCAGGGATGTTTACATTTAGCACCACACCTTTAGGTATGCCATTTGCAATTGCTTGTTTTACAATTTTTTGGACATAAGGTTTGGCATCTTCAAAATCTGCCTCCCATGAAAAATCACATAAAGAAAAACCAATAGCTGGTATGCCTTCTATGCCAGCTTCTATGGCAGCACTCATTGTACCAGAGTAAATTACATTTATAGATGAGTTAGAGCCATGATTAATACCGCTAACGCATAAGTCTGGTTTGCGATCTAAAAGCTCCTGAAGTCCCATTTTTACACAGTCTGCCGGCGTTCCACTACAGCTATATTCTTGTTCTGCACCGTTAATATCATCTATGGTAACTAGGTTTGCATGTAATGTGTTGTTTATGGTTATTGCGTGTCCCATTCCAGACTGCGGACTATCTGGTGCAACAACAACAACATCACCTATTTCTTTCATGAATTTTACCAAAGATCTTAAACCTGGAGCTGTAATTCCGTCATCATTGGTAACTAATATTAATGGTTTTTGCATACAAAGTATAATTTATACCGTAAAAATACGTTTTTATACTGTTTGCAAGAATGCTTTTTAAAAATGTATCTTATAATTATCATAAAAAGGTTAAAAAACTGCTGCTAACATATAATGTGGCATAGTTTTTTCAGTATCTTGGTAAAATAAATAAGATTTACATTAAATTAATGTAATTTTAAAAGTCCAAATTCTACTAAAGTAAAAATAATAATAGATGAAAAAGAATTTAATTTTAATGTTATTGGGGATGCTATTTGCAGTTGCATCTTGCAGTTTCACAAATAAATCTTTAGATACTGTTAATGACGGTGATAAAGATAAATTATTGATTGAGATAATTGCTTATATGCTAGAAAAGGGACATTATGAGCCTAAAGACATTAATGACGATTTTTCAGTATCAGTTTTTGAAGAGTTTATAGATGTTTTAGATCCTACAAAAAGGTACTTTTTAGAAAGCGATATTAAAGAGTTTGAAAAGTACAAATTTCAGATAGATGACCAAATAAAAAATACAGACATAAGCTTTTTTGATTTGGTTCATAAAAGATTAATGAAGCGTATGAGTGAAGCCTCTGATATCTATAAAGACATATTAAGTAAACCTTTTAATTTTGATACAGCTGAGAAGATAGATATTAACTATGAAGATCAAACTTTTGTTGCATCAAAAAAAGAACTTAGAGAAAGATGGAGAAAGCAATTAAAATACGCCACAATTAGTACTTTTGATGATAAGCTAACAGATAAAGAAAAGCCATTGTCTAAAACTGAAGCGGAAAAGGCTGCAAGAGAATTAACAAAGTCTACTTTAGATGATTTCTTTGATTTTGTGAACAATGAGTATGACCGAGAAGATTGGTTTGGACAATATATTAATACAATTGTAGAAGGTTTTGATCCGCATACATACTATTTTGCCCCAGAAGATAAAGATAAGTTTGATGTAAGTATGTCTGGTAAATTTGAAGGTATTGGAGCTAGATTACAGAAAAAGAAAGATCAGATTAAGATTGTAGAAGTAATTTCTGGCGGTCCAATTTGGAGAGATCAAACAATAGAGGTTGGAGATGAAATTATTAAAGTAGGTCAAAAACCAAATGAAGAGCCTGTAGATGTTACAGGAATGCAATTAAACGATGCAATTAAATTAATGAAAGGCCCTAAAGGGACTAATGTTTATTTAACTGTTAAAAAAGTAGATGGCTCTACGCAAGTTGTAAAAATTACAAGAGATTTGGTAGAGATGGAAGAATCTTATGCTAAGTCTGCTACAGTAAAAAAAGAAGATCATACCTACGGAATAATTAACCTACCTAAGTTTTATGTAGATTTTAAAGATTACAGTAACCGTAATGCTGCTTCTGATGTTGCAAAAGAAATTGAAAGGCTAAAACAAGCCGGTATGGAAGGTTTAGTTTTAGATTTAAGAGATAACGGAGGAGGGTCTTTACGCACTGTTGTAGAAATGGCTGGTTTGTTTATTAAAGATGGACCTGTTGTACAAGTAAAATCTTCTGGTAACACAGAAGAAAAAGTAGTGCATGAAGACAAAGACGAACGTATTCAATGGGATGGTCCATTGGTTTTATTAGTGAATGAATTATCTGCTTCTGCATCCGAAATTTTAGCAGCTGCAATGCAAGACTATAAAAGAGGTGTTGTAATTGGTAGTAAGCAAACTTTTGGTAAAGGAACTGTACAAAATCTTTGGTCTTTGTCTGATATTGTGCGTAACAATGAGCACGGAGATTTAGGAGCTTTAAAAGTAACTACGCAAAAGTTTTACAGAATTAATGGTGGGTCTACTCAGTTAGAAGGTGTTAAGAGTGATGTAGTAGTTCCAGACAAATATAGCTATATAGATTTGGGCGAAAGAGATCAGCAAAATCCATTGGCTTGGGATAAAATTAGTCCTGCAAATTATAAAACGTGGGATGGTTATATAGACTATAAGCAAACAATTGCAAATAGTGCTAAACGTATGGCAGCAAATTCTCAGTTAAAGCTAATTGAAGAAAATGCAAAATGGTTAAAAGAACAGCAAGATGAAAATGTAGTGTCTTTAAGTTATAGTGACTATAAAAAGGAAAAAGAAAAGCTTTTAGAAAAATCTAAGCACTTTAAAGGTATTTATGATTATAAAACTGGCTTAACTTTTGAATCTTTAAAATATGAAAAAGACTTATTTGTAAAGGATACTATTTTAAAAGAAAAAAGAGAAAGATGGCACAAGGATTTAGCTAGGGATGTTTATGTAGAAGAGGCTATAAGTGTGCTTAAAGATTTAAAACTTAACAATATTAAAAATAACAATAAGTTAGCAGCAATTAAAGGATAAGCTGTTATAACTCTATAAAAAAAGCCTAGTTGTTAAACTAGGCTTTTTTTATTTATACTATTGTAAAAATAAACACGTTAAAGCTTTATAATTAATCTAAACCATAATTTATTTTGAAAAAACTATTCCTTATTTTATTTGCCGTTGTATTAACAACTAGTTGTTCTAAAGACGATAATTCATCTGATATTGTAGGTACTTGGGCAAATGATTTTTCTGTCTCTTTTGAAGGACAAGAATCACAAACCTCTAGAGATGAATGGAAATTTAGCTCAGATAAAATGGGTACTTATAAAGAGTATACCAACGGAGATTTAAAATCTAGCACATCATTTACTTGGTCTCAAAGCGGAGAAAAATATACGGTGGTATATGCTGAAGGTAGATCTAACGATGTTTTTAAAATTGTAAAGCTAGTAGGCTATACAACTTTAGAAGATGCTAATGGTTATACAGCTGCTATTAAAGAGTAGGTAATTTACAAGCATTATACCATAAAAGCTTCCAAGGTTTACTTTGGAAGCTTTATTTTTAATTTAGATTTTACAATAGAAATGAATAAAAAAACTACGTACTTAATTTTAATGCTAATTTGCACTATTGGTTTCTGGTTGTTTAATAATTTTTATACTCCAGGTACTTATACAGATACCAGTGTTATTAAAGATAAAGAACAAGTTAGTTTAGATAACTATTTACAACCATCTTCTACAACTGGCGATATAATAAAACATAATTATTATACTTTATCTTACAATGAAAAATATGAACAGGCAGAGTGGGTGGCGTATTTTTTAAAGAAGGAACATTTATCTTATGATGATAGAAAAAGACCTTATTTTATTGAGGATCCTAAAGTAAAAACAAAATCTGCAGATTGGCGTAATTATAAACGCTCTGGGTACGATAGAGGACACCTTTGCCCTGCTGGTGACCGTAGGTTTTCATTACAGGCTTATAATGAAACTTTTTACACTAGTAATATAGTGCCTCAAAAAAACGATTTTAATGCTGGTATATGGAATAGGTTAGAGAAGAAAATACGGCAATGGGTAAAAAAGGATAAACAGCTTTACGTTGTTACAGGAGGTATTTTAAAAGGTAATATGGATGAAATAGGAGATGAAGATGTTGCGGTGCCAAATTATTTTTATAAGATTGTAGCAAAGGGTAAAGGAGAGAACTTAAAAGTCATAGCTTTTTTATTTCCACATCAAGAGAGTACTAAACCACTGCGTTCATTTGTTGTTACGGTAGATAAAGTAGAGCAGGAAACCGGCATCAATTTTTTTAGAGCATTACCAAAACCGACTCAAGATAAGCTAGAGGCTAAAGTAAATGCTACAAATTGGGCTCTTTAACCCCATTCCTTTAAACGGTTAGCATCTAACTTTAAAAAGATAAAAAGCAACAATGTAAACCCAATTAATCCAGATCCTCCATAGCTCATAAAAGGTAATGGTATTCCAATGGTTGGTACTAAGCCAATAACCATACCTATATTAATTAAATAGTGTACAAATAAAATAGAAATAACACCATAACCATATATCCGGCTAAAGGCATTTTTTTGTCGTTCTGCAATATAAACAAGTCGTAATAATAGTATTGAAAATAATAAAACCACAGTTGCAGTGCCTAAAAAGCCCCATTCTTCTCCCACAGTAGTAAAAATATAGTCTGAATGTTGTTCTGGTACAAAGTCACCTTTTGTTCTTGTTCCTTGTAAAAAACCTTTTCCTGTAAAACCACCAGATTCTATAGCTTTTTCAGATTGGTAAGTGTTGTAACCTATAGACCTTCTAATTTCTTCAAGTTTTTTAGGATCTTTTTCTAATCGTAACCAAAGGTTAAATCTGTCTCTATGGTGTTGTTTTAAAACAGAATCAAAAACAACCCTAACCGATAATGAAATGGTTACAGATACTATAAAAAACAGTACTATTGGTAGGGGAGAAATTTTAACTCTTTCTTTTTTAGTTAGGTAAAATAGAGCAATTAAAATACTAACCGCTATAACAACCCAAATAGTGCCAAATTTAAGTGTAGCAATAAATATGATAAACATTACTAATCCAATGGCTAAATAATAAAGAGGTAATCCTTCTCTAAATAATACAAAAGTTAGAGCTAAAAAAACCACACCACTACCAGGGTCTGGTTGTAATATAATTAATACAGCAGGTATTATTAAAATACCAAAAGCATACATTTTGTCTTTTTGTTTTTTTAGGTCTGTTTGTATGTCACTAAGGTATTTGGCTAAAGCAAGTGCTGTAGCTACCTTGGCTATTTCTGATGGTTGAAGGTTAAAAAATCCTAAATTATACCATGAGGTAGCTCCTGCAATAGTTTTTCCAAACGGAAATAAGCCAACTAATAAAACAATACTTATAGCGTAAATAATACCAGAAAACCGTTCAAAAATATTTGCTTCTGTAGCAAAAATAAAAACAACAGTTAGTATGCTTACACCTATAAAAAAGGCTTGCTTGCCATAAAAAGTACCAAAATCTAATATAGAAGGGTTACTTTCAGAAAACGTGCTGGAATATATGCTTACCCAACCAATAATGGTTAGAGCTAGGTAAATAAAAATACTAAGCCAATCTATTCTTTTTAAAAAAGTGTTTCCAGACATAAAGGAGTTTTCTAATTTTTAGCTTGTTAAAAAGTTACCAAACTCTTTCGTTAATAGGAAAAGGTTCGCCGCTATATGGTTTAGCATATTCTTTTTCTAAAGTTTTTTCAAGCATTTTCTTTTCTAAGTCTTTGCGGGTAATTTCTCCTTTTAAATATTTTTCAATCATTAATGATGCTATATGTCCTGCGTATCTTCCGCCAAAATAACCGTGTTCTATAAAAATAGCTAAAGCAATTTTTGGATTTTCTACGGGTGCAAAAGCAACAAATATAGAGTGGTCTGTAAGTTGCGTTCTAACACCATTAATTCTAGTAAAGTTTTCTACAGTACCTGTTTTTCCGGCAATGTTAATGCCAGGAACTTGTAACCAGTGCGCTGTACCCCCCGGTGTTTTATACACAGCTTCCATCCCCTTAATTACAGGATCAAAATTTTCTTTGTCTATTGTAGTATATTTTCTTTGTGTGTATTTTGGGTCTGTAATAGGCTTGCCTTCAACTTTTTTTAATATATGTGGTGTGTAATAATACCCTTTATTGGCAATTGCAGCAGTCATATTTGCTAATTGTATTGGTGTTACAGCAACCTCTCCTTGTCCAAACGATATAGAAACTATGTATGACCACGACCATCTATTGTCACCATAAACCCTGTCATAATACTCTTTGCCAGGAATTCTGCCTCTACTTCCTGTTGGTAAATCGGTTCCTAAATACTCCCCAAGTCCAAAGCTTTTAACGTGTTTTTGCCACACATCCATAGCTTCATCGGTAGTATCAAACTTATCAAAAATTTGTTTAAATGTGCCTGCAAAATATGCGTTACATGATTTGTAAATACCGCTATTCATGTCTCTTAAACCTCCTCCGCAATGGCAACCTCTTTTTGTTCTGTTTTTACCAACATAAAAACCATTGTAACAGCGTATTTTGTCGTCTGGTGTCATAACATCCTCTTGTAAGGCTACAAGTGCGTTAATTACTTTAAAAGGAGATCCAGGAGATTCTTGGGCAAGTAAACTTCTGTCCCAAGTCGGTTTTGCTATACTGTCATAATATAATTTGCTGTAATTTGCAGATCGTTTTCTACCTACCAAAAGAGCAGGATCATAAGTTGGGCCAGATATTAGAGATAGTATTTCACCTGATGTTGGGTCTAGTGCAACTATACCTCCGTGCTTACCAACCATTAGTTTTTCACCGTATTCCTGCAGTTCTTTATCTATAGTTAATTGTATTTCTTTACCAGGCTCTGGTAAAGTGTCTAAAGCACCATTTTTATATGGACCAATATCTCTATTAAACCTGTCTTTTTGTATGTATTTTACTCCTTTTCTACCTCTTAGTACATCTTCATACTGCTTTTCTACACCTGTTTTTCCTTTTAATTCACCTTGGCTGTAGTACGGAAATTTTTTTAAATCATCAGGAGTAACCTGACTAATATATCCCAGGGCGTTTGCGGCGCTTTTTGTGTCGTAATATCTTTGTGATCTTTTTTGAATATAAAAGCCTTCATACTTACGCATTTTTTCTTGTAGCCTAGCATAATCTTCTTTAGACAGTTGTGAAACCATTACATATGGTAGTCTAGGAGAATGTTTACGAGCATTTTTAATGTTTTCTATAAAAGTACTTTTGTCTATTCCAATTAAATTACAGAATTCTAAAGTGTCTAAAGGTTTAACTTCTCTAGGAATTACCATAACATCATAGGCAGCTTGGTTAGCTACAAGTAATTTTCCGTTTCGATCGTAAATATAACCGCGCTCCGGAAAATTATATAAAGTTTTTATAGCAGGGTCTTCTAATATTTGATTAGGAGAAAAACTAAAAATTTGTAAATATGATAACCTTCCTAAAAAGGATATTCCTATTAAGATAATGAAAGATGATAGTAGGATTTTTTTCATTTATTTTGGGTACTAAACAATGATTTTATTAGTAGGCAAAGAAGTAGGGTTGCACTACCAACAATTAAAACTTTCTTTAAAATTAGTAACAAATTACTG
Source organism: Cellulophaga omnivescoria (assembly GCF_027915275.1). Taxonomy (NCBI): domain Bacteria; kingdom Pseudomonadati; phylum Bacteroidota; class Flavobacteriia; order Flavobacteriales; family Flavobacteriaceae; genus Cellulophaga; species Cellulophaga omnivescoria. The sequence continues at coordinate 887,346 of NZ_CP115819.1, read as the reverse complement.
AAACTAAAAATTTCTAGAGAAAAGAAAATTAAATGATGGAATAATATTAACAAAGCTATAAAAGTAACCTGTTGTAATGTAGTGGTGGAAGTCATTTTAAAGTTTTGAAAATCGTAGTTAACACCAAAACAAAAACGCATAATACCAGATCTTAAGTAAGCAATTGTAAGGCAGGACGCTGTGTGTATTGCCATTGTGTCTGAGAAAAAATCTATGGTAAGACCAAATAAAAAACTAACAATAAGTAAAATAGATTTATTTTCTTTTACAGGGTACCAATAAAAAAATAATATATAAACCATAGGGTTTATAAAACCTAAAAAGTTTAGGTTGTTAAAAACTAGTACTTGCGCAAGAACAAGAAAGAAAAACCTAATAATATGTATGGTAAATTTATTATTTAGCATTATTTAATTTTCTTTTCTAATTCTTTAATTTCTACAATATCTTTGTTTTTTATTATGTACACGTTTTTAATATTTGCCATATCCTGAAAAAGGCTAATATTAATGTGGTAAACATTCTCTGATTTTTTTAAACTATAGTTTTTAATTACTCCTATAGGTATGTCTTTTGGAAAAATACTAGAGCTAGCACCGGTTACAACTGTGTCTCCTATTTTTAGTTTAACTAGTCTAGGTATATCTGTAAGTTGCGCGGTATTAAAATCTTTAGTGTCCCAAGTTAAAGAGCCAAAATATGCTTCGTTTTTAAGTTTAGCGTTTATTGTAGATTTGGTATTTAAAATACTTTGCACTAAAGAAAAGTTGTTAGATGTATGGTCTACAATACCTAAAATACCATTAGATGTTATAACACCCATATCTTCTTTTATGTTTTGGTTTTTACCTGCATTTATGGTAATGTAATTTTTAGATAGCGAGTAACTATTTTTTATAACATTAGCAGTGACTATATTGTAGGTAGAAGAAGAATCAGTTTTTATACTGTCTGGAGCAACAATGTTTTTATTAAAAAGTAAGTTGCGTAGTCTTTTATTTTCCTCTAATAAAGTGTTGTTTTCTTTTTGTAAAGAAAAATATGTAGATATGTTAGTAGACGTTTGGTAAATATTGCCAGTTAGCCAACTAGAAGAATTTAAAAATTTAGATTGATGATAAGAGTTTGCTTGTACAGTAAATCCCAACGCAATTAGTAATAAAAAAACATACAGCAGTCCGTTTTTGTTTTTTATTAAAAAGTTGATAATTTGTTGCATTCATTTTACATATTTGGCGGTATAAACTTAAGCTTATACTTATGTTATAAAAACATCCTAATTAATTATTTAATTAGGATATTCTTATAACGTTCTAAGTTTTTAAGCGCAATACCTGTTCCTCTAACAACTGCACGTAAAGGATCTTCTGCTATATATACGGGTAAATCTGTCTTTTGGGATAACCTACGGTCTAATCCTCTTAACATAGATCCACCACCAGCTAGGTAAATACCTGTATTATAGATGTCTGCAGCTAATTCAGGCGGAGTTTGTGATAAAGTTTCCATTACCGCATCTTCAATTCTTAAAATAGATTTGTCCAAAGCTTTAGCAATTTCTCTGTAAGAAATAGACACTTGTTTTGGTTTACCTGTTAATAAATCTCTACCTTGTACAGACATTTCTTCTGGCGGCTCTTGTAAATCTTCTGTAGCAGAACCTATTGTTATTTTAATGTTCTCGGCTGTACTTTCGCCAACATATAAGTTGTGTTGTGTTCGCATGTAATAAATAATGTCATTTGTAAATACATCACCTGCAATTTTTACAGACTTATCACAAACAATACCACCTAGTGCAATAACAGCAATTTCTGTTGTACCACCACCTATATCTACAATCATATTACCTTTAGGCTGCATAATGTCTAATCCAATACCAATAGCTGCAGCCATAGGTTCATGAATTAAATAAACCTCTTTACCGTTTACACGTTCACAAGATTCTTTTACTGCTCGCATTTCTACTTCAGTAATACCAGAAGGAATACAAACAACCATACGTAATGCAGGCGGAAACCATTTCTTTTTTAATGCCGGTATGTTTTTAATAAACATATTTATCATTTTTTCCGAAGCATCAAAATCTGCAATTACACCATCTTTAAGTGGTCTAATTGTTTTTATATTTTCATGGGTTTTACCTTGCATCATATTGGCATCTTTACCAACTGCAATTATTTTTCCGCTAATTCTATCTCTAGCAACAATAGAAGGGCTATCTACAACAACTTTGTCTAAATGTATTATTAGTGTATTAGCTGTTCCAAGATCTATAGCTATCTCTTCTGTAAAAAAATCAAAAAATCCCATGTATTATAAATTGGTTTCTGGACTAAAAGTAAGTTTAATCGACGAATGTAACAAAATTAATGTTTAAAATGACGTGTGCCAGTCATTACCATAGAAATTTTGTTTTCATTGCAATAATCTATGCTTAATTGGTCTTTTATAGAACCTCCAGGCTGTATAACACTTGTAATACCATTATTTCCTGCAATTTCTACACAGTCTGGGAAAGGAAAAAATGCGTCACTAGCCATAACAGCTCCGTTTAAATCAAAATTAAAAGACTTTGCTTTATGTATTGCCTGGTTTAAAGCATCTACCCTAGAGGTTTGTCCTGTACCACTAGCGCATAATTGTTTTCCTTTGGCAAGTACAATCGTGTTAGATTTTGTATGCTTACATAATTTAGATGCAAATAGTAAATCTTCAATTTCTTCTGCTGTTGGTTTTTTGTCTGTTGCATTTTGCAAATCTGCAGCAGTATCAGTTTTATGATCTTTATCTTGTACTAGTACACCATTTAAACAAGTTCTTACCAATGTTTCTGGTAAGGCTACATCATTCTGCACTAAAATAATTCTGTTCTTTTTACCTTTTAATACTTCTAAAGCATCTGCTGCATAGCTAGGAGCTATAACAACCTCACAAAATAATTTGTGTATTTCTTCTGCAGTTGCAAGGTCTATTTCTTTGTTAGCTATTAATACCCCACCAAAAGCAGAAACAGGATCGCCAGCTAAAGCATCTACATATGCTTGGTGTAAAGTACTTCTAGAGGCTAAACCACAAGCATTATTATGTTTTAAAATGGCAAACGTAGGTTCATCATTTTTAAATTCACCCATTAAGTTTACAGCAGCATCTACATCTAATAAGTTGTTGTAGCTTAGTTCTTTACCGTGTAATTTGTTAAACATTGCTTCAAAATCTCCAAAAAAGAATCCTTTTTGGTGCGGATTTTCTCCGTAGCGTAAAACTTTACCGTTTGTTTCACTAATTTTTAAAACTGTTTCTTCTTTGTCTTTGTTAAAGTAGTTAAATATAGCAGTATCGTAATGAGAAGATACATTAAAAGATTTGGCAGCAAAACGCTTACGATCTTCTAAAGTAGTTGAGCCATTACCAGTAGTAATTATATCTAAAACCTCACTGTAATCTTCCATAGAAGAAACGCAAAGTACATCTTTAAAATTTTTGGCAGCAGCTCTAATTAGAGAAATACCACCTATATCAATTTTTTCAATAATGTCTTGCTCAGGAGCACCACTTGCAACTGTTTTTTCAAACGGGTATAAGTCTACAATTACAATATCTAACTGAGGAATATCAAACTCAGCTAACTGTGCTTGGTCGTTCTCATTTTCTTGTCTGTTTAAAATACCACCAAAAACTTTAGGGTGTAGTGTTTTTACGCGTCCTCCTAAAATAGATGGGTAGCTAGTTACATCTTCTACAGGTATAACATCAATTCCTAATTCTTTAATAAATTTTTCTGTGCCTCCAGTAGAATAAATTGTTATTCCTAGTTCGCTAAACTTTTTTACTAAAGGTTCTAAACCGTCTTTATGAAAAACAGAAATTAATGCCGATGTAGCTTTTTTTGTGGTACTCATTTTATGTGCTTATTGTTAAAAGATTGAATAAGGACACAAAAGTAATTTTTTTGCGATTAAGAACGGCAATGGTTTATTAACAAAAACGTAAAGTTTTAAAGAATTTTAGCAACTTCTGCGCATACAAACTCTAAAAAGTCTTCATCTTCTTTAGAAAAAGGGTCTGGTGTATTAGAGTCTATATCTATTTGGCCAATATTTTCTCCGTTAACAAAAATGGGAATTACTATTTCGGCTTTTACAGTTATACTACAAGCTATATAGTTGTCTTGAGCTTGTACATCTGGTACAACAAAATTTTTGTTAGAAACAGCAACTTGCCCGCAAATACCTTTGCCAAAAGGAATAATTACATGATCTGTTGGTTCTCCTACGTACGGACCCAATTTTAATTCGTTTTTGTCACCATTTTTAAAATAAAAACCTACCCAGTTGTAGTAGGGTACGTTTTCTTCTAATAATTCACAAATAGCTAAAAGACTTTGGTCTTTGTTGCCTTTATTGTCTTCTATAATCTTTAGAACTGATGGTTTTAGATCTTGTAACATTTGCTGTAAGCTAAAAATTTTGTGCAAAAATATACCTTAATTTTTAAATCTGCATTATTATTTATTTTAATAAAGTAGTTTTTAAATAACAAAACTTACAGTGCATACCACATTTAACGTTGGTTTGGCAACCTAAAGTGTGTAAATATTAGTTTTTTATTTACTTTTGTTATTGTAATGAAACAACTACTACATAAAATAACAACTTTTGCACTTGCTTTTTTAGTGCTTATTTCTACAGTATCCTTTGCTGTAGAAAAGCATTTTTGTTGTGGTGAGTTAGTTTCTGTATCTGTTTATCCAGAAGATTTTGGTTGCGGAGAAAGTGCTTTTATACAAACAGAAAACACTACAGAAGACAGCTGTTGTAAAGGTATTTTAGAGGCCGTAAAGGGCCAAGATAGATTAACATTTGGTACAGATAAAAAAGAGAAAGTAATAACACAGTATGTTGTTACTTCAATTTTAAATTTAGTCACTAGTAATGTAAGTGTTTTAGAACAAAAAACTAGTGAAAAAAAATACGCACCACCACTTCTGGTGCAAAATATACAGGTTGCTCATCAGGTTTTTATAATTTGATTTTTTTATAACTGATTATCATTTTACAACATAATACTATTACTGCATTATGTTGAGAAAGTTTGTGTTCTATAAACTTTTAAAATATGTTTTAAGTTTTAAAAAATCGATTTAAAAAATGAGAAAAATAATATTTATTCTTCTTTTACTACCAATTTTTAATTTTGCACAGGACAAAGTTAGTGGCGTAATAAATGAAGAGACTGCTAGTGGTGAAATAGTGCCTTTGTCTGGTGCAAATGTGTACTGGCATAATACTAGTGTAGGTGTAATTACTGGTACAGACGGTACTTTTACTGTGCCTTACAAAAAAGAATATTCTAAATTAATAATTAGTTATGTTGGGTTTAAGACAGATACCCTTAATATAGCTAAGCCGGGTAATATAGCTCATACATTAAAGTCTGTAAATACATTAGATGAGGTTACAATAACGGCAAAAAAAGAGGCTACAACTAAACTTTACTTAAAGGCAGAAAACACTATGGTGGTTAGTAGTGATGAGCTTTTAAAAGCTGCCTGTTGCAATTTATCTGAGAGTTTTGAGACAAATCCATCTATAGATGTAAATTTTGCAGATGCTGTTTCTGGTACAAGGCAAATTAAAATGTTAGGTTTAACTAGTCCGTATATATTAATTGCAACAGAAAATATACCATCTGTACGTGGTGCATCACAAGCATATGGGTTAAGTTTTATACCTGGTACCTGGGTAGAGAGTATACAAATTACCAAAGGTATGGGCAGTGTTATTAATGGGTATGAGAGTATAGCCGGACAAATTAACGCAGAGCTAAAAAAGCCTATTACAGATGACGCCTTGTTTGTAAACCTTTATGCTGCAAGCAGTGAGCGTTTGGAGTTAAATACTCATTTTAACACTAAGGTTAGTGATAAATGGAGTACTGGTTTGTATGTACATGGTAATAGGCACAACAAAAAACATGATGTTAATAATGATGGTTTTATGGATATGCCATTGTATAACCAAGTTAATATTATGAACAGGTGGCAGTATATAGATATGGAAAAAGGAATTGGATCCTTTTTTAATATTAGGTACCTAAATGATGAAAAACAGACGGGAGAGTTAGATTTTGATCCAGATGCAGATAAGCTAACTAACAATGTTTGGGGAAGTGAAATTAATACAGAGCGTTTAGATTTTTCTGCAAAGTTTGGCTATGTTAATCCAGAATTACCTTGGCAAGTTTTAGGTGCGCAGTTTGCTGTAAGTAACCACAAGCAGGATTCTTATTTTGGTTTAAATGTGTATGATATAGAGCATAGTAGTGTATATTCTAACATTAATTACAATTCTATAATAGGAGACTCTAGACATAAAGTTAAAACCGGGATTAATTTTACATATGATAAGTATGATGAGTTAGTACTTACAGATAATTATGCGCGTATAGATAACTCTATAGGAGGGTATTTTGAGTATGGTTTTGATAATTTAGAAAAGCTAAACATTACAGCGGGAGTACGTGTGGATAACCATAACAGACTTGGATTTTTTGTAACTCCAAGATTTCATTTACGTTATTCTCCTTGGGAAAAATCTGCTCTTAGAGCTTCTTTTGGTAGAGGTAAGCGTACTGCTAATATTTTTGCCGAAAACCAACGTATGTTTGCTACTGGCAGAACTATTAATATTGAAGATGCTGGTGGTAATATTTATGGTTTAGACCCAGAAATTGCCTGGAATTATGGAGTGTCTTTTTTGCAAGGCTTTAATTTATTTGATAGGAAAGGAGATATTTCTGTAGATTTTTACAGAACAGATTTTCAAAATCAGATAGTGGTAGATTGGGAAAACCCGCAAGAGGTTAATTTTTACAATTTAGAAGGAGATAGTTACGCTAATAGTTTTCAGACAGAATTAAACTACAATGTTGTTGGTAATTTAGATTTACGGGTTGCTTACAAGTTATACGACATTAAAACACAATACAAATCTGCAAAATTAGAAAGATCTTTAACACCTAAGCATCGTTTTTTTGCAAACGCATCATACCAAACAAAAGGCCACGGTTTTATTAAAAAATGGAAATTTGACGCTACTTTTAACTGGCTAGGGACACAGCGTTTTTCATCTACAGAAAGTAACCCGCAACAATATCAGTTGCCAGAATACTCTCCAGAAGTAGCTACTTTAAATGCGCAAATTACTAAGGTGTTTTCTCCTAAGTTTGAGGTGTATGTAGGAGGAGAAAATATAACTAACGTTAGGCAAAGTATGCCAATTGTAGGGGCAGATAATCCTTTTGGCTCTAATTTTGATACTACATTTGTATACGGGCCAGTTTTTGGAAGTATGTATTACGCAGGATTGCGATTTAAAATAAATAAGTTTAAAAAATAAATATAAAAATTATGAAAAAAATAGCTGTTATTGTAATGATGTTGTTTGCTTATGTGTCTTTTGGGCAAAACAAAAATGCAAAGGCAAGTTTAGAAGTAAATGGTGTGTGCTTAATGTGTAAAGAACGCATAGAAAAAGCCTGTGTGAAAACCAAGGGTGTTAAAAGTGCTATTTGGAATGTAAAAACGCATGAGCTTAAAGTAATTTATGATGAGCGTAAAACAAATTTAAACGCTATAGAGAGTAGCGTTGCGGCTGTAGGTCATGATACTAAAAACCTAAAAGCTCCAGATGAAGTTTACAACAGTTTACACGCGTGTTGTTTTTACAGAAATAAAGATGTGCAAGAAGAACATAAAGAATAGTTTAAATACTTTATATAAAAAACGCTCCAATGAAAATTGGAGCGTTTTTAGTATTCTTATCTTTTGAAGATTACATCATACCTGGCATACCACCACCCATTGGAGGTGCAGCAGCAGGTGTATCTTCTTTAATGTCTGTTAATGCACATTCTGTAGTTAAGATCATACCAGATACAGAAGCAGCGTTTTCTAATGCAACTCTAGTTACTTTTTTAGGATCTATAATACCAGCTTTAAGCATATCTGTATAAGTTTCAGACTTAGCATCGTAACCAAAATCTCCTTTACCTTCAATAACTTTAGCAACAACAACAGAGCCTTCTCCGCCAGCATTTTCTACAATTGTACGTAATGGAGCTTCTATTGCTCTAGCAACAATTTGTAAACCAGTTTCTTCGTCTGCGTTCTCTGCTTTTATTTTAGATAAAACAGCTTTAGCTCTAACTAAAGCAACACCACCACCAGCAACAATACCTTCTTCTACGGCAGCTCTTGTAGCGTGTAATGCATCATCAACTCTATCTTTTTTCTCTTTCATTTCTACCTCAGATGCAGCACCAACATAAAGTACAGCAACACCACCAGCTAATTTAGCTAAGCGCTCTTGTAGTTTTTCTTTATCGTAGTCAGATGTAGTAGTCTCTATCTGAGATTTAATTTGGTTAACTCTTGTGTTAATTGTAGCAGCATCACCAGAACCATTTACTATAGTAGTGTTATCTTTATCTATAGATACTTTTTCACAAGTACCAAGCATATCTAAAGTAGCGCTTTCTAAAGAGAAACCTCTTTCTTCAGAAATAACTGTACCACCAGTTAAAATAGCAATATCTTCTAACATTGCCTTACGTCTATCTCCAAAACCAGGAGCTTTAACAGCAGCAATTTTTAAAGATCCACGTAACTTATTAACTACCAAAGTAGCTAAAGCTTCTCCGTCTACATCTTCAGAGATAATTAATAATGGTTTGCCAGACTGAGCTACAGGTTCTAATACTGGTAAAAGATCTTTCATTGCAGATATTTTTTTATCAAACAATAAAATATATGGGTTCTCTAACTCAGCAACCATTTTTTCAGAATCTGTTACAAAGTAAGGAGAAAGGTAACCTCTGTCAAACTGCATACCTTCTACAACATCTACATAAGTATCTGTTCCTTTAGCTTCTTCTACAGTAATAACACCCTCTTTACCAACTTTACCAAAAGCTTGTGCAATTAGTTCGCCAATAGTTTCGTCGTTGTTTGCAGAGATAGATGCAACTTGTTTAATTTTATCAGATGAATCTCCAACTTTTTTAGATTGTTTAGCAAGGTCTTCTACAATAGCTTCTACAGCTTTGTCTATACCTCTTTTTAAATCCATTGGATTTGCACCTGCAGCAACGTTTTTAAGACCTTCTTTTACTATAGATTGTGCTAAAACTGTAGCGGTTGTGGTACCGTCACCAGCTAAATCGTTAGTTTTAGAAGCAACTTCTTTAACCATTTGTGCTCCCATATTTTCTAAAGGATCTGCAAGCTCTATTTCTTTAGCTACAGATACACCATCTTTAGTTACTGTTGGTGCACCAAATGATTTGCTAATAATTACGTTTCTTCCTTTTGGGCCTAATGTTACTTTTACTGCGTTTGCTAAAGCATCTACACCTCTTTTAAGGCCGTCTCTAGCTTCAATGTCAAATTTAATATCTTTTGCCATTTTTGTTTATATGTTTTTAAGTTTAGTCTTTAGTAAGCAACTAAAGACACAAGTTTGATTATTAATTTAGAGCTAAAAGCCTTAGGCAATTAGCAAATAGCTGTTTTTTAGATAATAGCTAAAATGTCGCTTTCTCTCATCATTAAATAGTCAGAACCTTCTAACTTTAACTCTGTACCAGCATACTTACCGTAAAGTACAGTGTCGCCAATTTTTACAGTTATTTTTTCATCTTTTGTTCCTGGGCCAACAGCAACTACTTTACCTTGTTGAGGTTTTTCTTTAGCAGTGTCTGGAATTATTAATCCAGAAGCTGTTTTAGTTTCTGCTGCCATCGGTTCAATTAGCACTCTATCTGCCAATGGTTTAATGTTAACTTTAGCCATATTTTATGATTTTTAATATTAATTTTTCTGCAGTTACATAGGCAGAAATTGTGCCATAGCGTAAAACTGACAAGTTGTAAAACAAAAAATGCCAGCTTGTCATAAGCTGGCATTTTTAATATGTTTTAACGGTACGTTCTTAATTAATACTATCTGTTAAATTAGTATCTGTACTTGTAGGAGCTTGTGTGTTTGTTACGGGAGCTTCTGTACTTTTTTCTTGTAATAATTTAGAGTCAGAGTTGCCACCTTTACCTGGTAATGCAACATTAGACATTAAAATTAATACAACTAGTAACGCAGCTAAAGTCCAAGTACTTTTATCTAAAAAATCCCCAGTCTTTTTAACTCCACCAACTACTTGGTTGCCACCGCCACCAAAAGAAGAAGATAAACCACCACCTTTTGGGTTTTGTACCATAATTACCAACATTAGTAAAAGTGATACTATAATAATAAGAACTAAAAATATTGTAAACGTACTCATCTGTTATATGTTTTCTTTTTGAATTTTTTCTACCGATTTTATTCGGTTTGCAAAGAAACTACTTTTTTCTGGATATTTCAAACTTAAAATCTTATAAGCTTGAATTGCTTTTTTGTATTTTTTTTGTTCTAAATACACCTTAGCAAGTGTCTCGGTCATTAGTTCGTCTTTATTAAGTTTTACCGAACTGGAAATATCTACCTTGGTTTCTATGTTTTTTGCTGGAGTAATTTTAGGATTTGTTTTTATAAACTTATCTATTAAGTCAAACTTCTTATTTTTTTTTTGCTTTGGTTCTTTTTTTTCTAAAGAAGTTTTGGGTGCTTTATTTTGTTTTAAGTCTGCCTTAGTGTTTAAAGGCGTAACTTTCTCTATTTCTTTTTCTTCTTGGGCTTGTTCTTTTACTTCTTCCTTTTTTGTTGTTGGTTTAGGGTTTGTGAGTTCTAGCCATTGTGCAAAAGAGTATTTTTCGTTTTTTGTAAAGTGTAAAGGTGCGCCAATATTTAATTTTTCAGCTTCAGTTTTTTCTTCTTCAAGCTTTTCTGTTGGTATAACGAGTGTGTTTTTCTCAGTAGTATTCTCAAAAGCATCTTCTTTGCTTTTAATCTCTAACTCTTCATTAGCAATAGAAATTTCTAATTCATCCTTTACTTCAGTTTCTGTTATGGATGTGCTTGTTTTTTGAGTTGTTTCTGGGTTTGCTTGTTGTATTTCAACTTCAGGTGATTTTTCAATAGCCTCTTTTGTTTCTTCTTTTTTGGTGACTTCTTTAGTTTCAAAAAGCGAATCATCTAAAATCTTTTCCGCGTCATTTATGTTTTGTGGTAAAGGATTATCTTCACTTTCTTCTAACATATTAGGAGGAGAGGCAACTTCTTCAGAAATTACATTCAACTTTTTAAGATTAGCATTTTCTCTAATCTCCTTTACAGTAGTTGTATTATTTAAAAATTCTGGTGATGTAATAAAATCAAATAAAACATCTCTGTTTGCTGTGTGTGCAGCAGTAACCTTTAGTGCGTTATTGTATTTAAAACTATTAGTGTTTTTTAGTCCTTTTAAATGTATAGCGCGTGCGGCTTGAAAATATGGGTAGTCTGTAATAATTTCTTCAAGCTGATTTATTTGTGCTACAGAACTAATACTTTCTGGTTTTTGTAGTAAATATGTAAAATCTGTTACTTTCATAAAACTACCAGTCTGCTAATGATTTGCTAAAAATATCTTGTGTAATACGCTCAAATAGTTCTGCGTGTGCTTCAGATTTTACAGATGCTAATAAAGAGTTTGCATCATAATCGTAAAAGAATGAAAAACGCTGTTCAAAATCCGAGTCTTCTTTTGTTTTATTGTAAAAACGTACATTAACCGTCATTGTTAGCCTGTTTTGTGCGGCAGTTTGTGCCGCTGTAGCTGTCATAGGAGAAATACGGTATTCTACAATTTCACCTTCGTACACTAAATCTCCGTTAGATGGAGTTAGACTAAGGCTAGTTTGACTTCCTAATAAATCTTGTAAGGCATTTGTAAAGTCTCTGTCTAAACCTGGTTCTACTGTAGACCCTGGGCTTTGCGAAGCATAATTTTGAAAAAAGTTTACCTGAAAAGATTTTGCGTCTCCAGTGCTACCACCGGTAAAATTGTATCCAACACTTTTTAGTCCGCAGGCTTGTACAGTACAAACTATAAGTAGTATTGCAAAAATGTTTTTTATGTTTTTCATCAAATTATAAATCAAACTGTTTTATTTTTCTATATAAAGTACGCTCAGAAATTCCTAATTCTGCAGCAGCGGCTTTTCTTTTCCCTCTGTTTCTTTCTAAAGATTTTTTAATTAGCTCTATTTCTTTGTCTTGTAAAGATAGCGTTTCTTCCTCTTCTATTTCTTCTGCAAAATGGTATTTATCATCTTGTGGTAATATAGGAGAAATAACTTCCTCTCTTTCTCTAGTTGGGTTAGGTAGGTGTAGTATTTCTGATGGTGTGCTTTCTGCTTCTTCAAAAGCGTCATCATCATGATCGCCGTATATTTTTTGTATTAAATGTTCATTTTCTTCCTGTACTTTTTCACTATCGTTATTTTTCATTAACTCTAGTGTTAATTTTTTTAGATCGTTTAGATCTGCTTTCATATCAAAAAGAACTTTGTATAAAATTTCTCTTTCATTGCTAAAATCGCTCTCTTTTTTTTCTTGATTTACAACAGCAGGTAAATTGGTATTTCCTCCGTTTGGCAAGTAAGAGTGTAGGGTAGTGGCAGAGATATTACGATCTGATTCTAAAACAGAAACTTGTTCTGCAACATTTCGTAATTGTCTTATGTTACCAGCCCAGCGGTATTTTTGTAGTATTTGCACAGCATCATCAGACAAACGTATTGTTGGCATTTTGTATTTCTGACTAAAATCTGATGCAAATTTTCTAAAAAGTAAATGAATATCTTCTAAACGCTCTCGTAAAGGCGGAAGGTTTATTTCTACAGTGCTTAACCTATAGTACAAATCTTCTCTAAATCTATTTTTTTTAATAGCTTCAAACATATTTACGTTTGTAGCAGCAACAATACGTACATTGGTTTTTTGCGTTTGTGAAGAGCCAACTTTTAAAAATTCGCCGTTTTCTAATACACGTAGCAAACGTACTTGTGTTGTTAAGGGCAACTCTCCAACTTCATCTAAAAAAATGGTGCCGCCATCTGCAACTTCAAAATATCCTTTACGGGTAGTTGTAGCACCTGTAAAGGCTCCTTTTTCATGGCCAAAAAGTTCACTGTCTATTGTGCCCTCTGGAATTGCACCACAGTTTACAGCAATATATTTTGCGTGTTTTCTATGAGATAATGAGTGTATTATTTTAGGAATAGACTCTTTACCAACACCACTTTCACCAGTAACTAATACAGAGATATCTGTAGGTGCAACTTGTATCGCTTTTTCTATAGCTCTATTAAGTTGTACATCGTTCCCAATAATTTCAAATCGTTGTTTTATTGCTTGTACAGATTCCATGATATTTAATTTTTTACAATACTACCTAAAAGGGTTCCTGTTGTGCAATCTTCAATTTTTACATTTACAAACGTTCCTACTTGGCTACCCTCTTCTTTAGGGAATACAACAACAGCATTTTGCGAGTTTCTTCCCATCCAATGTTCTGTAGATCTTTTAGATTCTCCTTCAATTAAAACTTCATCAATTTTACCTAAACGTTGTTGTAGTCTGTAGCCAGAGTGTTGTCTTTGTAATGCTATAATTTCTGCTAATCTTCTTTTTTTGTCAGCTTCAGGTACATCATCTTCTAGTTTACGTGCAGCCATTGTACCTGGTCTTTCAGAATAAGAATACATATAGCCAAAATCGTACTTTACGTACTCTAATAAAGAAAGTGTGTCTTTATGGTCTTCTTCAGTTTCTGTTGGGAAGCCGGCAATCATATCTTGTGAAATAGCACAATCAGGAATAATTTGTCTAATATTATCTATTAATGTAAAATATTCTTCCCTGGTGTGTAAACGGTTCATAGCTTTTAAAATTCTATCGCTTCCGCTTTGTACTGGTAAATGTATGTGTTTGCAAATGTTATTATACTTGGCCATTGTTTTAACCACGTCTAACGTTAAGTCTTGTGGGTTAGATGTAGAAAAACGAATTCTCATTTTAGGCTGTGCAACCGCAGTCATCTCTAGTAAACTTGCAAAATTAACAGCCGTTGCTTTTTGCATTTCTGTAGCTTGATTAAAATCTTTTTTTAATCCGCCACCATACCATAGGTAACTGTCTACATTTTGTCCTAAAAGAGTTATTTCTTTATAGCCTCTGTTCCAAAGATCATTTACTTCTTCTAAAATAGATTGTGGCTCTCTACTGCGTTCTCTACCACGTGTAAAAGGTACAACACAAAACGTACACATATTATCGCAACCGCGAGTAATAGATACGTAAGCAGAAATTCCGTTTGTATTTAAACGTACAGGAGCAACATCACCATAAGTTTCTTCTTTAGATAAAATTACGTTTATTGCATTACGGCCTTCGTCTACTTCCTTAATTAAGTTAGGTAAATCTTTATAGGCGTCTGGACCTACAACCATATCTACAATTTTTTCTTCTTCTAAAAATTGACTTTTTAAGCGCTCTGCCATACAGCCTAAAACTCCAACCTTTAAATGTGGTCTTGTTCTTTTAACGGCATTAAATTTCTCTAACCTTTTGCGTATGGTTAGTTCTGCTTTTTCTCTAATAGAGCAAGTATTAACTAAAACAAGATCTGCATCTTCTAATACCTTGGTAGTGTTAAAGCCTTCTTTTGATAAAATAGAAGCAACAATTTCACTGTCAGAAAAATTCATAGCGCAACCATAACTTTCTATGTATAGTTTGCGCGTGTTATCTTTTTTGTTCTTTAGAGTTAAAGAATTACCCTGTATTGTTTCGTCTATTACTTTCTCTTCTGCCATATCTAAATCTACTACTAGCTTGTAAAAGCACAAAGATAGTACTAAATATAAAAAAGTGACAATTTGACAGTTAAATTTAATAGTTTTTTAGTGGTAAAATCCCAGTTAAGTTTATTTTTGCTTTTATAATACAAATTAAAGAGATGAATTTTTACGACGTAGAGGGGAAAATAAATACAAAACCTGCATTAGATTTTGGTGATATTTTTAATAAAAGTATGGAACTGTTTAAAGTGGTTTGGTTGCCGGGGTTTGTTACGGTACTGTTTACTACGTTGCTAACATTATTGCTTGTTTTAGTTATGTACACGCCTTTAATAGCACTTGGTATTTTTAATGCAGAAGCATTTGAAAGACAAGAGCCGCCTATTATTTATACTTTTTTTTCAATGGTTTTAATGCCAATTATAATGATGTGTATTTTTGCTGTTAACCTGTTATTAATGGCTGGCTTCTATAGAATATGCAGGGCTAAAGATGTACAACTAAACACAGATGGTCATTTTTACTACTTTAAAAAACATCATATGATTAAAGCTTTTATTTTAGCTTCTATAACTATTGGTTTAGCTATAGTAGGTATGCTTACTTGTGGTGTAGGTTTAATTTATTTAGGTGTGCCATTGGCTTTATTTCCTGTTTTTTTAGCTTTTGAAGAAGAATTGTCTGCCCTAGAAATAGTAAAGGCAAGTTTTGCTTTAGGAAATAAAAATTGGTTTGTGCTTTTTGGAGTGACCTTTGTAATGGGGGTAATAGCACAACTTGGTGTAATACTGTGTGTAGTAGGAGTTTTGTTTACGGCAATGCTAGCAAGAATTCCTATTTATTATGCATATAAAAATGGAGTTGGTTTTGCAGATGAAACAGAAGATAGGTTAAAAGCGCTTGCTTCATCTAATTTGTAAGTAATTGCGCAACCTTTGCGTTTGTTCTGTATCTATTTTGTAACAACCAAAAAAGATATAAGAATGAAAAAGCATTTCTTTTTATTACTAAGCCTTGTAAGTGTATTTTGTAGTTGTACAGATCACGAAGATGATGGTAAATATGCAAATTTTTTAGTGGCTAAGCCATTAAAAATTAGCTTGTCTGAGTTTGAAGACAGCGGCGATATTATTGCCCCTAAACCTATGGAAGAATCTGGTAAAATATATGCCTATAACAACTATATTTTTGTGAACGATAAATACAAAGGTGTACACGTAATAGATAATAAAAATCCAGAAAACCCTATAAAAATTGCCTTTATAAAAATAGCAGGTAATGTAGATATTTCAGTAAAAGACAACTATTTGTACGCCGATAGTCTAAGAGATTTACTGGTTTTTAATATAGCTAATAAAGATAATATTAAACTTGTAAATAGATTAGAAAATGTGCTGCAGGACAATATTATTTGGCCTATGGCCGATATTTATGAGTGGGAAAATGCAACTACAGAAGATGAGGTTTTAGTAGGCTGGGAAGTGGTTACAGAACGTAGGTTAAAAGAAGAGGTGCAATTAATGTTTGAAGATGTAGCATTAAACAACACAGCAGACGCTCGCAATACGGGTCAAGGAGGTTCATTGGCACGTTTTAAAATTGTAGAAGATTATTTATATGCAGTAGATAACCACAATATTAATGTATTTAATATTCAAAATTTAGAAAACCCTTTAGACTTAGATGATGTATATGCTGGTTTTGATATAGAAACTATTTTTAATAGAGATAATCATTTATTTTTAGGAAGCAAAAGTGGTATGTATATATATGATATTACAAATCCACAAACACCAACGTTTGTCTCAGAATTTCAGCACGGTACAGCTTGTGATCCTGTTGTTGTAGACGGAGATTATGCATATGTAACTTTACGCGGTGGTAATAACTGCGGGGCAACAGAAAGTGGTTTGTACATAGTAGATATAAGTACTATTACAGATCCGGTTTTAACAAAGCAATACCCTTTAGACGGCCCTTATGGGTTGGGAATAAAAGGTAATACTTTATTTATTTGCGATGGAGAATCTGGTTTAAAAGTTTATGATAAAACAGATGTAGACAAGCTAAAAGAAATTAATCATTTTAAAGATATAGTTGCTTTTGATGTAATACCTAAAGAAAATAACTTGTTAATGGTAGGAGATAATATTCTGTATCAATACAAATATTTAGAAAATAATATAAGCTTGTTAAGTAGCTTAAATCTAGATTAATTTAATACAAAAACAGACAAAAGATCGCTAATTTATGCGGTCTTTTTTTGTTGGTTTCTACCTTATAACGTATTAAATAAAAAAATTGCTATACTTTTGTACAACCAAAAACCAAAAAATGGCGAAGAATTTAGTAATTGTAGAGTCACCTGCAAAAGCAAAAACAATAGAGAAATTTTTAGGAAAAGATTACAAGGTAGAGTCTAGCTTTGGACACATTGCGGATTTACCGTCTAAAGAGTTAGGAGTAGACGTAGAAAACGATTTTACCCCTAAGTATGTTGTAGACAGTGAAAAGAAAAAACTTGTAAAAAAACTTAAAGATTTAGCAGACAAAGCAGAAGTTATTTGGCTTGCAAGTGATGAGGATCGTGAGGGAGAAGCTATTTCATGGCATTTGGCAGAAGAATTAAAACTAGATAAAAATAAAACAAGAAGAATTGTTTTTAACTCTATTACTAAGTCTGCAATACAAAAGGCAATAGAAAACCCAAGAGAAATAAATTATAACTTGGTAAATGCACAGCAGGCACGTAGAGTTTTAGATAGGTTGGTTGGTTACGAATTATCTCCGGTGCTTTGGAAAAAAATTAAACCAGGACTTTCTGCAGGTCGTGTGCAGTCTGTAGCGGTAAGGTTAATTGTAGAAAGAGAAAGAGCAATAGAAGCTTTTACGCCAGAGGCTTCATTTAAAGTAGTTGCAGAGTTTAAAACAGAATCTGGTAGTAGTTTTTCTGCAAAAATTAATAAAACATTTTCTAGTAAAAAGGCAGCACAAGATTTTTTAAATAAAAATATTGGCGCTAATTTTTCTATAGCAAACTTAGATAAAAAACCAGCTAAAAAATCTCCTGCAGCGCCATTTACAACATCAACCTTACAACAAGAGGCTGCACGTAAATTGTATTTTTCTGTAGGTAGAACAATGCAAGTTGCACAACGTTTATATGAGGCAGGTTTAATAACCTATATGAGAACAGATAGCGTAAACCTATCTAAAGAAGCTTTAGATGCAGCAAAAGAAGCAATCATAGAAAACTACGGTAAAGAATATAGTGAGGTTCGTAATTATGTAGGTAAAACCAAAGGTGCACAAGAAGCGCATGAGGCGGTTAGGCCAACAGATATGAAAAGGCAATCTCCTTCATTAGAAAGAGACCAAGCAAGACTTTATGAGCTTATTTGGAAACGTACTTTAGCTTCACAAATGAGTGATGCGCAATTAGAGAGAACTAATGTAAAAATACAGGCAGATAAACATAAAGAAGAATTTACTGCTAATGGAGAGGTTATTAAGTTTGATGGTTTTTTAAAGGTATATTTAGAGGGCCATGATGATGAAGAAACAGAGGAGCAAGAAGGTATGTTACCAGCAATGAAAGTTGGAGAAACATTACTTAACAACTACATTACAGCAACAGAACGTTTTTCTAGAGCGCCGTACAGATTTACAGAAGCATCTTTAGTTAAAAAACTAGAAGAATTAGGTATAGGAAGACCGTCTACTTATGCCCCAACAATTTCTACAATACAAAACAGAGGCTATGTAGAAAAAGGAACTATAGAAGGTGTAGAGCGTAAGTATACACAATTGGTGTTAGAGGCCAATAATGTACAAGAAAAGAACTTAACAGAAACGGTTGGATCTGATAAAGGTAAAATGGTGCCTACAGATATAGGAATGATTGTAACCGACTTTTTGGTAAATCATTTTGAAACCATTTTAGATTATAATTTTACAGCTAAAGTAGAAGAAGATTTTGATGAAATTGCAACAGGAGATGAAGACTGGGGTAAAGTAATGAAAGACTTCTACAAAGATTTTCATCCTAAGGTAGAAGATGTAGAGCAAAATGCAGATAGAGCAAGTGGTGAACGTATTTTAGGTACAGACCCAAAAACAGGTAGGCAAGTTTCTGTGCGTTTAGGTAGGTTTGGACCAATGGTGCAAATAGGTACTGCAGAGGAAGAAGAAAAACCACAATTTGCTAGTTTATTACCAGAGCACTCTTTAGGTACAATTACTTTTGATGAAGCAATGGAGCTTTTTAAACTGCCAAAAGATTTAGGTACGTATGAAGGAGAAGAAGTATCTGCAAACGTTGGTAGGTTTGGTCCTTACGTAAAATTTGGTAAAAAGTTTATCTCTATGGAAAAAGGAGAAAGTGCTTTAGATATTACCAAAGAAAGAGCAATAGAATTAATTAAAGAAAAACAAAAGGCAGATTCACCAATAGCTTCTTATGAAGATATGGAGGTTACTAAAGGTGTAGGGCGTTTTGGTCCGTTTATAAAGTGGAACGGGATGTTTATTAACGTAAATAAAAAATACGATTTTGATACACTTTCTTATGAGGATATTGTAGAACTTATTGAAGCTAAAAAGCAAAAAGAAATAGATAAGCTAATACAAGAATGGCCAGAAGAAGGTATACGTATAGAAAAAGCAAGGTGGGGTAGACACAATGTTCTTAAGGGTAAAATAAAAGTAGAATTGGCTAAAACAGTAGATGCTACTAAAATTACTTTAGAAGAAGCTAAAGCAATGATAGAAAAGAAAACCCCAAAGAAAAAAACCAAGGCAAAAGCAAAACCTAAGGCAAAAGCAAAAGCAAAACCAAAGACTAAGAAGTAAAAATATATGGCGTTCGATTTTTTGACTCCAGTGGCAGATAAAGTAATAGCTCATTGTGAGCTATTACCGTCGCAAGCATTAGGTAAAAAAATATACAAACACACAAAAAAAGACGGATTGCCAGTTTTGGCAATGGCATCTATAGCAATAATAGGTGTTAATGAAGCCAGAAATGCTTTTGAGAAAAAAGCAGAAGCACTAGATTTATCTAGTGTTAGATTAGAACTTTACAAACTAATGGTAGGCAATTGGAACGCTACCATTATAGATCTTGGAGATGTAGAACCAGGAGAAAAGGTAAGCGATACTTATTTTGTGGTAAAAGAAGTTGTTGCTGGTTTAATAGAAGAAAACATTGTGCCAATAGTAATTGGCCCTACACAAGACTTAACATACCCCTGTTACAGAGCTTTTGATGGACTCCGGAATATGATTAACCTAGTAAATATAGATAGTAGGTTTGATTTTGGAGATCATGAAGAGCTTATCTCTTCTCATTCCTATATGAGTAAAATTATAACAGATAAGCCAAATAACTTATTTAATTTTTCAAATATTGGCTACCAAAGCTATTTTAACTCTCAAGAAGAAATAGATTTAATGGAGCGTCTTTTTTTTGATGCATATCGTTTAGGGGAGGTAACTTCAGATATTACCTTGGTAGAGCCAATTCTACGAAATGCACATATTGTTAGTTTAGATGCACGAGCTGTGCGCGCAAGCGAAATGGGAATGTTAAATAATTTTTCTCCAAACGGATTTACAGGAAGAGAAATTTGTGCCATTGCAAGATATGCAGGTATAAGTGAAAAACTAGCTGTGTTTGGGGTTTTTGAAAGTGAAAATTCTAATCAGTCTTTTCAGTTAGTAGCCCAGATAATATGGTATTTTATAGAGGGTTTTAACTTTAGAGTACAAGAGTTGCCATACTTAAATAAAGAAGCATTTACAAAGTATATAGTTCCATCAGACTTAGAGGAACTTGTTTTTTATAAAAGTAATTTAACAGAAAGATGGTGGGTAGAAGTACCATCAATTTTAAATTCATATAATAAAAACGAAATGCCTGCGTTATTACCCTGCACCAAGGCGGATTATGTTGAGGCTACCAACCAAAACATTCCAGAAAGGTGGTTTAAGGCATTTAAAAAAGGCCTCAATTAAAAAAATTACAAAATAACGTGTCTTAATACAATATTTCGTTTAAAACGCTGTTTTAATGTTTGAATATATATGTTTAAGAACTAAATATCTTAAATCGAAATTTAACCTATAATTATGAAGAAACTATTGTTAATGTCCATGGGATTTGTTCTTTTACTTGGCAGTTGTGGTAAGTCAGGAACAAAAGGAGAATTGGTAGGAGCCCAAGGAAAAAAATGGTATCCGGAGAAACCTTATGGTATGGAATTGATCCCAAGAGGATCTTTTATCATGGGTAAAACAGAAGAAGACCAAGCGCAGGTTTTAAATGCGCCAACTAAAACTGTTACAGTAACTTCTTTTTATATGGATGATACTGAAATAACAAATAGTGAGTATCGTCAGTTTGTAGAATGGGTTAAAGATTCTATTACAAGAACAAAATTGGCAATATTAGCAGATGAGTTAGGCTTAAGTCCAGAAGATGGTGGTATTGGAGATTATGCATTTAAAGATGCAGATACAACTAAAATGTCTGAGTACGATAAGTATATGATGGATAACTACGGAGGTGGTGGTCCATTAGGTTATGAAGGTAGAGCTCTAAATAAGGACGAAAAACTTATTTGGGACACGTCTGAATTTCCAGATGAGTACTATGTAGAGGTAATGGATAAATTATACATACCTGAAGAAGAAGCATACAACGGCCAACGTACTATAGATGTTACACAACTTATATATAAGTATAGTTGGATGGATATTGACGCAGCTGCAAGATCTAAAACTGGAAGCAGAAAAGATTTTATAAAGCAGACTGAGTTACCAATATACCCAGATACAACTGTATGGATTAAAGATTTTGAATACTCTTACAACGAGCCAATGCACAACGACTATTTTTGGCATGATGCATATAGCGAATATCCTGTAGTAGGTGTTACTTGGGACCAAGCAACAGCTTTTTGTAACTGGAGAACAAAATTAAAGAACGACGACCAAAAAAGTAGAGGTAAACAACCAGTTAACAAATTTAGATTACCTACAGAAGCAGAGTGGGAGTACGCTGCAAGAGGTGGTATTGAAGGTGGTATGTACCCATGGGGTGGTCCTTATGTAATTAGTGACACAGGTTGCTACATGGCAAACTTTAAGCCACAAAGAGGAGATTACGCTGCAGATGCAGCATTGTATACAGTAGAGGCTAAATCTTATGAGCCTAACGACTTTAACTTGTATAATATGGCTGGTAACGTGTCTGAATGGACAAGCTCTAGCTACGACCCAAGTACTTATGATTTTGTTTCTACAATGAATCCTAACGGAGGAGATAGTGGAAACGCAAGAAGAGTAATACGTGGTGGTTCTTGGAAAGATGTTGCATACTTCTTACAAGTGTCTACAAGAGATTATGAATACAGAGATTCTGCCCGTAGTTATATTGGCTTTAGAACTGTACAAGATTACATGGGAGAAGAAGATTCTACCAATTAATAACCGAATAAATTTAACCTTAAATACTTATAATTAATAAACCCAAATTAAAATTAGAAATTATGGCACAGTCAAAATCAACAAAGAAATTATTTAATATGGCCTATGGCCTTGGAGCATCTGTAGTAATTATAGGAGCATTGTTTAAAATTCTTCACTGGGAGTTAGGTCCATTAAACGGTGGTGTATTATTAGCAATTGGTCTTATTACAGAGGCACTTATTTTTGCCATTAGTGCATTTGAGCCAATTGAAGACGAATTAGATTGGTCTTTAGTTTACCCAGAATTAGCAGGTGGTGAAGGATCAGCAAGAAAGAAAAACGAAACTTTAGAAGTAAAAGAAACAGAAGCATCTTTATCTAAAAAATTAGACGAAATGTTAAAAGAAGCTGGTGTTGATGCAGAATTAATGGGAAGTCTTGGTAACAGCATTAAAAACTTTGAAGGTGCTGCTAAAGGAATTGCTCCTACTGTAGATGCAATGGAATCTACTAGAAAATATTCTGAAGAAATGGTACAAGCCGCTTCACAAATGGAATCTTTAAACAGCTTATATAAAGTACAATTAGAAAGTGCTAGCAGACAAGCTTCAATTAATGAAGAAGTAGTACAAAACTCTTCAGCATTAAAAGATCAAATGGAATCTTTAGCTACTAACTTATCTTCTTTAAACGGAGTGTACGGTGGTATGTTATCAGCAATGAGTAAAAACTAATTAGTTAATACTTAACCCCAAATCAATTATTAACTAAAATTAGTAGAAAACATGGCAGGAGGAAAACAGTCACCACGTCAGAGAATGGTAAACTTAATGTACTTAGTGTTCATTTGTATGCTGGCGTTAAATATGAGTAAAGAAGTTCTAGCTGCATTCGGCTTAATGAATGTAAAGATGGAAGCTTCTAACAAAAAAACAGCAGAAAATAACGTAGCTTTTTTAGAAGGTCTTGGAACAAAGGCTGAGGAAAACGCAGCAAAATATGCTGAAGATTACAAAAAAGCACAAAAAGTACAAGCAATATCTCAAGAGTATTACGACTATTTAGAAGGTCTTAAGAAAGAGATGACTAAGAACGTTGAGGATCCTACAGATTACCAAGTTATGGATAAGTCTGATTATTTAGATCAAAAATTCTTTAGCGGAGAAAATTTAGCTCCAGGTGGTAAAGAGTTTATGAAAAGAATTAAAGACTACCGTGAGCAAGTATCTAGCCTTGTGCCAGATAAAATTAAAGGATCAGTACAAGCTAGATTTGAAACTGGTGATGCTAATGGTAAAGTAGAGAAGAAAGATAAAACCAAGCAAGATTGGATTAACTATCACTATGAAGGTTTTCCTTTAATAGCTTCTTTAACTAAAATTACAGCTTTACAGTCTGATATTAAAGCAACTGAAGAAGACGCTTTAAAAGCAATGTTAGAAGGTAACTTAACAGATCAAGTTTCTTTAAAGAAATTTAAAACATCACTTTTTGGATCTAAATCTGCATTTTATGCAGGAGAAAAGTATGATGGTAAAATTATAATTAGCAAAACTGATGATTCTTCTACTCCAGTAAGAGCAGAATTAACATTAGATGGTAGAAAATTAAAAGAAGGTACAGATTATCAGCTAGAGGCTGGAGGTGTAAAAATGTTAATTGGTGCTGGTAACCCAGGTGATCACGAAATAGCAGGTACACTTTTCTTTAAGCAAGATGGTGAAGAGGTTCCTGTAGAAGTTAAAAATTCTTTTGCAACTATATCTAAGCCAAGCGCAGCATTAATTGCAGCTGATAAAATGAACGTTGTTTACCGTGGTGTTGCTAACCCAATGACAATTTCTATACCTGGTATACCAAACAATAAAGTAAGAGCTTCTGCTCCTGGTTTAAAGTCTGTAAGTGGTAGCAAGTATGTTATGACTCCTGGTTCTGGTAGAACAGTAACAATTAAAGCTTCTGGTACATTACCAGATGGTAAACCGGTTAGTTCTTCTTCAGAATTTAGAATTAAAGATATACCAAGCCCAACAGGTTCTATTAGAGGAGAAACTGGTAGCGTTAAAATGCCTCGTAAAAACTTAGAAGTTTCTACAATTGGTGCAATATTAGAAGATTTTGATTTTGATTTAAATATTGGTGTAAGCGGCTTTAGCTTTAAAGTTCCAGGGCAACCAACAATAAGAGTTAATGGTAGAAAATTAGACAGTAGAGCTAAGTCTGCATTAAAAAGAGCAAAAAGAGGTGATATGGTTCAGATATTTAATATCCAAGCTTATATTACAAATAACAAGAGTTACAGATTAAAGAAAGTTTCTAGTGTACTTGTAGAAATTACAAACTAGAATAAATGAAACTAATTGGTAAGTTGCTATTGCAAAATGGCAACTTACTTATAGCTTCAAAACAAAATTATTTAAATGATGAATTGGAAAAACATTTTAGTAGTAGGATTTTTAGCAGTGTCTTCAATATCTGCTATGGCGCAATCAAACGTATTGAATGCAAAAAAGCCAGAAGAAATAGGTGTAAAAACTGAGGCACAAATTAAAAAAGATAATGACGGACCTTTAAAATATGGTTACGTAGACGACAGAGATGTTTTATGGTCTACAACTGTATGGGAAGTTATAGATTTAGATGAGCGTGTAAACTTTCCGTTATACTACCCTATAGATACAATTGATATAGGAAAGAACAGAAGATCTTTATACCACGTTTTAATGAAAGCTATTAAAAGCGGAGAATTAGAAGTTTATGCAGATTCTTACTTTACTGAAAAAAGAAAGTTAGAAGATTTAAAAGCTTCTATGCAAAAAGTAGATACAACAGATTACGGTTATGACCAGTACAATGCTGGTGAAGAAGTATCTGAAGAATACATTAATAAAAGAGATCTTGTAGCTGCAGATTTAGAAGAGTACCTAATTAAAGGAATGTGGTATTTTGATAAAAGACAAGGTGAATTAAAATACCGTTTATTAGGTATAGCACCAGTTGCACCAGATGTTAACTTTATAGATGATGAGTCTGTAGATATAGATGGTAATAAAATTCCTTTATTTTGGGTTTGGTACCCAGATGCCAGAGAAATATTACATAAAGCAAAAGTCTTTAACCAACGTAATTCTGCTAGTCCAATTTCTTTTGATATGTTGCTAAATTCAAGAAGATTTCACGCAACAATTTACAAAGAAGAAAATGTACACGGTGATCGTAAAATTAAAGATTATATTTCAGACAACGCATTGTTCCAGTTACTAGAGGCCAAAAGAATTAAAGAGGTTATTAGAGACAGAGAGCAAGATATGTGGAGCTATTAATAAATTGCTTTAGAATTCCAATTCAAAAAAAATAAGCAAACTCCCTAGAATATTTATTCTAGGGAGTTTTTTTGTGCTTTAAATTAAGCTACTTTATCTACTTTTGTTTTATGGTAAATTATTTAGTTGTAGGTCTTGGTTTGGCAGGTATCTCTTTTTGTGAAACACTAGCACAAAACAATAAAACGTTTAAGGTAATTGCAGACAACTCACAAACATCTTCTGTAGTGGCTGGCGGTTTATACAATCCCGTGATATTAAAACGCTTTACATTGGCTTGGAATGCTAAACAACAATTAGATATTGCTTTGCCATTTTACAAAGCATTAGAAAAAAAGTTACAAGTACAGCTAGATTATAAAATACCTGTAATACGTAGATTTGCATCTGTAGAAGAACAAAATATGTGGTTTGAAGCTATGGACAAACCTAGTCTTAGTTATTTTTTATCACCTAAAATTATTCAAAATAAAAATGCTAATATAGATGCTAATTTTGGCTACGGAGAGGTTTTACACACAGGAAGAATAGATACTAAAGAGCTTTTATTTACCTATAAAAATTACCTAATTTCTAAAAATGCTTTGCTGCAAGAAACCTTTAGTTTTAATGAGCTAACAATTGAAGATGACTGTATAAACTACAAAGGCATAAAAGCAGAAAAAATAATTTTTGCAACTGGTTTTGGGCTAAAAAACAATCCATATTTTAATTATTTACCTTTAAATGGAACCAAAGGCGAGCTGTTAACTATAAAAGCACCAGATTTAAAGGAAGAAAGCGTTATTAAGTCATCTGTATTTATTATTCCAATGGGTAATAGTTTGTACAGAGTTGGCGCCACTTATAATAGAGATGATAAAACTAATAACACCTCAAAAGCAGCAAAAGAAGAATTGCTAACCAAACTTACTACCTTTTTAAAGTGTAATTATGAGGTGGTAGACCATAAGGCAGGTGTAAGGCCAACGGTTGCAGATCGTAAACCACTTGTTGGGGAGCATCCTAAGTATAAAAATATTTTTGTATTAAATGGCTTTGGCTCTAGAGGAGTAATGGCTGGGCCGTATGCCGCACAACAATTATATAATTTTATAGAAAATAACCAACCACTTACTCCCGAAATAGACTGTAAACGCTTTATAAAGAGGTATTTTGCTTCTGTTTCTTAAAATTAGCAATTGCATTTTTATCGTAATGTACAAACATATTAATCCAAATATTACGAGATAGCCTCATAATTATTGGCATAAACCCAATTAAGGTGCCAACTATGCAAATAAAACTTACTAAAAGACTTGTTTTAATAAATAAATACGAAATAAAAAAAGCAGCAACAGCAAACGCAATACCAACACCATAACTAACATACATTGCTCCGTAAAAAAAAGAAGGCTCCATTTGGTATTTAGTATTACAATGAGAACAACGCTCGTGCATATCGTAAACATTAGCCAAATGATACGGATTTTTATCCTTATACATACTCTCAGAATGACATTTAGGACAAGTTCCTGTTAAAATACTGCCAAGTTTGTTTCCTTTTTTTAACATTTGCAAAAAGTTTTTACAAAAATACTATATTCTATAATTTTCATCTGTAACATTAGTCACAATTTATGCTTAATATTCACAATTTATCTGTCTCTTTTGGAGGAGAGTTTTTATTCGAAGAAATTTCTTTTAGACTAAATCCTGGAAACCGTGTTGGGTTAATAGGAAAAAATGGAGCAGGTAAATCTACACTGTTAAAACTACTGTCTAAAGAAATGCCAATAGATAGTGGTACAATAGCCGCAGATAAAGATGTAAAAATTGGTTTTTTAAAACAAGATATAGATTTTGTAGAAGGTAGGTCTGTTCTAGAAGAATCTTACCAAGCATTTGAAGAAATAAAGGCATTAGAGCTAAAGTTAGATGAAATTAATCATCAGTTAGCAGAACGTACAGACTATGAAAGTGAAAGTTATAGTCAACTAATTGTAGACTTAAATGATATAACGCATCATTATGAAATTCTTGGAGGTTACAACTACCAAGGAGAAACTGAAAAAGTTTTACAAGGGCTAGGTTTTAGTAGGACAGATTTTGATAAAAAAACCGAAACATTTTCTGGCGGATGGCGTATGCGTATAGAGTTGGCAAAGCTACTATTACAAACTAATGATGTGTTGCTTTTAGATGAGCCTACAAACCATTTAGATATAGAATCTATTATTTGGTTAGAGCAGTTTTTAAAGGGCTATTCTGGAGCAGTGGTAATTGTATCGCATGATAAAATGTTTTTAGATAACGTTACCAACAGAACTATTGAAATTTCTTTGGGTAGAATTTATGACTACAATAAACCATACTCAGAGTATTTAATACAGCGTAATGAGCTTAAAACACAACAATTAAGCGCACAAAAAAATCAGGAAAAACAAATACAACAAACAGAAAAGCTAATAGAAAAATTTAGAGCAAAAGCATCTAAGGCAACTATGGCGCAATCTTTAATTAAAAAATTAGATAAGATTGATAGGATAGAGGTTGATGAGGATGATAATAGCGTTATGAATTTACGTTTTCCGGTATCTATAACTCCAGGAAAAATTATTGCTGAGATTGAAAATTTATCTAAAAGCTACGGAGATAAACAAGTTTTAAATAATATAGATTTATTAATTGAGCGTGATAGTAAAACTGCCTTTGTAGGGCAAAATGGTCAAGGTAAGTCTACTCTGGCTAAAATTATGGTGGGTGAGTTAGACTATAATGGTCATTTAAAACTTGGGCATAATGTACAAATAGGATATTTTGCGCAAAACCAAGCGGAGTATTTAGATGGTACCAAAACCATTTTAGATACTATGATAGATGCAGCTAATGAAACTAACCGTAGTAAAGTTAGAGATATTTTAGGGTCTTTTTTGTTTAGAGGAGATGATGTAGATAAGTATGTAAGAGTTTTGTCTGGTGGTGAGCGTAACCGTTTAGCGCTAGCTAAAATGTTATTGCAACCACTAAATGTGCTTGTAATGGATGAGCCTACCAACCACTTAGATATAAAATCTAAAAATGTATTAAAACAAGCATTACAAAATTTTGAAGGTACGCTAATACTTGTATCCCATGATAGAGATTTTTTACAAGGCTTAACTAACAAAGTGTATGAGTTTAAAGATCAAAA
Organism: Cellulophaga omnivescoria; assembly: GCF_027915275.1. Taxonomy (NCBI): domain Bacteria; kingdom Pseudomonadati; phylum Bacteroidota; class Flavobacteriia; order Flavobacteriales; family Flavobacteriaceae; genus Cellulophaga; species Cellulophaga omnivescoria. The sequence continues at coordinate 858,600 of NZ_CP115819.1, read as the reverse complement.
AATACGCGAGTACCTTGGTGATATAGATTACTACTTAGAGCAACGTAAGGCAGAAAACTTTAGGGCAATTGAGAAAAAAACTAAGGTAAAGCAAGAAGTAAAAAAAGAGGAAAATAAAAAAGTAGACTATAAAGATCAGAAAAAAATAAAGTCTTTAAAAAATAAGCTTAGTAATGTAGAGAGTGAAATTTCTACTTTAGAAAGCGCTATTAAAAAGATAGATGAAAAACTTTTATTGGAGTATGAAGCTACCATAGCTGAACCAGATTTTTTTGATAAATATGAAGCCAAAAAGAAAAAATTAAAACAACTTATGGCTACATGGGAAGATTTAACTCTTAGCCTAGAAGATATGTAAGAAAAACAAGTATTTGTAAGTAGATTTGCTAAACCACAAAAAAAGCGCATTTCACAACAAAAATGAGCTAAGTGCCTGTATTTCATCTAATAATTTTGCCAGTTGTCTATAATTAGCTTCTCTTTGTATCACAATACCAGCAAAACTAGCATACAAATGAAAAAGAATTTTACTTACACAATTTTGGCTTTTGTAGCCATTACGTTGCAGGCGGTTACAGCACAAATTTCTTTAAAAGAGAAAGCGGTGTTAATAGATTTGTACAACGCTACAAATGGTAGTGAATGGACAACTAAATGGGATTTACAAAAACCTGTTTCTACATGGAAAGGTGTTTCAGTAAAAGATAATAGGGTTGTTGGTATAAATTTATTTAGAAACAACTTAGAGGGTACGTTGCCAAAAACAATTTCTAAATTAAAAAGTTTACAAGACTTAAATTTAGCCTTTAATAAAATAAACGGTGTAATACCAGAAACAATTACTAAATTAAAAGAGTTAAAAACGCTTCATTTAGAAATGAATATGTTAACGGGTGAATTACCTACCAAAATAGGTGAGTTAACTAATTTAGAAAACCTAATTTTATTTAACAACCTTATAAAGGGAGAAATTCCTAAAAGTATTGGGAAATTAAAAAACCTAAAGGAGTTTAACGTTTCAAGTAATAAATTAACAGGTATAATACCAGATGAGTTAGGAAGCTTAACCAAATTAGAGAGTTTAGGACTTTTTGAAAACACTTTAGTTGGCTTTGTACCAAGGGAATTAGGTAATTTAGTAGAGCTTAAAGAATTAGTTATAGCTAACAACCAATTAATGGGAGACATTCCTCAGGAATTTGGGCAATTGGTTAACCTTAAAGTATTACAATTACAAAACAATAAATTTAATAGTTTTAAAAGTTTAGACTTTATGCAGTCTAAAGAGATTTTAGTTTTTGATTTTGACGGAAAAAAACCAAGCTTACAGTTTAGAGATTTAAACACAGCTAAAACTGGTGTTGCAGAAACTGAGTTTGAAGAAGATAAAGAAGATTAGTTACTATATTAAGTATTTTAGTTGGTTAGTTAAAAAAGAGTGTCTTATAGGCGCTCTTTTTTCGTTTATAAATATTTTAAGCCTTTGGGTTAGGGTAATTGTCAGATTGGTCTTCTACGGTTTCATCCATACAAACAAAATCTTTTTCTACTAAAATAGAAAGCTCTTTGCCTTGTTTGGTTGTATACGTATTACTAAAACCTACAATAGAGTTAGTATGCCAATCTGTTGTGTAACTGTTGGGCACGTATATAGATATGGTATTATTTTTAAAATCTGTTTCTAAATTGCTTATACCATCTTTGGTTCTTATCTCATAACAAAATAAGGAGGTGTTAAATTCGGTTTGTTGTATAAAATAACCTCTTTTACAAAATGCTTCTACTTCACTTTTAGTAAGTCTATATCTAACAGAATTTTCTCTAATTCGTATTTTCATAATTACAGTTTTATGGTTGTTGCTTAGTGGTTTTTTCGGGTTTGTAATTTATAGTTACTCTTGTTCCTTTACCAGGTGTAGAGTTAATAAAAAGTCTACCGTTAATGTAGCTTATTCGTTCTTTCATATAAAATAAACCCATACCACCTTCGCTATTATTTTTAGGTGTTTTGTTTAAAATAGAATCATCAAAACCATTACCGTCATCATCAATTAAAACGCTTAGTGTATTTTGGTTGTAATTTATACTTAATAAAATATAATTGGCGTTAGCATATTTAATAGCATTGTTTATTGCTTCTTGTGCAACCCTATAAATGTTAGTTTCTGCTAAGGAGCTAAACCTAATGTTTTTTTCTGTTTTGTTTTCAAAAAGTATATTTTTCCCTGTTAGTTTAGAAAGTTCTGTAGTCATTTTTTGCAAGGCAGGAAAAATACCGTGGTCCTTAAGCTCCGGTGGAGTAAGGTTAAATGTAGCTGTGCGTACGCCCTTTATTAAGTCTGTGCAAAGTGATTTTAAATAGGCTATTTTTTCCTTTGTTTTATCTTTGTTCTCTAAATTAATAGATTCAATATTAAACTTAAGAGCTGTTAGCATTTGTCCAATACCATCATGTATATCTTTTGCTATACGTTTGCGCTCTTCTTCTTGCCCTTCAACAATAAGACTGGCTTGTAGTTTTCTCTGCAAAATTTTGTCTTCAAAACTTTGCTTGGTTAGTTGTTCTAGTTTTTGCTGATTTTCTATACGCTCGGTAATATCAGAACATAGAATTAAAATATTTTGCTTTTTTGAAGAATTATGGAGCGGAATTATAGACATATCTAACCAAATGTCTTGCTCTTTCTTTGTTCTTATTTTTATTTCTTCGTTTCTAATATTTTTTCTGTTACTTTTTAAAACCTCTTTTAAATACTGTTGTTGACCTTCATTTGTTGTAAGTATTTCAGATAATGGTTTTGCTAAATCTTGTGTGCTACAACCTAAAAGCTCCTGAAATTTTTTACTTATAAAAACTACACTTTCATTATTTTTAATACTAGCAAACAGTGCAGCATTGTCTATAACAAAGTTAAGCTCTTGCAGTTCTTGTAGGGAGTTTTGTTTTTCTTGGTAAAGCTGTTCTATTTTTAAAGTGTTTTCTTCAGATTCAATTTTACTTTTTAATAGTTTACTTATGGTGTTTCTAATTTGTATAGACAGTGGTCTAAAAATAAATAGGATCTCTAATAAAAGAATTAGTAAAGAAAAGGCTACTAATAAATGCTCTTTTTGCTTTAATTTTTCAAGTTGTGTTTTACTAATACTATCATACTTATTTACAATAGTATCCATTAGGTTTAAAAATATTTTTTCATTTTTTAAAATGATATTTATATTTTCTTTTAAGCCAATAGAATCTTTAAATCCGTCAGTAGTATTATAAACAATAGTGCGTTCTGCAGCCTTAATCATTGCATTGTGATGTGGTGTAATTTTTTGCAGCAACGCTAAAATGGCTTTGTTATCTTCTTTTGGTATACCCATAGAGTCATTACCAAATTGTAGGGCTTTATGAGAAATACGCCATACATCTAATGTTTTTTTTGTGTTTTTTAGAACTGTATCTCTTTCTTTTTTTAGAGTTGCTCTTTGTAATAGTAAAATATCTTTTACTAATTTTTGGCTATATGCCCGTTGTCTGCCAGCTACATTTATAACTCTAGAGTCGTTTAATTGGGAATTTAAATGCATTTGTATTAACACCTGAGAAAACACAATTGAAAAAGCAATAGCTAATAACGCTAGTAAATACCATTTTCTAATTCTTAAAAATGTAGTATTATCTAAAGATTTTTCAAGTTTTTTATGACTCATAAAATGGCCTTATATTAAGCAATTAATTAAGACAATGCTTTGCCTACAAGCTCTAATGATGATTTTGATAGAGGTAGTTTTAATGCCGCATTTTGTCCTTTTTCAGACATTTTTCTCCAAGTTTTTTGTAAAATATCTATTAGTTTTTCTTCGGAATATTTTTTTGCAAAAGGCTCAAAATAAAATTCTAAAAATACCAAGCAAATAACGTCCTCTAATGTTTGTGTTTCTTCATTTTTTTTTAATTGTTTTTTTTCAAGTAAAAAAGCGACTTTTTCAATGGTGTTTTGGTCATATCCAACAGCGGTTAAAATTTCACTTGCTTTTTTAGCGTGATATTTTTTTAAATCTTGCCTCCATTTTAAATAACCTGTTCTGTTTATTTCATAAGAATCTCTTGGTATTTCCCATCTGCAAATATGTTGGCAACGTGCTGTTAGTTGTAACGTTTCTGAGGCATTAGGAGCAAAAGAATTTAATTTGTCTGTCATACGCATAGCGTAAAGCACTTCTTTTGCATATTCTTTACCCTTGTATATTTCCTTGTTTGGGTCTTGCTCGTTAGCTTTATCAAAAAGGTAAAAAGCCTGCTCTAATTTGTTAGTTGTTGCCATTTTTGCTTAGGTTTGTTTTCAAAGCTATTCAGAAAACCCAATATACACAAAACCATCTTCAATTTTTACAGGATATGTTGCAATAGCATCTAAAGTACCATTTATATTTTCTCCTGTTTTTAATGAAAAGGTATTTTTATGTAAGGGGCAAGCCACTTTAGGTGTTCCCATATCTTCGCCAATCATTCCGCGAGAGAGTACCATTTCCATTTTATGCGGACATAAGTTTTGGCAGGCATACCATTTGCCTTCTCTTGTAAAATTAAAAACGGCAATTTGTTTGTTTTTATATTTTACGCAAGCACCACCATTTTTAGGGAACTTACTTGTTTTGGCTGCTTTAAACCACGTAGTTACTTGGTTTAAAGCTGTTGGCGAGTATTCTTTTAAAATTGATGTTATCATCCTTAATATATTTTTAGTTCTGTTTTATGATTACACCCAAGGAGCTGGCATTTTTTGGTCTCTAAGAGCTACAAACTCTATATTTTCATCTTCTTCTGTAGAATTTACAAAATGTGTGTACTTGGCTCTAATTTCAGGAGTTTCTACAGCCTCTTTCCATTCGCATTTGTATGTGTCTACCAAATGTTGCATATCCTTGTCTAACTGATCTACAATGCCTAGGCAATCATTAATAACTACGTCCTTTATGTAATCTATACCACCTTCTAACTTGTCTAGCCAAGCCGCAGTACGCATTAATGGTTGTGCAGTTTGTATATAGTACATTAAAAACCTGTCTACATACGTAATAGCCGTTTTTTTATCTACTTTTTCTGCCAATAAAACAGCGTGCTTAGGAGTTGCGCCACCGTTACCGCATATGTAAATATTCCAGCCGCCCTCTACGGCAATAAAACCAAAATCTTTACCGCGTGCTTCTGCACATTCTCTAATACAACCAGATACGCCACCTTTAAATTTATGAGGAGAACGTATGCCTTTATATCTGTTTTCTATTTCAATGGCAAAACTTACACTTTCATCCATGCCATATCTGCACCAAGTAGATCCTACACAGCTTTTTACGGTACGTAAAGATTTACCATAAGCTTGTCCGGTTTCAAAGCCTTCTGCAATTAACTCTTCCCAAATAAGTGGAAGTTCATGTAGTTTTGCTCCAAACATATCTATACGTTGTCCGCCTGTAATTTTGGTGTATAAATCATATTTTTGAGCAATTCTGCCCATAGCAATCATTTGTTTTGGAGATATTTCTCCGCCAGCAACACGTGGCACAACAGAGTAGGTTCCGTTACGCTGTATGTTAGCTAAATACCTGTCATTAGAGTCCTGTATTGTATCTTGTTTGTTAGCTGTTTCATTAAATATACTTGCAAATAATGACGCCGCTAAAGGCTTACAAACTTCGCAACCATTGCCTTTTCCGTGAGTATCTAAAAGCTCATCATAATCTTTAATATTTTTCATCTTTACAATGTCATATAACTCCTGCCTAGAGTAATCAAAATGCTCACAAATACGTTCTTTAACAACTTTTCCTAAAGACTTTAATGTTTCATTTACCAAGTCTACAACCATAGGTTTACAACCGCCACAACCAGTTGTTGCTTTGGTAGCTTTGGCAACATCTTTTACAGTTTCATTTCCATCATCTTTTACAGAACAACAAACTTGGCCTTTAGTTACGGCTTCACAAGAACAAACAACCGCAGTATCTGGCAGATCCATAGCGCTACCAAAGGAGGCAGTGCCATCTCCGGCAGGTAATATTAATTGAGAAGGATCTGAAGGAATTGGCATACCATTTAAATATATTTGATGTAGCATACTATAATCAGTAGCGTCGCCAACTAAAATTCCGCCAAGTAATTTTTTGCCATCAAGACTTACATTTATTCTTTTGTATAAATGTTGTGTTTTATTTTCAAAAATAACAGAATGACCTTTAGTTGCAGGCATAAACGGATCTCCAAAGCTGGCAACATCTACACCAATTAATTTTAATTTGGTAGACATATCTATACTTTTAGACATAATATTGTTAGTATTACCTATTATTTGGTCTACAGCAACAGTAGCCATCTCATAGCCAGGGGCAACAAGGCCGTATATCATTTGGTTGTACAAGGCAATTTCTCCAATGGCATATATGTTTTCATCAGAAGTTTGCATTTTGTTGTTAACTACTATGCCGCCACGTACCCCTATTTCTAATCCACAAGCTTTTCCTAACTCATCTCTTGGTCTAATGCCAGCAGATATTATTAGCATATCTACATCTAAAACATCATCTTCTCCAAACTCCATTCCGGTAATAACTTTATCTCCTAGTATTTGGTTGGTAGCTTTGCCAAGGTGTATATGTAAACCAATAGATTCTAATTTTAATTGTAGTACTTGGCTGCTTCTACTATCTAATTGTCTTGGCATTAATTTTGGAGCAAACTCAACTATATGAGGTTCTAAGCCCATATCCATAACAGCTTTTCCAGCCTCAAGACCTAATAATCCGCCTCCTAAAACCGCAGCTTTTGCATTAGATTTGGTAGATTTTAATTTAGCAGCATACGCTAGCATCCCTTCTAAATCTTCAATTGTTCGGTAAACAAAAACACCTTCTTTCTCAACCCCTTTAATAGGAGGTACAAATGCAGCTGATCCTGTGGCTAAAACAAGATAATCATAGGTGAAATCTCTATTTTTAGCAGTGGTAATTGTTTTCTCTTGTCGATTAATATCTGCAATGCGTTCGTTGGTGTATAGTTCAATGTTATTTTTTATATACCATTCTGCAGGAGCCATTTCTAATGCCTTTGCATCTTTATTTTCAAAAAACTCACTTAAATGTACACGATCATAAGCGGGTCTTGGCTCGTCTCCAAAAACTAAAATTTTAAAAATATTACTCTCTTTTTTAGCTATAAACTTTTCACAAAACTTATAACTTACCATTCCATTTCCTACTACAATTACGGTTTTCATACGTACGTGATTATGAGATTACAATAACAAAAGTACGTATTATTACGTATATTTTATCTATTTTCATCAAAATAAATACGTAGTTTTGTTGTTGTATTAATAATTTTTCACCTTAATAATTATATATTATGATGCAGTCAAAAAATCCTAAAGTAAGTTTAGTAGGTGCTGGGCCGGGCGGTGTAGACCTTATTACCCTTAGGGGAATTAAGGTTTTGCAGCAAGCTGATGTAATTTTATATGATGCACTAGTAAGTATAGATTTACTTAGTGAAATTGATAATTCTATTCCTAAAATATACGTAGGTAAGCGTTGTGGAAAACATTCTTTATTACAAGGTGACATAAATAAACTTATAGTAGAAAGCGCATATAAATACGGGCACGTAGTACGTTTAAAAGGAGGAGATCCTTTTGTGTTTGGTAGGGCTAGTGAAGAAATAGAATACGTAGAATCTTTTGGTATACCAGTAACTGTTGTTCCTGGGATAAGTAGTGCAATAGCAGTGCCCGCCAGCCAAGGTATACCAGTAACTCGTAGGGGTGTAAGCAGTAGCTTTTGGGTAATGACAGCCACAAAAAAAGATGGATCATTTTCTAATGATTTAATTTTAGCTGCAAAATCTTCTGCAACATTGGTAATACTTATGGGAGTACGTAAGTTTATTAAAATAGCTCAAGAAGTTGCAAAACATAGAAGTAAGTTAACGCCTTTTGCTATAATACAAAACGGTACTTTAGGTAAAGAAACCTGCATAACAGGCACCTTGTCTAGTTGTAATACCGTTAAAAACAATATCAATATTGCCCTTCCTGGTGTAATAGTTATTGGTGATGTAGTAGCAGAGCATCCTTCTTTTTTTGAAGAAGAATTACAAAGAGTGCTTCATTCTAGCCTCTAAGCTAAGTGTATTAAATATCTAGTTTTTACCTCTAATTTTAAATCTAAAATAATTATTATGCCTAATAAGTATACATTTTTAGCTACTTCTTGTAAAAGTTGTATGAATGCAGATTGTTTGGTTAAAAGAAGTGTATTAGCAGAAAGGGATGATTTTTTTTCTGTCTTAAAAACAGAAATTAGTTGTAAAAAAGGGCAGCAGTTTATAATAGAAGGAGCACCGGTTAATGGTCTTTTTTTTATTTTAAAAGGTAAAGTAAAAGTGTATAGAACAGGATTAAACGGTAAAGAACAAATTGTAAGATTTGCTAAAGAAGGAGAAATAATAGGTCACCGTGGTTTTGGAACAGAAGAGTATTACTCTATAGGAGCAATGGCTTTAGAGGATACTATTTTGTGTTATTATTCTAAAGATAGTTTGCAGACTAAATTAAAAAGTAATGCAACATTTACTTATGATATGATGCTTTTTTATGCAAACGAACTTAATAGGAGTGAGGCAAAACTAAAAACCATTTCACAAATGACAGTTAGAGAACGTGTTGTAGACAGCTTGCTTTACATACATAGAAAATTTAAAGATTATAATGGTTTTTTAAACTTGCAACTAAGTAGACGAGAATATGCAGATTATGCTGGTACTACAGAAGAACAAGTAATAAGAGTTTTTTCTGCCCTAAAAAAAGAAAGTTTAATTTTCACGAAGGGAAAAAAAATAGGAATAACTAACATTGCTTTACTTAAAAAAGAAATTTCTGAGCATAATTACTATTTAGATTTATAAAATAAATAGGTAGTATTAAGTAGTAAGTTGCGTATATATACGCAACTTTTTTTATTTGTAACTGGTTTGTTATTAGGTTTTTATCTCTTTTTTATGCGTTAATACAGGTTTTTTAATGGTGTAAAAGAATGTTTTGTTCTGTATTATTTCATAAAATTTTAGAAAGTATACGTATACTTTTGTTTTAATAAGTATTAATACGTAGAACACTCTAAATAATTAACTATGAAAAATACAGTAAAAAATGTACCTCTTTATTTAATGGCTCTAGTTTTTCTTTGGTCTTGTGGCAGTAAAGAAAAAAAAGAAAAAACTACTACAGAAGATGTAGCAGCATCGGCATTTGAAATTGAAAAACCACAATTAACTTTTGGATTTATAAAATTAACAGATATGGCTCCTTTAGCTATAGCTAAAGAAAAAGGCTTTTTTGAGGAGGAAGGACTTTTTGTTTCTGTTGAGGCACAGTCTAACTGGAAAAATGTTTTAGACCGTGTTATAGATGGCCAGTTAGATGGTTCTCATATGCTAGCAGGACAACCAATAGCAGCAGGAGTAGGCTTTGGTAGGCGTGCAAAATTGGTTACTCCGTTTTCTATGGATTTAAATGGAAACGGAATAACAGTATCTAATGATGTTTGGGCAAAAATGAAACCCAATGTGCCTTTAGATGATAACGGAAAAACAATACACCCAATTAAGGCAGATGCTTTAAAACCAGTAGTAGCTGAGTATAAAAACAGCGGAAAACCATTTAAAATGGGGATGGTTTTTCCTGTATCTACTCACAATTACGAAATAAGGTATTGGTTGGCTGCAGCGGGTATACACCCAGGTATGTATACGGCAGATAATGTGCAGGGGCAAATTGATGCTGAAGTTTTACTATCTGTAACACCACCGCCACAAATGCCGGCTACTTTAGAATCTGGAACAATTTATGGCTATTGTGTGGGCGAACCTTGGAACCAACAAGCAGTTTTTAAAGGTATAGGTGTACCAGTTGTTACAAATTATGACATATGGAAAAATAACCCAGAAAAAGTATTTGTAATGACAAAAAAGTTTGTAGAAGAAAACCCTAATACTGCAGTAGCGGTTACAAAAGCTTTAATAAGAGCTGGTAAGTGGTTAGATAATCCTAACAACAGAAAAGAGGCCGTTAAAATATTATCTATGTCACAATATGTAGGTGCTCCAGAAGAAGTATTAGCAAATTCTATGACGGGTACTTTTGAGTTTGAAAAAGGAGATAAACGTTCTATGCCAGATTTTAATGTGTTTTACAAATACAATGCTACATATCCTTTTTATTCTGACGGAATTTGGTTTTTAACACAAATGAGACGATGGGGGCAAATTTCAGAAGCAAAACCTGCCGCTTGGTACAAGGAAACAATAAAAGAAATTTACCGCCCAGATGTTTGGAGAAAAGCTGCAGACTTATTGGTTGCCGAAGGCAAAATACCAAAGGAAGATATACCAGAAACAGATGGTTATAAGCCAGCAACAACAGATTTTATAGACGGTACTCTTTATGATGCAAAAGATCCTATTGGTTATATAAACAGTTTTGCCATAGGTAATAAAGATTAACTACCACTACAACCCAAAAAAGAATATACGATGAAACAAGAAATTACATTAAAGAAACAGCACTCTGGTTTTGCTTTTTTTAAGCAAATAGCTTCAATTGTTAAATCTAAGTTTGAAAAAGATGCGGTATCAAAATCATTAAAAAAAACAGCTATAACTATTGTTTCTATCCTTTTGTTTTTGGGGCTGTGGCATCTTGGTTCTAAGGCATTGTACAATAAAGAAGCTGCCTATAGAATTGAAAAGGCATTGGAAGAACAAGGTCCGGCTGCTGCGGATGCAGAAAGGGCTTGCATTGCTTCAGGAGAAAGTAGGTGTCAGCCAAATACTTTACCATCACCAACTCAGGTATGGGCTTCATTTATGTCTTTAATTGCAGATCATCATTTAATTCAAGCAAAAAAAGATGCCTTTAATTTAAAAATGGAGTCTACTAATGCTAAGTTAATTGCACAAGGTAAAAAGGCAATAGTTTATACCGGTAGAGCCTCCTTTATAGATATTGTTTTAACTAGTATAAAAACTGTTTTTGCAGGATTTTTGCTTGCACTTATTATAGCAGTTCCTATAGGTGTTATTATAGGATTAAGTCCGTCTCTTAGAAGTGCATTTAATTGGTTTATTCAAATATTTAAACCTGTGTCTCCAGTAGTTTGGTATTTGTTAGTTTTTATGATTGTAAAAACATTATATATAGGAGCCAGCTCAGATAATGCATTTGTAATTTCTTTTGTTAGTGTTGGTTTGTGCGCAATGTGGGCAACTTTAGTTAACACCGCAATGGGTGTTTCTTCTGTAGATAAAGACTATATAAATGTAGCTAAAGTTTTAAAGCTAGGAACTTTTCAAAAAGTATTTAAAGTTATTTTACCTTCTTCATTACCGTTAATATTTACTGGACTTAGAATTACACTATCAGTTGCCTGGATGGTTCTAATTGCTATAGAGTTACTGGCTCAAAGTCCAGGTTTAGGTTTGTTTGTTTGGGAAGAATTTCAAAACGGAGCAAACGATTCTAACGCTAAAATTATAGTGGCAATGTTTGTTATTGGCATTATAGGCTTTTTGTTAGATAGGTTAATGCTAACCATTCAACAAATGGTGTCTTTTAATAAAAACGAGGGCATTTAATTTATAAAATCAAGCACTATGGCGTATTTAGAATTAAAAAATGTGTGTAAAACATACGGTCAAGGAAATAATAGTACAGAGGTACTTTCTAACATCAATTTAAAAATAGAAGAAGGGGAGTTTGTTGCTATTGTAGGTTTTACTGGAAGCGGAAAAACTACACTAGTAAATTTAATTAATGGCTTAATAAAACCAACCAGTGGAGAGGTGCTTTTTAAGGGAGAACCTGTAGTTGGCACAAGTCACAAACGTGGAGTTATTTTTCAAAATTACTCACTACTTCCTTGGTTAACAGTGTATCAGAATGTTGCAATGGCTGTTAAGGAGGCTTTTCCAAAGGAAAGTAAAACAGAAATTAAAGAAAGGGTTGTTAGTTTTATAAAGATGGTAGGCCTATCACACGCAATTGATAAAAGGCCAAAAGAATTGTCTGGCGGAATGAGGCAGAGAGTCTCTGTGGCTAGAGCATTGGCTATGAAACCAGAAATGATAATTATGGATGAACCTTTAGGGGCTTTAGATGCGTTAACCAGAGGCAATTTACAAGATGAAATATTAAATATTTGGAGTAAAGACAAAAGAACTGCTTTGCTAATTACAAATGATGTTGATGAAGGTATTTATATGGCAGATAGAATTATTCCTTTAAAACCAGGGCCAAAAGCAACATTGGGACCAGAGTTTATTATAGATATAGAGCGCCCAAGAGACAAGACAAAATTAAATGATAATATAAACTATATAGAGACTAGAAATAAAATTATTGCCTATTTAATGGCTATAGGAGAAAGCAGAAAGTCCGTTTCTAATACAGAGTATGTCTTGCCAGATGCTACGCCAAAAAGTTTTGTTGGTCAATTTTAAAAAAATAGAAAAATGAGTGCAACTATTACAAAAACAGACAATACCAACTTTGAAAACGGAATTTTCTATCCATCAAAAGTTATGTTAGACCTTATTAATTTAAAAAAGGTTTACCCAACACCAAAAGGAGACTACGTGGTATTAGAGAATTTAAATTTACAAATAATGAAAGAGGAGTTTGTTACAATTATAGGGCATTCTGGTTGTGGAAAAACAACAATGCTTTCTATGATAGCTGGCTTAAACTCTATTTCTGGCGGAAACATATCTGTTTTGGGTAACCCTGTAAAAGGACCTGGTCCAGATAGAGGCGTAATTTTTCAATCACCAAGTTTAATGCCTTGGATGACAGCCTTGCAAAATGTTTTATTAGGTGTAAACCAAGTTTTTCCTCGCATTCCTAAAAAACAACGTGTAGATATAGCCAAATATTATTTACACAAAGTAGGTTTAGATGGGGCTTTTAATAAAAAAGCAACAGAGCTATCTCAAGGTATGCAACAAAGAGTTGGTATTGCAAGGGCATTTGCTATTAAGCCCAAAGTATTGTTGTTAGATGAGCCTTTTGGAATGTTAGATTCGTTAACAAGAGGAGAGCTTCAGGATATTTTAATAGAAATATGGAACAAAGAGAAAATTACAGCAGTAATGATTACTCATGATGTAGATGAAGCTATTTTTTTAGCAGACAGAGTAGTGATGATGACTAGTGGCCCAAGGGCAAAAATTGGAGACGTACTAACTGTAGATTTTGAAAGACCTAGAACAAGAAAATCTGTTTTAGAACACAAAGATTATTACGCTTGCAGAAAGCATTTAATAGATTTTTTAGAACACTAAAATTAATATAAAACACTATAAAAAATAGATTATGAAAAAATATCAATACCTAATACTATGCCTTTTTTTATTTATTGCTAATTACACATTCGCACAGTTTACATTAGATGGTGAATTTAGACCAAGAACAGAGTACAGACATGGGTTTGGCAGTCCTATTGCAGAAGATACAGATGCTGGATTTGGTATTGCAACAAGGGCTCGTTTAAATTTTGGATATAATACAGAAAATTACAAGTTTTACATAAGTTTACAAGATGTTTTAACTTGGGGAGAAAATAGACAATTATTACCTGCAGATGCCAATAACTCTTTTGCTGTTTTTGAAGCTTGGGGAGAGTTAAATTTAGGAAAAGGGTTTACTACAAAAATAGGAAGACAAACAATAGATTATGACGATCAAAGAATATTAGGTTCTGTAGGTTGGGCTCAACAAGCACGTAATCATGATGCTGCATTGTTAAAGTATAAAAAAGATAATTTTTTATTAGATGTAGGTCTCACATTTAATCAAGATAAGGCAAATTTATCTGGTTTTTCATCTGTAGGAACGGAATATAGTACCACAGGCTTTTTCTCTTATAAAACAATGCAGTATTTATATGCTAAACAAAGTTGGGACACTTTTTCTGGTAGTTTGTTAGTGTTAAATAATGGTTTTCAGGAGTATGAAGATGATGCTACAACTCCAGATGGTACAAGTAGTTTAGTTACCATTGGTACACATTTAGCATACAAAAAAGGGAAGCTAGGCGTAAGTAGTAATTTGTTTTTACAAACCGGAAAAAGACAAGGCGAAATTGATGTAAAAGGAGCTTATTTGGCAAGTTTAGATTTAAATTATAAAACATCTAACAAGGTTACTCTAGGTGCCGGTTTTGAGTTAATTAGTGGTAATGACGCAGATGCTGGTGAAACAGGAGCTTTTTTTCCTCTTTACGGAACCAACCATAAATTTAATGGTTTTATGGATTATTTTTATGTGGGTAACCACGCTAATTCTGTAGGTTTATTAGATGTACATATTAGCGCTAATTTTAAACTAAATGACACCTCTAGTCTTATGATAAAAGCGTTAAATTTTAGTGGAGAACAAGAGTTAGCAAGTGGCGATAAATCTTTGGGCACAGAGCTAGACCTTGTTTTTTCTAAAAAGTTTAAAGGGTATGGTTTGGCAGTTGGTTATTCTCAAATGTTTGCTAACGATGGTATGTATGAGTTAAAAGGAACTACCAAAGATGCATCTGCAGGAAGTCAAAATTGGGCTTGGGCAATGTTAACTATTAAACCTAAATTTTTAAACACAACAAAATAATCATCAATTAAATAACTGTTCCCTGGTCGCTACAGTATTATGTGGCGACTTTTTTTATAATATAGCCTAAGTATATTACGTATGTCACTACGTATTTTTAAATTATATTTGTAAAAATATTTTGATTGATGAGTAGCACTATAAGTATTGTATTGGCAGATGATCATTCTTTAGTTAGAGACGGAATACGTTCTTTGCTTGAAGAAGAAAAAGATTTGGTTGTGGTTGCAGAGGTGTCTAACGGTAAAGAAGCAATTGAGATTGTAGAAGAAAAAAATCCAGATCTTTTAATTATAGATATTAGAATGCCAATAATGAATGGCATAGATGCCGTAGAAATACTTAATAAACAAGGTACCACTACAAAAGCCATAATACTATCTATGCATGATTCGGAAGAATATATTCTTAAATCTGTAAAAGCAGGAGCAAATGGTTATTTGCTAAAAGATACAGGTAAAGTAGAGTTTATAAAAGCAATACGCACTGTGCAGCAAGGAGGTAAATATTTTAGCGGAGACATTTCTAATGTACTTGTAAATAATTTGCTAAATGGTAATAAAACAGTATCTGAAACAGTAAAAACTTCTAAAAATAATAGTAATCCTTTTGATCTTACAAGTAAAGAATTACAGGTATTGGAGCTTGTGTTAACAGGTTTAACTAACAAGCAAATTTCAGAAAAACTACAAAATAGTAAACGTACGGTAGAAACACATAGGTTTAATTTAATGCGTAAAATGGAAGTAAAAAATTTAATAGATTTATCTAAAAAAGCACAACAGTATAATTTGGTTTAAAATATACTCTTTTTTAAGTGTAGTTTTGGGTAAACTATATAACTTCTTATTTTTTAGAGGTTTATTTATAGAATAAATAATTTCATCCCTATATTATTATTAAATCACTACTACGTATTAATACGTAATTCTGTATCTTTCCATAGTTAAAGAATGATGTTTTTACATCTGTTATTTAGAGCTATGCAAAAAAATACAAAACATAAAACTATTTGCAGTTATTGCGGAGTAGGTTGCGGAGTAGTAGTAGAGAAAGATACCAAAGGTGTATTAACAGTGTCCGGTAATGAAAATTATCCGGTTAACAAAGGTATGTTGTGTTCTAAAGGCAAAAACCTTAATTATGTTGCGCAAGATACCACAGACCGTATTTTGTATCCAGAAATGCGATGGAGTAAAAATCATCCTTTACAAAAAGTTACATGGGATAATGCATTTAAAAGAGCGGCTGCTGTTTTTAAAACTATTATAGATAAACACGGACCAGATAGTGTGGGTTTTTACGTTTCTGGCCAGTGCTTAACAGAAGAATATTATTTAGCTAATAAATTACTAAAAGGGTTTATTGGGAGTAATAATATAGATACCAACTCACGCTTGTGTATGAGTTCTGCGGTGGTTGGTTATAAAAAAACAGTGGGAGAAGATTCTGTGCCAATTGCGTATGCAGATATAGAATTGGCAGATTGCTTTTTAATTGCAGGAGCTAACCCGGCTTGGTGTCACCCAATATTATTTAGGCGTTTAGAAAAGCATAAAGAAGAAAACCCTAATGTAAAAATAATAGTTGTAGACCCTAGAAAAACACAAACTTGTGCTTCTGCAGATTTACATTTACAGATTTTACCGGGTACAGATGTAATTCTCTTTAATGCTATAGCTAGGGTACTTATAGAAAAGAAAAAAACAGATAAAAACTTTATTAAAAAGCACACCGTAAATTTTGAAGCATGTAAAGCAAGTGCTTTTCAATTAACCTTAACTACTGCGGCTAAAAAATGTGGTATAAAGGCAGAAGATATAAAAAAAGCAGCACTATATATTGGTAATGCAAAAGGCTTTATTAGTATGTGGACAATGGGGCTTAACCAAAGTGTAATTGGGGTTTCTAAAAATGTAGCATTACTAAATATATCATTACTAACGGGGCAAATAGGCAAGCCAGGATCTGGCCCATTTTCGTTAACAGGACAGCCCAATGCTATGGGAGGTCGTGAGGTTGGTGGTATGGCAAATTTGTTGGCGGTACATAAAGATTTGAATAATCCTGAACACAGAAAAGAAGTGTCAGATTTTTGGGGAGGTAAACAAATACAAGCTAAGCCGGGTTATACAGCAACAGAAATGTTTAATGCCTTAGATGAAGGTAAATTAAAAGCAATTTGGATTATTTGTACAAACCCTGTGGTAAGTATGCCTAATGTAAATAAAGTAGAGCGCGCATTAAAAAAAGCAAACTTTGTTGTAGTACAAGATATTTCTCATAATTCTGAAACCACAAAATTTGCAGATCTACTTTTACCTGCTGCAGGTTGGTTAGAGAAAGAAGGTACAATGACAAATTCTGAAAGGCGAATTAGTTACCTGCCAAAAGTTATAAATGCACCAGGCGAAGCATTGCCAGACGCAGAAATATTATGGCGTTTTGCGCAAGAAATGGGATACTCTGGGTTTAATTATACTTATGCTAGCGAGGTTTACGATGAGTACTGTTTGCTTACTAAAGGTACAAGTATAGATATATCTGGCCTATCTTATAAACGGCTAAAGGAAGAAGGTAGTTTTCAGTGGCCTGTGCCACACAAAAACCATCCGGGTACGCCACGTTTATTTCATAATTTAGTATTTAATACTCCAGATACAAAAGCACATTTTAATGCTCCCTCAGAAACTTACAATCAATCTGAAGAAACAAATGTAGACTATCCTCTAATTTTAAATACAGGTAGGGTAAGAGACCAATGGCATACCAGAACAAAAACAGGTAAGGTAAAACGCTTACTTACACACATACCTATGCCATATTTAGAAATGAATAAAGTAGATGCCTTTTTAAGAAAACTAAAAGAAGGAGATATTGCTGTAGTAAAAAGTAAAAGAGGCAAGGTGCAGGTTAAAGTAACTATAAATTTTGATATAAGAGAACAAGTAGTTTTTTTACCAATGCATTGGGGTAAAATATTAAATAATGATTTTGGTAGAGCTAATAATTTAACTAATGATATTGTAGACCCTGTATCTAAAGAACCAGATTTTAAATACTGTGCCGTACAAGTAGAAAAATATAGTAAACCCAAACAAAAAATTATAGTTATTGGTGCAGGGGCTGCGGCATATAGATTTATACAAACTTATAGAGAAAAAAATACTGTTGATGAGCTACATGTTTTCTCTAAAGAAAAAGATCCTTTTTACAACAGAGTTTTATTGCCAGAATATGTGAGTAATGAACTCTCATGGCAATCTTTAGAAAAACTAAAAAAGGGCGAGCTAAAAAAGTTGAATATAACTTTGCATGCAGGAATAGGAATTTCTAACATAAATGAAAAAGAACAACAAGTTACAGATTCTAATGGTGTTACGCATAGTTATAATTTGTTAATAATGGCTACCGGAAGTAGAGCATTTGTACCTAGTGATGTGCCTATTAATTTACCGGGTAGGTTTACTATGAGAGAGCGTGGGGATGCAGATAAGTTAAAACATTACTTGCAAGAAACAGGTTTACCTAATAATGCACAACATGTTGTTATTGTTGGTGGCGGACTCTTAGGATTAGAACTAGCAGCAGCCTTAAAAAAAATTAATGTAAACATAAGTATTATACAAAGGGCGCCCAGACTTATGGAGCGTCAATTAGACAATGTTGCGAGTAGGTTATTAGCGCAAGACGTGTTAGAAAGAGATATAAATTTATATTTTGATAATGAAGTAAGTACTGTTTTTAATGAAAAAACAACAAGTCACAGTATTTTGGTAAATCTAAAAACAGGAAAAACCATAAAGTGCAATGCTATAGTTTACGCCATAGGTACTAGACCAAATATAGAGTTAGCAAAGCAAACAAAACTAAAAACTAGGCGTGGTGTTATTGTAAACTCTTATATGCAAACAAGTAACCCATCTATATTTGCATTGGGTGAAATAGCAGAGTTTAACAACTCACTTTTTGGTATTACCTCTGCAGCAGAACAACAGGCAGATATTGCAGCAAATTATATTTTAGGAGATTACAGTAGTATTTATAACGGTTCAGTTTTAATGAATATTTTAAAATTTGAAAATTTAGACTTGTGTAGCATAGGAATGGTAAACTCGCCAGCAGATGATAATAGTTACGAAGAAATAATTTTAATGGATGTTAGTAAGCGTTTTTATAAAAAATGCATAGTTAAAAATGATACATTAAAAGGAGCTATTTTAATGGGTGATAAAAATGAATTTGCAGAATTTAAACGTTTAATTGAAGAGGAAATAGAACTGTCTGAAAAACGAAATGAATTACTAAGAGGATCATCCAATACAGCACCTTTAAAAGGTAAATTAGTTTGTTCATGCAGCCAAGTTGGTGAAGGTAATGTTACAGACGCAATTAAAGATGGTTGTACAAATTTTGCAAACTTATGCTCGCAAACAGGAGCAGGCTTGGGTTGTGGTAGTTGTAAACCAGAAATTAAGGAAATACTTAATAGTCAGCTTTTACTAGCAAATTAATAATTTTTATAATGAATGATGATTTACATAGAATTTTAATAAAAGGTGGTGTAACTTCTCCTGGCGAGTTAAAAGATATTATAACAATGTTAGAGGCTGCAGGTCTTAAAGAAGTTTATTTTGGCTCTAGACAAGATTTACTTTTTCCTTTAGAGAATGCCAAAGAAGAGCAGTTAGAGCGTATATCTGAGTATAATACAGATATTATAGGTAAAAGAGTTTATCAAAACATAGTATCTTCCTATGTATGTGCAGATATTTTTGATATGACTTTTTGGTTAAAAGGATCTACCTTTTTATATATCTTAGAACGATTTAATTACCTACCTAAATTAAAAATAAATATAACAGATCCTAAACAAAGACTAGTACCCATTTTTAGTGGTAATTTAAATTTTATAGCATCTGATAGTGAAGATTATTGGTATTTAAATATTAAGTTACCACATTGGGAAAAAGGAGATTATTACCCAGTATTGGTATACAGTTGGGATATTAATATAATATCTAAAGCTATTGAAGATATTTATGAAGACGTAGAAAACGTTGAAGAATTATTTTTTATGCTTAGCAAAAAACTAGACACCAATAACAAAACCATAGAAAAAAAACTAGAGGTGCCTTACCTTACTTTTCCTTATTATGAGGGTATGAACCGTATGGGACTAGACCAATATTGGCTTGGTTTATATTGGAGAAATAATAAGTACGATTTAAATTTTTTAAAAGAATTTTGCGGCTTTTGTTTAGATAACGGTATAGGTAAAATTTGTATAACTCCTTGGAAATCTTTTATTGTAAAAGGCATAAAAAAGCAGAGTAGACCTAGCTTAGAACGCTTTTTAGGACAAAGAGGTATAAACATAAGGCATTCTCAATTAGAAATGAATTGGCATTTGCCAGTAGATGACATAGAGGCCTTAGATTTAAAAAACTTTTTGGTGCTTAGTTTAAACCAAAATGATATTAGTACCTACGGTTTAACATTTGGATTAAGTAATGAATCTGGTAAAAGATCTCATTTTGCATCTGTAATTATAGAAAAAAATACAGCACCTACAATAGCTAAAGATTTTGTTATTAGGCCTACGTATAATGTATTGCATTTTAAAAATTTTGATCCCAATACACATATTTATAAGGCTTATGCTTTAGATGTAGATAAAATAGAACTACCAGGTTTGCTAATGGAACTTAGTAAAAAATACTTTAAACAACTAGGGCGTACAGATGTGATTACAGCCGAAGATAACAATAAAGCAGAACAACTTGTAAAAGCGGTACACCAATGTATGTCTTGTTTTACTGTTTATGATGAAGAGTACGGAGACACTACTTTTAATATCCCTCCAAATACCGCTTTTACAGACTTGCCAGAAAATTACAAATGCTCGGTTTGTGATGCTCCAAAATCTAATTACAAAAGTGTAGAATTAACAGTTTTATAAGAACGTCAGTTCACTTTTAGGTACATAAATTATGATACAATGCTTATCTTTATAAAGTTAAAGAGGATTTCTTTTTTTAATTCTTTTTTAGTTATTGATAAACAAGTTATTATAAATGGAGGAGAGTAAAAAACCAGATAATGTAGTTTTTAATGTAGAAAATCAGAAGTATGATGCGGCACTTAAGCCATACGCAACATCTGTTGGCGCACCAGTAATTACCACTACAGATAATATAGCCTGGAAAAATAGAAGCATAAATAAAGTAAACCACAAGTTAGAGGCAAGGTACTTAGAACTTAAAGCACAGTATGATGCTATGCTAGAACAATACGAGTATAACAAACTTATTTTTGATGCTAAGTTTACTTTTGAACCTATTGTAGGGCAAACCTACCACTTATATAAAAGAGATAATAACGAAACTTTTTTATCCATTATAAAACCTAACGAATGTAACTTTAATTATATAGGTAGTTTTTACTTAAATGTGGAGCTTATCTGGGAAAAGATTTAAATAATGGCTATCTATGAGTTTATTTAAAGATAACACGCTAAGTGAATTTCCTACTGCTATAAAAGAAATTTACCAACGTGTAAACCACGTTAACCCTGTAAAATATGCATCTACAAGAAATTACATAAACGGAGCGGTAACTTATTTGTCTCCCTACATTTCTAGAGGTGTAATTTCTACCAAATATGTATTAAAAGAGGTTTTGGCTAAAGGATACACACCGGCGCAAATAGAAAAATTTATACAAGAATTGGCGTGGCGAGATTATTGGCAACAGGTTTGGATAACAAAAGGTGAAGAAATTAATGCCGATTTAAAACACAAACAAACACCTGTGTCTAACACACAAATGCCAAAGTCAATTGTAACGGCAAGTACAGGAATAATTGCTGTAGATGATGCAATACGTAAATTAGAAAGTACTGGTTATATGCACAACCATTTGCGTATGTATGTAGCCTCTTTGGCTTGTAATATAGCCCAGAGCCATTGGTTACAACCAGCCCAATGGATGTATTATTATTTGTTAGATGCAGATTGGGCAAGCAATGCGCTAAGTTGGCAATGGGTAGCTGGGGCTAATGCCAATAAAAAATATTATGCAAACCAAGAAAATATTAATAAGTATTGTTTTACAGAACAAAATAATACTTTTTTAGATGTTCCTTATAGTGCTTTTGAGTCTTTAAAAATACCTAAAGAATTAGAAGAAAACATAGATGTAGATTTAACAACTACACTTCTTAAACCTCTGCAAATAAAACTAAATAAAGAATTACCAACTTGCATTTATAATTTTTACAATCTAGATCCTAATTGGAGAAAAGAAGAACTTGTAAATAGAGTTTTGTTATTAGAGCCTTCTCATTTTAAAAAGTATCCGGTATCTAAAAAAAGCATAGATTTTATGCTAAAGTTAGCAGAAGATAATATTAGTAATATACAGGTTTATGTAGGAGAATTTTCAGATTTAGTTGCTAAGCATCAGTTAAAAAAAATAAATTATAAAGAACACCCAACAACAACACATTATCAAGGAGAGCAAGATGCAAGAGATTGGATGTTTACTGTAAATGGTTACTATCCATCTTTTTTTTCATTCTGGAAAAAATGTAGAAAAGAGCTTAATTTTTGAAAAAGCAAACCATAAATATAGTTTGGTTAAAAAGAGATATTCGTTCTCAGGACCATATGCCTTTTCATAAAGCAGAGCAGGCTAATATACCTTACATAATTGTTTATTTATTTGAACCAGAATTTATTAATTATCCAGATACTAGTTTAAGGCATTTACAGTTTGTTTATCACTCTATAAAAGTACTAAATACTACTTTAGAACCATTTAACAAAAATGTTACAGTGTTTTATGCAGACGCTATTACTGCATTTAATTTTTTGAGTGATACTTATGATATTAAAAATGTTTTTAGCTATCAAGAAAGTGGAGTTTTAGCTACTTGGCTAAGAGATAAAAAGGTAAAACAATTTTTTAATAACAACAGTATAAATTGGCAAGAGTACCAAAGAGACGGTATTTTACGAGGCATTAAAAACAGACAAGATTGGAGTACCCAATGGCATAAAACAATGCACCAACCTGTAATTAAAAACACATATAATAGTACAGAGAAGGTAGAGGTTGTAAATCATAAATATTTGCTGCCAACAGAGTTAAAAAATAAGTTAAAAAATTACCCAAAACAGTACCAGCCAGCAGGTGAAATTAATGCCTGGCGTTATTTAAAATCTTTTGCCGCTAAAAGAGGGTTTAAGTACCAAAAACACATTTCTAAACCAACAGAAAGTAGAATGTCTTGTAGTAGGCTTTCTCCTTATTTAGCGTGGGGTAATATTAGTGTAAAGCAAGCTTTTCAGTTTATAGGGACGCACCCTAATGGCACAAAAAATAGTAATGCGTTTTCTGCAATGTTAACAAGGCTAAATTGGCATTGCCATTTTATTCAAAAGTTTGAGGTAGAATGTACTTATGAGACTGACTGTGTAAATAAAGGGTATGAACTTTTAGAGCATCCTACAAATGAAGATCATATTAAGGCTTGGAAAACTGGCACTACAGGCTACCCTCTAGTAGATGCTTGTATGCGAGCAGTTGCAGAAACAGGGTGGATAAACTTTAGAATGCGTGCTATGTTAGTTTCATTTTTAACTTTAAATCTAGATCAAGATTGGCGTGAAGGTACATACCATTTGGCGCGTTTATTTTTAGATTATGAGCCTGGTATACATTATCCTCAGTTTCAAATGCAAGCAGGTACAACAGGTGTTAATACAGTACGCTTGTACAACCCAGTAAAAAACTCACTGGAGCACGACCCAGAAGGATTGTTTATAAAAAAGTGGATTCCAGAATTAGCTAACGTACCTGTAAGTTATATTCACGAGCCCTGGAAAATGAGTTTAATGGAGCAAACATTTTGTGGTGTAATTATAGGTGAAGATTACCCGATGCCTATTGTAGATTTACAAACAAGTGCTAAGGCTGCCAGAGATAAAATTTGGGGACATAAAAAGCACCCTGCTGTAGAGAATGAAAAAGATCGTATATTAAATACACACGTAAAGCCCAGAAAAAAATAATAAAAATGAAAAAGCAGCATCTGCCACAAAAAATATGTATTGTTTGTGAACGTCCATTTACTTGGCGTAAAAAGTGGGAGAAAAATTGGGAAGAGGTTAAGTATTGCAGTCAACGTTGTAAAAGAAATAAATGAAAAGTATAAGTATAGTTTTTCCGCATCAATTATTTAAAAAATCTCCTATGTTAGGTAATGGGGAAACCATTTATTTAATAGAAGAGTATTTATTTTTTAAACAGTACTCTTTTCACAAGCAAAAAATTGCTTTTCATAGAGCAACTATGATGAGGTATAGCGATTTTTTAATTGATGAACATAATAGTGAAGTTAATTACATTGCATCAACAGATAAAAAATCTGATATTAGAATATTTATACAAGCGTTAAAAAAGAATAATGTTGAGCATATAAATTATATAGATCCAACAGATAATTGGTTAAAAAAACGAATTGAAGAAAGTGCAGAAAAAGCAGGAATAAAAACCACAGTACACACTTCGCCTTTATTTATAAATACAGAAGATGATTTAGAATCGTTTTTTACAGCAGACAAAAAAAAATACCACCAAACTACTTTTTACAAAGAGCAGCGTAAAAAATTAGATGTTCTTATTGATGAAAACGGAGAGCCAGAAGGTGGTAAGTGGACATATGATTCGGAGAATCGTAAAAAATATCCGGCTAAAAAAACACCACCAGCAATTCAGTTTCCAGATGTAGATGAGTATTATAAAGAAGCAGAAGAGTATGTAAATAAAAATTTTGCAGACAACTTAGGAAAGTTAACAGAACAGCGTCTATATCCAACAAGTTTTAAAGAAACTGAAGATTGGTTGCAACAATTTTTTGACCAACGATTTATGGAGTTTGGTGTGTATGAAGATGCCATTGTTGCAGAAAACTCTATATTAAACCACAGTGTATTAACACCAATGTTAAATGTGGGGTTAATTACACCAAAAGACATTATAGACAAAGCACTAGACTATGCTAAAACTAATAATGTACCCATAAACTCTACAGAAGGTTTTGTACGCCAAATTATAGGTTGGCGAGAGTTTATTAGAGGTATGTATATTGCTAAAGGAACAGAGGAGCGCACTACTAACTATTGGAGGTTTAAACGTAAAATACCGGCATCTTTTTATAACGGAACAACAGGTATACCACCAATAGACCAAACTATAAAAAAATTATTGCAAACCGGTTATTGCCACCATATAGAACGTTTAATGGTGCTAAGTAATTTTATGTTGTTATGCGAGTTTCATCCGGATGAGGTATACCAATGGTTTATGGAATTGTTTATAGATTCTTATGACTGGGTAATGGTACCCAATGTGTATGGTATGAGTCAGTTTGCAGATGGCGGTTTAATGGCAACTAAACCCTACATAAGTGGTAGTAATTATTTAATGAAAATGAGTAATTACAAAAAAGGAGAGTGGCAAGACGTTTGGGACGGACTCTTTTGGAGGTTTATGCATACACAAAGAGATTTTTTCTTGTCTAACCCAAGGTTAGGAATGTTAGTGCGTATGTACGATAAAATGGATAAAGAAAAGCAACAAACTCACTTAACTAATGCAGAAGAGTATTTAGCTACATTAGATTAACTTATTTTTTAAAATGATGCCTTACCAATTATTAAAAGATAATTTAAAACGAAACTTAGACCTTTCTAGTAAAGAGCTAGAACAAATATGCTCTTACTTTACAACTAAAGAAATAAAGAAAAAAGAGTTTTTATTAACTCAGGGTAGCATTTGTAAGTTTGAAGGTTTTGTAGTACAAGGTTGCTTTAGAGTGTTTTCATTAGATAAAAATGGCAATGATAATACGTTGTATTTTGCAGCAAAAGACTGGTGGTTAATGGATATAGATAGTTTTATGAATCAATCCCCATCAGAATTAAATATACAAGCTTTAGAAGATAGTAAGGTGTTGTTAATTAGTAGAGAAGACAAGCAGGCATTGTGCAGCTCACTCCCAATTGTAGAAAAGCTTTTTAAAATAATGTTTCAAAAAGCAATTGTATCATGGCAAAGAAGGTTAATACGCAACCATTCCCTAACAGCTAAAGAAAGATATTTGTATTTTATAAATACATATCCAAATATTTCTTTAAAACTAACAGATAAACAAATAGCAGGTTACCTTGGTATTAGACACGAGTTTTTAAGTAAGATTAAAAAAAATAAAAAATAGTATTTTATAGTTGAACTTGTTCAACTTTTTTTTCAATTTCATTTTGGAGATTTGCATGTAATGTAAATGTAATAACCAGTAATGATGAATTTTTATAACCATAAAATTGCCTCTAAACCAAAAGGAAAAACTTTAAAACACAGTAGACTTTTATTAGTACTCCTAATTTTTAGTTCAACTGTTTTAGTAGCGCAAAACATAACAGATAAAGATGCTTTAAGTGCTGTTTTAGCTTCAAAAAATAAAGCAGAAAGTATGGGAGTTTTGGTAAATATTGCTGTGGTAGATGCAGGAGCAAATTTAAAAGCTTTTATACGTATGGACGATTCCTTTTTGGGTAGTATAGATGTAGCTATAAAAAAGGCAAAAACTTCTCGTTATTTTAATATTGCTACAGGAGATTTAGGTAAGCTTACCCAGCCAGGTGGTATTATTTACAATATAGAACTCTCTAATAATGGGTTAGTAAGTTTTCCAGGAGGAGTCCCTATAAAAAACAATGAAGGAAAAATAATAGGAGCCATAGGAGTAAGTGGTGGTACAATAGAAGAAGACCACAAAATAGCGACTTACGGAGCAAAATCTATATTAACAGAGAAAAAAAGAAAATAAAATGAATTGGATTAAAAGTATATTTTGTCTTATAGTTAGTTGCTGCTTTTTTTTAAGTAACGCACAACTAGTAAATAATAACCAAGCCATTTTAGAACAAACAGATTATAAAACAACTAAGTACAACACAGTAACAGCCACTACTTATAAGAAAAACGGGGTTAATTACGTGTTCTCTGGAGGAGATGGTGCATTTATAAATGTATTTAAACTAAACGCTACCGGAGAATTAACACCAGTTGGTGCTTATGAGTTGCAGAACAAAAAAGGACCAGCAAGAGGTTTGGTAGCCTATAACATTAAAGGAACAGATTATTTATTTGTAGGTAACAAAGGAGGCAATAGTGTAGAGGTTTATAGTATAGAGGATACTGGAAGTTTACAAAGAGTATTTGTATTAAACGATACACCAGAAACATATTTAGGTACAGTTATTACCCTTAAAGTTATTCCTATAAAAAACAATTTTTACCTTTTTGTTGGTGGGCTAGAGAGCACACCTGGTTTAAGTTGTTTTAAAATACATAACAACGGAAAACTTAGTCATATACAATCGCTTGTAGATGATGATCTTATACATACAGACGGTATAATTGGTATGTATTCGCATAAAATAAATGGCAAAACGTATCTTATTACAGGTGGTTTTCAAGACAATGGCATTAGTAGTTTTGAGGTTTTTAATAATGGCACATTTAAAAATATAAATAACATTGCAGACAATACCACCAACCGTTACTTAACAGGTGCATACCCTGTAAACGGAGTTACTTTAGGAGGTAACCATTATATTGTTGTAGGGCATAGACATCATAAATACTATAAAAGAAGTAATTTTATTAAAAAGAAAGATTTTGTTTTTCATGGCGATGGTGTAAGCGTTTTTAAGGTTAATGAGGCAGGAGAACTTATTCCTCATTCTGTTTTAGTTAACAATGCTGCCACAAAATTAGCAGGACAAACACGTATTGAAATATTAAAAAATGATGATTCTGAAGCATTAGTAGCAATAGGTACACGAGATGATAATAGCATACAATTATGTAAATTAAACGCAAATGGCGTATTAAAACCTTCTGGCGTGTTAAATACTAACTACCCTATTTATTACGGTTTAACATCAATAAAAATTAAAGAGAATTTCTTTTTTCTATCTGGTTCTGTAGATCCAAAAGTAAAAAAGATGTTTGCCTATAAAGTAAATTTTAATCCAAAAAATAACAAAAAGCTTAGGCACGTTGTAAATTTAAAATACAAAGATGCGGCTACACCAAAAGAGGTGAATAGGGCAGTAGAAGATTTTATAGCGTTAAAAAATAAAATTCCTGAGATTATAGATTTTGAATGGGGAATTAACAATAGTAAAGAAGGAAAAAGTAAAGGGTTTACTCATAGTTTTATGCTTACTTTTAAAGATGAAAAAGCACTAGAGGTATATTTAGTTCACAAAGAACATTTAGCACTTATAAAAAATATAGGTTCGCTAATAGATGATGTTTTTGTTATGGATTATTATACCACAGAATAAAACAGAATTTCTTATTAATTTTAGAAATAATTATAAATAATATAAAATGAAAAAAACTGCATACATAACAGGCGGATCTAAGGGAATAGGATTAGGAATAGCAGAGGCATTGCTAAAACAAGGAGTTAATGTAGCTATAACTGCAAGAACACAGAACGATTTAGATGAGGCAGAAAAACACTTAAAAACTATTGGGGATGCAGAGGTTTTAGTAATTAAATCTGATGTAAGAAACCTAGCAGACGAAGAAAATGCTATACAACAAGTTGTAGACAAGTGGGGACAATTAGATTATTGCGTGGCTAACGCAGGCGTAGGAAGATTTTCTCCTGTTGATGAAATGAGTGCAGAGGATTGGAATGCCGTTATAGATATAAATGTAACAGGAGTTTTTAATACCGTAAAGTCTGCAATACCTGCCCTTAAAAAGTCCAAAGGATACATTATTACCATAGCTAGTTTGGCTGGTACTAATTATTTTGAAAAAGGAGCAGCTTATAACGCTAGTAAATTTGCTGTGGTAGGTTTTTCACAAGCTATTATGTTAGACCTAAGACCGTATGATATTAAAGTAACTACTATTATGCCAGGCTCTGTAGCCACGTATTTTAACGGACACACACCTACAGATGCAGATGCTTGGAAAATACAGCCAGAAGATATAGGGCAAATGGTAGTAGATTTAATACAAATGAATCCAAGAACTTTACCAAGTAAAGTTGAAGTAAGACCAGCTGTTCCGCCTTCTGCAAAAAAATAATTTTTATGTAAAAAACTTTTTTAAATTTAAACCCCGTAACTTAAACGGGGTTTTTCTTTTTAGCTATTTTTTAGTTTAGATCCCGTTTTAATTTTTAGATTGCCACTATATGTTTTATACCATAGGATTTACCCTTTTAATAGCTTTTGCTATTTATGCATTTGTAATTACTAGAAATAAAAAAGTAGAAATTTTTCCTCCTAAATGGCACACGTTGTTGGTTTCTAATGTAAGGTTTTATAAAAAGCTTTCTGTAGCAGAGCAACAAAGATTTCAAAAACGAATAATGCTATTTTTAAGCGAAGTGCATATAGAAAGTGTTGGATTTAACCTAGAGGACATAGATAAAGTTTTAATTGCATCTAGTGCAGTAATTCCGGTATTTAATTTTAGTGAGTGGCATTACAAACATTTAAGTACAGTACTTGTATATCCAGAGCATTTTAATGAAGACCTAAGTTTTGCTAAAAAAGATAAGGACAGGAATATTGCAGGTATGGTGGGTAACGGACAGTTTAAAAATCAGATGCTTTTATCTAGAAAAGCACTACACAATGGGTTTAAAAATAAGTCTCGCATTCACAATACAGGAATACATGAATTTATACATTTAATAGATAAGCAAGACGGTGTAATAGACGGTATACCAGAACGTTTGCTTAAGGAGCCTTATGTAATTCCTTGGTTAAAAACCATACATAAAAAGATGGAAGATATTAATGATAACAAATCAGATATTAGAAATTATGGTGGTACAAATGAAGCTGAGTTTTTAGCAGTAGCTTCAGAATATTTTTTTGAAAAACCAGAAATAATGAAAAAAAAGCATCCAGATTTATACCAGATGCTTAAGTCTTGTTTTAATGCAAAGGATTAACGGGTCTTTATAAAATAGATAAAGACAAAATAAGTCACTGTTACTACTAGTATTATCTTTTAAAACTTGCTTACATTTAAAACTCTAATATAAAAGATTATTTATCTGGAGATAAGGCTAGTTTTAACATTACTGTTATAGTAGCAAATAAGCCAAATACAACTCTTACAACATCCTTAATAAAATCAATTATAGCAGATTCATACCCACTACCAAAACCAGACGGATCTCTGTGAGTATAAGTACTAGCTGTTGGTGATGAAGGAAAAAAAGAGATAAGAAATGGTATTAATAAGAGTAAACTTAATACTAAAAATACTTTATAGGCTTTTTTCATTTTTATATATACTTATGTAGTATAACGGCTAGTTTGCTTTTACTATTTCAAAATATAAATTAAAAGCATCATTAACCTCATATTCTAGTTTAATGTCTTTGTAAGCGTACTTTTTTGTTTTAAGGTTGTAGGTTACAAAATAGTTTTTTGTTAAAAACGTTAGTTCGCCATTAGAAATAAAAATATTAGATAAAATCTTCTCCTTAGGCTGACTAATTTTTAACTGCTTACCATCTGCAGCGTTTAGCATAAAAAATGCATTAGTATCAGCCTTTGTAAAACCATAAATATAATTATTGTATTTGCTAAAGTATCTAACATCATCACCATCAATGTTTAAACTAGTTTTCCATAGTAATTCTCCGTTATCACTATTTAAAGCAATAACATCTAAGGTATCATTATCTGTTTCAGATGCAAAATAATACGTTCCACCGTCTAGTATAGTGTTGCTGTCTATATTGGCATATGTATGTTCGGTTTCGTATTCCCAAGCTATAGATGCTAGATCATCAATATTTAAAGCATATACTTTATTATATTCGTTAGCTACGTAAGCTTTTTTATCATCAATCTGCATTAAAGAATACATAGGGGTTTTACCAAAACCTCTTTGCCAAATTGCTTGTCCTGTTTGCGATTTAAAAGAGTACACATAAGGCGCGTTAGATATTACAAGGTTATCTTTGTTTAAAACAGGCGTATAGTTATTATACGGAAACTGTAGCTTGTAGTTCCATACTTTGTCTCCTGTATATTTGTTAAAAGCGTATAGTTGTTTGTTGTTAGATGCTAAAAAAATTAAATTTCCTTGTATTGGTAAATGCTGACCACTAATTACATACCTTTTATCTACGCCAGAGTGCATACCAATTTCTGTTTTCCAATACAGACTGCCATCATTTACATTAGCAGCAATAATTTCTTTTTGTGTGCTTGTAGCATATAAAATAGAGTTTTCAATTTTAAACTGATTCCTCATTTTATTGTAAGAGCTATCTGTAAACTTAATATTCCATTTTTGGTCCAAACTTTCTAAATCATAAGACGTTATTTCTCCATCGTTTTTTAAAACAATAATAAGGTCTTTTTCTACTTTTTCATTACCTAAAATATCCTTGTTATTTGTAGTATTTAAGATCTCTTTAATAGATGTAGCAATTTTGTCATTACTATACTGGTTTGTTTCGGGCTCATCACTACCAAGGCTTATTGTTTGCCCTAATGCAAAAGCACTAATAAGTAATGTACATATTGTTGTTAGTAAATATCTATTTTTCATTTTTATGTAAAATTTAATTCTGTATTGTAGTTATATATGCTAAGTAATGTAATTTTTAAGAGTGATGAAATACTCAGTTTTTTTTCGCCCTGTATCAGTATATATTCGTGTCATAAAAAGTAAAAAGCCACAAGTTTATTTATAAACTTGTGGCTTTTTATATCGTTTGTAATTTTAATAAAGTATCCTTACAAACCGCCAATATAAGCAACAATCTCCTTTACAGTTTGTTTAGCAGTTTTTCCAACGCCATAAATAGTAGCAGAGGCAAAACCCGTCCAATTGCCATAGCCAACCAACCACAAGCCATTTATATCTGTAGCTTTTGTGCCTGTTGTGTTTATTTTGCTGTTTTTGGTAATTTGCAATGCAGACAAATGTTCTAAATTAGCTTTAAAGCCAGTACACCAAATAATTACATCTACAGGTTCTTTCGTGTTGTCTTCCCAAATAACACCATCTTCATAAAAGGATGTAAAAGGCCTGTAATCTTTAAAAACACCTCTTTTTAAGGCTTTTTGTACGGTTTTAATTTGTACAATATCACTTAATGAAACTTTCTTGGTATAGCTTTTAGTGTCGTTATTAACATAGCTTTCTGTAGCCTGTTTAAACAAATAACGACCATCTATCTCCTTTGGTAAAAAATTAGGTTCTTTTAAGGTAACCCATTTTGTTTTAGCAACTTTAGATACCTCTGCTAAAATTTGAGCACCAGAGTTACCGCCGCCAACAACAATAACATTTTTATCTTTTAAACTACTAGCATTTTTATAATTTACAGAATGTATTTGCTCTCCTTTAAAAATGTCTGCTTTTGGATACTTTGGAATAAAAGGATTTTTAGCAGTACCTGTAGCACTTACTAGTGTTTTGCTGTAAAAGTCGCCTTTGTTTGTAGTTATTTTATATAAATTATGTTCTTTAACTACCTGTTGCACAGTTGTATTATAGTTTACAGGAAAATTGTATCTTTTTTTATAAGCAGTAATATACTTAATAAACTCGTTTTTTGTTGGGTATTCTTCATCTGTATTAGGCATTTGCCAACCAGATAAAGAACTGTATGCAGCAGGCGAAAATAGTTTTAAACTGTCCCAAGTTTTTAACCAAGCACCACCAACTGTATCTTGTTCATCTAAAATAAGATACTCTAATTTAGTTCTTCTAAAAAAATAACCAACAGATAAACCTGCTTGTCCACCACCAATTATTATACAGTCGTATATTTTATGCTCAGAGTTGCTTTTCATTAATGTTAGCTTAAGTAATGCAGACTAAAGTTACTCTTATTTTTTAAGCGGAAAAAGAACATAAATCATATTAAAAAAGGAAGTATTGGTCACCACTTATAACACTAGTGCATAAAAAAGCTCATAGAACTTGTTTTAGAGTGTATGAGCTTACTATAATAATGCATTAAATAATGAAGAATTTGTTTTAGCTTAGTTCTTTGTTGTGTGCAGTTTTTTTAATTCCGTTATAATTTTTTATTCAAATCTTGTCTTACAATTATTGTCACTATTTCAACAATATTTTATTGACCTTATAATAAATACTATCAACACCGCACGTGCAGCGTCTGTATCCTTCTTTTATATAGTTAACAGATTCAAAGGAAAAAGGACGTTTAGCGATGATGTCAAAATATTCAAAAAAAGACTCAAAATATTTGTCATCTTGGGTTATCCCGAATTTTTTAACTCCGTAATGGTGAATCCGAATTAAGTCATTTTTTGCTTCATTTGTCAGCTTGTATTTAGCCATTAAGCATAGACTTTGATTGAGCTAAAATACTTTCTTTACTATCACTTGTAAATCCACTATTTTCAGCTTTTTCAATTTTAGCTCTAACCCAGTCAATTTGAACTTGTTGTTTTCGTGCTTGTCTAATTAAATCGTTAATTAATTCGCTTTTGCAAGAATATTCTTTATTGTCTACTTGGGCTTTTAACCATTCATTGTTTGGCTTTATAAATGATATACTTTGTCTCGACATAATTTATTTGATGTAAAAAAACACCAAAAATGAATCACATCCAAATTTTGGCTAGCAGTCTCGACTATGGGTAGTTGCTTGGTTTAGCACTTAACTTTGTAAGTATCCGAGAATAAGCACAAACTTAAATTAAGCGCATAAAAAAAGTTCATAGAACTTGTTTTTAGTTTAGTTGGTTTAAATCTGAAGTTTATAAAATATGTCAAAAGAAGAATATCCAATTAAAGAGAAAAGACTTATTAAGAAAAATAATATATTTAATTTTCCAGAAATTCTATAAATCCATTTAGGGGATATATTTTCAAAGTCAGAAATTGTTTCAGTCATTCCATCCACCAGTTTTATTGCACGTTGAATCTGAAATTTCTTTAGACGGTCTAAAATGTTTATTTCAGCATATAGATGAATTAGGGAAAAAAGGATACCCATTCCAAGTGATGATAATGAAATCAAAAAAATAACAGACTTAATAATATGTTCTTTTTGGTCTGTCTTAAAAGCTATTAGTATTCCAAAAAGTCCAACAGATAATGTTAACAAGGTTTTAACCCAGGAATAATGCTTCTCAAGTCTTTCTTTTTGAATATCTTTAATATGGTTTATTTGCATTATTGCTTCATCTTGTGTCATAAGTATGAGTGTTAAATGTTTGTAAACGGTCTCGGCTATGATTTGTTTTTGAGGAACGAAAAAAAATAGATTATATACTTTATTATCAAACTCTTTTTAATCTCTGTTCTTTTGGCAGGAGAAAACGATTTACTTGGGATTAATGATAAATGTAAAACTTTCTTTACTTGAGTTGGTTTTGTACTGACCATTATCTTATTAGCAACGAAAGGAAATATCCTAAAAATATTCCAATGGTTATTATAAATCCTAAATACCATTTGTAGGCTTTTATTAAGTTTATGACTAATAATTGTTCCTTTAGACTTCTTATAGTTTTTTCATATTTCAAATTATCTATTTGTAACTTTTTTAGTTCCGTTTCTAAATTTTTATACTCATTATTTTTATATAAGTAATTTTTTAAACCATTGGCGTTTATAACATCATATCCTTTTTCGCTTAACTCAAATTGGATTTCTGTTCTTACTTGAATATATCCCATTGTTTTACAATAGTTAATAGACTTTCTTCTCAAATCAGATAGATCTTTATGTATAACACATAAATTATCATTAGACATCCATTCTAGCAAATCATCAATATCTTTATATTCCTTATCAGTCATTCCCTTTTTTATTTTCTCCCCAACAGTGGTTTTAAATGTTTGGTAACTAGTTAGTAAATACAATAAATTGAGTTTATTCATCCATATTGGCACAATAAACGCAAATATTGCAGTTTGGTTGCTCAATTTCAACACAATGTAAAACTATTTTTTTATGTTCAATTACGGAAATGTGTAATTGGGTATAATTTATTTATAAATGATATAAAATTAGTTGTAGGTAACTTTTCTATTTTAAGTGTAAATAGAAAATATGTGCAAAACAGCATAATAGGGTAGAGCACCAAATTAAGTGCATAAAAAAAGCTCATAGAACTTGTTTTAAAGTTTATGAGCTTACTATATTAATGCTTTAAAGTAACCAAGAATTTGTTTTAGCTTAGTTCTTGTTGTGTGCAGTTTTTTTATTTCAGTCCTTTTTTAATATCCATTCTTTGGTGTAAAACTCTAACTATTTCCACAATATCATTCTCCACTTTTCTATAAAAAATCAAATGGGATTTTATTTTAGTCAC
Organism: Cellulophaga omnivescoria; assembly: GCF_027915275.1. Taxonomy (NCBI): domain Bacteria; kingdom Pseudomonadati; phylum Bacteroidota; class Flavobacteriia; order Flavobacteriales; family Flavobacteriaceae; genus Cellulophaga; species Cellulophaga omnivescoria. The sequence goes on along the minus strand of NZ_CP115819.1, from coordinate 823,479 downwards.
TCGATAATTCTTTCGAGTTTGTTCTGCTGACTTTCCAGTCATAAAGTTGTCAGCAATAAATTCAATTTCCGTAATTATCAAGTCGTAATATCTGTCAGCTTGTTCTTTAAACCATTTATTAAGCGTATAAATCCAAATTTTATCTAAATCCTTAATCGATTGTTTACTTATGCGATATTTTTTTTACTCATAAGTGTTTACGATGTAATTCTTTCAAATGTTGTTTTGGGTCAAAATTTTCATCAAATCCACTATTTTCCCCAACTTCGAGAGCTTTAATTAGTTCCCTTTCCTTTTTTTCTTCACGTTCTAACAAGCGTAAAGCAGAACGAATTACCTCGCTAACAGAACCATATCTTCCAGAATTTACTTCTTCTTTTATGAAATTCTCAAAATGATTTCCGAGTGATATTGATGTGTTTTTTCCCATTTTGACTATATTTTTACTCAAGTATACCAAATCTTGGTAACGCGGACAAATTGCACACAACTAGTTGGTAATCGCAATTTATTGGATTTACTAACCCATAATGGTTTAATAAACGCACGTTTCTATTCTTGCTTCCTAATTTTTACACAATGTAAACCTATTTTTTTTGGTTCAATTACGGATATGTGTAATTGGGTATAATTTATTTATAAATGGTATAAAATTAGTTGTTGGTAACTTTTCTATTTTAAGTGTAAATAGAAAATATATGCAAAACAGCATAATAGGGTAGAAGTGCCTATTTAAATTTAGCGCATAAAAAAAGCTTCACATTTCTGTGAAGCTTTTAAACTTTGTAGCGGGAACTGGACTCGAACCAGTGACCTTCGGGTTATGAGCCCGACGAGCTACCTACTGCTCTATCCCGCGATTTGCGTTTCCAAAATAAACATCTTAGCTTTTAACTCTCAGATCATAACTGCTGACCGTTATATTTCGGACTGCAAATATACAACCTTTTTTCTATCCAGCAAGCCAAAATCAAAATAATTCTAAAAAATATTTACTTAGCACTTTTTAGTCTGTTTTTTTGACGCTTAAAACAGCTAGTATTCTATAAAATCTTACTATTTTGTAACGTTTTATAAAACCTTTACTAAATCTATTTTTTATGGATAATTACGGCTGGCTATCAATACTACCTCCAATAATTGCAATTGTACTAGCATTACGTACCAAACAAGTATACATAGCTTTGCTTTTTGGCATATGGTTTTCGTGGATTATTATAAACGATTGGAACTTTTTAACTGGTACTTTAAGCGCCATAGAAGGTATGGTAAATGTATTTAAGTCGGAGGGCAATACAAGAACTATTATGTTTAGTGCCTTGGTGGGTGCTTTACTTTTATTTATACAATACTCTAAAGGTGTAGAGGGTTTTATCAATCAGCTTAACAAAGTAATTGCGTATTTTGAAAAAAAACAAACAGGCTACAGCAGAGTAATTGTACAATTGCTGGCATTATTAACAGGTATTTTATTGTTTGTAGAAACCAGTATAAGCTCTTTAACAGTAGGTACGTTGTATAGGCCAGTTTTTGATAAGTTAAAAATACCAAGAGAAAAATTAGCGTACATAGCAGATTCTAGTTCTGCGCCATCATCTATACTAATTCCTTTTAATGCGTGGGGAGCTTTTATTATGGGCTTGTTGGTTACACAAGGTTTAGAAAATCCGTTTGGGTTAATGCTGTCATCCATAGCATATAACTTTTATCCAATTTTAGCTATTGCAATAGTAGTAATTGTAATTGTGTCTAAAAAAGATATTGGTCCTATGGCCAAAGCAGAAAAAAGAACCCGAGAAACAGGTAAGCTTTTAAACGACAATTCTAAACCTATGTTGTCTAGTGAGGTTACTTCGTTAGCACCAAAAGAAGGTATAAAAGCAAAGGCGTATAATATGATTATTCCTTTGGCTACAATGGTATTTATGATGCCTATAAACTTGGTGTACACAGGTTGGGGTAATGTTACAGATGCAGTATCAACATCAGACCATATATTTAAAGCAATTGGTCAAGGATCTGGATCTTCTTCTGTATTATACGCAGTATTAACTGCTATTTTGGTAGCAATGGTGTTGTACAGGTCTCAAAAAATAATGAAAACCAAAGAAATGATAGATTTGGTTTTAAAAGGTATTAGTGAGCTTATGCCATTAGCACTATTAATGTTATTAGCATTTGCAATTGGCGATGCTTGTAACGAGTTGGGTACAGGTAAATTTGTAGCAGAATGGTCTAAAGACTGGTTGTCTCCAGAGTTTTTACCAGCTATAATATTTGTAATTAGTTCTTTTATAGCATTTTCTACAGGTACATCATGGGGTACATTTGCAATAATGATGGCTATAGCAATACCAATGGCAGAGGTACACCAAGCGCCAATAACGTTAGTAATTGCAGCAACTTTAGGTGGTGGTATTTTTGGTGATCATTGTTCACCTATATCAGACACCTCAATAATATCGTCTATGTCTTCTGCAAGTGACCATATAGATCACGTAAATACACAGTTGCCTTATGCCTTAATTGGTGGTATTGCAACCATTATATTATACTTAATTTTAGGGTTTGCATTGTAGTAAAGCCGCACAATAGTGTACCTTTGCATTTTAAATGATAAAATAGTAAAATGACTCATAAAGCCGGATTTGTAAATATTATAGGAAACCCAAATGTGGGTAAATCTACTTTAATGAATGCCTTTGTGGGCGAAAAACTGTCTATTATTACCTCTAAAGCGCAAACTACAAGACATCGTATTTTGGGTATTGTTAATGGTGATGATTTTCAGGTAATACTTTCTGATACTCCAGGAATTATAAAACCAGCTTATGAATTGCAAAGTTCTATGATGGATTTTGTAAAGACTGCTTTTGAAGATGCTGATATTCTTATTTATATGGTAGAAATAGGAGAAAAAGCATTAAAAGATGAAGCGTTTTTTAATAAGTTGAAAAATAGTAAAATACCGGTACTATTATTATTAAATAAAATTGATGCCTCTGAGCAAGAAAAACTAGAGGAGCAAGTACAATACTGGCAAGAGCAATTGCCAACAGCAGAAATACACCCAATTTCTGCCTTAATGAACTTTAATATAAAAGAGGTTTTTCTTAGAATTATAGAGCTGTTGCCGCTGTCTCCTGCGTACTACCCTAAAGACCAGTTAACAGATAAGCCAGAACGTTTTTTTGTAAACGAAACTATTAGAGAAAAAATACTTCAGTTTTATAAAAAAGAAGTTCCTTACGCTGTAGAAATAGATACCGAAGAATTTTTTGAAGACGAAGATATTATTAGAATGCGTGCCGTAATTATGGTAGAAAGAGATTCGCAAAAAGGTATTATTATTGGTCACAAAGGTTCTGCTTTAAAAAGAGTAGGTGTAGAGGCACGTAAAGACTTAGAAAAGTTTTTTGACAAGCAAGTACACTTAGAGCTTTACGTTAAAGTAAATAAAAATTGGCGTAGCAATGCAAACCAGTTAAAACGTTTTGGTTACAATAAAGGCTAAAAGCTAACCTTTCTTTGTTTTTAAGTTTACAATAAAGTTATATTACATTATCATTTTTGGGAGAACTATATAATCAACCTGAAAATGAAAAAATATGTATTAAGTGCTGCATTATTTGTAGCGCTGTTTATTTCTTGTGATAAAGATGATAACAGTGGCGGTGAAACTCCTATAGATACTTCTGCCTTAACGTTTAATAAAATAGGAGGTTTTACCAACGGTACCGGAGATGAAGGTTTTGCAGAAATTAGTGCTTATGACAAGGTTTCTAAAAAACTATTTGTAGTAAATCCTAATAATAACGAAGTTTCGGTTTGGGATTTATCTTCACCAGAATCACCATCTAAATTAGCTCCTATTGCTTTAAACGGTACACCTAATAGCGTAGCTACTTATAATGGCGTGTTAGCGGTTGCTGTAGAAAATGCAAACAAACAAGCAAATGGGCAAATTGTAACTTACAATACAAATACTCAGGCTTTAGAAAACACCTATACTACGGGTGCTTTGCCAGATATGGTAACTTTTAGTCCAGATGGTAATTATATTATATCTGCTAATGAAGGCGAACCAAATGATGACTATACGGTAGATCCAGAGGGTTCTATTACTGTTGTAGATTTAAAAAATAATGAGGTAGCACAGTTAGGTTTTGCTGGTTTTAACAATCAAAACATAGGTAATAATTTTAGAGTATTTGGCCCGGGTGCAACTGTTGCACAAGATATAGAGCCAGAGTATGTAGCGGTTTCTAACGATAGTAAATATGCGTATGTTTCTTTACAAGAAAATAATGGTATAGCTGTAGTAAACTTAAGCTCTAAAAGTATAACTCAGGTTTTTGGTTTGGGTGTAAAAGACCATATGTTGGCTGGCAATATGTTAGATGCAAGTAATAAAGATGATATTGTTGGTAATTTTAAAAATTGGCCAGTAAAAGGTTTTTATATGCCAGATGCTATAACGTATGCATCTGTAAACGGAGCTGGTTATATTATTTCTGCTAATGAAGGAGATTCTAGAGATTATGATGGGTATTCTGAAGAAGAACGTGTTAAAGATATAACCTTAGATCCAACAACTTTTCCTAATGCAGCAGACCTTCAATTAGATGAAAATTTAGGTAGACTTAAAATTACTACGGCAAATGGTGATATAGACAATGATGGAGATTTTGATGAGCTGTATTCTTACGGTGGAAGATCATTTTCTATATGGAACACAGATGGTACTTTAGTTTACGATAGTGGAGATGCTATTGGCAAAAAAACATTAGAAGTTAATGCTGCTTATTTTAATGCAGATGAAGGCGAGGCAGATGGCAGAAGTGATGACAAAGGAGCCGAACCAGAAGCGGTGGCTACATTAAAAATTGAAGATACTACCTTGTTATTTGTTGGTTTGGAGCGTACAGGTGGTGTGTTGGTTTATGATATTAGCAATCCTGCAGCTCCAGAATATGTACATTGGATTTTTAACGGTAGTGATGTTGCTCCAGAAGGTTTAATTACAGTTTCTGCAGAAGATAGTCCGTCTGGAGAAAACCTTGTAATAGTTACCAATGAGGTTTCTAACACTGTTTCAATTTACGAAGTAAAATAAGTTGTAATTTATATTCTAAAAAAACCTTAGTGGCTACGCTTAGTAGTTGTTAAGGTTTTTTTTATAAAGTACATTTGGCAATAGTTTGTTGCATAAAAGTATAAAGTTCAGTCATTTGTGGTTGTCCTTTTTGTTTTCCTATACGACCAAAAAAGTACAAAGACACCCAAGTAAAACTCATAAAAACAATACTGCTAAGTTGTAAAAAATAAGGTTTGTGCAAAGACCAGTTTGTGTATCCCCAAACGGCAAAAACTAAAATAGCAATTGCTAAGGCAAAATGTATAAACATAAAAAAGGTCCATAAAGATGGGTTGGGACCAAAAACACCATAAACTTTACAGCTCTCCTTACTTGTACTAAGTATTTCTAAATGAAGTTGTGGAGACCAAAAGTGAATGTTATTGGGTTTAATTTTTAAAAAGAGGTGTTCATCTAATCGGTTGCAAGTAATATGGTTGCTAGCTGTTTTTTCAAATTCATTTAAAATTGAAGAGCTAGATAAGTTTAATTTTAAAACAAATCTTGGTCGTAAAACAATGTTGTTAGGTAATGTTTTCATGATGTAAACAGATAGTAAACAAAAAGATACTGTTTTTCTTCAGATATTAATAGTACTTTTGCAAAAAAATAAAAGAGAATGAGTGCTATTGTTGCCATCGTAGGAAGACCAAATGTAGGGAAGTCCACTTTTTTTAATAGATTAATTCAACGTAGAGAAGCAATTGTAGATGCCGTAAGTGGTGTTACAAGAGATCGTCACTACGGTAAAAGTGATTGGAATGGGGTTGAGTTTTCTCTAATAGACACTGGTGGGTACGTATTAGGAAGTGAGGACGTTTTTGAAGCAGAAATTGACAAGCAAGTAGAGTTAGCTATAGATGAGGCAGATGCTATTATATTTATGGTAGATGTAGAGTCTGGCGTAACTGGTATGGATGAAGATGTTGCTAAATTATTGCGCAGAGTAGATAAGCCTACATTTTTAGTGGTTAATAAGGTAGATAATGCTAAAAGAGCAGAGGATGCCGTAGAATTTTATTCGCTAGGTTTAGGAGATTATTTTACAATTGCAAGTATTAACGGTAGTGGTACCGGAGATTTGTTAGATGCTGTTGTAAAAGTACTTCCAGAAAAAGAAAAAGAAAACGACGATTTGCCAAGGTTTGCTGTAGTTGGTAGACCAAATGCCGGTAAGTCTTCATTTATAAACGCCTTAATTGGTGAAGAGAGGTATATTGTTACAGATGTAGCAGGTACTACCAGAGACAGTATAGATACAAAATACAACAGATTTGGTTTTGAGTTTAACTTGGTAGATACTGCAGGTATACGTAGAAAAGCCAAAGTAAAAGAAGATTTAGAATTTTACTCTGTAATGCGTTCTGTTAGAGCAATAGAGCACGCAGATGTTTGTATTTTAATGTTAGACGCCACTCGTGGTTTTGATGGTCAGGTAGAAAACATTTTTTGGTTAGCACAGCGTAATAATAAAGGTATTGTTATATTAGTTAATAAGTGGGATTTGGTAGAGGACAAAGAAACTAATACCATAAAAGAATACACTACACGTATTAAGCAAGCCATAGCACCTTTTACAGATGTGCCTATAATTTTTATATCTGTACTTACTAAGCAACGTATTTTTAAGGCTATAGAAACTGCTGTAGAGGTGTACAATAATAGAGCAAGAAAAATACAAACACGTAAGTTTAATGATGTTATGTTGCCTATTATAGAAAATAATCCTCCGCCAGCATACAAAGGTAAATTTGTTAAAATTAAGTTTTGTACGCAATTACCAACTCCTTATCCGCAATTTGCATTCTTTTGTAACTTGCCACAATATGTAAGAGACCCGTATAAGCGCTTTTTGGAAAATAAATTAAGAGAGAACTTTAATTTTGAAGGAGTTCCAATTTCTGTATTTATGCGTAAAAAATAAATAAAAACACAAGTATATTTAAGTTTAGTTGTTAGCGTTTTACCCAGTAAAGGTAGATTCTCTAACAACTAAATTTGTTTTTACCTCTATGGTTTTAGTTATCATAGCTTCCTTAGGGTTTAAAACCTCGTGTAGTAAATAGTTAACAGCAGTTGCCCCTATTTTACTTCCTGGTTGGTTAACACTTGTAAGGCTAGGGGTAATAATTGTTGCTTTAGTAGAGTTGCTAAAACCAACAACAGCAATTTCATCAGGAATTTTAATATTGTGCTCTTTTAAGGTTTGTATGGCTCCAATTGCTGCATTATCAGTAATAGCAAAAATGGCATCGGGTTTATGGTCCATTGCGGTAATTTGTTTGGTTATTCTTTTTCCGCTTTCTAAAGTAACAGCTTCTGCATTAAAAATTAATGTATCATCTAAAGCAATATTAGACTCAGCTAAAGCACGTTTGTAACCACTAAACCTCTTTTCAGAGTTGTAAGAGTTATCTGTTTCTTTTAAAATAGCAATTCTTTTTTTTCCTAAACCAACTAAGTGCAGTACCGCATTGTATGACGCTTCTTCTTCATCAATAACAATTTGTGTACACGGTATTTTGTCAGATACCTTATCAAACAATACCAAAGGAATACGGTTTAAAATACCCAATATACCATCTATAGATTTTGTTTTTCTTGCCAATGACATTAAAACGCCATCTACACCAAACTGTATCATAGTTTTTAGCATTTCTAATTGTTTTTCCTCGTTGTTCTTAGATTCAGATATAATTACTCTATAACCTAAAGATTCTGCTTGGGTTAAAATACCTTTTAAAATTGTAGCAGTAAAACTGTGGCAAATATTAGGTACAACAACTCCTAGGGTGTTTGTTTTTTTTGCTCTAAATCCTTTAGCAAATAAGTTGGGTATGTAGTTTAATTCTTTGGCTAGGTCTTGCACCTTTTTAATTGTAGCCGGACTAATATCTGGATGATTGTTTAATGCTCTGGAAACTGTTGATACAGATACATTTAGTCTTTTAGATAGCTCTTTTAACGTTATGTTGCCTTGTTTAGCCATTTACTTTGGGGTTTGTAAGTTAATATAGTCAAAAAAAAGCATTTATGCAATCGATTGCACAAACGTTTGCATTGTTTTATTGTAATAAAATTGCTTAAATATTATGATTATCATTATAAATTTACTTTGCAATTGTATTATATATAAATAACTGACTACAAACTTAACTTAATTAAAAACTCAACAAAAATGAAAAATCTAATTATTGCATTTGCATTAATGTTTAGCATTCCAAGTGTGTTTGGTCAAACAGATATTTCTGGTACGGTTAAAGATGCAGATGGTGTTCCAATAGATGGAGCAAACATTATTATTAAAGGCACAAGTGAAGGAACAACATCAGATTTTGATGGAAACTATACGTTAAGCACTGGTTTAACTGGTTCGCAAATAGTAAGAGTAACATATATAGGATATACTACAGTAGAAAAAACAGTTAATTTATCTGGATCGCCAGTTACATTAAACTTTATTTTAAATGCAGACGGACAACAACTAGATGAGGTTTTACTTACAGCAACATCTACAAAAAGATCTCAAAAAGAGACGCCTTTATCTGTAACCTCTTTAGGGGCAAAACAATTAGCAAAAGTAAATACAAGTAGCCAGGCAGATGTGCTACGTAGTGTACCAGGTATTACTGCAGAAGGTGGTGGTGGTGAGGTTGCATCTAACATTTTTGTTAGAGGTTTGCCTTCTGGTGGCCAATACCAGTTTAACCCATTACAAATAGATGGTATGCCCGTGTTAAGTACATTTGGTTTAAACTCATCTGCACATGATGTGTATTTTAGGAACGATATAGGTATTAAAAGTTTAGAATTTGTACGTGGAGGATCATCAATATTATATGGTGTAGGTTCTGTTGCAGGTATTATAAACTATACAAGTATTACCGGTACAGTTCAGCAAAAAACTACATTAAGAACCGAGTTTGGTAGCAATTCTAGGTACAAAGCAGATTTTGTAACTAGTGGTCCTTTGGGAGGAGAAGATTCTAAAACCTTTTATACATTATCTGGTTTTTACAGGTATGATGAGGGACCAATTATTACTGGTTTACCAACAGAAGGTTTTCAGTTAAGAGGTAATATTAAGCACGTAACAGAAAAGGGTTCAATTACAATTTCTGGTCAGTATATAGATGATCAGGTACAGTTTTTTTTGCCTTACCCATTAGAAGGTGGCTCTAGAGAAAGACCTTATGGTAATGATGGTAATGAAATTTTTACGTTACAAACAGCTGCAGCTCAAGACATATCTTACAGAACTCCAGACGGTATTTACACATCTCCAATACAAGATGGTGTGTCTACTAAAGGATCTTACATAATGGCAGATTTTAAGCATAAGTTTGATGATGCTTTTAAACTAGATGCAAAACTACGTTACTCTAAATATGCGCACCAGTTTAATTTATTTTTAGATGGTAGCGGTGTAGGCGGAGCAAAAGTTGTAGAAACACAGCAAGAGTATTTAGATGCTAGAGGTTTAGCAAGTGGAGATTTTACTTATTTAAATGGGCAACCTTTAGCTGCAGATGCATTACTTTTTGAAAACCGAATTTTAGATAGAGACAGACCTTTGCGAGAGCTTATGGCAGATATTAAACTAACCAAAACAGTAGGTGTGCATAACCTAACCTTTGGTACATTTTTTTCTAGATCAGAGGCAGGAGATTTTAATGTTATAACAAGGTATTTAGGAGAATACAATAATAGACCTAGCTTGGTAAATGTTTCTGGTTATAGTGTAAACGGTGTTACAAACAGAGGTTTAGCATATACAAACCGTAACATTTCTAGTAATAAAATAGCAGCTTTTGTTGCAGACGAAATTAAGCTAGATCGTTGGAATTTAGATTTTGGTATTAGATATGAAAGAGCCTCAGGAGATATAGAAAATGAAGGAACAGCATCCTACCTAGTAGATAATACGGGTATTGCAGGTTTAGATAACGTTACTTGGGGAGACGGGAGTTATACAAGAGGTCATGTGTATGCAAATGATTTTGCTGTGGCAGCAGCGGCATTATATAAAGTAAATGATAATTTAAGTGTGTATGGTAACTTCTCTAGAGGGTATTTTTTTCCAGAATTAAGAGGTACAAAGTTTGATGCATTGGGCAATCCATCATCTTACGATACAGAAAAAATTCTTCAAGGAGAATTAGGAATTAAGTACGGTGTTCCTGGTTTTTCTGCAACAGCAGCTATTTATGATGTTAGTTTAAAAGACAGACGTTCGGTTAGTTTTATTAACGCTCCAGGAGGTGGGTTTACAGAGGATGTAGACAAGCAAGACTCTAATACATATGGTTTTGAAGGTACTTGGAACTGGAGTTTTGCAGATAATTTTGCTTTTACAGGGTCTTTTACATACCAACATCATGAAATTACAAAGTCAGAGAACGATCCAACAATAGAAGGAAATGAATTAAGAAGACAACCAAATATTATTAGTGCTTTAGGTGTTAGTTATGATGATGCTAAGCTAGATGCTAGTTTTGATTTTAACTACACTGGTAAAAAGTTTACTAATGAAACAAATACAATAGAATTAGATGCTATAGGTATATCTAACCTTAATTTAGGATATACATTTAGTTTAAGTGAAGAGGGAGAAACATTAAGGATAGGTACGCAAGTATTTAACCTTTTTAATTCAGATGGTATTACAGAAGGTTCTCCAAGGTTAGGTAACAACCAAACAGATGAGGAGTTTTTTGTAGGTCGTCCTGTGTTGCCAACAAGAGTATTTTTAAATGCAACATTCAAATTTTAAGTTAGTAGTTTTTTGTTTATAATTATTAAAAAACACATTGGCGGATGTCAGTGCCGCCAGTGTGTTTAATTCAACATTTTTTTATGAAAGAGAGGTTAATATCACAAGCCATTAATGTATTAGAAGAAAATTTTCAACCAGGAGGATTTACAATTCCGTGTAAAGGATTGTACCCTTTTCAATGGAAATGGGATAGCGGTTTTATAGCAATTGGTCAGGCTTATTATGATGTGTCTAAAGCAAAACAAGAAATTGCAACATTACTAGATGCGCAATGGGATAATGGTTTTATACCACACATTGTTTTTCATAACGAGAGTGATACTTACTTTCCAGGGGCAGATGTTCATCGGTCAGACTTAAGTCCGGTATCATCTAAAAAGTACAAATCTACAGGTATGACACAGCCTCCTGTAACTGGTTTTGTACTAGAAGAAATGTACAGAATAGCAAAAGACAAAGAAGATATGTTTGGTTATATAAAAAGCCAAATAGATAAGGTTTATGATAATCATAAATATTTTTATAAAAACCGAGATGTTAATGATGAAGGTCTAGTTTTTATTTACCACAATTGGGAGTCAGGTACAGATAACTCTCCTATTTGGGATGATATTTGGGAAACTATGAATCCGCCAGAGTATACTTTTGAACGTAGAGATACTACACACGTAGACGCATCACAAAGACCAAGTAAAAGAGAGTACGACCACTACCTGTATATTATAGAAATAGCTAAAGAAAATAACTATAATGATGCTAAAATTGCAGAATTATCTCCGTTTTTAGTTTTAGACCCATTATTTAATGCTATGTTAATAAGGTCTAACCAAGCATTAATTAACTTGTATACGCTAATTGGTGATAATGATGATAAAATAGCACAGCTTGTAAAGTGGCAAGTAAAAAGTATTAAAGGGTTTAATAAAAAACTTTGGGATAAAAATTTAGGTGCTTATGTACATTATGATTTAAGAAGTGATAAGCCTATAAGCTTTGTTACATCATCTTCTTTTTCTCCATTGTTTGCTAATATACCAAGCAAAGAAAGAGCAGATATATTGATAAATACAATGATGACAAAGTTTGGAGGAGAAGATAAATACCTATGTGCGTCTTTTGATCCAGAAAGCGACCGTTTTGATCCTAAAAAATATTGGAGAGGTCCGGTTTGGATAAATATGAACTGGATTTTGTTCTATGGTTTAAAAAATTACGACTACAATAATTTAGCAGAACGAGTTAAGGATGACTCTGTAGAGCTTATTGAAAAATTTGGTTTTTATGAGTACTTTAATTGTAAAAAAGGAACAGAAGATGCAGGCTACGGTGGAGGTAATTTTTCTTGGAGTGCAGCACTTTTAATAGATTTTTTAAATAATTAACTAAAAACAAGGTATGAACTATGTAGACTATGCAATTGTTGGGCTTTACCTTTTTGGGTTCTTGGCAATGGGCTATTTCTTTAAGGAAAACAAAGACTCTAAAGACTACTTCTTAGGAGGTAAAAGTCTTGGGTGGTTTCCTTTGAGCTTGTCTACTATGGCAACACAATTGTCTGCTATTAGTTTTATCTCTGCACCTGCTTTTGTTGGATTAAAATTAGGAGGAGGGATGAAATGGTTAACATTTGAATTTGCTGTTCCCCTAGCAATGATCTTTATAATGGTCATTATAGTCCCTCCTTTATTTAGGTCTGGTGTAGTTAGTATATATGAGTTTGTAGAAAGGCGTTTTCATTCTTCTACTCGTATGCTCTTAAGTGTGGTATTTTTAGTAAGTAGAGCTTTAGCTACGGGTGTAATGGTTTATACTATTTCTATAATATTACAAGCTGTTTTAGATATAGATTATGTGTATACAGTATTAATTATAAGTGTAATAACAATAATTTATTCTTGGCAGGGAGGTATGAAAGCTGTTGTTTGGGGAGATGCCATACAAATGATAATTCTTTTTGTAGGTTTAATTGTATGTCTATTTTATGGTTGGTCTTTGCTAAATGCTCACGGTGGTTTAGGCGAAGGTTTTGCTCCAGAAAGGCTTCAGGTTGTAGATTTTAACTGGGGAGTGGGAGAAGGTCAAGAGTATGGTCTATGGCCAATGTTAATAGGTGGTTTTTTTCTATACGCATCATACTATGGGTGCGATCAAACACAAGCGCAACGTTTATTGTCTGCTAAAAATGAGTCTACTATACGTAAGCTATTGCTAGCAAATGGTTTGTTACGCTTTCCTGTGGTATTGTTGTATTGCACAATTGGTTTGGTAGTTGGTACCTTGGTTGTTAAAGCACCAGATTTTTTAAATGATATTGCTGTTATGACGCAAAAGTATTTCCCAGAAGAATTTGCAGCAACAGGAGCAAAAGCAGATTTAATGATTCCTATTTTTATAACTAAATATTTGCCTCATGGATTAATTGGTTTGTTAATGGTAGGTATACTTTCTGCGGCAATGTCTACGTTAAGTTCTACTGTAAATTCTTTATCTGCCGTAACCGTTGAAGATTTTTTTAATAGAGGTTCTAAAAAAATATCATCTAAAAAATACATATTAGTTTCTAAAATGTCTGTAGTTTTTTGGGGACTTGTATGTATGGCTAGCTCATTTTTATTTGGAGGTAGTAAAAGTGCAGTAATAGAAATTATTAATGCAATAGGCTCTGTTTTTTATGGTCCTGTTTTGGTTACTTTTTTACTAGCTATGTTTTCTAAAAAAGTAAATTACAAGGGTATAAATGCAGGTATTATAATAGGTGTTTTGGTAAATCTTATTTTTTCTAAAACAATGCAAAATATTGTAGGTATAGATTTAGGTGTACATATTTTTTGGATTTGGTTAAATTTTACAGGTGTATTACTTACCTTAAGCATTAGTTATCTAGTAAGTTATTTAACAGGGTGGCAAAAAAGTAATACAGGTTTACTAATAAATGTATTCCCTAAAAAGTCAGATTTTTTAATAAAAGAAGTATATATATTATTAGGTTTTTTTAGTCTAATATTAATTTTAAGTTTTTTAATTCCCCAAATATATAGTTAGTATGAATTATTTAGTTATACCAGACAAATTTAAGGGCTCGCTAACGGCTAACGAAGTAATACAGTCTATTACTAATGGTTTACATCGAGTAGACAAATCTCCTTCGGTTAAATCAATTTTAGCTTCAGATGGTGGTGATGGTTTTTTAGATGCCGTTGCATGTAAAATTATGGTTCAAAAAATATATGTAGATACACTAAACCCTATAGGAGACAAATTACGAACATATTACCTTTACAATAAAGATACTAAAACAGCTTATGTAGAGTTAGCAAAAGCATCTGGTTTAGAGTTATTAAAACCAAAAGAACGTAGTGCTAAAAACACATCTACCTTTGGTACAGGATTGCTTATTAAAGATGCTATAAAAAAAGGGGCCATTAATATTTATGTAGGTTTAGGTGGTAGTGCCACTACAGATGCAGGTATGGGCTTGGCAGCAGCATTGGGTTATTCTTTTGTTAGTGAGGAAGGAATGTTACTAAATCCTATAGGAGATAATTTATCTAAAGTATTTAAAATAGAGCGTAATGCTACAGTTACCATATTAAACCGTATTAAGTTTTATGCCGTTAATGATGTAGAAAATCCGTTGTTTGGAGAAAATGGTGCGGCTAAAGTTTATGCAAAACAAAAAGGGGCTACAGCAAAAGATATAGATAATTTAGATAAAGGCTTAGAATATTTTAATTCGGTTGTAAAACATTCTTTATTACTAGATCATTCATTTGTGCCAGGAGCTGGTGCAGCTGGTGGTACTGCTTATGGTTTAAAAACGTTTTTTAATGCAGAGTTTGTTAATGGAACATCATTTTTGCTAGAATTGGCAGGTGTACCAAAAATGTTTAAGAATAAGAAAATAGATTATGTTATTACAGGAGAAGGTAAAATAGATAGCCAAACTACTAACGGAAAATTGGTAAAAGGTGTAGTAGATTTAGCAACTAAATATAATGTGCCAGTAGTGGCTATTTGTGGTAAGCTAGATGCTAACCAGATAGAGCTAGATGTAATGGGATTAAAAAATGTTTTAGAAATTTACAGCTCTAAAAAGGGGTTAGAATACAGTATAAAAAATGCAGCAAGTTTAATAGAAGAATCTATTGCTAATTTTTTTACCAATAACAGGCGTAAAACACAAAAAAAAGTTAACGTAAGTAATCTCTTTACAAAATTTAATATATTTTAAGAGTTTGTGTAAGTTTTTTAGGTTTTCTTTAAGAAGCATAGTTTTTGATAAAATTACATTTGTCTTTATCAAACTAAGCAAAACTTAAATGAAATTATTTTTAACGCTAGTAGTAATGCTAACCACATTAACTAGCTTTTCTCAATCTAAACAGAAACCGTTTGCCATTTCTGGAACCATTATAACCGCAGATGATAATCAGCCATTAGAGTCTGCCACAGTATATTTACAAAGAGTTAAGGATAGCTCCTTGGTGACCTATACAATTACAGATCAAAACGGAGCTTTTTCGCTAGAAGGCAAATCTTATGATGCTACTTTAAATATGTTTATCTCATATATAGGCTATAAAACCTATACTAAGAGATTAACAATAACAAAAGAGAAAATTAATTTAGGACAGATTAATTTACAGCCCGATGAAAACTTATTAGATGAGGTGGTTGTAAAGGCTACTGCTCCTGTTACAATTAAAAAGGATACTTTGGAATTTAATGTGAATTCTTTTAAAACTAAGAAAGATGCTAATGTAGAAGATTTACTTAAAAAGTTACCAGGTGTTGAAGTAGATGAAAATGGAAAAATTACCATTAACGGTAATGACGTAAGTAATATTTATGTTAATGGAAAGCCTTTTTTTGGTGACGACCCTACAATTACTACGCGTAATTTAACCAAAGATATTATAGAAAAAGTACAAATTACCGATACTAAAACGAAGTCACAAGCTTTTACTGGTGAGGAGTCTGATAATGATAATAAAACAATTAACCTTACCATTAAAGAAGATAAAAATAAAGGCGTGTTTGGTAAAGCCTCTGCCGGTGGCGGTACAGATGAGCGTTATGAGGCTGCCGCAATGGTTAACTTTTTTGATAACGACCAAAGAGTAAGTGTACTTTTTGGTGGTAATAATATTAACTCTGCAGGGTTTAGTTTTGGAGATCTAAGCAATATGTTTAGTATTGTTGGCGGCGGCGGTGCTGGCAGTGGAATAACAACTTCTAAAAATGCAGGACTTAATTACACAGATAAGCTAAGTGATAAAGTAGAACTTTCTGCAGATTATTTTTATAAAGAAAGTAATACAGAAAACGATAATGCTAGCCAGCGAGAAAATATTTTACCAGACTCTAGATACTTTACAGACTCTAGGTCTAACTCTGTTGTAGATAATTATGAGCATGATGCTAATTTAGAACTAGAAGTAGAATTAGACTCTACATTACGTATAGATTTTGAACCCTCATTCACTTACGGAAAAAATACAAGTATGAATGCAAGTATGGAGGAGTCTAGAGACAATGATGATTTTGTAACAAACGAATCTCAGTCCAATTCATTTTCAGAGGGTACAACAAATAATTTTAGAAACGATTTAGATATTACAAAAAGGTTTGGAGCCAAAGGATCTTTTATACGTGTAAGTATTACCCACGGTATTAGAGAGGCTAACACCGAAAACTTTCTTAACTCGCAAACCGAAATATATGGTAGTAACCCAGAAACTATTACTAGAGATCAATTTACAAATGGAGAACAAAAAACATCAACGTTAAATACAGGTGTTACCTATAGGATTCCGTTAGTTAATGAAGCACTTTCTTTAGATCTAAAGTATGATTATAGGTCCGATAAAGATGAAGATGTAAAAAGTACTTTTGACCTAAATACGGCTACACAAGAGTTTACCAATTTTAATGAAGCATTAAGTACAGATTTTGAATATAAAAACGACAGAAGTACTCCCGGAATTAGAATAAACTATAAAAAAGATAAAATTAGATTTAATTTTGGAGGTAGTTATATTTACAGAACTTTAGAAAATAAGGATGCACTTAGACCAGAGCTTAACTTAAAACGTAATTTTGAGGCCTTAGAATTATACTCTAGGTTTACTTACAGGTTTAATCCTAAGTCTAGAATGTTTGCGCGTTATTCTTTAGATAATAACACACCAAGTTTAAACCAATTGCAACCTTTTGAGGATGTAAACGATCCCTTAAATACCATTATTGGTAACCCTAGCTTGGAACCTACTACAACACATAGTTTGTTTTTTGGTTTTAACAATCATAATTTTCAGAAAGGATTAACCATTTGGTCTTATGCAGGCTTTAATGTTAGTGAAAACCAAGTTGTGGCCAAAACCACAATTGATGATGATTTTGTTAGGAGAACCACTTATGCAAATGTAAATGGAGGATATAGTGGACGAGGAAGCTTTTTTATAAGTAAAACAAAAAGGTTAGATACTTTAAGAACATTAAAATTTGGGGTTGGTTTGTCCGGTAATGCTAGTAAAAATATTAACTTTAATAATAATGTAAAGTATAGCTCAACCAATACTTCGTTTAATCCGTCTTTAGAACTTACTTTTAATTGGAAAGATGTCATGGAGATTACACCAAGATATTCGGTTTCATTTACAGAAAATAGGTTTGATTTAGATCAGTTTAGTAATCAAAGTTTTAATTATCAAAATTTGGGTATTAGAACTTCTACTTTTGTCCCTAAAAAGTTAGAGTGGCGTAATGATGTTAACTATACATACAACCCAAACGTGGGGCCAGGTTTTCAAAAAAGTGCTTGGTTTTGGAACACAACTTTAGCGTATTCTATTTTAAAAAATAATGGTACAGTTTCTTTAAAAGCGTATGATTTGCTTAACCAGAATACAAATGCAAGGCGTATAGCAACAGGCAACTACATACAAGACAGTCAAAGTACGGTACTGCAACGCTATTTTATGTTAAGCTTTAGTTGGAAATTTAATAGTTTAGGTAAAACTGGAGGTGCAATGCCATCTCCACCACCGCCTCCAAGAAGATTTTAATTTAAAATATAATAGAAAACACAAAACCCTGAATTTTTATTCAGGGTTTTGTGTTTGTTGTTCTGTTACCAACCTCCAGAAGCGCCACCGCCTCCAAAGCCACCGCCACCAAAGCCTCCGCCAAAACCTCCTGTACTGCCTCCGCCAAAGCTTCCGCCTCCGCCAAAACCACCAGAAGAACCTCCGCGCCCAAGGTTGCTTAATATTATAATATCTAATAAATCAATACCCGTAGACCTGTTGCCACCGTTATTACCACCGTTGTTTCTTTTTTTATTTATTAGTATTAATATGATAATAAAGAAAACAATAAAAGGTAAAAAAGATTCTAATCGAAATTTAGTAAGGTTTCTGTCTTCTTTAAATTCGCCTTTTAATGCACTAAAAATGGCGTCTGCGCCATAGTTTAAGCCGTTATAATAACTACCAGTCTTAAACTCTGGTATAATTACATTATTAATAATTTGGTGTGCTGTAATGTCTGGTAATCTTCCTTCTACACCGTAACCCGTATTTATAGCTATTTTTCTATCATTCTTAGCTAATAGAATTAAAATACCGTTGTCTTTTCCTTTTTGGCCAAGCCCCCATTTATGTCCCCATTCTGCCCCTAAAAAGGTGATATTCTCACCTTCTGTACTAGGTATTATAGCAATAACTATTTGTGTAGATGTACTATCAGAATAGCTAATAAGTTTACGCTCTAAGCTATTTTTTTCTGTAGTAGATAAAAGCTTTGCATAGTCATAAACACTAGTTTGTAGCTGGGGTTTTTCTGGTATTTTATATTGAGCTAAAGTAAAATTAGCAACAAATAAAAATAATAAAAATAGACTAGCCTTTGGATATTTCATTGCTAAGTTCGTTGGTGTCTGTATGTATCCAAGGAAAATGAGTTTCTAATTCTTTTCCAGCTTTTAAAACACCATTAATAATTCCTTGTTTAAAATTTCCTTTGGTAAATTCAGCTTGTATGGCATCTTTAGTGGTGTTCCAAAAATCTTTAGGTACGGCATTGTTTATTCCCTTATCGCCATAAATAACAAATTTTTTATCAAGTACAGCAATGTAAAGCAATACTCCATTTTCGGCTTTTGTATTATCCATTTTTAAAAAATGAAACACCTCTTGCGCTCTTTTGTAATGGTCTATTTTACTTGTAGCTTCAATATGCACTCTAATTTCACCAGAAGTATTTTTCTCTGCGGTTACAATAGCAGCTACAATTTCTTGTTCTTCAGCGGTGGTTAAAAATTCTTCAACCTTGGACATAGTGTTGTTTATTTAAAGTCAAAACTAGCGTCTGGTGCTTTTTCTGATCCTTCATCGGCACTAAATAATGCCATAGGTTCAAAATTAGCTATAGAAGCAATAATGTTTGTAGGTATTTTTTCTATGTGAATATTGTAGTCACCGGCTATGTCATTAAACCTGTTACGCTCTACGTTTATTCTGTTTTCTGTACCTTCTATTTGTGCTTGTAATTCCAAAAAGTTTTTATTGGCTTTTAGTTCTGGATAACGTTCTACAGAAACTAATAGTTTACTAAGTGCGCCAGTTAAACCACTTTGCACTTTACTAAATTGCGCTATTTGTTCTGGTGTCATATTAGAGGGGTCTATGTTTATAGACGTTGCTTTAGCTCTTGCGTTTATAACACCGGTTAAAGTACTTTTTTCAAAGTCTGCTGCACCCTGTACTGTTTTTACCAAGTTACCAATAAGGTCATTTCTTCTTTGGTAAGAGCTTTCTACATTTGCCCACTGCTTAACGGCTTGCCCTTTCATTTCTACTAGTGTATTATTTGCGCTAACATACCAGGCGCCAAAAGCAAGTACTAATACAAGAATAAAAGCAAATACAATTAATAATTTTTTCATAGTTAGGTTTTTAGTGTTTAGTTTATTTATAATTAATGGTTATAGTTGATCTTTAATTTTTAATAGCTCTGATTTTACATTTTCTAATTTTGTAATAATATCAAAATTAGAAAGTGTTTTTTTCTTTTCTTCTTTAAGGTGTGTTTTTGCACCATCTAGGGTAAAACCTCTTTCTTTAACTAAGTGATAAATTAGCTGCAAGTTTTTAATGTCTTGCGGTGTAAATTTACGGTTGCCCTTAGCGTTTTTTTTTGGTTTTAAAACATCAAACTCCTTTTCCCAAAAACGTATTAAAGACGTATTTACGTTAAAAGCTTTGGCTACTTCGCCAATACTGTAATATCTTTTTTCTGGAAGCTCTATATGCATTAATCCAATGATTGATTTTCTTGAGTTGCGTGTTTTAATAGGTTTTCAAACTCTAAAGCAGAAAGGTTTCCGTAGTAGAAATTAATAGGATTAATTCTGTCGCCATCTTTCCAAACCTCGTAGTGTAAGTGTGGAGCTTCAGACCTACCTGTACTACCAACAAAACCAATAAGGTCTCCTCGTTTTACCTTTTGCCCAGCAGTAACATTGTATTTACTTAAGTGCGCATAAAGGGTTAGATAGCCATATCCGTGATCTATACGTATGTGTTTGCCATAACCAGTAGAACTTGCATCTGCTCTTGTAACTGTGCCGTTACCAGATGCGTATATTGGAGTTCCTCTTGGAGAGGTAAAGTCCATTCCCCAATGCATTTTACGTACTTTGGTAAAAGGGTCGGACCTCCAACCATAACCAGATGCCATACGTGTTAAGTCTTCATTACTTATTGGTTGTATGGCAGGTATTGCTTCTAAAAACTTTTCTTTTTCTTCAGCAAGTTTGGTAATTTCATCTAAAGACTTAGACTGTATTACCATTTGCTTTTGTATTATTTCTAAACGTTTAGTGGCGTCAATAATCATATCAGAGTTATTAAAACCCTCTAAAGATTTGTATCTATTTACACCTCCAAAACCAGCGCGTCTTTGCTCTTCAGGTATTGGGTTAGCTTCAAAATATAAACGATAAATATTATTGTCTCTATCTTCTATATTGGCTAAAACTTGTTCCATTTGCTCCATTTTTTTGTTAAGCAACTCAAACTGAAACTCGTAATTATGCAACTCTCTTTGTAAAGATAGCTCTTTGGGTGTGTTTACTAAATTTGTGTTTAATAGAAGTAATAAACCTAAAAAACCTAATATGGCTGCACCTATAAACATTAGGGCAACGTTCCGAAATTTTTTAGACTTTTTATGCTCTATCTTTCTGTAAGATAGTGTGTCTGGATCATAATAATATTTAACTTGAGACATAAAGGGAATTTATCCTATTTTTGCATTTTTAATTTATCAAAACAAACAAATATAAAAATTGTTTTGCAGAAATAGTTAATTTTATAAAAAGCTTACCATTTTAGAGTGGTATAAGCCATATAATTATATGTTATTTGGGTTAAATATAGCGTTTTTTACAAAACTGTAACTGCCAATTAAATTTACAAACATAGCAACGGATGAAATCTCAAGAAATAAGATCTCAGTTTTTAGAATTTTTTCAGAATAAAACACATAAAATTGTTTCTTCTGCCCCAATGGTCATTAAAGATGATCCTACTTTAATGTTTACCAATGCTGGTATGAACCAGTTTAAAGAATTTTTTCTTGGAAATACCGAAGCCAAAGACACTAGGGTAGTAGATACCCAAAAGTGTTTGCGTGTTAGTGGTAAGCATAACGATTTAGAAGAGGTAGGTAAGGATACTTACCACCATACTATGTTTGAGATGTTGGGGAACTGGAGTTTTGGTGATTATTTTAAAGAAGAAGCTATTACTTGGGCTTGGGAATTACTTACTAAGGTTTTTAAAATAGATGAATCTAGCTTATATGTTACTGTTTTTGAAGGTAGTAAGGATAAGGATAATTTAGAGATGGACCAAGAGGCGCTAGATTTATGGAAAAAAATTATTCCGGAGTCTCAAATACTATTTGGAAATAAAAAAGATAACTTTTGGGAAATGGGAGATCAGGGGCCTTGCGGACCTTGTTCAGAAATACACGTAGATATTAGGTCTGCAGAAGAAAAAGCTAAAGTTTCTGGTGCAGAATTGGTAAATATGGATCACCCACAGGTTGTAGAAATTTGGAACCTTGTATTTATGCAATACAACCGTAAAGCAAACGGTGAGTTAGAAAATTTACCAGCAAAGCACGTAGATACTGGTATGGGTTTTGAACGTTTGTGTATGGTAATGCAAGGTGTACAGTCTAACTATGATACTGATGTTTTTACACCAATAATTAGAGAAATAGAAACAATTACCAACGCAGAATACAATAAAAACGAAGATGCAAATATTGCTATACGCGTTATTGCAGATCATATTAGAGCTGTTGCTTTTTCTATAGCAGATGGCCAGTTGCCAAGTAATACAGGGGCTGGTTATGTTATACGTAGAATTTTAAGAAGGGCTATACGTTACGGATTTACATTTTTAAATACCAAAGAGCCATTTATGTATAGATTAGTAAATGTATTAACCAATACTATGGGTGATGCTTTTCCTGAGCTTAAAGAACAAAAGCAACTTATAGAAAATGTAGTTAAAGAAGAAGAGCATTCTTTTTTAAAAACACTAGACCAAGGTTTGGTATTGTTAGATAGCGTAATAAACAGTGCTTCTTCTAAAACTATAGATGGTAGAAAAGCTTTTGAATTGTATGATACTTATGGCTTTCCTATAGATTTAACTGCTCTTATTTTAAGTGAGCGTGGGTATACGTTAGATGAAAAAGGGTTTGATGCAGCAATGCAAGAACAAAAAAACAGATCTAGGTCTGCTTCTGAGGTATCTAAAGAAGATTGGGAAGTGCTTTTGCAAGATGCAGAACAGGAATTTGTTGGGTATGATGTTTTAGAAACTAATGTGCGTTTAGTTAAATACAGAAAAGTTACTTCTAAAAAAGATGGAGAACAGTATCAATTGGTCTTTAATATTACTCCTTTTTATGCAGAAGGAGGCGGTCAAGTAGGTGATAAAGGGTATTTAGAAGCACAAAACGGAGATGTTGTTTACATATTAGATACTAAAAAAGAGAATAACGAAATTATTCACTTTGCTAAAAATTTACCTAAAAATACTACAGATACTTTTAAGGCTGTTGTAGATGTAAAACAACGTCAAAGAACAGCAAGTAACCATACTGCTACACATTTATTACACCAAGCATTAAGAGAAATTTTAGGTACACACGTAGAACAAAAAGGTTCTGCTGTACACTCTAAGTATTTACGTTTTGATTTTTCTCACTTCTCTAAAGTTACTTCAGAGCAGTTAAAAGAGGTTGAAGATTTTGTAAACGCAAGAATAGAAGGTAACCTACCGTTGCAAGAAAAACGTAACATACCAATGCAAGAAGCTTTGGATGAAGGCGCAATGGCTTTGTTTGGAGAAAAATACGGAGATACGGTTAGGCTTATACGTTTTGGGCAGTCTGTAGAGCTTTGTGGTGGTACACACGTACAAAACACAGGAGATATTTGGCATTTTAAAATTAAGTCAGAAGGTGCAGTTGCATCAGGAATACGAAGGATAGAAGCTATAACTTCTGATGCTGTTAAAGATTTTTATGCAGCTAATAGTGAGGTTCTAACAGATATAAAAGAAGTTTTAAATAATGCTAAGGATCCTGTAAAAGCTGTAACTTCTTTACAGGAAGAAAACAGCAAACTTAAAAAAGAAATAGAGCAGTTATTAAAAGATAAAGCTAAAAATTTAAAAGGCGATTTACTTAACGAGTTACAAGATGTAAATGGCGTGCAATTTTTAGCTAAAAAAGTAGATTTAGATCCTGCAGGTATTAAAGATTTATGTTTTAATATAGGAGCAAACGCTACTAATATGTTTTTGCTTTTTGGAGCAGAAAATAATGGTAAAGCTACCTTATCTTGTTATATATCTAAAGAATTAGCAGGCGAGAAAGATTTAAATGCAGGTACTATTGTACGTGAACTTGGTAAATACATACAAGGTGGCGGTGGTGGCCAACCGTTTTTTGCTACTGCGGGTGGTAAAAACCCCGGTGGTATTGCAGAGGCATTAGAAAAAGCAGTGAGTTATATTAGCTAAACACAGTGTATGAAACTGCAAACATTAGTACCACTTAAACCCAGTGAGTTTCAAATAGACTATTCTAGTAAGCTCTTGTTATTAGGATCCTGTTTTGCAGAGCATATTGGTGGTAAATTTGCATACCATAAAATGCAAGCTGTAACCAATCCGTTTGGTATTTTGTTTCATCCAAAGGCAATAACGCAGTTGGTAAAAAATGCAGTTTTAGAACAAGAATACACAGAACAAGATATATTTAAACAAAATGAGCGTTGGCATAGTTTCAACGCTCATTCTGTTTTAAGTACGCCATTAAAACAAGAACTATTACAAAATTTAAACGCTGCGGTAAAAGAAACTAAGTCTATTTTAGACACTGCTACACACGTGGTCATTACTTTAGGTACTGCTTGGGTGTATAAACATTTAGAGTTAAATAAAGTAGTTGCAAATTGCCATAAAGTGCCACAAAAAGCCTTTAAAAAGCAATTGTTAACGGTTACAGAGATAGAGGCTAGTTTGCAAGAGCTTATTTCATTGGTAAAAAGTGTAAATGCCAATGCTAAGTTTATTTTTACTGTGTCTCCTGTTAGGCATATAAAAGATGGTTTTGTAGAAAATCAGCGTAGTAAATCTCATTTGCTAACTGCTGTGCATAATACTATAGAGTTAGAAGAAAATAGAGGTAATGCTTTTTATTTTCCTAGTTATGAAATTATGATGGATGAGTTACGTGATTATCGATTTTACAAAGAAGATATGGTGCACCCAAGCAAATTAGCTGTAGATTATATTTGGGAAAAGTTTACTAGTGTTTGGTTAACTAAAAAGGCCTTAGAAATTACTAAAAAAGTTGGCGCTGTACAAAGAGGGTTAGAGCATAGACCTTTTAATTCGCAATCAGAGGAACATCAGAAATTTTTAAAAAACATTCAAGAAAAAATTACGTATCTTCAAAAAGAATATCCTTTTATTAGTTTTTAATTATGAAGAGAATCCTTGTAGGAATTATAATTGTTTTGGTTGCTTTACTTGTATTTAAAACGTGTTCAGATAAAAAAGAAGAACAATCTATTTTGCAAGAAAACTCAATGCTTATTCAGCAACAAATACAAAACGTATCTAAACTAGTAGTTACAGAGGGGCATTTTGCAGAGGTGTATAATTACAAAGATTCTCAACAGCTTTTTGGCCCCTTAATTACAGCAGAGAAAAAAGCGTTAGTAGTTGTTAATGCAGATGTTACAGTAGCTTATGATTTAAGTAAAATTGTTTTTAAGGTTGATGAAGAAAACAAGGTGTTGCAAATAACATGCATACCAGAGCCTGAAATAAAAATAAGTCCAGATTACGAGTATTATGATGTTACCGCAGACTTTTTAAATCAGTTTGATGCTAATGATTATAATAAAATAAAGAAAAACGTAAAAGCATCACTACTTAAAAAAGTTGAAAAGTCTACCTTAAAAACAAATGCGCAAAACAGACTTTTAAGTGAGCTGTCTAAGTTTTATGTACTAACAAATTCTTTGGGGTGGACATTAAAATATAATGACAATCCAATTAATAAAATGGAAGAATTAAAAGCTATTAAAGAGTTAGAGTTGCAATAAATTAAACAACCATACTTTTATTAACTAACTCCAAACCGTCATCAATTAAATGACCAACCTTTGGGTTGTTTTGTTTTACAGTTTCTAGGTGATTTACAATTTCTTCTGCAAAATCATCATCGTTATTAGATTTGGCTAATTCATACAATTCTACAGGTAGCAACCAATCTGTTGGGAAGTTATTTTGTACTTCTTTAAAAACTTTGTTTCTAGATATTGTAGTGTTGGTTCCTTCTCTAAACTCACGTACTTGTTTGTATAAGTTTTCAAGCAGTGTTGTAGCTTCTGTTTGTTTGGGTTTAATAGTTTCTTCAGTAATACTATGTGTAATTAAATCAAAACTATGTAAATCTGCTGGTCCGTTAAAGGCAGAAACTATATTTTCGCCAACGGCCATATGGTATAAACCCCATTCTGGTTTAAACAATACAGTTTCGTGCTGTGTAACGGTACAATTTTCAAAAGTAATTAGTACAATTTCTCCTTTAAGGTTTCGTGTACCAGTAATTATACTTCCTTCAACTTTAATACCACCAACAAATTCTAGTGTAATGTTTTGCCCTTCAAAAATATTATACGCTTTTAAGTCACGCGGACTCATATCTTCTATGGCTAAGTTAATACCTTTTAGCTTGCCAATGGGAGAACCAAAACCATCTTCATGGTGTTTTGTACTGTGTCCTACAAGTTCTTTTTCTCTGTAAGACAAAGCAGTTTTGCCAGTAGTTTGTATGTATGTAGGTTTGCCCTTGTATGTAAGCACATTTGTGAATACGCCAGAAATTTGTAAGCCCGTACTAAGTTCTACAGTTCCTAAAGCATTAGAGTCTATAAGTTTGTTTACACCATCTAAACCACCAGTGCGTAAAGCCATAGTGTTTGCAAATTCTTCTAAAACCTGACTTAAAAAAGCAAAGTCTGGTGTTACAAAAAGCTGAGGTTGAGGTTGCGTAATATCAAAAGATTTGTGTGCAGCCTCAATAGAGTAATCTAATTTTTTAACTTGGTCTGTCATACACCAAGCGCTTTCTCCTATAGAAGATAGTAAACCTGCGCCATAAATTTTAGGATTATCGGTGGTGCCAATTAATCCGTACTCTACAGTCCACCAATGTAAATTACGAATTAACGCCATTTCACTAGGTTCTCCCATATTTTGTTGCAAGTCTTCAACGTGTTTTTCTGCTTTTTCTATTTCTTTTTCATCAGAATCAGCAGCCTCTTTTATAATAGATAAATGCCTAACAGCTTCATACAATTCATAATCTTTTCCGCTAGATATTGCTTTGCAGCCTATTTCTCCAAATCGTCTTAAATACTCTGCATATTCAGGATTTGCTATAATAGGAGCGTGCCCAGCACCTTCATGGATAATGTCTGGTGCAGGTGTGTATTCAATATTTTCTAATTGTCTTATGTCTGATGCAATAACTAATACATTATATGCTTGAAACTCCATAAAAGCAGAAGGTGGTATAAAACCATCTACAGCTACAGCAGCCCATCCTATTTCTTGTAAAATACGGTTCATACCGTACATATTAGGAATGTTTTCTATAGAAATGCCTGTCTTTTTTAAACCCTCTAAGTAAGATGTATGTGCAACTTTGCTTAAATAATCTACATTTTTACGCATAACGTAACGCCAAACAGCTTGGTTAATTGGAGTGTACTCCTCATAATTTTGCGGTTTTATGTATTGCTTTAAATGCGTTGGTAGTTTATCTAATATATAATTGCTTGTGTAAGACATTGCACGTTATGTTAGGTATTTACTAATAGGCAATAAAGATACAAAATTGGAAAATAATGTAAGGTTTAATTTGGTCTAAAATTAGTATGCGTAACAAGTAAAAAACTAAAGATAAAAGCAAAAAAAAACCGCTAATATTAGCGGTTATTATTTTTTAGTTAGATGCAATTGCCGGAGGATAAGCTTCTAGTATTTGAGAGACAAATTCTTTAATGCGTTGTTCCTTCTTTTCTACACTATTAATATTGTTTAAAGAGCCAATACCTCGTCCTTGCCAAACAAGTTCTTTATTTTTTGCATCTATTAGGTCTATATATAAAGATCCTTCTGTGCTGGTAGAAACATTACTTCTATTAAATCCATTACCAAAATAGTAAGGATTCCAACCCCAACCAAAGCCACCGCCCCAGTAATTATTGTAAATATCTACACGTTCTTTTTCTTTTGTGAAAATACTAACTAAAATATCTGGATTACTAGATTTTACAAAACCTCTAGAGCTCATTTCGGCATCAATAGCCTTTAAAATTCTTTTCTTGTCTAAGTCGGATATTTGTGCCTTATCTATACCAGTTTTGTAAAAAGCGTACGTTTTATAAGTAGTAAAGTTTGCTTCTTTATCATAGTCAGATAAAACGCGTACAGAGGAACAGGAACTAAAAAGTACCAACGCAAATATTGGTGCTAATGCCATTTTTAATGCTTTCATATTTTTTGATGTTTTAGTTTAGTATTAATAACACAAAAATTGTGCCGTTACTTTGTAATTACTTGTTTTTGAGCAAATTTTAAGATTTTTTTCTGCTGTTTGTTTTGGCGTTATAGCCATATGGGCAATGTCTACAGCCACTTTCACAGCAATAACCTCTTCTTTTATGGTATTGCTCTGTAAATACTCTGTAACCTTCTTCAGATAAATAATAGTCGCCTTCTATGGGTTGAAGAATTTTTTTCATACTTGTAAAATTACGAGTTTTATGTTAAGAACATAAATACTTGGTTGTTAAAAGTTAAAATAGTTGGTAGTCGGTGTTTTATAGTTTTTAATCGTTTTAAGTCTTAAAAATGGTATAGTTTCTGTACTAAGTTGTTAAATTTGACATTGTTAATTAATTAAGTACGTATGATTTTAGTTTCAAAACTCTTCTTTAGAAAAAATTATGTAGGCCTATCTTTATGGCCTTTTATAATTTTAAAGAGTGATGCGCTAAGGGATGATGACTCTTTAATTAATCACGAAAAAATACACTTAAGGCAACAGCTAGAACTTTTAGTTTTACCTTTTTATGTAGTGTATTTGTTAGAGTTTGTAATACGTTGTTTATTTTATTGGGATAGCTACAAGGCGTATCAAAATATTAGTTTTGAGCGTGAGGCTTATTTTAATGAAGATAATCCTAATTATTTAAATGAACGTAAACCCTTCAGTTTTATTAAATATCTTTGGCGCTGAAAATTATAAAACGTGAAAGTTTTAAATCAGCAAGTAGATTTACCC
This sequence comes from Cellulophaga omnivescoria, assembly GCF_027915275.1. NCBI lineage: Bacteria > Pseudomonadati > Bacteroidota > Flavobacteriia > Flavobacteriales > Flavobacteriaceae > Cellulophaga > Cellulophaga omnivescoria. The sequence continues at coordinate 794,611 of NZ_CP115819.1, read as the reverse complement.
ATTTTATCAGAAAAAAAGATATCACTCTATATTAAAAGAGAAGATATGCTACATCCTTTTATCTCTGGAAATAAATTTAGAAAATTAAAGTACAATTTACAGCACGTTAAGCAAGTAAAAGCACAAACTATAGTAACCTTTGGCGGTGCATTCTCTAACCATATTGCAGCAACGGCCTATGCAGGAAAAGAAAACGGTATTAAAACCGTTGGTGTTATTAGAGGTGAGGAGCTTGCAGATAAGTGGCAACAAAATCCAACCTTAGCATTTGCTAAAGAAAACGGAATGGAGTTTAAGTTTGTAAGCAGACAAACTTATAGAGAAAAAAATACAACAGAATTTTTAGCCAGTTTACAACTAGAGTTTCCTAATAGTTTTATTTTGCCAGAAGGTGGTGCCAATGAGTTGGCTGTACAAGGTTGTGAAGAAATTTTAACTCCAAAAGATACTATGTTTAACGTAATTTGTAGTGCTGTTGGTACTGGAGGTACTATAGCTGGTATTATAAATGCAAGTAATGCAAGCCAAAGAGTTTTGGGTTTTCCTGCGTTAAAAGGTGATTTTTTAAAAGAAGATATTTGTAAATTTGCCAACAATACAAATTGGGAGCTTATAAATAGCTATAATTTTGGAGGTTATGCCAAGGTAACATCAGAATTAATAAATTTTATAAACTCTTTTAAAGTAACAACCAATATACCTTTAGACCCTGTATATACAGGTAAAATGCTTTTTGGTATTTTAGATCTGGTACAAAAGAATTATTTTGCACCTGACACTAAAATTGTGGCAATACACACAGGAGGATTACAAGGTATAAAAGGAATGAATAGTTTATTAGTAAAGAAAAAATTACCACTTATAAATGAATAAAAATACACCTAAAAATAGTTTAAAATTAGTTTATAAGACATTCTTGTTAGTACTACTTGTTTCTTACACTAGTTGTAAATCAAAAAGAAGCGTGACCAGACAATCACATAAAAAAGTATCTACGATTTCGCCAAAAAATAATACCAATAAGGCTAATGCTCCTTATGCTTTGCCAAAAGATGAAGGGCATTTTGTAAGTTTTGCCATAGAAAATACAGAAGATTACATAAATACATTTGCTGCAATAGCACAAGATGAAATGAAAGTTTACGGTATACCAGCAAGCATTACAATAGCACAGGGTATTTTAGAAAGTGGTTCTGGTAAAGGAGAATTGGCTCGTAAAACCAACAATCATTTTGGTATTAAATGCCATACGGGTTGGGAAGGAGATTTTGATTATCATGATGATGATGAAAAAGGAGAGTGTTTTAGAAAATATAATCATCCAATGTACTCTTTTAGAGATCATAGTTTGTTTTTAACAACCAGAGGTAGGTATTCTTCTTTGTTTGATTTACACGTTAATGATTATAAAGGATGGGCAAAAGGTTTGCGCAAGGCAGGTTATGCTACAGATCCTAAATACCCACAAAAATTAATTTACTTAATAGAAAAATACAATCTTCATAAATTTGATGGTAAGCATAAAGCAGTGCCTAAATCTCCCAAAGAGTATGTAGTAAAAAAACATAGGGTAGAGGCAGGTGAAACACTGTATGCAATATCTAAAATGTATTTTATGGGTGTGCCAGAATTAATGGAGCTAAACAATTTAAAAAACACTAACCTACGTATAGGTCAAGAACTTATTGTAAAATATACTAAAAATTAAATCTTAAAAATGATTTATAAAAGAAGCAGTGCCCTTTTTACTGAAGCAAAAAAATATATTCCAGGAGGCGTTAATTCTCCTGTAAGAGCATTTAATGCCGTTGGAGGAGAACCTATTTTTGTTAAAGAAGCTAAAGGAGCTTATTTATATGATGAAGATGGTAATAGAATTATAGATTATATAGCATCTTGGGGACCATTAATTTTAGGTCATGCTTATGATCCTGTAATTAACGCGGTAATAGAAAAAGCAAAAAAAGGAACGTCTTTTGGGATGCCTACAGAAATAGAAACAGAACTAGCTAAACTGGCAGTTTCTATGGTGCCTAATATTGATAAAATTAGATTTGTAAACAGTGGTACGGAGGCTTGTATGAGTGCTGTCCGTTTGGCAAGAGGTTTTACAGGAAAAGATAAAATTATAAAATTTGCAGGTTGTTATCACGGCCATTCAGATTCGTTTTTAATACAAGCAGGTAGTGGAGCGGTAACTTTTGGTAGTCCTAATAGTCCGGGTGTTACCAAAGGTACAGCCAAAGATACATTGTTGGCTAATTATAATGACTTAGCAAATGTAACGTCATTAGTAGAGGCAAATAAAGGAGAAATAGCAGCCATTATAATAGAGCCTGTTGCAGGTAATATGGGCTGTATAATACCGTCTAAAGAATTTATTACAGGTTTAAGAGAGCTGTGTACAAAAGAAGGTATTTTGTTAATTTTTGATGAGGTTATGACTGGCTTTCGTTTAGGAAGAGGTGGGGCACAAGAAATTTTAGGTATAGATGCTGATATTGTAACGTTTGGAAAAGTTATTGGAGGTGGTTTACCTGTTGGTGCTTTTGCAGCTCGTAATGAAATTATGGATTATTTAGCGCCAAATGGTCCTGTTTACCAGGCAGGAACATTAAGTGGTAATCCTTTAGCAATGAGTGCCGGTTTGGCTATGTTAACAGAGTTAAATAACAATCCAGATATATTTAGAAGTTTAGCAGATAAAACAGAGTATTTGCACAACGGCTTACAAAAGGCTTTAGATAAAAAAGGAATTGCATACCAAATAAATAGGTTTGGAAGTATGATTTCTGTTCATTTTACTGATGAGCCTGTTGTAGATTTTGCCTCTTCGGCAAAAGGAAATAACGATACATTTAAAAAGTATTTTCACGGAATGTTAAGCAAAGGCGTGTATTTACCACCAAGTGCTTTTGAAAGTTATTTTTTAAATGATGCATTATCATACAAAGATTTAGATGATACCATTGCTGCTCTTGAAGATTTAGAGTTGTAAAAAAAATGATAGTACAAAAAAAGGAGCCATTTATGGCTCCTTTTTTGTTTTAAGACTTCATGGTCTTATTCTTTTTTATCATCATTTGTCTCCTGTGCATTTTTCTTTTTTCAGGAGAATGAGTTCTTCTTTTTTGCATTTTACTCCATTGTGCATATTGGTCTTTAGATAAAATCTTCTCCAAAGCTTTCTTTTGAGCTATTTGATGGTCTAATTTTTCATTTTCCATTGCAAACCTTTCTTCAGAAGTTAATTTTTTATCAACACCTTTATTTGCTTTTCTTTCTTCAATTTTTTGTTGAAACATTTTAGCATTTTTTAAATTTAGCTTTTCAATTTTAGATTGTTGATCTTCTGATAAATTTAAAGCAAGTGTCATTTTTTTAGTCTGTAAAATGGCTCTCTGTTCTGGAGTAAATTTTGCCATTCTGTGCATAGCTCTTTTGCCATCTTTTCTCTTGTGCATTTTGTGTTTTGCATCTTTAGAATCTTTCTGTGTTTCTTGGGCAGATATAGTTAAAACGCCTAGCATTAAAACCATTATAAAAGTTATTTTTTTCATATTACTATTTTTTATTGTTTGGTATTTTGACCATCATTTTTTAAAATAGTTTAATTAGAACTTCTATTTTGGCTACACTTTAACATAAAATATAGGGCATAAAAAAAGTCTAAAACCTTAAGGTCTTAGACTTTTTTTTGTATAAAATATATACGTTTACTCTTCTTCAGATAACTGTACAATTAAGTTGTTACTGTTTGTGTTGTCTTCCATTTCATGAAGTTCTACGGTACTTTTATTTTCCTCTAAAACGTTTTCGTTATCAACCTGTACATAAGCAAAAATTGCAACTACTAAACAAGAAAAATATGCTAAGCTTTTTAATTTATATGACATAAGATTTGGGGTTTTTATATCGGTTCTATATCAAAGATACCTAGGTTAATTAATTAATTGTAACTCTTGTTGCGTAACAACCACTTTTAAGTGGTGAAACACTTGTTTTTTGTTGTTTGTTCTCTGCAATATATTAAAAAAATTGAATTAACAAGATAAAATGCATTATTTTATAGATGAAATGCATTTTTATTTATGATTTTAAGTGCTGTATGTAATTTAATTGTTGTGTAAATGTAAAAATATGTAGTGAGCTGTAATGAAGTGAATTGCATATAAAAAGGCTGCAACATAGTAAAGTTGCAGCCTTTAATCCAAGTTAATTTTTCTTATTTAGGATCTAAAATAGCATCTATTCTCTCTTGAATATCTTTTAAGTGAGCTCTTCTAATTCCGTTAGAATTTGAAGCTGCAGATTTTACAGAACGTTGTAATGTTTGCAACTCTGCTCTAACCACGGCTCTAATATCAGACTGGCTAACATTTATGGCTGTACCATACCTAGCTGCTCTACCTGTAGCAGATTTTGGGTCGCTAGTCATCAAATATTCCATACGGTCTATATATGCACGTTGTAAGTTACGTCTGTACGTGTCTATAGATCTTCCTGAGCTTAACTCTTTCCAAATACCTTTTCTAACATCTGCCATCATTGTAGTTAGGTTGTAAGCTTTAGAGCCATTTAAAGCTTCGTTCTCTATCATACGAGCCATTCTACCAGTGTCTAATAGGTTGTTTAATGTTCTAGATTGTGTACTTCTAATACGCTCTACAGCACCAGCATTTTCAATTTTGTTTAAAATGTTGTTGTCTAACAGCCAAGTAGGTGTAGCAAACAATTGTTTGTGCAAAAAGGTAACTGCTCTTTTTTGTTTTTCTTTTGGTACGTGTGTGTATACAGCACCTTCTTGGTCGTATGTTTTGTAGTTTTCATAAACACCACCAACATTGTTAGATACGTGCCCCATATACCTGTTGTATTGCCCTAAAACTTGTCCGTATAACTCATCTAAATCATCATAAGACTTACCATCTTCAGCTGTCCAATTAATTAAGTTAGGAACAATTCTTTTTAAGTTAGCAATACCATAGTCACTAGCTTTCATAGCATCATCACCTAAATCTTCGGTTTGTGAGCTTGGGTCTATTACACCAAATTGTTGTTTTCCAAAACGGTAAAGAGGATCACCAGCGTGCTTTAAAATCCAGCTATCTAAAGTTTTCTTTTCTTCCTTAGCAGATTTATCTAAAATAGGACGGTAACCCCAGCTAATAGAATATTTATCATAAACACCAATGTTAGGCATTAATGCAACACCTTCATCACCAGGCTGTGCTACGTAGTTAAAACGAGCATAATCCATAATAGATGGTGCTGTACCATATTTTTTAGTAAAAGAAGCAGAGCGTAAAGAGTCTACAGGGTATGCAACACTACTTCCCATATTATGAGGTAAGCCTAAGGTATGGCCAACTTCATGAGAAGATACAAAACGTATTAATCTACCCATAACTTCAGTTTTAAACTCAACGCCTCTAGCATCTGGGTTAATAGCTGCTGTTTGTACAAAGAACCAGTTACGTAATAAAGTCATTACATTGTGGTACCAGTTAATATCAGACTCTAAAATTTCTCCAGTTCTAGGGTCACTTACGTGAGGGCCATTTGCGTTTGGAATAGGAGAAGCTAAATACCTAACAACAGAATATCTAACATCTTCTGCAGACCATTCTGGATCTTCTTCTGGTGTAGGAGGTGTTTTTGCTACAATTGCATTTTTAAAGCCTGCAGCTTCAAAAGCAACTTGCCAATCTTCTATACCTTGCTTAATAAAAGGTACCCATTCTTCTGGTGTAGCTCTGTCTATGTAATAAACTATTTGCTTTTTAGGTTCTACAAGTTCACCTCTTTTAAACTTTTCTACATCTTCATCTTTAACTTCTAATCTCCAACGATCTAAATAGGTAACAGATTTACTTTTTTGTGCATCTAAACCATAATCTACTTGGCTACGGGCAAACCAACCAACACGTTCGTCAAAGTAACGTCTTTTCATAGGGTTTTTAGGAAGCAAAATCATAGAGTTATTAATTTCTATAGTTATAGATCCTAGAGCAGAGTTAGATGGTGGATTACCTGCAAAGTAAGTTTTTACGTGTCTTGCTTCAATATTTAGAGGGTAACTTTTAACACTTTCAATATAGCTTCTGCTATCATCTAAACGACTAACTTTATATTGTTTTCTGTTGCGTTCTGGCAGGCCTAAAGTTTTTACATCTTTCTGAAAAAAATCATTAATTTCTATTACAGTAGCTGGGTTAATAGAGTCTTTTTTTAAAGCTTTAATATCAAAAGAATATAAAACTGGCTCTAAATTAGAGTTCATAACGGCTTCATGAACAGGTAGTTTTTCATCTGCAACAATGTTTGTAGACATAATACGAAGAAGAACTTTTTTGTCCTTTTTCTCCCAACGAAGCATTTGTGTGTTAATTTTTCCGCCACCAAAACCTAATCCGGTTGCTGTTTTTGCTATTCTGCTTACCATTAACATTTCTTTGTTAAACAAAGAATCTGGAATTTCATAATAACGTTTGTCGTCTACAGTATGTACGTTAAAAAGACCAGTGTCTGTTTTAGCCTCTTTTGTAATTACCTTATTGTAAGGTTGTATTGCTCCCTTTTTTGGTTTTGGGGCAGGAGCCTCAGTTTTAGCATTTTTTTTGCTTTTCTTGTTCTTCTTTTTAGACTGAGCTTCTAAATTGGTTAATGAGCCAACTAGAAAAACAACCAATAGAAGTTTGGTGAGTAAACTTTTAATCATTGTTAGTTTGAGTTAATTTATTTGAATAAAAACAAATAACTGCAAAAAAATCCTAATTCTATGTTAATAATATCATAACAATACATAGTGTATGTCTTTTAGGTGGAAATACTAATGTATTGGTAATTAGGTGGTTGTGTATTTTATTAACACAACTTAACATTTGTTAATTAAATTACGATTTAATTATAAATATGTTAAAATTTTGTGTTTGTTGTAACTTTTAAAGAATTTTTTCGTCTATTTATATAACAATCAACATCAAAAAGGAATTTTGGAATCTCTTTGAAAGATTGAATTAGTCGATTGAATAGCCTTTGCTTTGCAGAGGCTATTCTGTTTTTTAAAAGAGTAGTGGTAGAATAAATTGATAAAGTACTATTAATAAGCCTACGGCTATTAAGTTTAAAATTACACCAACTCTTGCCATTTGTTTTACTTTAATATATCCGCTTGCAAATACAATTGCGTTTGGTGGTGTAGCCATAGGGAGCATAAAAGCACAGCTACTAGCCATTGTAACAGGTATAAGTATATGTAGCATTGGTATGTTTAAACCAATTGCAATACCAGCAACAATAGGAGCTAAAACAGTTATTAAAGCAACGTTGCTCATAAGCTCTGTCATAAACAACATTAGCAATATTAATAGTGATACCGTAAAAAAGATGTTTATATTACTGTTAGATATAGTTTCGGTAACAGTAGTAACTATACCTGTTGTAGCCATACCATTTGCTAATGCTAAGCCTCCGCCAAAAAGTACTAATATTCCCCAAGCTAACTTTTCTGTGTCTTTCCATTTTAAGATAAAATCTCCTTTTTTTAAGTTATAAGGCACAGCAAATAAAGATACTGCAGCTATCATACTAATTACAGTATCTGATAAGCCTAGTTTTGGAAAAATAGAATTTATTAGGGTTCTAAAAATCCATAAGAACACAGTAATGGCAAAAATTACCAATACCATTTTTTCTTTTTTACTAGTTGGCCCAAGTTTTTTTAATTCTAAATTAATAACGTCCTTAGAGGCAGAAAACTCAAGTTGCTTATTAGGAAACATCCATTTTACAAGCACAAAGTAGATAACAGTTAGTAATGCAATTGAAAATGGCAAGCCAATTATCATCCACTTTAAAAATGATATTTCTATATTGTATTGCTCTTCTAATAAGCCAATTAAAACTGAATTTGGAGGTGTGCCAATAATGGTAGCAATACCACCAGCGTTTGCAGAAAAAGCAATACCTAGCATTACACTAAGAGCAAAATTTTTGTCACTTTTTGTAAAACCATCTTTATCATTAACTAATAATTTTATTACCGACACAGCTATTGGTAGCATTACAACTGTACTTGCAGTGTTACTAATCCACATACTTAAGGTTGCAGTAGCAATAATAAAACCTAATACTACTTTGTTGGGGGTAGTGCCAGTAATTTTTATAATGTTTAAAGCTATACGTTTGTGTAAGTTCACTTTTTCTAGGGCAAGTGCTAAAATAAAACCACCAAAAAATAAAAAAATAATTTTATTACCATAGTTAGCGCCTACTGTATTTAAAGGCATTATTTTTAATATAGGAAACAAAATTAAAGGTAGTAGTGCGGTAACAGAAATAGATACAGCTTCCGTTATCCACCAAATAACCATCCATAGAGCTATTGCTATAACAGCATCTGCATTTGTAGATAGTATTGTTGTGGGTAGTAGTATAATGCATAAAAAAACTAGAGGCCCAGCTACTAGTCCAATTTTTTTGCTTATTGCCATAATATATAATGCTTATAATTATACAAATATAGAATTTGAGAGCAAACCAGAAAGAAAAGAAATTTACATAAGCTAAAAACTGTAATTAATTTTCTTTAGCTAATTGCACTAGCTCTAATGTGGTTAGGTAAAGTGGTTTGTTTTCCATTTTACTTTTTAACCAGGCATAAAAACTCATTACAAAAATGTCTTCTTTTTCTTTTCCTACCCACTCAAAAGAGTTTTCTACTTTGTCTTTAAATTTAGTTGTAGTAATAAAACTTGGGTCCTTATAATATAGCTCTACAAAAGATAAATAGGTAATTGCTTTTTGTTGTTTTATTAGTTTTAGGTATGTAAAATAATTTCTTTTAAAGCTTCGTAATTTAGACTCTACAAGGTTAATATTATTTAACTCTGTATGTAAAATAATCTCAATTAAATTCTTTTTTATAACCCAATCTTTTCCCGCTTTACTTTCGTAATAGTTATCTGTATGGTAAAATTTAGAAAATATATGGTGAGCATCTTTAAATCTTTGGGCTTGTATGTAAAACATACTTAAGGCTAAGTAGATTTTAAGTAAAGAGTCTGTATCTGCGTGTTTAGTGTTTATGTGTTTTTCTAAAATACCAATAGCCTTTTCTTGTTGGCTGCTGTAGTTAGTGTTTAAAGCAAGTAAAAATTGATGTTTTAATTTAAAAGAATTGTAATATTTTTTGTTGTTTGCTAACATTTGCGTTTCCATTAGCTTTAGATAGTGAAGTGAGTCGTTAAACTTTTTATTTCTAAATAATGTGTTGGCAATTAAATACAATACTTCTATATGGTAATACAGTTGTTTGCTGGCGCTTTTATGTGTTTTTAAAATAGCGTAGGTTTTTATTATAAAGGGTTCTGTTTTTAAATAGTCATTGGTAACAAAGGCAGGTATACTTACCAGTGTTATTAATTGGTATAACGATTTAAAAGACATTGACTCGTTAACCGAAATATGGTGCTCCTCTAGTGTTTTTTTTAGTAAAGTTTCAATATCTATTACATCTCCTTTATAGGTTATATTATTTAGTGTTTTGCGCATTTTGGCGTACACAATATTTAATTGATCTTCTATAAACAGGTTTTTCTGGTTTTCTTTAAATTTATTAATGAGAACAGTAATGTTGCTATCTGGGTTAGCATAGGCATACTGAATTTTAGTGTGATAAATTTCGTTTAAAATAGAAAATAGATAATGAGATTTTGCTAGTGTTTCTGCTTTAGTTAAAATTTTATAAGCCACCTTGTACTGTTTATTATGCAGAAAAGATCTTGATGCTAATATGTATTTAATGACTTGCATATCAACAGAGTTTTCTTCTTCCAGATTAATATTAGCTATAAAATCTATTAAAGAATTGTATAAACGTTTTCTTAATGCGTGGTAAGCATTTTTTTTATTACTATATAAATGGTTACAAATTTCTGTAGAAGATAAATTGTTCTGCTGTAATAATTTAAAAAGCTGAATGTTTTTAGTATCATTTCGTTTGTTTTTTTTCTTTAAAAAAAGTGCAAACTGTTGCTGTTCTTCAGTGGTAAGTGTGCTTATTATTACATTTAAATCAGTCATTTAATCGTCATTAAAAATTTATTTTTTCATATAAATATAGGCTATTTAATTTATTTTGTATAAAATATATCGTCAGTTATTTGTGTAAGTTGTGTTGTTGTAGGTTTTAAATCGTTACATATTTGTACCGTAATCAAAACACAAAAATTATGGATTATCAAACAAATGTTTCGTTAGACAAAGAATTGAAATCAAAAAAGAAGAAAAGTAAAAAAGTGTATGATCAAAAACCAACTCCGGCATTTATAGGTGCTGCTTGGACATCTTTATTTGTGGGTATGGCAGCGTTTTGTATTGGTTTATGGAACGCAGATATGTTATTAAATGAAAAAGGATACTACTTTACAATTTTACTTTTTGGATTATTCTCTGTAATATCTGTACAAAAAGCAGTGAGAGATAGGTTAGAGGATGTACCTGTGACAGATATTTATTACGGTATTAGCTGGTTTGCAGCGGTAGCATCTATAGTGTTGTTAATAGTAGGTTTGTGGAATGCAGATTTGTTGTTGAGTGAAAAAGGATTTTACGGTATGTCTTTTTTATTGAGTTTATTTTCTGCAATTGCGGTGCAAAAAAACACAAGAGATGTGCAGTACATAGACCGTAATGATAAAAATGAAGATTAATTTAACAGTACTTAAAAATTAAAACAAACAAACTTATTTGTTTTGATGATGGTTATCTTTTAACCAAAAACAGCGTTACTTAATAGTAACGCTGTTTTAAATTTATTGGTAAATGGATTTTACGCTATTTCTACAAACAAACCATCATCAGTTTTATTCACTTTAGCAACACCATTTTTTGTTAATTCTTTAATAGTTTTATCCCATTTTTTATTACTTAAACCAGAATTAGATTTTAATTCATTTAATGGTAGTTTTTCAGCCTTTTTTAAAAGAGCTAAAACAGCTTTACCTTCATCACTTAAAGCAACCGCTTTACGTTCTGGCTTCATTTGAGGAAAAAACAATACCTCTTGTATAGATTGGTTGTTGGTTAAAAACATAATTAACCTATCCATTCCTATTCCCATACCAGATGTAGGTGGCATACCGTATTCTAAAGCACGTAAAAAGTCCTCATCAATAAACTCAGTAGCTTCATCATCACCTTTTGCGGCAAGCTTTAATTGGTGCTCAAAGCGCTCTCTTTGGTCTATTGGGTCGTTAAGCTCAGAGTATGCATTTGCAATTTCTTTACCACAAACCATAAGCTCAAAACGCTCTGTAAGTTCTGGGTTATCTCTATGCTCTTTACAAAGCGGACTCATTTCTTTTGGGTAATCTGTAATAAATGTAGGTTGTATGTAATTGCCTTCACATTTTTCGCCAAAAATTTCATCAATAAGTTTTCCTTTACCCATTGTGGCATCAACCTCTATACCCATACCTTTAGCTGCTTCAAAAATTTCAGCTTCAGTTTTACCAGTAATATCAAAACCAGTAAAATGTTTAATAGAATCTGCCATTGTTACACGTGCATAAGGCGCTTTAAAATTAATTTTATGCTCGCCAAATGTAGCTTCACTTGTACCGTTAACAGCAATTGCACAATGTTCTAGTAGTTTCTCACAAAAATCCATCATCCAATTATAATCTTTGTAAGACACATAAATTTCCATAGCTGTAAACTCTGGGTTATGTGTTTTGTCCATTCCTTCGTTTCTAAAGTTTTTAGAAAACTCATAAACACCATCAAAACCACCAACAATTAAACGCTTTAAATAAAGCTCGTTAGCAATTCTCATATACAACGGAATATCTAAACTGTTGTGGTGTGTAATAAATGGCCTAGCAGCGGCACCGCCAGGAATAGGTTGTAAAATTGGAGTTTCTACTTCAAAATAACCAGCGTCATTAAAAAAGCTACGCATTGCGTTAAACAACTTAGTACGCTTAACAAAAACCTCTTTAACGTGCGGATTTACAACTAAATCTGCATATCTACGACGGTAACGTAACTCTGGGTCATTAAATTCATCAAAAACTTTGCCTTCAGAATCTACTTTTGGTAACGGCAATGGGCGTAAAGATTTACTAAGTAATGTAAACTTTTTAACCATTATTGTTTTTTCACCTACTTGTGTAGTAAATAAATCACCTTCAATACCAATAATATCTCCAATGTCTAATAGTTTTTTGTAAACATCATTATACAGGGTTTTATCCTCACCAGGGCAAATTTCGTCTCTGTTAAAATAAACTTGTACCCTACCTTCGCCATCTTGTAGCTCTGCAAAAGAAGCTTTACCTTGAATTCTTCTAGACATTAATCTACCAGAAATAATCACCTGTTTACCCTCTTCAAAATTTTCTTTAACTTGTTTAGAGGTAGTGTTTACTGGGTATAAATCTGCCGGATATGGGTTAATGCCCATTTCTCTTAGCTTGCCTAATTTTTCCCTTCTGATGATTTCTTGTTCCGAAAGCTGCATATATCTATAATTAAGGCTGCAAATATAGTTACAAACTGGTAATCTATCAAAGTAGAAAGTACATTAGCATATAAAGGTTTTTAAATTTTTATATTTTGATGCTAGTATGTTGTAAATCATTAGTGTTAAATATGTTGTTTTTGGTTAATGAGTATTTGGTTTATCAACCTAAAAACAAACCTTAAATAGTGTTTTGAAATAAATTTGAAGAAAAATAGTAACAATTAGTGTTTTGAAGCGTCATATAAGTACATCAATCAAAATAATAATAAATGAGTTTTTGGAGAGTTTTATTGGCTATTTTATGTCCGCCTTTGTCTGTTATAGGTAAAGGATGCGGATCTATAGTTATTGTATTTTTACTATGGTTATGCGGTTGGGTGCCTGGCACAATTGCGGCACTTATAATATTGAATAATCCAGACAGATAATTGTATCTTTGTAGAATGAATAAAGAAGTATTTCTACAAGATTTAGGACAGAAGGATTATAAAGAAACTTGGGACTACCAAGAAGATCTTTTTAAAGAAACTTTAGATATAAAAATAAAAAACAGGCGAGAAGATGCTGGTTTAAAAACACCTAATCACTTTTTGTTTGTAGAGCATCCGCACGTGTACACTTTAGGTAAAAGTGGCGATATGGCTAATTTGTTAATAGATGAAGAGCAATTGGCTAAAAAAAACGCTACTTTTTATAAAATTAACAGAGGAGGAGATATTACGTATCACGGTCCTGGACAAATAGTTGGTTACCCAATATTAGATTTAGATAACTTTTTTACAGATATACACAAATACTTACGGCTGTTAGAAGAAATGGTAATTTTAACCTTAGCAGAGTATGGTTTAAAAGCGGAACGTTCTGAAGGAGAAACTGGAGTTTGGTTAGATGTTGGTACACCGTTTGCTCGTAAAATTTGTGCAATGGGTGTGCGCGCTAGTAGATGGGTAACAATGCACGGTTTTGCCTTAAATGTAAATGCAGATTTAGGGTATTTTGATCTTATGATTCCGTGTGGAATAAAAGATAAAGCAGTGACTTCTTTAAACGTTGAATTGGGTAAAAAAGAAGTAAATATAGCAGAAGTAAAAGAGAAATTACTAAAGTATTTTACAGCATTGTTTGAAGCGGAAATGGTTTTAAAATAGGCTATTAATTTATTTTATACACAATTATAGAGTTGTCTAAGTCTTTAGCAACCAGTTCTAGCTTTTTATCATTGTCTATATCGGCTAAGTCAATTAATGAGCTTCCGTAAACCGGAAAGTTTTGTATGGCTTCTGCTTTGCTATCAAACAAATATATTTTTTGGTTCTGTAAGTCGGTAACGGTAACGTATATTTTATTGTTTATGTAAAATATTTTTGGTTTACTGTACATACCTAACTCTAAAGTTACTTTTTTTCCTTTAATGGATATGGTATTCTGGTCCATTAATACTAGTGTATTGGTTGTGGCATCTATACCGTGATCTTTAATAAGGTTAAATTTAGAAGCAGAAGTTTTACCGTTGGTAGTTATTTGGTGTAAAACAGCAGTAGTATCTGTAACTGTAAATTTATTTTTAAACAAGACTACATCATTGTTAGAAAATGCAATTTTATTAGTTGTTTTCACTCTTACCTTACCAACTCGGTTTAAAATTTTAAGCGAGCCGTCTTCATGCATAAAAACCAGATAGTCTTTATTGCCAACAACAAAGTGCTGTGGTTTTTTTATTATAGAACTGCTTGCTTCTGTGTATTTAAAACCTGTAACAATTTCTGCTTTAGCATTGTACATAAATACTTTTTTGCCTTGGGTAACAACAAATCTGTAATTTTTGTTGTTTTCATAGTCAAAAACGGCTAATTCGTTCAAGTTTCCACCATCATAAGTTATAGAGAAGGGGGCAACTAATTCTCCGTTTCTGTCTAAAATTAAAAACTGATTATTGGTTGTAAAAGCAAATTGCAGCCTACCGTTTTTGTATAGGTCTACTTGTTTTATCTTTCCTTGTATTTTACTTTCCAATTGTTTTTTCCACAATACTTTTCCGTCTGTAGAAATTAGATATAAATTATTTTCTATATCCTGTACTATAATTTCTTTTTTATTGGTTCTGTGGTTTTTTACAAATTGTGGTTCTGTGGCTAAATCATTATCTAATTGTATAGTAAAAATTGGAGTAGTAGTGTTAGCCTTAGTTGCTTTATTAATTTTTTGAATTGTTATATTAGTGTGGTAAAAGTTAGCATCTGCAACAAGCTGGTTTGCATAAAAATAATCATTTAAATCAAGTTTAATTTTGTTTTCTAAAAAGGTAGAATTTAAAAGTTCTTCAAGTTTTTTAGAATTAGAAATTTGCAAAACAGAAGATTGTTTTGCCATAGTTTCTGTAGCAGATGTGTATAGTGGTGTTTTATTAAACGTGGTACCTGATTTGTAATTATTAATAATGTCTTGTAGTGTCTCAATTTCTTCAGTAAAAATAAAAGCATTACCTAAAATAGTGTAGTAATTGGTACTAAACTCCTGTATTAAAGGGCTAAAAATAGATGTTAAAATAGTGTTGCTATTTAATGTAATTATAGGATTGTCTTTGTCGTTAGCTTTTTTATAAGTACTTAGGTATTCATCTATATTATCTGCGCCAAAGGTTTGTAGTAAAACTGCTTTTTTAGAATTTGTTGTAATTATAGCTATTTCTTCAACCGTAGTAAAAATTGAGTCAATTTTGGTTTTTATACCTAAATATTTTAATCTGTTTTTTGCAAATGTTGTATAGTTTGTAAATGTGTATGATGT
This sequence comes from Cellulophaga omnivescoria, assembly GCF_027915275.1. Classification (NCBI taxonomy): domain Bacteria; kingdom Pseudomonadati; phylum Bacteroidota; class Flavobacteriia; order Flavobacteriales; family Flavobacteriaceae; genus Cellulophaga; species Cellulophaga omnivescoria. The sequence continues at coordinate 779,295 of NZ_CP115819.1, read as the reverse complement.
TATAGCCTCCGTTTGTAGAGGTGCATAATTTTGAGCTCTATTAGCTACTGCTTTGGTATTTTTAAATAAATTTAAAAAGTTAACAAGGCTGTCATTAGTTGTGGTAATCCCAGCTAAATTTAATTGATTTTGTTTGGTGTTAATGTCTAATGAAACCCAATTTATATTTTGTTTAATGCTTAGGCTGTCTTTATTACTAATATTTGTTAAAAACCAATCATTATTTTTATTGGTGAAAATTGTAGCAGTTTTATTGTTGTTAGATGCATTATATAATTTATAAATACTAGGGTCTACACTTTTAGAGCTATTAAGTGTACTTATAATTAAATCTTTATCTGAAGAAAAAATAGTAAACGGTTTTTTAGTAACTGTATAATATAAAACACTGTCTATTTTATACTCTTTATAATTAATGTTGTTTATGGTTTTTGTACTGTGGGTAAATAAACTATCAAGATTATGCAGGTTAACAGAATCTTTGGTAATGTATAAATAGCTGCTAATAATACTATCTTTAGTATTAAAAGTTAAAAGACCTTTGTTGTTTGGTTGTAAATGATTTAAAATTTTACTAGCCTCCTTAAAAGTTTTAAATTTATGAGAGTTCATTAAAGTATTTAAAACCTGGTTATTTTTAATGTTACTACTAAGGCTATTGTAATCGTTTATTTTTAAAATTACAGATGAGTTGTTAGGTAAGTAATCTAAAATATGTGTTTTAGTTTGTTGTTTACTAGTACAACTAAAACAGCAAATGATGAGTAACGCAATAACAATTTTTAATTTCATACAATTACAACTTATAATAACAAAGTTAAATTAATTTACCTATAGCGGAAATTTTAATTGCTCTGGTAATTGTTTAAAGCTTTTACGGTGGTATTTTGTTAGTCCAAATTCTCTAATAGCCTCTCTGTGCTCTTTAGTGGGGTAACCTTTATTTTTTTTCCAGTTATACATAGGAAATTCTTTGTGTATTTTTTCCATATATGCATCTCTGTACGTTTTTGCTAATACAGAGGCTGCTGCAATACTCAAAAATTTTGAGTCGCCTTTAATAATGCATTCGTGTTCAATTTTTTTATAAGGTTTAAAACGGTTACCATCAACAATTATAAACTCTGGTTTGGTAGTTAGCTTACCTACGCTTTTATGCATAGCAAGTATAGACGCGTTTAAAATGTTTATTTCATCTATTTTTTTAGGGTAAATATGTGTAACTCCAAAACAAATGGCTTGTTCTTCTATAATAGGTTTTAAAAGTTCTCTTTTCTTTTCAGATAGCAATTTGGAGTCGTTTAATATGTCGTTTTTAAAATTCTCTGGTAAAATAATTGCAGCAGCGGTAACAGGTCCTGCTAAACAACCACGTCCCGCTTCATCAGTTCCTGCCTCGTTAATTAATTTGTAGTAAGATTTTAACATAAAAAGTGATAATTGGAATGTAAAACTAAGTATAATTTTTATTTAAATGTATTGTGTTCTGTGCGGTTAAAAAATTCACACTTAAGAACCTTTAACTTTTACTGATAATAATTAGTTGTCATAAAAACTTGTTTGGGTTAACGCTATTTAATTATATATATACTGTTATGTCATCTAGTATATACATATGTTTTTTTTTGTAAGGTTTTTACTAGTTGGTATTAAGTATTAATCATTTTGTATTTAAATTTTTCACATTATTTTGGTTAAAAAATAAGGTGTTTTGTTGCTTTATGTGTCTTAATTTTAGTAAAAGCTTAATAGTTCTTTTATTTTTAACATTTACTGCTTTCGTTAACTATAATTTCTTGTGAGCTTAACTCTTAATTAGGAATTTTGTTAGATACTAACTCAAAAAATAATAATAAATGAGAACGAAGGTAGCTTGGATTTTAACACCCTTATTGGTGATGTTAATGAGCTTCTCTTATGCGCAAGAGAAGACAATTACTGGTAATGTTACAGATCATGAAGGTTTGGCATTACCTGGAGTAACTGTATTAGTTGTAGGAACAACTACAGGAACTCAAACAGATTTTGATGGTAATTATACTATCAAAGCAAGTGTAGGACAAATATTGCGTTACAGTTATGTTGGGCAAAAAACTACTGAGAGAAAAGTTGGTTCATCAAACACTATAAGTTTGCAAATGGATGAAGATGCTGAGGCATTGGATGAGGTTGTAGTGGTGGCTTATGGATCGCAAAAAAAGAAGTCTATTGTTGGTTCTGTAACCTCATTAGGAGAGGAAATGATTGATAGTCAACAATTAACAACTATAACAAGTGCAATACAAGGTACTGTTGCTGGTGTTAATGTAATTACGTCAGGTGGTCAGCCAGGTTCTAATCCAACTATTAGAATTCGTGGTATAGGTTCTATTAATGCCAGTGCAGAGCCTTTAATTGTGGTAGATGGGGTTCCGTTTAATGGAAACATAAATAGTATTAGTGGTGATCAAATAGAATCTATGAATATTCTTAAAGATGCATCATCTACAGCTTTATATGGTTCTAGGGCGGCAAATGGTGTTGTTTTAATTACCACAAAAAAGGGGTCATACAATTCAGGTTCTAAAATTACAGTTTCGGCTGTGTCTGGTTTTTCTACTCCGGCTGTTGCATTACACGACCGTATTGGTAATGATGATATGATGAGATATTCTTGGGAAGCAGAAAGAAATAAAAATTTATACATAACTGGTCAGTCTGCAACAGACGCAGGTATTAATGCATCACAAAGTTTAATTTCTAATTTAGGGTACAATCCATATAATGTTGCTCAGCCTGTAGATCAAAATGGTAATTTAGTACCAGGAGCTACTTCGTTATGGGAGACAGACTGGGAAGATGAAATGTTAAGAAGTGCAGCACAACGTAACGAATATACTGTAAGTATTTCTGGAGGTGGAGAATCTTCAAGGTTTTTCTTATCTGCAAATTATTTAAACCAAGAGGGGGCTGTAAGAGAATCAGATTTTGAAAGGTTTACAACTAGATTAAATTTAGAAACCGAAGTTAAAGATTGGTTAACAGTTGGTTTAAATACATCTTTATCTACATCAAAACAAAATTTCCCTACTCAATCAGGAAGTACTTTTCAAAGTTCATACCAATGGATATACAGTATGTCTTCAATATATCCATTATATAGAAGAAATGAAAATGGAGGTCTTGTTTTAGATAATTCTGGTAATAGAATATATGATTATGGTTCTACGCCAGGTCAATCTGTTAATGGTAGTAGACCGTTGTTAGGTAATGAAAATGCAGTAGGTTCGTTATACAATTATGATGATGTTAACAAAAGAACTAATGCCCTAGTAAACGGTTTTGCGAAAATTAAATTTTCTGATAATTTATCTTTTAAGACGAATTTGTCTTACGAAAATTATTTATTTGATAGTAATAGTTATGATGCTTACGATGTAGGTGTTGCATCAAGTGTAGGTGGGCGTGTAGCTCAAGATAGAGATATTACTACAACTTTTAACTTTACCAACTCTTTAAACTATGATAAAACTTTTGGAGATCATAGTATACAGGCAAATGCAATTTTTGAAGCCTATAAATTAAAAGTTGATGCACTAGGTGCTCAAGGAACTGGATTTTTACCAGGTGTAAAAGTTTTAAATGGTAGTACGCTGCCAGAAGGTGTTAGTGGCTTTATTAGTGAAGATAGATTAACATCATATTTAGGCCGTTTAGCATACAGCTATAAAGATAGATATTTTATAGAAGGTTCATACCGTAGAGATGGTTCTTCAAGATTTTCTGAAGATACAAGATGGGGTAACTTCTTTTCTGTTGGTGGATCTTGGGTAATTTCAGATGAGAACTTTTTGGCAGGTAGTAGTACTATTAATCTACTAAAGTTAAGAGCTTCTTATGGTGAGTTAGGTAATAATGGTACTTCGTCATATTTTCCTTATTTACAAGGTTTTGAAACAGGAAACAATGAGTTGGATAACACTGGTGTATTACTAGGAGATGTAACAGATCCTAATTTAACATGGGAAACTTCGGCATTATTTAATGTTGGTTTAGATTTTTCTTTGCTTAATGATAGATTAGATGGTAGCTTTGAATACTACAGTAAGGAGTCTATAGATTTAATATATACTAAACCATTACCAATTTCTACAGGTAACTCTGGTATAACTACTAATGTAGGGTCAATTAAAAACTCTGGTTACGAAATGTCTTTAACAGGAAGATTAATTCAAAACAATAAGGTTACTTGGACTTTAGGAGTTAATGCTGCAATTAATAAAAATGAAATTACAGAGCTAACTCAGGATGAATTTATTACTGGTACTAAAAAATGGAAAGAAGGAAAGTCTTTATATGATTTCTTTATTCAGGACTGGGCAGGAGTAGATCCTGAAGATGGATACGGTATGTGGTATAAAGATGTATTGGATGTTGATGGTAACCCGACTGGAGAAAGAGAAACAACAAAAGATTACTCTGAGGCAACAAGGTATTACCAAGGTTCTTCTTTGCCAGATGTAACAGGAGGATTAACAACAGATTTAAAAGTTGGAGGTTTTGATTTTAATATGTTATTTAATTTTAGTTTTGGAGCGCAAGTCTATGATAGTTCATATGCTGGTTTAATGGATGGTTTTTCTAGACCAGGTTACACCGCTTCTCCTGATATAGCTAATAGATGGACGCAACCAGGTGACATTACTGATGTACCTTTATTATTAAATTCTCAGAATGACTTTAATGGAACATCTACAAGATTCTTATTTGATAATGATTATGTGAGATTAAGAGCTATTACTTTAGGATATACTTTACCGTCAGATATTACTAAAAAGGCATATTTAGACAATGTTAGAATTTACTTAAGAGGTGATAACTTGTTTACTTGGCAAAGCCATAAAGGAATAGATCCTGAACAAAGTTTAGCAGGTACTACAGACAGTAGATCTTCTTTGTTAAAAACAATTAGTTTAGGTCTTAATGTACAATTTTAATAAAATTTAAAGAAAATGAAGAATATTATAAAAAAAGGAATACTATCCTTATTATGCACAAGCTCTTTAGTATTTGTTGGTTGTTCAGAAGATTATTTGAATGAACCACAGCCAACTGAAGTAGTTGCAGAAAGTGTAATTTTTGGGTCTAGAACAGGTGTAGAATCTTTTCTGTCTGGAATTGCCAGAAGAGCTAGACGCCAATTTACAAGTGTTGATGCTGCAGGGGTAAATTCTATTTATTTCGCAAGAACAATAAAAGGTAATGATTTAATTCATGCTCGTTCATGGTGGGGTTTTGACTATGATAATGATAACAGAGAGCCTACTTACCGTAGAACTTCTTTTTCATGGGAATTTCCTTATTATATGATTAACCAAATTAATGCGTGTATTAATGGAGTAGAAACTTCTGAACTATCAGAAATTGATAAACAAGAGCTTACGGGACAAGCAAAAGCACTTAGAGCATTTTATTATTTTCAGTTAGCATTAGAATTTCAAGAAGGTTATACAGAGGCTAACAGAGATTTACCTGCGCCTCCAATTTATACTGAGCTTTCAACAGAGGGTAAACCTATGGGGACTTTAGGTGAACTTTATGATTTTATTGTAGATGATTTAAAAGTTGCAATTTCTTCTTTAACAGAAGAAAGGTTAGGGAAATCCTATGTTAATGTTAATGTTGCTAATGGTATATTGGCTAGAGTTTACTTAGCAATGGGTAATTGGAGTGGTGCAGAAGCTGCTGCCTTTGCTGCTTACGGAGGTAATGTTAACGAGGTTTTAGATCCTGCTACTTACGGAAACGGTTTTGATGATATTAGCAATAAAGAATGGATATGGGGTATGCCTCAAACAGGTGACCAATCTAACTATTACTATAATGCACCATCTGCCTTTGTAGATCCAATTACACCTGCATATAATAATGTATATATTAATGAGTACTTTTCAAATGAGTTTACTGCAACAGATGCTCGTAATACTTTTCAGGTTGGTACAGCTACTGATTATACTAAGGTTACAAGTACAAAATTCTTGTTTGCTTTCTCTAGTGATATAGTTATTATGAGAACTGCGGAAATGATTTTAATTGAAGCAGAAGCTAAGTTTAGACAAGGAGATGAAACAGGAGCTAAAGATTTGTTATTTGAATTACAAAGTAATAGAGATCCATTGGCTGTTAAGTCCTCTAATACAGGTGCTGCTCTTGAGGAAGAAATTCTTTTAGAGAGAAGAAAAGAAATGTATGGAGAGTTTGGTGTTGAGTGGTTTGATGCCAAGCGTCTACAAAGAGGCATTGTTAGAACTCCTAATCACAGAATTGTAAAGAATTTAGAACCAAATGATAAGAGATTTTATTTAAAAATTCCTCAGGTAGAAATTGATGCCAATGAGAATATAGATAACTCTGTAAATGCTAATAGATAAGCAGTAGCTTTTCTACATTTTATATTTTAACCGTCAAGAGCTATTGCTCTTGACGGTTTTTTTTGTTAAAAACATAAATATGTAGTCTTTAGATTGTTAATGTTAATTAATGTTAATAGGCTTTAATCTTATAATTTTTATTTTTCTCAAAACAATAAGTTTTGTGGAGTTATTAATTTATACAACCCATTATATTTTTATTTGTATGATTTTTAGTACAGTATAAATTAACAAATGTTATTTTAATGTGTATTTTTATATGTTTTTTTGCAATCGTAAAAGGTTAATAATATGACGATTATGTAATGTTTTTAACATAAAATTTGCGTATTAACATTTTATCTTTGGTTCTTTAACTTAAATTTAAGATTTTTGCTAAGTACTAACTCAAAAATTAAAATAAATGAGAACAAAAGTAACTTGGATTTTAACACCCTTGTTGGTGTTATTTATGAGTTTCTCTTATGCACAAGAGAAAACAATTACAGGTAACGTTACAGATCAGGATGGTCTTCCGTTACCAGGTGTTACTGTTTTAATTGTAGGGACTTCTACAGGAACAGAAACAGATTTTGATGGTAACTACACCATCAGTGCAAAAGTTGGTCAGGTATTGCGTTACAGTTATATTGGTCAAAAAAACACTGACAGAAAAGTTGGTGCTAGCTCAACAATTAATGTGCAAATGGCTGAAGATGCCGAATCTTTAGACGAAGTAGTAGTTACTGGTTTTGGTAACGTGTCAAAAACTTCTTTTGCAGGATCTGCAAAAGTAGTTGCAGGGGAGAACATCTCTCAAAAATCATTTACTAACGTTTCTCAGGCTTTAGCTGGTGAAGCAGCTGGGGTTTCTGTATTTAATACTTCAGGTCAGCCTGGTAGTACTTCTACAGTAAGAATTAGAGGTTTTGGCTCAGTAAACGGTAGTCAAAGTCCGTTGTATATTGTAGATGATGCACCTTTTAGAGGTAGTTTAAATGATATCAATCCAAATGATATTAAATCTGTTACAGTTTTAAAAGATGCTTCTGCAACCTCTCTTTATGGAGCAAGAGGAGCTAATGGTGTAATTGTAATTACAACTAAAAGAGGTTCAGATACTGGTAATGAAATTAACGTATCTATTAAAACAGGTGCTAACTTCCAAGGTATTGGTAGATATGAAACTATTGAATCTCCAGAGGAATACATTGGTATAGCTTGGGAAGGAACTTACCAGAGAGGTTTATTAGAAAATAATGGTGATGAAATAGCAGCAATAGATTATGCAAATGCAAATTTATTTGAAGGTGCAAATGCAGATGTTTCAGATATTTCACCTGTTTACAATATGTGGAATGTTAGTGATAGCGGTGCTCAAGGTGTTTCTGAATTAATAGACCCTGCTACAGGAATGGTTAGACCAGGAGTAACTAGAAGATATACGCCAGAAGACTGGGAAGATTTTGCTTTTCAAAGTGCTAACAGAATAGAAGGTAACATATCATTAGCTAATACTGGTGAAAATTCTTCAGTTTATACATCAGTTGGTTTTATTGATGATCAAGGTTATGCAAGTAATACAGATTACCAAAGATTAAATGCTCGTATTTCTGCAACAAATAAGTTTAGAGACTTTATAAAAATGAATACTTCTTTAAACTACGCTCAAAGTGAAACCAATAACAACGGGACAGGAAGTTCTTCTTCTTCTCAATTTTGGTGGATTGATAACTTACCAACAATATATCCTCTGTTTACAAGAGATGCAAACGGAAACAAAATAGAAGATCCAATTTATGGTGGTTTCTTGTATGATTATGGTTTAGAAGATGGTCGTGGTTTTGGTTTTGCTACAAATGGTGTTGCAGATTCTCAAATTAACATTAGTAGGTCAAAAGATAACTCTGTAAACTTTACTAATGACTTAAAAATAACATTAGTAGAAGGTTTAGATTTAGAGAATAATTTCTCTTACCAATATTTTATGAGTGATGATATTCTTTTAAATGAACCTTTTTATAGTCCTTCTAAAGGTCAGGGTGGTGTAATTAACAGATCTAGATCTGAGGTGAAAAACTATACTATTAGAACAGGACTTAGATACAACAAGTCATTTAATAATATGAACTTATCAGCTTTTGTATCTCACGTAGCAACTGCTTATGAGTTTAATTACTTAGAAGCTGAGCGTTCTAAATTAGTGACTCCTTTTGGAACAGATATTTCAAATGGTGTTGTAAATGCACCTAGTGATGGTTTCACTAGAGATGAGAGAACTGAAAGTTATATAGCAAATGCAACTTTAGACTTTTCAAGCAAATACTTTTTAAATGCTACTTTTAACAGAGATGCTTCTTCAAGATTTGTAAATGAAAAATGGGGTAATTTTTATTCTGTTGGTGGTGCATGGGTAGTTTCTCAAGAAGATTTTATGTCTGGCTCTAAGTTTGTAGACTTTTTAAAATTAAAGGCTAGTTACGGTGTTCTAGGTAACTCTGGTGTATTAAACGGTACTGCTAATAATTATTATCCTGGTTACAACTTATACTCTGTTAATAACTTAAATGATAACATTTCTTTAGCTTTTGCTACAAAAGGTAATCCAGATCTTACTTGGGAAAGTTCTAACCAGTTTAACGTTGGTGTAGAATTTGAACTTGGCGGTTTTGTTGATGGTTCTATTGAAGCATACAGAAAGTCTACTACAGATATGTTTTTTGACAGAAGAGTTGGCCCTTCAGTAGGTTATGCTTTAATATCTGTTAATGACGGTGAATTATTAAATTCAGGTGTAGAATTTGATTTAGATTTTAAAATAGTTGATAGTGATAAATTTAATTTATCATTTGGAATTAATGGTTCTACTTTCAAAAATGAATTACAGGCAATGCCTATTGACCCTGCAACAGGTGAACAACAAAAGCTTGATATAGATGGAAATTATGCTCGTACAGTTGGGCGTTCATTATATGACTATTATATGCCAGTTTATGCAGGTGTTAACGTAGATACTGGTGCAGCACAATGGGAGCGTAGTTTTAATGACTTAGATGGAGATGGTGTTTTTGGAACTGGTGATGAGATTATTACCAATTTAACATCATATATGAATGATAATCCTGATGCAACAATAGTTCAAGATATTACTGAGGTATATTCTGAAGCTGCAGATAAGTTTATCAACAAAACAGCAATTCCAGACATTACAGGTTCTTTTAGGTTAAACGCTTCTTACGGTAACTTTACTTTAAGTACTTTGTTTAACTATTCTTTAGGAGGATATGCTTATGATACTGCTTATGCAAACTTAATGGACAATGATTATGCAGGTACTAATAACTTCCACGTAGATATTAGAGATCGTTGGATGCAACCTGGTGATGTTACAGATATACCAAGACAAGATGCAAGATTTCAAATTCAGCAAAATGCTACATCTACAAGGTTCTTAGTAAAATCTGATTACTTAGCTTTAAATAATGTTAGATTAGGGTATACATTACCAAATGATATTAGTGAGCAAATAGGTCTAAAAAAGTTAGACTTTTATATTACAGGTGATAACCTTGCATTTTTCTCAAAAAGACAAGGATTTAATCCATCTACATCTATAACTGGTGGATCTAGTATTTACAGATATAATCCATTATCTACAGTTGTTTTAGGTGTTAATTTAAAATTATAATATTATGAAAACAATAAATAAAATAATTTATGCAGGAGCTTTGTTATTTATGAGCTCATGTAGTGAAGACTTTTTAGAGGTATATCCAACAGAAACTTTATCACAAGAACAAGTGAGTGAGGCTTCTAAAATTAATCCAGATGTATCTAAAGCTACATTACTAGGTATTTATGAAAACTTATACCGTAGAGGTAGTGGTGGTACTGGTAGTCAGGAAGATTTTGGTATTACTACACAGTACATTCAGTTAGATATGTTTTCTGCAGATATGGCTCATTTAGGTAAGAGTTATAACAGACAAACACAAATTTCTGAGTTAACAGCTACAGTAGACCCAGATTCTGAATATAATTACAGACCATGGAGATTTCTTTTCAGAATTATTAACTTATCTAATTTAGTTATAGATGGTGCGGGTGGTAATGACGTAGTGCCAGAAACAGAAAACCTTAGATATACAGTTGGTCAAGCAAAAGCTCTTAGAGGGTACGCTTATTTCTTTTTAGCACATGTTTTTGTAAATGATATTACAAATATGTCTCAAGAAGTACTTCCTATCTATACTAGTGCAGAAGACATAGATCAGCCAAAATCTACTTTGCAAGAGGTTTTTGATTTGGTTATAAAAGATTTAACAGATGCAGAAACTTTGTTAGAAGGTTTTGTTAGAGAAGATAAAATTGAAATTAACCAAGATATTGTTAGAGGTTTATTAGCAAAAACTTACGGAGCATTAAATAATTGGCCTAAAACTGAAGAGTATGCTGCACTTGTGGTTAACTCTGGAAATTATCCAATTATGACTGCAGATGAAGTTGCTTTATTGCCAGATGAAAGTGGAGCAGTAGGTGGTTTTAATGATATTAACTCTATTCCTGGTATTATGTGGGGTATTGATATTACACCAACTGGTCAAGGTTTAGCATCTTTATTTTCTTGGTGGGGTTTTATGGACGTGTACAGTTATAGTTATGCTGCCGTAGGTAACTCTAAAGGAATGGATGCAGATTTACATGCTAATTTTAGAGATGATGATATCAGATTAAATCAGTTTTCTGCAAGTTTACAACCTACTGGTAAGTTTTACTATAAAGGAGCAGAGCTTAATGGTTTTGCAGCCTTTTCTGGCCCGCAATCTAATATAGATTCAGATTCTCATTATATGAGAATAGCAGAAATGTATTTATTACACGCAGAGGCTGCGGCAGAAAATGGTAATGATGCAGCTGCAAGAACTAGTTTAAAAGCTTTATTAGATTTAAGATTAGATGACAGTTCTTATATTGATGGTTTATCTGGTCCTGCCTTAGCAGAGGAAGCTGCTTTACAAGCGCGTTTAGAGTTATTTGCAGAAGGACAATCTTACTTTATTATGAAGAGAAGACGTGAAACTAGAACTAGAGGATCTAACTGGTTAGACTTTTCAGGAGATTCTTTTAGTCATGATGATGAGCGTTTAACTTATGAAATTCCTCAAGAAGAGATTTTATTTAATCCAAATATTAATTCTCAGAATTAAAATTTAAACATTTATTTTATTTAACCGCCAAGAGCAATTGCTCTTGGCGGTTTTTTTATGGTTTTATTTATCTGTAAAAGGGTGTTGGTTGTTAATCTGTAATGTTTTCATGAACAATTGTACTTGTTAAATTAACACTGTCTTGTCTTACTTTTCAATGATTAAATTTCTTCTGTTTTAACTGCGTAAAATTAAGAATATGATAAGAAAGTTGCTGTTATAGTAATTTTTACGCAACAAAAATCAATTTTTTTCAATAATTAATGTAATTAACAAAGTTTTAATACGACAAAGTGCTTTATAGATACTTTTTAAGTTGCTGTTTTCTTATTTATAAAAGTTTTTTGGGTAGTACTAATTCTTTGTAGGACACTGAATTTACTAAGTATCTATTTTAATTAAATAATTTTTAGTCCAGTTTAATTACTTGTTATAAATCTAAAAATGCTAAAAAATTGTTAATAGTATTTTTTAATAGTACAAGGGGTTAAAGGAAAGCTAAAGCTAACTCAAAACTAAATTAAATGAGAAAAAAAGTAACTTGGATTTTAACACCCTTACTGGTGATGTTAATGAGTTTCTCTTATGCGCAAGAGAAAACAATTACAGGTAATGTAACAGACCAAAATGGTTTACCATTGCCTGGTGTTTCGGTACTGGTTGTTGGTACAACAACTGGTACGCAATCAGATTTTGACGGTAACTATACCATAAATGCAAAAGTAGGTCAGGTTTTGCGTTACAGTTATATTGGTCAAAAAACAACACAAAGAACTGTTGGGACTTCAAGCACAATTAATCTTCAAATGGAAGAAGATGCAGAAGCGCTAGAAGAAGTTGTGGTAACTGCTTATGGTACTCAAAAGAAAGAGTCCCTTACTGGGTCTATAGCAGAAATTAAATCAGAAGAAATAGCTAAAGTGGCATCTGGTAATGCGGTAACAGGTTTAACTGGTAAAGTTTCTGGTGTTCAAATTTTTTCTAACTCAGGACAACCTGGTACAGCACCTACAGTTAGGTTTAGGGGTATAGGTTCTTTAAACGGATCTTCTGCGCCTTTATATGTTGTAGACGGTGTTCCTTACAACGAGTCTATTACATCATTAAACCCAAATGATATAGAGTCTATTTCATTCTTAAAAGATGCTGCAGCTGCTGCTTTGTATGGAAATAGAGGAGCTAATGGTGTTATTATTGTAACAACAAAAAAAGGTAAAGCGGGTAAAGTAAGTGTAAACTTAGATGTTAGAACTAGTTTTACCAGTAGAGCTGTTAAAGATTATGATGTTATGGATGGGGCTGGTGAGTATTTGGAGGCTTATCATAAAATGCTTAAAAGTAATGACATTGTAGAGAATGGCACAGATGAAGCTACTGCTGGCTTAAATGCTTCTGCAAATTTATTTGATGGAGCACAAGGCTTGGTTTATAATCCTTTTGGAGGTGATAGAACAACTGTTATAGACCCTACAACGGGTAAATTAAGATCTGGTAACCAGTTATGGACATCAGATTGGGAAGATGAGTTGTTTAACAACGGTAGTGGTATACAGTCTTTATACGCAAGTATTGCCGGAGGTACTGAAAAAGCGAAATACTTTTTCTCTGTAGGTAATGAAGATAATACTGGGTATAACATTAATACCGGTTTTAAAAGGTTAACTTTAAATATGAATGTAAACTCTCAAGTGAGTGATAACATTAAATTGGGGATGTCTGCTAATTATGCTAACAGAGAGCAAACAGGAACTTTAACTAATAATATTACAGGTAATTTTGCTTGGGTTAGAAATATAGCGCCTATATATCCTGTTTTTGCTGTAGATCATGCTACGGGGCAAACGGTTTTAGATGACAAAGGAAATCCACTTTGGGATTGGGCAGATGTTACATCTCCAAATGCAACTGCTGGTAGGCCATTTAATGGTTTTTCTAATCCGCACGCTCTACAAACACTAAATGTAAATAAATCTGTAAGAGATAATTTAACGTCAAGGGCTTTTGCAGAAATTAACTTTTTAAAAGATTTTACATTTACATATAATTTTGGTTTAGATCTTGCTTTTTATAATACCACAAATTATACCAATAAAATTGTTGGTAGTGCATCTCCTGCAGATGTAAACGGTAGATTATCAGAGCAGTTTGGTAGAGGTACTACTTATACTAATCAACAATTATTAGGTTGGAAAAAAACGATAGGAGAAGATCATAACCTAGATATTTTGTTAGGGCATGAAAACTCAGATTACAACTTTAAATTTTTAGATGCCAATAAAAAAAATCAGTTTATCTCTAATGATATTTCAGCTAGTTTATTTGCAGAAAATGATGGAGCAGGTAATGTAACTGGTGGTCCTACAGAATACCTTTTAGAAGGTTTTTTTGCGAGAATGTTGTACGACTTTGATAATAAATATTACATAAATGGTAGTTTCCGTAGAGATGGTTCTTCTGTTTTTGCAGAAGAAAATAGATGGGGTAACTTTTGGGGAGCTGGTTTAGCTTGGAGAGTTTCTAAAGAATCTTTTATGGATAATGTAAATTGGATTTCTGAACTTAAACTTAAATCTAGTATTGGCCAGCAGGGTAATGACTATGTTGGTTACCCAGACAATACTGCTGTTAGAAATTATGCACCTTACTTAGATCAGTGGGATGTAACTACAGATGGTGAAGAGTTTAACTTAAATAAAACAGTTTTAGGTAACAGAGATTTAAAATGGGAGACATCTACCAATTTTAATGTTGGTTTTGAACTTAATATGTTTGACAATAGGGTTCGAATAGAGTCGGAATATTTTGAACGTAAAATAACAGATTTAATTTTTAACAGACCTTTACCTAACTCTTCTGGTTTACCATCTATACCAGAAAACGTAATGGATATGCAAAATGTAGGTTTTGAAGCTAGTATTTCTTATGACATTATTAGAAACAAAAACTTAAACTGGACGGTAGATTTAAATGCAACTCATTATAAAAATGAGATAACTAAACTTGCTCCTGGAAGAGAATTTATAGATCCGGGTACTGTATACAGATGGGAAAAAGGTAGTAGTGCTTTTGATTATTACATTAGAGATTTTGTTGGCGTTAACCCAGAAAATGGTAATGCAATTTGGTATACTTCTAGTGAATTTGAAGCAGACGGTACAACACCAATTATAAACAACCAAACCGAAGATTACTCTGTAGCGTCAGAAACTAGTTTAGGAAAATCTGCTTTACCAGATGTTAATGGTGGTTTTACATCATCACTTACATATAAAAACCTAGATTTTAGTTTTGCTCTTTCTTACCAATTTGGAGGGTATGCTTATGATGCAATTTACAACGACGGCTTTGGCGGTGGTATTGGAGAAAACTTTCATAGAGATTTTAATAAATCTTGGACATATGACAATACAACAGCGCAGTTACCAAGAGTTATAGATGGCTCTAGAAACTATAGTGTATCAGATTTATTTTTACAAAAATCAGATTTCATTAGTCTTAACGATGTGTCTGTTGGGTATACTTTACCGCAAGATGTTACTAATAAAATAGGTTTAAGTAAAGTTAGAATTTATGGTTTGGGTAACAACTTAGCTTTGTGGACAGCGTCAGATATACAAGGTTTTGATCCTAGAGCAAGTGTTACCGGAGGTAACAATTCTGTAAGGTACGCAACATTAAAAACGTTTACGTTAGGTTTAAATGTTAATTTTTAAAAGTAAAAAAATGAAAAAAATATTAGTAATAGCTACAATGTTAGCAATATCAGCTAGCTGTAGTGATGATTATTTAGAGTCAGATTTAGAAAACATAGTTACAGATGCAACCATTGCAGAATTAGCTGAAGAGTCGCCAGAAGCTTTATTGTCTACCGCAAGTTCTTTTGATACTGGTACAATAAATAATATGAGAACCTTTAACGTAGCAGGCTCTGGGGGTAACCATAACGATTATGGCCAAAAGTCTATTGATTTAATGATGGATATTATGTCTAATGATATGATAGACTCTAACAATGGCTGGTGGTATGATGATTTGTATAAATACATTGGTAGAACCCAAGAATCTGGTACAGAAACTAATACAATTTGGGATTATTACTATGAAATAATTAAAGGAGCAAACCAAACTATTACACTTATTGGTGGATTAGATGAGTCTGTATTAACACAAGATTTAACCTATGTTTTGTCTAGATCAAAAGTAGTTAGAGGATTGGCTTACTTGCAACTGATACAAATTTACCAAAAAGGAAATCCTGCAATGTCTGATGCTGGTGTACCAATTATAGATCCAACAGCAGATTTAGTTAACGGGCCAGGTTTTGGTAGGTTAACTGTGCAGGAGGTTTATGACCAAATAGAGGCAGATTTAAAAGAAGGTTATGATGGTCTTGAGGGTTTTACAAGACCAGATAAGACTGTTATCAATCAAAATATTGCAGCTGGTTATTTGGCTCGTTTTTATTTATTGTCTAAAGATTATACTAAAGCAATACAATTTGCAGAAATAGCAAAAGCAGCCGGATCTTTAGCGGCAGATCAGTTATTAGATGGTTTTCAGTACATATCTAACCCAGAGTGGTTATGGGGAGCAGATATAAATGGAGATACATCATCAATCTATGCATCATTTTTTGCGCAAATACAATCGTACTCACCAGTACAAAAAAGCGCTATTGGTGTAACACCTGGTTATACAGGTCAGTTAGGTCATCACAGAACTGTAGATGTAAGGTTATATAACGCAGTATCTTCTACAGACGTACGTAGCAATTGGTTTGGGCCAGATAACGGTTTTATTGATCAGCCTAAAGAAGGTCAAATTTATAATTATAAGTTTTATGATGATACTTTTTTTGAGGCAGATTATGTTTATATGAGAGTTGCAGAAATGTACTTAATTATTGCTGAAGCCAAAGCCTCTAACGGAGATGACGCTGGTGCAGCACAAGAATTATATGATTTGGTTTCTACCAGAGATAATGCTTATATGCTTTCAACAAATTCAGGTAATAGTTTAATGGAGGAAATTAGGTTGCACAGACGTATAGAACTTTGGGGAGAAGGATTTGGTTTGTTAGATATGAAACGATGGAATGTTGGTCTTGTTCGTGATTTTGAAGGTACAACACATCCAAATAGTCCATCTTCCTTCTTTAATATCCCTGCGGGTGATGCTCGTTTTACTTTTCAGATTCCAGAAACTGAAATTAATTTAAATGACGCTATTACTCCAGCAGATCAAAATCAATAGTATATAAGTAATATTTACTTTGTTTTATTATTAGCCCAGATTATTAATTCTGGTATCTGGGCTTTCAATTTGTTTTAGTCGACATATAAAAAAAGCTCTTAGATTAGTTTCTAAGAGCTTTTTTGTGCATTACTGTTAACGTTATTATTCCACTTTAAATTCAAATATTTCCGAATTAGAAGTGTTGCCTTCATTGTCTTTAGTAATTACTCTCCAATAATAAATAGTATTGGTTGTAACATTTGTGTTAATAGTAGTTTCTGTAGTTACTCCTATACTTGTAGTTGGTGTGTTATCCGTTCCAAATAATATTTCATAATCAACTATATCATCATCTACATCTTCACCAGACCATTTTAATGATACTTCATTAGTTGTAGCAATAGTAGCGCCTCTTGTAGGGTTAATTGCATCTGCAGGAAAAGGAGCGTAATTTTCTGTGCCAATACCTTGGTTGTAAAATTTCCAGACGTCACTAGTTGCCGTTTCTGTAGTGCCAGACGCTTTAGATGTTACAAACCACTCGTAAGGAGTTCCGCGGTCTATAATAACAGCATTAAAAGTAGTGGTAACTGTTTTTGTTATAGTATTACCGGTATTTAAATTTTTAATGTTAATCTCATAACTGTCTGTATCTGCAGCATCACTCCAGCTAAATTCTACAGAGCTTTGTCTATCACTTACAATAGTTCCTTCATTACATTCGGTGTTATTTTCAGGAAAAACTAATGTTGTTGGTTTTGGGGCAGCAGTGGGTGCTGGCGTATCTGTTCCTCCATCATCTCCGCCGCCACCGCAAGAGGCCAAAATTAAAGCACTAATACAAGTAAATTTATATAATGTTTTCATATTATTTTCTTATTATTTTATAAGTAAGTATAGTTTGTTGGGTTTTTATATTTAAAACATATACACCTCTAGATAAAGAGTCTACATTAAATTGTATAAAACCGTTATTTAATTTATGATCTTTTTTGTATACTCTGGTGCCATTTATAGTGTATAATGCAAGTTCTACTTGGGTTACATTTGGTCTGTTTAATTCTATGGTTAAATCTCCACCTTTAATTGGGTTCGGGTAAATAAAAATATCTGTGCTAGAAATTATACGTTCTTCATAAATTCCTTGGCAGTCTTTATCTGTTTTTATACTAATTTTATTTTCAATTTTATCTAACGGTAAGGTAATTTCGTTTTTAGTAGTGGTATATGTTTTATTATTTATGTTGATGTTATAGACCTTACCTCCAGTTAAATTAAATGTTACACTATTAGAAACAGAGTTTACTGCAGTTGTTACCGCTAGTGGTTCTGGTTCTGAAATAGATACTGTAAAACAATTTTGATATTCTGGTTGGCCATCAACAGTAATACAAATAGTATAGTTACCTAAGGCTAAATCATTAAAAGAAACTTCATTGGTAAATGTTTTAGAGTTATTAACACTGCCGCTTATGGTTGCCGTATAATTTAAAGGCATTTCTGCTGTAATATTAACAGCTCCGTTATTACTAGATATACAACTTTTAGCAATTGTTTTTATTCTAAAATTTGAAGATGGTAACGAAAATATTTCACATCCATTTACATTTACAATAGTGTTTTCTGGCGTTGTAGGGCACAAGTCTAAACTGTCAATTACACCATCATTATCATTGTCGTTATCACAAACATCTCCTACGTTATCGTTATCTAAATCTGCTTGGTCTGGGTTTGCAATTAAATCACAATTGTCATCTATATCTAAAATACCATCATTATCGTCATCTGTGTCGCAAACATCACCAATACCATCTCCGTCTGTATCTAATTGGTCTGCGTTGGCAATAGTAGGGCAGTTGTCGTCTACATCTAAAATGCCATCATTATCATCATCATCGTCATCTTGTTCGCCTTCTAGAACAAAATCATCTATAATAACACCTTCTTCTGATACTCCTGGGTCTGAGTGAAAAACTATTCTGAAAATAATATTTTCTTCTAGGCTTAAATTTGGTTCTCCTAACGCTGCATTTGTATTAAAGTTGTAGCTATATTCTGTTAGGGTTGTATTGGTGCCTGTCCATTGTTTACCAGGGCAATTTTGGCAATCGTCAGCAACAC
Organism: Cellulophaga omnivescoria; assembly: GCF_027915275.1. Taxonomy (NCBI): domain Bacteria; kingdom Pseudomonadati; phylum Bacteroidota; class Flavobacteriia; order Flavobacteriales; family Flavobacteriaceae; genus Cellulophaga; species Cellulophaga omnivescoria. The sequence continues at coordinate 760,343 of NZ_CP115819.1, read as the reverse complement.
CAGATATTGCATTTGTTCTGTTACTGTTGTACCAGTTTGGTTGGCTATTAATGTTGCCCAAAACATTCCAATCTATACCTTGGTTTGTAGAGTATTCTACATAAACCACATCCCAGTTTTCTTCTAGTTCATATGCCATTTTAAACTTTAACACAGGATTTGCAATATTGGCTATATTGTAGCAGTTACTAATTAAATAAGCTTTAGTGTTGTTTGGGTGGTCGCCATCCAAATTAGTGCCATAAACATTGGCTCCAGAGCTGGCAGTGTTTAATAAAGTGCCAGTAGGAACTCCTTTTTCCCATAATAATGCGTCACTAGATTCATTGTACGTAAGTAAGTACTCATCCTCACTATCAAAAGTATTTACAACATTAGCATTTCCGTCTCTGTTTATATATAACGTGCTGTTTTTAGAGTTGTTTGTGTTAAAAGTGTCATTTGTTATTGTAGCGGCTACTTTTAAAGATGATTTTCCAAAGTCTGTTGTATTTATAGCAGGTAAAGGTATTGTAGCTGTTTCCTCAAAGTTTAAAGCCCCTGTCCAAACATAAGTTAACTCTGTATTGTTTAGTCCGTATGTAAATGTAACTTCTGTAATTAGGTTTGTTCCGTTATTTTTAATGGTTGCTATGGGTGTAATTTCTCCGCATAAAACTGAATTTATTGAAGGAGATATAGAAATTAAGCTAACATCATTATCTGGGTCCCTAGTTGGTAAAGGAGATTGCCAAACACCTCTGCCGTATGTTGCGGCAGTAATAATATTATCTGTGGTATTAATATCAATATCGCCTATAGCTACATTTGGTAAATTGGTATCGTACTCTTCCCATTCTGTAAGCGTATCATCTAGCCTATAAACACCTAAACTTGTGCCAACAAAAATTGGATTGTCTTGGTGTAAGCCTTGGTGGGCAATGCTAAAAAATGCTTGGTCTGTAGGTAAATTTAAAGTAATATCTTCTAAAGTAACATCTGTGCCATCAGTTGTAATTTTATAAACTCCACGACTAAATGGTTGTCCAGATAATGCTATTCCTACTCTGTTTGAAGTAGTCGCGTATAGGATAGAGCTATCTAAGTTGTTTATAGCTAAATCTGATATGTTTCCAGGCAATGATATATACGAGGTAAAATTAAGCCCATTATCATCGCTTTTATAAATAACATTATTGTTAACAGCATAAATAATATCAGGATTAAGAGGGTCTGTTTCTAAATCTTCAATTTTACCAAAACCAGCAGAAGTACTTGTTTTTGTCCAATTAGTACCTTCTAACTTGTAAATAGCATCAAAACCGGCAAAAACTTCACCTCTACTATTAATGGCTAGTGGTGTTATCCAATTTCCATCTATATCTTCATTATCTGCATTTTTAGGAGGACCTAATTGAGCAATGTTTTCGCCAGAATTAGATGAAATATTTAAAGAGCCTCCGTTTTGTGTAAACCCATATATTAAATTGTTATTATTAGGGTCTATTACATTGTCCATACCATCACCACCATGATAATTATTCCATTGGTTGTTGTTAAATACATTACCTCCATTATCTTGTAAACCACCTATCATTTTAGATGAGTCGTCTTTAGCTACAGATATTCTGTAAAACTGACCAATAGACATTCCGTTTGTTACATCTGTAAATGTTGTTCCGTTGTTTTCAGATACATATAAGCCGCCATCACTACCACAAAAAAGTTTAGAGTTAAACATTTTTAGGGTATGTATATCTGCGTGGGTATAAGCACTATTGTTAATTCCCCAGTTATTTAGTTTTCCAAAGCTATTTCCTCCGTTTGTACTTCTCCAAACATTTAGGCAACCGGTAAATAAGGTGTTTTCATCTGTTGTAGATACTTCTAAGGCCAAATCAAACCAAGCTTGGTTAGACTCTAAAATATCTGTATTATTAGATGTTTTTGTAAAAGTTGTTCCGCTATTTGTAGATTTGTAAATGCCCTGAAATGTATAGTCTGTATTTGCACTTAACACGTATACAAAGTTTTCATTAGCGGGTGTAACACCTAAAACCAGCCTACCAGAGCTTGTTGGCAAATTACTGGTAATTGTGTTAAATGTTGTACCCCCATCTGTAGACTTATAAAAGTTATTAAAATCAACGGCATAAACAGTATTGCTATCGTTTGGTTTAATTTTAAAATCGGTAATGTTTTCTTGTAATGTATTTACCCATGTTACACCTCCGTCTATAGTTTTGTATAGTCCGTTATTAGATGCTACCCAAACAATATTACTATTTGTAGGGTCTATGGTAATTTCATTAGTTAAAAATGATATCCCAGAAGAAATTGTATTTGTATTTAAACCAGTTTCATTCCAAGTATTTCCGCCGTCTGTAGATTTAAGCACTCCAATACTATAGGAGTCTGCAGCATCATCATCACCTGTTGAAATATAAAGTACATCAGAGTTATTAGGGTCTATAGCTATACCAGATACGCCAATTTGTAAAAAATCAGACAATAAGTTTGTCCAACTTGTACCAGCATTTGTAGATTTCCAAATACCACCAGCAGGCGCGCCTGCGTACCAAACATTCTCATTATTAGGGTCTACGGCTATTGCGTTTATTCTTCCGTTGCCGGGTAGTCTGCCGGCAAAAACATTGCTAGTAGTGGGGCCAACAGATGTCCAGTTGCTGGTAGGGTTTACCTTATTGGCAGTGCTTATTTTTGTCTTCCAGGCATCATAAATTTGTTTGGATGTTGGTACGTAACCATTTGTATTTTGGTAGTAACTCCAGTAATTATGCCATCTCATAAAAGGTTTGTAGCCACTACCTTTCTCTTTTTTATTTCTATTAATCCAATAATCATTAAATGAACTAGTGAGTTCATCCATAGTCATATTGTTGCTATTCTCTTTAGAGGCTGTATTGGCTTTTTCTTTCTTTAGATTTTTCATCCAAGGAGCTGCTTCATTAAATTGGGCAAATGAAAATGAACAGCTCATTAAAAAAAGCATAAGTAGTTTTTTTGTCATCTTAGTTTGTTTGGTGTTTAAGTTTATGGACTATAAATTTTAGGTTTTATTTAACATTTTTATGTAGTAAAAACGCTAAATATCCTAATTAATAGTTCTATTTACAAGGAAATAGTATTTTTATGTTAAAATACTCTTAAAATACTACAGTGAGTTATATTAGTAAACATTTGTTAATTTATAGTTTTGACCTTGTTGTCTAAATGTTAGTCTGTAAAAGGTAACAAAACTTTCACAGATAATTAAATGTAAAAAATTACCTTTGCTTATATTTTTTTATAAATGAGATATATTGTACTTGTAATTTTACTTTGGGGAGCAATCGCTGGTGCGCAAAATCCAAAACCGACTAAAAATAATTTAGGTTCTAAAGGTGAAGAAAATCCAGGTAAGCTTTTAAAGGATGGTGAAGAGGAAAAGCCTAGTGTGCAAGAGTATAAAATATTTACCATAAAAAGAGATACTACCTTTTTGGATACTACTTTAAGTATACAAAAAGAGTATAAGTACAACTACTTAAGAAAAGATGGTTTTGAGCTTATGCCATTTGCAAATATTGGAAAACCGTCTAATAGGTTAGGTGTAGATTTTGATAGTGAATCTATGTATCCTTCTCTAAATTCATCTGCATTAACAGATAATTACTGGAGTATAAATCAAATTAAGTATTACAAAGTTCCAACGCCTTTAACAGAGTTAATGTTTAAAACTACAATGGCCCAGGGGCAATTGCTAGATGCTATGCTAACATTTAATATGTCTCCTCAGTTAAATATTTCATTAGGTTACAAGGGTTTTAGGTCTTTAGGTAAATACAACTACGATCAGGCATCATCTGGTAATTTCACAGTTACTTCTAATTATACATCTAAAAATAATAGATATTTATTGTTAGCACATATTGCGGCTCAAGATGTAACTTACCAAGAAAATGGTGGATTAACAGATGGAGATACTCAGTTTGAAACCGGAGATGATGAATTTACAACTAGAGATAGGTTAGATGTAGCTTTTATAGATGCAGAAAGTATTGTATTAGGAAAAAGATATTTTTTAGATCAGCAATATAAGTTAGTTAAAAAGAATGAAGATTCTATAAGCAGTATTATAGCTACATCAATAGCTGTTGGACATCAGTTTAGTTATGAAACAAAATTCTCTAAATTCAATCAAGATAACCAATATGATTATTTTGGAGATACCTTTTTAGATGAGACAAATGATAAAGCTCATTTGCAAACAACATACAATCAATTAAACACTACGTTTTCTAACAAATTATTAGGAAGGCTAAAAGGTTATGTTGGTATTTATAATTATAACTACTTTTTTAAAAGTTTATTAATTACTCCAACAGGTACAATAGATAATCAGTTAAGAGGAACGGAAATATCCTTAGGTGCTGCTTATAGCAAAAAAATAGGGGAGTTTAATTTAAAAGGAGAGGCTGCTTATAATGTATCAGGAGATTTAGGAGGTAGTTTTTTAAATGCAGAAGCTACCTATATATATAAGGATAAACATAAATTTAAGGCAAGTTTACATAATGAGTCTAAAATGCCTAACTTTAATTTCTTACTTTATCAAAGTAATTATCAAAATTACAACTGGCAAAACACGAATAGTTTTGATAAACAAAATGTAAATAGTTTAAATTTTCAGTATAGCTCTAAACCATACGGAACATTATCTGCCAAGTACACAAATATAGATAAGTACACCTATTTTGCTTCTACAGCTACAGAGGAACAAATAAATAATGGTCAAGAAAACGCATATATAAAACCGTTTCAAGAAAGTGCTTCTGTTGGATATTTAAAAATAAAATATAATAAAGAGTTTAAGTTTGGTCGTTGGGCATTAGATAATACAGTAATGTATCAAAATGTATCACAATCTAACTCCGTATTAAATGTACCAGAATTTGTAACCAGAAATACGTTGTACTTTTCTAAAGATGTATTTAAAAAAGCTATGTTTATACAAACAGGTGTTACATTCAAGTATTTTACAGCGTATAATATGAATGCTTATAATCCTGCTTTAGGAGAATTTTACGTTCAAGATCAACAAAAATTAGGAGCATACCCTATGTTAGACTTTTTTATTAACGGAAAAGTAAAGCAAACAAGAATCTATTTAAAAGCAGAACACTTTAATTCGTCCTTTACGGGTTACGATTTTTATTCGGCACCAAATTACCCGTATCGTGACTTTGTTATACGTTTTGGATTGGTATGGAACTTCTTTTCTTAATTTAAACCCTGCATCACTCTCGTTTATTACCTATTATTTTAATAGTTTTCTAGCTCGATAATCGCCATTCAATAGTTAAAGTAATAGGGATTAAAAGCAGTTAAAACTCGCAGGTTGATATTTTCTAAAAAAGCAGCAAAAAAGAATAGGTTTTAAGTGCTTGAAAAATAGCGTAGTAAAGCTTGTTTTAAAAATACTTTTAAAAAAGATGTAAAAAAGGCTTGTGGTGTTCAAAAATGAGAGTATATTTGCAGCCGCTAACGGACAAACGAGCAGTTATAAAGTTAGCAAAGTTCATTGATTAGGTTGTAAAATTAGTATTGTAAAAAGGTTAAAAAATAAGTTTACAAAAGCTTGTTTAGTAGCAATTAAAAATACTATTTTTGCATTCCCAATTTGCTAGGGTTGTTAAAGCGAAAATAAGCACTAAAATAATTTAAATTTTTATTTTGTCAGTTTAAAAAAACGTTTTACATTTGCAACCGCTTTCAGAGGGGTAAGAGTTAAGAAATTTTGGAATGATTATATTGTTAATCAACTAGTTCGAGTCTAGTATTTCTACAAGAATTAAAAGTTCATTTGACATATTGAAGAGACAGCAAAATAATGCTACTTAGTAGTATTATTGAATTAAAAAAGAGAATGAGTTTGGTTTTAGACGATTTTAGGTTGTTAAGAATATTTACAAAACAACGATGAAGAGTTTGATCCTGGCTCAGGATGAACGCTAGCGGCAGGCTTAACACATGCAAGTCGAGGGGTAACAGAGGAGCTTGCTTCTGCTGACGACCGGCGCACGGGTGCGTAACGCGTATACAATCTGCCTTGCACTAAGGGATAGCCCAGAGAAATTTGGATTAATATCTTATGGTTTATAATTATGGCATCATATTTATAATAAAGGTTACGGTGTAAGATGAGTATGCGTCCCATTAGTTTGTTGGTAAGGTAACGGCTTACCAAGACTACGATGGGTAGGGGCCCTGAGAGGGGGATCCCCCACACTGGTACTGAGACACGGACCAGACTCCTACGGGAGGCAGCAGTGAGGAATATTGGACAATGGAGGAGACTCTGATCCAGCCATGCCGCGTGCAGGAAGACGGTCCTATGGATTGTAAACTGCTTTTATACAGGAAGAATAAGGACTACGTGTAGTCTGGTGACGGTACTGTAAGAATAAGGACCGGCTAACTCCGTGCCAGCAGCCGCGGTAATACGGAGGGTCCGAGCGTTATCCGGAATTATTGGGTTTAAAGGGTCCGTAGGCGGGCTGTTAAGTCAGGGGTGAAAGTTTGCAGCTCAACTGTAGAATTGCCTTTGATACTGATGGTCTTGAATTATTGTGAAGTGGTTAGAATATGTAGTGTAGCGGTGAAATGCATAGATATTACATAGAATACCGATTGCGAAGGCAGATCACTAACAATTGATTGACGCTGATGGACGAAAGCGTGGGTAGCGAACAGGATTAGATACCCTGGTAGTCCACGCCGTAAACGATGGATACTAGCTGTTTGGATTTCGATCTGAGCGGCCAAGCGAAAGTGATAAGTATCCCACCTGGGGAGTACGTTCGCAAGAATGAAACTCAAAGGAATTGACGGGGGCCCGCACAAGCGGTGGAGCATGTGGTTTAATTCGATGATACGCGAGGAACCTTACCAGGGCTTAAATGTAGATTGACAGGTTTAGAGATAGACTTTCCTTCGGGCAATTTACAAGGTGCTGCATGGTTGTCGTCAGCTCGTGCCGTGAGGTGTCAGGTTAAGTCCTATAACGAGCGCAACCCCTGTTGTTAGTTACCAGCACATTATGGTGGGGACTCTAGCAAGACTGCCGGTGCAAACCGTGAGGAAGGTGGGGATGACGTCAAATCATCACGGCCCTTACGTCCTGGGCCACACACGTGCTACAATGGTAGGTACAGAGAGCAGCCACTTAGCGATAAGGAGCGAATCTATAAAACCTATCACAGTTCGGATCGGAGTCTGCAACTCGACTCCGTGAAGCTGGAATCGCTAGTAATCGGATATCAGCCATGATCCGGTGAATACGTTCCCGGGCCTTGTACACACCGCCCGTCAAGCCATGGAAGCTGGGGGTACCTGAAGTTCGTCACCGCAAGGAGCGACCTAGGGTAAAACTGGTAACTAGGGCTAAGTCGTAACAAGGTAGCCGTACCGGAAGGTGCGGCTGGAACACCTCCTTTCTAGAGAAATACGACCGTTACATATTAGTTTATGTAGTAAGAATTTAGTTGTAACTAGATTTATTTTCTTTTTTCGCTGTCACTTCAAAATATTAAGATACAACAACTAAGATTGAGTCCCATAGCTCAGCTGGTTAGAGCGCTACACTGATAATGTAGAGGTCGGCAGTTCGAGTCTGCCTGGGACTACTAAGTAAAGCTTATCAATAGTAAGTGTTACAGAAGTAGTCAAGGTAAAACAAGAGGCTATAATTGATTAGTTTGGTTGTATTGAGATAACATTATAAACGTAATGTAGAAGGAAATTCTGGAAGTTGAGTAGTAGTTGGCAGTACTAACTACAAGCTACTATATACTACTTTTAG
>NZ_CP115819.1:332500-747500 GCF_027915275.1 Cellulophaga omnivescoria | reverse complement strand
ATCTTATTTATAGACCCAATTTTGTTTAGTGGTAAACGTACAATACGAGATTGCTCTGCTAATGCTTGTAATATAGATTGACGAATCCACCAAACAGCATAAGAGATAAATTTAAAACCACGAGTTTCATCAAAACGTTGCGCAGCTTTAATAAGACCTAAGTTACCTTCATTAATTAAATCTGGTAATGTTAAACCCTGATTTTGGTATTGCTTAGCAACAGAAACTACGAACCTAAGGTTGGCTTTAGTTAATTTTTCTAAGGCTACTTGGTCTCCCGCTTTTATTCGCTGTGCTAATTCTACTTCTTCATCGGCAGTAATTAAGTCTACTTTACCAATTTCCTGTAAATATTTATCTAGCGATGCGGTTTCCCTGTTGGTAACCTGTTTTGTAATTTTAAGCTGTCTCATTTAATATATAATTTACGCGCAACTAAAGGGCTGCATATACTTATACGTAGAAAAACAAGAAATGTTACATTTTGTTAATGTTAAATTTATCTTTTTCTGATTATTTAGTCGAAATAAAGTAAATAACCTTAATAAAAACTTCATTTTTTATTTAACTGCTTAGGTATTAGGTATAAAAAAAGCAGATATATATTAGATATCTGCTTTTTTTAATAAAAATATGTTGTGTCTGTTTTATTTTTTTTCTGCTAATCCACGGGTTAACCATCCTCTTCTACTTGCTGTAGCAATAGCATAAGGAGTAATCCAGAATAAACCAAACGTATATAAAATACTATACGTATATGCCCATAAAGATTCTTGTGGTTTGTATTTGTTAGAATAAAATATTACCGAGAATGTAGATAATATTAAAATACTAAATAGTGTCGATGTTAAAAATAATAGTGGGTGAGTTGCTACAAAAAATAGCATAAATAATAAAAATGGATAACTCATTATAATTTTTATAGATTGATTTATAAATAACAATCTAGAGCCAGCTTTAGATTCTTTTCTAAAGTTTGTAAATACATATTTTGCCATTTCTATATTTTCACGAACATTACTTCTTCCCCATCTGATAAACATTTTATATAAACCTTTGTATTTTTCTGGTACATTAGTATATGCATTTGCATTTCTCTGAAAAAGTACGTGATTACCTTCTTTTAAAATCATATTTGTCATAGCTCTGTCTTCGCCTATATCTGATGGTTTACCCATAAAGGTTTGGTTTATCCATTTTGGTAAAACTTTAAATACTGCAGAACTACGGTATGCTGCTAAAGCACCAGGTGTACATAAAACTGAATTTAATGTACTTTCTGCAGAACGAACAAACTCAAAACTTAAAACAAAACTTACGTCTAACATTTTAGGAATTAATGCTTTTGCCTTGTTTAAAACTCTAATATTACCAGCTACAGCACCAACTTTTTCATTAACAACAAACGGACTAACTAAATTACGAAGAGTATCTGCGTCTACTATAGAGTCACTATCTACAGTTACAAAAACATCTCCAGTTCCTAAATTAAAACCACGGTACAATGCGTGTCTTTTGCCTTTATTCTCTGGCTGTTGGTATATTTCTACACTTTCTCCCAATTTTTGCTTTGCTTTTTTCATCCACTCCCAAGTGTCATCTGCACTACCATCATCTATAGATATTAATTGTAATTTGTCTTTAGGAAAATCGCTGTTAATTAAACTAACTAAAGTGTCATGTACTTGTTTTCCTTCATTATAAGCAGGTACAATAACAGTTATTCTAGGTAACTTATCATCAGAAACCGATGCTATAGGTTTGTATTTAAAATATCTATAAAGTATAAATAAGAAAAATATAACCTTAAATATTAATAGAGTAGTGGCAATAGCCATAAAAATTAAACCAAAAGTAGAATCTGTTCTGCTTTGGTTAAATTGAAGAAAGTCATTTTGAAAAGTTACCATATAGTAGATAGAACCTAATAATAATAAAAATGTGGTGGCTAAAACTACTATGGCTAAAGAATTATTTTCCTTAGAGGCACTTACTTTTTCGTCTACAGACATTTTAAAATCTTGAAAAATTGTTGCTGTCTTTTTATATGAAGTTTTTAATAGCATAGGTATTGTGTTCATAATTTTATAGTTTTTAACTCTGTTCTCTGTTAGTTTTACGAACGGAATGCTATTTTAGATTTTTAGATATTTTTATTTATGAATATCTTAAGAAAAAGCTAGTCTTAAGCTTTAAATTGTTAAAAGCTTGTTAAGGAGTTGAGAATATGATATAAAAATAAAAGGTTGTAAAACAAAAATTGCTTCCTTTTACAGAAGCAATTTTTATGTGTAAGTGTTTTAGATCTTTTATTTAGGATCTAATGTGTCCATCTCCAAATACATAATATTTGTTAGTAACCAATTGTTTTAAACCAAGTGGGCCTCTATGGTGAAGCTTATCTGTACTTATTGCTAATTCTGCACCAACTCCCATTTGTCCGCCATCTGTAAATCTTGTAGAGGCATTATGGTATACTGCGGCACTGTCTACTTGTTGCATAAATTTTGAAGCTTTTGTAGAATCTTCTGTTAAAATTGAAGCAGAATGTCCGCCAGAATAGGTATTAATCATTTTTATAGCATCATCAATACCATTAACTTCTCCTATTAAAATTTTTAGAGATAAAAATTCTTGATACCAAATATCATCATCACTAATTGTGTTATTATTTGGAATTAATTTAGCTATGTTTTTATCTACAAATATACTAACGTTTAGTTGTTTTAAAACTACTTCTAATTCTTTTACTTTAGCTTCGTAATTAGTAATGTTTTTGTTTATTAAGACTTTATCTAATGCATTACAGCCTGATATTTTATGGGTTTTTGCATTAACAATAACATTAATTGTTTTGGTCCAATCTGCATCCTGATCCACGTACAAAAAATTGTTTCCACGACCACTTACAAGTACAGCGCAACTAGCATTATCTTTTACAAATTTAATTAAACGCTCACCACCTCTAGGTACAATTAAATCTAACTTTTCTGGTGGATTTTTTAAAAACTCTTGCGTTTCTTCTCTTTGTAAATGCAATAGTTTTATCCAGTATTTAGAAACATTATTTTCTTCTAAAGCTCTATGCCAACATTTTTCTAAAAATGTATTACTATGCAGTGCTTCTTTACCACCTTTTAGTAAAATTTTGTTGTTAGCTTTAAAGGCTAAAACAGCAGCTTCAATAGTAACATCTGGTCTAGACTCATAAATAATAAGTATAGTGCCAAAAGGAGCAGTTTTGTTGGTAACTACCAATCCACTATCTAAAGTTAGACTAGATATTTCTTGATTTACAGGGTCGTCCTGATTTTTTACTTCTGTAATGGCCTTAATCATTCCGTCTATTTTGTTATTGTTAACAATTAAACGGTCTAATAGAGCTTGGTCTTCTATGTTAAAAGCTTGTATGTCTTTTTTATTTTCTTCTAGAATTTTTTCTCTGTCATTATCAATAATTTTAATCATTGATTCTAGAACGTCATTTTTTATTTTGGAGCTTAATAATTTCATATATTTTTATTTTAATGAATAAATTTTGTTCCTATCTTTTTATTATCAATAATATCTACAATAACATTTTGTTTTTTTCCATTTGCTATGTAAGTAGGAATCTCTTTTTTAGCGGTACTTTTTGCTATTTTTAATTTAGATGCCATACCGCCGCGGCCTTCACCTTCTTTTTTACCACTAGCTTTTACGTATTGTTCTACATCTTGGTCGTGTGTAACTTCACTAATTTTTTTAGAGTTTTTGTCGTCAGGGTGCCCTGTGTACAAACCATCTGTATCAGATAAAATAATTAATCTATCTGCATCTATTAACTCTGCTACCAAACTTGCTAGTTCATCATTATCTGTAAACATAGACATCGTTACAGATACGGCGTCATCTTCATTGGCAATTGGTATGATGCCTTCGGACAATAGGCCTTCATAACAATTAATCATATTATCTCTGTGTACACCCAAATCAAAATCTCTTTTAGTTGCTAAAACTTGGGCACAACGCATACCATAATCGCTAAATAAACTATAATAATGCCTCATTAATCTTGGTTGTCCCACAGATGAGTATACTTGTCTTCTAGTAGATTTATCTGTTATGTTTGTTTCTCCTAATATTTCTTTTCCTGCAATAGCAGACCCAGATGAAACTAAGACAACCATAATATCTCTTTCATACAAAACAGATATTTGCCTAACAAGTTCTTTTAAAATTGGACCTAAAATTCTATTGTCTTTATTGGTAAGTACATTTGTGCCTACTTTTACAACCACTCTTTTAACTTCCATTTTATTGTTTTTTATTTTTCTTTACCCATTTCTATAGCTCTATTAAATGCAGCATATGCTGCATCTTGTATAAGCTGTTTTACGTTGTTATCTTCCATAGAATCTATAGCAGCTTGTGTTGTACCACCTTTAGATGCAACACGGTCTATCCATTTTTTTGGAGAAATGTCATTTTGGTTAAAAAGTTCTATGGCACCTTCAAAAGTACTACTCACAAGAACCTTAGAATCATAGTCTGAAAAGCCCATTTTTAGGGCTGCCTCTAGCATAGATTGCATAAAGTAAAATACATAAGCGGGTCCGCTACCAGAAATACCTGTAGATGCGTCAATAAAATTTTCCGTTTTAACGTGTATGGATGTTCCTGTAGTATCTAGTAAATTGCGAACCATAAGAAGTTCTATTTTAGATACATCTTTAGATTCTGTATAAGATGTAACGCCCTTACCAACCTGTGCTGGTAAATTTGGCATTGTGCGTATTATTTTAGTTACACTTAGTCTCTGCTGTATAGATTGTATTGTAACGCCAGCCATTAAGGACACAATTATTTGCTGGTTGTTAAGCATAGTTTTCATTTTAGCAAATAAATCATCACTATGGTAAGGTTTAACAGCAATAAAAACTAAATCAGATTGTGGAAGGCAATCTTCTAAATTATCAAAAACGTTAAATGCTTGGTTTTCTCTTAATGTTTCAATTTTTTTTGGATCGGTGTCGTAAATTCTAAGTTTGTGTTTGTTTAAAAGTGGAGATTTAGACATACCTTCTGAGTATGTTAGTCCCATATTACCTGCACCAATTACTAATACTTTCATTTTGTATATATATTGTTTTATATACACTTAGTGGCACAAGGACTATGCAAGAGTGCGGATATTAAAATCTAATTTTAAGGAATCATTAATCTGTTAATGATATACTCTTAGATTGTGATGTTGTTAATTGATATGCAAAATGCTTAAAATATTATAAATTTGAAGATTAATTTTAATGTTTTGCAGGTGACAGACTGTCGCGTAAAAATGACGGTTTTGATGAAAAAAATACGTTTTTAGATAAAAAAAGCCCAAAAATATTAATTTTTGAACTTTTTTTTAAGTTTTTTTGTCTAGTATGACAAGTGATTTGTTTTTACTTATGCTTACATTTTTGAAGTAATAGATGTACCATTATTTTCTTGAGCTAATGTTCTCATAAAATCTAAATCTGCATCTTCGCCAAAAGCAATAGTGTGTATAATAATATTGTTAGTATTTGTTTTTCTAATTTCTTCTAACACAGCTTCCGGTCCGCTATTAGGTAAGCCGTCACTCATTAATACAATTTCTTGCACATCTGTTGTAGCTAATGCTTCTAGCAATGCCTCTAATGTATTAGTTCCGCCACTTGCTTTTAAATTTTGGACAAAAATGTTTGCTGATGTTCTTGTTGTATTATTTGCAACGCTAAATTCTGTAGCTTGTTTGGTAACATCGTTATTAAATGAATATACTAAGAATTTTTTTCCGTCAGGAAGCCCTTTAAGAGCAGGTATTAGTTTGCGTTTAACAGCGCCGAGCTTGGTAGCTTCTTTGGTCACTTGTTTGCCCAAGATACTACCAATTTTACCTCCAATTACTTTACTTACTTGATTGCCTGCGGTGTTGCCAGCTTCTCTCATTACCTGGTCTTTTATAGATCCCTCATCTATACCTTCCATACTACCAGAAACGTCTATTAGATATAAAGTGTTTTTGGTAGATGTTTCAATTCCAAAAAAGTCATTAGATTTTTTTGCCACGTAACAAGACTGTAAGGCTGTACAGGTAACAATAAGTGTTAGTATGGCTAGTGTTCTTTTTGTTTTCATTTTGTGTATCATTTTATTTAAAAAGCTAATGTACTATTATTTTATGTTTGCGATTTAAAAGTAAGGGGTTTTATATGTTATTTGGTATAAAAAAAAGCCCAACAAATTTAAATTGTTGGGCTTTTTTATTTTCGAGAAAACTAAAAATTAATCTTCTTTTTTGTTTTCTCTTGGTTTACGATCATCACGACGATTGTCACGCCCACGATTATCTCTGCCTTTATTATCACGTCCTTTATTTTCTCTAGGAGCTCTTTCTACATAACCTTCTGGTTTAGGTAATAAAGCTTTTCTAGATACTTTTTCTTTACGTGTTCTTGGGTCTACTCCAAAATATTTAACATCAAAAACGTCTCCCATATTTACAACATCGGTTACATTTTCTGTACGTTCCCATGCTAATTCAGATACGTGTAATAAAACTTCATTTCCTGGAGCCTCTGTATATTCTACAACAGCACCAAAATCTAACATTTTAATTACTTTTACCTCGTAAACACTACCTTTTTCTGGTTTAAATAAAAGAGAATCTATTTTAGCTAATACAGCATTTATGCCGTCTTGTCCTGTGCCTAAAATTTCTACAATACCTTCTTCAGTTTCAGGATCTTCATTTATAACAATAGTAGTTCCTGTCTCTTTTTGAAGTTCTTGAATAACTTTACCACCTGGACCAATTAATGCACCAATAAATTCGTTAGGAATTCTTCTGGTAATCATTTTTGGTGAGTGAGCTTTAACATCACTAGCTGGCTCAGAAATTGTGTCTGTTAATTTACCTAAAATGTGTAAACGTCCTTCACGAGCTTGTTTTAAAGCATTTACAAGAATTTCATAAGAAAGACCTTTTACTTTAATATCCATTTGGCAAGCAGTAATACCATCTGCAGTACCAGTAACTTTAAAGTCCATATCTCCTAAGTGATCTTCATCACCTAAAATATCTGATAATACAGCGTATTTACCTGTTTCTGCATCAGAAATTAATCCCATAGCAATACCAGAAACTGGTTTTTTAAGTTGTACACCAGCATCCATTAATGCCATTGTACCAGCACAAACAGTTGCCATAGAAGAAGAACCGTTAGATTCTAAAACTTCAGATACTACACGTACAGTGTAAGGACAATCTGCAGGAACCATATTTTTTAAAGCACGTTGTGCTAAGTTACCATGACCAACCTCACGACGAGAAGTACCTCTTAAAGGACGTGCTTCACCAGTTGAGAAAGGAGGGAAGTTGTAGTGTAAATAAAAACGTTCTTCACCTTCATAAGATGGCATATCAATTTGGTTAGCTTCCCTAGAAGTACCCAAAGTAACTGTTGCTAATGCTTGAGTTTCTCCACGTGTAAAAATAGAAGAACCGTGTGTAGATGGTAGGTAATCTACTTCACACCAAATTGGTCTAATTTCATCAGTCTTACGACCATCTAAACGTAAACCTTCATCTAAAGTTAAGTTACGTATTGCAGTTTTTTCTGCTTTTGCGTAATATTTAGAAATTAAATCTCCGTAATCTGCTAATTCTTCCTCAGAAAAAGTAGTTTTTATATCTTCTTTAATTTCAGAAAAAGCAGTGCTTCTTTCATGTTTAGAAGAACCTGCTTTAGCTACAGCATATACTTTATCATATGCCATATCATAAATTTTCTTAGCTAAGTCTTCATCTTCTCTTTCTGGCTCGTACTCACGTGTTTCTTTTTTACCAAAAGCTTCTGCTAATTTTACTTGAGCAGCACATTGTACTTTTATAGCTTCATGAGCAAATTTTATTGCCTCAGCCATTTCTTCTTCAGAAATTTCAAGCATTTCACCCTCAACCATCATTACAGAGTCTGCAGAAGCACCAATCATCATATCAATGTCAGATTCTTCTAATTGAGCTCTGGTAGGGTTAATTATGAATTCACCATTTATACGTCCAACTCTAGCTTCAGAGATAGGAGTTTCAAAAGGTACATCAGATAATTGTATTGCTGCAGATGCTGCTAAACCAGCCATAGCATCTGGCATTACATTTTCATCATGAGACATTAACTGAATCATAACTTGAGTTTCGGCGTGGTAATCTTTTGGGAAAAGTGGACGTAAAACACGGTCTACTAAACGCATAGTTAATACTTCACCATCACTTGGTCTTGCTTCTCTTTTAAAGAATCCACCAGGATAACGACCTGCCGAAGCAAATTTTTCACGGTAATCTACCGTTAATGGAAGAAAATCTACATCACTTTGTTTGTAGTTAGAAACTAACGTACACAGTAACATACAATTTCCAGATTGAACAACAACAGAACCGTGAGCCTGTTTTGCTAATTTTCCGGTTTCAATAGAGATTTCTCTACCGTCCCCAAGGTCTATGACCTCTTTAAATACTTTTGGAATCATAAATTTTTTTTAAAGCCTTATAATTTTTTAAGGCTTGTTAAACAATGGTCTTACGCCTTATTTGGCGAGGTGTTGTGTTGTTGTGTTGACCAATGAAAAACTATAAATAAGCTTTTAATTTTGCCTTGTACTAAAACAAGGTCTTTGTAATTTTAGCTAAGATATTTATTATAAATTAACTAGTATAAAAAAAGGGAAAGCAGCGCTTTCCCTTGATGTATTATTTTCTAATACCTAATTCTTTAATAATAGCACGGTAACGTACAATATCTTTTTTGATTAAGTAATCTAAAAGACTTCTTCTTTTACCTACCAATTTAACTAGAGAACGCTCTGTGTTGTAATCTTTATGATTATTTCTTAAGTGACCTGTTAAGTGGTTAATTCTGTGAGTAAATAAAGCAATTTGTGCTTCTGCTGTACCAGAATCGTTTTCGTTTTTACCGTATTTTTTAAAAATCTCGGCTTTTACTTCTTTTGTTAAATACATTCCAATATTTATTTAATGATTTTTATGTATGTGATTGGTTTTCAATCAAGCGGCAAATATACAATTTATTTATTACACTTTAACTTAACCTTATAGTTTTTTTTGTGTCAATACTTTTTTTGCATTAATTGGATACGTTGCTAATAAAACAACCCTTGATAAAAATAAATCAAGGGTTGTAAAATTATAAAATAATGTTGCTTACGCAGACATAGGTTTATGTTTGCGAACAGGGTTGTTCTGAATAAGATCTAAATAAAGATTTATTTTCTGTTTTAAATCTCTTCTGTGTGTAATAAAATCTAAAAACCCGTGTTCTTTTAAAAATTCTGCAGACTGAAAACCTTCAGGAAGATCCTTACCTGTAGTATCTTTTACAATTCTAGGCCCTGCAAAACCAATTAAAGCTCCAGGTTCAGATATGTTAATATCTCCTAGCATTGCGTAAGATGCAGTTGTACCACCCGTAGTTGGGTCTGTACATAAAGATATGTATGGTAAACCAGCTTCTGCTAGTTGTGCTAACTTAACAGATGTTTTTGCTAATTGCATAAGAGACAATGCAGCCTCCATCATACGTGCTCCTCCAGATTTTGAAATCATCATAAAAGGAACTTTCTTTTTAATGGCAAAATCTATAGCTCTTGCTATTTTTTCGCCAACAACACTACCCATAGAGCCACCTATAAAACTAAAATCCATACAGGCAATAACTATATCACTACCGTTAGATTTTCCTATTGCGGTTCTAACAGCATCATGTAGTCCTGTTTTTTTCTCAGCAGCCTTTAAACGGTCTACGTACTTTTTAGTGTCTTCAAACTTTAAAGGATCTTTAGATGATAATTTTTCGTCTAATTCTTTAAACTTATTATCGTCAAAAAGTATTTCAAAGTATTCCTTACTTCCTATTCTCACGTGATAGTCATCTTCTGGACTTACGTAAAAATTCTTCGCTAAAACTTCAGACTCAACAATTTTACCTGTTGGAGATTTATACCACAATCCTTTAGGAGTGTCTTTTTTCTCTTCTGTAGCTGTCTGTATTCCTTTTTCTTTTCTTTTAAACCAAGCCGACATAAAATAATATTAAGTTAAGTGGGGATCTCTTGTATTATAATGTGTTTACATTATTAAGATCCTCAAATGCTTTCTTTAAACGTGTACTAAACGTTTTTTCTCCTTCACGAAGCCAAACTCTTGGATCGTAAAACTTTTTATTTGGTACATCTGCACCATCTGGGTTACCTATTTGTGATTGCAAATATTCTTTTTTACCCATTATATAATCTCTTACACCTTCTAAAAATGCATATTGTAAATCTGTGTCAATATTCATTTTTATTACTCCGTAACCAATAGCTTCTCTAATTTCTTCTAAAGTAGAACCAGATCCTCCGTGAAAAACAAAGTCAATATGGTTTTTTTCTACATTGTATTTTTTAGAAATATACTCTTGTGAATTTAATAAAATTTTTGGAGTTAATTTTACATTACCTGGTTTGTAAACACCGTGTACATTACCAAATGCTGCTGCTATTGTAAATTTAGGGCTTATTTTAGATAATTCTTCATAAGCATATGCTACTTCTTCTGGTTGAGTATAAAGTTTAGAATCATCTACATCTGTATTATCTACACCATCTTCTTCACCTCCAGTTATACCTAATTCTATTTCTAAAGTCATATCCATTTTTGCCATTCTAGCAAGATATTCTTTACAAATTTCTATATTTTCTTCAATTGGCTCCTCAGATAAATCTATCATATGTGAGCTAAATAAAGATTTACCAGTTTCTTTATAGTGTTTTTCACTAGCATCAAGTAAACCATCTATCCAAGGCAATAATTTTTTAGCGCAGTGGTCTGTATGTAAAATAACAGTGGCACCGTAAGCTTTTGCTAATTCATGAACGTGTTTTGCGCCTGCAACTGCACCAGCAATAGCAGCTTTTTGGTCTTCATTAGATAAGCCTTTACCAGCGTTAAATTGTGCACCTCCGTTAGAGAATTGTATAATTACAGGAGCATTTAAGCTGGCTGCAGTTTCTAAAACACTGTTTATAGTGTCAGATCCAATTACGTTAACAGCAGGTAAGGCAAAGCCTTTTTCTTTTGCGTAGTTAAAAATTTCTTGTACTTCGTCGCCTGTGGCAACTCCCGGTTTAATGTTGTGAGCCATACTTTATGTGTTGGTATTTTATTAGATTAACGTAGCAAAAGTAATAAAATATTTAGGGTTAAAAAGGATAATTAACACCAATGTTAATTGTTGCGTTCCTAAAATTGTAGTCATTAAACCATCTTTTTGACGCTTCTAACTCTGGATTGTAGGTTTTAAAACCTGTGTCTAAACGAAGTACAAAGTAAGAGAAATCATACCTTAAACCAAAACCTGTACCTAATGCAATTTCTTCTAAAGAGTTAAAGTCTTTAAAGATGGCATCTTCGTTTTCTTCATTGTCAAAAACGTTCCAAATATTACCTGCATCTGCAAATATTGCCCCTTTTATACTGCCAGCAATTGGAAATCTAAATTCTAAGTTTGCTGCAATTTTTAAGTTTGCTTCATTAAAGTCGTTAAGAGATTGTGTGCTACCTGGACCTAATGAATAGGCGTTCCAGGCACGGTTGTCGTTAGAGCCACCAGCAAAGTAGCTTTTTGCAAATGGTATGCTATTACTGTTTCCGTAAGGTACTGCTATGCCTAAAAATCCTCTAAACGCTAAAACATTTTGAGACGGAAAACTCCAGTGCTTAATATAGTCAAAATCTGTTTTTATATATTGAGAAAAAGGAACGCCAAAAATTTCTTTATGCCCATCTTCATTTTCCTTAAAATCTGTAACTCCGGATAGTAAGGATAGTAAGTTACCTGCACTTTCTACCTTTATTTTGAATTGATGAAAATCATTGTCGTTAACACCTTTTCTGCTGTCTTTTGTATATGAGAAGCTTGTAGAGAAAATAAGGTTATTTTCTGTTAATCTTTTTTCTCTTTCATCTATACTTCTAACCTCTTTGTAATTGTCTGATGAAGTAGGAATTAAACCTTGGTTTAAAACTTGGTCTATAAATCCACTTGTGCCAGCAGGAATTATTAGTTTTGGGTCAGAATCGTTCTCAGATGTTTCAAAAAGCTCACTTAATGCGGGATCATCTTGGTAATCATCAGCAACATCATCTAACCTTTTGTAAGTACTTTGGTATACATTGTAAAACCTATTTGGGTTAAGGTTTCTAATAAATTGTATATTAATTAACTCTAAAGAGTTCTTTTTAAATTGTGTAGGAGACCAGTTATAGCCTAAAATAGTATTAAAGTTTTGTTTGTCTAGGCCAATGTTTTTCTGAAAATTTGTACCAATTACCATCCTAGTTTGCGGTAACATATATGGCGGTATAATTTTTTTTGTTTTAAATGGCATCCAAATTCTTGGTACTGTTAAATTAACGTCTGCGCCAATTTCAGATACCGAATTCTCTGTAGGGTTGTTAACTTCACTTAAAACGCCTACAGAACCACGTGCAGATATGCTAAGTGTTTCTGCTCCGCCAAAAACGTTTTTTATGTTTAAAGATGTACTTAATGCAGCGCCTAACCTTTGTATGTTAGAGTGGGTACCTTCTATATTAGTTTCTAAAGTATATTTTTTTAAAGGAGATAAATAAATATTAGTATTAAGTCTATTACTTAAAGTGTCAAAAGTAATGTTAGGGTACTTAAAAGTATTTAAGTTATTTATTTGCTTATAAGTTCTAGACTTGTTTATTTCTTTATAAACACTATCTTTTTTTATAAAAATTGCATTTGTAATAGCTTTAGGTTTGTACTTTAGTTTGTCTTTATAAAAAAGAGTGTAGTTGTCATAGGTAATAGATTTCATTTTGGAAACATCATCTCCAAAAAAATAATCAGTGTAAATATTTATGGTATCAAACTTGTAAATTTTGTATTCAGTTAGTTTATTTTGTCCTCTTTGTTTTAGGTTGCTAATTTGTAGTTCAACCTCCATTTTTTTAGAAATAGGTTTTTTAGTACTATCACTTGGAATAAAATATTCTATAGAGCTTTCTTGAAAATTAAATATGCCAGAGTTTCTAAATAAATTAGTTAATCGTTCTCGTTCTTTATAAAAATTAGAAGAATTGTATTGCTCTTTTTCTTTTAAAAATGAATTTTCTGCGTTTAACTTGTAAATAGAGTCTAATGTTTTTGATGTAATGTTTTTTGTGATACTATCTATAATGTAAGGGTCTCCAAGCTCTAATTTATAGTTTATTTGTGCACGTTGTTTGCGGTTGCTAGAATCTATTTGATAAAATGATTTTGTATCAAAATACCCCTTGCTGTCGTAATAAGATTTTAAAAGCTTGGCAGATTTAGATGTTTTAGTTGTGTCTATAATTGCTGGTGATTCTCCAATATTTTTTAGCCATTGGCTAGCTCCTTTTACAATAAAAGATTCTCCTAAACCGTTTACCTGTTTTTTAGAGAGTAATTTATTTAAGCGCTCTAAACGCTTTGGCTTTTTATGGAGCCAAACTTGGTATAATGAATCTGGATTATCTTTAGCTAAATTATAAAGGTTTAAGCGTAAAGGATACCCTAATAAGTTGCTATTTGGTTTTTGAGAAATTAAGGTGTAGGCTTCTTCGTTTTTCACTTTTTTACCATCTGCCGTAATGGTATTTTTAGTAAGTAAAAGTTCATCTTCTTCTACTTTTTTTAACGCATTACAAGATGTTATTGCTATAACTAGCAATAATAAACTTATTTTAGCAAAATGTTTTGTGTTACGTAAGCACATTTTCATAGAGTTCAAAAATACATTATTTGTATGGTTAGTAAAAGCCAAATAAAATTTATAAAAAATCTACAGCAAAAAAAATACCGAGCAGAACATAAACTGTTTGTAGTAGAAGGTATAAAAACTGTAAAAGAGTTGGTAAATGCTAACGTAAAACCATATGCAATTTACACAACAAGTAAAACTATTTTAGAAAATAACACCTTTAAAAGTGAGTTAATTTCTGAAGCGGATTTAAAAAAAATTAGCGCCTTAAAAACGCCTAATAATATTTTAGCTGTTTTTTACAAGCCTTTAGCCAAAAAGGTAAAAACAAATAATTGGATTGTTGCCTTAGATGATGTGCGTGATCCAGGTAATTTAGGTACAATAATAAGGTTGTGTGATTGGTTTGGCATTACAGACCTTTTTTGTTCTGGCCAAACTGTAGATTGTTATAATCCTAAAACAATACAGGCTACAATGGGATCATTGGCAAGGGTTAATATAGTTTATGGTGATTTAGAAACGTTTTTAAAATTAACAAAAATGCCAGTTTATGGTGCTTTTATGGATGGTAAAAATGTCTATAAAGAGAACTTTGTAGAAGAAAACGGCATATTGGTAATGGGTAATGAAGCCAACGGTGTATCTAAAACAGTAGAAAAATTAATTACTAAAAAAATAAGTATTCCTCAATTTGGTAATAAAACAACAGAAAGTTTAAATGTAGCTACAGCAACTGCAATTTTGCTAAATGAAATAAGAAGAGGATAAAAACTATTCAAACGTAAAGTTTATAAAAATTCCTCTTGTTTTCATAGAATTAATATTACCTGTCCAAGGGCTATTAGGGTCCGCATCTGGTACTAACTCGTTATTAATAGCGAAAACACCTCTTATAGACGGTGAAAATTTAAAATACTCTAAATAAAAATCTATACCAAACCCCATTTCATAGTAATAGGTATTTTTTTTCATTCTAAATGTAGCACTGCTATTATCTTCTACACTATCTTCATTACTACTTAGGTTCATAGATGTAGATGCGCCTCCAATAATATAAGGTTTCCAGTTTCCAATTCTTCTTGTGCTTACTTTAAGTAAAAGCGGAAAATTAATGTAGGTACTTTTTATTTCTCTAATTGCATCATTAGCATCTGTAAACCCCCTAAACCCTAATGTTCTTTTTGTGTAGTGCAGTCCAGGTTCAAAACGTAAATCTAAAAATTCGTTTAAGCGTAGTTCACCAATTAAACCTACATTAAACCCAAGAGATTTGTCAACTAAAACATCACCTAAGTCATCTTTGTAATCAAATTTAAAATCATATTGGTTAAAACCTAAAAAATATCCCCAGTTTAAAGGACGTAAATCTTCCGACTCTAAATTTATAATAGGATCTTCATTAAACTGAGCATTTGCAGTGTTGCCAGCAATAAAAAGGCACAAAAAAAGAAACAGAATTTTTTTCATTAGATTTTCATATCTTATTTAGATGCAACGTAAATGGATGCAACTCCAAAAGTTTGCGGCTTATTCTCTATAGATATAAACCCATTTTTTTGTAAAATATTGTTGAACTCTTCTCCGTGAGGAAAAATAGATGCAGATTCAGACAAATAAGAGTATGCAGTACGGTCTTTAGAAAATAGTTTACCTATAGTAGGTAGTATATATTTGGTGTAAAATTTATAGCCTTGTTTAAAAGGAGTTTTTGTAGGTACAGATGTTTCTAAAACTACAAAAGTTCCTTTGGGTTTTAATACTCGTAAAATTTCTGTTAACCCTTTGTCTAAGTTTTCAAAATTACGCACACCAAAAGCAACAGTAATAGCATCAAAAGTGTTGTCATTAAAAGGTAAGTTTTCACTATCACCAATAATCATATCTATAGTGTTACTTAAATTTTTTGCAGCTACTTTTTGTTTGCCTACTTCTAACATTCCAGGAGAAATGTCTAAGCCAGTAATTTTTGTAGCACCTGTTTTTGTTAAGTTAATAGCAAGGTCACCTGTACCAGTAGCAATATCTAAAATGGTTTCTGGCTTTTTGCTTTTTATAAGATTTACAACTCTTTTACGCCATTTAACATCTATGCCAAAAGAAATTACTCTGTTTAAGCCATCATAATTCTTAGAAATGGTATCAAACATTTGTGTAACCTGTTCTTTTTTTCCAAGTTTAGAATCTTTATAGGGAGTAACTTTTTCTGCCATTATTATTTTTTTTGCAAAGATAGTATAAAGGTTACATTTTATGCATTTTAGATACTTAAAAGAGCTAAAACCTGCCATTATGTAATATATGTAGGTATTATACGTTTTAAAATTTAATGATTATAAGCTAAAAGTTAACTGGTTAGCAGCTAAATATATATGGAGCAAAGTATTTGATGTAAGATGTTTTCTGTTTTTACTACTATATACCAGTCAATTGCATAAAATTGAGTAATTTTGCCCTCCAAAGTTTACTAAGGTAGGTTTTGGCTTAGTTAAAAATATTTATGAAAATAATAATAGCAGGAGCAGGAGAGGTTGGTTTTCATTTGGCAAAATTATTGTCTTTTGAGTCGCAAGACATTACCTTAATAGACACCTACAAAGAAAGTTTAGCCTACGCAGATAGTCATCTAGACATTCGTGTTTTAAAAGGCGATGCTACATCTATTGCAGTTTTAAAAGATGCACAGGTTGAAAAATCTGATCTTGTAATTGGTGTTACTTCATCAGAAACAACCAACTTAACGCTTTGTATTATGGCAAAGCAATTGGGTTGTAAGCGTACAATTGCCCGTATTTCTAATACAGAATTTATAAGAAATAAGGAAGCACTTAATTTTGAAAAATTAGGTGTAGATGAATTAATTTCTCCAGAAGAGTTAGCTGCCACCGAAATTCAATTACTACTTAACCAGTCTGCTTTTAATGAAAGTTATGAGTTTGAAGATGGAGCGCTAATTATGATTGGTGTTTGCTTACCTAAATCTGCACCTTTTGTGGGTAAAATGGTAAAAGAAGCAGCTCGTATTTTTCCTGAACTAAATTTTATGCCAATAGCAATACAGCGTGTAGGTACGCAGTATACTATTATTCCTAGAGGTGATACTGAGTTTATGAAAGGAGATCAGGTATATTTTATTACTTCTAAAGAAGGGTTAGATGATCTTTTAAAACTTACCGGTAAAGAAAAAAGGCAAATTAAAAATGTAATGATTCACGGAGGTAGCAAATTGGGTTACAAAACTGCTCGTGATTTATGTGGAAAAAGGTTTAATGTTAAACTTATAGAAAAAGATAAAGATAGAGCAATGCAACTTGCAGATGATTTGCCAAATGCTTTGGTAATTAATGCAGATGGTAGAATTGTTGAGGTTTTAGAAGAAGAAAATCTAGATGCTATGGATGCATTTATTTCTGTAACTTCTAACTCAGAAACAAACATTATGTCTTGTTTAGTTGCTAAGTCTAGAAACATAAAGAAAACCATTGCATTAGTAGAAAATATGGATTATTTTCAGCTATCGCATACAATTGGTATAGATACTTTAATTAATAAAAAATTATTAGCAGCCAATAATATTTTTAAACATATTAGGCGTGGAGAAGTTGTTGCAATGACACGTTTAAATAACCTTAACGCAGAAATTTTAGAGTTTGTTGTAAAAGATTGTTCTGCTGTTAATGGAAAAATTATTAAAGAGTTAGATTTTCCTAGGTCTGCAACCATTGGTGGTGTAGTTAGGGACGGAGAAGGAATTATAGCTCTTGGTGATTTTAAAATTTTAGAAGGAGATAGAGTAGTGGTATGCTGTTTACCTAGGTCTATTCCTAAAATAGAAAAGCTTTTCTTGTAAAATGACGCTTAATTATAAAATTATTGTTCACATAATGGGCTTATTGCTTCTTTGCAATGGCGGTTTTATGGGTTTGTCTGCTGGTATTAGTGCCATTTATAAAGATGGTGCCACTTTAGAAATAGGTATGGCAGCATTAGTAACATTAGCAGCTGGTGCTATGGCAATGTTAAGTACAAAAGGGCACAAAAAAGAAGTAAAGAGAAAAGAGGGGTATTTAATTGTAACATTTGGATGGATTGTTATGTCTATCTCTGGTGTGTTACCGTATTTATTTACAGATTCTATACCTAGTTTTACTAATGCCTTTTTTGAAACTGTTTCTGGTTACACAACAACAGGGGCAACCATTTTAAATGATATTGAAATTTTACCAGAAGGCGTTCTTTTTTGGAGAAGTTTAACGCATTGGATTGGTGGTATGGGTATTATTGTTTTGGCTATTGCAATTTTGCCAATTTTAGGTATTGGTGGTATGCAGTTATTTTCTGCCGAATCTCCTGGCCCAAGTGCAGATAAATTACACCCACGTATTACAGATACAGCAAAAAGATTATGGTATATTTATGTAGGTTATACTGTAGCAGAAACAATATTGTTACAACTGGCAGGAATGTCTTTCTTTGATGCTATAAACCATTCTTTGGCTACATTATCAACAGGTGGGTTTTCTACTAAAAATGCAAGTTTAGCATATTGGAATAATGATCCATTAATACAGTATATTGTTATTTTATTTATGTTTTTGGCCGGTAGTAACTTTGTATTAAGCTACTTTGCTTTTAAAGGTAAAATACAAAAGATGCTAAGGGATGAGGAATTTAAGTTTTATACTGGCTTTGTTGTATTTTTTACATTAATTGCTGCTGTTACAGTTTATTTAAAGGCTAATGTACCTGTTTCAGATTATCACCCAATGGTTTTAGGTGAGGCAGAAAGTGCTTTTAGGCACACGTTATTTCAAATTATATCGGTAATTACCACAACTGGCTTTGTTACGGCAGATTTTACAAGTTGGACTCCATTTTTAACTGTCTTTTTCTTTGGCTTAATGTTTTTAGGTGGTTGTGCAGGTTCTACATCTGGTGGTATAAAGGTTATGCGCCATTTATTAATTATAAAAAACGGCTTGTTAGAGTTTAAACGTACACTCCACGTAAATGCAATTATACCTGTTCGTTATAATAATAAAATGGTGCCAGAAAAAATTGTATACAACATTATTGCTTTTTTAGTTTTGTATATGTTACTCTTTATTATTGGAGCTTTAGTACTTAGTTTTTTAGGCTTAGATTTTATTACAGCTATTGGTGGTGCAGCAACTTCATTGGGTAATGTTGGTCCAGGTTTAGGTAGTTTAAATCCGTTAGCTAATTTTGATGGCTTACCTGCTTTAGGAAAATGGTGGACAGCCTTTTTAATGTTAGCTGGTAGGTTAGAGTTGTTTACGGTGCTTATTATTTTAACTCCGTATTTCTGGAAGAAGATATAAATTTATCTAATAAATTGTTTGTTTTGGCCTGTATTTTAGACTTAAAAAAAGGAGACCATCCTAATAAATAGCCACTTGTACCTAACGCTTGTTTAGACCAGTTCCATAAGTTAAAAGAGTCTGTGTGTTTTATTATTTTTCCATCTAAAAAAGTAAAACTTGCAGTTACGTTGTTAACAACATTTCTTTTTTTTGGTCCATAAGTGTACACCGCTTTCCAATTTACACTTCCTTTGTTTTCATTAGTTGTAATGGAACTAAATGTTATTTGTGTTCCTCCGTTACTTCTACTTAATAGCATTTGCCACATTGCTTTTGCTCTGTCTCCTTTTAAAGTGCCAAAGGCAGGGTCTGTAAACACAATGTTGTCGTGGTAACAACTAAGCATACCATTTACATCCGCATTAGAGAAAGAGGTGTAAAATTTTTCAATTAATTCATAGTTGCTCATAGTTGTTTGTTTTAGTAGGTAGTTGTCATGTCAGTATCAACACAAATAATATAATCTGCAATATTTAAATATTCTTCTTTTAGCTTAGACAGGTTTTCTTGGTTTACGGTGCTAATTGTTGCATACTTTAAATTACTGTTTTTGTTTTTTAAATACCATAAAATACCTTCGTAGTTGTTAGAGTGGTACGCACCATTGTAGTGTATAAAAGTGGTATTTAATTTGTAGTTTTTTAATATAAAATGTGCCATAGTAGCATCTTTTATTGCTTGTGCCATAACAAGTTCTGGTGTGCCATGATCTCCCATCATTTTTAAAATGTTTTTATAAGTAGGCAACTCGCTATCAAAAATAATAGGCAAAGGAGCTATCCAACTTTTTTCTAAGCTAGATAAAGAATCTAATCCTGTAAACCCTTTTTTATAAACTAAGCTAGCATATCTTCTTGGTATATTAGTAGCAATAAATGGTAGTTTGTTTTCTTTTGCATAGTTTACCAAAGGGGCATAGTCTGTTTTGTAATTAGGCCATAATCTAGCAACTGTATCTAGCGTTTTTGCATCTATAAGGCCATTTAAATAATTGTTAACTTGTGTTTGGTTGTCTGCCTCTAACATTTCTGCACCTAATATAATTTTTTTGTTTTTGTTTAGGTCTTTGGTAACCTCAAGTTCTAACCAGTGAGCAACGGCATTATTGTGTAATTCTCCAAAAAGAACAATGTTTTTTTTGCTTAGGTCTTTTAGCATTTTCTTGTATCCTACTTTTTTACCTTTAGCATTGTAAATAACATATGCTGGTTTTTGACTATAAATTGATAAGGAAAAAAGTAAGGCTATAGCAATTTGAAATATTTTCACAGTTGTATTTTTTTTGAATTTTACTAAAGTTAACATTATTAGTAGAGAATTGTAGTATTTATAAACGCTATGTTTTTTTTAAAGTAACTATGTGCTACTATTTAATACATTAAAAATGCAAAAGCACTTAGTATTGTAATTGTTATGGGTATTACAATTACAAAATAAATAAAAGTAGCTAAAGAGCCTTTAAAAAAACTTAAAAGCCAACCTTGTCTATAAAATTTTTGTAGAGCAATACACAAATATATAAAGGTTGAGAGTATAATTAAAAATTGAATATAACCAGGGAAACTAGGCCACACAAAACTAATTAGTAATAAAATTATAAATGTGCTAAATAGATATGAAAAATAGTAAAAAGCAAACACCAAGTGGTATGCAAATGGCCCTTTGTTGTAAAAAAGTAATTTTAGAATAAATGCGAATATTGGTAACAGAAAAAATAAAGCAATTGGGATAGTGTCATAAAACGAGTGTAGTATGCTTGCTAAACTACCATTATCTTTATAAAGTTTTAAAACTTGAGTGTATGCTTTTTTAGTAAAATAACCAGCATCTTCTTTTCTGCCCATTTCTTTAGTTATTAAAGAGTCTGGAGCGTTAATAGCTATTAAAGAGTCTACTTTAGATTCGTTAAAACCAAAAGCTATAAAGTCATCACCTTTATAATTTTGTCCTTTAATAATAGAATCTAATTTGGCTAATTCCTCATCTTTTAGACCTGTTTTATCTTGGTTCTGCTTTAGTTTCTCTATAACAGTGGCAGCGGCTAAAGAATCATTTGTGTTGTACTTTTTTATAGAATCTATAGTTTGTTTAAGTGTCTTTTCTGATTTTACAGTTTCCCTAATTTCTTGTTCTTGCTTACTCACCTTAAATGAGAAGAAAAAGAAAAATACAATAGATGAAAATAAGTATAATTGAGCAGGGTGAAGATATAATAAACGTTTGCCCTCTATAAACTTGGTTGGTAAATACCCTGGTTTTAAAAGTAAAGGAAAAAAACTTTTAAAAAACCTAGCATCTACAGAAAAGTAATTTTTAATTGTGTTACTAAATAATACACCAACTGTAAGCTTGTCGTTTACTTTTTGTCCGCAATGTGGGCAAAATTCATAAGTTGCATCAAATTTGTTTTCGCAGTTTTTACAAGTAGTATTTTGGTGGGACATTTATATGGTTTTGTAGCTAAGATAATTATTTTATTTAAAGCTGAAAATCGGAATAAATATGTGATGGAAATAGCTTGTTGAATTTTTTATGAGGCTCTATTTTAAAGCTCATTTTTTCATTTGTAAATGGATGAATAAAACTTATGGAATAGGCGTGTAGATATAAACCTTTTCCTTTTAAAATTTTTTCGGGAATACCATATTCATGGTCGCCTAAAATTGGATTTCCTATGGAGGATAAATGTACTCTTAGTTGATGCTTTCTTCCAGTTTCTGGATTTAATTTTACAAGGTTTAAATGGGCATACTTTGTAGAGGTAATACTTTTTATTACGGTGTATTTAGAAAGAGCCTTTTTGTTGTCCACCATAGTATTTATAATTCCTTTTACAGGCATTTTGCCAATGGTAACAGCTAAATACGTCTTGGTTATTTCTTTATTTTCAAAAAGCTTATTAAGAGCCAATATGCTGGTAGATGTTTTTCCTATAATTAGCAAGCCTGTTGTAGGGTAATCTAACCTGTGTACTGGTCTAGACTTAGTTGCGTCTGGCAAGTTACTTTTTTTAATATTTTGTTCTAGTGCGTTATCTATCGTTTTAAAGGAATTTCCACTAACTAATATTCCTGCGGGTTTGTTAATAATTGCTAAAAAGTTATCTTGGTATACTACGTCTAGTTTTAATTCTAACTTTTTTTTATTTCTATTTTCTTCAGGCTTATAATAGGTAATTTTTTCTGCTCCTTTTATAAATGTGGCGGTAGATGCTTTTTTTTCATCAATATAAATTAACCCCTTTTTTATGGCTTTTTTTAAAGCAGATTTTGTGGCTATGCCAACAAAAATACCAGCTCCATAGTCTTGAAACCTAATAGGCTCTTTTTGTATAGTTGCTATGTGTGTTTCTGTAGAAATAATAAAGTTTTTAAGAAAAGTAAATGTATAAAAAAAGGTCTTACTGCAAATGCTAATAAGACCTTTTGTATGGTTTTAAGATGCTTAAATTATAAAACAGCTTTAATTCTGCTTATAGCTTCTCTTAATTCTTTTTCTGATGCCGCATAAGAAATACGTATGCAATTAGGGTTGCCAAAAGCTTCTCCGGTTACTGTAGCAACGTTTGCATTTTCTAATAAGTACATAGATAAGTCTGACGCGTTGTTAATAGTAGTACCGTTTAAAGTTTTACCAAAAAATGCAGAGATGTCTGGAAAAACATAAAAAGCACCTTCAGGTACATTTAATTTAAACCCTTCAATTTCTCCTAACAGCTCTAAAACAAGATCTCTTCTTTTGTGAAACTCATCAATCATAAATTGTATTTTACTTACAGGAGCTTCCAAAGCAGCGATAGTTGCACGTTGTGCAATAGCATTAGCACCGCTTGTGTTTTGCCCTTGAAACTTAGTGCAAGCC
This sequence comes from Cellulophaga omnivescoria, assembly GCF_027915275.1. Classification (NCBI taxonomy): domain Bacteria; kingdom Pseudomonadati; phylum Bacteroidota; class Flavobacteriia; order Flavobacteriales; family Flavobacteriaceae; genus Cellulophaga; species Cellulophaga omnivescoria. The sequence goes on along the minus strand of NZ_CP115819.1, from coordinate 724,431 downwards.
TTAGCAATAAATTCTGGTGCGCCAATAAAACCAATACGCCAACCGGTCATAGCAAAAGCTTTAGATACACCGTTTACTGTTATAGTACGGTCATACATACCATCTATACCAGCAATACTAACGTGTCCGCCTCTAAAGTTTATGTGTTCATAAATTTCATCAGAAACCACATAAATATTAGGGTGCTTTTTTAATACTTCTGCTAAGCCTTCTAACTCTTCTTTGCTGTATACAGATCCGCTAGGGTTACAAGGAGAGCTAAACCACATCATTTTAGTATTAGGGGTAATAGCTGCTTCTAGTTGTGCAGGAGTCATTTTAAAATCTGTATCTATACTAGTAGCTACTTCTACAGGAGTTCCTTCTGCAAGTTTAACAATATCGCTATAACTAACCCAGTAAGGAGCAGGTAAAATTACTTCGTCTCCTTTATTAAGCATACACATTGCTATGTTAGCTAAAGATTGTTTAGCACCGGTACTAACCACAATTTGGTTTAGTCCGTACGTTAAGTTATTATCTCTTTTAAACTTATTAGCAATAGCTTGTTTTAAATCTGCATAACCGTCTACAGGAGAGTAACTGCTGTAGTTATCATCTATAGCTTGTTTGGCTGCATCTTTAATAAAATCTGGAATGTTAAAATCTGGTTCTCCTAAACTTAAACCAATAATGTCTTTACCAGCGTTGCGTAATTCTCTTGCTTTTGCTGCCATTGCTAAAGTGGCAGAGGTAGACATGTTTGTAATTCTGTTAGATAAGTGATTGCTCATACTTTTTTGTTTTTACTAGTACTGTAAAGCAGGTTTTTTCCCCAGCTCCTTTAAATGTTTAAAGTGCGAAATTATAGCTTTTCTAGTAGTTTTGTATTCATTATATGGCAAATTAAACTCATTTGCCGTTTGTTTCACAATTTTAGAGATATTTGTGTAATGAATATGACTAATATTCGGAAAAATATGATGTTCAACCTGATGATTTAATCCGCCAGTAAACCAATTTACAATCTTGTTTTTAGTGCCAAAATTTACAGTTGTAAATAATTGGTGTATAGCCCAAGTGTTTTTCATTGTGCCTGTTTCATCTGGTAAAGGTGTTTCTGCATCATGTACAACATGTGCTAATTGAAATACGACACTCAAAATTACACCAGCGACATAATGCATAATAAAGAAACCTAGGAGAACTTGCCACCAAGCTACATTAGCAAAAAGTAATGGTAAAACAATCCAAATAGTAATGTATAATAATTTTGTAATTACTAAAGTACTCCAGTTGCCAATTTTACTTGGTTTCTTACCGTACGATAAATTGCGTTTCATGTAACGGTACATTTGCTGGAAATCTGTAGTAATAGCCCAGTTAAACGTTAGTAAACCGTATAAAAAAACTGAGTAAAAATGCTGAAATTTGTGATGCTTGCGCCATTCTGCATGCTTAGAAAAACGTAAAATTCTACCGGCTTCTAAATCTTCGTCATGTTCATGAATGTTTGTGTATGTATGGTGTAAAACATTGTGTTGTACTTGCCAGTTGTAAACATTACCAGCTAGTATGTAAATACTACCACCCATTATTTTATTTACCCATTTGTTGTTAGAGTATGCACCGTGGTTACCGTCATGCATAACATTCATACCAACACCAGCCATACCAACACCCATAACAATTGTAAGTAGTAAATTAGCCCAAATTGGTAAGCCAAGGGTTAGTATTAAAAAGTAAGGCGCTAAAAATAGTGTAAACATAATAACTGTTTTAACGTGTAGTTTCCAGTTACCAGTTTTTTTAATATCGTTTTCTTTAAAATAAGTATTTACACGTTTGTTCAATGTTTTAAAAAATTGAGCAGAGTCTTTACGTGAAAACCTAATTGATTTATTTTCCATATTTTTCTAAATTCTTAATTCTGATTTCCTCTATAGTTACTTTTTTGAGGATTGTATTTTATATGTAGATGTTTTATTTTATTTTGATAATTATGATCTATAAGTTTTTAATAGTCACAAAAACTAAGTAAAGATAATGCAAAAGTACTTTTTATAATATGATAATTATCTTAAAATAAGAAATTTTTATGATTATGGAAATGCTTACTTTTGCCAAAACTTTGATAAAATTTATGAAGGCAGATATTATTTTTAAGTATTTTCCAGACTTAACAGAAGAGCAAAAGCAGTATTTTATAAAGCTTGAAGCTTTGTATGCAGATTGGAACCAAAAAATTAATGTGGTATCTAGGAAAGATATAGATGAAATATATCTGCGCCACGTACTGCATTCAACTGGTATTGCAAAATTTCAGCAGTTTTTACCAGGAACAACTGTTTTAGATGTTGGTACTGGTGGTGGTTTTCCAGGCATACCTTTGGCAATTCTTTTTCCTGAAACCCAATTTACTTTAGTTGATGCAATTGGTAAAAAAATAAAAGTAGTGCAACACGTTGTAGACGGTTTAGGATTAACTAATGTTACCGCTAAACATATGAGGGTAGAGGACTTAGATACTAAGTTTGATTTTATAGTTAGTAGAGCGGTAGCCGCTATGCCCACATTTGTTCGTTGGATAAAAGGACGTATTAAAAAGGAATCTGTTCATGAACGCCGCAATGGTATTTTGTACCTTAAAGGTGGTGATTTGTCTGAGGAGTTAAAAGATTATAAAACTACGGAAATATACAACCTGGCAGACCATTTTACGGAAGACTTTTTTGAAACCAAAAAAGTGGTTTATTTACCTTTAAAGTACAAAGGGTAAATTAAATACTAAGCATTCTGTTAAAAGAATACTTGCAATTTTTAGCATAACTCTTCATATAGCTGTATATGTTGGTTATGCTAATTTTTTTTCTCTTTTTTTCTGTGTGTGTAACGCTCTCTTTCATAGTCTTTCTGTTTAATTATACAAATTTACAATAAGTAAACTATATGTTTACATTAGCTTAACGTTAAATTTACATTAAAATTGTTTACAAAGCAATTTAATAGCGCAATAGCTTAATTTTTATGCATAAAAAAGCCAAAACAAGCAGCTAATTATCTGCTGTTTTGGCTTTAGATATATATTTAAAAAAGGTTTATCCTAAAAATGGATATCTGTAATCTGTTGGAGTAACAAATGTTTCCTTAATTAATCTTGGAGAAACCCAACGTAGTAAGTTTTGTGCTGAGCCAGCTTTATCATTTGTGCCAGATGCTCTTGCACCACCAAATGGTTGTTGGCCAACTACAGCACCTGTTGGTTTATCATTAATGTAAAAGTTGCCAGCACAGTTTTGTAGTGCTTTTGTAGCTTCTTCTATAGCGTAACGGTCTGTAGATAATACAGCACCTGTTAATGCATACTCAGATGTACCATCAACTAGCTTAAGTGTTTCTTTCCAATCTTTATCATCATACACGTAAATAGTTACAACAGGACCAAAAAGTTCAGTTTCCATTGTAGTATATTTAGGGTCTGTAGTTACAATTACAGTAGGTTCTATAAAGTAACCTTTAGATTTATCATAAGTACCACCAGCTACAATTTCTGCATTATCATCAGCCTTAGCACCATCTATGTATTTAGCAAGTTTATCAAAAGAACCTTCATGAATAACAGCAGTAACAAAGTTGCTCATATCTTCCGGAGAACCTGGTTTGTTAATAGAGTCTAGGTCTCTTTTTACCAAATCTAATACTTCATTTGCAGTAGATTTAGGTAGGTAAACTCTAGATGCAGCACTACATTTTTGCCCTTGAAATTCAAAAGCGCCACGTACAATTGCAGTAGCTACTTGTGCAGGATTAGCAGTTTTGTGAGCTAAAATAAAATCTTTACCTCCTGTTTCGCCAACTATTCTAGGGTAGGTTTTGTAATTGTGTATGTTATTGCCAATTTGCTTCCAAAGTTCTTTAAAAACATAAGTAGATCCTGTAAAATGTAAACCAGCAAAATCTGGACTAGCTAAAGCAGTTTCTGTAACCATTACTGGGTCTCCGTAAACAACATTAATAACGCCATCTGGTACACCAGCCTCTTTAAATATGTCTACAATTACTTTTGCAGAAAAAATTTGACTATCACTTGGCTTCCATAAAACCACATTCCCCATCATAGCTGCACTTGCAGGTAAATTACCAGCAATAGCAGTAAAGTTAAATGGTGTAATAGCGTAAACAAACCCTTCTAGCGGACGGTATTCTACGCGGTTCCAAATACCTTCAGCAGAATCTGGTTGCTCTGCGTATATTTGAGACATATATTCCACATTAAAACGTAAAAAGTCTATTAGTTCACAGGCAGCATCAATCTCTGCTTGGTGTATTGTTTTAGATTGTGCCATCATTGTGGCAGCGTTTATTTTTGCTCTGTAAGGACCAGCAATTAACTCTGCTGCCTTTAAAAAGATAGCTGCACGTTGTTCCCAAGCAAGGTTTGCCCAGGCTTCTCTAGATTCTAAAGCATTTTCTATAGCTTTAGTTACGTGTTCTTTTTCTGCTAAATGGTACTGGCCTACAATATGTTTATGATCATGCGGAGGAGACATTGGCTTAGTATTGCCTGTTTTTATCTCTTCTGCTCCAATATATAAAGGAACATCTACATTACCGTTGTAATAAGCCTTGTATTGCTCTAATACAGCTTGGCGCTCTGGTGTGCCCGGAGCATAGCTTTTTATTGGTTCGTTAAAAGCGGTTGGAACTTCAAAAAATCCTTTACCCATTGTGCTACGTTTTATAAATTAAATAATTGTAACAAATGTAGTAAAATCCTATTCGTTATTAAAACAATTAGAAAGTTAGAAATTTAGATATTTTAATTTAAAGCAAAAGGAGCGCTAAATTTAAAACTAGGTATGTAAACTCTAAATTTTTTGCCGTCTGTAAAGCTTATCATATTATAGTGTCCGCGCATAGCTCCAATAGGAGATGTAAGTAAACAGCCAGAGTTGTAGGTATGAGATTGCCCTGGATTTAAAACTGGTTTTTTGCCAACTACGCCTTCGCCATCCATAATTTCTAAGTCGTTTAAAGAGTCGTAAATTTCCCAGTGTCTAGATGTTAATTGTACAGATTCTTTACTTAGATTTTCTATGGTTACTGTATAGCCAAATGCGTAATGCATTTTGTAGTTCTTAAAAAATGTACCTTCAAAATTGGTGCTAACCGATATTTTTATGCCTTTAGTAACTTGTGTAGTCATACGTTTTAACTTTAAAATATAATACTCAATTTGTGTATTATGTTTAAAAAAAAGAATGTTTTATTACTGTGTAATACGCCCTTTTATTTTAAAGTAGAAATGTGTAAGTTGTTATAAACGTGACACATTCGCTACATACAAATATAAAAAGGAAAATTTAAAGTAGCTTGTTCGGCTTTCATATATTCGCTGAACGAACTTTTTTTCGGTAAACAAACAATTACACCTGTTCAATGAACCGTAATTGTTTTTTTTTAGTTGGTTATATTTCTGGAGTTTCCACTTCCAATACCAATAACACTATCATACTGGTCTCCAAAATTTCTGTAGTAAACCAATACTAAATAATTATTTTCTGTAAAATGAAAATTGCCGCCAATTGCATTATGTTTTAATTCTCCTTTATCTGTTTTTATTACATATTTGTAATTGTAGAAGCCTTGTTTAAGTGTTAGGCAGGCTTCTAAATAACCTGTTTTTTCATTATAAACCATTTTATTTTCATCTGTAATTGCGTAATTATTAAACTTTCCAAATACGTAAACGTCATTTAGTCCAATAATATCAGAATAAGGTAATTTAAAATGTACCTTAGTGTATTCAGATTCTCTAGAGGCGTCTTCTCCTTGCTGGGTGGTAATAACAAAATCTCCGTTAATATCTGGGTAATAGGTATAAGGCTCGTTGGCTCTAATTAGATCTGCGTACATATAATGGTTGTACAATTCTTTCATCTCTACACGTGCAATTGCAGTGCTAGTTGCGCGTAAATCTTTTGTAGTAAAATTTAAAAACTCATTACCGCCAAAAAAACTACTTTCTTTGTCGTATTTGTATAGTAACTCCTTGCCAATAGTATATTGTGGTTTTAAGTTGGTAATTGCAGTAGGCCAATAGTAGTTTTTTAGAATTGTAACTTTAACCTCTTTTTTTGGGTTGATAAGTTGAAAATTTCCAGAATTTATGGCAATTTGTATGGCTTGTTTTTCATTTAAAAACTCAAAGTCTCTTGTTCTTTTAGTTGTTACACCTACGGAAACAGCATCTTTGTAAACAATAAAGCGTCTAGAGAACTGAAGCTCGTCATAGCTGTTGTAAATTTCTAACATATAATTACCGCTAATTTTTAAGCTAATACTGTTGTTAGGTATTTGTAAACGGTAGTTAGAGTAGGCTTGCAATGTATTGTAGCTATTTTCGTAATTTGTAATTCTAAGATTGTCAAAACCACTTAAATACTGAGATTTAGAGAGTGTTGATTGAGACCAATCATAATTATAGTATGATATTTTATAATAATAATCTTCCTCAGAAGCAGTTAAATCATCAAACTCTAAATAAATATTATCTCCTAATTGTACAACAGGAAATTGATCTTCTGTAGGACCTTTAAATACAATAGATTTTATATGGTTAGGAGCATCTTTTTCTACAGCGTTTTGTGCGTAAGCAGAAAAACCAACTAAAATTATAAAAAGTAAAAAAGAGTAATGTTTCATTTATTTAAAAATTGTATCACAAAGATAAGCAAAAGTTGTGCCTAAAATTTAAGTGAATAAAAAGTGTTAAAATTTTATTTAGAATTAATATAAATAAAAACATCTTAGTTGATTTAACAAGGAAGTTTGCGCTTAAAACTTTAAATTTGCACGAAATTTTGTTAACCTAAGGTCTGCAATAATATGTCTAAAGACATTCGAATAAAAAAAGGCTTAAATATAAACCTAGTCGGTGCCGCTGAGCAAACTACTTCTAAAGCGGTTTTAAGCAATGTTTATGCAATAAATCTTAACGATTTTCACGGTATAATGCCAAAAATGTTGGTAAAAGAGGGGGCTACTGTAAAAGCAGGTGAGCCTATTTTTTACAACAAAGATGTAGAAGAAATGAAGTTTGTTTCTCCTGTGTCTGGTGAGCTTGTGGAAATTGTAAGAGGAGCAAGGAGAAGAATATTAACGCTGAAAATACGCGCTAATAAAAGTGGTGAAGTAGTAGAACACAGTACGCTAAACTTGGCAAGCGCATCTGCAGAAGACGTTAAGTCGCAGTTGCTTATGTCTGGTTGTTGGCCTTTTGTAAAACAAAGACCGTATGATGTTGTTGCAAATCCTAACGTGGCTCCAAAGGCTATATTTGTTTCAGGATACACTACAGCTCCATTAGCAGCCAATTTAGATTATGTGTTACAAGGCAAAGAAAAAGAATTGCAAGCAGCTATAACAGCGCTAGCAACTTTAACATCTGGCCAAGTACACGTTTCTGTGGGTAGTAGCAACTCTCCATTGTCTGGTTTGTCTGGTGTAACAGAACATAAAGTTGCTGGTCCGCATCCAGCAGGTTTAGTGGGTACACAAATAAATAAGATAGATCCTGTAAATAAAGGAGAAGTAGTTTGGACTGTTAATGCGCAAGACTTAGTAATTATAGGAGAGTTGTTGTTAACAGGTAAATTTAACCCTCAAAGAACTATTGCATTAGCTGGTTCTGCAGTTAAATCTCCAAAATACTATACCACTACTATTGGGTCAGAAATTTCTACATTTTTATATGGTAGCGGAGTTTCTATAGAAAACTTTAGAGTAATTAACGGTGATGTTCTTACAGGTTCTAAAACTAGTCCAGAGGGTTATTTAGGATTTTATAACAATACTGTAACTGTTATTCCTGAAGGAGATGATTATGAATTTTTTGGTTGGAATAAGCCAATTTTTAATAAAATATCTTCAACAAGAGCAATGACGTTCTCTTGGTTAAATCCTAAGAAAAAATACGATTTAAACACCAATACAAATGGTGAACATAGAGCATTTGTAGTAACAGGAGCTTATGAAAAAGTATTTCCGTTAGATATTTATCCAATGCAATTGCTAAAGGCTTGTATGATAAAAGATTTAGATGAAATGGAACAATTAGGCTTGTATGAAGTTGCTCCAGAGGACTTTGCTTTAACAGAGTTTATTTGTATATCTAAACAGCCACACCAGCAAATAATTAGAGAAGGGTTGGACTTATTACAAAAAGAAATAGGATAAAAGATGGGTCTTAAAAATACATTACACAATTTAAAGGAAAAGTATAAAGGCAAAAAAATGGCACCTGCATTTAATGCAATCCATACGTTTTTGTACTTGCCTAATGAAACTACGCACTCTGGGTCTCACGTAAGAGCAGCAGACGATTTAAAGCGTACAATGAATACGGTAATAATGGCGTTAATTCCGGTTTTAATTTTCGGGATGTTTAATGCTGGTTACCAACATTATTCTGCAATTAATGGTTTTCCTGCAGATTTTTCGTTACTAAATGATTTTTTAACGTGGGATAACTTTTTAGTAGGTTTAACAACAGTATTACCACTGGTAATAGTATCTTATGTTATTGGTTTAGCAGTAGAATTTATTTTTGCTGTTATTAAAGGTCATGAGGTAGAAGAAGGTTACTTGGTTACTGGAATGTTAGTGCCTCTTATTGTACCAATAGATACACCATTATGGATGCTAGCTATAGCTGTTATTTTTGGTGTTGTAATAGGGAAAGAAGTTTTTGGTGGTACAGGTATGAATATCTTAAACCCAGCATTAACAATTAGAGCATTTTTATTTTTTGCTTACCCTACTTGGATGAGTGGTGACAAAGTTTGGGTGCATGAGGCTGTAGAAAGAGCAGGTACTGCAGACGCTATTTCTGGTGAAACTATCTTAGGACAGTTAGCACAAAATACAGATGCGTCATACTCAATTTCAGATATGTTCTTTGGTTTTATACCAGGTTCTGTAGGTGAAACGTCTACGTTCTTAATTCTTTTAGGAGGTTTGTTTTTGATTTTTACAAAAATAGCAAGCTGGAGAATTATGTTAAGTGCTGTAATAGGAGCTTTAACAATGGGGTTAATTTTTAACGGGGTTGTTAGTGCGGACTGGATTAGTGAAGGAAGTAAGTTTTACGGATTAATGAGCTTTGAGTTTTGGCAGCATTTACTTGTTGGTGGTTTAGCTTTTGGTATTGTATACATGGCTACAGATCCTGTAACTGGTTCACAAACAAATAAAGGAAAATGGTATTACGGTTTCTTTATTGGGTTTATCTCTGTTTTAATTAGAGTGTTTAACCCTGCTTATCCAGAAGGCGTATTCTTAGCAATATTATTAATGAACGTTTTTGCTCCAACTATAGATCATTATGTAGTACAAAGCAATGTTAAAAAACGTTTAAAAAGATCAAATAAAGCTACAGCTTAATTAGCGTTAAAAGAATAGATATGGCAATTAATACAGATAAAAATAGTTACACCGTCATTTTTGCAGCCGTAATGGTTGTAGTTGTGGGTTCTATCTTAGCATTTACTGCATCTAGTTTAAGTGGTAAAATTAAGATGAATGAAAAGTTTGAGAAGCAACAAAACATCCTTTATGCAATGGGTGTTAATGATAATGTAGACGAAGGAAGTATAAATTTTATACCTACAGATAAAGTAGAAGCTGAGTTTAAAAAATATATTAAAGAGCAACTAGTTATTGAAAATGGTAAAATTACGCCAAATGACGAAGCTTATTTAATAGATTTAAAAAAGCAAGAAACAGCTGCTAAAAATGGAGAAACTAGAAAGTTGCCTTTATTTATTGGTGAAAAAGACGGAGTAAAGTCTTACATTATACCAATGAGAGGTAAAGGTCTTTGGGATGCTATTTGGGGCTTTGTTGCAGTAGGCGAAGACTTAAAAGTACAAGGTGTGTTTTTTGATCACAAAGGAGAAACGCCTGGTCTAGGAGCAAACATAAAGCAACGTTATTTTATGGATGATTTTAAAGGAGAGTCTATATTAAATAATGGCGCGTTTGTTGGAATTAGTGTTGCTAAAGGTAACAATGATCCAATTAACGAAAGAAAAGACGATAACAAAGTTGATGCTTTAGCAGGTGCAACCATTACAGGTAATGGTGTAACGGCTATGATTAAAGAAAGCGTTAAACTTTATCAAGATTATTTAGAAACTATAGCTAAAAAATAAGAAATGGGATTACTTTCTAAAAAAGATGCAAATCTAATATTAGATCCATTAGCAGACAACAACCCAATTACTATACAGGTATTAGGTATATGTTCTGCATTGGCAATTACAGCAGAGTTAAAGGCGTCAATAGTAATGGCGGTTTCGGTAATGTTTGTATTAGGAATTGGTAACGTTGTTATCTCTTTAATGAGAAATATTATACCTTCTAAAATTAGAATTATTGTACAATTGGTAGTAGTAGCTGCCTTGGTAATTATTGTAGATCAAGTGCTAAAAGCATTTGCGTATGAACTTAGTAAAACCCTTTCTGTATTTGTTGGGTTAATTATTACAAACTGTATCATTATGGGACGTTTTGAGGCTTTTGCTTTGGCAAACGGCCCTTGGAGATCTTTCTTAGATGGTATTGGAAACTCTTTTGGTTACGGTTTAATCTTAATTATTGTTGGTTTCTTTAGAGAGCTTTTGGGTTCTGGTACTTTATTAGGATTTAAAGTATTAGGAGATCCTATTGAGAAAACGGGATTGTATGCTATAGGATATGAAAACAACGGATTTATGTTACTGTCTCCAATGGCACTAATAGTAGTTGGTATCATTATCTGGGTACAACGTTCAAGAAATAAGGCATTAATAGAAGAAAACTAGAATTAGTTATATAAAAAATACAATGTTATGTTAGAACATGTAGAATTATTTTTTAAATCCATATTTATAGATAATATGGTATTTGCTACCTTTTTAGGAATGTGTTCCTATTTGGCAGTATCTAAAAAAGTATCCACAGCCGTTGGTCTTGGTGCTGCAGTAATATTTGTACTTGCAGTAACTGTACCTATGAACTGGTTGTTAGATCAGTACTTATTAAGAGATGGAGCTTTAGCTTGGTTAGGGCCAGAGTATGCAGATTATAACTTAAGCTTTTTATCATTTATATTATTTATTGCAACTATTGCAACAATGGTACAATTGGTAGAGATAGTAGTAGAAAAGTTTTCGCCATCATTATATAACTCTTTGGGTATATTTTTACCTTTAATTGCTGTAAACTGTGCCATTTTAGGTGGTTCATTATTTATGCAATCTAGAGATATACAAACCTTAGGTTTAGCTTTTAATTACGGAATAAGTTCTGGTATTGGTTGGTTTTTAGCAATTTTAGCAATTGCTGCCATTCGCGAAAAAATTAGATACTCTAACGTTCCTGCTCCTTTAAGAGGTTTAGGTATTACGTTTATAATTACAGGTCTTATGGCTATTGGTTTTATGAGCTTTGGGGGTATGTTAACTGGTGGTGATGATGCTCCTAAAAAAGAAGCAACAGAAACTGCACAGAAAGTACAAGACAAGGAAGTTAAAAATGAAATTGATGAAAATTCAGTTTCTTACAATAACGCTTTAAATAAATAAGAATGATTTTAGCTACAAGCACAATAGGTACAATTGTAATTACAGTAATTGCTTTTATGGCGTTATTGTTATTATTAGTTGCTCTTTTACTTTTTACAAAAGAAAAATTATCTCCTTCTGGTCCTGTTACTATAACCATTAACGGAGAAAAGAAAGTTGAAGTAGGTTCAGGAAGTTCTTTGCTTACAACATTAGGTAATCAAAAAATATTTTTACCATCTGCATGTGGTGGTGGTGGTACTTGTATACAGTGCGAGTGTCACGTATTATCTGGAGGTGGAGATGCTTTACCTACAGAAACTCCTCACTTCTCTAAAAAGGAATTAAACCACGGTGCGCGTTTAGCTTGCCAGGTTAAAGTTAAGCAGGATATGGAAATTACCATTCCTGAAGAAGTATTTGGTATTAAAAAATGGGATGCTACAGTTGTACGTAACTACAATGTTGCATCATTTATAAAAGAATTTGTAGTTGAAATTCCAGAGGATATGGGCTACAAAGCTGGAGGTTATATTCAGATAGAAATTCCTGAATGTGAAATTAAGTATTCTGATATAGATATCACAGCTCACCCTGAAGAACATGAAACTCCAGATAAGTTTCAGGCAGAATGGGACAAATTTAATTTGTGGCCTCTAGTAATGAAAAACGAAGAAACTGTAGAGAGAGCTTACTCTATGGCTTCTTTCCCTGCAGAAGGTCGTGAAATTATGTTAAACGTACGTATTGCTACTCCGCCTTGGGATAGAGCTAAAAACGGATGGATGGATGTTAACCCAGGTGTAGCATCATCATACATATTTGCGCAAAAACCAGGAGATAAAGTTGTTATTTCTGGACCTTACGGTGAGTTCTTTATAAATGAATCTGAATCTGAAATGCTTTACGTGGGTGGTGGAGCTGGTATGGCGCCAATGCGTTCTCACTTATACCACTTATTTAAAACATTAAAAACAGGAAGAAAAGTTACTTACTGGTATGGTGGCCGTTCTAAGAGAGAGTTATTCTACTTGGATCATTTCTACGAGTTAGAAAAAGAATTCCCTAACTTTAAGTTTTACTTAGCACTTTCTGAGCCTTTACCTGAAGATAACTGGAAAGTAAAAGAAAATATAGATGCACCAGGGGATGGTTTTGTAGGCTTTATTCACAATTGTGTTATAGATAACTACTTAAATCACCATGAATCACCAGAAGATATTGAATTGTATTTCTGTGGACCTCCTTTAATGAACAAAGCTGTTCAGAAAATGGGTGAAGATTTTGGTATTCCAGATGAGCACATCAGATTTGATGACTTTGGAGGATAGTCCAATTATAAAAACTATATATTAAAAGCCGATACATAAAGTATCGGCTTTTTTTGTATAAAAAAGTTGGTGCTCTTTTGTGTTTTGTTTTCAAAATTTTCTTGCCTGTAACCGTTCGCTTCTTGGTTATTACCGCTCATCATAAAACTATTTATTACACTACAAAGCTGTTATACTTTTACAGTGTAATCAAAAAATAATAATCATTTAAATCATCAATCATGAAAAAATCAATCATCGTATGTAGTCTTTTATTAAGTGTTGTAGCACCTTCTGTAGCATCAGAAAAAAAGCCATTACCGCTTAAAAAAATGAATGTTACTACCATTAAAAATGTGTCTCCTTTAAGTATTGCTGTTGCAAAAGGAGATTATAAAACAACTGCAAGTTTTTTAGAATACGGTGCAGATAGTAATCAAAAATCTGTTATTTCTGGTATGACGCCATTAATGTACGCGGCGAGGTATAACAATGTAAAATTGTTAAAATTGTTAATTAGTAATGGAGCAGATGTAACATTAAAATCTAAAATAGGATACACGGCGTTGGGGTATGCAAAATTATCTAATGCACCAGAAGCCGTTGCGTTTTTACAATCTATTTAGGTAATGCTAACAACTTGTTTTTAGAACGTTAACAAGCTTTTAACTAACTCCTAATCAGTGTTAAATAAAAGTTATAATGAAAAATTTCTGAAACAAAATTAATTATTCGTCGTCTATATAAGTGTAGTACAAAAACAACAAACATTAAACGAAAACAAAAAAACAATCATCACATCAAAAAGCAATTATCATGAAAAAATCAGTTATCGCATTCGGAATCGTATTTAGTTTAGTAGCAACAAGTTTATCTGCAAGTAATGGTCCAGATAGGCCAATACTTAAAAAAGATTTAAAAATTGTAAAAACAACTATTAAGGATTTAACACCTTTAAGCATAGCTGTTGTAAAGGGGAATTTTGACACAACTAAAAAATTCTTAGAATTTGGTTCAGATATTAATCAGAAATCTGGAGTAATGGGAATGACACCATTAATGTATGCAGCAAGGTATAACAACGTGGAATTAATGAAACTATTGGTTTCTAACGGTGCAGACGTTAAAGCAAAATCTAAAATAGGTGCTACAGCATTAAAATATGCTAAAGCTGCTAATGCACACGCTGCAGTAAAATATTTAAAAAGCTTATAAGCTTTAAAAGGTTTCTTATTTAATTTAGTTAGAAAGAGATTGCTTCTTTAGTGGGGCAGTCTCTTTTTTTTATTTTAATTTTGCACTATGGGAAAACCTTTAACAGAACAAGAACTTCATAACTTGGCAATGAATATTGTTGGCAAGCATTTAGAAGCAAATGGCTATGAGTTTATGGGGGTTAATAGCAAACCCAAACGCAACCCACAGTTTGTATGTTTAAAAGATAAAGTATTACATTTTATTGTTGTTAGAGCTATTGCTTATCCTAATAATCCTAATGCGTATGACATTGCTTTTATGGGAAAAATGAAAGAGCATGCAGAAAAAATGGATGCCACGGCTTATTATGCAGGTGTAAGGTTAACAAATGCTTCTGATCCTAACTTGCCAGTTTATTTAAATGAAGAATATATAGTAGATTATGATGGACTTATTAAAGTATAAATTACAACTTATTACGATAATTACAGTTGTTTTGACATTTAGTTCTTGTAAAAATGATGCTCAACCTAAAATTGTTGAAAACCGTAATAATGGTTCTGCCTTGGGTACATCATACAGTATTATTTACTTTTCTAACAAAAAGGTTAACTACCAAAAAGAAATAGACTCTGTTTTTAAAGTGATAAACAAATCTATGTCTACGTATATGCCGTCGTCTGATATTTCTAAAATTAATGAAGGAGACTCAACACTACAGGTAGATCATATGTTTAAAGAGGTTTTTAATTTATCAAAGGACATTAATAACAAAACAAATGGCTATTTTGATCCTACTGTTGGGACCTTGGTAAATGCTTGGGGTTTTGGCCCTGGTGAGCAAATAAAATTAGATAGTTCTAAAGTTGATAGCTTACTAGAATATGTTGGTTTTAATAAGGTACAATTAACTAATAAGGGCACTATTAAAAAAGCTAGTTCTAATATTTTGTTTGATTTTAATGCTATTGCAAAAGGGTATTCTATAGATAGGCTAGCAGTAATGCTAGAGAAAAAAGGTATTACAAATTTTTTAATTGAAGTTGGAGGTGAAATTTTTGCTAAAGGTGAAAATTTAAAGAAACAAAAAAAGTGGGTTGTGGGCATAAATGATCCTGAGGTAGAAGATAGAAATAATTACAAGGCAGCAGTAAAACTTAAAAATGTTGCTATGGCATCATCTGGTAATTATAGGCATTTTAGAGTGGACCCAATTACTAAAGAAAAATATGTACATACGTTAGACCCTAAAACCGGGTATACTAAAAATGCAAAAGTTTTAGGAGCTACCATTATTACTGGAAATTGTGCTAAAGCAGATGGTTATGCAACATCTTTTATGGCAATGGATTTAGAAGATTCTAAAAAAATAATTGAAAAAGATACTACTTTACAGGCTTATATTATTTATTTAGATAATGCAGGCAATGTTAAAGAATATATAACTAAGGGATTTAAGGATTTAATAGTAGAGTAGTGTTATTTTTTTACAACAGGTAGTATTTCTCCTTTTGCTAAGCAATATTTTGCTACATCTTGAGGAGATATTTTTTTTGTATAATCTACCTCTTCAACCATAAAACCAATTTTTCTTAATTTGGTAAAGTAATCTTTGCCGTAAATACGTACGTGGTCATACTGTCCAAAAATACGGGCGCGCTCTTTTCGGTCGGTTATACTATCATCTTCAAAAGTATTTTCTCTGCTCAAATCTTGTGGTATTTGAAAAACACCCCATCCGCCAGGTTTTAAAACTCTGTACATTTCTTGCATAGCTTTTGTGTCATCTGGTATATGTTCTAAAACATGGTTGCATAGTATAACATCATAAGTATTGTCTTTAAAAGGTAAGTTGCAAATATCTGCTTTTACATCTGCTAAAGGAGATTCTAAATCTGTAGTAGTGTATTCTAAATTCTTCATTTTTCTAAAACGCTTATAAAACGCTTGTTCAGGCGCAAAATGTAGCACCTTAAGATCTGCCGTAAAAAAGTCTGTTTCACTCTGTAAATAAAGCCAAAGCAATCTGTGGCGCTCTAATGATAGTGTAGAAGGAGATAATACATTGTCTCGTTGCTTTTCATACCCGTACGGTAAAAACTTTTTAAAGCCTTTACCATCTATTGGGTCTACATAGGTTTTACCACGCATAAAAAAAGTTAGTACAGGACGCAATACATAACTTAGTTTTATTAATAAGGGCCTAGGTATTGTGTTTAAAATGGTTTTAAAAAGCTTTTTCATAAATGTATTCAGGTACTAAATGTTTGCTGCATTTTTGGGTAGCAATTATTAAAACGTAAATATACTTTAAAAGTATGTTTTAGCTAGTTTTTATTGTCATTGCATACAAAATACCAATACCAATACTTAAAATTATAAAAATAATAAAGGCTAGTATAATAAAGCCCATATATTTAAAAAAGGCATATAGTGTTTGTTTAAATGTAAGTTTATACAATTTTATAAAAACATATATTGCATAAATAGTAGATATAACAAGAAATGCACTTGAAACTATTCCTTTTGAAAGCCCTATAAGGTTATAAAAGATAAGTTGTGAAGCAATAAGTATATAGCCTAAATTGGCTTGTAAATATGCATTAAAAACTAAATGCTCTGAATAGTTGTGGTCTCTTTTTTTAAAAGTTAAATATGTTAGTAAGCTATACGCAGGAATGCTAGATATTATAATTAGATTATAATAATTAGAGTAAAATTGATATATTATATTTAGGCTTTCTAATGCCTCTTTTGGAGCTTTGGGGTTAGCATCCCCTATACCGTATTTAATACCGTTAGTAAAATCTGCTACTTCTGTACTAGGGAAAATTTTATTAATAATTAAGGCAATAGTTGCGTAAACTACCAAATATGAAAATGGCTGAAAATATTTTTTGCGAGCACCATCAATATAAGCCTCTAAAACCTCTTTAGGTTTTGTAAATAAGTTAAAAAAGGTTTTCCAGAAGTTATTGTCCCAACTAAAAAAAGGCCCAATGAACTCTTGCCATGCGCCTTTTAATGATATCCTGTCTAATACTATTTTTGCTCCACAATTAGAGCAATATTTATGTGTGTCTGCAATGCCTGTATTGCACGTTTTGCAATTCATAAATTAAAGATATGGTTAGGTTGTTATTTTACCCTAAACTCATCCTCTTCATTACTCTCTATTCCTAGGGCTTCATAAATATAGTCAAAA
Organism: Cellulophaga omnivescoria; assembly: GCF_027915275.1. Lineage (NCBI taxonomy): Bacteria > Pseudomonadati > Bacteroidota > Flavobacteriia > Flavobacteriales > Flavobacteriaceae > Cellulophaga > Cellulophaga omnivescoria. The sequence goes on along the minus strand of NZ_CP115819.1, from coordinate 707,134 downwards.
GTAGATAATAATTGTGGTTTGCCATTTACAATTGCCACATCGTGCTCAAAATGTGCACTTGGTTTGTTGTCTAATGTTGTAATTGTCCAACCATCTTTATGTTGTACAATTTTTCTTGTGCCTTGGTTAATCATTGGCTCTATTGCAACAACCATACCTTCTACAAACTTTTTACCTCTACCACGCTTACCGTAGTTTGGCATTTCTGGTCCTTCGTGCATTTTTTTACCTAAGCCATGGCCAACCAGTTCACGAACTACTCCATAACCTTCTGCTTCACAGAATTGCTGAATAGCAAAACCAACATCACCAACTCTATTACCTGCTTTAAATTCTTTTATGCCTACATATAATGATTGCTTGGTAATATCAAGCAATTTTTTAGTTTCCGGATCTACTTCTCCAATTTCAAAAGTGTATGCGTGATCTCCGTAATAACCGTTTTTTAAAACGCCGCAATCTACAGATATAATTTCACCATTTTCTAATGGCTTATTGTTTGGGATGCCGTGTACTACTTGTTCATTAGGGCTCATACATAGCGTATTAGGAAAATCATATAATCCTAAAAAACCGGGTATACCTCCATTATCTCTTATAAACTCTTCTGCAATTTTATCTAATTGCAATGTGGTAACACCAGGCTTAATTTCTTTAGCAATTATGCCTAGTGTTTTAGAAACCATTAATGCACTTTCGCGCATTATTTCTATTTCTTCAGGTGTTTTAATTTTTACCATAGTGTGCAAAGGTAAAACAATCTTATAAAATCCGTATTATAAGACTACAAATCTTAAACTAAAGATTTTTGAGTCATTAATTTTGGTTGCTCTACACCAATTAATTTTAAAATTGTAGGTGCTATATCTCCTAAAACACCGTCATTAATTTGTTTTAATTCTTTGTCTACCAAAATTAGTGGTACAGGATTGGTTGTATGTGCAGTGTTGGGGCTGCCATCTGGGTTTATCATAGTCTCGCAATTACCGTGATCTGCAATCACAATAGTGGTGTAATCATTTTTTAAACCAGTTGTAATAACTGATTCCGCGCAACTATCTACAGTTTCGCAGGCTTTTATTGCAGCTTGCATATCTCCTGTATGGCCTACCATATCTGGATTAGCAAAGTTTAAGCAAACAAAATCTGCTTCTCCTTTTTCTAACTCGGGTATTATGGCATCTCTAATATCAAAAGCACTCATTTCTGGTTGTAAATCATACGTTGCAACTTTTGGAGACGGACATAAAATGCGTTGTTCTCCATCAAAAGGAACCTCTCTACCTCCGTTGAAGAAAAAAGTAACGTGAGGATATTTTTCTGTTTCTGCAATACGAATTTGCTTTTTTCCTGCTTTAGATAAAACTTCACCTAAAGTTTCATCAATATTTGCTTTATCGTAAATAACGTGCACATTTTTATAGGCTTCGTTGTAATTTGTCATTGTAACATAATACAATTTTAAAGGATGTGTATTGTATTCATGAAACATATCTTGGCTTAACATTTCTGTAAGTTCTCTACCACGGTCTGTTCTAAAATTAAAGAAAATAACAACGTCATCTTCTTGTATTTTGGCTGTAGGAGTACCATTTTCATCTGTTACAACAATTGGCTTAACAAACTCATCTGTAATATCGTTATCATAGCTATCTTGTATAGCTTGCTCTATATTGTTGGTTTTTGTACCGGCATTATTAACTAATAAGTCATATGCCAATTTAACACGCTCCCAACGTTTATCTCTGTCCATAGCGTAGTAACGACCAATAACACTTGCTAATTTGGTGTTTTTATCTTTGCAAAAGGTAATAATATCATTTACGTAGCTTTTACCACTTTTAGGATCAACATCTCTTCCGTCTGTAAAAGCATGTATAAAAGATTTTTCTATACCATAACTTTGTGCCGCGCTAATTAGTCCTTTTAAATGTGATGTGTGTGAGTGCACACCACCATTACTTAAAAGTCCTAAAAAATGTACAGCTTTATTATTTTCTTTGGCGTATTTAAAGGCATTTTTAACTACTTCTTCATCCTTAAGAGTATTTTCTTTAACAGCTAAATTAATTTTAGCTAAATCTTGATAAACAATGCGGCCAGCACCAAGGTTCATGTGTCCAACTTCACTGTTACCCATTTGTCCTTCTGGTAAACCAACATTCATTCCATCGGTTAATAAATTAGCATTTGCATATTTGCTATACAAACTATCTATAAAAGGAGTATTTGCGTTTTCTATGGCCGAGATTTTAGGGTCTGGAGATTTACCCCATCCATCTAAAATCATTAAAATAACTTTTTTGTTCATCTTCTTATTTTTTTGCTACTCAAAAATAGCACCAATTATTAAGTTTTACAGCTAACTGGCTTGTCTTTTTTTTATTTTTTAGAAAGTGTTAACGTATTGGTTTAACTAAAACGATATCGTATCTGTAAACGCTTGTTAAAATTATGTTATAATCATTTTTTACTGAAACATAAGCTATTAAAGGTCGTCTTTACTTGTGTATATAATTCATCAAATAAATCAGAAAACAACAATCATCATGAAAACAACAATTTTAGTTTTTGCAGCAGTTTTAGTTGCAGCAACAACAGTAGTAAAAGCAAATGTTATTAATAGTATACAACCAAACTACAGGGTAGAGGAGGTTAAAATTGAGGTAGTAAGTCCTTTTTGTTTAGCTATTTTAAAGGGCGATGTAGAAACAGTGCGTAAGTTAATAGAGTTTGGAGTAGATGTAAATGAAAAGTCTAACGGAATGACACCTGCTATATTTGCTGCGCGTTACAATAAAGTAGAAATTTTAGAAATACTTGTAGCCAATGGTGCAGATTTAAGAATTAAGTGTGATAAAGGGCGTACAATAATGAAGCACGCAGAATTATCTAACGCAAAAGAAACTATAGCTTTTTTAGGGCAAGTAGCTAAAGAAAAAAAGTTGGCAAGAAAAAATAAAAGAAAAAGAAAGTAGAGTTCATCCAACAATCATCAACCAAAAAATCCCTTTAATTAAAATTAAAGGGATTTTTTAATGCTGATACTTTATAAATGTTCTCGTAAAAAGTATTTTTCCTAAAATCTAAACCCTGTAAATGCTCTGTATAAAAAAGCATAAACAGTAATAGATATTAATGCAAAGCAAAAAAATGAATATGCTTTTAATAAAACAACAGCAAATATTGGTCTGCAATTGTCAAATGCACTTAAATAAAGTCTTTTGTATTCTAGTAGCCTTCCCATATAGTCTCTTTTTTAGAATTAATATTCTCAAAGCTATAATGGTTAAAAACAATGAGTTAGGCTTGGGGTGCTACAAAATTAAATAAAAATAACGAGATTAAAATGCATTTCATCGAATAGTTATTTTTTGTTTTTATATTTTTTTATTGCCTCCTTTATTTTCTCTATTCTATTTTCTGGATCTGGGTGTGTGCTTTGAAATTCTGGCTGTCTGTTTGGCCCTGCAGCTGCTTTTAAAATTTTCATTACAGTTATCATTTCTTCAGGGTTGTAACCAGACTGTATCATAAATAATACGCCAAGTTCATCACTCTCTAATTCATCACCACGACCATTTGTAAGTAGTGTTTTTTGACCAATTCCATTAACTAAGCCTCCCATATCTGCACCAACAGATGCCCCTGTAGATAATGTTTGCCAAAAATTGCTATCTGCTATACGCTCTGCAGAGTGTCTGCCAATTACGTGTCCTATTTCATGGCCTAATACTCCAGCTAATTGTGCTTCGTTAAGCTTAGAGAATAGGGCATAGGTAATAAATATTTGTCCGCCTGGGAGGGCAAATGCATTTATTGTATTTTCATCTGCCAGTAAATGAAATTCATACCTGTAGGGTGTATCTTTTGCAATACTATTTTGTACTAACTTATTACCCACAGCATCTACAAAACTTTGTAGTTTTTGATCTGGATACAAACCACCGTGCTGTTGTGCCATTTGCGGAGCACTTTGCAAACCAATAGCAATTTCTTGATTTGCATCCATATTAATATTTTGTACCCTACCTGTGTATGGATTTTCTTCCTTGTTACTGCAACGTTGAATGTAAGCAAAAGCAACAATAGCAAGCCCTATAAGTATTCTAATTTTCCAATTTCCTCTTCTCATTATAGTTTAATCTTGGTTAGTTTTAAAAACCAAGATACAAAAAGAGTTATAAAAGCTCTGGATTAATATCTAAAATATTGTTTACAATGTATGATTTTAGAAAGCCAGCTGTAAAGTGCTCACCACCCAAAAGACCTTGGTCTTTTACCAGTCTCATAATGTTTTTACCTCTAAACTGTTCTAGCATAGGTTTAGAAATTGGTGCATAGCTGTAGTGCCAAGGCTCGTACTTAAAACCTCTTCTTTTTTTATCATTTGTATACACCAAATAAAAGCCAAAATCATTAGCATTTTGGTCCATCCACTTTTTTAAATCTTCAAAAGGTCCACCTTCTTCAAATTTTTTAGGAACTAAAACGTCTCCACTTGTTTTTTGATATCCATCTATAATATCAATGTCAGTGCCCCAATGGTGTCTGCTTGTGCCAGGTATTGTAGAGTATTCAATAATTTTGTCAATTGCATTAAGTGGTTTCATTTTTTGATCGTCTGTATATTTTAAATACTTACGTTCCCAAATACCCTCCTGCCTGTAGTAATCTCTGTAGCTAGATACTATTTTTAAATCTATACCAGCACTGTAAGCAGCAACTTTCATTTTTTTAAATGCATCATGAGCTTCCTTTCTAAGGTTAATTCCTTTGCCATACAAATCAATATCTGCTTTACCCATTAACTCTTCAATAGAATAGGTAACTTCATCTTCTTGCTCTTTGGCAAAAATAAGATGTGGAGCCGTTAATGCGGCAGCACCTAAAATTCCGGTTTTAAGAATAAATGATCTTCTTTGCATAACTTTTAATTTAATTTTTTAAACATAACCATATGAGGTCCTACATTTTGTATGTCAAAAATGTTGCCACTTTTTTTATAACCGCATTTTTGGTAAAAAGGAATAGCGCTTTCTCTGGCATTCATCCATAATAATAAAACGCCTTTTTCTTTTAAAATTGTTTCTGCGTAGTGAATAATTTTTTTGCCAAGTCCTTTACCTTGGTACTTGTTAGCAATGGCCATACCTCTAAGTTGGTAAGCAAAAACATCTAAAATAGTTGTGTTGTTTGCTTTTAGTAGACTTGCTACGCCAACTAAAGTGTTGTTTGTGTAAACTCCAATATGATAAGTTGTATCTCTATTATCTCCATTAAACTCACAGGATGATAAAGGCTTTCCATTCCTTAAAACAGGGTGCCTTACAGCATATGTTTCTTTTGCAGTAATTAATTTAAAAACAAGTTGGTTGTGGTTCATCATACAATCTAAAAAAGGTGTATGGCAAAAGTACGTATTATTGATTTCCTAAATAGATGTATCCTTGGTGTATAATATTAACATCTTGTAAATTTAATATATAAAAGTATACGCCGTCTGGTAAAGCACTGCCAGCTTTTACAACCCCACGCACATTAGAGGTGCCTCCAAAAGTATTATCATAACTATCTCTATCATAAACAATTCTTCCCCATCTACTATAAATTTTTAGATTGTTATTTTTTGGAGATAAGGAAACCTCTTTAAAGTGTAAAAAATCATTTACACCATCATTATTTGGAGATACAAAATAGTTTTCAAAATTAGTAGAAATAGCACTTAAACTACTCCCAAAGGTAACTATATCATAATTATTTGGCACAAAAGTATCTGATGTTATAGAACCAGAACTAAAGTTTCCGCTTATTTCTGTATTGCCTAGATTTTCCCAAATATTTAATGTTTTGTTCCATCCTACAATACGTAAATCTTCAATAGTATCAGTAAAACTGTTTATATTACTATCAATATCCCAAGTTAATGTAATTTTAGAGTTGGTATCTGCTTCTAGGTGCCAAAATTCATAGGTGCTCACAGCGGTTAAAATATCAGCAAAATTGTTGGTATTAAAGCTTTTTGTAAATGTAGAAGGAGCGTTGGGATCTTCGTAAAAGTAAGCACTTTTTGCAGTGTTGTTGCTTGTTTCAGAATCTATATAAAGAGGTCTAATTTTATTTTGATATCCAATTGGGAAACTAAAATTATGCTTTTCTGTAATTGCAGCATATCCATCAACCTTTGTAAGGTTAGCATCGCCATTATAAAATGCGTAATTTATAAAATCTAAATTAATATCGGTTGTATTTCTAGGGGTAACAATGTCTCCTAAAATAAAGTTACTATTGTTTGTAATGCCTACAGCTACATTTAAAAATAAATCGTTTGTTACAACAATTTCCATATCTTTAAAAACAGGTTTAAAAGCTCCAGAAATGGTTCTGGTATTGTCACTATAAAAACCAGCTAAACCTTCGTTTTGGTCAAAATTTCCATCGTTTGCCAAATCAATATGAAAACCAATTTGCCCATCATTAAAAATTTTTAAGTTTCCTGTATTATGTACTATGTTTTGTGATGATAGTAAGCAGGAAAAACTTAAACAGATATAGAAAAGTATTTGTTTCATTATTATTGTATTTGTTGCCAATCTGTGCCATCGCTCTGTAGCCAAATTGTTTTTAAACTTAATATAACGCTTATGTTAGCACCTACTAAATCTTTGTAAGTACTAATTGTAGCTGTTAATGTTAGAGTGTTTGGGTTTTTAATTACATAAATTCTTCCTTTGCACGTAGAAGCATCCGGTAATGTTATGTTATGTGCCCCGCCTAAAATTATAGTATGGTGAGTTTCGTTTAAAGTTAAATCTCCAGTGGTAACATCTATAGCTGTAGAAACAGAACCTTTAACTTCTAAAGTTGAATGGACATTATCGCCTGAATATGCTAAATCTTCTGGTAAGTTAAAACCAATACCCAAACGGTCACTAATTAAAACCTGGGAGTTGGTAGAGCTGTATTTGTCTATACGAATAGCCTCCTTGTTGCCAACACTAAAGTTAAGTTCGTTGGTAGCAGTTCTGTACATACCTGTATCGGTATCTCCATTAAATCTAAATGATGGTTCACCTTGGTTTCCATCACTGTTTAATAAGCCTGCGCTTCGTATTGCGCCACTAACTTGTAATTTGTTTGTAGGGGTGTTAGTTCCAATTCCTAGCCTGTTATTGGTATTGTTCCAATAAATTTGATTGTTATCCTCTTCAGGTTCTCCAGATGAATTGGTGTATAAAATTGAACCGGGGGTATAGGTTGCGGGTAGTAAATCTGTGATATCTGGAATTTTTTGCCATACAGTGGCGTTGTATAAATAGATGCGTTTTTCATCTGTATTATACAAAATTGAACCTTCTAAAGAGCCTGTTATTCCGCTTATTTCTGCAGAAGTTGCACTAGTAAGTCCTAATAATAAATTAGGGTCTATTTGGCCGTAACACATTACTATTGGTGATAGCAACATTAGTTTGAATATTATTTTTTTCATCATCATTAAATTATTGGTTTTGTCTATTTCTTAAAGCATACTAGTCTGCTATTGGTTGTTGATTTGTAACTAGTATTAAGAAGTAGAAGTTTGTTTAATTTGATGAATTACTTGGGGAACTAAAAGTAACTCGGTTTTTTGATTATAGATTTAAATTTTAAGGGTTAAACTTTATTTTGATTGTCTTTATATTTTACCTTTTAGTTATTTTTATAAGTCTAGAATTACAAACATAAATTCGGAGTCAAACCTTGCTCTGTCTGATCCTCCGTTATCATTATCTCCAACAATAACATCAAATCCAGCAGTTGTTTGGTTGCTATAAGAAATTCCTGGGTCATCGTTGCCAGCACCAGCTCTTCCAGGCTGACTTAATTGGATAATGTAGTTAGCATCAGAAACAGTTCCTGCTGGTAAATTAACTCTATAATGTCCAGCTCCAACTTGTTTAACAACAGTAACACCTGTTGTACCTTTTAGTATTACACCAAGAGCATTTACTTTTCCTATTGCTTTTACCATACTATTGTAAAATGCACCACCATCAGTTCCTGGAGTAATATCATTATTGGTGTCAGCAGAAATAACTTCTGCAGTTTGTGTTATTGCAGATTCGTTTACATAACTAATAACACCAGAAGTATCATCTTGACTTAAATTTGTGACACTTCCGCCTATTATACCACTAATTTGAGTGTCTACATAAGTTTTAACTGCATTTTGGGTAGGATATAAAGTTGAAGATGGCGATGTGTCTCCTAAATCTGTAGCATCAGATTTGTTTGTTAAATCTTCTTTTAAAGCGATAGCAGTGTTTGCAGCGGCTTCGTTATTATCAACATCTGTTTGTACCGCATTAATAGCATTTGTAGTTGCAGTATTGTTAGCTGTTAATTCAGTTTCTGTAACAAAAGTACCGTCTAAGTCTTGAGACAAAGTACCATCTGCATCTGTAATTTCCAAAGCAGTACCGTTTAAAGTAAATCCTGTGTTTACCTCGTTGGTAGCATCCGTATCACCATCAGCAGAATTAGAAGCTGTAATTTGTGCATCTACATAAGTTTTAACTGCTAGTTCGGTTGGAAATTTTGTATTTGTTGCATCCGCTAAATTTACATCGTCCGATTTATTAGCAGCGTCTTCTTTATCATTTTGTAAATTTGTGATTGCTGTGTTTGCAGCCGCTTCATTATTATCCACATCCGTTTGTACCGCATTAATAGCGTTTGTAGTTGCAGTATTGTTAGCTGTTAATTCAGTTTCTGTAACAAATGTGCCGTCTAAATCTTGAGACAAAGTACCATCTGCATCTGTAATTTCTAAAGCTGTTCCGTTTAAAGTAAATCCTGTGTTTACCTCGTTGGTAGCATCCGTATCGCCATCAGCAGAATTAGAAGCAGCAACTTGTGCATCTACATAAGTTTTAACAGCATTTTGAGTAGGAAAAGCATCATCTGAAGTTCCTAAAGCTACGTTGGTAGATTTATTAGCAGCATCTTCTTTATCATTCTGTAAATTTGTGATTGCTGTGTTTGCAGCAGTTATAGCAGCATCAGCATCAGCCTCGTTATTATTGACATCCGTTTGTACCGCATTAATAGCGTTTGTAGTTGCGGTATTGTTAGCTGTTAATTCAGTTTCTGTAACAAAAGTTCCGTCTAAGTCTTGAGACAAAGTACCGTCTGCATCTGTAATTTCTAAAGCTGTGCCGTTTAAAGTAAATCCTGTGTTTACCTCGTTGGTAGCATCAGTATCACCATCAGCAGAATTAGAAGCTGTAATTTGTGCATCCACATAAGTTTTAACAGCATTTTGAGTAGGGAAAGCATCATCTGAAGTTCCTAAAGCTATGTTGGTAGACTTGTTAGCAGCATCTTCTTTTAAAGCGATAGCTGTATTTGCAGCCGCTTCATTATTGTCTACATCCGTTTGTACAGCATTAATAGCGTTTGTAGTTGCGGTATTGTTAGCTGTTAATTCAGTTTCTGTAACAAAAGTTCCGTCTAAGTCTTGAGACAAAGTACCGTCTGCATCTGTAATTTCTAAAGCTGTGCCGTTTAAAGTAAATCCTGTGTTTACCTCGTTGGTAGCATCCGTATCACCATCAGCAGAATTAGAAGCTGTAATTTGTGCATCCACATAAGTTTTAACAGCATTTTGAGTAGGGAAAGCATCATCTGAAGTTCCTAAAGCTATGTTGGTAGACTTGTTAGCAGCATCTTCTTTTAAAGCGATAGCTGTATTTGCAGCCGCTTCATTATTATCTACATCAGTTTGCACGGCAGCAATAGCATTAGTTGCCGCTGTTTCGTTAGCGTCAATATCAGCCTGAATAGCATTTTCTGCATTTGTAGCTCTTGTGGTTTCTGTAGTTATTGCGGTAGCGTTATTAGAAATATTAGTTTGTAAAGTAGCATCGTCATAAAAAGCGCCGCCATCAGCCCCAGCTGTAATATTATTGTTGGCATCTGTACTTATAATAACTTGGTTAGAAGCAGCAACTTGTGCATCTACATAAGTTTTAACAGCATTTTGAGTAGGGAAAGCATCGTCAGAAGTTCCTAAAGCCACGTTGGTAGACTTGTTAGCTGCATCTTCTTTAAGGTTTATAGCATTGGTGGCAGCAATTTCATTAGCATCAACATCAGCCTGAATAGCATTTTCTGCATTTGTAGCTCTTGTGGTTTCTGTAGTTATTGCGGTAGCGTTATTAGAAATATTAGTTTGTAAAGTAGCATCATCATAAAAAGCACCACCATCAGCCCCAGTGGTAATATCATTGTTGGCATCTGTACTTACAATAACTTGAGTAGAAGCAATTATTTGAGCATCTACATAACTTTTAGAGGTAGCATCTTGTGGGTTTACAGGATTTGCTATTGAGGTTACAGCATTACCGCCCATTGTTAAAGGACCTGTCATAGCATCACCAATAATATTAACATAACGAGCATCATTAGTAGATAAGTCTGTGGCTACCTCTTGCCATCCTGTTGGATCATCATATATAAAAGCAACACCATTTCTATCTGTATTAGGGGCTACTTCACCAGATACAATGTAAATGTCAGAGTCCACTCCAGTTGCAGGTCTATCAGATTCAAGTCCAGTTGAAACACTAGATAGTACAACAGCAACATTTCCGTTTGCAGTAGGATTTACACCATTTACACTTCTTACAATATTAGGTATTGTTGTTACTCCATTAATTTCATCTGTAAAAACTAAGCTGTTTTCAGAGCCAGCTGGACTCTCTAATTTGGATACCGTTTCGTTATCTAATATCCAATTAGTTCCGTTCCATCTCATTATTTGACCATTGCTAGTTCCGTTAGCTAACTTATCTAAAGTAACATTATCATTAGCAATTTTACTTGCTATTATGGCATTATCTGCAATACTAAGGCTTACATTTTCAAATGCAGCATTAGTACCACCTGTAACATCAATATCTGTTGAGGTTATATTGCCATCAGCTTGTGCATCTACATATGTTTTAACTGCATTTTGAGTAGGGAATAAAGTAGAAGAAGGGGAAGTGTTGCCTAAATCAGTTGCATCAGATTTATTGGCAGTATCTTCTTTAAGGTCGATAGCGTCATTAGCTGCAGTTTCATTAGCGTCAACATCTGCTTGTACCGCAGCAATTGCGTTAGTTGTCGCAGTTTCGTTGGCATCAACATCAGCCTGAATAGCATTTTCTGCATTTGTAGCTCTTGTGGTTTCTGTAGTGATTGCAGTAGCATTATTGGCAATATTAGTTTGCAAAGAAGCATCGTCATAAAAAGCACCACCATCAACCCCAGCTGTAATATTATTGTTGGCATCTGTACTTACAATAACTTGGTTAGAAGCAGCAACTTGTGCATCTACATAAGTTTTAACAGCATTTTGAGTAGGAAAAGCATCATCAGAAGTTCCTAAAGCTACGTTGGTAGATTTGTTAGCAGCATCTTCTTTTAAAGCGATAGCAGTGTTTGCAGCGGCTTCGTTATTATCAACATCCGTTTGTACCGCATTAATAGCATTTGTAGTTGCAGTATTGTTAGCTGTTAATTCAGTTTCTGTAACAAAAGTACCGTCTAAGTCTTGAGACAAAGTACCATCTGCATCTGTAATTTCCAAAGCAGTACCGTTTAAAGTAAATCCTGTGTTTACCTCGTTGGTAGCATCCGTATCACCATCAGCAGAATTAGAAGCTGTAATTTGTGCATCTACATAAGTTTTAACTGCTAGTTCGGTTGGAAATTTTGTATTTGTTGCATCCGCTAAATTTACATCGTCCGATTTATTAGCAGCGTCTTCTTTATCATTTTGTAAATTTGTGATTGCTGTGTTTGCAGCCGCTTCATTATTATCCACATCCGTTTGTACCGCATTAATAGCGTTTGTAGTTGCAGTATTGTTAGCTGTTAATTCAGTTTCTGTAACAAATGTGCCGTCTAAATCTTGAGACAAAGTACCATCTGCATCTGTAATTTCTAAAGCTGTTCCGTTTAAAGTAAATCCTGTGTTTACCTCGTTTGTAGCATCCGTATCGCCATCAGCAGAATTAGAAGCAGCAACTTGTGCATCTACATAAGTTTTAACAGCATTTTGAGTAGGAAAAGCATCATCTGAAGTTCCTAAAGCTACGTTGGTAGATTTATTAGCAGCATCTTCTTTATCATTCTGTAAATTTGTGATTGCTGTGTTTGCAGCAGTTATAGCAGCATCAGCATCAGCCTCGTTATTATTGACATCCGTTTGTACCGCATTAATAGCGTTTGTAGTTGCGGTATTGTTAGCTGTTAATTCAGTTTCTGTAACAAAAGTTCCGTCTAAGTCTTGAGACAAAGTACCGTCTGCATCTGTAATTTCTAAAGCTGTGCCGTTTAAAGTAAATCCTGTGTTTACCTCGTTGGTAGCATCAGTATCACCATCAGCAGAATTAGAAGCTGTAATTTGTGCATCCACATAAGTTTTAACAGCATTTTGAGTAGGGAAAGCATCATCTGAAGTTCCTAAAGCTACGTTGGTAGACTTGTTAGCAGCATCTTCTTTTAAAGCGATAGCTGTATTTGAGGCCGCCTCATTATTGTCTACATCTGCTTGTACCGCATTAATAGCATTTGTAGTTGCTGTATTATTCGCTGTTAATTCGGTTTCTGTAACAAAAGTTCCGTCTAAGTCTTGAGACAATGTACCATCTGCATCTGTAATTTCTAAAGCTGTGCCGTTTAAAGTAAATCCTGTGTTTACCTCGTTTGTAGCATCCGTATCGCCATCAGCAGAATTAGAAGCAGCAACTTGTGCATCTACATAAGTTTTAACAGCATTTTGAGTAGGAAAAGCATCATCTGAAGTTCCTAAAGCTACGTTGGTAGATTTATTAGCAGCATCTTCTTTGTCATTCTGTAAATTTGTGATTGCTGTATTTGCAGCCGCTTCATTATTATCAACATCCGTTTGTACCGTATTAATAGCGTTTGTAGTTGCTGTATTGTTAGCTGTTAATTCAGTTTCTGTAACAAATGTACCGTCTAAGTCTTGAGACAATGTACCATCTGCATCTGTAATTTCTAAAGCTGTACCGTTTAAAGTAAATCCTGTGTTTACCTCGTTGGTAGCATCAGTATCACCATCAGCAGAATTAGAAGCTGTAATTTGTGCATCCACATAAGTTTTAACAGCATTTTGAGTAGGGAAAGCATCATCTGAAGTTCCTAAAGCTACGTTGGTAGACTTGTTAGCAGCATCTTCTTTTAAAGCGATAGCTGTATTTGAGGCCGCCTCATTATTGTCTACATCTGCTTGTACCGTATTAATAGCATTTGTAGTTGCTGTATTATTCGCTGTTAATTCGGTTTCTGTAACAAAAGTTCCGTCTAAGTCTTGAGACAATGTACCATCTGCATCTGTAATTTCTAAAGCTGTGCCGTTTAAAGTAAATCCTGTGTTTACTTCGTTGGTGGCATCCGCATCCGCATCATCAACATTTAAAACTACAGAGCCACCATTTTCTAAAGTTAGGTTTCCAGCTGTTCCATCTGTACTTATAGCTTGGTTGTCAGTTCCTGTAAAATTTACTGGAGTTCCATTGCCATTAGTGTAGCTAAAAGTTCCGTCTCCGTTAGCTGTTAATTGTGATTTTGTGATGGTTACCGTAACGTTATTTTCGTTTGTGTAGGAAAACGTACCGTCGTTATTATCAAAAATAACTGTCTTTGTTTCATTAAAAGAACTTGTGTTGCACAAAGATTGCCATAGCATACCGTTGTACTGAAACATACAATTTTCATCTGTATTATACACCATAGCGCCAGTTAGGGGAGTAATGGCTAGCATTTGTGCATTGGTAACTCTGGTTAATATTAATACTTTGTCCGTACTTTCTAACTCTAAAATAGAGGAAGGATGTATCGTATTTATATCATTACCTATTTTTACCTGCCCATAAGAGTAATGAGCAAAAGCAAAAAAACTGATTAATAATAATTTGTTGATTTTCATAAATATGTGTAATGGTTAACAATTGTAAATTAAAAAAATAACAGTTTGGTTAATAAAGTTTGTTGTAAAACAACCTTTATTGTATGCGTGATAGTTATTTGTTGATATAACTTTACTATATCAACTACTATATACAGACCTGGTTTTTAGTAGAGTTTGGCTAGTTGTTATCATAAAAATACAATAAAAAGAGCTGTTTTTATGTATTTAATTTGACTTATTTTCTTACTATTTTCTATTACTTATGACTGGTGTTTTTTGTAACCTGTTGATTATCTTAAGGTAAGCTGTGTTTATAAACAAAAAAACAGACCCGCTTGGTCTGTTTTTTCTTATAAATGATAATGATTTATTAACTTAATTTTTTTTAATTGCCTGTGTCTGTGAGATATAAAAAGCCTTGGTATTCTAATTGAAGATCGTCTAGAAAAACCAAATAAAAATAGATGCCACTTGGTAAGCCTTCATTTCTTTGGTATACGTTATTGCTAGTGTTAGAGTAGCCGTTAAACTCATTTGTATAATTGTCTTTTTCAAAAACTTTAAGTCCGTTTCTATCAAAAATACGAAGACGATTGTTAGGGGATTCTTCTAGCTCAGGTATTATAAGATTGTCATTTATACCATCACCATTTGGGCTAACATAATAATTATCTAGGTCTAATAGCTCTGTTGCAATTGCCATTTTAGCTAATGTAATAACTTCGTAGTCGTTTGGAACAAAGGTTTCTGAAGTTACTGCACCCTGGTTTAGATCTCCAATAGGGTCTACACTACCTAAACTAACCCATCTTCTTTGTATTCTGTGCCAGCCCGCAATACCTACTTGGTAATACTCATCTACAAGGCTCCCAATATTACTACGTTGGTTCCACGAGATACTAACGGTAGATGGTAGGCTACTATCTATATCCCAAAACTCTGTAGTGCTCACAGCTCTAACTTCTTTTTCTTTACTATTGGTATTAAAACTTGTGCTAAATGTTGATGGCAGGTTGGGATCCTCAAAAAAATAAGCACATTTGGCTGATACATTTTCGCTTTGCGACTGTAATGTTAATGGTCTAATGTAGCCAGAATCGCCAACGGTAAAAAAGAAATTTTGTTTTTGTTCTACTAGCATATACCCATCTACTTTAGACAGGTTAGACTCGCCAACCGTAAAAGCATTTTGTGTAAGTTTTAAGTTTTCTAATGGGTTATTGCGGTAGGTAACAAAGTCGCCATCTACTAAATTTAAAGCATTAGTAGCAGTAATAGAAGTCTCTAAAATAGTTGCACTAAAAGGCTTGTACATTTCTACATCATAAAAAACAGGAATAAACGCGCCAGTAACACTAGTTGTTACTTGACCATAAAAACCAAGTGTACCTAAATTATTCTCAAAAGGAGCATTGTTAATTAGGTTGGTGTGCAGCCCAAGAGTACCCGTATCGTGTATGCGTATGCTACCGTTGTTGTACATAGCATTTTGTGCTACGGCAACAGAACTACAACATAAAAATATGTAAAGTAAGTTTTTCATACTAGTTTATTTGTTGCCAGTTTCCACCGTCATATTGCAATTGAGTAACACCTACAGGTAGTGTTGTTGTTGGAGTTGGACTAGTAGAAGGAACGTAAGAGCCTGTTGCATTAATAGCAATGTTCCCACCAGTTAAGTTTTTCAGGATTAATACTTGACCTAAACTAGCAGATGCAGGAAAAGTAACACTCGTTACAGTTCCAGATAAAATAACTGTGTGTTCATCAACCTCAAGAACAGCTGTTGTTCCTGTATTAATACTTTTAATTCGTGTTGAAAAAGCACCGTTTACAGTAACGTTTGTATCACCTGAGTCTTCTTCAATTTTAAGAGCTTGGGTGCCTCCAACAGAAAAACCAATTTCATCGGCAGCTGGTCTGTACATTCCTGTATCGCTATCTGTTCCTGTATAAAAACTATATGCTGGTTGGCCAACTGTACCTTGAGAAGAAGCAAAGCTTTCAGACCTAGTCTCTCCTGATATTTGTAATTTACTGGAAGGTGTACTAGTACCAATACCCACATTTCCACTTCCTACAAAGGCAAAATCATTTCCATTTAAATTATAAGTTCTTGTTGAAGCTGTTTGAGTCAAATCTGTTGTTGCTAAATTTCCTAATGCAGCAACTTCAGTGTCAACATAGGTTTTAACGGCATTTTGTGTAGGATATAATGTTGATGAGGGTGAAGTGGCTCCTAAATCAGTTGCATCAGACTTATTAGTTAAATCTTCTTTTGCAGCTAAAGCAGTTGCTGCAGCTGTTCCTGCGGTAGCAATTGCATCATCTACATATACTTTAGTAGCAGCATCTTGTGCATCAGTAGGGTCTAAAACGTTAATTAGTTTTTGTGATCCCATAGATAAGTCGCCCGTTGGAAGAGCAAAACCAGACAGAGAAATATTTGCTTTGTCTAATTTATTGTCATCAATTGCTGCGTTTGCAATTTTGTCTCTAGTAATATTTGTGTCAGCTATTTTTACTGTTGTTACGGCATTGTCAGCCAGCTCTGCTGTATTAATTCCGCCTGCACTAACATCTAGAGTTAATGGGTCTGCAACAGTTCCTGCACCAGAAACAGCAAGTGTGCCATCTGTTGGGCCAGTAACTTCGTTACCAATTATACCATCTGCTTCTGCAGTAGTTAAGGTAGCAGCATCAACTAAAACCCAATTTGTGCCATCCCATTGCATTAATTGTCCAACGGCTGTACCATCCGCTAATTTTGTTAGTGTAATATTTTTATCGGCAATATCATTACTTTCTATAGATGCGTCTAAAATTTTATCACCTGTTACTGCGTCATTAGCTAACTTAGTATTGTCAATAGAACCAGCAATAATTTGCAAGCCGTTTGTAGCGTCAACTTCAATAGTTGTATTATCTACATTTACTTCTAAATCCATTGTAGCTAAAGCTGCATTTGCAGTAACACCAGAAATAGAACCATTACTAGAAATTACATCTTCGCCTAGACTAGCTGCAACTTCACTAGCATTTTGCCACTCTGGATCTCCAGCAGCGGAGGTTCCAAGAATTTTGTTAGCATCTACAGCACCTGCGCTTCCAATTTTATCTATAGTAATAGCATCATCAGCAATATCTAGTGTTGTTATTGTACCATCTAAAATATTTTCAGTTTGTACAGCATCATCCGCTAGTTTAGTATTTTCAATGGCATCATCTGCAATCTTAACAGTAGTAACATTAGCATCTACTATTTTGGTAGTTGTTACTGCACCATCAGCAAGTTCGTTTGCACCAACAGCACTTGGGTTAATCTCTAAAGTAACGTCATTTAAAGCTGCATTTGCACCGCCAGTTATATTTAAGTCTGTAGAGGTAATGTTACCATCACCTGTTAAAGCAGCAACATCTACATCTAAGGCACCAGTAGTTGCATTTTTTGTTAATCCAGAACCGGCAACATCTGCATTCATTTTTATAGCGGTTATAGCATCATCAGCAATATCTAGTGTTGTTATTGTACCATCTAAAATATTTTCAGTTTGTACAGCATCATCTGCTACTTTGGTATTATCTATTGCATCGTCTACAATCTTAACAGTAGTAACATTTGCATCTACTATTTTAGCTGTAGTAACTGCGTCTGGAGCTAATTTAGCATCGGTAATTCCGCCATCAGCAACAGAAATGCCAACAGTTTCTAATAAAGAACCAGTGGGAGTTCCTGTAAAAGTAATTGAAGCATCGTCTGTAGTTAAATCTTGCCCTGCAATGTTAGTAGCGTCTAACGTTCCCCATTCTACATTAGTGCCAGTACTGTTTGTCTTTAAAACTTGGTTTGGTGTTGCACTTGGTTCTATTTTTACAGGTGTAACCGACTCGTCTATAAGATTATTTGTATTTACACTTGTATCTCCTAACTCATCTACACCAATAGCATCATTTGCAATTTTGGATCTATCAATAGTTTTGTTTAGTATAGAGTTTCCGTGTATTTGGTCTACTTCTATGTTCACCGTATTTCCATCATCAGTTATTTTTATTCCGCTAGAGAAAGTAGCTCCAAAACTGCCTGTATGGTTGCTTGTAAAAGCAGGGGTTTCAAATGTAATATCGTCGCCAGCTGCGTTTGTAAAGGTGTACGTATCATCACCGTTATCTACCAAGTTAATATTTCCAGCATTTTCTGCTTCACATAAATTTACCCACTCACTATCATTGTAATAGTGCAAACATCTGGTATCTGTATTGTATATCACGGCACCGTTAAGTGGTGTAATAGCATTCATTTGTAGGGTAGACATTCTAGTAATTACTAAAGCTTTACTTGTGCTCTCTAGCTCTAAAACCGAGTTAAAATGAAGGTTTTCAGGATTTTCGCCAATTTTTACTTGTGCTTGTATGCTAGTAAATAGGCAGGTACTTAAAAATAATCCAAAAATTAATTTTTTCATATAGTAGAGGTGTTTTAAAATGCAATTATGCATTGCAAACAAAAATATAGTAAAGATGTGTTACCACCTAAAACAGTGGTTAAAAGACATTTTTTGTCCTATAAAAGACATCTATGTAATACTTAAAGTTTAAAATTGAATTGTTTTGCTCTCGTAGGCAGCTTTTTGTGGTTCAAAAATACGCGCGGTAAAATTTCCTTTTAGGTTAATAGTGTTATTGTTAACTAATAAAAAACTACCTTCTCTTAGTCCAACCACAGGCGTAGTGTTA
Source organism: Cellulophaga omnivescoria (assembly GCF_027915275.1). Classification (NCBI taxonomy): domain Bacteria; kingdom Pseudomonadati; phylum Bacteroidota; class Flavobacteriia; order Flavobacteriales; family Flavobacteriaceae; genus Cellulophaga; species Cellulophaga omnivescoria. The sequence goes on along the minus strand of NZ_CP115819.1, from coordinate 688,437 downwards.
TACGTATGAAACTCTTTTATGCGTGTTTCTCTAGTTTCACCGTTGTGTTTGCTATTAGGGTCCGGATCTAAATAATGTGCATTTATGTTAAAAGGAACCAGTTGCATAGTTTCAAAACTAGGAGGGTAAACAATAGGCATATCATTAGTAGTATGCATACTAACACCTGCAATGTTGCTGCCGGCGCTTGTTCCCATATAAGGTTTTCCGTTGGTAATATGCTCTTGTAAGTGCAGCATAGCATTTTGGTTGTACAATTGTTGTACTAGTAAAAAAGTGTTGCCGCCACCACAGAAAAAAGCTTGTGCTTGGTTAATACCTTCTTGTGCAGTTGTGTAAGTATGTAGGCCAACTATTTTTTTATCAATTTTTGCAAATGCTTTGGCAGCAATAGCAGTGTAATTGTCATGGCTAATACCACCAGGCCTAGCATAAGGTATAAATGTTATTGTATCTACATCTTTAAAAAATAAAGCAACATCATCTAACAGGTACTCCAAGTAATTCTCTCCAAATAAGGTAGATGTGCTTGCTAATAATAGATTTTTCATACAGTATACGCTTTTCAATTTTTTTAGTTAACAGGATACAAATTAACAAAAGTTTAATGGTACTCTATTTTTTTTGAATGTAAATTGCATTTTCATTATATTTAAAAGAAACTTAGAAAACAATTTTCTGGGGCCTAAAACTAACCTTTATGAAAAATAATTTACTAGCACTTTTTTTATTACTTACCACGGTGTCTTTATTTGCCCAAGAAAATGATAGAACACTTTTACGCGGAACCGTAATTTATAGAGATATAAATGTACCTAACTTAGATGTTATTAATGTAACTGCAGAAGATGCTACTGAAACAGATGAAGATGGAGATTTTGCTATAGATGTAAAAATAGGTGACCAATTGGTGTTTACATCTTTTAATTACCAAATAAAAATTGTTTTTATTACTAAAGATATTTTAAAGAAAAACAGATTAGTAGTAGATGTAAATGAAAAAGTTACAGAGTTAGATGAGGTTGTGGTTAGTCCTGAAGATCAAGAAAAGTTTGTAGAGCTTAAAAACGAAGAATTTAAAGAGGTAGAATACGAAATAGACCGTACAACAACTGTTACTAACATAGCACAGTCTCAAATAGAACGTGGTATGGAAAACGGTATTAATTTTGTAAATATTTTTAAAGCATTAACCAAGTCTAAAAAGAAAAAAGATCCTAATGCTAAGGTGCCAGAAATTAAGCTCAGTAGAGTATTAAGACAGGTTTATGAAGATGATTTTTTTGTTAAAGATTTAGGAATACCACAAGATAAAATAGATAACTTTTTGCAGTATTGTGATGATAAAATACCATCACAAACATTGCTTAAAAAGTCTAATGAATTTCAGCTTATAGATTTTTTAGTTACCCATAGCAAAGAATATAAAAAGCTATAAAGTTTGAGGAGATATATACTTTTTTTAAGCTTTTTAAGTGTGTGTTTTTTTACAAATGCACAGCAAGTTTATTACAAGTCTGTAAAAGGTGCAGTGGTAAGTAATACGCAAGAAGTAAACGGTGTATATGTAATTAATACTACTAGTGGCCAAGCAACTATAACAAATGCTAATGGGTATTTTGTAATGCCTGCCAAAGAAAAAGATACTTTAATTTTTTCTGCAGTGCAGTTTAAAAAGAAACAATTAATAGTTACCCAAGAGATTTTAGAAAAAAAGACCAATCTTATTTATCTAGAAGAAACTTTAGAGGAGTTAAATGAAGTTGTTTTAGATAACAGAACCTTTATAAATGCCAAAAGTTTAGGCCTGCCAAATGCAGATGCAGTGGTTTTGCCACAAAGTGAGCGTTTGTTACATGATGCAGATCACGGACCAATGTTTGGAGGATTAAGTGTAAATGTAAATAAGTTGCTAAATGCAATTAGCGGACGCACTAAAATGCTAAAAAAACGTGTGGCAAGAGATAGGAAATATTTAGAAAGTCAGCAAATGCGAAACTCTTACGCAGATTCTGTTTTTGTAAAAGACCTTAATATTCCTGAAAACCGTATAGAAGAGTTTATGCTGTATTGTGAGTATGACAGTGAGTTTAACTCTATTGCAAAAGAAAAAAATAGTTTTATTATTTGGGACTTTTTAACCCGTAAAAGCATTACTTTTTTAAAAGAAGATAAAGAGCTTAAAATAGCTAAAGAAGATAATAAATAACTTACCCTATATTTTTATGAAATACATATGCACTTTATTGCTTTTAGTTGTGGCGGCGCAAAACACAAGCGCACAAGCAAAAATAGAAACATTAAAAGGGCGTATTGTTAGTAAAACACAAGATGTGGTTGGGGTTTATGTGCTAAACAAAACAACCAATAAGGGAACAATTACATCAAAAACCGGAAATTTTTCTATTCCGGTTAGTTTAAAAGATACTATAGTGTTTTCTGCCGTTCAGTTTAAAAATAAAAAGATTGTTGTTACTCAAAAAATACTAGATTATAAATCCTTTTTGGTAAACTTAGATGAAACCTTAGAGGAGCTAAATGAAGTTGTTTTAGATAATAGAACTTTAATAACAGCTAAAAGTTTGGGCTTGCCTAATGCAGATGTAGAAGTTTTACCATTAACAAAAAGAGAATTGTTTGCGGCTAATAACGGAGATAATTACTTAAGTCTAGATCCGCTAATAAACTTTTTAAGCGGACGTACAAAAATGTTAAAAGATCGTATTAAAAGAGATGATTTGTATGCGCGTAGTAAAGAGCTTAGGACTAGGTTTGTAGACTCTATTTTTTCTGAAAATTTAAAAATACCAGCAAGCAGAATAGAGGAGTTTATGTTGTATTGCGAGTACGACCCAAGATTTAAAGGAATAACGCAGAATAAAAATGAGCTTGTTGTTTGGGATTTTTTAAGGCAAAAAAGCGAATTGTTTTTAAAATTTAAATAAGGTAGATATGACACGTTTTCAACTATTATTGTTTTTTATTATGCTAAGTCAAATAAACATAGCACAAAACAAAAAAGTTGAAACATTAAAAGGTCGTGTAGTAAGCAGTAAACAAGAAGTTGTTGGTGTGTATGTGTTAAACAGGTCTAAAAAAAAGGCTACTATTACCAATCCAAACGGAGATTTTTCTGTGCCAGTTAGTTTACATGATACATTGTTTATTTCTGCAGTACAGTTTAAAAACAGAGAAATTATCATCACAAAAAAAATATTAGACTACAATACCTTCATCATTAATTTAGATGAAACCTTAGAAGAGTTAGATGAGGTTGTTTTAGATAATAGAACATTAATTACAGCTAAAAAATTAGGGTTGCCAGGAGCAGATGTAAAACTTTTAGATATTGATGAAAGGGCTTATGATACAGCAACAAATTGGTCTCCAAGTGATACTGTTTTTAGTATAGATCCTATTTTAAACTATTTGTTAGGCAATACAGCTAAGTACAAAGCAAGAGCATTGCGTAACAAACGCTATAAAGCAGGTCAATTTCTATATAAAAACTACTTAGATTCTACTTTTGTTAAAGAACTAAAAATACCAGAGCATAGAGTACAAGAGTTTGTGTTATATTGTGAGCAAGATGAAGATTTTGATGCCTTTTCTAAGCAAACTAATGAAATAATTATAAAGGCTTTTTTTAAAATGAAAAGTAAAACTTTTTTAGTGCTAAATGATAAGCAATGAGTAAATTATTACTTTTCAGTATTTTAGTTATTATTACTTTTACTACTGTGGCACAGCAAAAACAGGTAGACTTAAAAGGCACTGTAACTAGTACAACAGAAGAAGTTGTTGGTGTGTATGTGTTAAACAGAACTACAGAAAAAGGAACAATAACCAATTTAAATGGTTACTTTTCTATTACTGTTCGTGTAAAAGATACCTTAGAGTTTTCTGCAATACAGTTTACAAATAAAGTTGTAGTTGTAACAGAAACTATGTTAAAAACTAGCAATTATATAGTGCCTTTAGATGAGTCTGTAACAACCTTAAATGAAGTTGTAGTAAAGCCCTTTAATTTGTCTGGAGACTTATCTACAGATTTAAATAATTTACCTTTAAAACCAGTGGTAGACGGTAGGTCATTGGGGCTGCCTAATCAAAATGTTAAAATACTATCTTCAGATGAACGTGCACTGTATTCATCAATGTCTGGTGGGCCAATCTTATCATTAATAAATGCATTAAACGGAGAAACTAAACGGTTACAAAAAATAGTAAAGCGTAATAATAGATACCAGAAAACTATGCGCGTTAAAAGATATTATGCAGACTCTTTATTTGTAAATGAATTAAAGATAGAAAAGGATAAGATAGACTTGTTTATGTGGTACTGTGAGTTTAAAGACGATTTTCAGGTTGTAATAAATACCAAAGACCAGTTAAAAATTTGGGCTTACTTACGTAAAATGAGTGTAGAATTTAGATCAAAAAAATAAAAACATAACCCTATAAAATAAATAACTACACTATATATTTGGCACGCCAATTGCTTACTTTTGGTAATTGTAAATTACATATCATGCTTAAAAAAAGATTTTTATTATTGTTGTTACCCCTTTTTGCTTTTGTTGCCATACATAAATATTATGTGAGTGTAACTAGTGTAAAATATTCTGATAAAGAGCATACTTTACAAATTACGTCTAGAGTGTTTATAGATGATTTTGATGAGCTTTTAAAACAACGTTATGGTATAAAATCTAACTTGGCAACTAAAAACGAGAATCCCTTAGCAGAAGATTACATTAAAAAATATGTAAAACAAAAGTTTCATATTTACGTAAACGAAAAGGAAGTAGAAATTACATATTTGGGTAAGGAGTATGACACAGACAATATGATACTTTATTTAGAGGTGCAAAATATTAATAATAAGGATTTAAAAACAGTAGAGGTAGAAAGCACAGTACTTACAGATATTTACGAAGAACAAAAGAATATTATACATTTTAAATTCTTAAAAAATAAAAAAAGTGTAGTCTTAACCCGCGCAAATAATAAAGGAATGTTAAAGTTTTAGAGCTGCTTTAACAAATCGCTAAAAAAGTGTTAATTTTCGCCTACTTAAAACAATAGAAAATGAACAAAATTAACTACTATTTAGCTGCTGTTCTATTTTTGTTTGCTACTGTAATGGTGCAAGCACAAGAACAAACAGAAAGACAAGCTGGCCACACCAACCAGAGTAAATTTAGACAAATGTACCAGGAGTTTTCTACTCCAAACACCTACAGATCTGCTTCTGGAGCACCTGGACCAGATTATTACCAACAACAAGCCAACTACAAAATGGATATTGAGTTGGACGATAAAAACGCAAAAATATACGGAGAAGAAACTATTACTTACGTAAACAATTCTCCAGATGATTTAGAATTTTTATGGGTACAGTTAGACCAAAACGTACGCGAAAAAGGAAATAAATCTGCTTTAAGAAACAGTTCTACATTACAAGGAGCTATGCCAGTTGGTCAATTTGCTGGTTCTCATATGAAAGGTGCTGAGTTTGATGGTGGATTTAAAATTCAGCATGTAAAGGATGCAAACGGTAAAGATTTACCATATACAATTAACCAAACTATGATGCGTGTAGATTTACCTACACCGTTAAAAAGTAAAAGTGAGGTTTCTTTTTCTATTAAATGGTGGTACAATGTACCAGACCATACAGTAAGCAGAGCAAGATCTGGTTATGAGTTTTTTGAAAAAGACGGAAACAGAGCATATGTTATAGCACAGTTCTTCCCAAGAATGGCTGTTTATAATGATGTAGAAGGATGGCAAAACCACCAATTTTGGGGTAGTGGAGAATTTGCACTTCCTTTTGGTGATTATGAAGTAAATATTACCGTACCTGCAGATCATGTTTTAGATGCTACAGGAGAGTTACAAAACAGAAAAGAGGTTTTCTCTAAAGAAATGATGAAGCGTTATGAAAAGGCTAAAAAGTCTTTTGATAAGCCAGTAATTATTGTTTCGCAAAAAGAAGCGGAAGCTGCCGAAAAAGGTTTTTCTAAAGATAAAAAAACATGGAAGTTTGTAGCTAAAAACGTTAGAGATTACGGTTTTGCAACATCTCGTAAATTTATTTGGGATATGCAAAATGTTAAATTGCCAAGTGGTAAAACAGCAATGGCAGTTTCTTTATATCCTAAAGAGGGTAACCCATTATGGGAAGAGTACTCTACTAAAGCAGTAGCGCATACTTTACGTTCTTACTCTAACCATACTTTTGATTATCCTTATCCTAAGGCAATATCTGTACATGCAAAACAACAAGGTATGGAGTACCCAATGATTTGCTGGAACTACGGAAGACCAAATGAAAAAGGAGAGTACTCAGACAGAACTAAGTACGGAATGATTAGTGTAATTATACACGAGGTTGGTCACAACTTCTTCCCAATGATTGTAAACTCAGATGAGCGTCAATGGGGTTGGATGGATGAAGGTTTAGATACTTTTATGCAGTACATGGCAGAGCAAGAGTTTGGAGAAGCATATCCAGAGGCTATTGCACCAAATGCTAAATACCCATCTAGAAGAGGAGAGCCTTCTAAAATAGTACCTTATATGGCAGGAGACCAAAACTTTATGGCTCCAATTATGTCTAACCCAGAAAACGTTTACCAATTAGGAGCTAACGCCTACGGTAAACCAGCTACAGCTTTAAATATTTTAAGAGAAACTGTAATGGGTAGAGAATTGTTTGATCATGCTTTTAAAACCTACTCTCACCGATGGATGTTTAAGCACCCAACACCAGAAGATTTCTTCCGTACAATGGAAGATGCGTCTGCTGTAGATCTAGATTACTTCTGGAGAGGTTGGTTCTATACTACAGATTATGTAGATATGGGAGTTAAAGAGGTTAAAAAATACCAAGTATCTAATAAGCCGCCAAAACAAATTAGAGACATTATGGAGCAAAGAAACTTAAAAATGAGTGACTTACCTCCAATGGTTTTCTTGGCAGATTTAGAGAGTGATGATTTTGATGCTAGTTTAAAAGGTAAAAACCCATCAGAAGTTTCTTCTACATTAAAAGAGTATATGATGGATAATTTAACAGCAGCAGAAAGAGCAGCAGTTAAAGAGCCAAAATTCTTTTATGAGGTTACTTTTAATAAGCCAGGTGGTATACCAATGCCATTAATTGTAGAATATACTTATGCAGATGGTTCTAAAGAAAATGTTACTTACCCAGCAGAAGTTTGGAGAATGAGTGATAAAGAAATTAAAAAAGTAATTTCTTCTCAAAAAGAACTAGTAGGTATAGTTGTAGATCCTAAAGCAGAAACTGCAGATATAGATACAACAAATAATACTTGGCCAGCTAAAGAAACTAAGTCTGGTTTTGATAAATTTAAAGGAAATATGAAGCAATAGTTTCCATTCTAAAATAATAGAAAGTCCCACACTTGTTAATTATTCAAGATGTGGGACTTTTTTTATGGTGCAAATAAAACTTCTCATTATATTTGTAGTATGTATTCAACGTTTATCTTATTTATTAGCGGAGGCGAAATTTTCTTCATTATGTTTATTGTAGTGATGGTCTTTGGCGCAGATAAAGTTCCTGACATTGCAAAGGGCTTGGGCAAAGGTATGCGTCAGCTTAAAGATGCTACCGAAGATATTAAACAAGAAATTACTAAAAGCGCAGAAAAGCAAGGTATAGATACAAGTTTTACTAAAGACATTAAAGATGGTGTTACAAAGGTAAAAGATGATGTAGAAGATATTGCTGGTGTTATTAAGAGAAAGTAATTTATGTTAGATAAACTATTGCAATGGGATAGGGATATCTTTATTTACTTAAACAATCTTGGTATAGAGGAGTATGATTCTTTTTGGTCTTTTGTAACCAATATTAATAGCTGGATTCCACTTTATTTACTATTCTTTATTTTAATTTTTTACAAACGACCAAAAAAACAAGCTTTGGTAGATTTTGTTACCGTTGTTTTAGTTTTTTTGTTTGTATTATTGCTCACCAATTTAACTAAAGATTTTGTAGGTAGGTTAAGGCCAAGTAGTGATACTACATTAAGCAATTTAATACGTGTTGTAACCAAAGCCCATGGCTTTAGTTTTTTCTCTGGTCACGCTTCATCTTCATTTTCACTAACAACAATTGTAGTTTTAGTATTAAGAAACAACTATAAATGGATTTATTTGGCTTATATATGGCCTTTGTTGTTTTGTATGAGCAGAATATATGTTGGTGTACATTATCCTTTAGATATTGCTGTAGGTGCGTTAGTAGGTACAGTTTCTGCTTATTTGCTTTATAAATTAAGTAAAAAGGTTACAAAACCCTACTTAACGTAAGTCCGTCTCTAATAGGCAATAAAACAGTCTCTACTCTAGGGTCTGCTTTTAAACTTTGGTTATAATCTAATAATATTTTTGTAGTTACATCTTTTGGATTTAGTGGTTCTACTACCTTACCAGACCACAATACATTGTCAGACAAAATAATACCACCAGGTCTTGTTTTGGCTAGTGCAGCTTCAAAATACTTAGGATAGCTTTTTTTTTCAGCATCAATAAAAACCAAATCAAAAGTAACGTCTAACGTTGGAATAATATCTAAGGCATCGCCAACGTGTGCATCAATCTTACCTGAAAAACCACTTTTTTCAAAATACTTTTGTTGTATATGGCTTAGTTCCTCATTAATATCTATAGTGTGTAATTTTCCATTTTTACGCAAGCCCTCCGCTAAACAAATGGCAGAATATCCTGTGTAAGTGCCAATTTCTAAAATATTTTCTGGAGAAATTATTTTAGATAGCATACTAAGCACTCGTCCCTGGAAATGTCCAGTTAACATTCTTGGCTGTATAACTTTTAAATGAGTTTCTCTAGTAAGCTCTGTTAAAATTGTAGGTTCATTTTCAGAGTTGTTAGCAATGTAGTTTTCTAATAATGATGATAAAAAATGCATAAAAAAGTTTTTGCAAAAATAGTTATTTTGATTTCTTATTTTTGAATAAAAATTAAATAGATGCAGTTTAAAAATACTTTAGAGTTTGCCAAAGAATTAGATGCTAATGACGCTTTAAAAGAATATAGAGATCAATTTTATTTCCCTAAAATTAATGGTAAAGATGCTATATATTTTACAGGAAATTCTCTTGGGTTACAGCCAAAAACAGCACAAAAATTTGTTGATGATGTAATGCAAGATTGGGCACAACTTGGAGTAGAAGGGCATTTTTATGCAGAAAAATCATGGTGGGATTATCATGAGCGTTTAGCAGCGCCAATGGCTACATTGTTAGGAGCAAAAACTAAAGAAGTTTGTGTAATGAATACATTAACTGTAAATCTTCATTTTTTAATGGCTTCTTTTTACAGACCTAACGCTAAGAGATTTAAAATTATTTGTGAAGAAAAAGCATTTCCGTCAGACCAATATATGTTAACTAGTCAGGTTAAATTTCACGGTTATAACCCAACAGATGCAATTGTTGAGGTTAAAAAACGAGAAGGAGAACATTTTTGGCGTACAGAAGACGTAATTGCAAAAATTAACGAAGTAGGAGATGAGCTTGCACTTGTATTAATTGGTGGTGTAAACTATTACAACGGACAAGTTTTTGATATGAAAACGATAACAAAAGCAGGGCAAGATGTTGGTGCTTTTGTAGGTTGGGACTTAGCACACGCAGCAGGTAATATAGAACTTAAATTAAATAAGTGGAATGCAGATTTTGCATCATGGTGTAGTTACAAATATATAAATAGTGGTCCGGGTAATGCATCTGGTATTTATGTTAATGAAAAACATTTGGCAGATGATACAATTCCTAGGCTAGAAGGTTGGTGGGGATCTAAAAAAGAAACGCGATTTTTAATGAAACCAGAATTTGAGTCTAGCCACACGGCAGACTCTTGGCAGGTTAGTAACCCACCTGTTTTAGCAATGGCACCTTATTTAGCATCTTTAGAAATGTTTGAAGAAGTAGGTATGCCAGCTTTAATTAAAAAAAGAGATGTAATAGTAAGCTATTTAGAGTTTGTTTTGCAAGAAATAGATAAAGAGGTAGATGAAGCTACTTTTGAGATTATAACACCAAAAGAAAGAGGAACACAATTGTCTGTGTTGTTACACGGGCAAGGAAAAGAGTTGTTTAATTATTTGATGAAAAACGGAGTAATAACAGATTGGAGAGAGCCAAACGTAATACGCTTAGCTCCGGCTCCTTTTTATTGTTCTTTTGAAGATATGTACCGTTTTGGACAAATTTTAAAAGAAGGTATTTTACAAGGTAAATAATTACTTGCTAATACTTTTTACATCTGTAAAATATAATTTAAAATTGCCTTCGGCATTCTTATGGTCTAAGGCAATTTTTAATCCGTTTTGTTCTGTGTAATTTTCCCAAGTTGTACTCATAGATGGCTCTGCTGCGTTTGCTTTTCTGTACACCCATTCTTTAATTAAATAATCTTCTTCAAAATAAAAATCATAAGCATCACCAGGTGTATAACCACCTTCATTGCCATAAACAATAGTTAGTTTTTTCATTGGTTTTTTACTAATAGGCGCTTCTGTGTTTTTAGCTGTACTATATGTAATATTGTTTTTATCCCAAACAAGGTTAAAAGGGGCCAATAGCCAAAATTTATCATTAATAAAACCTGCATTAGTTTTTTTTGCTATAGAATCCATAGAGGCTCTATTGTAAGCAATAGTATCAGTAGCAGACATTGCTAAAATGTCATTAGTTTTTGTTCGCCAGTTCCAGGTTCTATCAAAATGATTTTCTCCACGGTCTACATTAAAAGTAAACTGTATTTGTACAATATTTCTCCAATTTTTAAATCCGTGTGCATTAGCAACAGAATCTAAAATCGTAAGCTCTTTTTTTACAGGTTCTAAAGTTTCTTTAGGTGTAATAACAGTATCTTTTTTTGTTTCCTTACAAGAAATAAAAAGAGTTGTGGCTAGTATAAAAGTGAATATTTTACGCATAAGATTTATTTTTTTAACAAAGATACTATGTTTTGTACTATGTTTTTTAGATTGATGAAAGCTGGCAACGTACTTTATAAATAAATTGATTATTTTTGATGTAAATAAGAAATTAGGCAATGAGTTCAAAAAAAGGTAAAGTTCAAGAAGCAATTGATGAAAAATTGTTGAATGAAAGAAAAGTGTTTTTGTGGGGAATGGTTAATGATGACTCTGCAAAACACGTTATAGATCGTTTATTGTATTTAGATTTACAGGGTAATGAAGAAATACAGTTGGTTATAAATAGCCCAGGAGGTTATGTAACATCTGGTTTTGCTATTTATGACACAATTAAGTCTTTAAAAAGTCCTGTTTCTACTGTTTGTACTGGTTTAGCAGCATCTATGGGATCTATATTATTATCTGTTGGTGCTAAAGGAAGACGTTTTATTCAGCCACACGCACAGGTAATGATTCACCAACCTAGCGGTGGAGCAGGTGGCCAAGCTTCTAACATAGAAATACAAGCAAAAGAAATTATTAAAACAAGAGAGTTAAGTGCAAAAATCTTAGCAGATAATTGTGGTCAAGACTTTGATAAGGTTATGAAAGATTTTGACAGAGATTACTGGATGAATGCAGAAGAATCTGTAGCTTACGGAATTGTAGACGGAATTGTAGACGGAATTATAGAATAAAGTTCACTAAAGTAAAAAGTCCTTCATAAAAATATAATTGTGAAGGACTTTTTTATATGTAGACGCTTAAAGCGGATGTGTTAGATATACGTACAAGCTAAGTTGTTTAGATGCTTGTTTGCATAATTTTAACATTCGTTATCATCTCTTTATAACAAAAAATATGTCACAATCTCCAAAAGACATTGCCATAGTTGGCTCCGGATTAGTTGGTTCTTTATTAGCTATTTATTTAAGAAAAGAAGGACATAAGGTTACTGTTTTTGACAGAAGGCCAGATATACGTACGGTAGAATTTTCAGGAAGATCTATTAATCTTGCAATGAGCAATAGAGGTTGGAATGCCTTACAGCAAGTAGGTTTGCAAGAAGAAATAAAAAAAATTGCCATACCACTTTATCAACGTGCAATGCATGTGCATAATGTACCTTTGTATTACCAGAAATATGGCAAGGAGGATGAAGCTATTTGGTCTACATCTAGAGGACTTTTAAACCGAAAAATGATAGATTTGGCAGAAGCCGAAGGGACAGAGTTTCGTTTTTCTGAAAAAGTTTGGGATGTAGATTTGCCTGAAGCAAAAATTTATACAGGAGAAACAGAAAAAGGAGTTTGGGAAGAGTATAAGTTTGATTGTGTTTTTGGTTGTGATGGTGCTTTTTCTCGTGTGAGACATAAAATGCAAAGACGTAGTAGGTTTGATTATTCTCAGGAATTTATAAAAGTAGGATACAAAGAACTGTCTATTTTGCCTAATGAAGATGGTACGCACAAACTAGACAAACACTCTTTTCATATATGGCCGCGTGGTAAATTTATGCTTATTGCAATGCCTAATATAGATGGGAGCTTTACCTGTACACTTTTTATGCCTTTTGAGGGTGATATATCTTTTGAAAGTATAACCAATAAGGAAGAGGCTAAAAACTTCTTTTCTGAGCATTTTCCTAATGTTATGCCAGATTTAGATAACCTTATTGGAGATTTTTTTAAAAACCCAACAAGTGCTATGGTAACAATGAAATGTTTTCCTTGGACCTATTGGGATAAAGCAGCACTTGTTGGCGACTCTGCCCACGCAATAGTACCTTTTTACGGACAAGGAATGAATGCTGGTTTTGAAGATATATTTGTACTTGTTAATATGCTTAAAAATATCCAGATAATTGGACACTTGCTTTTGAGGAGTATGAAAAAGAACGCAAACCAAATGCAGATGCAATTGCAGAACTTAGTTACAGAAACTTTGTAGAAATGAGCAGTAAAACTGCTGATCCAATGTTTTTACTACAAAAAAAGATTGAGAAAAAATTTGCTGCAGAACACCCAGAGAAATGGTTGCCTGTGTATTCTAGAGTTACGTTTAGTAATAGGCCTTACGCAGAAGCTTTGGCATTGGGAGATGCACAAGAAGCTATAATGAAAAAAATTATGCAACTACCTAATATAGAAGAAAAATGGGATAGTGATGAAGTTACCAATAAAATAATAGAATTGCTTAAATAAAAAAAAGACCGCTAATTAGCGGTCTTTTTTATAATCATAAAATGTTATTTCTATAATTTAGAAAACATTTTTTGCATTCTTTCATTTTCTTCTTCTGCTAATACAGGGTCTACTAAAATTCTACCACTGTGCTCATCAGTAATAATTTTTTTACGCGCAGCAATCTCTACTTGTACCTGTGGCGGTATTGTAAAGAAAGAACCACCAGAAGCACCTCTTTCAATAGGTACAACAGCTAAACCATTTTTAACATTGGTTCTAATTCTTGTGTACGCCTTTACCAAACGCTCTTCAATCTGATTTTGAAAATCTTCAGATTTTTTAAGTAACGCTTTTTCTTCCTTTTCAGTTTCCGCTAGAATTTCGCTTAATTCACCTTTTTTATGTTTTAAGTGAGACTCTTTTGCAGCTAAACGCTCTTTAGTATCAGCAATAACTTGCTTCTTTTGCTCTATTTGCGCCTTAAATTCTTTAATGTTTTTTTCAGCCAATTGAATTTCTAATTCTTGAAACTCAACTTCTTTAGATAAAGAGTTAAACTCACGACTGTTTCTTACATTCTTTTGTTGCTCAGCATATTTTTTAATTAAGCCTTTAGATTCCTCAATTAAATTTTTCTTAGCTGTTATTTCATAATTAACTGTTTCTACATCAGTTTTTAGTTTGTCCAATCTAGTTTTAAGTCCTAAAACTTCATCTTCCAAATCTTCTACTTCTAACGGGAGTTCACCCCTAACGTTTCTTATCTCATCGACTCTAGAATCAATTAATTGCAAGTCATATAATGCTCTCAATTTTTCTTCTACCGTTGCTTCTTTCTTTTTTGCCATATTTTTAAAAATACTTGATAGGATTTGTAATACTCTCCGATAAAGAGATTGCAAAATTAGGAATTTTTTTTGTAAGTATCTCTACTAAAAGATTTTTTGTAAACTGCTCTGTTTCAAAGTGTCCTATATCTGCTAGTAATATTTTGTTTTCTGCCTCATAAAATTGATGGTATTTTAGGTCAGCAGTAATAAAAATATCAGCATTTACAGCCTTTGCGGCAGCTATTGCAAAAGAACCACTTCCGCCTAATACAGCTACCTTTTTTATTTTTTTATTTAATAAATTAGAGTGTCTAATACAGGCTACATTCATCTTATTTTTAAGATCTTTTAGAAAATCTACTTCATTTAAAGCATTTTCTAGCTCGCCAACCATTCCCATACCTATATTTTGGTTTGTGTTTTCTAGAGTGGTTATTTCATAAGCAACCTCTTCATAAGAGTGGTTTTTTAGTAAAGCTTGTAAAATTTGTTTTTGTTTAGCTTTCTCAAAAGTTACATTAATTTGAACCTCTTCAGTAGTTTCTGTTTTGCCAATTTGGCCAATTGTTGGGTTGGCATTTTGGTTGGGTTTAAAACTGCCTATACCTATGGTGGTAAAACTACAGTTGCTATAATTGCCAATATTGCCTGCTCCGGCAATAAATAACGCTTCTTTTATTTTGTTAACTTCGTTTTTAGGAGCGTAAGTTGTTAACTTTTTTATAGTTCCTTTTTGTGGTATTAATATCTTGGTATTGGTAAGTCCTAGTACTTCACAAATTTTTGCATTTACACCTCTGTTACTATTGTCTAAGGCCGTGTGCATACTATAAATTGCAATATCATTTTTTATTGCTTTTAAAACCACACGCTCTACGTAATTAGCACCCGTAATTTTTTTTAAACCTGAAAAAATAATAGGATGAAAACTTACTATTAAATTACAATTTTTAGCAATTGCCTCATCCACAACATTTTCTAAGGTATCTAAAGTAACCAATACGCCAGTAACTTTTGTACTGGTATTGCCAATTAATAGGCCTACATTATCAAAATCTTCTGCGTAATTTAGCGGCGCAAAATCTTCAATAATGTTTGTAATATCTTTTACAGTCATTTTTGATTGCTTTTATAAATTTCAAAGATAAAATATTTACTTTCGTTCTTATGCAACTACTCAGAAAATTAGCGTTTCCTTTTTCCTTACTCTATGCTTTAGTGGTTTATTTGCGTAACTACCTGTTTAACGTTGGATTTTTTTCATCTAAAACGTTTAAAACACCAACTATTTGTGTTGGTAATTTAAGTGCTGGTGGTACCGGAAAAACACCTATGATAGAATTTTTATTACGCAATTTGCAAAACCAATACAAACTAGCTGTTTTAAGTAGGGGATATGGGCGCAAATCTAAAGGTTTGTTAGTCGCAAATTCTTCAACTACCGTAGAGGATTTGGGTGATGAGCCTTATCAGATATATAAAAAATATCCAGTAGCAACAATGGTTGTGGATGGTGACCGTAGAAATGGTATTGCTACCTTAGAGAAAGATATAAAACCAGATCTTATTTTGCTAGATGATGCCTACCAGCATAGAAAGGTAAAGCCAACATTTTCTATACTACTCACTGCATACGGTAGTTTGTATGCTGATGATTGGTATTTGCCAACAGGTAATTTGCGAGATGCTAAAACTGAGGCCAAACGTGCAAATATTATTATAGTAACAAAATGTCCAAATACTATTACTATAAACGAACAGGAAGAGATAGCGCTAAAATTGCAACCCAAAAAACACCAGCAATTGTTGTTTGCTAGCTTAAGTTATTCGACTATACTTAAGGGCAACAAAAAGCAATTGACTTTAGATAATTTTAAAGGAAAAAAAATAACCTTAGTAACTGGTATTGCAAATCCAATACCTTTAGTAGATTTTTTAAATTCACAAGGGGTAGATTTTGAGCACCTTGCTTACAATGATCATCATTTTTTTACAGATGCAGAAATAGAAAATTTTGCAAGTAAATATTTTGTGTTAACTACAGAAAAGGATTTTGTTAGGTTACAAGGTAAGTTAAGTAATTTATGTTATATAGAAGTGCAACATAAATTATTGCAAGACGGCAAAGCAACTTTATTGAGAAGTATAAAAAATACTATTATGTAATTTTTTTATTAAAAATATTTTCCCCAATTTTTTGGTAAAAATAGTCTGGTTTAAAAGGTTTTGTAACAATGTCATCACAACCCGCAGCATAAAAATTCTCTACACTATCATCTAAAGAAATTGCAGTAAGTGCAATTATAGGAATTTCACTATCAAACTTTCTTATCTCAATAGTAGCCTCTACACCACTTATACCTGGCATATGAATATCCATTAAAATAGCATCATAAGTATTGTTCTGTGCAAGCTCTATGGCTTCGGTACCGTTATTAGCAATATCACTAGACATACCTTTTTTAGAAAGCATTTTTTTAGTTATTACTTGGTTTATTTTGTTGTCTTCTACAATAAGTAGTTTAAGTCCTTCAAAAATAAATTCTTGTGGTATATATTCTTCTTCAGTACTATTTACACCCTTGTCTTTACAAACAAGCTCTATTTCAAAACTAAATATAGATCCAATTCCTTTTGTACTTTCTAAATGTATTGTGCTTCCAAATAAGCTTAGTAGGTTTTTTACAATGGTTAATCCAAGACCTGTACCGCCGTATTCTCTATTAATTTGTATAGATCCTTGCTCAAAACTATCAAAAATATTTTCTTGTAATTCATTAGATATTCCTATTCCTGTATCCTTTACTTCAAAATAAATAGTACAAATATCTTCAACTTTTTTAAGCTCATTAATGGTAACGGTAACCTCTCCGTTTTTGGTAAATTTAATTGCGTTACCAATTAAATTTATTAGTATTTGTGATATTTTTATTGGGTCTCCTAAATGGGCTCTAGATATTTTTTTATCTATAACTAAATTAAGTTTTGTGTTGTTAGATTTTGCACTTTGCTGTAGAGAATCTATAACATCTTTTATAGTTTTTCTTAGGCTAAACTCAATTTGTAAAGTTTCTAATTTTTGAGCATCAATTTTGTTAACCTGTAGTATATCATTTATAAAATTTAAAAGGTAGTCTCCAGAAAATTTTAATGATTTTAAATGTTCTTTTTGGCTTTCTGTAGGGTTTTCTTCTAGGAGTAAATTTGTTAAACCCGTAACTGCATATAATGGTGTACGTAACTCATGACTAACAGTTGATAAAAAATTAGTTTTAGCTTCCATAGCTTTAACCGCTTCATCTTTAGCAATTTCTAACTCTTTATTTGTTTGCTGTAATAAGTTATTTGTTTTAATTTTAATTTGATTGTTTCTGTATAGAGAAATGGCTAATAAAGAAATGATAGCTAAAATGGCAAAAGCAACAATATTTGTGCTCTCAGACCTGTTTATAGATGCTTCTTGTTCTAGATTTTTTTCTAGTAAGGTTTTTACGTCTTGTTCTAAACCTTCAATATGTATATCATTAGCAGTTCTTTCATGAGCTTTACTTGTGGTTAAACTGTAAAGAGAATCTTTTAAATGAATTAAATTTTTATTAAAAATTAAAGCTGTGTTGTAGTCTTTAATATCTTCATAAGCTTTGCCAACTAGAGTGTTAATTTCTAGCATTTCATTTATAAAACCATTCTTTTTGGCGATTGGTAATGCTTCTAAACCAAATTTTATGCAATCTTCAGGGTTGTCAAAAGAATTAATTTTTGCTAATCCTAAATATCCTTGTATTGTAAAATAATCTTTTTCGTAAATATCAGAATTTACAACAAGTGCATTATAAAATCTAGATGCTTTTAAAAAGTTTGTTTTTTGAAAGTTGATGTTAGCTTGCGTTAAAACCATACGGTTAAGTAAATTACGATCATTACTTAGTTGCTTTGCTTCCGATAATTTTTCTTCTGCCTGAAAATTATTTTTATCTAAGTATAAGTAAATAGCCTCTAGATATTTGCTTTCACTAGAGCCGTATGGGTATGCAATGTTTTTTAATAAAACTCTAGTTCTGTCCCAATAAAACTTAGATCTTGGTACATTATCAAGTTCTAGATATAGAAAAGCATATTTATGAAAACAATCTATAAGCCCTTTTTCATCTTCTTTTTTTTCTGCATAATCTGCAGCTTTTTGTATGGCCTCTAATGCAGCTTTAATGTTGTTTTGATTTTTATTTTTTCGGGCAACAGAAAAGTAATAATCTAAATCTTTAAACGCAGTTGGAGATTCTTGAGCAATTGCACAAGAAAACAGTAAGCAACTAAAAATAGCAGTAAGTACTGTTTTAAAAATTAGATTATGTTTTATTCTTTTCAAATATATTTTTTTTGAACCAACAAATTTATGAGGTCAATAATTCTACTACTGTATCCAGACTCATTATCATACCAACCAATAACCTTTACCATTTTACCAATAACAGAAGTCATCTGAGAATCAAACGTACAAGAATAAGAACTATTGTTTACATCAATAGAAACAATAGGATCTTCGGTATAATGCAGTATTTTTTTTAAGTTGTTGTCTGCGTGGCACTTAAATGCATTATTTATTTCTTGTATTGAGGTTTCTTTTTTTACATTAAAGGTAATATCTGTTAATGAGCCATTTGGCACCGGTACTCTAATACCACAACCACCTATTACTTCTGCTAACTCTGGAAATATTTTAGTTAAAGCTCTGGCAGCACCAGTTGTAGTTGGTATTATAGATTGCCCTGCAGCTCTTGCTCTACGTAAATCTCTATGAGGTTGGTCATGCAGGCTCTGGTCTGTGGTGTAAGAGTGTATGGTTGTAATATACGCTTGCTCTATACCACAAAGGTCATTAATAACCTTTACCATAGGAGCCGCATTATTTGTTGTGCATGATGCATTAGAGATAATGTGGTCTTCTGCAGTTATGTCTGTATGATTTATGCCGTAAACTATCATTTTTATAGCATTATCTGTTGGTGGAACAGATAAAATTACTTTTTTGGCTCCGTTTTTTAAATGATAACTTAAATCCTCTTTGGTTTTAAATTTACCTGAAGACTCTATTACCAAGTCTACATTGCTGTTGTGCCAAGGAATATCTTTAGGCGTGCTAGCATTTGTTAAATTTATAGTGTTACCGTTTACTACAATAGTATTTTCTGTATTAGATATATTTTCATTAAAAATACCGTGTACACTATCATACTTTAACAAGTGAGCTAATGTTTTAGCGTCTGCCAAATCATTAATAGCTACAACATTTAAATTTGGGTATTGGTTTAATAACCTATATAAGGTACGGCCAATTCTGCCGAAACCGTTAATACCAATGTTTATTTTTTTCATTTTAAATACGAAAAAATAATGCTTAATAAAAAGCAGTTTTAGCCAATTGTATGTAGGCTAAAATTAATTAATATGTTTGTGTGCTTTGTATGATGAGCGAACCAGTGCGCCACTTTCTACGTGTCTAAAACCCATTTCTAGTCCTAGTTCTTCATACTTTTTAAACTGCTCTGGTAAAATAAATTCTTTTACAGGAAGGTGCTTTTTAGAAGGTTGTAGGTATTGGCCAATGGTTACAACATCTACGTTTGCAGCTCTAAGGTCTTCCATAACCTTAATAACTTCGTCTTCTTGTTCTCCTAATCCTAGCATAATACCAGACTTAGTTCTTCTGGCACCATTATCTTTTAGGTAACGTAAAACATCTAAACTTCTCTCGTATTTAGCTTGTATACGTACTTCCCTTGTTAATCTTTTAACGGTTTCCATATTGTGAGAAACTACTTCTGGACTAACTTCTATAATACGATCTAGGTGAGTACCCATTCCTTGAAAATCTGGAATAAGAGTTTCTAGAGTTGTTTCTGGGTTCATTCTGCGTATGGCCTTAACGGTTTCTGCCCATATAATAGAGCCCATATCTTTTAAATCGTCCCTATCTACAGATGTAATAACAGCATGTTTAATACTCATTATTTTAATAGAACGTGCTACTTTTTCTGGTTCTTCCCAATCTACATCTTCCGGTCTTCCTGTTTTTACACCGCAAAAACCACATGATCTTGTACATACGTTACCAAGAATCATAAATGTAGCTGTACCTTCTCCCCAACATTCTCCCATATTAGGACAACTACCTGATGTACATATAGTGTTAAGGCTGTATTTGTCTACTAAACCTCTTAACTGTGTGTACTTTTTACCAGTAGGTAGTTTTACTCGTAACCATTTTGGTTTTCCCTTAGGCGGTTTTACGTTATCTACAGTGTTAATACTCATAAAAATATTTTGTACAAATATACAAACAAAATAGCGTTAGTTATAATAGAGTAGAGGTCAAGATTTTGGTTTTGCTGTTATAATTTGAGCAAGTAGTTTTTTTGCGCGTAGTAATTTTACTTTTACACTATTTATAGGTTCATTAAGCTCTGTGGCAATATCTGAGTAGCTAAGTTCATTAAAGTAGCGTAAATTTATAATTCTTTGGTAAGCAGGTTTTAGCTTTTTTATGTCTTGTAGTAAATTGGCTAAATTTTGTTCTATTATTAATTGGTCTTCTATGGTAGGTGCGTCATCTAATACTTTTATAACATCGTCATTGCCATAATTCATATTTTCAAGTACGCTACGCTTTCTTTTTCTAAATAAATCTACGTGTAAATTTTTACCAATAGTAATTAACCAAGTTTTAAACTTGTAGTTACCATCATAGGTATTTATTTTATCAAAAGCTTTAGAGAAAGTTTGTATTGTTAGGTCTTCTGCGTCGTTTTCGTTTTCAGTTCTTACAAGTAAAAATCCATAAACATCATTCCAAAAGGTGTCTAAAAGGTTGCTAAAAGCAATTTGGTTACCTGCTTTAGCTTTAGTTAAATTTGCGTTAAGTTCTTCTTCAGATAATTTCATAAAAAAAGGCAAATTTTCATTTGCCTATTGTATTTCTGTTGATGCCTCCATTTTGCAATCTTGCTCCGCAGGTAGTTTGCCGCACATACCGCAAGCTTGTCCGTCTTTATTTAAAAAAGGACTTTGGCTAGCACACGTCCCTGCAAATTTGCCATCTTTCTTTGCCCAAATTTTAATTGCAATTCCTGCAAAACCAAGACTTAAAAGGCCTATGGTTAATAAAACTAGTTTCATAATTAAATTTTAGGCAAAGATACTAATTATAGCTTTTATATGTATACACTTTAACGTTAGTTTGCGTATGATATATTAGCTACAATATTTTCTACTGTTGGTGTTTTGTTACCACCTTTAGGTTCTATTGTAATATAACCCATTGCATTTTCTCCGTAAGGTAATGCTAGTAATTTATCTTTATCAGTAATGTCTTTTATTACACCAATGTTAATCATTTTGCCATCTACCTCTGCCCACATTTGTAAACATTGGTCTTCTGGTAAATTGGGTATATTTTTTACATTTATGTATGATAATTTTTTAACAGGGTTAATGTAAGCAACAGCTTTTAATTCTTTAGCTTTTGTATTACCTTTTACATTGTACCTTTTTGTTTTAGGGTTATTAAGTACAATAAATTGGTTTCTAACATCCTCTAATTGTTGCTTCATATTGTTTTCAATAGTCTTCATTTTATTGTTAACAATAGTGTTTTCTTCTTGTAAGGATTTGTTTTGGTTCCAGAAGAAGAAAGAAGCAGCTGCAAAAACAAAAGCTAAAGAACAAGCAATAGCAATGTATCTGTAAAATTTACTGTGTGATTTTTTCTCTGCTTTTACACGGTCTAAAATTTTATTTTTTAAACCATCTGGTGCATCAATAGCATGAAGTTTTGCAAAAATTTCTAAATTTTCTTGCAACTCATTGTACGTTTTGCTTACCTCTGGGTACATAGCTATGTAGCGCTCTACCCTAAGCGTTTCTTCTGTAGTAGTAGCATCTAAAAGATACTTTTCTAGAAGATCTGATTCTAAGAATTTTTTTATTTTATCTGTCATAACAAAAATGATATAAAAATTGTTAAAGCGGTAGAACCGTATATTTTCTTTAATTCTCTTAGTCCAATTTTTAGTCTGGACTTTATAGTTCCTAAAGGAATATCTAATTCTTCACTAGCCTCTTGTTGGGTCATCCCTTCAAAAAATAAGGCTTCCAGTACTATTTTATATTTGGGTTCTAACTTATGTAAGTTATCCTTAACATCCATTAGTTCTGGTCTAGTGCTCTCTGTACCTAAATTATATACGTCTGAAACGTCTATTTGGATTTCCTTATCTGATTTTGTATTTACACTTCTAAGTTTGTCTATAGCTGTATTACGGGTAATTCTAAATAACCACGTAAATAGTTTAGCCTTAGAAGAGTCATAAGAGTCTGCTTTTTTCCAAATTTTCACAAAACTTTCTTGTAGTACGTCTTGTGCTAAATCTTCATCTCTAACAACTTTGTTGGCTACACCAAATAAAGTATCACCATAATGGTCGTACAATAAAGATATTGCTTTTTCATCTCTATCTTGTAGTAATTCTACAATATGTTTTTCAAGTAGTGTACTCATTCTAGTTGTGTTACGCTATTTCTGTAAATTTTTTTTACACTGCGGCATCCAAATATACATTTGCTAACGTATATAGTTAAACGCAAGATTACAAAAATGATTGCGATAATTAAAATATTTACAACTTAAGTAGGCAGCTGGTTACTGCCACTTATTTTTGGTTAGTTTGGTTTGGTATAACCCCTGTTCCTTTTTGGTTTCAGGGGTTATTTTATGATGTTAACTTCTGCTTCTATGTGGATGTTAAACTTCTTAAAAACAGTGTCTTGTATTTTTTTTGACAGTTCAAGAATTTCATTTCCAGTGGCATTGCCATAGTTTACTAAAACTAAAGCTTGGTTTTTGTGCACACCAGCATCGCCATATCTTTTTCCTTTAAATCCGCATTGTTCTATAAGCCAGCCAGCTGGTATTTTATACGTATTATTTGGCAAGGCATAAAACGGTGCTTCAGGATTATTTTGGCTAAAGTTATCAAAAAATAATTTGTCTACTATTGGGTTCTTAAAAAAGCTGCCGCTGTTACCTAATTCAGCAGGATTAGGTAGCTTACTTTGTCTAATTGCAATAACTGCATTAGATACATCTTTTATAGTAGGTTTTTTAATGTTATTTTTTTGTAGCTCAGTTTCTATTGCACCATAAGATATTTTTAAATTATGGTCTTTTTTGGTTAGTTTTAGAACTACAGATGTAATAATGTATTCTCCCTTTCCTTCATTTTTAAAGAAAGAATCTCGGTAGCCAAATTTACATTCTTCTTTAGTAAAGCTATGTATATCTCCAGTTTTTATGTGTAATGCATTACAGCTTACAAAGGAGTCTTTTAGTTCTACGCCATATGCGCCAATGTTTTGTATAGGAGCAGTACCTGTGTTACCTGGTATGAGAGACATATTTTCTAGTCCGCCATAATTATGGTCTAGAGACCAAAGTACAAGATTATGCCAATTTTCACCGGCCATAACAGTTAACCAAACATTATTGTTGTCTTCTTTTAAGATACTTATACCTTTTATTGCAATGTGTATTACCAAAGCATTAATATTAGTGGTGATAAGCATATTGCTACCACCACTAATAATAAATTTGTTAGGGTAATTTGGTAATGCTACAGCTTTTTTTAGTTCTTCTACAGTTGTTACTTTGCAGAAGTATGATGCTTTAGCGTCTATACCAAAAGTGTTGTATTCCTTTAATGATATGTTTTCTTTAATAGTCATTAATCTTGGTATACAGCTAAGGCTTCTTTAATAATATGTACAGCTCTTTTTAGGCTTTCTTTATCTAAAACGTATGCTATTCTAATTTGATTTTTACCTAAGCCTTTTGTTGCGTAAAAGCCAGCTGCAGGAGCAACCATTACAGTTTCGTTATCTATATTAAAATCTTCTAGTAGCCATTGTGCAAATTTATCTGCGTCTTTAATAGGTAATTCTGCTATACAATAAAATGCTCCTTGTGGTTTAGCTACGCGTACACCATTTACTTGCTCTAGCTCTGTTATTAGTATGTTTCTGCGTTCTACATATTCTTCAATAACATCTGTAAAATAGCTATTAGGTGTGTCTAAAGCCGCTTCACTAGCAATTTGTGCATATGTTGGCGGAGATAGCCTTGCCTGGGCAAATTTAAGTGCTGTTTTTACAAGTTCTTTGTTTTTAGAAACAAGGCACCCAATGCGAGCTCCACACATACTATATCTTTTAGAAACAGAATCTACTATAATGGCATTTTCTTCTAAACCTTCTTCCTGTAAAATAGAGTAGTGCTCTTTACCGTCGTATGTAAACTCTCTGTAAACTTCATCTGCAATTAAAAACAAATTGTGTTTTTTTACGATTGCAGCTAGTTTTTTTATTTCTTCTTTACTGTATAAATAACCGGTAGGATTGCCAGGGTTACAAATTAAAATTGCTTTAGTTTTAGAAGTTATTAATTTTTCAAATTCTTCTATAGGAGGTAAAGCAAAGTTATTTTCTATTTTAGATACTACAGGAACAACATGTACACCAGCTGCAGTTGCAAAACCGTTATAGTTTGCATAAAAAGGTTCTGGTATTATAATTTCATCATCAGCATCAGCAATGCTACCCATTACAAAGGCTAAAGCTTCAGAGCCTCCAGTTGTCACAATTATTTCTTGTGCTGTAACATTTATATTTTGTTTTTTATAATAAGCAGCTATTTTTTCTCTATATGTTTCAGACCCCTCTGTTCTGCTATAGGCAATAACATCTAATGTATTATTTTTTACTGCATCTAAAGCTACTTGGGGAGTTTTAATATCTGGCTGACCAATATTTAAGTGAATAACATTTATTCCTCTTTTCTTAGCATTTTCTGCATAAGGTACCAATTTACGAATTGGTGATTCTGGCATTGCTAGCCCTTTTGTTGAAATTGATGGCATAAAAAAATATTTTAGGCAAAAATGAGAAATACAAGCATAGAAAACAACACCATAATGTTTAATTTTTATCTATTTAAGATCATAAAATAAGTAGGTTAACATTTTTTTTTGTATTTTATATGGGTATATGCTGAAAATCAGTACCAATGAAACTAAAAGCTTTAATTTTTTGTCTGCTTTTTCCTTTTTTATCAGGAGCTCAAAATTTTGAGTTACCAGAAGGTAAAAAGTATGAAAAAATTAAGTTTAAATTAATTAACAACCTCATTGTTTTACCAGCAAAGATCAATGGTGCTCAATTTACTTTTATATTAGACACTGGTGTAAGTAAACCTATACTTTTTAATTTTTCTAATCAAGATTCAGTAGATATTAAAAACGTATCAGAAATTACTATTAAAGGTCTTGGTGGAGGTGAGCCAATAAGAGCTCTAAAATCTAAAGGAAACTTATTAGAGTTAAATTCGTTTAAAAACACTAATCAGTTAGTTTATATTGTTTTGGAAAAAGATTTAAATTTTTCTCCAAAATTAGGTGTTCCTATACACGGTATTTTAGGGTACGACTTTTTTAAAAATCATATTGTAGAGATTAATTACACAAATACCTTTATTAAAGTTTACAACCCCAATACTTACAAGCAATCTAAAAATAAAAAAATAGAATATTTACCGCTAAGTTTAGAGCGTAAAAAAGCCTATTTAGAAGCGGCTGCGTTATTAAAACAAAATACTGTACCTGTAAAATTGTTAATAGACACGGGTAGTAGTGACGCTGTTTGGCTTTTTGAAAATAAAGTAAAAGGTATTGCTGTGCAACATAAGTATTTTGAAGACTTTTTAGGAAAAGGTTTAAGTGGAGATATATATGGTAAAAGGACCAAAATAGATCAGTTTAAGTTAGGAAGTTATACTATAAATAATACCAAAACAGCTTTTCCAGATAGCATATCTGTAAAGTATTTAGCTAAAAAAGGAGAACGTAATGGTAGTCTTGGAGGAGAAGTTTTAAAACGATTTAATTGGGTTTTTGACTATCCTAACCAACAAGTTTCTTTCAAAAAAAATTCTAACTATAAAAAGCCTTTTTGGTTTAGAACTAGTGGTATGGCTTTACAACACGGAGGGATGCGCTATATTAAACAAAGTAAGCTAAAGCAGCAAAAAGGTTTTAGCGGAGTAAGTAAAAATGGTTCTGCGTCTAAAGTAACTGTTAGTTATGATAATGAAGTGGTTATAAGTTTGGTACCGCAAATAGTTGTCTCTGATCTTAGAGAGGGTAGTCCGGCAAAAGATGCAGGTTTAAAAGTAGGAGATGTTATTTTGCAGGTAAATAAAAAAGAAGCTCATAAATATAAGTTACAAGAATTAACACATATGGTAGATGATGTGCCAGGCAAAAAGGTTATGGTTTTAGTAGAGCGTCGGGGAGAAAAATTACTTTTTAATTTGCGTATTAAAAACTTGTTTAAATAAAAAAAGCACCCTAAAAAGGATGCTTTTATTTTTTTGTGGTGTGTTGTAATTATTGTGCTACAGATTTAGCTTCTACAAGTTCACCTTTTATTTTTAAAACCTTAGTTGGC
This sequence comes from Cellulophaga omnivescoria, assembly GCF_027915275.1. Classification (NCBI taxonomy): domain Bacteria; kingdom Pseudomonadati; phylum Bacteroidota; class Flavobacteriia; order Flavobacteriales; family Flavobacteriaceae; genus Cellulophaga; species Cellulophaga omnivescoria. The sequence continues at coordinate 661,888 of NZ_CP115819.1, read as the reverse complement.
GTTTCTGCATTAGATATAACAGTAATTGCTTTTCTAATAGGGCCAGCTGGTCTTTTAGTGTCATATTTTACTTCAATTACACCAGTTTTACCAGGCATAATAGGCTCTTTTGGTTTTTTAGGAATAGTACATCCACAGCTAGAGTTTACCTTGCTAATAATTAAAGGAGCATCTCCAGTATTTGTAAATTCAAAAACTCTAACACCGTTGCCACCACGTTCAACTTTTCCGTAGTCTACAGTTTCAGTTTTAAATTCAATTTTAGCCTTTTTGTCTTGTGCACTTAGGTTAAATGCTAGTAGGCCAACAAATAATACTAATACTATCTTTTTCATCATTTTGGGTTTAAATTAAGATCAAATATACTATTTACTATTTAACCTTTAAAAATTCTTTTGTTATGTAATAACGTTACTTATTTTTGTTTCGTATTTAAACACAGTAAAAATCCTTAATTTTTCTTTAAATTTGCAGGCTTTATTGTTAAAATTAAATACTCACGCTAAGAGTAATACAAAAACTATACCAAAGAATGGAACTTGCATCAAAATACAACTCTCAAAAATCTGAAAACCAGTGGTATGACTATTGGTTAAAACATAAATATTTTCATTCTACTCCAGATGACAGAGAGCCATATACCATTGTAATACCACCGCCAAATGTTACAGGTGTGTTACATATGGGGCATATGTTAAATAATACAATACAAGATGTTTTAATACGTAGAGCGCGTTTGCAAGGTAAAAATGCGTGTTGGGTTCCAGGTACAGACCACGCTTCTATAGCTACAGAAGCTAAAGTTGTTGCTAAGCTAAAAGAACAAGGAATTAATAAAGCAGATTTAAGTAGAGAGGAGTTTTTAAAACACGCTTGGGATTGGACACATGAGTATGGTGGTGTTATTTTAGATCAACTTAAAAAATTAGGTTGCTCTTGTGACTGGGATCGTACTTCCTTTACAATGGATGACCATATGTCTGAATCTGTAATAAAAGTTTTTGTAGACCTTTATAATAAAGGGAAAATTTACCGTGGTTACCGTATGGTAAACTGGGATCCAGAAGCACAAACTACCTTGTCTGATGAAGAAGTTATTCATATAGAAAAACAAGGAAACCTATATTATATCAATTATAAAATTGAAGGATCTGATGATACGTTAACTATAGCCACTACACGCCCTGAAACTATTTTTGGAGATACTGCAATATGTATAAACCCAAATGATGAACGTTTTACTCATTTAAAAGGTAAAAAAGCAATAGTGCCTATTGTAAATAGAGTTATACCTATTATAGAGGATGAATATGTAGATCTTGAGTTTGGTACAGGTTGTTTAAAAGTGACACCTGCACATGATGTAAATGATAAAAACTTAGGAGATAAGCATAATTTAGAAGTAATAGATATTTTTAATGCAGATGCAACTTTAAATAGTTTTGGCTTGCATTATGAGGGTAAAGACAGGTTTGTTGTACGTAAAGAGATTGTTAAAGAGTTAGAAGAAAAAGGTTTTTTAATAAAAACAGAACAACATTTAAATAAAGTTGGTACATCAGAACGTACAAAAGCTGTTATAGAACCAAGATTGTCAGATCAGTGGTTTTTAAAAATGGAAGAATTGGCTAAGCCAGCTATAGAGGCTGTACTTGGTGGTAATGCTGAGGTTAAATTATTTCCTAAAAAGTTTGAAAACACTTATCGTCACTGGATGGAAAATATTCGCGACTGGAATATTTCTCGTCAATTGTGGTGGGGGCAACAAATACCTGCGTATTATTTTGGAGATGGCGCAGATGATTTTGTTGTAGCAGAAAATAAAGAAGAAGCGCTGAAATTAGCTCAACAAAAATCTGGTAATGCTACATTAAAAGCAGATGATCTTCGCCAAGATGAGGATGCATTGGATACTTGGTTTTCTTCTTGGTTGTGGCCAATGAGCGTTTTTAATGGTATTTTAGAACCAGAAAACGAAGAAATTAAATACTACTACCCAACAAACGATTTAGTTACTGGCCCAGATATTTTATTCTTTTGGGTAGCTCGTATGATAGTTGCTGGGTATGAGTATAAAGATCAAAAACCTTTTGAAAACGTTTATCTGACTGGTTTGGTTAGGGATAAACAAAGACGTAAAATGTCTAAATCATTAGGGAATTCTCCTGATGCTTTAAAGTTAATTGAAGAATATGGCGCAGATGGAGTAAGAGTTGGGCTTTTATTAAGTTCTGCTGCAGGTAATGATTTAATGTTTGATGAAGCTCTTTGTCAACAAGGTAAAAACTTTGCAAATAAAATTTGGAATGGATTTAGGCTAATAAAAGGTTGGGAAGTGGCAGATATAGCACAACCTGAAGCTTCTAAAATAGGATTAGAGTGGTATAATGCTAAGTTTAATAAAACGCTTTTAGATATTGAAGATCACTTTAGTAAATATCGTATTTCTGATGCGCTAATGGCCATTTATAAATTAGTTTGGGATGATTATAGTTCTTGGTTATTAGAAATTGTAAAACCTGCCTACCAAAAGCCAATAGATAAAACTACGTACAATGCTTTAATTTCAGTTTTTGAGCAAAACTTAAAATTATTGCATCCGTTTATGCCTTTCTTAACGGAAGAAGTTTGGCAACATATAGAGGATCGTACACCAGAACAGGCATTAGTTGTGGCACAATGGCCAAAACAGCAAAAGGTTGATGAAGCTGTAATTTTAAATTTTGATTTTGCTGCCGAAGTAGTGTCTGGGGTAAGAACCATAAGAAAAGAGAAAAACATACCGATGAAAGAAGCCTTAGAATTGTCTGTATTAAATGCAGAAAATGTATCTAAAGAGTTGGATGTGGTAATTGCTAAACTTACCAATGTATCTTCAATTTCTTATACAGATATAGCTGTAGATGGGGCACTATCTTTTAGAGTAAAGTCTAATGAGTATTTTATACCAATGGTTGGTGCAATAGATATTGAAGCAGAAATAAAAAAGATTGAAGAAGAGCTTAAATACACTAAAGGCTTTTTAATTTCTGTACAAAAGAAACTAAGTAATGAGCGTTTTGTAAGCAATGCGCCAGAAAAGGTTATTGAAATAGAGCGTAAAAAACAAGCAGACGCAGAAGCAAAAATAGAAACGTTAGAAAAGAGTTTAAAAGGCTTACAATAGTTTTTTTATGTTGATAAATATGAAAAAGCTACTCTTGTTAGAGTAGCTTTTTTTGTAAAAAATTATGTTGTAATGAGTTTGCTTTTTTTTACTATATTTGAGTAAACCAGACATTTATGATTAGCTATACTACTGCTCTTTTGTACGCTATTCCTTTTTTTATGCTTTTAATGGCTCTAGAAATAGCTTACGGATATTTCGTAAAAAAACAAATGTATACAGTATTAGATACTGTTTCTAGTATAAGTTCTGGGTTTACAAATATTATAAAAGATTCTCTAGGAATAGGACTATTAATTGTGTCTTATCCTTTTTTAGTTAAACACTTAGCATTATTTAATATTGGTAACTCTTGGGGTGTTTGGCTCATTGGCTTTTTATTTATAGACTTTGCAGGCTATTGGAACCATAGACTGAGTCATAAAATTAATATTTTTTGGAACCAACATGTAATTCATCACAGTAGTGAAGAATTTAATTTATCTTGTGCATTACGTCAATCAATTTCTAATTTAATTGGTTATGTACCTTTATTGTTGCTTCCTGCAGCTCTTTTGGGAGTTCCAGAACAAGTAATTGCTGTTTTAGCACCCTTGCATTTGTTTGCTCAATTTTGGTATCATACAAGGCATATAGGTAAGTTGGGTTGGTTAGAGTATGTAATTGTTACGCCATCTCAGCATAGAGTACATCATGCAATTAATCCGGAATATATAGATAAAAATTTAGGTCAGATTTTTAGTTTCTGGGATCGTTTGTTTGGTACTTTTCAAGAAGAGTTAGATGATGTTCCACCGCAATACGGGGTTTTAAAACCTGCAGCTACTTGGAATCCTGTTCATATAAACTTTCAACACTTTTGGAGATTAGTACAGGATGCTTGGTATACTAAAAGCATATGGGATAAAATTAGAATTTGGTTTATGCCAACAGGGTGGAGGCCTGCAGATGTGAAAGAAAAATATCCAATAGCAATTATTGAAGATGTGTATGCTTTTAAGCGTTATACTACAGAAGCTTCTAAATTATTTAAAGGATATATTCTTTTTCAGATGTTTGCTACATTAGGACTTATGCTTTTTTTGTTTTACAATTTTGAAAACATAGGGTTTGGGGCGGCTCTTTTATACGGCGTATTTATTTTTATTGGTATTTATGGTTACACCACTCTAATGGATAGAAAAAAATATGCGTTAACCATAGAAGTTGTACGAAGTATATTGGGTATAGCTTATTTAATAATACAAAACGGTTGGTTTGGTATGCAAACCTATTTTACAGGTGCTACAAGCGTAATTTTAAGTTATTTTTTAATAACAATAACTGCTACAGTTTATTTTTCGTTATTAGAAAAAGAGTTTTTTAACTCTAAAATTGTTGCCTAGCTACTTTTTAAGTATAATTTCTTTATGTACTAAACTAATGTAGTTTTTCATAGCTTGTTTTGGTGATAAATTTTTGGCTTGTATTAATGCATTGGCTTTAAAAGCATTTATTAAAGGTGTTCTACTACCAGGGTTATCAAAGTTTTTATGTGCTATACGGTAGTATGCATACAGTTTTAATAATAAATCTGCAGGCAGAGGTTCTGTATAGTTATTAACGTGCTCTACAGACTCTAAAAACTCTTTATGTAGTTTGTCATTAGTCATCTTGGCTCGGTAACGTAGCAATGCATGTTTTTGCTCCAACCACCTTTTGGTTTAATTTTACGGTAACAACAGTATCTAAAGGTAAGTAAACATCTACTCTAGATCCAAATTTTATAAATCCAGCATCTTCTCCTTGGTGTACGCTATCACCAACTTTAGCGTAGTTAACAATTCTTTTAGCTAATGCACCAGCAATTTGTCTGTATAAAATATCTCCAAACTTTGGCGTGTTTATTACAACAGTAGTACGTTCATTTTCGGTGCTTGCTTTTGGGTGCCATGCAACTAAATATTTTCCAGGGTGGTATTTAGAGTACTTAATAGAACCAGATGCAGCGTACCTTGTAACATGTACGTTAACAGGAGACATAAATATAGATATTTGCTTACGCTTACCTTTAAAATATTCTGGTTCTTCTACGTCTTCAATAACAACTACTTTTCCATCTACGGGAGCTAAAATGTCATCAAAGGTTCTTTTTACTTTTCTTTTAGGATTTCTAAAGAATTGTAATATCAAAATTAAAAAAAATAGAGCTGTAACTTGTAACCCTATTTTTAACCAGTTTAATGTAACAAAATACTCTGCAGATACTATTGCTGCAACTACTAAAATAAAGGTGATGATAATAATTTTAAGCCCCTCCTTATGAAACATGTGAAAATATAATTAATGTTAAAAATGCAAATGGTGCAGCAAAGACTAAACTGTCTAAGCGATCCCAAATTCCTCCGTGTCCTGGTAATATTGCTCCGCTATCTTTTACTTTAGCTTTTCTTTTAAATTTAGACTCTATTAAATCTCCTAAATTGCCTGTTACAACAATTACGGTTGCTAATATAAGCCATTGTATAATACTTAAATTATTTTCAAAGATAGAAATAATATATGCAGCAATTAAAGCAAATACTAATCCGCCTATTGCGCCTTCAATAGTTTTTTTTGGAGATACAGAAGGGAAAAGCTTGGTGCGTCCTAGTTTACGGCCAACTAAATACGCAAAACTGTCATTTACCCAGATTAATATAAAAATACCCATAATCAATATTTTTTCAAAACCACCACCTCTATAAGGTATCATTGTTAAAAAAATACAGCCACCACCTAAAAATAATAAGCCACAAAGAAATTTTTCAATAGGAGTAAACACTTTCTCTTTTTTAGAAAGCAAAAAGTACAGCAATAGAATGTCTGTAACTAAAGTTGCTACAAGTAATATATTAATTATCCATTCTTTTTGTATTAAATAAATGTATGCCCACCAAAGAGCTAGGTATGCTACAAAAACGTAGTATCCTTTTAGTTTAACTATGCGTTTATACTCAAATAAACAAGCCAAACCAAAAGCCATAAATAAAAAATCGAATGCATCTGAATTTAAGAATACAGCTGATAATAAAAGTACTACATATATAATACCTGTTATTGCTCTTTTGTAAATTTCTTTCATACTTATAAATCTTCCATTAAGATAAGATATAAGTTTTTAGCTGTACTTCCGTAAGACAAAAAATCATCTTCTTCTTTTATATTAGACTGAAAATGTTTTATAGTGGTTATATTGGCAGGTATGCTACCTTGGTATTTCTTTTTTATGCTTTTTAAACCATCTCCTAAGCTAGCGGTAAGCTGGCTTGTGGTAGCGTAAACAATAAAGTTTTCTGGAAGTTCATTCATTTTTCTTTCTTTTAATTGGTTAGAAGAAATTAAAATGGAACCGTTTTGAGCAATTAAATGCTCGCAAGTTGTAAAAAATACAGTGCTTTTTTTAGCAGATTTTGAAAATGAAATATGTTCGTTAGCAAACTTTTTTTCTAGCCTATCATCTAATGAAAAGAACGAATTATCTCGCCAATCATTTTCTTCTACAATATTTTGTAAAGCAGATGAAACCTCGTCATCTGAATCACAATAAATAAATTTGCCACCATTTTTTTTGAAGTAAATGGTAAACTTTTCGTCTATAGGCAAATCTAGTTCTGGCATATGCACTCCGCGGTTTTCTGCGGGTGCATCAGAACTCTTTTTTTTACTAATGCCAAAAAGTTTACCAAATATGCTCATTAAAATTCTTAAAATTTATGGTGTGTACGTACTATTCTTCTTCAGAAGAATTAGTAGTAGCGTCTTTTTTTGCTTCTTCTTCAGCATTTTCTTTAACATCTTTAGCAAAAGGTCTTTTTCCAAAAATCTTTTCTAAATCATCTTTAAAGATAACTTCTTTTTCTAACAAACGCTCTGCTAGTTCTGTAAGCTTGTCTTTGTTTTTATCTAAAAGATCTATGGCTCTTAGGTATTGCTCTTCTATTAATTTAGAAATTTCTTCATCTATAATACGAGCAGTTTCTTCACTGTAAGGTTTAGAAAATCCGTAAGAGTCTTGACCAGAAGAGTCATAATAAGTTAGGTTTCCAATTTTGTCATTTAAGCCATAAACAGTAACCATACCTCTTGCTTGTTTAGTAACTTTTTCTAAATCACTTAAAGCACCTGTAGAAATCTTATCAAAAATTACTTTTTCAGCAGCACGTCCGCCAAGAGTTGCACACATTTCATCTAGCATTTGTTCAGAACGAACAATTAAACGTTCTTCTGGTAAATACCAAGCAGCTCCTAAAGATTGTCCTCTTGGTACAATGGTAACTTTAACTAATGGCGCAGCATGTTCTAGCATCCAACTAACTGTTGCGTGCCCTGCTTCATGGTAAGCAATAGTTTTCTTTTCTCCAGGAGTAATTATTTTGTTTTTCTTTTCTAAACCACCAACTATACGGTCTACTGCGTCTAAAAAGTCTTGCTTGTTTACGGCTTTTTTCTCTTTACGTGCAGCAATTAATGCAGCTTCATTACAAACGTTTGCTATATCTGCTCCAGAAAAACCTGGCGTTTGCTTAGCTAAGAAATCTAAATCTAAAGTTTCAGCTGTTTTAATAGGCTTAACGTGTACTTCAAAAATTTCTTTACGTTCTCTAATGTCTGGTAAGTCTACATAAATTTGTCTGTCAAAACGGCCAGCTCTCATTAATGCTTTATCTAAAACATCTGCACGGTTTGTTGCAGCTAATACAATAACATTTGTATTGGTGCCAAAACCATCCATTTCTGTTAGTAATTGGTTTAATGTGTTTTCTCTTTCATCATTAGAACCTGTAACGTTGTTTTTACCACGTGCTCTACCAATAGCATCAATCTCATCAATAAAAATAATTGCAGGAGATTTGTCTTTGGCTTGCTTAAATAAATCACGTACTCTAGATGCACCTACACCTACAAACATCTCTACAAAATCTGAACCAGATAGTGAAAAGAAAGGTACTTTAGCTTCGCCAGCAACAGCTTTAGCTAATAATGTTTTACCAGTACCAGGAGGGCCTACTAATAAAGCTCCTTTTGGTATTTTACCACCTAGAGAGGTATATTTTTCAGGGTTTTTTAAGAACTCAACAATTTCTTCAACTTCTTCTTTAGCACCTTCTAAACCAGCAACATCTTTAAAAGAAGTACGTGTGTCTGTTTTTTCGTCAAACAGTTTTGCTTTGGACTTGCCAATATTAAATATTTGGCCGCCAGCACCACCGCCACTACCGCCAGACATTCTACGCATCATAAATATCCAAATACCTATAATAAGTACAAATGGTAATAGTGTAAATAGTAAGTTTTCAAACGTGTTAGATTCTTTTTCGCTATCTATAATAGTATCTACATTGTTTAATGCTTTTGCATCTTTAACTTCTTTCTCAAAAATTTCTAGAGAAGCGTAGTTTACAACATAGCTAGGAGATTCTGTAGGGTTTAAAGAAAAACTAGGTTTAGATACAGGTTTGTGCGAATCTTTTTCTAAAGCCTCTTCAGTTAAATATACCTTTGCGTAGCCTGCATTAGATATAATCATTACTTTTTTTACATCGCCATTTTTAATGTACTCCAATAAATCTGATGTAGTTTTTTTTCTGGTAGAAGATAAGCCGTCACTGCTTAAAAACTGAAATCCTATGATTAATGCTACTAAAATACCATAAATCCACCATGAGTTAAATTTAGGTTTGTTAGGTTTTGTATTATTGTCTTTTGCCATTCTATTTATTTACTGGTTATAACTACTTTCTATTGCGGTAACTTTTGCGTCTCCCCAAAGTCCTTCTATGTCATAAAAGTCTCTTGTTTGTTTTTGGAAAACGTGTACCACAACATTAACGTAGTCTAATAAAACCCATTCAGAATTGTCTGACCCTTCTACGTGCCAAGGTTTATCCTGTATAGCTTTACTAACGGTTTTTTGTATTGAGCTTACTATTGCATTAACGTGCGTGTTAGAGGTACCGTTACAAACTACAAAGTAGTCGCATACCGTATTTTCTATTTCTCTAAGGTCTAGTAAATTTATATCGTGCCCTTTTACATCTTCAATTCCTTGTAAAATTAAAGTTATAAGTTCGTCTGCACTAGCTGTCTTTTTTTGCATTCAAAAATTTTAGATTATACAAAGTTATTGTTTTTTTGTTTTTTTAACTATTGTTTTTAACATAAGATTGCAGAATATTATTATAATCTACATATGCAGATAATCAAACTTAATGCCACCAACTCTACAAATCAGTATTTAAAAGAGTTAATTATGTCTACAAAAGTGGATGATTTTACGGTAGTTACAACTAAAAATCAAGAGCAGGGGCGTGGCCAAATGGGCACAAAATGGCTGGCAGAACCTGGTAAAAACCTGACTTTTAGCGTGTTAAAAAAAGGCGAAGCTTTGGAGGTTGCAGATCAGTTTTTGTTAAATATGTGTGTGTCTTTGGCTATGTATGAGGCTTTAAAAGAGCTTAATATACCAAATTTAACTGTAAAGTGGCCAAACGACATTCTGTCAGCTAATTCTAAAATATGTGGAATTTTAATTGAAAATATACTGACTGGCAGTAAAATACAGTCTTCTATTATTGGTATAGGCTTAAATGTAAACCAGTTATCATTTAATAATTTGCCCAATGTATCTTCTTTAAAATTGTTAAAAGGAGAAACTTTTAATTTAGATGAAGTTTTGCAGTTAATTATAGTAAAGTTAAAAAAGTATCTTACGTCAAATTATTTAAATAGTCCGGATGTTTTAAGAGCTTTATATCAAGAAATTATGTTTAGAATACATAAGCCATCAACCTTTAAAGATAAAGAAGGGAAGATGTTTATGGGGTTTATAAAAGGAGTATCCTCTAGCGGAAAATTAATTGTTCTGCTAGAGGATAATATTTTTAAGGAATATAACTTAAAAGAAATACAATTACTGTATTAAATAACAATTAAGTTGTTTGATAAAGTATCTATAAACTTAGTGATGGGGCCTTTAATCATCATAGCCATCATAGCGTTAAATTCGCCTTCAAAACTAAGAGTAACTTCTGTTTCTGTTGCTGCAATGCTATTAATATCTGCAGTTAAAGTAAACGGAAGCTTATCACTAGCTGCTCCTAATATTATTTTATTGTTAGGATGTTGCTCTTTTAGTTTTAAAACAATTTCTGGCATTCCTTTTAAGGCAAAAAGAAATTTATCTTCACTTAATACCTCAAACTTACTAATGTTTTCTGGCATTAATTTTTCAAAGTTTTTAATATCAATTAAAAAATCAAAAACTTCTTTGTCGCTTTTTAATACTGTTTTTTTAGGTGCTTCTATATGCATATTGTTATGGTTTCCAAACTGCAGGATTACTTTTCCATTGCAGTAGTGTGTTTAATTGTTGTTCTTTAATGTAGTTGGTGTCCGATGCCTGTTGTATTAGGTTGGGGTAATCACTAAGTGTGTGTAATTCAATGTTTTCTGTTTTAAAGTTTTTATCGGCAACATCAAATCCATAAGTAAAAATAGCAATCATACCCTTAACATTAGCGCCAGCTTCTTTTAATGCTTTAACAGCATTTAAGCTACTTTTTCCGGTGCTAATTAAATCTTCTATTACTACTACATTTTGGTTGGCAGATAATTGACCTTCAATTTGGTTTTGTCTTCCGTGAGATTTTGGTTCAGGCCTAACATATACAAACGGAAGTCCTAAATACTCGGCAACAAGCATACCAATGCCAATAGCGCCAGTGGCTACACCAGCAATAACATCTGGTTTGCCGTATAGTTCTTCTACTTGCTTAGCCATTTCTTCTCGTATGTAGTTACGAATTATAGGATAAGATAGAATTATTCTATTATCACAATAAATTGGAGATTGCCATCCAGAAGCCCACGTAAAAGGATTTTCTGGTTTCAACTTAATTGCATTAATTTGCAATAAAAGTTCGGCTGTTTTTTTTGCAGTGTCTTTATTTAAAACCATAGCGCAAATGTATAAAGTTTTTGTGAATGAATTGCCCTTGATTTTGACAAATAAACTGTCAGACATAGCGGATAATAAATATTTTTTATTAAATGAGGAGGCAATTAATGAGGCAATTAAGGCCTTATCTAAGAATAAGTTGCCAAGGGCTTATATTTACCACCCAAATAAAGAGGAGATTTTAAAAAAATTCTCTAAAAAAATACCTATTGTGGTTGCAGGTGGTGGTGTTGTTACTAATAAAGAGGGTAAAGTGCTGTTTATTTACAGAAATGATAAATGGGATTTACCTAAAGGAAAGTTAGATAAAGGCGAAACCATAGAGCAATGTGCCATTAGAGAGGTAGAGGAAGAAACAGGTGTACAGGGTTTAAAAATTGAAAACCTTTTAAAAATTACCTACCATATTTTTAAACGTAATGGTAAATATAAATTGAAAGAAGTGCATTGGTTTGCAATGAAAACATCTTTTAAAGGTGAACTTACAGGGCAATTAGAGGAAGGTATAGAAAAGGTAAAATGGAAAGGCCCAAGCAAAATTGCTAAGGCCTTAGAGAATTCTTATGCTAATATTAAAATATTGTTTGAAGAGTAATTTAATTACTCTTCATCAATTTATATATTGGATATTGTAAGTGGGCTTTTTCATAATGAGCAGATTTTTTATGTAACCAATCTAATTGTGCATACCAACTTTTGCTAAAGTTTTCATCTGTAGCCTTTACGGTGTCAAACTCAGCTTTTAATTTAGGGTTGTTTTTTAATAATTTTGCAGCCACGTCTTCAAAAACATAAGGAGAAAAACCTTCTTTTTGCTGTAAAATAGTATCAAAAAAATTCCAGTTAAAAAATGAGTCAACTGCTTCTGGTTCTAAAGTTTCTAAAAGGTAGCGTAAACCTCTTTGGCTTGTTGGAATATAGTAATCTCCTTTAAAAAACTGCACGCTTTGTGTACTGGTAGTAACAGTTGTATTGCTATGTGGATAGTGTCCCTCATAGGCAGATTTGCGAGTATCATAATCTTTTATCTTGTAAGATTCTACCGTTATTAGTGTATCCTTTTCAAATTGAGTGTAACTTATTTTATTAGCCTCAAGATGAGGTATTACTTTTTTCCATGCTTTTGGAATAATATATGCCTCTGGAATAGTCACAAAACTTGTAGGAGCCATATAGTTATTATAATTAACCTCTTTTGTAAATGGTTTAGATCTGTCATATTTTAATCTGGTTAAACCTGTAACTTCACTTTCTATATATTCTGCCTCATATCCTTTAAATTTTAATGTAGATGCCTTAGTAGTATCTATTGTAAATTTAACAGGATAGGTGATTTTTTCTTGATCAGCAGCAAATGCATTTGCTCTTAATTCTTTTATTTTTTTGCCATCTTTTTCAGATATGTCTATCATCTTTTGCATAAGGTAATAGGTGCCCATAACTCGTTTTTTATATGGTTTAAGCATATGTGTTTCTACCATTAGTCCCAAGGTGTTCCAAAGTGTGGTATAGCCTGTAGAGTATCTTGGGTAATCCATAAACTGAGAAAAACCTTGCTCAGGAACACTGTTAAATACATTGACATAAGGTGTTATAGGCCAATTAATGTTTTCTAAAGAGTTTTCCAAAGTAGGCATCATTTCTGTATGAAGATAATTGCCTAAATCACCACCTAATTTATTATGTTGCGTAAATAAGTGCGTTAATGTGTATTGGTAATCTGCACCATTACTAACGTGGTTGTCTATAAAAATATCGGGTTTTGTTAAATGAAAAATCTCGGCAAAAGTTTTTGCATTCTTGGTGTCGTTTTTTATAAAATCTCTGTTAAGGTCATAATTTTGAGCATTACCTCTAAACCCATATTCTTTAGGTCCGTTTTGGTTGGTTCTAGAGGTAGAATTACGGTTTAATGCACCGCCAATGTTGTAAATAGGAATGGTAGTGAGTACAGTATTTCTTGGAGCTCCAATTTTGTTTACTACTAAATCTCTAAATAAAAGCATAGTGGCATCTATACCATCACTTTCGCCTGGGTGAATGCCGTTATTTATTAAAATTACGGTTTTGTCTTCTAATTTATTAAAGTTAAACTCTCCGTCCGGATTGTAGGTTACTAAGTGTAAAGGCAAACCACTATCTGTTTCGCCAATAGTAAGTACGTTTATTTGCGGAAACTCTTTAGCAAGTTTAATATAAAAGTCAATTACCTGTGTATATGTAGGTGTCTCTAACCCGTTGGTAGTTTCAAAAAAAGTCTGAAAATCTTTTTCCTTGTCTTCGGGTTTTTCGCTACAAGCAATTACGCACAGTAAGCTAAAAAGACCTATAATTTTTTTCATTCTCTAAATATTTTGGGGATTAAAAAGGTTGTGTGGCTCATATAACTCTAACCGTGTCTGGTACTAGGCTCGTGTAATCTCCATTGTTTCTAATTACATCTCTAACTATAGAAGAGCTTATATATGATTTTCCAGATGATGTTAGTAAAAATACAGTTTCAATTTCAGATAATTTTCTGTTTGTATGCGCTATTGCTTTTTCAAACTCAAAATCTGCAGGGTTACGTAGGCCACGTAAAATAAAATGGGCATCTACTTTTTTGCAAAATTCAACCGTAAGACCTTCGTAAGTCATTACTTTTATTTTTGGTTCTTCTTTAAAAGCTTCACTAATAAATTGCATACGTTGTTCTAACGTAAACATATATTTTTTGTCGGCATTAATACCAATAGCAATAATTACTTCATCAAAAAGAGTAATACCTCTGTTAATAATATCTGTGTGGCCTAAAGTTAAAGGGTCAAAAGACCCAGGGAAAATGGCACGTTTCATATAGTTTTGGTTTTAATTCTTGTAAAAATGTTAGTTTGTATAACAAATTTTACAAGCGTTAAAGTTACTTAATTTATCTTAAAGCCTCAGTTATAGCACTTTCAAACAACTGAGGTAAAGATATACCAGCTACTGCAGCTTGTTGTGGTAAAATACTTTCTTCTGTAAGTCCGGGTGTTGTGTTCATTTCTAACATATATGGCTCGTTACCTACAAAGATAAACTCGCTTCTAGAGTAGCCTTTCATTTTTAAAATTTTGTACACGCGTAGTGCTATACTGCTAACCTTTTCTTCTTGTTCTTTAGTAATACGAGCAGGAGTAATTTCTTGAGATTTACCTTCGTACTTTGCCTCATAATCAAAAAAGTCATTTTCTGTGGTAATTTCGGTTATGGGTAAAACCATAGGTTTTCCATTGTAAGTTATAACCCCTACAGAGACTTCTGTACCGTCTAAAAAAGCCTCAATAATAATTTCGTCATCAGCTAGGTATGCATTATCTATAGCTTTTGCTAAATCTTGTTTTTTATGTACTTTAGATATGCCAAAGCTACTACCAGCTTTATTGGCTTTAACAAAGCAAGGTAAGCCTACAGCATTTATAATTTCGTCTTCATTTATAGCGTCTCCTTTATTTAAATAATAAGAGGTTGCAGATTTAATTCCGTAAGGCTTTAATGTGCTTAGTAAATCTCTTTTATTAAAAGTTAATGCAGCTTGGTAAAATCCACAGGCAGTTTGTGGTATTCCTATTAAGTTAAAATATGCTTGTAAATACCCATCTTCCCCGGGTGTGCCATGAATAGCGTTAAAAACACAATCAAAAGTAATTTTTTCTTCGTTTACAGTAATGCTAAAATCACTCTTATTAATTACGGTTTCTTCATTATTGCTATTTACATAAACCCATTTATCTTTTAAAATATGAATTCTGTATAGGTTAAACTTGTTGGAGTCTAGGTGTTTGTATGCTACGTTTCCGCTTTTTAAGGATATTTTATACTCATTAGAGTAGCCTCCCATAATTATGGCAATATTTTTTTTCATGATAAATTAATAAGGGTCATAAATGCAAATAACAAATATCATTTTTTTAAATTAAAGAAAAAAGCATTGGGTTTTATATATTTGTGCGATAATATTATAGTTATGCGAAATTTTTTCAACTTCTTAAAGAGTAAAACATTAATAATACAATTAGGTATAGCTCTTGGTGTAATAGTAGTTTTGGTGTTTGTTGTTTTACAATGGCTTAAGTCTACTACCAACCACGGAGAGTTTGTAGAGGTGCCAGATTTTTCTAGAATGACGGTTTCACAAATGAAGCATGAAATAGATAAAGCTGGGTTGCGTTCTCAGATTTTAGATTCTGCTAACTATAACCCTAATTATCCTAGATTTTCTATTATAGAGCAAAATCCGCCAGCGGGCAATAAAGTAAAAGAAAACAGAAAAATTTATTTTACTGTTAATCCATCTGGTTACAAAAAGGTATCTGTACCGCAAGTAATACAAAAAACAAAGCGTAATGCAACATCTATGTTGCGTGCAGTAGGTTTAGATGTCCTAAAGGTAACTTATGTAGATGATATAGGGCAAGATATGGTACTAAAAATTAAGTACAAAGGCAAAGTAATTAAAGCCGGAGAAAAATTGCCTAAAACCTCTAAGGTAGAGTTGGTGTGTGGTAATGGTAACCACTAAAAAAAATAATAGTTTAGCTACATATTTATGAGTGAAGAATTTGGACCAGAAGCCAATGATGATGAACTTTATGAACACCATAAAGTAGTTGCTGCTAAAGGGCAAGAGCCCCTGCGTATTGATAAATTTTTAATGAATTTTATAGAAAACGCAACGCGTAGCCAAATACAAAAAGCCGCAAAAGATGGTCATATTTGGGTAAATAATGTTGTTGTTAAACAAAACTATAAAGTTAAAGCCGGTGATGATATCCGTGTCATGTTTAGCCATCCTCCGTATGAATTTTTACTGCAACCAGAAGATATTCCTTTAGATGTTGTTTATGAAGACGATGTTCTCTTGGTAGTAAACAAGCCCGCAGGTATGGTAGTTCATCCGGGTCATGGAAACTATTCTGGTACATTAATAAATGCACTGTTACACCATTGCAAGGTAGATTTGCCAAACAACAGTAGTGATAGGCCAGGTTTGGTACACCGTATAGATAAAGATACCTCTGGACTTTTAGTAGTTGCAAAAACAGAAGCTGCAATGACATTTTTATCTAAACAGTTTTTTGATAAAACGTCGGAAAGAGAATACGTAGCTATTGTATGGGGAAATGTAGAGGCAGATGAAGGTACTATAGAAGGACATTTAGGTAGGCACCCAAAAAATAGGTTGCAAATGCACGTTTTTCCTGAAGGAGACCAAGGAAAAGAAGCTATTACGCATTACAAAGTTTTAGAACGTTTAGGCTATGTTACCGTAATTTCTTGTAAGTTAGAAACGGGAAGAACGCACCAAATTAGAGTGCATATGAAGCATATTGGTCATACTTTGTTTAATGATGAACGCTATGGAGGCGAGCGTATTTTAAAAGGTACAACCTTTACAAAATACAAACAGTTTGTAGAAAATGCATTTAAAATACTACCAAGGCAAGCCCTGCATGCTAAAACTCTTGGCTTTGTGCATCCGGTTACTAAGGAGTTAATGCAGTTTAATACAGAAATTCCTGAAGATATGGCTAGCGTTATAGAAAAATGGAGGCATTATGCCAAACATTCTGCCGAGAATTAGTTTTTACAATAGTGGTATTAAAAATCTCTTTTGTGTTTTGTGAAAAACATAAAAAATGATTCTTAATTTTAGCATTAAATAAAAAATAAGATGAAGATTGTTATTTCACCAGCTAAGTCGTTAGATTTTGAATCTAAACTGCCAACAGATACATACACAGAACCTAAATTTTTAGAGCAAGCAACAAAGTTGAATGATGTTTTAAAAAAGAAGTCTCCTAAGGATATATCTGAGCTTATGAGTATTTCTGATAATTTGGCACAACTAAATTGGCAACGCAATCAGGACTTTACAACGCCTTTTACAACTAAAAATGCCAGACCAGCAGTATTTGCATTTAATGGCGATGTTTACCAAGGGTTAGATGTTTATTCTTTACAAGAGGATAAACTAGAGGTTTTACAAGATAAATTAAGAATATTATCTGGTCTATATGGTATTCTTAAACCGTTAGATTTAATAATGCCTTATCGCCTAGAAATGGGAACTAAAATGGCAGTGGGTAGTAATAAAAATTTACACGAATTTTGGAAGAAAGATGTAACAGCGTACTTAAATGAAGAGTTACAGGAAAATGAAATTTTTGTAAACCTTGCAAGTAACGAGTATTTTAGTGCAGTAGATAAAAAAGGTATAAAGTCTACCATAATTACACCTGTTTTTAAAGATTGGAAAAATGATAAGCTAAAGGTAATTAGCTTTTACGCTAAAAAGGCTAGAGGATCTATGGTACGTTATATTGTAGATACTAATGCAGAAACCTTAAACGATATTAAAAATTTTACCACAGACGGCTATGCTTTTAGTGAAGAGCATACAGAAAAAGAAAATATGCCAGTTTTTATTAGATAATAATATCTTTAAATTACCGTTTTTTATAGTAGACAAATAATATATGTTTCCTATGAAAAATAAAACTCTATTTTTTTCTATTATAGTTATACTGTTCACATTATTAAGTTGTGATGACAGGGATGATAACCTTGAAGCGGTAAATATTAGAATAAAAAATGTTAGTGCGGTAGCTTATGATGTAGTACAAATAAATGGTGATACAGAAAATGTGCATATCGACGTAGCTTCTGGGGAAGTATCTGAGTATTTTGAATATGAAACGGCATATGCATATGCGGCTGTAGTAATAGAGGCAGATGGACAAACCTATACCTTACAACCAATAGATTACGTTGGGGAAACACCATTACCATTAGGTTTTTATACCTATGAGCTAAATATCACTGAAGAAGGTAATGGAGTAGTGTTAAATTTAGTGGTAGACTAATTTAATTTTGTCTTTGCATTTGTATATTTTCAGCAATTTTTATTGCTAAAGCTCTTTTTTTAGATAATAATCTTTCAATTTCAGCTTCTAAAGCAACACGTTGTTTTTCTAATTCCGCAGCTTCTAGTAATAAGGCATTGTCTTTAAGCTCTAATTCAGATGATACTGTATTAATACCGTTTTGAGTAAATATGTCTAATGCTGTTATCGTGTTTTCAACATTTAATAAAGCTAATTTTGCGTAATGTCTACCTAAATCCCAATCTTTTGGAGCAGTAGCTTTATCAATATTTTCTAATCCTTTTAGAACCGAATTTTTTGCATCTGCACAATTACAATCTTTCATTAACCTATTTGTTTTCTCTAAAGCAATGTAAGCCTTGTTAGCATAAAACTTTTGATGATCAAAATTATCTGCCTTTAAAGATTTTTTGGCATAATTTAGGGCGTAAGAGCTTGCAGAGTAAGCATTATCACAGTTAGATACTGGAGTTCTTGTAAAACCTGTTGTTATTACAAGAGAAATAAATACAAATGCACTTTTAAACATAATCTTGGGGGTTGGTTTTGTTTGTAATTATGAATTACAAAGTTGGTTTATTTTTGGCTTTTATTAAAAGTTATGTGGTAAACATAAGCAAAGTTGTGGTGAAAAACGCTTTTTATATCGGTTAAACTGTAAGTTTTTATAGATAAAAAGCATAAGTTGTTGACTTACTTCTTTTTATCTGGGCTAATTTTTTCTTGTAAAGTTGGCTGTTTTTTAATTTTTCTTTTTCTTCTGGCTCCATATGTGCCATTTATAATTTTTCCTCGTTTAGATTTTTTATCGCCTTTTCCCATAGTGTTCTATAAATTCCCTTAAAAGGTACTAATTTTTAAGTAGAATGTCAAGTTAATTTTAAAAAGCATTTAAAAGAAGATATGCATTAAAATATCTTAGTTGCTTGTTAAATAATTGTAATATATATAAAATAGTGATAATATGATACGAAATACCTCCGTTTTGTAAAATTTTAATATTGTTAAAAACGCTTAAATGAAGTACCTTTGAAAACAGCCAATCAGGTAATAATTATGTTAAATTATTTTGGTTATCTATAATTAATTTAATAAAATTATTAGAACTCGTAAGTAAACACTAATAAATACATTAATAAATGAAGATTAACAAGGTTTTAGTAGCTAATAGGGGAGAAATTGCTATCCGTATATTTAGAGCTTGTGTAGAAATAGGCATTAAAACGGTAGGTGTATACACCTATGAAGATCGGTATTCGTTACACAGGTATAAAGCAGATGAATGTTACCAGATTGGTGAAGATCATGAACCTTTAAAACCATATTTAAATATTGATGCTATAATACAGGTAGCAAAGGATAATGGAGTAGATGCCATACACCCTGGTTACGGATTTTTATCTGAGAATGCTGAGTTTGCACAAAAGTGTGCAGATAATGACATAATTTTTGTTGGGCCTAAAGTTTCTGTTCTTAAATCTTTAGGAGATAAAATAACAGCAAAAGAAGTTGCTGTGGCTAATAATGTACCTGTAATACAAAGTAGTGATAAAGATTTAACTGAGGTTGGTATAGCTATAGAGGAGGCAAACCGTATTGGCTACCCAGTTATGCTAAAAGCTGCATCGGGTGGTGGTGGCCGCGGTATGCGTGTTATACGTACACAAGAAGAGTTAGAAAAAGCTTTTCCTGAAGCACGTAGAGAGTCTTTAAATGCTTTTGGTGATGATACTGTTTTTCTTGAGAAATTTGTAGAAAACCCAAAACATATAGAGGTACAAATAGTAGCAGATACACACGGCAATATGGTACACTTGTATGAGCGAGATTGTTCTGTGCAAAGACGTTACCAAAAAGTAATAGAGTTTGCTCCGTCTATTGGTTTGCCACAAGAAACCAGAGATAGTTTGTATAAGTACGCTATTGATATATGTAAAGCGGTAAATTATAATAACATAGGTACCGTAGAGTTCTTGGTAGATGAAGATGGTAGTATATACTTTATAGAAGTAAACCCAAGAATACAAGTAGAGCATACAGTAACCGAAATGATTACCAATATAGATTTGGTAAAGGCTCAGCTATTTATTGCAGGTGGTTACAAATTATCAGACCAGCAAATAAAAATACAAGATCAAGAATCTGTAAAAATTAATGGTTACGCACTGCAGTGTAGAATTACTACAGAAGACCCTGCAAACGACTTTAAGCCAGACTATGGTGTGGTTACTACGTACAGAAGTGCTTCTGGTTTTGGTATTAGATTAGATGCTGGTAGTATTTACCAAGGCGTACGTATTTCTCCGTTTTTTGACTCTATGCTTGTAAAAGTTTCTGCAATTAGTAGAACCTTAGATGGATCTTGCCGTAAAATGCGTAGGGCATTAGCGGAGTTCCGTATTAGAGGTGTAGAAAGCAATATGGCGTTTTTAGATAATATTTTAAAGCACCAAACCTTTAGAGATGGTAAGGTTACGGTTAATTTTATTAAAAATGAGCCTTCGTTATTTGAGTTTGTAGAACCAAGAAACCGAGCTAACAAACTTATAGAATACCTAGGGGAAACCATTGTTAACGGAAATCCTGATGTTAAAAAGAAAGATCCTAACCACGTTTTTTCTAAGCCCAAAGTACCATCTTTTGAAAAAATGAGTTCTTACCCAAAAGGAACTAAAGATTTGTTAACAGAACTAGGGCCTGAAGGTTTTGCTACCTGGTTAAAAAATGAGAAAAAAGTTCATTTTACAGATACCACAATGCGTGATGGTCACCAAAGTTTATTGGCAACCCGTATGCGTACTATAGATATGTTAAAAGTTGCAGAAGGCTACGCTAAAAACTTTCCAGAGATATTTAGTATGGAAGTTTGGGGTGGTGCTACATTTGATGTTTGTTTACGTTTTTTACAAGAAAACCCTTGGGAGCGTCTGGCGTTATTACGTAAATCTATGCCAAATGTATTATTACAAATGCTTTTACGTGGTTCTAATGGTGTAGGATATACAGCTTATCCAGATAATTTAATTGAAAAATTTGTTGAACAATCTTGGGAAACTGGGGTAGATGTGTTCCGTATTTTTGACTCTCTTAACTGGATGAAATCTATTGCACCAACTATAGAACATGTACGTAATAGAACCGGTGGTTTAGCAGAAGGATCGCTTTGTTACACAGGAGACATTTTAGATCCTAAAAAAACAAAGTATAATCTTAAATATTATATTCAATTAGCAAAGGATATAGAAAATGCTGGTGCGCATATTTTAGGAGTTAAGGATATGGCAGGCTTATTAAAACCAAATGCTGCATTTGAGTTAATATCAGCCTTAAAATCTGAAATTAATATACCAATACACTTACATACTCATGATACATCTTCTATACAGGCGGCAATGTATTTAAAAGCAATAGAAGCAGGTGTAGATGTTGTAGATGTAGCACTAGGCGGATTGTCTGGTTTAACATCACAGCCAAATTTTAACTCTCTTGTAGAGATGTTGCGTTTTCATGAACGAGAAAATAAGTTAGATACAGATAAGCTTGCAGAATACTCTAACTACTGGGAAACGGTTCGTAATTACTACTACACGTTTGAATCTGGATTAAAATCTGGAACAGGTGAAGTTTACAAACATGAAATACCAGGAGGGCAATATTCTAACTTAAAGGGTCAGGCTATAGCTTTAGGTTTAGAAGATAAGTTCCCAGAAGTTACAAAAATGTACGGAGAGGTAAACCAATTATTTGGAGATATAGTTAAAGTAACACCGAGTTCTAAAGTAGTGGGTGATATGGCTCAGTACATGATAAGTAATAATTTAACTGTAAAAGATGTGCTTGAAAGAGGAGATTCTATTTCTTTTCCGCAGTCTGTTATTAGTTTCTTTAAAGGAGATTTAGGTCAGCCCGTAGGTGGATTCCCAAAAGAACTACAAAAAATTATTTTAAAAGATCAAGAAGCCTATACAGAAAGACCAAATGCACATTTAGACCCTATAGATTTTGATAAAGAGTTTAAATCTTTTAAACGCAAGTTTAGAAAAGGTATGGGAAGGGATTTAGAAATTACAGATTTCTTATCCTATAAATTATATCCAAAGGTATTTACAGATGCTTACAATAACCACGTTAAATATGGTAATGTTATGAACATACCAACTAAAAATTTCTTTTATGGTATGGAAGTAGGAGAAGAAATTTTGGTAGAATTAGATCGTGGTAAAAACGTGTTAGTATCTTTAATGTTAAAAGGAGAGCCAGATGAAAACGGTTACGTTAGTATTTTCTTTAAAATTAATGGGCAATTACGTAATGTAATGGTTAAAGATAAAGCCGTAAAAGTAATTAAGGCTCAAAACGTAAAAATTGATAAAGATAATCCTAAAGAAATAGGAGCTCCTTTACAAGGGTTGCTGTCTAACGTTTTAGTTAAAAAAGGACAGGAGATTAAAAAGAACCAGCCTTTGTTTGTAATTGAGGCTATGAAAATGGAAACAACTGTAACTGCTACAGCCGAAGGCATTGTAGATAAAATACAATTAACAGGTGGTGCACTTGTAAATTCTGATGACTTAGTTCTTGTGCTTAAATAGTCGCAATTTAATAATCAATAAAAAAGAGCTATTCTTCTATAATAAAGAATAGCTCTTTTATTTTATGCACTTACAGCTTAAAATCTATATCCAATACTTAAACCAGCACGTACACCAGCCCAAGGACCATCTAAGTCTATTTCTGCGCCATTAGCGTCTACTTTATACTTAGTATCTACTAAAGGAATATCTGTGTCTTGTAAAGTTTCTAGTAAAGCATCTTGTTCGTTTTGAGATAAGACTCTAGAAGATACACCTTTTAAGTTTCCATTACTAGACCCAATATGCGGACCAGCAATCCACCAATCTAAAACAAGGTTGCTTCCTTGGTTAAACTGAGATCCAAATAACAAACAAAAAGTATTACCTTTAATAGTACCGCTAGTAGTTAAAGTTTCTGTACCTCCACCATCTGCATCAAAGCTAAAATTTACATTTTTAAAAGTGTATTTAGACGCTCTAAAAAACGGAGCTAAATAAAATCCTTTTCCGTATCCTTTTTTTCCTGTGTAAATACGTACTTCTGGTGTAAAACTAGAGTAGCTCATTTTACCGTCATTTACAATATTAGATAAATCATCATCTTCGTCTTCATCAACAAAAGAACTCCCAAACGGAATGCCGCCTTCTGGTATTGTTCCATAAGATAACGCCACAGAAAAAGTTTTGTTTAAAACTCTTTCATATTGAAATTGAAAGTTTCTAAAAACTAAACTTGTTAAACTCAGTTTTGCAATGTTTTTTTTGTCTTGATACTCTAAAATAGACTGTTCTTCATTGTTGGTTTGGTCAGTAGGTTCTAGTTCTTGTGCGTACGTAAAACACGTTACAGATAAAAACGTAGTTAGTAATAAGATTTGTTTTTTCATTGTTTGTTTTTAAATTGATTAAATAAAACTATTTATGTAGGAAATTACTACGGTTATATAACTTTATTTTTAAAAATTTTACTTTAAATTACTACTAATGTATTTTTTTATAAAAAAATAAAAGCCCTAGAATCATTATGACTCTAGGGCTTTTGCATATAAAGCTTGTAAGGTTATTTCTTATTTTGTTGATCCTTAATGGTTTCAGAATCAATATCAAACTTATTTGTGTCTATATCCGTATTACCTGTTGGGTTTGTAGGATTTGTTTGTTTTACTTTTCTTTTTAATCTCTTATCATCTATAATTCCCATATCATTTGTTTTTTATGTTCATCTACAATGTACAATTAATAATCAAAAAAAGTAGTTAATAGACTTGTAAGTCTTTGTTAATGAATGTTAAACGGGGGCTTTATTGCTTTTATATAAACTATGTAAACTATCTATTAAATTCTTTACTTTTTGTTAGTTTTGCAATCTTAAATTATAAAAATGATTACAGTAGATAATATTGCAGTAGAATTTAGCGGATCAACTTTATTTAGTGGTGTAAATTTTGTTATTAATGAAAATGATAAAATTGCATTAATGGGTAAAAACGGAGCTGGAAAATCTACAATGATGAAAATTGTTGCAGGCAAGCAAAAGGCAACAAAGGGTAAAGTTAGTTGCCCTAAAGATACTGTAATTGCTTATTTGCCACAGCATTTATTAACAGAAGATAACAGTACGGTAGTAGAAGAGGCTTCTAAGGCTTTTAGTCACGTTTTTGAAATGAGAGACCGTATGGCTTATTTAAATAAAGAGCTAGAGACAAGAACAGATTATGAGAGTGATGCCTATATGAAAATTATAGAAGAGGTGTCTGAACTTGGTGAGCAATATTATGCCTTAGAAGATGTAAATTATGATGCTGAGGTAGAAAAAGCATTAAAAGGATTAGGGTTTAAACCCGAAGACTTTACAAGACAAACAAGTGAGTTTAGTGGTGGTTGGCGTATGCGTATAGAACTGGCAAAAATACTACTGCAAAAGCCAGATTTAATTTTGTTAGATGAGCCAACAAACCACATAGATATAGAATCTGTAATTTGGTTAGAAGACTTTTTGATAAACAAAGCAAAAGCTGTAATGGTAATATCACATGACAGAGCTTTTATAGACAATATTACCAATAGAACTATAGAGGTTACTATGGGTAAAATTTACGATTACAAAGCAAATTATACTCATTACTTGCAATTAAGAGAAGACCGTAGAGCGCATCAAATAAAAGCATATGAAGAACAGCAAAAGTTTATAGAAGACAATATGCGTTTTATAGAGCGTTTTAAAGGAACATACTCTAAAACAAACCAAGTTTCATCAAGAGAACGTATGTTAGAAAAATTGGAGATTATAGAGATTGATGAAGTAGATAACTCTGCTTTAAAATTATCTTTTCCGTCTGCACAGCGTTCAGGAGATTACCCAGTTACTGTAGAAGACTTAACAAAAACATACGGAGATCATACAGTGTTTAAAAACGCTAATATGTCTATCTCTAGAGGAGAAAAAGTATCTTTTGTTGGTAGAAACGGGGAAGGTAAATCTACAATGATAAAATCTATTTTAGGCGAAATAGAGTATGAGGGCAAATGTAGTTTAGGGCATAATGTACAAGTAGGTTATTTTGCTCAAAACCAAGCGTCATTACTAGATCCAGATTTAACTGTTTTTCAAACTGTAGATGAGGTTGCTAAAGGAGATGTGCGTACTCAAATAAAAAATATTTTGGGTAGGTTTATGTTTAAAGGAGATGATGTAGATAAAAAAGTAAGTGTACTATCTGGAGGTGAAAAAACAAGGTTAGCAATGGTAAAATTATTGCTAGAACCGGTAAACCTCTTAATATTAGATGAACCTACAAATCACTTAGATTTAAAATCTAAAGATGTTTTAAAAGAAGCATTGTTAGATTTTGATGGTACATTAATACTTGTGTCTCACGATCGTGATTTTCTACAAGGCCTTGCAGAAAAAGTATTTGAATTTAAAGACCAACGTGTAATAGAACACTTTGAAACTATTGATGCTTTTTTAGAGCGAAATAAGATTAAAAACATAAAAGACATCGATTTAAAAAAGTAGCGATTGTATTTTATTTTTGATATAAGCCCAAACATTATATTTAATTATATTGTTTAGGGCTTTTTTTTATTGTATAAATTGAACAGTTGAACAATTTATAAGTTGAATAGTGTTTTTAGTTTTAAACAACTTGTTTGTAGTTGGTTATGTGTTTTGTTTAAACTTTCCTTAACAATGGCAGCTCTTTATTAATACTGACTTAATGCGTATTAATGTTTGTGTAACATTAATATAAAGTAGCCTCACTTTTAGCTTAACAGTAGCTATATAGTTTTGGGCAACTTAAAAACACACAATGAAAAAGAATTACTATTTAATTTTACTATTACTTACCGCATTTACGGTAACAGCACAAAACAAAGGAGGTATAACTGGTCAGGTTTTAGATGAAACAGGAACTCCTGTAATTGGAGCTAACGTGGTTATACAAAGTATATCAATAGGAGCAGTTACAGATGAAAACGGGACATACAAATTAGATGATTTGTCTTATAATACTTATACCATTACAGTATCTTACTTAGGGTACAAAAGCATAAAAAAATCAATAAATATTGCAGCTCCAAAAACAACTTTAAATTTTAATTTAAAAGAACCATCTTTTCAGTTAGATGGTTTAGTGGTTACAGCACAAAAAAGAGAGCAATTAAATAAAGATGTACCAATTGCAATAACTTCTTATGGGAGTGACTTTATAAATAACCAAGGTACGTTTGAGTATGATACTTTTTCAGATTATGTACCAGGTTTACAAATACAAATACAAAGTGTAAACAATCCTGGTATAGTTGTTAGGGGAATTACTAGTGATAGCGGAGACTCTAGAGTAGAGCCAAGAGTATCTGTTTTTCAAGACGGGGTTTCTATTAGTAAATCTCGCGGTTCTGTAGTAGAGTTGTTTGACATAGAGCGAGTAGAAGTTTTAAAAGGCCCACAAGGGACTCTTTTTGGTAGAGGAGCGCAGATTGGAGCAATGCATATTATTCAAAATAAAGCTAAAAATGAGACTTCTGCTTCTTTAAAAACAGGTATTGGTAATTACAATCAGTTTTTAGTAAACGGTTATGTAAACACACCTTTAGTAAAAGACAAGTTGTTTGCTCGTGTAGCTGCAATTTACAATAGAAGAGATGGTTATATAGAAAACCTTTCTGGAGGAGACCTAAATGGTAAAGAAACTTTGGCGCTTAGAGGCTCTTTAAAATATATAATTAGTGATAACACTACGTTTGATTTTATTGCAAATTGGCAACAAGATACACCTCCAGGAACTTCTTTTAAAAGTGGAACTTTTGCTCCTTTAGGAGGCGACTTAAACCCTAACTCTTTTGCGGATTTAGAGCGTGGTAAGGAACTAGGCTTAGACCGTACAGTATATGGTTTTACAGGAATTTTAAAGTCGTCGTTAAATGATAATTGGGATATAACTTCTACTACTGCTTATAGAAAATTTAATTCAGATGAGGCTTTTGATGCAGATGGTACTGCAGCACCAGTTTTATTTTTTAGAGAGGTTGCAGAAGGAGAACAATTTAGTCAAGAAGTACGTTTTAATTTTGATAATGATGATAAATTATCTGGTTTCTTTGGAGCTAATTTCTTTTATGAAAACGGGTCACAAGCAGTACCTTTTGAGGTTAATGAACAAAGTTACCTAGCACTTTTAGTAGCAACAGATGCTTTGGTTGTAAACGGTGTGCCAACTTTATTTCCTAATATTCCTAACGATCCAGGTAGTTTTGGGCCATTAGCAGGTGCTCCGTTATTACCTTTTAATAGTGAAAACTCTATTAATTATGGAGAAAATTATTCTGGTGATATTTTTGCAGATGCTTCTTATGATGTTACAGATAAACTAACATTTACATTAGGATTAAGAGCAACTTTAGAAAATAGTAATGCTGGTTTAGAGGTTATAAATGCAGAAAATCCAGGATTGTTAGGTAACTTTTTAGGAGCTTTCCCTAACAACTTATTTACGCCAACAAATGGTAGGGTTTCGGCAAGTGAAACTTTTACATCTGCAGTAGGTAGGTTTGCTGTTAATTATGATTTAAGTGATGCGGTAACTTTTTTTGGTAATGTTGCGCGCGGTAGAAGACCAAACGTAATTAATGTAACAGCAACTGATGTAAATGTATTGTCAGACGAAACGGTATGGTCTTACGAGCTAGGATTAAAATCATTAATGTTAGATAATAAACTACAGTTTGATGTAAATGGGTATTATTATGACTATAGTAATTTTCAAACTACAATTGCACGTTTAGATGAAACAGATGGGTTAGTAATACTTCCTAACGATAGTGGTAGTGCTACTGCTTTAGGTTTTGAGGCGGCTATGCAGTACCAATTTGCAAAAAGCAGTTCTTTTTTTGCTAATTATGGGTATATAGATGCATCTTTTGATGATGAAGATTCAGACGGTAACCCACAGCAATTGGCAGGAAATACGTTTAGGTTAACACCAGAACACTCTTTCTCAGCAGGATTTAATATCAACCCTACTTTAAGTGAAAAAGTAGCTGTATTTTTAAGACCAACATATACTTATAAGTCTAAAGTTTTCTTTGAGGAAACTAATTTACCAAACATATCTCAGGATGGTTATGGTTTATTAAACATTAGAACAGGTATAACCATACAAGATAAGTATGAAATTAGTTTATACGCAACCAATGTTTTAGACGAGGAGTTTATTATAGATGCTGGTAATACAGGTGGTGCTTTTGGTATTCCAACATTTATTGCAGGTCCTCCAGCATTTTACGGACTTCAATTGTCAGTAAATTTTTAAACTAAATAATTTAAAAACAATATAATGAAAAATAAAAACACATATATTCTTTCTTTATTTCTAGTATTTGCGTTTTTTGCGACCGCACAAAAAGGCGCAAAAATGCAAGAACTAAAAGAGTTAGAGAAAAATATACAAATAGAGGAGAGTAATGTAGTAGGTATAAAGGCAGATAATGAAGCACATATTATATGGTCAGACGATTATAAGTATAAAAAATCTCCTATTGCGTTTGTGTATTTACACGGCTTTGGTGCTAGTTCTGCAGAAGGTGAACCAGTAATGTCTCAGTTATCTGCTCACTTTAAAGCAAATACCTATATGGCCCGTTTAGAAGAACACGGAATTTACAGAGATAATACTTTTGAAAACTTAACACCAGAAAATTATATTGCTTCTGCAAAACAAGCAATTGCTTATGGCAAACTTATAGGAGATGAGGTTATAGTAATTAGTACATCTACAGGTGGTACATTAAGTTTGGCAATAGCAGCAGAAGATAAAGATATAAAAGCGTTGGTTTTGTATTCTCCGTTTATAGATTTGCTTAACCCAGCAATGAAAGCAGTAATACAACCAGGAGGTAAAGAGCAATTTATTAAGGCTTTAGGAGGTACAATGCAAGTGCAAGAACGTCCAGAATTAGAAGCAAAATATTGGTCTACCAACTACCACATAAATGGCTATATTTCATTAATTACTATGCTTACAAATACAATGACAACAGAAACTTTTTCAAAAGTCACTTGTCCTGTATTTTTAGGATACTATTATAAAAATGAAGAAGAGCAAGATAAAGTTGTTTCTGTGCCAGCAATGCAAGTAATGTTTAATGCTCTAGGAACACCAGAAGAAGATAAAACTAAAATGGCTTTTCCAAGAAGTGGAAATCACGTTATAGCAAGTGATATTAGATCCAAAGATTGGGAAGGTGTGTATTTAAATACAGTTGACTTTTTAAATAAAATTATAAAATGAAACTAAAAATAGCTATTTGTGGCCTTATTGGCCTTGGTTTTATGGCTTGTAAGCAGAGCGATAAAAAGAAAGAAAAAAAAGAAGATGCAGCTCCGGTTGAAGAAACAGTGGTAACTTATAATTTTGATTTAGAAGGTCACCGTGGTGCTAGAGGTTTAATGCCAGAGAATAGCATACCAGCTTTTACAAAAGCAATAGAATTGGGTGTAAATACTATTGAGCTAGATTTGGCTGTAACTAAGGATAAACAAGTTTTGGTTTCTCATGAGCCTTATTTTAACCCGCTTTTTTGTTTAGATTCTCTTGGGAAAACGATTGCTAAAAAAGATTCTATTGCATTAAATATTTATGAGCATACATATAAGCAAACTCAAAAATACGATTGTGGTAGTATGGGTAATGTTAAGTTTCCAGAGCAAGAAAAACAGTTTGTAACTAAACCTTTATTGTTAGATGTTATAGCTCTTGCAGATTCATTAACAGCAGGCAATGCTACGCCAATAAAATATAATATCGAAATTAAGAGTTTACCAGAGGGAGATGGTATTTATCATCCTAACCCAAAAGATTTTTCTGATTTAGTCATAGCGACTATTAAAGATAAAATTGCTGTTGAAAATGTGGTGCTACAAAGTTTTGATTTTAGAGTGTTGCAATATTTACATCAAAATTATCCAGAGTATACATTGGCTGCTTTAGTATATAAAAATGATGTAAAAACTAATTTAGATACATTAGGGTTTGTGCCACAAATTTATAGTCCGCTACATAGTATGTTATCTAAAGAGGTTATAGCAGAACTACACTCTAAAAATATGAAAGTTATTCCTTGGACAGTTAATAATGAAACTGATATGGAAAATTTACTTGCAATGGGAGTAGATGGTTTAATTACAGATTACCCTAACAAGGCTCTACAATACAGAAAATAATAACGCAAACAACCACAACCAAAAAAAGCTGTTTCACAATTGAAACAGCTTTTTTTATACTTATTAGAAATAAGTTTTTATCTTATTTTTTGTACAAACTCTTTAATGTTATCTACACCATTTTCTGTAAGATGTTTTATAAATGCGGAGCCAATAATAGCACCTTTTGCATCTTCTGTAGCTTGTGTAAACGTTTCGTTATTATTAATACCAAAACCAACAATTTGTGGGTTTTTAAGTTGCATACTAGCTATGCGTTTAAAATAAGCAGTTTGCTCATCTCCAAAGCCAGATTTAGAACCTGTTACACTAGCAGAACTTACCATATAAATAAAGGCATCAGAGGCTTCATCAATTTGTTTAATACGCTCGTTGCTAGTTTGTGGTGTAATTAAAAAGATGTTTTTTAAGTTGTACTTTTTAAAAATAGCTTCGTATTCATCCTGGTAAACAGCCAAAGGTAAATCTGGCATAATTAAACCGTCTATACCAATTTCTGAGCATTTTTTACAAAAGTCTTCTACACCGTATTGTAACATTGGGTTAAAATATCCCATAACAATTAAAGGAATAGAAACAGTTTTACGTATATCTTTTAACTGCTCAAAAAGTAAGTTGGTGGTCATACCATTTTTAAGCGCAATTGTAGAGCTATTTTGTATGGTTGGACCGTCTGCTAGTGGATCACTAAAAGGCAATCCAATTTCTATCATATCAAGACCATTAGCTTCTAAATCTTCAATAATTTTAACTGTATTGTTAAGCTCTGGGTAACCTGCTGTAAAGTACAATGAAAGAAGTTTTTTGTCTTCTTGCATTTTTTGATTAATTCTATTCATTATACAATTTTATAAGTTAAAATATTTAATGTAATTATCTAAATCTTTATCACCACGACCAGATAAACTTAGAACAACTACATCGTCTGGTTTAAAAGTTTTATGTTTAAAAATTGCTAAAGCGTGGCTACTTTCTATAGCAGGTATAATACCTTCTAATTTGGTTAGTTCTAAACCAGATTGCATAGCTTCGTCATCTGTAGCAGAGTAAAACTCACCTCTACCAGATTTGTAAAGGTGTGCGTGTAATGGTCCAACTCCAGGATAATCTAAGCCAGCAGAAATAGAGTAGGGCTCTGTAATTTGTCCGTCATTGGTTTGCATTAATAGTGTTTTACAACCGTGTATAACACCTTCTTTACCAAGCGCAGATGTAGCAGCGCTTTCGCCAGAATTTATTCCTTTACCTGCAGCTTCTACAGCAATAATACCAACTTCTTCTTCGTGCAAAAAGTGATAATATGTGCCAGCAGCATTACTACCACCACCAATACAAGCTACTACATAATCAGGATTTTCTCGTCCTTCTTTTTCTTTTAGTTGCCATTTTATTTCTTCAGATATTACAGATTGGAATCTGGTAACCATATCTGGGTAGGGATGTGGCCCAATTGCAGAACCAATAATATAATGTGTGTCTACAGGGTTGTTAATCCAGTCACGAATAGCTTCATTAGTAGCATCTTTTAATGTTTTACTGCCAGACAGTGCAGGTCTTACCTCTGCACCTAACATTTTCATACGTGCTACGTTTGGTGCTTGGCGGGCAATATCAATCTCACCCATATACACTACACAGTCCATACCCATTAATGCACAAACAGTAGCCGTAGCAACACCGTGTTGGCCAGCGCCGGTCTCAGCAATAATTCGTTTTTTACCTAGTTTTTTTGCCATTAAAATTTGGCCAATAGTATTGTTAACTTTATGAGCGCCAGTATGGTTTAGGTCTTCTCTTTTTAAATAGACTTTTGTATTGTACTTCTCAGACAATCTTTTTGCAAAGTACAAGGGAGACGGCCTACCTACGTAATCTTTTAAAAGCTGATCAAACTCCGCCTTAAAGTCGGGCTCTGCCATCACTTTAAGGTAATTTTGGCGTAGATTTTCTACGTTAGGATATAACATTTCTGGAATATAGGCACCGCCAAATGTTCCGTAATATCCTTTTTCTGTTACATTATAATTCATCTGAATTAGTATTAAGTTTTAAGTACTTTATTTAGATACTCAATGCTGTTTTAAATTCGTTTAATTTTTCAATATTCTTTACTCCTGGTTCTATTTCAAAACTACTATTTACATCTAAAGCAATGCAATATTTTGCAGCCGTAGTTTTTAAAAATTCTTTAATTTTATGTACATCATCTACACCAATGCCGCCACTTAAAAAGTAAGGCTTAGTAGACGGATAGTTTTCTAAAACAGACCAATTAAAAGTGTAGCCGTTACCGCCAGGTAGTTTGCCTTTGGTATCAAATAAAAAATAGTCGCATACTTTTTCAAAAGGAGTAATAACGCTAAAGTTAAAACTGTCTTTAATAGAAAAAACTTTTATTATTTGTGGTTGTTTACCTTTTAATCCTAAATTAGAATTTCGTAACCCTTTACAAAACTCGGGAGATTCTTTGCCGTGTAGTTGTACAACATCTAGACTGTATTGGTTAATTTTTTCTACCACATAATCTAAATCTGCATCAACAAAAACGCCAACTTTTTTAATGTTTTTTGAAATATTACCCATTTTTCCATTAAAAAACCGAGAAGAAGGTTCCCAAAAGATAAAACCTAGATAATCTGGTTGCAATGCTGCAACAGCCTCCATATTTTCTAGGTACTTCATACCACAAACTTTTAGTTTCATTAGGCTAAAGATTTAATAAAATTGGTGGCACTATCGCCAGGGTTATCAGTCTTCATAAAATTTTCACCTATTAAAAAACCCTTGTAGCCGTACGGTTGCAATTCTTTAATAGCCTCTATATTGCTAATACCACTTTCAGATACTTTTACAAAATCATTAGGTATTAAGTCAGATAAAGATTTACTTGTGTCTAAACTTACCGTAAAAGTTTTTAAATTACGGTTGTTTACGCCTAGCATATCTAAACTAGGCATAATAGATTTGTGTAATTCTTCATCATTATGAACTTCTAATAAAACATCTAAGTTTAAACTTTTAGCAAACTCAGAAAATCGTTTTATTTCTTCTCTAGTAAGTATAGCTGCTATTAACAAAATAACATCTGCTCCATAAGCTTTAGCTTCTAGTATTTGGTATTCATCTATAATAAACTCTTTACGTAATAGCGGCATTTGCACGGTTGCTCTAGTGGTTAACAAATCGTCTAAAGAACCACCAAAATATTTGCCATCTGTTAAAACAGACATACCGCATACACCAGCATTTTGGTAACCAGTAGCAACATCTTGCACAGATAAGCTATTGTTTATTACTGCTTTTGATGGCGATCTTCTTTTGTGTTCTGCAATAATACCAGAATTACTATTTTTTAATGCAACAGCTAAAGAGTTACAAGGTCTATTAAATAAAACTGAAGCCTCTAATTGAGATACAGGAATAAGAGTTTTTCTTAAAGCAACTTCTTTACGTTTGTCTAGTACTATTTTTTCTAATATATCCATTTATGCACTTAGCTTTTGTAATTTTTTTAATGCTTCTAAACCTTTACCACTGCGCAAAGATTCTTGCGCCATTAAAAAGCCTTCTTTAGGGGTGATATTTTGTACTGTAGCAATTGCAATACCTGCATTGGCACAAACAACATTGTTCTGCGGATCTGTACCTTTACCACTTAAAATATCTACAAATGTTTTTGCAGAAGCCTCTACGGTATCACCACCAACAATGTCTGACTGTTTAATTTGCTGTACTCCAAAATCCTCTGGTTTAAGCATATTTTCTGATAAGCGTGATATAGTTTTTGTATTACCAGTTAAACTAATTTCATCATAACCATCTAATGCGTGTAAAACAGTAAAGTTTTTATCTGTGTTTTGATAAAGATAACCGTACATTCTTGCCAGTTCTAAATTAAAAACACCTACCATTTGGTTTTTTGGAAAAGCAGGGTTTACCATTGGGCCTAACATATTAAAGAATGTTTTTACTGCCAACTCTTTACGTATTGGTGCAACATTTTTCATAGCAGGGTGAAAAAGTGGTGCGTGTAATACGCATATACCAGCCTCATCAATAGTTTTTTCTAAAAAACCAACATCATTGCTAAATTTTATACCTAAAGACTCCATAACATTACTACTTCCGCATTTGCTAGATACACCGTAATTACCGTGTTTTGTTACTTTAATACCAGCACCAGCGGTAACAAAAGAGGCAAGCGTAGAAATATTAAATGTATCTTTGCCGTCACCACCCGTGCCACATAAATCTATTGGATTGTAGGCAGATAAATCTACAGCTAAACAAAGGTCTAGTAATGCATCTCTAAAACCTTCTAACTCTTCAATAGTAACGCTACGCATCATATAAACGGTTAAAAATGCTGCAATTTGACTTGTGTTATAATCACCTTTTGCAATATTAACCAAAACATTTTTTGCGTCTTCTTTAGAAAGAATTTCGTGATTAATTAATCTATTTAATATTGTTTTCATTTTTATATTTTTAGTTGAATAAGTAAATTTTTACAAATAGTTTGTTTTACTTATTTACCCAATTTTTCAGCATTTGTTTTCCTTTTGGTGTTAGTACAGACTCTGGATGAAATTGTACAGCGTTAACATCATACACCTTATGGCGTAAAGACATTATTTGTCCGTTTTCATCTACAGAAGTAGCTTCTAAAACATCTGGTAGGTCTGAGTTTACAACCCACGAGTGGTATCGGCCAACTTTTAGCTCGTTACCTAAGCCTGCAAATAAAACATCTTCTTTAATAACTGTAATAGTGGTAGCAATACCGTGGTAAACTTGCTCTAGGTTAACTAATGAACCTCCAAAAACCTCGCCAATAGCTTGCTGACCTAAACAAACTCCTAAAATTGTTTTGGTAGGAGCGTATGTAGCAATAATTTGTTTTAGTAAACCAGCTTCATCTGGAATACCAGGACCTGGAGAAAGTACTATTTTTTCAAAAGCATCTACTTCTTCAAGTGTAAGTTGGTCGTTTCTTTTTACAGTAACATCACAATCTAAATCTTCTAGGTAGTGCACTAAATTGTATGTAAAACTGTCGTAATTATCTATAACTAATATCTTTTTCATCTTCTTAAATATTCTCAGCTATTTCTAAAGCTTTGGTTAGTGCTCCTAATTTATTGTATGTTTCTTGTAGTTCGTCTTTTGGGTTAGATGCGGCAACTAAACCAGCGCCAGCTTGGTAATGTAATTGGTGATTTTTACTTAAAAAAGTTCTAATCATTATAGCGTGATTAAAATTCCCGTTAAAATCCATAAAGCCAATTGCACCACCATAGTAACCACGACTAGTTTTTTCGTATTTTTCTATAAGTTGCATAGCCATATGCTTAGGCGCACCGCTTAAAGTACCAGCAGGAAAAGTGTCTGCAACAACCTTCATTGTAGGTATGTTGTCTTTTTTAATGCCTGTAACTTTAGAGACCAAATGTATTACGTGAGAGAAAAACTGTACCTCTCTATAATTTTCTACGGTAACTGTGTTTCCGTTTCTACTTAAATCATTTCTGGCCAAATCTACCAGCATAACGTGTTCGCTATTTTCCTTATCGTCTTCTGTTAATTCTTTGGCAATAATAGCATCTTTTTCATCATTACCGGTACGTTTAAAAGTACCTGCAATTGGGTGAATTTCTGCTTTACCATCTTTTACAATAATTTGTGCCTCTGGCGAGCTACCAAATATTTTAAAATCGCCATAATCAAAATAAAAAAGGTAAGGAGATGGGTTTACAGAACGTAAAGCTCGGTAAACGTTAAATTCATCACCTTTAAATTCTTGAGAAAATCTTCTAGATAAAACTAGTTGAAAAACATCTCCGCGCTGACAGTGTTTTTTTGCTAAATCTACGTGCTCTAAAAAATCTTCATCTGTTAAGTTAGAAGTTGCTTCTCCTTTTTTAGAGAAATTATAGGTAGCAAAGTTTCTTACGTTTAATAGTTGTTCTATTTCTGAGATATTACTTTCTGTGTTAAAGGTATGTGCAAATATGTAGGCTTCATTTTTAAAATGATTAATAGCAATTACATTTTTGTAAACTGCATAATACATATCTGGTATGGTAACCGAGTTATCTTTTTTAGCAATATTTACATCTTCAAAATAACGAACAGAGTCATAAGCCATATAGCCAAAAAGGCCGTTATTTATAAATTTAAAGTTATTATTGTTAGAGCTAAACTTTGTGCTAAAATTGTGTAAAACAGTAGCTACGTCTACAGTGTTGTCTATAGTTGTAGTATTGCTAGTCCCATCTGGATAGTTTTCAAAAATGGTTTCGTTTTCTATTTTTATAGATGCTATTGGGTTACAGCAGATATAAGAAAAACTATTATTATTTGCGTGGTAATCGCTACTTTCTAATAAAATACTATTAGGAAACCTGTCTCTAATTTTTAAGTACATACTAACAGGAGTAATGGTGTCTGCCAGTATTTTTTTGTAGTGCGATGTTAGATTGTATTTCATTTTAACTTTAAATTTTTAAATAAAAAAAAGGCTTGTCGTGATAGACAAGCCTTTTATGTATATTGTTACAATGGTGCTTTGCTCACGACGTTTGACGTAAGTTGTTCCACCACCATATGTTAGTTGTTATTTTCATTAGGTCAAATATATAAAGGAATTTTATAATACCCAACAAGAGTTGCATAAAAAATAAAAAACCTCACAAAAGTGAGGTTTAAAACATTTATTGGTTTTGTAAGTTTTAGAACTGCAAATCTACAACAAGGTCAAAATCGTCATAAATAGCCTTGTCTCCTAAGTTTTCTATAAAGCTACCAGACTTGTATTTAATGTCAAAATCGGTTCTGTCTATTTTTAAACTAGCAGTTGCTTTACTACCATAAACAGATATTGTAAAGTCTACCGGTTTAGTAATACCTTTAATAGTTAGTTTTCCTTTGGCAGTATAAGCATTTTTACCTGTTGCTTTATTTACTGTAAAAACCAATTTAGAAGTTGTATTTTTTTCAGTGCTAAAGAAATCATCAGACTTTAAGTGACCTTCTAATTTTTCTTTCATACCAGCTTCTAAGTCAGTAACAGTTAGTGTTGTCATATCTACAACAAATTCACCAGCAGAAAGTTTATCGTTTTTAAATACTAATGAACCGTCTTTAAATTGTAATGTACCTTCGTGAGAACCAGTTACTTTATATCCTTTCCAGGTAATATTACTAGCCTCAGTGTTAATCTTTTTTTCTTGAGCAGTTATTGATGCTACAGAAAATACTAATGCTAAAATGCTAATTGATAATTTTTTCATAATTGTTGTTTTTATTTGTGTTAATTGTCTGTGTTAAATTTATCTAATACTTTGTTTAAAGTTTGTAAATCTTCATCGTTTATGTTTTTTAGAAGGCTTTTTTCCATACTAAGCATTGCATTACTCATTTTAATGAGTTCTTCTTCGCCTTTTTTAGTAATGTAAATTTCTATTTTTCTTCTATTTTCTTTGCAAACAGTACGTTTTACAAAATCTTTTAAAATTAATTTGTCTACTAACCTCGTGGTGTTACTCATTTTAGACACCATTCTGTCATTTAAAGTACTAAGGTTTGCAGGTTTGCCATTTTGTCCTTTTAATATGCGCAATACATTAAATTGTTGTGCAGATACATCAAAAGGTTTTAGGGCTTCAGCTGTTTTTTCAGTTATACTTTGGTGTATTAACAATAGATGAATAATAGTCCTACCTTTTAAAGGTATAGGCTTATTTGTTTTTAAAATTCTTTCTACATCCATGTTGTTACAACAATTGTATATACAAATGTATGTAATTTTATTTTAATTACTTTTGAAAAAAAATATTTAAGATGGATTTAACACAGGAAGAATGGAGCGCAAAATTAGCTGAGGATGCTAACGCTTTTATATTAGATGTAAGAACAGAAGATGAAGTAGCTGAAGGTATAATACCAAATGCTGTAAATGTAGATATTTATAAGGGACAAGGTTTTATAGATGAACTAGAAAAATTAGACAAATCTAAGACGTATTACGTGTATTGTAGATCTGGTAACCGTAGTGGCCAAGCTTGTGCAATTATGAATAGCCTTGGTTTTGAAAACGCTTACAATTTAGAAGGTGGCTTTATGAACTGGGAAGGAGAAGTAACTGATAAATAAGTGTATGTATTTTCTTTTGTTTACATTAGTAAACAAAAACCTTAGTTATAGTTATGCGAGAAGACCTTTTACATTTTATATGGAAATATAAAAAATTACAACTAAAAGGTTTACAAACCACAAAAGGAGACGCAATTAATGTAGTCTCTGTTGGTACGCATAACTATAATGAGGGCCCAGATTTTTTTAATGCACAGTTAAAAATAGGAAACCAACTTTGGGCAGGTAATGTAGAAATTCACATAAATGCATCGGACTGGTATGCACATAACCACGAAAAAGATAAAAATTACGAAAATGTAATTTTACATATTGTTTGGCAAGATGACGCAACGGTTTTTAGGCCAGACAATTCTGAAATTCCAACACTAGTTTTAAAAGATTTTATTTCTAGCGCAGTATTAAAAAACTACCAGAAGTTGTTTTCTAGTGAGAGTAAAAAGTTTATAAACTGTGAAAAAGATATTGCGTTTGTGGATTCTTTTTTGTTTCATAATTGGTTAGATAGACTCTATTTTGAAAGATTAGAGCAAAAATCTGTAATTATAACCCAGCTTTTAAAAGAATCTAACAACAATTGGGAACATGTGCTTTTTGTGTTGCTTATGAAGAGTTTTGGGTCTACTATAAATGGAGATTTTTTTTTTCAAATAGCTAAGAATATTGATTTTAGTATTTTTAAAAAGGTATGTGTAAAGCCAATACAAGCCGAAAGTCTTTTATTTGGTATGGCTGGGTTGCTTAATATAGATGATGTTTTAGATACTTATTATAGACAGTTAAAAAAAGAATACGCTTTTTTACAAAATAAATATAGCTTTACAACCAATGATGAGGTTTCAGTAGCTTTCTTTAAATTAAGACCAAATAATTTTCCTACTATAAGATTGGCTCAACTATGTGCATTGTATGCAAAACACCAAGCTCTGTTTTCTAAATTAGTCCTGGCTAAAAGCGTAGAAGAAATATACAATTTATGTGAAATAGTGGCTAGCGATTATTGGGATAACCACTATAACTTTGGTAAGGAATCTAAACAAAGCAAAAAAAGGCTTACCAAACCATTTATAAATTTATTAATAATAAATACAATTTTACCTCTTAAATTTTCCTATTCTAAATACATAGGAAAAGATAATAACGAAATTATTTTAGAAATCATAACCAACTTATCTTATGAAAAAAATACCATTGTAGATAAGTTTAAGTCCCAAAAAGTAAGTATTAAAAATGCAAAAGATAGTCAGTCTATATTGCAATTATACAAACATTATTGTGTAAAAAATAAATGTTTACAATGTGCAGTTGGTAATAATTTATTAAGCAGAAATAGTTAATTTTATAGTATGAATTTTTTTTATAACATATTGTATTATTTCCAAAAGCGAGGTTTTGAAGTTTGTAGACGTATTGCAGAGCGTTTTGGTATACGTGCAAGAATTGTGCGTACATCTTTTATATACTTAACATTTGCAACTTTGGGTTTTGGTTTTGCTTTGTATTTATTTTTGGCTTTTTGGTTAAAAATAAAAGATTTAGTGTACACTAAAAGATCTTCTGTTTTTGATTTATAGTAAACAACGATACCAAAAACAAGTATACAGTTTATACTGTTTATTTTTTTAATAAATACATTACATAAGTGAAGCTTTTAAAACTATTTAGGTCTAAAATATACATAGCTCAGCTATTAATAGTATCTATACTAGTTGTTGGGGTTTTAGGGTACAGGTATATCTCTAATTATAGTTGGATGGAAGCCGTTTATATGACTGTTATTACTATGGCAACAGTTGGCTTTTCTGAAGTTAAACCATTAGATACACCATCTAAAATATTTACTATATTTTTAATAATATCTAGCGTGTTTATAGTAGCTTACGCAATATCTGTAGTTACAGAATACGTATTAGGTAAAAATTCTGTGCAATTATTAAAAAAGAAACGTGTGAAAAATAAAATAAAAGATTTTTCTGGTCATATTATTATTTGTGGTTACGGCAGAAATGGTGCTCAAGCTGCAGAGCGTTTAAGCAGTTATAATAGGCCATTTGTTGTTATTGAAAAAAATAAAGAAGTTATAGAAAAGTATGAAGATGATGTTTTATTTATTGAAGGAGATGCCACAGATGATGAATCTTTAGTAGAAGCAGGAGTTTCTAAAGCTAAATATTTAATAACGGCAATGCCAGATGATGCATCAAACTTATTTGTTGTTTTATCTAGTAGGCAATTAAACAGGGAGTTATTTATAATTAGTAGGGCATCTTTAATAAATTCTCAACGAAAATTAATACTTGCTGGTGCAGATAAAGTTATTATGCCCGATAAAATTGGTGGGGACCATATGGCATCATTAGTAGTAATGCCAGATTTAATTAGTTTTATGGATAAACTCTCTACAGAGGGTAAACATACTACTACTTTAGAGGAAATTGCAATAGAAGATCTTACAGATAATATTACAGGAAATTCTTTAAGAGATTTAGATTTAAGAAAAAGAACCGGTTGCACTATAATAGGATATATTGCTCCAGATGGAGAATATATTATAAATCCTGAAGCAGATTTACAATTAGAATCTAAAAGTAAGGTTATTGTTTTAGGTAGACCAGAGCAAATTATGAAATTAAATGAAATCTTCCAGATTGGCTGATAATTTAGTTGAAAATTCTTGATTGAGTTGATTATTTTTTGGATATTGCCATCCTAACTAACTCAAAAAAT
Source organism: Cellulophaga omnivescoria (assembly GCF_027915275.1). Classification (NCBI taxonomy): domain Bacteria; kingdom Pseudomonadati; phylum Bacteroidota; class Flavobacteriia; order Flavobacteriales; family Flavobacteriaceae; genus Cellulophaga; species Cellulophaga omnivescoria. The sequence continues at coordinate 620,658 of NZ_CP115819.1, read as the reverse complement.
TCAATCAACGATGAAGAAATACCTATATTTTCTTTCTTTTATTATGTCTATGTCTGTTTTTGCTCAAGACTTTAGCGTAGAAGGAAAAGTTTTTAATCCCTCAAAATCTATTAATGATGGGGTGATTAAGTTAGAGGTAAATGGAGGTGAAGCCCCTTATACCTATAAGTGGAGTAATGAAAATACTCCTTTAACCTCAAACAAAGCAACAGGTTTAGTAGAAGGTATACCATATACCTGTGTAGTTACAGATTCTAACGGTAAAAGTGTTACAAAAGTTTTTACTGTAGAATCAGAAGCAATTGCCGAAATTTTTAATGGTACAATGACTCCAGCCGTAAGCGCTTTGGGGTCTGTTTTGTTTTGGGACCCTTTTGCTGCTATAGGTATTTATGATCCTGTTGTGTATGCAGACTCTAAAAGAGTTGGTATTCCTAATTGGTCTCCAGAGTTAGAAGATAAGTTTACGCTAAAAAAATGGCTAAAATCTAACGGAGAAAAAGTAAAGCAAGGAGAGGCTATAGCAGTTTTGTCTAATGCTGCAGGAGACGATATAAATATCAATTCATTAGCAAACGGAACATTAAATCATTTAACAGCTGCAGGTAAGGTTGTATATAACTCAGATAATAAAGAGCATATAATAGAACAAGGAGCTCATTATTTTGCAGAAATTAAGTATGATGAGCCAGTTGTTTTAACACACCCTAATGGAGATCCTTTAACTAAACCAATTTCATTTATTGTAATTTGGTTGGTTTTAGGAGCAACATTCTTTACAATTAGAATGGGCTTTATAAATATTAGAGGCTTTGGTCATGCGTTAGAGCTAGCAAAAGGTAAATATGATGACCCTGATGCTCCAGGGCAGGTTACTCACTTTCAAGCATTAGCTACTGCGGTATCTGGTACTGTAGGTTTGGGTAATATTGCAGGTGTAGCAGTGGCAGTATCTTTAGGTGGTGCGGGAGCAACTTTTTGGATGATTGTTTGTGGTTTACTTGGTATGTCTTCAAAATTTGTAGAATGTACTTTGGGAGTAAAATACAGAGATATTTTACCAGATGGTAGAGTATTTGGAGGTCCAATGAACTATTTACGTTACGGATTGGAGAAAAGAAATATGAAAGGATTAGGTAAAGTGCTTGCTGGGTTATTTGCAGTATTAGCCGTGGGTGCATCTTTTGGAGGTGGTAACATGTTTCAGGCAAACCAATCTTTTGAGCAATTAGCAGGTCAGTTTCCAGCTCTAGCTGGTAATGGGTTCTGGTTTGGTGTGGTAACAGCAATTTTAGTTGGTGTTGTTATTATTGGTGGTATTAATAGTATTGCTAAAGTAACTGGTAAAATTGTGCCTGTTATGGCATCTATTTATGTTGTAGCTGCTTTAGCTGTAATTATAATGAACATACAAAATATTGGGCCAGCTTTTTCAGCAATTGTAGAGGGTGCTTTTAGTCCGTCTGCATTAAAGGGTGGTATAATTGGTGTCTTGGTTGTAGGTTTCCAAAGGGCAGCTTTCTCAAATGAGGCTGGTGTGGGTTCCGCTGCAATTGCGCATAGTACGGCAAAAACAAATAATCCTCCATCAGAAGGTTTTGTGGCGCTTTTAGAGCCATTTATAGATACAGTTGTTGTTTGTACTTTAACTGCATTAGTTTTAATTTTTACTGGTATGCATGAGGTAGAAGGTATGGCTGGTGCGCAATTAACGTCAGATGCTTTTGGTAGTCAAATTTCTTGGTTCCCATATGTATTAGCTTTAGCGGTATTTTTATTTGCCTTTTCTACAATGATATCTTGGTCTTACTACGGTATGCGTGCTTGGACTTACTTATTTGGAAAAAGTAAAAGAACAGAATTTATCTATAAAATGTTTTTCTTAGTATTTGTTGTAATAGGTGCTTCAGTTAGTTTAGGAGCGGTGTTAGATTTTTCAGATATGATGATTTTGGCAATGTCATTTCCTAATATAATTGGATTGTATATTATGTCTGGAGAGGTTAAAAAAGACTTATCAGAATACTTTAGAAAATTAAAGTCTAACCAGTTGTTTAAAAAGCAAATGGTAGAAAAAGAATAAAAAGTTTATAATGAAGAATTTTAAATCCCACTTTCAGTTTGATAAAGAACAGAAAAGTGGGATTTTCTTTTTATTGTTACTTATTGTTATTTTTCAGGTAGTTTATTTTTTAGTTTCTAACGGTAAATTTTCATCGTCAGGTAATAATTTATCGCATAATGAAGAGCTTCAGGCTTTAGTGGATTCATTAAAAAATCAATCTGTAAAAAACAATACTTTTAAAACTTATCCTTTTAATCCTAATTATTTAACCGACCACAAGGGGTATTTGTTAGGGATGTCTGTGGCAGAAATAGATAGGTTACATACTTTTAGAAAAACCGGCAAATATGTTAATTCTGCAACGGAGTTTCAAAATGTTACAGGTGTTTCAGATTCTTTGTTAAGTGCTATATCGCCTTATTTTAAATTTCCAAAGTGGAATACAAATAATAATAAGCAACAGTCTGTAGTACTTAAAAATTATAGTAAATCCGTTTATGTTGCAAAAGATATTAATACGGCTACAGCGTTAGAATTGCAGAAAGTAAATGGTATAGGAAAAATATTATCTGCTAGAATAATTAAGTTTAGGGATAAACTTGGTGGGTTTTTAATTAATGACCAGTTGCAAGATGTTTACGGATTAGAAAAAGAGGTGTTGGAGCGTTTGTTAAAACAATTTAAAGTGATTACTAAACCTAATGTTACTAAAATTAATATTAACAAGGCAAGTTCCTATGAAATAGCAAAGTTGGTTTACATAAAATATGATGTTGCTAAGGCTATTGTAACTTACAGAGAAGAAAACGGAAGTTTCACTTCTTTTAACGATTTAGTAAATATTGAGGGTTTTACTGTGAATAAGATTGATAGAATTAAGTTATATTTGAGCATTGATTAAAAAACAACAGGTATGGCAGGTATGTACTTCACAGAAGAGCATCAATTATTTAGAGATAGTTTAAAAGAATTTTTAAAAAAAGAAGTTGTTCCTAACATAGATAAGTGGGAAGAAGCTGGTGCAATAGACCGTTCTATTTGGAAAAAGTTTGGAGATATGGGCTATTTTGGATTGGCTACTCCCGAAGAATATGGCGGATTGGACTTAGATCTTTTTTACACAATTATTTTTCTAGAGGAATTGCAGAAAATTAATTCTGGTGGATTTGCTGCTGCAATGTGGGCGCATGCATACTTGGCAATGACTCATGTAAATAAAGAAGGGGATAAGAGTATTAAAGAAAATTATTTGACTCCTAGTGTAGCTGGTGAAAAAATTGGTTGCCTTTGCGTTACTGAGCCTTTTGGAGGTAGTGACGTGGCGGGTATGAGAACTACCGCAGAAAAAAAAGGAGATACATATGTCTTAAATGGTTCTAAAACATTTATTACTAACGGAGTTTACGCAGACTATATGGTTGTGGCGGCTAAGACAAGTCCTGAATTAGGAAATAAAGGTATTAGTATTTTTATGGTAGATAAAGAGACGGCAGGGGTGTCTGCTTCTAAGTTAAATAAACTTGGTTGGAGGGCATCAGACACTGCAGAAATTGCTTTTGATAATGTAACTATACCTGCAGCTAATTTAATGGGAGATGAAGGGAAAGGATTCTCTTACATTATGCAACACTTTGCTTTAGAAAGATTAATTATGGGGGTAAATGCGCACGCTAGGGCAGAGTTTGCTTTAGATTATGCGCGACAATATATGTCTGAGCGTACTACATTTGGACAAACAATAGATAAGTACCAGGCCTTACGTCATACTTATTCAGATTTGTATGCTGATATGGAAATTTGTAGAGAGTATAATTATTCTGTTGCATATAGGTTGAATAAAGGAGAGTATGTTGTAAAAGAAGCTACAATATCTAAACTTAAATCTACTAAAATGGCAGATGAGGTAATCTATGGTTGTTTACAATTTTTAGGAGGTTATGGGTATATGGAAGATTATCCTATGGCTAGAATGTTAAGAGATAGTAGACTTGGACCAATTGGTGGTGGCACTAGTGAAATCTTGAGAGAGATTATTGCCAAAATGGTAATAGATAAAAAAGAATATAAGCCAGCCACTAAGTAAGGTTGTCATTTTGGTAAAAATAATTTCCAAGAGATTATTGCTAAAAGGAACTGTACGTCTAATTTTTAGCTGTAGACTTTAAAGAAAATAGAGAATAAAAAAATAAGTAGTTGTTAATTGAAAATTAGTTTATATATTTGCAATCTTAAAAATCACAAAAGAGAGGAGGTTATTGCCCATGTTAATTATACCAGTAAAAGAAGGAGAAAATATAGATAGAGCACTTAAGCGTTTTAAGCGTAAGTTTGATAGAACAGGTGGAATGCGTCAGTTAAGAAAGCGTCAACAGTTTTCAAAGCCATCGGTTGTTCGTAGAGCTCAAATTCAAAAAGCACAATACGTACAAGGATTAAGAGATCAAGAAGAAGTATAGTTCTTTTAAGATTTAATTCTTAGTATTTTCGTATAAATCCTATTTAGGTTGATGTCTTTCAATCTAAATAGGATTTTTTCTGTTTAATAACATAAATTGTATCTTTAGTTGTTATGTCGTTAGAAGCTTTTGTATCATACCTGTCATTAGAAAAAAAATACTCAACACATACAGTGACTGCTTATAAGAAAGATATAAGTGAGTTTACGGAGTTTTGTGGGGTAAATTACCAATTGTCATCTATAGATGATGTTCCGTATGCTTTTGTGCGTAATTGGATAGTGGTTTTGGTTTCAAAAGGAATTTTAAATAGATCTATAAATAGAAAAATAGCATCATTAAAAGCGTATTACAAATTTTTGCAAAAGATAGGGCGTGTAGCGGTTAATCCTTTAGCAAAACATAAAGCTTTAAAAATATCCAAGAAAATAGAAATCCCATTTTCTTTTGAAGAGGTAGAGGCAGCTTTAAATGAGGTAGATTTTGAAGCGGGGTTTGAAGGAGAGAGAGATAGGCTAATTATAGGGCTTTTGTATGCTACTGGTATTAGAAGAATAGAGTTGGTTAATTTAAAACTTAAGGATGTAGATGTAAAAGCTAAAACAATAAAAGTCTTGGGTAAAAGAAATAAAGAGCGTGTTGTGCCTTTGGCTCCGTTTGTGTGTCCTTGGGTGTTAATGTATTTAAAAAGTAGAGATGCTTTGAAGGTGGTTAATGATGAGGAGTACTTTTTTCTGATAAAGTCTGGGGATAAAGTGTATGAAAGTCTTGTGTATAGAATTATAAATCGCTATTTTAGTAAGGTCTCTTCTAAACAAAAAAATAGTCCGCATATAATAAGACATACGTTTGCGACACATTTGTTAAATGAAGGGGCAGATCTAAATTCAGTAAAAGAATTGTTAGGGCATTCAAGCTTAGCGTCTACTCAAGTCTATACGCACAATAGTATAGCAGAACTTAAAAAAGTACATTTAGCAGCTCATCCTAGAAATAAAAAGTGACAATTTTTTGTTTTACTGATATTGTTTAATTTAAAAAAAACCTTCTCTTATGAAAGTAAACACGCAATCAGTTAATTTTAATGCAAACGGAGATTTAATGTCTTTTGTGCAAACCAGATTAGATAAGTTAGAAACCTTTTATGATAAGGTCATAAGTTCTGATGTTTATCTAAAAGTAGAGAATACAAGTTTAAAGGAAAATAAGATTGTTGAGATCAAAATTAGGGTGCCTAAAGAAAATATTATGGTAAAAAAACAATGTAAGTCTTTTGAGGAGGCTATTGACTCTGCGTGTAATTCTATTGAAAGACAGCTTGTTAAACGAAAAGAGAAATTGAGGGTGTAATTTTTTTTAAATTTTTTTTAAAAAAAGTTTTGAATAACTGAAAACTAGTTATACATTTGCAGTCCGTTAGAAATAGCGAGCTTTTTTAAAGCAGAAAAGCAAGGTTAAAAGCCGATGTAGCTCAGCTGGCTAGAGCAGCTGATTTGTAATCAGCAGGTCGTGGGTTCGAGTCCCTCCATCGGCTCTAAATTTTGAAAATTAAGTCTTGGTTTTAAGTTTAAAATCAAGTATTTTTGAAAGTTCATTTTGTACTGAAAAAAAAGTTTTGGGGAGATACTCAAGCGGCCAACGAGGGCAGACTGTAAATCTGCTGACTACGTCTTCGCAGGTTCGAATCCTGCTCTCCCCACAAATTAGTTAAAGCAAAATAAAATTAGGTTGTTTTGTTTGAAATAATGAAAGTTGTGAGTTTTTAAATTTTTTTAGAAATTTGCACAAATAAAAGAATGCGAGAGTAGCTCAGTTGGTAGAGCGTCAGCCTTCCAAGCTGAATGTCGCCGGTTCGAACCCGGTCTCTCGCTCTAAGTTTTTTTTAGATTAAAGTATCTAAAAAAGAGTTGTGTGAAAACATATTTTGAAGTTGATTTTTTTGGGAAGAGAAAATATGTTTTTATAGACAGCGATGTCGTTCCTGATTATAGGCATTGGTTTTTAAGTTATTTTTAAATAATAACGATTAAATTAAACAACGTTTTACGCCGGTGTAGCTCAGGGGTAGAGCGTTTCCTTGGTAAGGAAGAGGTCACGAGTTCAAATCTCGTCATTGGCTCAAGAAATATAATTTGTACACTAATATATAACTAAGATTAAAACTCATTAAACATGGCAAAGGAAACTTTTGATCGTTCCAAACCGCACTTAAATATAGGTACTATTGGACACGTAGATCACGGTAAAACTACTTTAACTGCTGCTATTACTACAGTATTGGCAAATGCAGGTCTTTCTGAATTAAGAAGTTTCGATTCTATCGATAACGCTCCAGAAGAAAAAGAAAGAGGTATAACAATTAATACTTCTCACGTAGAGTATTCAACTGCAAACCGTCACTATGCACACGTGGATTGTCCAGGTCACGCAGATTACGTAAAGAATATGGTAACTGGTGCTGCTCAGATGGATGGTGCTATTTTAGTAGTTGCTGCAACTGATGGTCCAATGCCTCAAACTCGTGAGCATATCTTATTAGGTCGTCAGGTAGGTATACCAAGAATCGTTGTTTTCTTAAACAAGGTTGATATGGTTGATGATGAGGAGCTTTTAGAGCTTGTTGAGATGGAAGTTAGAGAATTGCTTTCTTTCTATGAGTATGATGGTGATAATGGTCCTGTTGTTTCTGGTTCTGCTTTAGGTGCGCTTAATGGTGAGCAAAAATGGGTAGATACAGTAATGGAATTAATGGAGGCTGTTGATAACTGGATTGAATTACCAAAGCGTGATGTAGATAAGGATTTCTTAATGCCTGTTGAAGATGTATTTACAATTACAGGTCGTGGAACTGTTGCAACTGGTCGTATTGAGACTGGTGTTGCTAATACAGGTGATGCTGTTGATATCATTGGTATGGGAGCTGAAAAATTAGCTTCTACTATTACTGGTGTTGAGATGTTCCGTAAGATATTAGATAGAGGTGAAGCTGGAGATAACGTAGGTATTTTGTTGAGAGGTATTGAAAAGTCTCAAATTAGTAGAGGTATGGTAATTTGTAAGCCAGGTTCTGTTAAGCCACACTCTAAGTTTGAAGCTGAGGTTTATATCTTGAAAAAAGAAGAAGGTGGTCGTCATACACCATTCCATAATAACTATCGTCCACAGTTTTACGTAAGAACAACGGATGTTACAGGAACAATCAATCTTCCTTCGGGAGTTGAGATGGTTATGCCAGGTGATAACTTAACTATTACAGTAGAATTATTATCTCCTATTGCACTTAGTGAAGGTTTACGTTTTGCTATCCGTGAGGGTGGTAGAACAGTAGGTGCTGGTCAGGTAACTAAGATCATAGAATAGATCTAAAATAATTACATTACATTGAGGGTGTCCTGCCAAGGTGGGATACCTTTCGATGTAAATATAGACGGGCGTAGCTCAGTTGGTAGAGCACTGGTCTCCAAAACCAGGTGTCGGGAGTTCGAGTCTCTCCGCCCGTGCAATAGAAAGGAAATGCGTTTCCTTTTATTTATAAATAATAAAGTAAAACATTCGCATGCTAACATATATTAAAGAATCAGTAGAAGAACTTAGAAATAATGTTACATGGCCAACAAGAGCAGAAGCATCTAACCTTATGGTTGTTGTTGCTGTTTTTACTATTTTGTTTGCCTTGGCAACTTGGGGTGTAGATGAGCTTTTTAGTAAAGCTGTTAAGTTTTATTTTGATAAAGTTATAAACTAATAAGCCTTGTACTATGTCAGAAGTATTAGAGAAAAAATGGTATGTAGTTAGGGCAGTAAGTGGTCAGGAAAATAAGATAAAAGGTTACATTGAAAGTGAAGTAGCTAGGCTTGGTTTTTCGGATTATTTAGAGGATGTTTTAGTTCCTACAGAAAAAGTAGTTCAGGTTCGTAATGGGAAAAAAATAAACAAAGAGAAGGTTTATTTTCCTGGGTACATAATGGTTAAAGCTAATTTAGGTGGTGAAATGGTTCATATCATTAGATCTATAACTAATGTAATTGGCTTTTTAGGAGAGGTTAAAGGTGGTGATCCTGTCCCTTTAAGAAAATCAGAAGTAAATCGTATGTTAGGAAAAGTAGACGAACTAGCTGTTACTACAGATAGTGTTGCTATTCCTTTTGTATTAGGAGAAACAATAAAAGTTGTTGATGGTCCTTTTAATGGTTTTAATGGAACTGTTGAGAAAATCAATGAAGAAAAGCGTAAACTTGAGGTAATGGTTAAGATTTTTGGAAGAAAAACACCATTGGAGTTAAGTTATATGCAGGTTGAAAAAGTATAATTAAGAACTGTTACATAGTAAAAATGTGTGTTGCTTCCGAATGATGCATATTTTTCGAATTTAATTTTATACAATGGCAAAAGAAGTAAGTAAAGTAGTTAAGCTACAAGTTAGGGGAGGTGCAGCGAATCCATCGCCACCGGTTGGACCCGCTTTAGGTGCTGCCGGAGTTAACATCATGGAGTTCTGTAAGCAATTTAATGCGCGTACACAGGACAAACAAGGTAAGGTTTTACCAGTTGTTATCACGGTATTTAAAGATAAGTCTTTTGACTTTATCGTAAAGACACCGCCAGCGGCAGTTCAGCTTTTAGAGGCAGCTAAGATAAAGAAAGGATCTGGCGAACCTAACAGAAACAAAGTGGCAAGTGTATCTTGGGACCAAGTTAAGCAAATTGCAGAAGACAAAATGGTAGATTTAAACGCATTTACTGTAGAGTCGGCAATGAGTATGATAGCAGGTACTGCAAGATCTATGGGTTTAAAAGTTTCAGGTACTAGACCTTTTTAAAATCTTAAAAGCAATTTAAAATGGCGAAATTAACAAAAAAGCAAAAGGACGCTCACGCAAAGATAGATAAGAATAAACTTTATTCTTTGGAGGAAGCATCTGCTTTAATAAAAGAAATAACGAATACAAAATTTGATGCATCTGTAGATGTTGCTGTTCGTTTAGGTGTAGATCCTAGAAAAGCAAATCAAATGGTGCGTGGGGTAGTAACATTGCCACACGGTACTGGTAAAGATGTTAAAGTTTTGGCTTTAGTAACTCCAGATAAAGAAGCAGAGGCTAAAGAAGCTGGTGCGGATTATGTTGGATTAGATGAATATTTGGATAAAATAAAAAGCGGTTGGACAGATGTTGATGTAATTATCACTATGCCAAGTGTAATGGGTAAATTAGGGCCTTTAGGTAGGGTTTTAGGACCAAGAGGTTTAATGCCTAATCCAAAAACAGGAACAGTTACTATGGATATAGCTAAAGCTGTATCTGAAGTAAAAGCTGGTAAAATTGATTTTAAAGTTGATAAAACAGGTATTGTACATGCTGCTATAGGGAAAGTTTCTTTCTCGGAAGATAAAATTGCAGATAACGCAAAAGAATTGTTTGATACACTTATGAAATTAAAGCCTACTGCTGCAAAAGGTGTTTATGTAAAAAGTATTTACCTGTCTAGTACAATGAGCCCAAGTGTTCAATTAGATCCAAAAGTAGTAGCATAACTGTTGCTTTAAAGTTTATATTATGACAAAAGAAGAAAAATTAAACGTAATAGAAGATTTAACTTCACAGTTGGCTGAAAATGCAACCATTTATTTGGCGGATATTTCAGGTTTAGATGCTGTAGCTACTTCAGATTTAAGAAGAGCTTGCTTTAAAGCGGGTGTTAAACTTTCAGTTATTAAGAATACATTGCTTGCAAAGGCAATGGAGGCTTCAGATAAAGAGTTTGGGGAACTTCCAGGAGTGTTAAAAGGAAATACTTCTTTAATGTTTTCTGAAACAAGTAATGCGCCAGCAAAATTAATAAAGAACTTCAGAAAAAAATCTGACAAACCTTTATTAAAAGGGGCTTTTATTGAAGAAGAAGTATATATAGGAGATGATCAATTAGATGCTTTAGTTAGCATTAAGTCTAAAGAAGAAGTTATTGGCGATATTATTGGATTGTTACAATCACCAGCTAAAAACGTTATTTCTGGACTTAAATCTGGTGGTGGAAAAATCGCTGGTATTCTAAAAACATTATCAGAAAAATAGTACGCACTAAAAACAATTATATTTTAAAAATTTATTAAACGATAGAAAAATGGCAGATTTAAAAGATTTCGCAGAACAATTAGTTAACTTAACTGTAAAAGAAGTAAACGAGTTAGCAAATATATTAAAAGATGAGTACGGTATAGAGCCTGCTGCTGCTGCAGTAGCTGTTGCTGCTGGTGGTGCTGCTGCTGGTGGTGAAGCTGCAGATGAGCAAACTGAATTTGATGTTGTATTAAAATCAGCTGGTGCTTCTAAATTAGCAGTTGTAAAATTAGTTAAGGAATTAACTGGTTTAGGTTTAAAAGATGCTAAAGATATCGTAGATAGCGCACCAAAAGCTGTTAAAGAAGGTGTTTCTAAAGACGAAGCTGAAGGTATTAAAAAATCTTTAGAAGAAGCAGGAGCGGAAGTTGAGCTTAAATAATAGCAACAACCATAACGTTTTTGGGATAGGTCTTTACGCTATATGCGTATAGACCTAATCCCATTTTTATATATATTGTATATGAAGTAATATACTACGAGAATACTATTCATAACATAATTTTGTCCATTGATGTTCACAAAACAGACTCAAAGAATAAATTTTGCATCAGCTAAGAATATTCCAGATTACCCGGATTTCTTGGACATTCAGATTAAATCATTTCAGGATTTCTTCCAACTTGAAACTAAATCTGATGAAAGAGGCGACGAAGGTTTGTATAATACCTTCTTGGAAAACTTTCCAATTACTGACACAAGAAATCAATTCGTATTAGAGTTTCTTGATTACTTTATTGATCCACCTAGATATTCTATTCAAGAATGTATAGAAAGAGGATTAACCTATAGTGTTCCGCTAAAGGCAAGGCTAAAACTTTATTGTACGGACCCAGAACATGAAGATTTTGAAACTATAGTACAAGATGTGTACTTAGGAACAATTCCTTATATGACACCAAGTGGTACATTTGTTATTAATGGTGCTGAGCGTGTTGTTGTATCTCAATTACACCGTTCTCCAGGGGTTTTCTTCGGACAGTCTTTCCATGCTAACGGTACTAAATTGTATTCTGCAAGAGTAATTCCTTTTAAAGGTTCTTGGATTGAATTTGCAACAGATATCAATGGCGTTATGTACGCATATATTGATAGAAAGAAAAAATTACCAGTAACAACCTTGTTTAGAGCTATTGGCTTTGAACGTGATAAGGATATTTTGGAAATCTTTGATTTATCTGAAGAAATTAAAGTTTCAAATGCTGGACTTAAAAAAGTATTAGGACGTAAACTTGCTGCTAGAGTATTAAATACATGGCATGAAGATTTCGTAGATGAGGATACAGGTGAGGTTGTTTCTATTGAAAGAAACGAAATTGTATTAGATAGAGATACTGTTCTTGAAAAAGAACACATTGCCGAAATTATGGAGGCAGATGTAAAAACTATTCTATTACATAAAGAAAATAATGCACAGTCTGACTATGCAATTATTCATAATACATTACAAAAGGATCCAACAAACTCAGAAAAAGAGGCTGTTGAGCATATTTATAGACAATTGCGTAATGCTGAACCGCCAGATGAGGAAACAGCACGTGGTATTATAGATAAATTATTCTTCTCTGATCAACGTTACAACTTAGGTGAAGTAGGTCGTTATAGAATGAATAAAAAGTTACAGTTAGATATTGGAATGGACAAGCAAGTCTTGACTAAAGAAGATATCATTACTATAATTAAGTATTTAATAGAGCTTATAAACTCTAAGGCAGAGATTGATGATATTGATCACTTATCTAACCGTCGTGTACGTACAGTTGGTGAACAATTATCTCAACAGTTTGGTGTAGGTCTTGCTCGTATGGCTAGAACTATTCGTGAACGTATGAATGTTAGAGATAATGAGGTGTTTACACCTATAGATTTGATTAATGCAAAGACATTGTCTTCTGTTATTAATTCTTTCTTTGGTACTAACCAGCTATCTCAGTTTATGGATCAAACTAATCCATTAGCAGAAATAACACACAAGCGTAGATTATCTGCACTTGGGCCAGGAGGTTTATCTAGAGAGAGAGCAGGTTTTGAGGTGCGTGATGTTCACTATACACACTACGGAAGACTTTGCCCTATTGAAACTCCTGAAGGACCAAATATTGGACTTATATCATCTCTTGCAGTTTATGCAAAAGTTAATCCAATGGGCTTCTTAGAAACTCCTTACCGTAAAGTAACTAATGGTGTTGTAGATACTGAAGAGTATGCATACCTAAGTGCTGAGGAAGAAGAGGGAATGAAAATATCTCAAGCCAACATTCCTTTAAAAGAAGATGGTGAAATTGATGTTGACAAGGTTATTGCTCGTGAAGAAGGTGATTTCCCAGTTGTAGATCCTGCAGAAATTAATTATACAGATGTTGCTCCAAATCAAATTGCATCAATATCTGCATCTTTAATTCCTTTCTTAGAACATGATGATGCCAACCGTGCATTGATGGGATCTAACATGATGCGTCAGGCAGTTCCATTATTAAGACCAGAATCTCCAATTGTTGGTACTGGTTTAGAACGTCAGGTAGCATCAGACTCTAGAGTTTTAATTAATGCAGAAGGAGATGGTGTTGTTGAGTATGTAGATTCTCAAAAAGTCACTATTAAGTATGATAGAACAGAAGAAGAACGTTTAGTTAGTTTTGAGGAAGATTCTAAAACATATAACTTGGTTAAGTTTAGAAAAACTAACCAAGGTACAAGTATTAACCTTAAGCCTATTGTAGAAAAAGGAGATAAGGTTAAAAAAGGTCAAGTATTATGTGAAGGTTATGCTACACAATTGGGTGAATTAGCCTTAGGTAGAAATATGAAAGTAGCCTTTATGCCTTGGAAAGGGTATAACTTTGAGGATGCAATTGTAATTTCAGAAAAAGTAGTACGTGAAGATATCTTTACATCTATACACATTGATGAGTACTCTTTAGAGGTTAGAGATACCAAATTAGGTGCAGAAGAACTAACACATGATATTCCAAACGTTTCTGAAGAGGCTACTAAAGACTTAGATGAAAACGGAATGATCCGTATTGGTGCAGAAGTTAAACCTGGAGATATTTTAATAGGTAAGATTACTCCAAAAGGAGAGTCAGACCCTACACCAGAAGAAAAATTACTTCGTGCAATATTTGGAGATAAAGCAGGAGACGTTAAAGATGCATCTTTAAAAGCATCACCATCATTAAGAGGTGTTGTAATAGGTAAGAAATTATTCTCTAGATCTATTAAAGATAAACGTACTCGTGTAGAAGATAAAGATGCTATTAATAAGTTAGAGCTAGAATACGAAGTTAAATTCCAACAGCTTAAAGATATATTAGTAGAAAAACTATTTACATTAGTTAATGGTAAAACATCACAAGGTGTACTTAATGATTTAGGAGAAGAAGTTCTTCCAAAAGGTAAAAAGTATTCTATGAAGATGTTAAACTCTGTTGATGATTTTGCCCACCTTGTAGGTGGTAGCTGGACAGTAGATAAGGATCTTAATGCCATGGTTGCGGATTTAATTCACAACTATAAAATTAAGCTTAACGATCTTCAAGGAAACTTAAGAAGAGATAAATTTACTATTTCTGTTGGTGATGAGTTGCCTCCAGGAATAATGAAATTAGCTAAGGTTTATGTTGCTAAAAAACGTAAACTTAAAGTAGGTGATAAAATGGCCGGTCGTCACGGTAACAAAGGTATTGTTGCTCGTATAGTACGTCATGAAGATATGCCATTCTTAGAAGACGGAACTCCAGTAGATATCGTATTAAACCCATTAGGTGTACCATCTCGTATGAACATTGGGCAAATATATGAGACTGTATTAGGTTGGGCCGGTTTAAAATTAGGCAAAAAGTATGCAACTCCTATTTTTGATGGTGCTACATTAGAACAAATTAACGGATACACAGATGAAGCAGGTATACCACGTTTTGGTCATACTTATTTATATGATGGTGGAACCGGTAAACGTTTTGATCAACCAGCAACTGTAGGTGTTATTTACATGCTTAAATTAGGGCATATGGTAGATGATAAAATGCACGCTCGTTCTATAGGACCTTACTCTTTAATTACACAACAGCCATTAGGTGGTAAAGCACAATTTGGTGGTCAGCGTTTTGGAGAAATGGAAGTATGGGCATTAGAAGCATATGGTGCGTCTGCAACACTAAGAGAAATATTAACAGTTAAATCTGATGATGTTATTGGTAGAGCTAAAACGTATGAGTCTATTGTAAAAGGCGAAACAATGCCAGAACCTGGTTTACCAGAATCTTTCAATGTATTAATGCATGAACTTAAGGGATTAGGTTTAGATATTAGATTGGAAGAATAACAAGACCTTGTCTTGAACACTATTTGTTAGATATATTTAATTTTAAGATCACCATATTGTTATGGCTAGACCAAAGGATAATAATACAATAAAAAGGTTCGATAAAATTTCAATCGGATTGGCATCACCAGAAGCTATTTTGGCAGAGTCAAGAGGAGAAGTTTTAAAACCTGAAACAATTAATTATAGAACCCACAAACCAGAAAGGGATGGTCTTTTCTGTGAGCGTATTTTTGGACCTGTAAAGGATTATGAATGTGCATGTGGAAAATACAAGCGTATCCGTTACCGTGGTATTGTTTGTGACCGTTGTGGGGTAGAGGTTACAGAAAAGAAAGTACGTAGAGATAGAGTTGGGCACATTAACTTAGTAGTTCCTGTAGCTCACATCTGGTACTTCCGTTCTTTACCAAATAAAATAGGTTACTTATTAGGATTACCTTCTAAGAAATTAGACATGATTATCTATTATGAGCGTTATGTTGTTATTCAGCCCGGTATTGCTAAAGGACCAGAAGGTGAAGAAATTCAGAAAATGGATTTCTTGACTGAAGAAGAATACTTAAACATACTAGAGTCTATACCAGTAGAAAACCAATATTTGGAAGATACAGATCCAAATAAGTTTATTGCTAAAATGGGGGCTGAATGTTTAATAGAGTTATTGTCAAGAATTAATTTAGATGAATTATCATTTGAATTAAGACATAAAGCAAATACAGAAACATCTAAACAACGTAAAACTGAAGCGTTAAAACGTTTACAGGTTGTAGAGTCATTAAGAGAGTCTCAAGAAAATAGAGAAAATAGACCTGAGTGGATGATTATGAAAGTAATCCCAGTAATTCCACCAGAACTTAGACCTTTAGTGCCATTAGATGGTGGACGTTTTGCAACATCAGATTTAAATGATTTATATAGAAGAGTAATAATTAGAAACAATCGTTTAAAAAGATTGGTAGAGATAAAGGCTCCAGAAGTAATTCTTAGAAATGAGAAACGTATGCTTCAGGAATCTGTAGATTCTCTTTTTGATAATACTCGTAAGTCATCTGCAGTAAAAACAGAATCTAACAGACCTTTAAAATCTTTATCAGATTCATTAAAAGGTAAGCAGGGTCGTTTCCGTCAAAACTTACTTGGTAAACGTGTAGATTATTCTGCTCGTTCGGTAATTGTTGTTGGACCAGAGTTAAAATTATTTGAGTGTGGTTTACCAAAAGATATGGCTGCCGAGCTTTACAAGCCTTTTGTTATACGTAAGTTAATAGAAAGAGGTATTGTAAAAACGGTTAAATCTGCAAAGAAAATTATAGATAAAAAAGAGCCAGTAGTTTGGGATATTTTGGAAAATGTTCTAAAAGGACATCCGGTATTACTAAACCGTGCTCCAACGCTTCACCGTTTAGGTATTCAGGCGTTTCAGCCAAAACTTATTGAAGGTAAAGCAATACGTTTACACCCATTAGTTTGTACGGCATTTAACGCCGATTTTGATGGGGATCAAATGGCTGTACATTTACCATTAGGTCCTGAGGCAATTTTGGAAGCTCAGTTGTTAATGCTTGCATCACACAACATATTAAATCCAGCTAATGGTTCGCCAATAACAGTACCTTCTCAGGATATGGTTTTAGGTCTTTATTATATGACTAAAGAGCGTAAATCTACTCCAGAGGTGCCAATTAAAGGTGAAGGATTAACATTCTATTCAGACGAAGAAGTTGTTATAGCTTTTAACGAGGAAAGACTTGATTTGAATGCAGGTATAAAAGTTAGAGCAAAAGACTTTAATGAAGAGGGTGAACTTGTATACCAAATAATACCTACTACAACAGGTAGAGTTTTATTTAATATGATGGTGCCAGAACAGGCAGGTTATATTAATGATGTATTAAATAAAAAATCTTTAAGAGATATTATTGGTGGTATTTTGGCTGTTACAGACGTGCCAACTACTGCAGAATTCTTAGATAAAATAAAAACTTTAGGATATGAATTTGCCTTTAAAGGTGGTTTATCTTTTAGTTTAGGAGATATTATTATCCCAAAAGAAAAACACGAAATGATTGCAGAAGCCAACGGTCAAGTAGACGGTATTATGGCTAACTACAACATGGGTCTTATTACTAACAACGAGCGTTACAACCAGGTAATTGATGTTTGGACATCTACTAATGCAATGCTTACAGAGTTAGCAATGAAGCGTATTCGTGAAGATCAGCAAGGATTTAACTCTGTGTATATGATGCTAGATTCTGGTGCAAGGGGTTCTAAAGAGCAAATTCGTCAGTTAACTGGTATGCGTGGATTAATGGCTAAGCCTAAAAAATCTACTGCAGGTGGTGGTGAAATTATTGAAAACCCTATTCTTTCTAACTTTAAGGAAGGTTTATCAATTCTTGAATACTTTATCTCTACTCACGGTGCACGTAAAGGTCTTGCAGATACGGCTTTAAAAACTGCCGATGCAGGTTATTTAACTCGTCGTTTGGTTGATGTTTCGCAAGATGTTATCATTAACACTGAAGATTGTGGTACTTTAAGAGGTATAGAAGTTTCGGCTTTAAAGAAAAACGAAGAAATAGTTGAGTCTTTAGGAGCTCGTATTCTAGGTAGAATATCATTACACGATTTATTTGATCCAGTAACAGAAGAGCAATTATTATCTGCAGGGCAGTTAATAGTAGAGTCTGATGTTAAGAAAATTGAAGCATCACCAATAGAGAGTGTGGAAGTACGTTCTGCATTAACATGTGAGGCAGAAAAAGGAATTTGTGGTAAATGTTATGGTCGTAATCTTTCAACCAATAAAATGGTACAAAGAGGTGAAGCTGTAGGTGTTGTTGCTGCACAGTCTATTGGAGAGCCAGGTACACAGTTAACATTGCGTACCTTCCACGTGGGTGGTATTGCAGGTAACATTTCTGAGGATAATAAATTAGAAGCTAAATTTGCTGGTATTGCAGAAATAGAAGACTTAAGAACTGTTAATGGTGAAGATAATGAGGGGAACAAAGTAAAAATTGTTATCTCTAGAACATCGGAAATAAAAATAGTTGATGCTAAAACAGGTATTACTTTAAGTACAAGTAATATTCCTTACGGTTCTCAGCTAGCTATAGAAAACGGTGCTAAAGTTGCTAAAGGAGATGTAATTTGTTCTTGGGATCCATATAACGGTGTAATTGTATCTGAATTTACAGGTAAAGTTTCTTATGAAAATATAGAGCAAGGTGTTACATACCAAGTAGAAATTGATGAGCAAACTGGTTTCCAGGAAAAAGTAATTTCTGAGTCTAGAAATAAAAAGTTAATACCTACATTATTAGTTAAGAATAATAATGACGAGATATTACGTTCTTACAACCTTCCAGTTGGATCTCACATTATGGTGGATGACAACGATAAGGTTACTGAGGGTATGACATTAGTTAAAATTCCTCGTAAGTCTGCTAAATCTGGTGATATTACGGGTGGTCTTCCAAGAGTTACTGAACTTTTTGAAGCACGTAACCCATCTAACCCGGCAGTTGTTTCAGAAATTGATGGTGTTGTTTCTTTTGGTAAAATTAAAAGAGGTAACCGTGAAATTATTATAGAGTCTAAATTAGGTGATGTTAAAAAATATCTAGTGAAATTGTCTAATCAAATTCTTGTACAAGAAAATGATTATGTTAGAGCTGGTATGCCATTATCTGATGGATCTATTACACCTGCAGATATCTTAGCAATTAAAGGCCCTTCTGCTGTACAACAATACTTAGTGAACGAAGTTCAGGAGGTATACCGTTTACAAGGTGTAAAAATTAATGATAAACACTTTGAGGTTGTTGTTAGACAAATGATGCGTAAAGTTCGTATACAAGATCCGGGTGATACTATTTTCTTAGAAAACCAATTGGCGCACAAAGAAGATTTTATCAAGGAAAATGATGAAATTTATGGTAAAAAAGTTGTAGAAGATGCAGGAGATTCTGATAACTTAAAAGCTGGACAAATTATTACAGCCAGAGAGTTAAGAGATGAAAACTCAATCTTGAGACGTGCTGATAAATCATTAGTATCTGCTAGAGATGCTGTTGCAGCAACGGCAACACCAATTTTACAAGGTATTACTAGAGCATCTTTACAGACTAAATCGTTCATTTCTGCGGCATCGTTCCAGGAGACAACTAAAGTATTAAACGAGGCAGCAGTAGCTGGTAAAGTTGATAACTTAGAAGGATTAAAAGAAAATGTAATTGTTGGACATAAGATACCTGCTGGTACAGGTATGAGAGATTATGATAGCATCATAGTAGGTTCTAAAGAAGAATATGATGAGATTATGGCTCGTAAAGAGGAACTTAAATTTTAAGTTGTATGAGTGATTCTAATCAAGATCAGAAACAAATAAATATAGAGTTAGATGAAAAAACTGCTGAAGGAGTTTATTCTAATTTAGCAATAATTAACCACTCTGTATCAGAATTTGTAGTAGACTTTGTTAGTTTAATGCCAGGAGCGCCAAAGGCAAAAGTGAAAAGTAGAATAATACTTACGCCACAACACGCCAAAAAGCTTTTAAAAGCATTAAATGATAATGTTCAACGTTTTGAAAAGGCTCACGGAGCAATTAAAGATTATGAGCAGCCTTCAGTACCAATTAATTTTGGTCCAACAGGAGAAGCATAATAAAAAAACCACGCAATTTGCGTGGTTTTCTTTTTAATAAACAATGGGTAATAAAAAAGCCAAACAATTTATGTTTGGCTTTTTTTATTTTCTTGTAACACTAATTGTTATTCAAACTCAGATGTAAAGTGTAGTTTTACACTTGGGTATTTTTGCTGTGTCATTTGTAAAGAGAACTGTGAGTCTGCTAAAAATACTAGTTTTCCAGACTTATCTTTTGCTAAAAACTTTTGTTTAACACGCTTAAATTCTTTAAACTCATCATTATT
Organism: Cellulophaga omnivescoria; assembly: GCF_027915275.1. Taxonomy (NCBI): domain Bacteria; kingdom Pseudomonadati; phylum Bacteroidota; class Flavobacteriia; order Flavobacteriales; family Flavobacteriaceae; genus Cellulophaga; species Cellulophaga omnivescoria. The sequence continues at coordinate 600,750 of NZ_CP115819.1, read as the reverse complement.
TTTGTCTGTAGGTTCTACCCAACAAGCTTTAAAAACAGGGAAATTCTCATAAGTACATTTGGCGCCATATTCATGTTCTAATCTGTATTGTATAACTTCAAACTGTAAAGCACCTACAGTACCAATTATTTTACGTCCATTCATTTCTAAAGTAAATAATTGTGCTACACCTTCATCCATTAACTGATCTATTCCTTTATATAAAGGTTTAGCCTTCATAGGATCTGCATTATTAATGTATCTAAAGTGTTCTGGACTAAAACTAGGTATACCTTTGTAGTGTAACTCTTCTCCTTCTGTTAACGTGTCACCTATTTTAAAATGCCCTGTATCATGTAAACCAACAATATCTCCTGGGTATGATATGTCTACTATTTCTTTTTTCTCAGCAAAAAAAGCATTTGGACTAGAGAATTTTAGTTTCTTTTTGTTTCTAACGTGTAAATAAGGCTTGTTGCGCTCAAAAGTTCCAGACACAATTTTAATAAACGCTAGTCTGTCTCTGTGCTTAGGATCCATATTAGCGTGTATTTTAAAAACAAAACCTGTAAATTCTTTTTCGTTTGCTATAACCTCTCGTTCTTCTGCTTTTTTTGGTCTTGGAGAAGGAGCAATTTCAATAAAACAATCTAATAGTTCACGTACACCAAAGTTATTTAAAGCAGAGCCAAAAAATACAGGTTGTTGTTCACTAGCTAAGTATTTTTCTTTACTAAATTCAGGGTAAACCCCGTTTACTAGCTCCAAATCATCCCTTAAAGTTTGTGCGGCTTTTTTACCAATTACATTTTCGAGCTCAGGGTTTTGAACATCATCAAAAGCAATGGTTTCTTCAATGTTTTTTTTGCTGTCACCACTAAATAAATTTATATTCTTTTCGTATATATTATAAATTCCTTTAAAGTCGTAACCCATACCAATTGGGAAACTTAATGGTGTAACAGATAAGCCTAATTTTTGCTCTACTTCGTCAAGCAAGTCAAAAGCATCTTTACCTTCTCGGTCTAATTTATTTATAAAAACAATAATTGGTATTTTTCGCATTCTACATACTTCAACCAATTTTTCAGTTTGTTCCTCAACACCTTTTGCAACGTCAATAACAACAATAACACTGTCTACAGCTGTTAAAGTTCTAAATGTATCTTCAGCAAAATCTTTGTGTCCAGGTGTATCTAAAATATTTATTTTCTTATCCTTATATATAAAGGCAAGTACCGATGTAGCCACAGAAATTCCTCTTTGTCTTTCAATTTCCATAAAGTCACTGGTGGCAGATTTCTTTATTTTATTGTTTTTTACGGCACCTGCTTCTTGTATTGCGCCACCAAAAAGTAATAACTTTTCTGTTAGTGTTGTTTTACCAGCATCGGGGTGTGATATAATACCAAAAGTCCTTCTCTTTTGTATTTCTTTTTCAAAACTCATTTAAAAAAATTTGTTGCAAAAGTACGGTAAATAATAGAATGCTAATAACTCTGTTAACAAATATTAAGAGGTCAGATTATTAGATAGTTAACTTTTTTTTACTTTCGATAAAGTACCTTTTTTTCAGATAATCTAATTTCTGTAAAATTGCTTTAAGATATTTTTTTTGTTAAATTTTTAAAGGTGAAAGTTAAAAAATTAACATTTAAACGATTAAATTTGCGCTTCAAAGAACGGATGTAACTTATAATATCAAAATTAATGTAGTATTTAAAAATAACTTTAACTTAGCATCCAGTTTAAGCAAGAAGTCCCAAAATCTTTTTAGGTAAACTTAACAAACAATGCCATGGTGATTAGTAACACTAACTATCATTTATGGAAAACTTTACTTTAGTATTAAGCAGGTCTTTTAATAAAAAAAAGGCACCTCTGTTTACGTTTTTACTTGTATTTATATTCTCTACATTAACTGTACACGCCAACTTTGGTCCTGGTGTAGATACAGATGGTGATGGCGTTTTTGATCACATCGATATTGATGATGATAATGACGGAATTATTGATACGATAGAAGGAGATGGAGATGTAGATAAGGATGGAATACCTAATAGATTAGATATTGATTCTGATAACGATGGTATTTTAGATAACATTGAAGCACAATTATCAGTTGGTTATATTGCTCCAAGTGGTATAGATTCTGACGGTAATGGTTTAGATGATGCTTACGAAGAAACACCAGGAAGCTGTGGTGGTTTAACACCTATAGATACAGATGGTGATACTAGAAAAGATTATTTAGATATAGATTCTGACAATGACGGAATTTTAGATAATGTTGAAGCTCAAACTACAAAAGAATTCACCCCGCCTTGTGGTATGGATTCTGCTCCAAAAAATGGACTAGACGACCATTATGAAGATTATTGTGGTACAGGACAAGGAATTACTCCTGTAGACACAGATGGAGATTCTCACCCAGACTTTAGAGACATAGATTCTGACGATGATGGTATTATAGATAATATTGAGGCACAAACAACAGATGGTTACATCGCTCCAAAGGGTAAAGATGCAAATTGTGATGGTTTAGATGATGCGTACCAGAGTTGCCCAGGATTGGGGTTAACTCCTGTTGATACAGACGGAGATAAGAAGCCGGATTTTAGAGATATAGATTCTGATAATGATGGAATTACAGATAATACTGAGGCTCAAGGAGGTAATGCAATAATTAGCCCTTGTTCTTGTGATACAGATGGTAATGGTTTAGATGATGCTTATGAAACTACGCCTGGATCAGGCGAAGGTATAACACCAACAAATTCAGATTCAGATTCTAATTCAGACTTTAGAGACATAGACGCAGATAACGACGGTATTCCAGACAACGTAGAAGGTCAAACAACCGACGGTTACATAGCACCAAGCGGAAACGATTCAGATATGGATGGTTTAGATGATGCTTATGAAGGATCAGGAGACGAAGGAATTACACCAAACAATCACGATGGTGAGGATACACCAGATTATATTGATTTGGATAGTGATAATGACACAGTACCAGATAACAATGAGGGTAACGACTTTAATTTTGACGGAGAACCAGACCAAACATTTACAGGAGTAGATACAGATGGAGATGGTTTAGATGATGGTTATGAAGGAACAGATGTAAACGATGGTTTTGATGTTAATGATGAAATTAACGATCCAGCAAACGATTTACCAGATACAGACGGTACTGAAGATGTAAACTACAGAGATTTAGATGACGACGGAGACGGCATAAATACACCAGATGAAGATGCAGATGGTAATGGTGACCCAACTAACGATGATACAGATGGTGATGGTACACCAGATTATTTAGATCCTACAGATGATAGAAAAGATACAGATGGAGATGGTGTTCCAGATGCTGTAGATTTAGATGATGATAATGATGGTATTTTAGATGCAGTAGAGGATCCAAACTTAGATGGCGATAATGATCCGTTAACAGATCCACTTGATACAGACGGAGACGGTATACCAAATCATTTAGATATAGATGCTGACGATGACGGTATTCCTGATAACGTAGAAGGTCAAACAACCGATGGTTACATAGCACCAAGCGGAAACGATTCAGATATGGATGGTTTAGATGATGCTTATGAAGGCTCAGGAGACGAAGGAATTACACCAAACAATCACGATGGTGAGGATACACCAGATTATATTGATTTGGATAGTGATAATGACACAGTACCAGATAACAATGAGGGTAACGACTTTAATTTTGACGGAGAACCAGACCAAACATTTACAGGAGTAGATACAGACGGAGATGGTTTAGATGATGGTTATGAAGGAACAGATGTAAACGATGGTTTTGATGTTAATGATGAAATTAACGATCCAGCAAACGATTTACCAGATACAGACGGTACTGAAGATGTAAACTACAGAGATTTAGATGATGACGGAGATGGCATAAATACACCAGATGAAGATGCAGATGGTAATGGTGATCCAACTAACGATGATACAGATGGTGACGGTACTCCAGATTATTTAGATCCTACAGATGATAGAAAAGATACAGATGGAGATGGTGTTCCAGATGCTGTAGATTTAGATGATGATAATGATGGTATTTTAGATGCAGTAGAGGATCCAAACTTAGATGGCGATAATGATCCGTTAACAGATCCACTTGATACAGACGGAGACGGTATACCAAATCATTTAGATATAGATGCAGATAACGATGGTATTCCAGATAACGTAGAAGGTCAAACAACTGATGATTACATAGCACCAAGCGGAAACGATTCAGATATGGATGGTTTAGATGATGCTTATGAAGGATCAGGAGACGAAGGAATTACACCAAACAATCACGATGGTGAGGATACACCAGATTATATTGATTTGGATAGTGATAATGACACAGTACCAGATAACAATGAGGGTAACGACTTTAATTTTGACGGAGAACCAGACCAAACATTTACAGGAGTAGATACAGATGGAGATGGTTTAGATGATGGTTATGAAGGAACAGATGTAAACGATGGTTTTGATGTTAATGATGAAATTAACGATCCAGCAAACGATTTACCAGATACAGACGGTACTGAAGATGTAAACTACAGAGATTTAGATGACGACGGAGATGGCATAAATACACCAGATGAAGATGCAGATGGTGATGGTGACCCAACTAACGATGATACAGATGGTGACGGTACTCCAGATTATTTAGATCCTACAGATGATAGAAAAGATACAGATGGCGATGGTGTTCCAGATGCTGTAGATTTAGATGATGATAATGATGGTATTTTGGATGCAGTAGAGGATCCAAACTTAGATGGCGATAATGATCCGTTAACAGATCCACTTGATACAGACGGAGACGGTATACCAAATCATTTAGATATCGATGCAGATAACGATGGTATTCCAGATAACGTAGAAGGTCAAACAACTGATGGTTATGTAGCACCAAGCGGAAACGATTCAGATATGGATGGTTTAGATGATGCTTATGAAGGATCAGGAGACGAAGGAATTACACCAAACAATCACGATGGTGAGGATACACCAGATTATATTGATTTGGATAGTGATAATGACACAGTACCAGATAACAATGAGGGTAACGACTTTAATTTTGACGGAGAACCAGACCAAACATTTACAGGAGTAGATACAGATGGAGATGGTTTAGATGATGGTTATGAAGGAACAGATGTAAACGATGGTTTTGATGTTAATGATGAAATTAACGATCCAGCAAACGATTTACCAGATACAGACGGTACTGAAGATGTAAACTACAGAGATTTAGATGACGACGGAGATGGCATAAATACACCAGATGAAGATGCAGATGGTGATGGTGACCCAACTAACGATGATACAGATGGTGATGGTACACCAGATTATTTAGATCCTACAGATAATACACCTGGTACAGATACAGATGGAGATGGTGTTCCAGATGCTGTAGATTTAGATGATGATAATGATGGTATTTTAGACACAGTAGAAGATGAAAATATCGATGAAGATAATGATCCTTTAACTAACCCTACAGATACAGACGGAGACGGTATACCAAATCATTTAGATATAGATGCTGACGATGACGGTATTCCTGATAACGTAGAAGCGCAAACAACAGCTGGTTATATTGCTGCTAATAATGATGATGCCGCGACTTACTTAGCTAATGATGGTGTAAATAGCGCATACTTAGGTGGCTTAACACCAAATAATCACGATGGTGAGGATACGCCAGATTATATTGATTTGGATAGTGATAATGACACAGTGCCAGATAATAATGAGGGTAACGATTTTGATTTTGATGGAATTCCAGATCAACAGTATACTACTATAGATACAGACGGAGATGGTTTAGATGATGGTTATGAAGGAACAGATGTAAACGATGGTTTTGATGTTAATGATGAAATTAACGATCCAGCAAACGATTTACCAGATACAGACGGTACAGAAGATGTAAACTACAGAGATTTAGATGACGATGGAGATGGCATAAACACACCAGATGAAGATGCAGATGGTGATGGTGACCCAACTAATGATGATACAGATGGTGATGGTACTCCAGATTATTTAGATAATATGGATGATAGTACACCTGATGAAAATGCTGTAGTTGTTATGCAAATGGTAACACCAAATAGTGATGGAAAAAATGATTTCCTTTGGATAGATAACGTAGACTTAGTTCCTAACAATTCCTTAAAAATTTACAACAGATGGGGTATTGCTGTTTTTGAAGCAGATGGATACAATAACATTAACAATGTTTTTGATGGTAAATCTAAAGGTAGATCTACAGTAAAGGCTGGTGAAGTTTTACCTTCGGGAGTTTATTACTATATCTTCAACTACGAGCAAAATGGGAATAACAATACAGATAGTGGTTATCTATACGTAAGTAAATAAAAATTAATATCATAAAATGATAAAAAGAAGCATTTTTGCAACAATTATATTAGTATTATTAGTTTTAGACAGTGTTAGTGCTCAACAAGATGCACAGTATACACAATATATGTTTAATACTTTAGCAGTAAACCCTGCATATGCAGGCTCAAGAGGTCAATTAAGTGTAGCTGCACTATACAGGTCACAATGGGTAGGACTAGAAGGTTCTCCAAAAACTCAGACTTTTAATTTACACTCGCCAATTAGAAATAGTAATTTAGGATACGGAATATCCATAGTTAATGATCAAATAGGTGATGGCGTTGTACAGGAAACTTATTTTGACGGTACAGTTTCTTACACTTTAAAATTAGCTCAGGATAGAAAGTTATCTTTTGGATTAAAAGTAGGAGGTAACTTACTAAACTTAGATTTTGAGAAATTACGTAAAATAGATGATGAAGTAGTAGAAACAGATAATATTGATAATAGATTCTCTCCAAATTTTGGATTAGGTTTTTATTATCATACCAATAAGTTTTACTTAGGATTATCTGCTCCAAACTTAGTAGAAACAGATCATTTTGATAATAGTAATCGAGATTCAGATGATGTACAGTTTCTATCCAAAGATAAAGTTAACCTTTATGCAATTACAGGATATGTTTTTGACCTAAATAATACCTTAAAATTTAAACCAGCAGTATTAACTAAAGTTGTTAGTGGTGCTCCTTTACAGGTAGATTTATCAGCAAACTTTATGTTTAATGAGAAGTTTACTTTTGGTGCGGCATACAGATGGGACGCAGCAGTAAGTGCTATGGCAGGTTTTCAATTGTCAGACCAATTAATGCTTGGTTTAGCATATGATAAGGAGACTACAGAGTTAGGAGGCACACAATTTAATGATGGCTCTTTTGAGGTGTTTATGAGATTTGAATTAGTTAGAGCTTTTGAAAAACTAGTTTCGCCTAGATTCTTCTAAAAATTTAAAATTAAAAAAATGGTTAAGAAAATTATAGTTTTACTTGCTATACTATTTTTTACTGTTGGTAACACAAGTGCCCAAGAGAAATTAATAGAAAAAGCAAATAACAAATACAAAAGTTACGCGTTTAGCCCGGCTATAGATATATACACAAAAGTTATAGAAAAAGGTTTCGTTTCTGCAGAATTACTAAGTAAACTTGCTAACTCATATTATTTTAATGCAGATTATAAGAAAGCTTCAGAAATATATCAAAAATTAGTATCAGAATTTGAGGCAGACGTTACTGCAGAACAATATTTTAAATATGCACAAACTTTAAGAACTTTAGGTGAGTACGACAAGTCTAATGCAATACTCGAAAAATTTTATGATGTAGCTTCTTCTGGAGAAAAAGCTCTGTTTGCGAAAGATACTGTAGCTTCTTTCAATAAAATTAAAGCTAATACAGATAAGTTTAAAATATCTAAATTTAAATATAACAGCGTACACAATGAGTTTGCACCTACGTTTTTTAAAGAAGGACTACTTTTTTCTTCGGACAGGGATACAGGAAACTTTGCAAAATACAGGCATACTTGGAACTCTAGAGACTTTTTAGATTTATATAAGGTTAATGTAGATAGCGTTTCATTTAATAAAGTTATTAAATTAGATAAAAATGTTAATACTAGATATCATGAGTCTACATCTGCAATAACTAAAGATGGCACTACAATGTACTTTACCAGAAATAATTATAAAGATGGTAAAAAAGTAAAAGATAGAGATGGAGTAGTAAGGTTAAAAATATTTAGAGCAGATTATGTAAATGGTATCTGGACAAATATTACTGAATTGCCTTTTAATAGCGATGATTATTCTGTGGCCCACCCAACTCTTAGTACAGATGAAAAAACTCTGTATTTTGCCTCTAATATGCCTGGTACACTTGGTATGTCTGATATTTTTAGTGTAAGTATAAATGATGATGATACATATGGAACTCCGCTAAATCTTGGTAATAAAATTAATACAGAAGAAAGGGAAACTTTTCCTTATGTATCTAATGAAGGTATTTTATATTTTTCTTCAGATGGCCATTTAGGACTTGGAGGTTTAGATATTTTTGCTACAAAAATAGCAAACAACAACTTTACAGGTTCTATTGTAAATGTTGGTGAGCCAGTTAATAGTAATATGGATGATTTTACTTTTATTTTTGATAGTGAAAATAGAAACGGATATTTCGCATCTAACAGAAAAGGTGGTTTAGGAGAAGATGATATATATGCAGTTGTAGAAAATGAACCTTTGGTGTTGGATTGCGTTCAGCAAATAACGGGTACAGTTAGAGATAAAATTTCTAATGAAGTTTTAGTTGGGGCGGCAATAAAAGTTATTGATGAAAATAACGAAGAAATTTCATCAACTATTATGAGTTCTAATGGTGTATACAATATTACTTTAGATTGTAACCAAGGAAATTTTGTTAGAGCCGTAGTAGAAGGTTATGTTCCTTCAGAGAAATATTTAAGTAAATCTAATGGTGAACCACAGGTTATAGACTTTTATTTAGAAAGAGACAAAGTAACAGCTGGTGCAGGGGATGATTTAGCTAAACTATTACAATTAAGTACTATCTATTTTGATTTAAATAAGTTTGATATTAGACCAGATGCAGAAATTGAAATACAAAAAGTTATCGTAGCTATGGAGAAATTTCCTAGTTTAAAAATTAAAGTAAACTCACATACAGACAGTAGAGGAAAAGATTCTTACAACTTATGGTTGTCTCAAAAAAGAGCAGAAGCAACAGTAAATTATATGGTATCTAAAGGTATTGATGCAAGTCGTTTACAAGGTGAAGGTTTTGGAGAAACAAAACTTGTAAATAAGTGTGAAAATGGTATACCATGTACTGTTAAAGAGCATCAATTAAACAGAAGATCTGAGTTTATTATTATAGAATAGATTAACTGCTAGTTAATTCCGAAGAAAGCCTTAACCTAAAAGTTAAGGCTTTTTTTTATTTTTTCTAACTTCATCTTTATAGAGCTATACATTACATTAACTTATGTTCACAACAAATATTATATACGCTACTTTAAAGGTTATAATTTAGCAGATTGATAAGATGGGTGTGTTTACTTATGACACATTCCCCAAATTAAACCCAATTCTTATTATGAAGTTGATTAATGTATATTTAGTGTTTTTTTTCTTGCTTTTTACTAGCTTGGTATTAGGTCAAGATACTTTTAGAGATAACTTTTCTTCTATTTCATATAGTAGAAATGATGGTAACCAAAACTTTTCTACTAACTGGATAGAATCTGGAGATAACAATAGTCCTTGGAGTGGTAACATCAGCATTACTGGGAATAGATTACGATTAAGAAATATAGATAACGGATTCATTTACAGATTTATTCCATTATCAGGCTACGACTCGGTTACCTTAACATTAGATTTTGATGCTCGTAATAGAGGAGGAGAATCATTAGGTGTTTATATTTATAATGGTAACACTGGAGCTTGGAACTTGGTACGTAATATAAACACGAACACTCAAGGCTCTTTATCTTATACATTAACAGCTGCCCAAATAGCATCTAATCCGGCAATTATTTTTAGATCTACTAGTGGTAATAATTGGGCAAGCAACGATCAAATTTTTATAGACAATGTACTATTTACAGCTGTTTCTAGCCCTGTGTTAGAGATTAACGATGTAACAGTTAATGAAGATGCGGGTACGGCTACTTTTACAGTAAGACAAACTGTTACAAGTGTATCAGGTTCATATAGTGTTAATTATTCTACTTTTAATGGTAGTGCAACTGCAGGAGCAGATTATACAGCTAGAACAGGAACCTTAAATTTTAATGGCAACATTAACGATACAGAAACTATAACAATACCAATTTTAGAGGATACAACTATAGAAGGAGCAGAAGATTTTACAATTAGGTTTACAAGTTCCTCTAACAATAGTATAGATATATCAGACATAGGTACAGGTACAATAATAGATAATGATGCCTTGGTGATGACAGATGGAGTTACGGTAAATAGTTGTAACGATACTTTTTTTGACCCAGGAGGTCCATCTAATTATAGGAATAATGAAGATGCTACGTATACCATTTGTCCAGATACAGCAGATACTTACATAAATGTAGATTTTACTGCTTTTGAAGTTGTAACTGGAGATATTTTATATATATACGATGGTAATTCTACTAGTGCACCATTAATTGGTCAATATGATAGTGCTAACATTCCCAGCTCCATAAATTCATCTGCTACATCTGGTTGTTTAACATTTAGGTTTACATCTAATGGTAATTCAACAGGAGCAGGTTGGGAAGCACAGGTTAATTGTTACCCAGAAGGACCAGTAATAGAAATAGAAGATGTTACAATAGATGAAGATGCCGGTGTAGCAATTTTTACCGTAACATCTACAAGAGCTGCGCACGGTAGAAATGTATTTTTATTTGGTTTTGTTGAATCACCTTTTACGGTAGATTATACAACAGTAGATGATACAGCTTTGGCAGGTAGTGATTATACAGCAGTAAGTGGTACTTTAACTTTTACAGGAGAACTGGGTAACGTGCAAACTATATCTGTACCTATAACTAATGATGGAACACCAGAATTTGCCGAAAACTTTAAAATAGAATTTACAGGAGCTTCAGCTCAGTATGCAACTGTTAATTACGCAGACACGGGAACAGGAACTATAAATTCACAAATTTTAGCAAATGATCCATTAACTTTATTTCAGGAGTTTGATGGGTATTATGATTATTCTACAACTGGTGGTACTTTAAGAACAGGTGCTAATGGAGTTTCGCCATGTGCTGTAACTACATCATCTTCTAATACATTAATATCACCTATACCTAATACAGGAACGGTAGAAAGGGCATATTTATACTGGGCTCATTCAAGTACAGTTAGAGATCCAGATATAGTTTTTGAAGGACAAAATGTATCAGCAAATTTCCTATATCAAACGTCTTTAACTAGCAGAAACTTTTTTGGTTATGTAAGTGATGTAACAGATATTGTTAAAAGCGTTGCTAATCCTAGTACAAATGTTTTTGATTTTAGTGGTTTAACAATAAATAACACGGGAGATTATTGTAATACGTCAACTGTTTTGGGAGGGTGGACTCTAATTGTTTTTTATGAAGACCCAAATTTGCCAGCAGTAAATATAAACTTATACCAAGGTTTTGATGGTTTAAGTAACGAGGGAACATCTTTTACGTTAGATTCTTTTTACGCTATTTCTGGAGCAGGAGCAAAAGCATCATTCTTATCTTGGGAAGGAGATCCAGATTTAAATGGTTCAAGTTCTGGCTCTACAAACCCTGAAGAACTATCGATAACAAATCAAGCAGGACAAAATTTCGTTTTAACAAATGACGGGGGGCAATCTGGTAATAACGCCTATAATTCTACAATTTATGATAATACAGTAAGTCCAACATACAACATATCAAATTCATATGGAGTAGATTTAGATACGTATGATATTTCTTCATTTATTTCCCCAGCAGATAGTCAAGTAACAGCTAACGTAGATGTAGGGCAAGATTTTGTTATATCTGCAGCGGTAGTAATAAAAGTACCATCTAACTTAATAGCAGGTACTGTATTTGAAGACGTGAATTACCCTGGAGGAGTTGGACGTAACCAGACAGCAGCTAATGGTGTAGGTTTGCAAGGAGCTGTAGTAGAGTTGTTTGATGATTCGGGTAATTTTATTCAAAGAAAAACAACAGATGCAGCAGGTTATTACTCTTTTGGAGGTATGGCAGATGGCGACTATTTTATTAAAGCAGTTAGTTCTACCGTAAAATCTACTAGAGGAGGTGGTTTTAGTTGTTCAGATTGTTACCCTGTACAAACATACAGGTCTTTTGGAACAGCAGGAGCTATACAAGAAGAGCCTAATGAAGTAGGTGGAAAAGATCCAACAGCAACTCAAGATGTTTCTTTAGGGGTAATTAATGGGGCACAAAGTGTTTCTAACGTATCTGTTGCAGGTAACGGTGTTGTGGGTATAGATTTTGGTTTCAATTTTAATACAATTGTTAATACAAATGAAAACGGGCAAGGGTCTTTAAATCAATTTATTAAAAACTCTAATAGCCTAGGAGAAGCAACTGTGGATATTGAAGCAAATAGTCTTTTTGATCCAGCGCCAGAAGAGGATACATCTATTTTTATGATTCCTCCAAGTTCAGACGCATTAGGTAGAACAGCAGATGCAAATTACGCTGGTGGTATTTTTGATATTCTAATATCTAATGGAAACCCTTTAGAGGTAATAACAGGAGAAAACACCATTATAGATGGGCGTACACAAACAGCATATTCTGGCAATTCTAATTTTGGAGCAGAGGGAGCAGGAGGTACATCTGTTGGTGTTTCCGCTATTGCTTTACCAGGATATGATAGACCAGAAATTCAGATTCATAAAAATAACGGAGATGTTCTAAATACTTCTGGTAATGGTACTGTAATACGTAACGTATCTGTATATGCAAATAACAATGCTGGTATAATTATTAGCGGTGGAAACGGAACAGTATCTCATTCACTTTTAGGAGTAAATGCAGTTGGTGCAAATGCAGGAAATATAGATTTTGGTGTAGAGATTACAGGAGGAGAAGCAACAATAGATTCAAACTTTATAACAACAAATTCCAATGCAGGTATACAAATAAGAGGAGGATCTTCTGTACTTGTCCAAAACAACCATATTACAGAAAATGGAACTGGTGCTTGCTTTGATAATATATTTATTGATGGAGGGAGCAACATTGTTATTAGGCAAAATTTAATAGAAAAAGCAGGTGCCTTAGGTATAGAAGTTGAAGATGTTGATGGTGTTTCTATTATAGAAAATACAATTAATACCTCTGGACAGAATGGAGGAAATTGTAGTGGTGTAGTAGAAAATGCAGGTATAAAAATTGATGGCAATAATGCCGCAATTACTAACAATATAATAACGTCTAATGGTGGAGCAGGTATAGTAATTGCGGGAGGTAATACTAGTGGAAATTTAATTTCAAGAAATTCAATTTTTGCAAACGGAACAACAAGCCCCGCTCTGGGAATAGATTTAGATGCAGGAAATGCTGTTGGTGATGGAGTTACAATAAATGATAATGGTGACGCTGATAACGGACCTAACGGTTTAGCTAACTTTGCAGTAATATCTAATGCATTTGTATCTGGTTCAAATATAATAGTAGAGGGTTGGTCTAGACCAGGAGCTACAATAGAATTATTTTTAACGGATATTAATGAAGGAACAGCTAGTACTGGAGATAATAGTTTAGGAATGGTAACAGATTATGGAGAGGGACAAATTTTTATAGGATCTATGGTAGAAGGCAGTTCGTCAGATCAGTTTCCTAATACATCTAGTTATTCAGATGATGATGGAAATAATGATACTACAAATAAATTTAGGTTTGTAATTCCAAAACCAGCATCTGTGGTAATAGGGAATTTTGTAACAACCACAGCAACAATTTCAAATTCTACATCAGAGTTTTCACCTTATGTAATTTTAAAAGCTTTTAATGCAATTACAAACAGAAATATTACGCATAGAGCAAAGGGAAATTAAAGTAATTAGCAGTTAGCGGATTAAAGTTCAAAAATAACGATAAAAGACTACTTAAATGTAGTCTTTTTGTTTTTGTAATCCGTTTAAAATGGCTTTGTTATCGATTAAAAACACCTGTTAATAATCAATTTAACAACGATATAATTTCTCTACATTGTTTTTCTAGAAGTTAACCATACAAATAGGGCTCTACACAACATTTATTTTCTAGCGGACTATCTAACGTTAATTTTGTAAGGTGAAGTTGTGTGTAGGTTATAATTAGGTGTTCTAATGCCAATCTCAAAAAAATAGAGAAAAAGCAAGCATCTTAACTAATCACAAAGAAATGAATAGAATAAAACACCCCAGCATGAAGAAGATTTTACTACCGATGATGCTTTTAATATCGGCAATTGCATTCTCACAGACCACAGTTACATTAGAAGATCAATGTAATTGTGAAGTACTTAGCGGTACAGATGTAACAATACCTGGTTCTAGTACACCTGCAGGAGCAGACCTTGGAGATTTGTATGTGAATACAGATACTGGAACAATATATTTCTGGGATGGTGATTCCTGGGAACTATCATCAGGCAGTAACCCTGAAATTCAAGATTTTACTTTTGATCAAACTACAGGAGAACTTACACTTACTATGCAGGGTGGTAGTACAAGTGTTGTAGATATTTCTTATTTGTTTGAAACAGTAACAACTTTAGTAGACAATGCAGACGGTACATTTACATATACCAATGAAGATGGTGTTACCACTACTTTTGATGCAAAGCGTTCTACCGTTTTAGATAATGGCGATGGAACATTTACATTAACAGATGATTCTGGAAATTCAGCAACCGTAGATACCAATAACACTATAACTACATTAGTAGATAATGGTGATGGTAGCTTTACATATACATCAGAAAACGGAACAGCAACTACATTTACAGAAACATTATCAACTTTAGTAGATAATGCAGATGGTACATTTACGTATACAAATGAAGATGGAGTAACTACTACTTTTGATGCAAAGCGTTCTACCGTTTTAGATAATGGCGATGGAACATTTACATTAACAGATGATTCAGGAAATTCAGCAACCGTAGATACTAATAACACTATAACTACATTAGTAGATAATGGTGATGGTAGCTTTACATATACATCAGAAAACGGAACAGCAACAACATTTACAGAAACATTATCAACTTTAGTAGATAATGCAGATGGTACATTTACGTATACCAATGAAGATGGAGTAACTACTACTTTTGATGCAAAGCGTTCTACCGTTTTAGATAATGGCGATGGAACATTTACATTAACAGATGATTCAGGAAATTCAGCAACCGTAGATACCAATAATACAATCACAACATTAGTAGATAATGGCGATGGTAGCTTTACATACACATCAGAAAATGGTACAGCAACAACATTTACAGAAACATTATCAACTTTAGTAGACAATGCAGATGGTACATTTACATATACTAATGAAGACGGAGTAACTACAACTTTTGATGCAAAACGTTCTACCGTTTTAGATAATGGCGATGGAACATTTACATTAACAGATGATTCTGGAAATTCAGCAACCGTAGATACTAATAACACTATAACTACATTAGTAGACAATGGCGATGGTAGCTTTACATATACATCAGAAAACGGAACAGCAACAACATTTACAGAAACATTATCTACATTGGTAGACAATGCAGATGGTACATTTACGTATACCAATGAAGATGGAGTAACTACTACTTTTGACGCAAAACGTTCTACCGTTTTAGATAATGGCGATGGAACATTTACATTAACAGATGATTCTGGAAATTCAGCAACCGTAGATACCAATAACACTATAACTACATTAGTAGACAATGGCGATGGTAGTTTTACGTATACATCAGAAAACGGAACAGCAACTACATTTACAGAGACTTTATCAACTTTAGTAGATAATGCAGATGGTACATTTACATACACAAATGAAGATGGTATCGCTACAACTTTTGATGCAAAACGTTCTACCGTTTTAGATAATGGCGATGGAACATTTACATTAACAGATGATTCTGGAAATTCAGCAACCGTAGATACCAATAACACTATAACTACATTAGTAGATAATGGTGATGGTAGCTTTACATATACATCAGAAAACGGAACAGCAACTACATTTACAGAGACTTTATCAACTTTAGTAGATAATGCAGATGGTACATTTACGTATACAAATGAAGATGGAGTAACTACTACTTTTGATGCAAAGCGTTCTACCGTTTTAGATAATGGTGATGGAACATTTACATTAACAGATGATTCAGGAAATTCAGCAACCGTAGATACTAATAACACTATAACTACATTAGTAGATAATGGTGATGGTAGCTTTACATATACATCAGAAAACGGAACAGCAACAACATTTACAGAAACATTATCTACATTGGTAGACAATGCAGACGGTACATTTACATATACCAATGAAGATGGTGTTACCACTACTTTTGATGTAAAGCGTTCTACCGTTTTAGATAATGGAGACGGAACATTTACATTAACAGATGATTCTGGAAATTCAGCAACTGTAGATACCAATAACACTATAACTACATTAGTAGACAATGGCGATGGTAGTTTTACGTATACATCAGAAAACGGAACAGCAACTACATTTACAGAGACTTTATCAACTTTAGTAGATAATACAGATGGTACATTTACATATACCAATGAAGACGGAGTAACCACTACTTTTGATGCAAAACGTTCTACCGTTTTAGATAATGGTGATGGAACATTTACATTAACAGATGATTCTGGAAATTCAGCAACCGTAGATACTAATAACACTATAACTACATTAGTAGATAATGGTGATGGTAGCTTTACATATACATCAGAAAACGGAACAGCAACAACATTTACAGAAACATTATCTACATTGGTAGACAATGCAGATGGTACATTTACGTATACAAATGAAGATGGAGTAACTACTACTTTTGATGCCAAGCGTTCTACCGTTTTAGATAATGGCGATGGAACATTTACATTAACAGATGATTCTGGAAATTCAGCAACCGTAGATACCAATAATACAATTACGACATTGGTAGACAATGGCGATGGTAGTTTTACGTACACATCAGAAAACGGAACAGCAACTACATTTACAGAAACATTATCTACATTGGTAGACAATGCAGACGGTACATTTACATATACCAATGAAGATGGTGTTACCACTACTTTTGATGCAAAGCGTTCTACCGTTTTAGATAATGGCGATGGAACATTTACATTAACAGATGATTCTGGAAATTCAGCAACTATTGATACAAATCAAGTTGCAGGAACTTTAGTAAACAATAATGATGGTACAATTACGTATACAGATGGCACAGGTTCTTCACAGACTATAGGCTTAGTAAGTTCAGATGCTAACAACGACATTCAAGTAGGTACAGACGGAGGTCTATATTTAAACGTAGCATCAGTTACAATTGATGAGACTGTTACATCTTTAACAGATAATGGCGATGGAACTTTTACTTATGAAAACGAGAGTGGCGCAACTACTACTTTTGATGCAAAGCGTTCTACCGTTTTAGATAATGGCGATGGAACATTTACATTAACAGATGATTCAGGAAACTCAGCAACTGTAGATACCAATAATACAATAACAACTTTAGTAGACAATGGCGATGGTAGTTTTACATACACATCAGAAAACGGAACAGCAACTACATTTACAGAAACATTATCTACATTGGTAGACAATGCAGACGGTACATTTACATATACCAATGAAGATGGTATCGCTACAACTTTTGATGCAAAGCGTTCTACCGTTTTAGATAATGGCGATGGAACATTTACATTAACAGATGATTCAGGAAACTCAGCAACTGTAGATACCAATAATACAATAACAACTTTAGTAGACAATGGCGATGGTAGTTTTACATACACATCAGAAAACGGAACAGCAACTACATTTACAGAAACATTATCAACTTTAGTAGACAATGCAGACGGTACATTTACATATACCAATGAAGATGGAGTTACCACTACTTTTGATGCAAAGCGTTCTACCGTTTTAGATAATGGCGATGGAACATTTACATTAACAGATGATTCAGGAAATTCAGCAACCGTAGATACCAATAACACTATAACTACATTAGTAGATAATGGCGATGGTAGTTTTACGTACACATCAGAAAACGGAACAGCAACAACATTTACAGAAACATTATCTACATTGGTAGACAATGCAGATGGTACATTTATATATACCAATGAAGATGGTATCGCTACAACTTTTGATGCAAAACGTTCTACCGTTTTAGATAATGGCGATGGAACATTTACATTAACAGATGATTCAGGAAACTCAGCAACTGTAGATACCAATAATACAATAACAACTTTAGTAGACAATGGCGATGGTAGTTTTACATACACATCAGAAAACGGAACAGCAACTACATTTACAGAAACATTATCAACTTTAGTAGACAATGCAGACGGTACATTTACATATACCAATGAAGATGGAGTTACCACTACTTTTGATGCAAAGCGTTCTACCGTTTTAGATAATGGAGACGGAACATTTACATTAACAGATGATTCAGGAAACTCAGCAACCGTAGATACCAATAATACAATTACGACATTAGTAGACAATGGCGATGGTAGTTTTACATACACATCAGAAAACGGAACAGCAACTACATTTACAGAAACATTATCTACATTGGTAGACAATGCAGACGGTACATTTACATATACAAATGAAGATGGTGTTACCACTACTTTTGATGCAAAGCGTTCTACAGTTTTAGATAACGGCGATGCAACATTTACAATTACAGATGATTTTGGTAATGCTGCAACTATTGATACAAATCAAGTTGCAGGAACTTTAGTAAACAATAATGATGGTACAATTACGTATACAGATGGCACAGGTTCTTCACAGACTATAGGCTTAGTAAGTTCAGATGCTAACAACGACATTCAAGTAGGTACAGACGGAGGTCTATATTTAAACGTAGCATCAGTTACAATTGATGAAACAATTACGTCTTTAACAGATAATGGCGATGGAACTTTTACTTATGAAAATGAGAGCGGCGCAACCACTACTTTTGATGCAAAGCGCTCTACTGTTTTAGATAATGGTAACGGAACATATACGATTACTGATGATTCTGGTAATTCAGCAACAATTGACACAAACAATACAGTAACAACATTAGAAAATAATGGAGATGGTACATTTACGTATACATCAGAAAACGGTACAGTAACTAATTTTGTAGGTACGGATAGTCAAGATTTATCATTAACAGGTGATAATCTAACCTTAACTAATGATCCAACAGCTACACCTATTGATTTATCAAACTACAGGGAGACAGTTGTAGGGGCAGGAGATATTAATGTCACTAATGACGGGTCTGGTAATTATACTGTTTCATACACTGACGGAGATAATGATGATGAAAATGAAATTGAATTACCTGAAGGCGGAACAAATGGACAAGTATTATCAACTGATGGATTAGGTGTATATTCTTGGGTAGATCCAGATTCAGGTCCACAGGGAGAAAAAGGAGATAAAGGCGACCAGGGTGAGCAAGGACCTCAAGGGATCCAAGGAGAAACTGGTCCTCAAGGAATCCAAGGTGAGACTGGTGCAACAGGTGCACAGGGTCCACAAGGAGAAAAAGGCGACCAGGGTGACCAAGGACCTCAAGGTATCCAAGGAGAAACTGGTCCACAAGGAATCCAAGGTGAGACTGGTGCAACAGGCGCACAAGGTCCACAGGGAGAAAAAGGAGATAAAGGTGACCAGGGTGAGCAAGGACCTCAAGGGATCCAAGGAGAAACTGGTCCTCAAGGAATCCAAGGTGAGACTGGTGCAACAGGTGCACAGGGTCCACAGGGAGAAAAAGGCGATCAGGGAGAAAAAGGAGATCAGGGAGACCAAGGACCTCAAGGTATCCAAGGAGAAACTGGTCCACAAGGAATACAAGGAATCCAAGGTGAGACTGGTGCAACAGGTGCACAGGGTCCACAGGGAGAAAAAGGAGATAAAGGCGACCAGGGCGACCAAGGAATCCAAGGAGAAAAGGGAGACCAAGGTGACCAAGGACCGCAAGGACTTCAGGGAATCCAAGGAGAAAAGGGAGACCAAGGAGATCAAGGACCACAAGGAATCCAAGGAGAAAAAGGAGACCAAGGTGACCAAGGACCACAAGGACTTCAGGGAATTCAAGGAGAAAAAGGAGAAAAAGGAGACCAAGGTGACCAAGGACCACAAGGACTTCAGGGTATTCAAGGAGAAAAGGGAGACCAAGGAGATCAAGGACCACAAGGACTTCAAGGAATTCAAGGAGAAAAGGGAGACCAAGGAGATCAAGGACCACAAGGACTTCAAGGAATCCAAGGAGAAAAAGGAGACCAAGGTGACCAAGGACCACAAGGACTTCAGGGAATTCAAGGAGAAAAAGGAGATAAAGGAGATCAAGGACCACAAGGACTTCAAGGAATCCAAGGAGAAAAAGGAGACCAAGGTGACCAAGGACCACAAGGACTTCAGGGAATTCAAGGAGAAAAAGGAGATAAAGGCGACCAGGGCGACCAAGGAATCCAAGGAGAAAAAGGAGACCAAGGACCACAAGGTATCCAAGGAGAAACTGGCCCACAAGGTATCCAAGGTGAGACTGGTGCAACAGGCGCTCAGGGTCCACAGGGAGAAAAAGGAGATCAGGGAGACCAAGGACCACAAGGTATCCAAGGAGAAACTGGCCCACAAGGTATCCAAGGTGAGACTGGTGCAACAGGTGCACAGGGTCCACAGGGAGAAAAAGGAGATCAGGGTGACCAAGGACCTCAGGGAATCCAAGGAGAAACTGGCCCACAAGGAATCCAAGGTGAGACTGGTGCAACAGGTGCACAGGGTCCACAGGGAGAAAAAGGAGATCAGGGTGACCAAGGACCTCAGGGAATCCAAGGAGAAACTGGCCCACAAGGAATCCAAGGTGCAACAGGTGCACAGGGTCCACAGGGAGAAAAAGGAGATCAAGGTGACCAAGGACTTCAGGGAATTCAAGGAGAAAAAGGAGATAAAGGCGACCAGGGCGACCAAGGAATCCAAGGAGAAAAAGGAGACCAAGGTGACCAAGGACCACAAGGACTTCAGGGTATTCAAGGAGAAAAGGGAGACCAAGGAGATCAAGGACCACAAGGACTTCAAGGAATCCAAGGAGAAAAAGGAGACCAAGGTGACCAAGGACCACAAGGACTTCAGGGAATTCAAGGAGAAAAAGGAGATAAAGGCGACCAGGGCGACCAAGGAATCCAAGGAATCCAAGGAGATCAAGGACCACAAGGACCTCAAGGGCCTCAGGGACCACAAGGTCAAGCTGGACAAGATGGGCAAAAAGGAGATAAGGGAGATAAAGGAGATAAAGGAGATCAAGGAGAAAGAGGTGCTACTGGGGCAACCGGAGCTCAAGGGCCTCAGGGACCACAAGGTCAAGCTGGACAAGATGGACAAAAAGGTGATAAGGGAGATAAAGGAGACCAAGGAGAAAGAGGTGCCACTGGAGCAACAGGTGCTCAAGGACCACAAGGTCCTGCAGGTCAAAAAGGAGATCCAGGAGATCCTGCATCCGATGATCAAACATTATCAACAAATGGTAATGCAGGTTATGTAGCTATATCAGGAGGTAACAATGTTACTATAAATGTTGATGATGCAGATTCTGTAATCGGTAACGAATACAATACTAACTTTAGAGTAGTAGGTAATAATTTAAGATTAACAGATGGTGGAGGAAACTTTAATGTTCCATTATCAGATTTAGGTTCAGATGATCAATATGATGATGAAGTAGAGTTACGTACACCTATAGATGTAGACGAAGGTGGAGAAGCATCTCCAACAGCAGAAACTAATGTACAAGAGGTAATACAAGCTATCGCTCCAATTACATCTAAAGCGGCACGTATATTTTACCCACCGTCTGTAGAAGTAGATGTAGCAACAAACGGAACTAAGACATTAGATTTATATGACGAATATATTAAGCAGTATGGAACACCAACTGTAGGTAGTGTTGGAGCACCATCAGCTTTACCAACATATACTAGAACAGAATTATATTATTATGTTACTTATGCAGATCCTACAGTGTTTAATACAGCAACAATGAATATAAATGCAAATGGTGTTTTAACATATACAGTAACTAATCAACCTACAGACTACAACACTTTAATAAACGTTGTATTTGTAGTAAAGTAAGCTAAAGCGAATAAAAACTTATCCTAGAAATTTGAAATCAATTAAAACATATAAATTTTTATTCGCTCTGCTACTAGGCTTGTTCTGCGCTAATGTAATTAGTGCTCAATTTTTATTGCAAGCACCAAATAGTACAGACGAGAATAATTATAAATGGTACAACGCAGCAGATACCAGTACCGTTTTGGGTACAGACTTCTTTTATGAAGTGAGTCAGCCAGGCGTATATTTTGCAACTTATGATGGTACCTTGTGTGGTAAAAACGCAAGTACATATTTTATACTTACAGATTGTAATACACCAAACAACGAGGTTACATTAGATATTTCTGCAAATATTTCATCAGGGGCATCTGTAAGTTGGTCACCAGCGTTAGCAGGAGATCAAACAGCTCCACAAGTTATAGCAACTAAAGATGTTGTAAAATATGTAGCAACATTGCTTAAAGCAGGTAACTCTGTTCAGCTACCTAGTTTTAAGGTAGTATGTATGAGTGAGGCAAGTGATTTAGAAAATGATATTGTTACAGTAGATGAAGACACCTCAATAATTGTAGATATTTTTGCTAATGATAATGGTTTACCTAATCCTGGTACATTAACAACTTCAGACCCCGTAAATGGTACGGTAACTATTGACGATAATGGAACACCTAATATTCCGTCTGATGATATTGTTACGTATGTTCCGGATGCAGACTATAATGGTCCAGACTCTTTTACATACACCGTGTGTAATAGTTATGGCGATTGTAGTACAGCAACAGTAGATGTTACCGTAGTACCAATTTTAGATACACAGGATGATGTAGTTGCAACAGATGAAGATGAAACAATTATAATAGATAATTGGCATTTAAATGATAACGATTTACCTACCAATGGTACATTTACAACAACAGATCCATCTAATGGTACAATTGTAGTAGACAATAACGGTACGCCAAATAATCCGGCTGATGATATCATTACATACACACCAAATCCAGGTTATATTGGTAGAGATACTTTTACTTATACCCTTTGTGATACTCTTGGTAACTGTAGTACATCTACAATTACTGTTATTGTTAATGAGTCTGAAATGACAGATTTAGATGCAGATAATGATGGTATACTTGATAGCTTTGAAGATCTTAACCTAGACGGAGACAATAATCCGGCTACAGATCCTACGGATACAGATGGTGATGGAATTCCAGATTATTTAGATATAGATGCAGATGATGATGGTATCCCAGATAACGTAGAGGCTCAAACTACAGCAGGTTACATACCTCCAAGTGGTTTAGATGAAAACGGTAATGGTTTAGATGATGCTTATGAAACTGATGGTAATTTAGGAATTTTCCCAGTAGATACGGATGGTGATAGTTTACCAGATTATTTAGATGAAGATAGTGATAACGATGGAGTGCCAGATGTAATAGAAGCTAATGATACAGACAGTAATGGTATTCCAGATGATACATTTGTAGGGTCTGATAAGGATAATGATGGTCTTGATGATGGTTTTGAAGGGTCTACTACTATTGATGATGATAAAAATGATGAAATAGATGATCCTATAAACGACTTACCAAACTCTGATGGCGATGGTGAGTTAGATTATAGAGATACTGATGATGACGGAGACGGCATACCAACTATTGATGAAGATATTAATAATGATGGTGATTTTGCAAATGATGATGCAGACGGTGATGGTATTCCAGATTATTTAGATTTTCCAGAATCAGAAGAAGATGGTATAGAAATATTTAATGTAGTTACACCAAACGGAGATGGTATACATGATGTGCTTAAAATAACAGGACTAGAGAGGTTCCCTAATAACACTATTAGAATTTATAATAGATGGGGAGTACAAGTGTTTGTTACTAAGTCTTATGACACTCAAAACAATAATTTTGACGGTACATCTCACGGTAGAGTTACAGTTAATAAAGATAAAAAATTACCAGTTGGAACATATTTTTATGTGTTAGATTATACCACACCAGCAGGTAAAACTAAACAGCTTAGCGGCTACATATATTTAAACAAATAGCATTAAGTTTATGAGCGCAACAATAAAACATTTTAAACTACTAATAGCAAATATATTGCTCTTAGTCCTTGGTACCGTATCTGGTTGGGCACAACAAGATGCGCAATACACACAATACATGTATAATACCATAAGTATAAATCCGGCCTATGCAGGTTCTCGTGGTCATATGAGTGTTGGTTTATTACACAGATCTCAATGGGTAGGTCTAGAGGGGGCGCCAAAAACGCAGACCTTTAACTTTCATACACCACTTGGTTATAGGGGAGTTGGAGTTGGTTTTTCTGTAGTTAATGATGTTATTGGACCAACTTCAGAAACCTATTTTGATGGTGATTTTTCATACACAATATATACCTCTGTAGAAGGAAGATTATCATTTGGTTTAAAAGCAAGTGCACATTTGTTAGATGTTCGTTTTTCAGAATTAAACCAAGATAATAGCAATGGTGTAGATCCAACTTTACAGCAAGACATTGATAATAGATTTTCACCAAATGTTGGAGCTGGAGTATATTATCATACAGAAAAATTTTATGCAGGTTTATCTGTTCCAAGAATATTAGAAACAAAGCATTTTGCAGAGGGTTCTAACCCAACAGTAGCAAATGAGCAAATGCATATTTATTTAATGACAGGGTATGTATTTGATTTAAATGAATCTGTAAAGTTTAAACCAACAATTTTAACTAAAGGTGTAAAAGGTGCGCCATTACAAGTAGATTTATCTGCTAATTTTATGTTTAACGATAAATTTATTTTAGGAGGAGCTTACCGTTGGAGTGCCGCATTTAGTGGTATGTTTGGTTTTCAGGTATCCGAAGATTTTATGATAGGACTAGCCTACGATAAAGAAACAACAGAACTAGGTAGTACTTCTTTTAATGATGGCTCTTTTGAGGTAATGTTGCGTTATGACTTTATAAAAACTAAGAAAAATTTAAAATCGCCTAGATTCTTTTAATTTAATAATTTAGCGATAAAATAGATGAAAAACACTTTTACTTGTAAAGGTGTTTTTTCTTTTTTATGTTGCTCATAAATAACATAAAGGTCTTATTTTTGTAATATTATGATTGAAGAACAAGTAATATTAGTTAACGAACAAGACCAGCAAATAGGTACAATGGGTAAAATGGAGGCTCATGAAAAAGCACTCCTCCATAGAGCATTTTCTGTATTTGTAATGAATGACAAAGGAGAAACAATGTTGCAGCAACGTGCATCAGAGAAATACCACTCTCCTTTGTTATGGACCAACACCTGTTGTAGTCACCAAAGAGTAGGTGAATCTAACTTAGAAGCAGGCAAGAGAAGGTTGCAAGAAGAAATGGGATTTGTAACAGAACTAAAAGAACTTTTTTCATTTATATACAAAGCTCCTTTTGATAATGGTTTAACAGAACATGAATTAGATCATGTAATGATTGGCAAGTTTAATGATGAGCCCAATATAAACAAAGAAGAAGTAGAAGATTGGAAATGGATGGCTTTAGATGATATAAAAATAGATATCCAGAAAAACCCTAAAAATTATACAGAATGGTTTAAAATAATTTTTGACCGTTTTCATAAATACACATTACAAAACCAATACTAATATGAAGGTTAAAGTAAGTAGAAAAGCACATTTTAATTCGGCTCACAGACTACACAATAAAGCCTGGGATGCAGAAAAAAATAAAGCAGTTTTTGGCTTGTGTAGTAATCCAAATTATCACGGTCACAATTATGAGCTTATAGTTAGCGTTGCAGGAGAAATAGATCCTATAACAGGCTTTGTGATGGATATGAAGGTTTTAAAAGATCTTATTAAAGAAAAAGTAGAAAAAGCCTTAGACCATAAAAATTTAAATATAGAGGTTCCAGAGTTTAAAGAGCTAAATCCAACTGCAGAAAATATTGCTGTAGTAATTTGGAACAAGCTTAGACCAGAGATTGATGCATCTAAAGACTTGGAAATTGTATTGTATGAGACGCCAAGAAATTACGTTACATATTCTGGATAATTAAATAGTAAACTTATAAACAACACATATATGTATCCGTTAAAATTTAATCCTATTTTAAAAGAAAGACTTTGGGGTGGTACCAAGTTAAGAGATGTTTTAAATAAGCCTATAGAAAATGATATAACAGGTGAAAGCTGGGAATTATCTACAGTTAAAGGAGATGTTTCTATTGTAGCTAACGGAGATTTGTTGGGAACATCTTTGCAAGAATTGATAAATACAAAAACGAATGACCTTTTAGGAAAAAGTGTTGCAGAACGTTTTGGAACAGAATTTCCTATACTAATTAAGTTTATAGACGCTAAGCAGGATCTATCGGTGCAACTGCATCCTAATGATGAATTAGCTAAAAAAAGGCATAACTCATTTGGAAAAACAGAAATGTGGTATGTAATGGATGCAGACCAGGACGCAGAGCTTATTGTAGGTTTTAATAAAGATGTGGCAAAGGAAGAGTACGCAGCAAGTATTGAAAATGATACATTGCTGGATTTATTAAATTATGAAAAAGTACAAGAAGGTGATACTTTTTTTATTAATACAGGAAAAATACACGCAATTGGTGCGGGTGTTTTATTAGCCGAAATACAGCAAACTTCTGACGTAACTTATAGAGTTTTTGATTTTAACCGTAAAGATAAAAACGGAAATTTAAGGGAGCTACATACAGAGCAAGCTTTAGATGCTATAGATTACACTAAAAAGGACGATTTTAAAGTTGCTTATAGTACAGGGAAGAATGAGGTAAACACCATGGTAGATTGCCCTTATTTTAAAACTAATTTTATAGAGTTAACAGATAATTTAAAACAAGACGTAGCCAATAGAGATTCATTTACTATTTATATGTGTGTTGGAGGTGCTGCTACTGTAAAAAATGAATACGGAGAAGCAAGTCTCGTTAAGGGGGAAACAATTTTAGTGCCTGCAATGTCTACATCTATAGAAATAGTTTCTAACGGAGCAAAATTGTTAGAAGTAACTATTTAAACTATTTATTACTTAAGCTAATATATTATACATAAGAAACTATTTGTATAAGTTAAATATGTATTTTTGCATAAAAATTAATACAAATGGCAAGCATAAGAGATTTAAAAAAAGACATAAATTTTGTTTTAGGAGATATTATTGAAGCGGTTTACTTTTGGGAAGCAACTTCAAACTCTAAAGATTCTAAAGAAGGTTCTAAAATTATAGATTCTGCAATTGCTACTTTTGATGAGTTAATCGCTAAAGTAAACAATAAAGATGTTGATAATAGAAGTAAGCATTTAACAGCAGTACGTACAGAGCTAGAAACTAAAGCTACAGAATTAGTTGCGGAGATTAACAAATTAGGTTAATTTTTACTGTTTACACAAAATAAAAACATCCGCCATTGGCGGATGTTTTTTTATGTTTATTTGTTAGCAGCTTTTACTTTGCTAATATGTTCTTTTAACTTTTTACCATACTTAGAAATCGATATACTATCTGGCAATGAATTGTATATAGAATCTAAGTACTTAACATTTACATCTGGTACTTCTGTTAAGGCTAAATAAGGTGCTACGTAAGACTCTTTATGGTTTAAGGAGTAATTTAAAGCATATAAATAACCACGTAGGTTGTTTTTAGATAGCATTTTGTTTAAAGAATCTATGGCTTGTTCATTACCTTGTATACCTGGTAATTGTGCTGTTTGTGCTAAACGTAGAGCTTCGGCGTTAAATTTAGAAGCATTTTTTCTAAACTCTTCTAGTTTTTTTTGAGAATCAGACCCTTCAATTTTAGCATTTAATGCAAAAGTATTCCAGGCTGTGTTAATTGTAATAGTACCTGGTTCTCCAAAAAATGTAATTCTATCATTAAATTCAGAGTTGTCAGATTTATCTAAATATAAATAAAATATTTCAGGGCTTTCCAATTCGGCAGATAGGCTATAATTGCCATCTCCTTTAATTTGTAAAGAGTCTACTGTAACTAAAACAGTATCATTAACTTTTTGTAAATACAGTGTTCCTTTTTTTAGGCCTTTTACATTACCAGAAACAACCATTGTGTTTTTAGTTGTAGAATTACAAGCAACAATGCTCAAACCAACTAGAAACAGAAGAAAAAATCTATTCATTTTATATTTTTTTAAGTGCAGCAAATATCACTAATTTTTCTTAAAAAATAGTTAA
Source organism: Cellulophaga omnivescoria (assembly GCF_027915275.1). Lineage (NCBI taxonomy): Bacteria > Pseudomonadati > Bacteroidota > Flavobacteriia > Flavobacteriales > Flavobacteriaceae > Cellulophaga > Cellulophaga omnivescoria. The sequence continues at coordinate 572,176 of NZ_CP115819.1, read as the reverse complement.
TGCCTTTTGTTTTGTGTATAACTTTTTAATTAAAGAGAAGAGGCAACCTCCATAAGGTAGGCACAAAGTAATGCACCACCTGTACCAACTACATAACCAAAAACAGCAAGTAATACTCCCACAGAAGTTAACGATGGGTGAAACTCTGCCGCTACAATAGGAGCAGAAGCTGCACCACCAACATTGGCTTGACTACCCACAGCTAAAAAGAAGTAAGGAGCTTTTATAAGCTTAGCTACTAATATTAGTAAACCAGCGTGTATAGCAATCCATATTAGGCCAATAACAATAAGTCCTGGGTTCTCTAATACTTTACCCAAATCCATTTTCATACCAATAGTAGCAACTAAAATGTATATAAAAACACCACCTATTTTACTAGCACCAGCACCTTCTAAGTTTTTAGCTTTAGTAAAAGATAATGCAATACCAGCAATAGTTGCAAAAACAACCATCCAAAAGAAACTAGAGCCTAAAAAAGATAAAAAGCTTTTTTTATCTGCTACAGCGGCAACATTGTTTTCTAAATAAGAACTTATATTACCACCTAAAAAATGCGCTAAACCTACTGCTGTAAATGCTAAGAAAAGCAACATCATATAATCTTGCGTGGTTGGTGTTCTGGTAATTTTTTCTGTAAAGGCAGTTACTTTTATTTTTAAGGTTTCTATAGCAGAAGCATCTGCTTTTAACCATTTATCAATTTTTGTGGTTTTACCTACACCTAACAAAATTATAGCCATCCAAATGTTTGCTACAACTACATCTATAAGCACCATACCACCATATTTTTCTGGATTATACTTAAAAATTTCTAGCATAGCAGCTTGGTTAGCACCACCACCTATCCAACTACCAGCAATGGTAGATAGTCCTCTCCAAATAGCATCAAAATCATTACCGCCAACAGTATCTGGAGAAAAAACTGATACTATTAATATTGCTATTGGTCCGCCAATAATAATACCAACAGAACCTGTTAAAAACATAATTAAAGCTTTAGAGCCTAGGTTGGTAATAGCTTTTAAATCTATACTCAATGTCATTAAAACTAAAGCTGCAGGCAACAAATACCTACTAGCCATATAGTACAAACCAGACTCGTGTTCTGTTACAACGCCAGCATCATCTACTGTTTTCCAAGTTTCTGCAATAATACCTGTAGAAGTTAAAATTGCAGGGAGTAAATAACAAAGTAATATACCAGGAACAATGGTGTAAAATTTACTCCAAAATCCTGTTTTTTTAGCTGAGGTGTAAAAAACAAAACCTAAGCAAAGAGTTAATAATCCAAAAACAACTTTATCATCTGTAATAAGTGGTTCTATCATAAATAGTTTAGTTCTAAAAAGTTAGTTTTCTCAAATATACTTAAATTAAGATGTTTTGCTTTATAAAGTGCGCAACTCCGTTCTCTGTGTTTTTAAGCGTTACGTGCTTAGCAATTGCCTTAACTTCTGTTCTTCCGTTTTCTACAGCAACACCACAGCCTACGTGGGTAAGCATTTCGATATCATTATAATTATCACCAAAAGCAATTACCTCTTCTAAAGTTTCATTCTGTAATAGTAATTCTATAGCAGATAGTTTAGATATTGTTTTGGGAGCAACTTCTATTAAAGTATCATTAGATCTGTAAAAATGTAGACTTTCGCCTAGGGTAGACGTTAAAACACTAAAAATAGCATCTGTAGTCTGTTTAGTGCCCATTAGCATTATTTTATGAGCACCAACACCTCTCTTTTCCCAATTTACTAAAGTTATTTTAGTGTCTTCAAAAATAGGTTCTGCTTTGGTATGGTAAATTTCTTTTTGCACACGTTCTGAGTCTTCCGGTACGTACCATTCATCCATATAATACAAGCCCATTTTTACAGTGTGTTCTTCTGCAATTTTGTGTATGGTTTGCAATTCTTTGCAACTAATAAAAGTAGAAAATAGTTGTTTGTCATTATCTAAAACCAAAGCACCATTATAACATATAATAGGTAAATTTTCTATACCTAATCTTTCTTGTAAATAGCGCATAGATTTTGGCATTCTGGCAGAAACTAAAATTACTTTAAGGTGGTTTTTTATTCTGTTTATTTCTTTTATGGTTACGTCAGAAACATCATTTTTTGTGGTAAGTAAGGTTCCGTCTAAATCAGAACACAAAATTTTATAGGTCATTATTATTGGTTCTCAAGTTTTTATTTAGATACAAATTTATCTATAGTATTAATAAGCTCTTTAGATATTTTATAGTCTTTTGATGTATAAGCTTCTTGGTTTTCAACTATAGAATTTACAACCTTTAAAACGTGATTCATTTTAGGAATAATTTTTAAAGTAGCTTTAGGGTGTGCGTCTTTTAATAATTGTGCATCGGCTGTACTAACTTGAAGATCTGCATCACCATTTAAAATTAAAACAGGAATTTGCAATTTTTTAATTTCAGTAGCAGGATTTTCTGTAGCCCATTCTTTTATGAATTTTTGATAAACTGGTTGAAAAACACTCATTAAAAGCGGATTAACCTCTTTAATAGTATCTGTTTGTACTAATTCTTCAAATTGTTCTTTGGCTGCTTTGCCTAAGTCAGGATTTTGAGCTGTTAATTGTTCTACAATTGTTTTGTCAAAAGTTTTTCCTGGCCCAGCTAATGATATGTAAGAAGCAACAGCTTTATCATTACGTGTATTAATAGCCAACATACCCACCAAAGAGCCTTGGCTATGGCCAATTATTGTAATGCCACTAAAGCGTTTGTCGTTTTTAAAATAATCTATGGCTACGTTAGCATCATCTACAAAACCTTTAAAGCTAATATCTTTTACACTTTTTAAATTGTTTAGATTTGCAGATCTCTTGTCATAGCTATAAAATGAAATTCCTTTAGCATTTAAACTATCTCTAAGGGTTTTTATGTAGCCAATTTGCATAAGTGTACCGGCTTGGTTACCATTACGGTCTCCATTACCAGAACCTTGAATAAAAATTACAAGAGGTGTTTTCTTTTTAGATGGTGCTACTGTTAAAGTACCGGGTAAACTAATGTCTCCGTTTTTTAAATCTAGTTCTTCAGTTTTTATTTCTTGAGCAAAAATTAGAATTGGGAATACCAAACACAGTATTAGTAGTTTTTTCATGATTACCTGTTTTTATCGCGCTCTAAAATTACCTTAAATAAACTAGAGCTATTCATAACAATAGACGATTTTACTACCCAACCTTGTTTAGCTAATGTGTTTAATTCATTTTCAAAATCACTATCTGTATTGCGAAATTTGGTTCTTTGTCTAATAATTTTATATTCCTTCATTTTCTAGTTGGCGTTTTGTTAGAGTTGGCTAAATATATTAATAAGCAATTAACTACGTTTAAAATCCTTTCTTTTTTTCTTGTTAGGATTTTTAAATAAACGTTTTAAAAAACCATCTTTTTTGGTAGGATCGCAGTCTAATGACTGTAAAACGGCGTCTGTAGGTTTATTAAATTTTGCTTTAGTAATATAATTAAAATCACTGTCTTTATTCATTTTTTGCAGAAATAAAGCAAAAGCGGGTAGTGCAGCATTTGCACCTTGACCAATAGCTGTACTTTTAAACCCTATTTCATGATTGTCTAATCCAACCCAAGTAACACTTACTAATTTTGGAGTTACACCTACAAACCAAGCATCTTTATTGTTTTGTGTTGTTCCCGTTTTGCCTGCAATGTCATTAGTTAATTTGTAAGTGTTTCTAATTCTAGCTGCAGTACCTGTATTAATAGTAGCTTTCATTAGCTCTAACATAATCATATTAGTTTCATTAGAAAACGCAGTTTGCTTAGCAATTTTAGGTTCAAAGGTTTCTATAATAGAGTCTTTGTTAGTAGTAATTTGTTTAATTAAAAACGGAGTACTGTGTTTGCCATTATTTACAAAAGTGGTGTATGCTTTTGCAAGCTCGTTAATTTTAACTTCTGCAGTACCTAAAGCCAAAGAAGGCTCGTTAGGTAGCTCTGTAGAAATCCCCATTTTTTTAGCTTGTTCAATAGTATTTTTTATTCCTGCTTTTTCTAAAACTTTTACAGCAACAGTGTTTACAGAGTTGCTTAACGCTTCTTCCATAGAGTAGTTAAGAAAACTTTCATCTTTAGAGCCAGAGTTAGACGGGCTCCATTTTTTTAAATTTTTATATTCTACCTCTTGTGCAGAAAAGTAGGTGCAAGGGCCAATACCTTGCTCTAAAGCAGTGGTATATACAATTGGTTTAAAAGTAGAACCAACTTGCCTTTTACTTTGCGATATATGATCGTACTTAAAGTGTTTAAAGTTAACACCGCCAATCCAAACTTTTACTTCTCCGGTAGCAGGGTCTACAGCCAAAGAGCCAATATTTAAAAATTTACTATAATGTTTAATACTGTCTATAGTACTTGCTTGTATTGTAATGTCTTTATCCCAAGTGGCTAAAGTCATTGTCTTTTTTTTATTTAAAGAGTCTAATATTTGTTTTTCGGGTAAGTTTAGTGCTTTTAGCTTTTTATAAGGTAATGATTGTTTTACCGTTTTGTTAATAATACTTTTATTGGTTAGCCACGGTGCATTTTTACCATAACTTTTTTCAAAGTCAGACTGTAATTTTTTCATATGCTCTTGCATTGCTTCTTCAGCCAATACCTGCATTTTATAATTTAAAGTAGTGTATATTTTTAAACCAGATGTGTAAATATTTAAATTTTCACCACTTGCATTTTTATCTTTAGTCCATTTTAATAATTGTTTTCTAACTTCTTCTCTAAAATAAGGAGCAATACCATCATTATAATTAAAGTCTCTATAATCTAATTTTAAAGGTGTTTTAATAAGACTATCTTTTTGTTTTTCATTTAAATAGCTATTGTTATACATAGCTTGCATAACTAAGTTTCTACGACTAATGCTTTTTTTAGGAAAAACTCTTGGGTTGTAACCGTAGGTAGCTTTTAACATACCAATTAATGTTGCAGCCTCTGGTATAGATATATCTTTAGTGTGCTTGTTAAAAAACTTTAGAGAAGCACTTTCTATACCGTGTGTGTTGTCTCCAAAGGAAACCTGATTTAAATAATGATATAAAATTTCTTCTTTACTATAAATACTTTCTAATCTGCGAGCAACAAACATTTCTTTAAGTTTAGCAACAACTAAATTAAGCTTGCCACGTTTGGTTCTTGGGTATAAGTTTTTTACTAATTGCTGACTAATGGTGCTTCCGCCGCCAGAAGATTTATCTTGCAACAAAACACTTTTAAAAGCAACCCTAAACATACTTTTATAGTCAACTCCAGTATGGTTATAAAAACGTTCATCTTCAATTGCAACTAATGCTTCTGTTAAATGTTTTGGAAAATCAGTAAAAGGAATTGGTTGCCTGTCTTGCAAATAATATTTACCAATTAAAACACTATCAGCAGAATAAACTTCTGATGCTTGCTGGTATTTTAATGTAGTTAATTCTTTTGAGCTAGGTATTTTTCCCCACATACCTATATAAACACTAGTAATAAAAAGTATAATAATAAATATTAATACAACTACACTAGCTAGTGTGTATCTTATATATGGATTCTTAATTTTGTGTAATTTCAAAATATTTTGTTTTTGTGCATAAGGATAAGTTAAAAAAATAAAACCAACTAAAAAATTAGATTACTTTAACTTTCATTTTTCTATTTTTGCCAAAATTAAAATTATAATGAAAAAGATAAGTATACTCCTTTTTTTAGCGGTTCAAGTTTCTTTTGCCAACAATATTTTTTGGGGTAAAACAGGGCATAGGACTGTTGGTGAGGTAGCACAAAAAGAACTAAGCAGAAAAGCAAAAAAGGCGATTAAAAAATTGTTAGAGGGACAAGATTTGGCTTTTGTGTCTAATTATGCAGATGAAATAAAATCTGACCGTGATTTTAAAGCTTATTATCCTTGGCATTATGTAAATTTTCCGGCAAATAAAAAGTATACAGAAATTACGCCTCCAGAAGAAGGAGATTTAATGGTTGGGATAGAAAAGTGTGTTGCCGTGTTAAAGGATGAGAAGAGTACAAAAAAAGATAAATCTTTTCATTTAAAAATGTTGGTTCACTTAATTGGAGATATGCATCAACCTTTACACGCTGGTCATGCAGAAGATAAAGGCGGTAATGATATACAAGTACGTTGGTTTAATGAAGGTTCTAATTTACACCGTGTTTGGGATTCTGATATGATAGAGTCCTATGGTATGAGCTATTCTGAACTTGCTAATGCTTTACCTAAAATAGATAAAAAGCAAAAAGCAAAAATACAAGACGGTACTATTTATGATTGGATAGAGGAATCTCAGAATTTGGCTGAAGAAGTATACAAATCTGCAGAAATAGGTGAAAAACTAAGTTACAGGTACAGTTACTTGCATATGGGTACACTACGTAAACAGTTGTTAAAAGGAGGTTTACGTTTGGCTAAGGTGCTAAATCAAATTTATAAATAGTTTTAACGATTATTTAGTAAATACAACTGTGTTTTTTTAAATTTTGGCATAACTGTTGCATTTTGTAAATTGTAGTTGTGTATGAGGACATTAGTAAGGCCATCCAAACTTAGTAAAGGCAGTATGTAACTAACATTATTTAGGATAACAGATAAAAAAATCGGTTTTAGATATATTTAAAACCGATTTTTTTATGTCTATATATAAGGAATAAGTTTTTATTTAAAAACTTAAGCAACTATAGTTTTAAGTTCATTTCTATATTCAGATGGATTTTGACCTGTAAATTTTTTAAAAGATTTATTAAAGTGAGAAAAATTGTTAAATCCGCACTCAAAACAAACCTCTGTAATACTCATTTTTTGTTCTGCTAATAATTTAGAAGCGTGTACCAACCTATATTCATTGGTAAACTGAATAAAAGTTTTGTTTGTAATTTTTTTAAAATACCTACAAAATGATGGTACCGTCATATTCACCAAAGAGGCAATGCTGTCCAATGTAATTTCTTCTCTAAAGTTTGTTTTAACGTAATTAAAAATAACATTAATACGGTCGTTATCTTTTACCTCTGTTTTCATAGCAAAACCTTCAGCATTTAATAAGGTATACTCGTTAGATTTTCCTAATTCATTTAAAATATTTAGTATAGATATTAAGCGCTGAAAATCTGTTTGGTATTCTAGTACCTCTATTTTATCTCCAATTTTAAGTTTAGTATTGCCATGAAAAGCAATACCACCCTTGCAAGTATCTAATAAAGATTTAATGTTTCTAAGCTCCGGTAGGTTAAAAAAGTTATCTCCTAAAAAGGTAGGCAACATTTGTACCACTGTTTCACTCTTATTTTTTGTAAGCACATCTGTAAGTCCGCAATGTGGTAAATTACCATCAATTAAAATTAAATCTCCATCTGTGTAATAAGATATATGACTTCCAATTTGTCTTTTACCAGAACCTCCATTTACATAAACCAATTCTATCTCTGGATGATAATGCCAAGTATTGTTTTTATTGTTGGTGGCTTCATCAAACTTTTGGTAAGTAAATGAGTGTCCAAAATCTGGAGCTATCGACTCAAAAATAGGTTTCTGATTTATCATTTGTAAAAAGTTATACTACAAAAATAGAATATATATGTATTTAAAAATACCTTTTTAAAAATATTTAGGGTGTTTTGTATGTTAAATTAACGTCAATACAGTGTTTAGACACTATTATGGTTAATATAGCATATATATTGGAAAAGATAGAGGTGAAATAAACAGAATATGCCACATATATTTGCAGTGTAATTAATTACCAATTCATAACAAAAAGAATAACCCTAAAAAAGTAAACCTATGAAAACAATTTTTAAAATTTCCGCGTTAGTTCTGTTTCTATTTGTATCAACTGCTGGTTTTGCAATGGAAGAATCATCATTAGAATTGGTGACAAAAAAGAATTCAAAAGATTTAATCTTCAAATTTGAAGCTAGAAATCTACAAACAGTTGTAAAATTTGTAGATCAAAATTCTTCTGTATTTTATTCAGAAGAGATTCACGATAAATCGGTTTACAGTAAAAAGTTTAATGTAGAGAGTTTAGAAGACGGAAACTACTACTTAAACGTAGAAAATATGTTAAAAAAAGTTTCTTATGCTATACACATTAACAATGGAGAAGTTATAGTAGATGAGAAAAAAGAAGTTACTAAGCCTATTTTTCAGAAAAGAGGAGATTTAGTAGTAATGAGTTTTTTAAATAAAAATAAAGGTAAAGTAGTTGTTTCTGTATACGATTTAGAAGGAAACGAAGTTTACTCAGAAAATTTTGATAATAAATTAAGAGTAGAAAAAGCATTTAGATTTTCTAATTTTGCTGAAGAAGAATTTAGATTTGTTGTTGAAGTTAACAAAGATAGATACAGTAAATTAGTTAGTTTAAACTAATTAAGTTAAGTATTGTTGTGAGAGTTTAAGGAGGCTATTTTTATGGCCTCCTTTTTTTATGCTTAAAATTGTAAGTAGTAATAAGCCCAATACATTAAAACAAATTGCAATGGTATGCGTAAAATTAAAATATACATTGGTATGCCTGCTGCTGCTTTTTTACTAGATAGCATATAAAAATGTACAAGTAAAAAAACTGCTAACATTGCTATTAATGCATAAATAGCTAGGTTTTTAGTGTAAGTATAAACCAATCCTGTACCAATTACAACCTCTAAAATACCACTTATATAAACCAATAGTAAATGCTTTGGTAGGTACATTGGCATAATACGAGTATACATTTTTGTTTTAATAAAATGCATAATACCCGCAATTATATACAGTAATGCCATAAGGTATAGGTGCCATGGATATATCATAATTTTAAAGGTATTTGGCTAAACGTAATCTCTTTTTTTCTGGTAAGGCCATATTGTTTACGGCTAATTTAACTGTGTCTGTATTTTTTTCCTTAGTAAAAAGTAATTTGTAAAAATCTTGTACCGTAAGTTTGTTTTTAGATTGTTCTACCAACGTAAAAATATCACCTGTATTAACTGTTCCTTCTTGTAAAATACGAACATAAGTTCCAGGACGGTTATGGTCTATAAATTGTTTTAGTATTTGTTGGTTTCCAAAACGTATACCTAGCTTATAACAAGGTTCTCTTGGTTGTGAAACTTGCACAATTGCAGTTCCTACTTTGTAAATATCGCCAATTCTAATTATTGCTTCATTTAGGCCTTTAACGGTAAGGTTTTCTCCAAACATTCCCCAATTCCAATCTAAATTAGGGTATAGTTTTTTCCAATAATCATAAACGTCTGCAGAAAATAAATAACAAGCTTTGTGAGTGCCTCCGTGGTGTTTACAATCTATAACAGCATCATTAACAACATCTGTGTTCATTAATTGTATTGGTTCAGTTGTTGGGTATTTATAAATTCCAGTTACTTCTTCTTTACCGTTCCACTGTATTTTGGTTGGTTTACCAAGGTTGGTTGCTACTACTTTCATCCTATAAAGATAAAAAACCATTGCATATAAATACAATGGTTTTTGTTAAGTAGTTGTAGTTAGTGTAAAATTGAAGCTTATAAAAATTATTACAAAAATAAATTTCGGGTATAAATACTTTAAAACTTACTTATTTTTAAACCATCACTAAAATTTAGTGATGTTTTTTTGTTAAAAATGAAACCCTTTAAAAAAGCAATCGTTTTTAAGATAGAATACTTACAAACATTTATGCAACAAACCACAAACCAATTAATTGCCGGCTGTAAAAAAGGAGATAAAAAATCTCAGGTACAGTTGTATACAAATTATTGTGACGCAATGTTTGTTATTGCTTGTAGGTATAAAAAAATCCGCATTAAGTAGTTAATGCGGATTTTATATTTTTAAGTCTATGAGTAAATGTTACTTTACCATCTCGTAACTTCTTTTAATAAAGTTTGTAAGCTCTTCACCTTTTAATAAGCCTTTAGATAAACGTGCTAAGTCTAAAGATTGGTTTATTAAACGTGTTTTTGTTTCTGGTGTATCTGCATTTAGAATTTCAGAAACTAGATCGTGGTTTGTGTTTACAATAAGGTTGTACATTTCTGGCATATTACCCATACCAAACATACCACCACCGCCACCGGTTTGTTGCATTTCTTTCATTCTACGCATAAACTCTGGCTCTGTAATTGTAAAAGGAGCAGCGTTACTATCCATAGCTTCTAACTGTACAGTAAAGCTTTTATTGGTAATAGTTTCTTCTAACTCTTTTTTAAGCGTTTCTTTTTCTTCTTCAGATAGTTTAGAGATCTGCTCTTCATCTTTCTTAATAAGATTGTCTATGTGGTCTGCATCTACTCTTGCAAAAGAAATATTCTCTTTAGAAGTTTCTAATTTTTGCATTAAGTGGCTAATGATAGGTGAGTCTAATAATAAAACTTCGTATCCTTTAGTTTTTGCAGCTTCAATATAACTGTGTTGTGCTTCTTTATTAGATGCATATAAAAGAACAAGTTTATTGTCTTTATCAGTTTGTGTAGCTTTTATTTTCTCTTGTAACTCTTCAAACGTGTAAAAAGCGCCATCTACTGTTGGGTACAATGCAAATTTGTCAGCCTTGTCAAAGAATTTATCATCAGAAAGCATTCCGTATTCAATAACAATTTTAATGTCATTCCATTTAGCTTCAAAATCTTCTCTATTATTTTTAAATAAAGACGATAGTTTATCTGCTACTTTTCTAGAAATGTATGATGATATTTTTTTAACAGCACCATCTGCCTGTAAGTATGATCTAGAAACATTTAACGGTATGTCTGGTGAGTCTATAACACCACGTAACATAGTTAAAAATTCTGGTACTATACCTTCTACATTGTCTGTAACAAAAACTTGGTTTTGGTATAGTTGTATACGGTCTTTTTGTATGTTTAAGTCGTTTGTTAATTTAGGGAAATATAAAATACCTGTTAAGTTAAACGGGTAATCTACATTAAGGTGTATATGAAACAAAGGCTCCTCAAACTGCATTGGGTAAAGCTCTCTGTAAAACCCTTTATAATCCTCTTCTTGTAAATCTGCCGGAGCTTTTGTCCAAGCTGGGTTTGGGTTGTTTATAATATTGTCTACCTCTTGCGTTGGTGCAGGATCCTCTTCCTTAGCATCTTCTGGCTTAGGTAAAGTTTCTGTACGCATACCAAACTTAATTGGTACCGGCATAAATTTATTGTACTTGGTTAAAAGTTCATTAATCTTACTGTCTTCTAAAAACTCTGTAGAGTCATCTGCAACGTGTAAAATAATTTCTGTACCACGTTCTGTTTTATCTGCAGCTTCTAAAGTAAAGTTAGGAGAACCATCACAAGTCCAATGTGCAGCTGGCTCATCTTTAAAGCTTTTGGTAATAATTTCTACTTTATCTGCAACCATAAAGGCAGAGTAAAATCCAAGTCCAAAATGACCAATAATACCAGAGTCTTTAGCAGAGTCTTTGTATTTGTCTAAAAATTCTTCAGCACCAGAAAAAGCAACTTGGTTAATGTACTTTTCAACCTCGTCTGCTGTCATACCAAGACCTTGGTCTATAATATGTATTTTTTTACCTTCCTTATCAACCTTAATTTCTATAACAGGGTTGCCATATTCTACTTTAGCTTCACCTATAGAAGTTAAATGTTTAAGTTTTAAAGTTGCATCTGTAGCATTAGATATTAACTCACGTAAAAATATCTCGTGGTCGCTATATAAGAACTTTTTAATAAGCGGAAAAATATTCTCAACGGATACATTAATTTTACCTGTCGCCATAATTAAATTGTATTTTTTATCCCTTTTAGGAAAACTGATTATTAATTTTTTTATTCTGTTATGGGTATGGCAAATAAAATACCAATTAAGCTATATATGACAAACTGACATTCTATTAAAAAATATCAGATTTTTTGGTTATCTTCAATTATTGCAATTAAAAATTATCATTATTTATATATTGCAGCTTTAAATTGGGTGTAGCCCAAACCAAACTAAGATATTAAAGTAAAAGTTATGTACAATTCAAAAATAATTGGCTTAGGTCATTATGTGCCAGAAAATGTAGTTACCAATGATGATTTATCTAAGGTAATGGATACTAATGATGCTTGGATACAAGAGCGTACTGGAATAAAAGAAAGAAGACATGTAGTTAAAGGAGATGGAGACACTACAACAACAATGGGTGTTAAGGCAGCTAAAATAGCAATAGAACGCGCAGGTATAGATAAAGATGATATAGATTTTATAGTTTTTGCCACACTAAGTCCAGATTATTATTTTCCTGGGCCGGGAGTTTTAGTGCAAAGAGATTTAGGTATTAAAACAGTTGGGGCATTAGATGTTAGGAACCAATGTTCTGGTTTTGTCTACGGTATATCTGTAGCAGACCAATATATTAAAAGCGGAATGTATAAAAATGTGCTTGTTATTGGTTCTGAATTACATTCTCACGGTTTAGATATGACAACACGTGGTAGAAGTGTTTCTGTAATTTTTGGTGATGGGGCAGGTGCAGCAGTATTAAGTAGAGCAGAAGACAATGAAACCGGAATTTTATCTACACATTTACATTCTGAAGGACAACATGCAGAAGAGTTATCTTTAATTGCCCCAGGGATGGGTAAACGTTGGGTAACCGATATTATTGAAGAGGCAGATCCCAATGATGAATCATATTTTCCGTATATGAACGGCCAGTTTGTATTTAAAAATGCAGTGGTTCGTTTTAGTGAGGTAATAATGGAAGGTTTACAGGCAAATAATTTAGAAGTGTCTGATATTGATATGTTGGTACCGCACCAGGCAAACCTTAGAATATCACAGTTTATACAAAAGAAGTTTAAACTAAATGATGACCAAGTGTTTAATAATATAATGAACTATGGTAACACAACAGCAGCATCTATACCAATTGCATTAACGGAAGCTTGGGAACAAGGTAAAGTTAAAAAAGGAGATTTGGTTATTTTAGCAGCATTTGGTAGTGGCTTTACCTGGGGTAGTGTTGTTATTAAATGGTAATTAATACGTTAAGTATATAAAAACATAAAGCCCAGAGCAGAACTCTGGGCTTCTTTGTCATCGATAGGCTATACTAAACACTAACCATTAACTATAAAAATACAGCGTTATCAATGACCTTATCTTAAAATGTCTATATTTAAATAACTATGTATAGTTATAAGACGTAAATTTTACAATAAAGTTACAATCGTTAACAATATTTAACATTAAATTTTCAAAAAATGTCTAAAACCCTTGTTTTTGGTGCTTCGTTGAATCCGAATCGGTATAGTTATCTTGCAATTAAGAAACTTAAAGAAAAGAACATAACAACTGTGGCATTTGGTAAAAATTTAGGGACTGTTTTACGTGTTCAAATTAAAGATAATTTAACCGAATTTCAAAATATAAATACAGTTACTTTGTATTTAAATCCATCTAAGCAGGTAGAATATTACAAAGATATAGTAAAATTACAACCAAAACGGGTAATATTTAACCCCGGAACAGAAAACCTAGATTTTTATAAAATACTGAAAAAGAATAATATAGAGGTAGTTGTTGGTTGTACTTTGGTAATGTTGGCTACAAACCAGTACTAAAAATATTATTTGTAATTTTTTTCAAAATAAATTACAAATAATATAAAAAAGTTACTTTTCTCTAGTGCTATATTTTTAAATTCTTATTTTTTTCTAATTAGCCAAAGGCCAAAAAAGGTAAGTAAGCCATTAATTGGAAGCATTTCATAACCAATAACATAGCCTCCAAGTTTGTCTGCAGGAATGTTAGATACTACTAAAATTATAATTACTGGTACAGTAGCTACCAACCAAGCCCATTTGTCTTTTATTTTATGTTTAGTAAAGATACCAAAAGCAAAAAGTCCTAGTAATGGTCCATAAGTATATGTGGCAACAGTTAGTAGACTATCTATTACATTACGGTTTAGTATATTTTTAAATATAATTATAACTATTATGAGTAAAACACTCATAGCTATATGTGTAATTTTTCTTATTTTTTTTTGTTGTGCCTGGGGTTTTTTATCAATGCCTAAAAAGTCTACACAAAAAGATGTTGTTAAAGATGTTAGAGCGCTATCTGCACTACTATAAGCAGCGGCAATTAAGCCTAGCATAAATGTAATGGCAATGGTAATACCTAGTCCGCTATTTAATGCAATTTCAGGAAAAAGTAAATCTGTTTTTGGTGCTCCTACACCACCAAGAGAAGGAGTTGTTATATTAAATTTATCTGCGTAAATAAATAAAAGAGCTCCTAATAGTAAAAAAATAAAGTTTACAACCACCAATACCAGGCTAAAAGAAATCATATTTTTTTGTGCGTCTTTTAATGTTTTGCAACTCAGGTTTTTTTGCATCATATCTTGGTCTAAGCCTGTCATACAAATAGCAATAAACATACCCCCAAAAAACGATTTTATAAAGTGGTTTTTTGCTAAAAAACTATCTGTGTAAAAAATTTTATTGTATTGTTTTAGTTCTTCAGAGGCTAATAAATTTCCTAAACTCATATCTAGCTTATCAGTAATAAAATAGATAGATAAACCAACAGATATTAGCATAAAAAGTGTTTGTAAGGTATCTGTCCATACAATGGTTTTTATTCCGCCTTTAAAAGTGTAAATCCATATAAGAAGTATGGAGAGTATTACCGTAATTTCAAACGGAATGTTTAAATCATCAAAAACAAACTGCTGTAATACTAATGCCACTAAAAATAACCTAAAAGAGGCTCCTAATACCCTAGATATAAAGAAAAAGAAAGCGCCAGTTTTGTAACTAACTAAACCAAAACGCTCTTTTAAATATTCGTATATAGAAGTAACATTTAATTTATAATAAATTGGCATTAAAAGATAGGCAATAACAAAGTAGCCTATAAGGTAACCAAACACAACCTGCATATAACTAAATTGTGAGCCTTGTACCCATCCCGGAACAGATATAAAAGTTACACCAGATAAAGATGCGCCAACCATACCAAAAGCAACTACATACCAAGGAGATTGTTTGCCAGCTTTAAAAAAATCTTCATTAGAGTCGTTTTTGCCGGTTAAGTAAGATATTAATAGTAAAACTAAAAAGTAACAACCTATTAGTAGTAATATATGCGTAGATGTCATGAGTAGTAATTTGTGATTGCAAAGTACAAAAAGAAAAAATATCATCATAGGATTAATAGTCGCCAAAAAACAAGAATAAATTGTAAATTTGTATAGAAAATTAATAGTATGGATTTCTCTTCTAAATTGTTAGAAAATGCAGTGTATGAAATATCTCAATTACCTGGTATTGGTAAGCGTACAGCTTTGCGTTTGGCATTACATTTATTAAAACAGCCAAAGGATCAAACTAGCGCATTATCTAATAGTTTACTAAAATTAAGAGAAGAAATTAAGTTTTGTACTAACTGTCATAATATATCAGACGTTGCTTTGTGTGAAATTTGTGCTAATCCAAAAAGAGATGAGTCTATAGTTTGTGTTGTAGAAGATATTAGAGATGTAATGGCTATAGAAAATACAGGGCAATACAGAGGTCTGTATCACGTTTTAGGAGGGAGAATTTCTCCAATGGAGGGAGTGGGTCCGCAAAATTTAACAATAAATTCTTTGGTAAATAAATCTAAAGAAGGTATAATTAAAGAGTTAATTTTTGCTTTAAGTTCTACTATGGAAGGTGATACTACCAACTTTTATATTTATAAACAAATAGAAGGTATGGGCTTAAAAACATCTACAATTGCACGTGGTATTGCCGTTGGTGATGAGTTAGAATATGCAGATGAGGTAACCCTTGGTAGAAGTATATTAAATAGGGTTCCTTTTGAGAATTCTTTAAAATTAGGATAGTTTAAATTAAAATAAATGCACTAAATTTAATTAAATGACGTTTTAATTAGTATTTTTGCAAAATTAAGTATATAAATTGCTTTTAAAATAGTAATATGTCAAAATTTGAATTAAAATTACCTCAGATGGGAGAAAGTGTTGCAGAGGCAACATTAACTACTTGGTTAAAAGAAGTAGGAGATACCATTGAGATGGATGAGGCTGTTTTTGAAATTGCCACTGATAAGGTAGATTCTGAAGTGCCTTCTGAAGTAGAAGGTGTCTTAGTTGAAAAACTTTTTAACGTTGATGATATAGTACAAGTAGGACAAACTGTTGCCATTATAGAAATTTCTGGAGAAGCAGAAACCTCTAATGAAACAGAAAGTAATACGCCAGCGGTAGAAGAAAAAGCAGAAGAAACACCAGAAGTTGCTGCCATAGAAAGTTCTATTGCTGTGGCAAAAGAAACGGTAGCTACATCGCAAGATTTTAGTGATTCAGACAAATTTTACTCTCCTTTAGTTAAAAATATAGCTAAAGAAGAAGGTATTACTATAGCAGAGTTAGATGCTATAAAAGGTACTGGTAAAGAAGGCAGAGTTACTAAAACAGATATATTAAATTACGTAGAAAACAGAACAGTACCTAGTACTAATGGTAGTGCAGAAGCGCCAAAAAGTGCACCAGCACCGCAGACTCAACCTGTAAAAACACCAGCTCCTAAAGCAGCACCTGTAGTAGCATCTGCTGGAGATGAGGTTGTTCCTTTGTCTCGTATGGGTAAATTAATAGCGCAGCATATGACTGCTAGTGTGGCTACATCTGCTCACGTACAAAGTTTTATAGAGGTAGATGTTACTAACCTTGTAAACTGGAGAAACAAAAACAAAAATGCCTTTTTAAAGAGAGAAGGAGAAAAACTTACGTTTACACCAATATTTATGGAGGCAGTTGCTTTTGCAATTAAAAAGTTTCCTTTAATAAATATTTCTTTTGACGGAGAGTCTGTAATTAAAAAGAAAAATATAAACCTAGGTATGGCAGCAGCATTACCAGACGGAAATTTAATTGTACCTGTAATTAAAAATGCAGATCAGTTAAACTTAGTTGGTATGGCTAAAGTTGTAAATGATTTAGCAGACAGAGCAAGAAACAATGCTTTAAAGCCAGATGATATCCAAGGTGGTACATATACCGTAACCAATGTAGGTACATTTGGTAGTGTATTTGGTACACCAATTATTAACCAGCCGCAAGTAGCAATTTTAGCCTTAGGAGCCATACGTAAAGTGCCATCTGTTATAGAAACACCAGAAGGTGATTTTATAGGTATACGTTCTAAAATGTTTTTATCTCATAGTTATGATCACCGTGTTGTAAATGGTGCTTTAGGAGGTATGTTTATAAAAGCAGTGGCAGAATACTTAGAAGCTTGGGATGTAAACAGAGAAATATAAAACAATACCAACATAATAACACAATAAAATGCCCTGTTTTTTAATAGGGCATTTTTTATACCCATTTTATTTTTTCTAAAAGTTGCTATTCATTTATCTTTGTGTTAAAACACAGTAAAATGGATTTAAAATTAACACGCCCAATTTGTTTTTTTGATTTAGAAACAACTGGTATAAACGTGGCTAAAGATAGAGTGGTAGAGATTTCCATTTTAAAAGTATACCCTAACGGAAATAAAGAAAGTAAGACGTGGCTGGTAAATCCAGAAATGCATATTCCAGATGAGGTAGTTGCAGTACATGGTATTAGCAATGAGAAAGTTGCAAATGAACCTACTTTTGCACAATTATCTAAAGAAATTTACGCAATGATTAAAGATTGTGACTTAGGTGGTTACAATTCAGATAGGTTTGATATTCCTCTTTTAGCAGAAGAAATGCTTCGGGCTGGAGTAGATTTTGATATGAAAAATACAGTTTCTGTAGATGTGCAAACCATCTTTTTTAAGATGGAGAAAAGAACATTAGAAGCTGCTTATAAATTTTATTGTAATAAAGAGCTCACCAATGCACACAGTGCAGCGGCAGATACTAATGCCACTTTTGAGGTCTTAAAATCGCAATTAGATCGGTACCCAGAGTTAGATAATGATATTAAAAAATTATCAGAATTTACCACTCGTAAGAAGTTTGCAGACTTTGCAGGTTTTATAATTATAGACCAAGATGGTGACCCTGCTTTTTCTTTTGGTAAGCATAAAGGTAAAAAGGTAGATGATGTTTTAGAGAAAGAACCAGGCTACTTTGGGTGGATTTTAAATGCAGATTTTCCGTTGTACACAAAAAAAGTACTTACTCAAATAAAACTTAGTAAGTTAAACAATAAGTTAAGCTAAATAATGAGATTTTTCTTTTTGCTTTTTTTTAGTGTTGTTAGTTTGTCTGCACAAGAAATTTTAATAGACGGCACCATATACAACGCAAAAACACAAGAGCCAATACCATATGTAAATGTTAGTTTTTTAAACACCTTAAAGGGTGCTTCTACAGATGAAAAAGGATATTTTTTTGTAGATGTACCTTCCTCTTTTTTAGAAAAACAAGTGCACTTATCTTCTTTAGGTTTTAAAGACACAATTGTAGCTGTAAAAAAACTAGTAGAAGAAAAAAAGTTTGGTATGCTAGAAGAGTCTTTTGAGTTAGATGAGGTTGTTGTGGCTAAGTCTTTAGGAGACTCATTTGTATTAAACCCTATTGCTAGTTATGATTTAAAAAGCGGATTTTCGTCTTCTTCTACACCTTGGGTTTTGGCAACTTATTATCCTAATATAGGAGCTCAAAAAAAATATGTAAATAAGGTAACTGTATTTTTTCAAAAAAATGAAGGGTTTAAAAGAAGAGCATCTAAATTTAGAATTCGTGTGTACGACGTAGATCCGGAAACTAAAAAACCAGCTAAGGATTTGTTACGCAAAAGTATAATTTTAGAGACCTTTGCAGAAAATGATTTTGTATCTATAGATTTATCGGCCTTTAATATAAAAATGCCTAGACAAGGCTTATATATTGGATTAGAGTGGCTGTTTGTGCCTTACAATTGGTATGCAATAAAAGGTAAAGATCCTTTAACTAATGAGCTTACAATTGAAGATAGGTTTGCCCCAACATTTGGTGGTGTTTACAATAAAAACCAAAATTTTAAAGTTATGGTTTATGGTATGGGAGAATGGACAGATTTTAAGGTGAAATCTAAAGATAATACCAAGCACTTAATACCAGCAGTGAGTTTAAAACTGTCTAAAGAAATGCAGTAAACTAATAAAGCATATTATGAAAATTATTTGTATTGGTCGTAATTATACAGATCATATTAAAGAATTGGCCAATGAAAAGCCTACAGATCCTGTTGTTTTTATTAAGCCAGATTCTGCTGTGTTGCCTAAAGAACAAGATTTTTACATACCAGAATTCTCTGATAATATCCATTATGAAGTAGAGGTATTAGTTAAAATTAAAAAAGTAGGAAAACATATAGAACAAAAATTTGCTGCCAATTATTATGATGAAATTGGGTTAGGAATAGACTTTACAGCACGTGATTTACAATCTAAGCTAAAAGAAAAAGGTTTACCTTGGGAAAAAGCAAAAGGTTTTGATGGTGCGGCAGTAATAGGTAAATGGTTGCCAAAAAGTAAATTTTCTTCTGTAGATAATATAAATTTTTCATTGTTTAAAAATGAAGAAATAGTACAAAAGGGAAATACAAATTTAATGTTGTGGAAAATAGACGAGCTTATATCGTATGTTTCTCAATACTTTATGTTAAAAAAAGGAGATGTTATATTTACAGGTACACCAGCAGGTGTAGGACGGGTAGATGCTAATGATTATCTTTGTGGCACCTTAGAAGGTGAAGAAATGTTTACATTAAATATAAAATAAATGATTTATAGTCTTGATAAATTAAATGAAATGGCAGATGGTGATAATGATTTTATCAATTCTGTAGTATCTGTATTTTTAGAAGAAGTACCAGAAGATTTAGGTCTTCTAGAAAAAGCAATTGAAAGTAGAGATTATGAGCCAACTTACCAATTAGCTCATAAAATTAAACCTAATGTAGATTTGTTGGGTATGGAGCAAACTAGGGCTGCGGCTTATGAAATAGAGTCTCTGGGTAAGCAACAAGGAGATTTTAATAAAATTGATGAAATTTTTAAAACCTTAAAGGTTGATATAGAGCAGGTGGTGTCTGAATTAAAAAATGATTTTAGTCTGTAATGCTTGCAGAGATAATTACCATAGGTGATGAGTTACTCATTGGTCAGGTAATAGACACCAATTCAGCTTTTATAGGTAAGGAGTTAAATAAGATTGGAGTTGCTGTTTATCAGATTACATCTGTACAAGACAATAAACAACAAATTCTTTCGGCTTTAAATGATGCGTCTAAAAGAGTAGACATAGTTTTAATAACTGGCGGTTTAGGTCCTACTAAAGACGATATTACCAAGCATACATTGTGTGAGTTTTTTAATGATGTCCTGGTTCAGGACAATAAAGTTTTAGCTCATGTAGAGGAGTTGTTTAAAAAGTTTTCAGATAAACCTATACTAGACGTAAACCGTCAGCAAGCCAAAGTATTATCTAAGGCTACCGTATTACATAATGTTAAAGGTACTGCTCCAGGGATGTGGATTAAAGATGCAGATACTGTATTTGTGTCAATGCCAGGAGTGCCTTTTGAAATGCGTTATTTAATAACAGAAGAGGTTATACCTCGTATTACAAAAGAGTTTAAAAGGCCGCATATTATACACAAAACATTTATAACATACGGAGTTGGTGAAAGTACTTTAGCAGAGCAAATAAGTAGCTGGGAAAATCAATTACCACCTTTTATAAAACTAGCATATTTACCAAGTTTAGGATCTGTACGTTTGCGTTTATCTGGAACAAGTGTAGATAAAGATAGTTTAGAAAAAATTATAAAGGAAGAAAGCTTAAAGTTAAAAACTCTAATAGGGGATATAATTTATGGCGATGAAGGTGAGGATGAGTTAGAGGTTGTAGTAGCTAAATTGTTTACAGAAAAAAGAAAAACTTTAGCTACAGCAGAAAGTTTTACTGGAGGTAAAATTTCAGAAATTATTACATCAATTCCAGGGGCTTCAGCATATTTTAAAGGAGGTATTGTAAGCTATGCTACAGAGGTTAAATCCGCTTTGTTAGGTGTTTCAGAAGATCTTATTAAACAACACTCTGTAGTTAGTGAAGAGGTTGCTATGGCAATGGCAAAAAATGTAAAAAAAATGCTTAATACAGATTTTGCAATAGCCACTACAGGTAATGCTGGGCCAACAAAAGGAGATTCTGATGCCGAAGTGGGAACTGTTTATATTGGTGTGGCAACACCAACAAAAATTTTTGCCGTATACCATCAATTAGGAGGGCAAAGAGAAAGAGTGGTAAATAAAGCTGTAAGCAAGGCTTTAGAACTATTGTATAAAGGAATATTAGGTTGCTAAATAGCAACAATTTAGAGGTAGATAAAATAATTTTAAAAATTTGATGAAAAGAATTTTGTCTACCCAAAAAAAAGCTATAAATTTGCAGCCTGTTTAAAATAACACAAAATCTAGCATAATGTCAAAAGTTTGTGAAATCACTGGAAAGAAAGCAATGTTTGGAAATAACGTGTCTTTCTCTATTAATAAGACAAGAAGAAGGTTTGATGTAAATCTTTCCAAAAAACGTTTTTACATTCCAGAGGAAGATCGTTGGATAACTTTAAAAGTATCTACAAGAGCTCTTAAGAGTATCAACAAAAAAGGAATCTCTGAAGTATTAAAAGAGGCTAAAGCACAGGGGGTTATTAAATAATCTCTTTAAAAAATAATAAAGATGGCAAAGAAAGGTAACAGAATACAAGTTATTTTAGAGTGTACAGAGCATAAAGAATCTGGGCAACCAGGTACTTCTAGGTACATTACCACTAAAAACAAAAAGAACACTCCAGACAGAATTGAGTTAAAGAAATTTAACCCAATCCTTAAGAAAATGACTGTTCATAAAGAAATAAAATAATTTAAATTTCCTTTAGTAAGGAAATTGTTAAACTATAAAGTTATGGCAAAGAAAACAGTAGCAAGTTTACAGACCAGCTCAAAGAGATTAACTAAAGCCATTAAAATGGTAAAGTCTCCTAAAACAGGAGCTTACACGTTTGTGGAATCAGTTATGGCTCCAGAATTAGTAAACGAGTGGTTAGCTAAAAAATAATATCAATATACAGTATTGATAATAAAGCTACTTTCATTAGAAAGTGGCTTTTTTTATTTTTATATCTTTGGTAAAATTACAGGATAAAAAATGAGTCTATTTAAAAATATATTTTCTTCAAAAAAGAAGGAAAGCCTTGATAAAGGTTTAGAGAAAAGTAAAAGTAGCTTTTTTTCTAAGTTGAGTAAAGCTGTTGCTGGTAAAGCTAAGGTAGATGATGATGTGTTAGATAACTTGGAAGAAATTTTAGTTACTTCTGACGTTGGTGTAGATACTACCTTAAAAATTATAGATCGTATAGAAGCACGTGTTTCTAAAGATAAATATTTAGGGACAGATGAGTTAAATGTAATTTTACGAGAAGAAATTGCGGCTTTATTATCTGAGACAAATACTGGTAATGAAACCGAGTTTACTGTACCTAAAGATGTAAAGCCTTATGTAATTATGGTTGTTGGTGTTAATGGTGTTGGTAAAACTACTACCATTGGAAAAATGGCTTATCAATTTAAAAAACAAGGTTTAAAAGTTGTTTTAGGTGCTGCAGATACTTTTAGGGCTGCGGCAATAGATCAACTACAGGTTTGGGCAGATCGCGTAGATATTCCAATTGTAAAACAAAAAATGGGTAGTGATCCTGCTTCTGTTGCTTTTGATACCTTAAGTTCTGCTGTAACACAAAATGCAGATGTGGTAATTATAGATACTGCTGGCCGTTTGCATAATAAGGTAAATTTAATGAATGAGCTTACTAAGGTAAAACGAGTAATGCATAAGGTTGTAGATAATACGCCGCATGATGTAATGCTTGTTTTAGATGGTTCTACTGGTCAAAATGCTTTTGAGCAGGCCAAACAATTTACTAAAGCTACAGAGGTAACTTCATTAGCAGTTACTAAATTAGACGGTACTGCAAAAGGTGGTGTTGTAATAGGGATCTCAGATCAGTTTCAAATTCCGGTTAAATATATTGGGGTAGGAGAAGGTATAGAGGACTTACAGGTTTTTAATAAGTATGAGTTTGTAGACTCATTCTTTAACCTAAAAAAATAATTTTATAAAGCCTCCTTGCGGAGGTTTTTTTGTTTAAAACTATCTGGTTATGAAAAAAATATTAGTAGTTGTATTGGTTTTACTTACTTATGCTTGTAAAAACAAAAAAGAAACGTCTAATGAAGAAGTTGTATTGTGGGCTCCATATAACGACTCTTTAGAGTTGGAAAAAAATAAAACGCATAAAAACTCTAGAATGCGTTATAAACTTTTACAATCTAAAGTAATTGATAAAAATGCAATTTTTCTTCCCTTATATCCAGAGGTTCAAAAATTATCAGAAGAAGAATATACGGCATTAAAGCCACTTATTTTGGAGCAGAATATATATGATTTGCGTAAACAAATAGACGAAGGGAAATTAACTTATGAAAAGCTGGTACTTTTTTATTTATACAGAATTTATAAATATGAATTGGATAATGCTACAACCTTAAATACGGTAATTGCTTTAAATAGTGAAGTAGTTAAGCAGGCTCGTAAGTTAGACGAGCTTAAAAAAACAGATAATGAGCCAAGTAATAAGCACCCCATATACGGTATGCCTATATTGTTAAAAGACAATATTAATACTAAGAATATGGTAACTACAGCTGGTGCAATAGCATTAAAAAATAACAGTACAGATGATGCTTTTATAGTAAAGCGACTAAAGAAAAATGGTGCTCTAATTTTAGGAAAAGTTAATTTAAGTGAATGGGCTTACTTTTTGTGCTCTGGTTGCCCTGTTGGTTATAGTGCTGTAGGCGGGCAAACATTAAATCCGTATGGTAGAGCAGTTTTTGAGACTGGAGGTTCTAGTGCTGGCAGTGGTACTGCTGTAGCGGCTAATTATGCAGTAGCAGCCGTAGGTACAGAAACATCTGGTTCCATTTTGTCTCCATCTAGTCAAAATTCTGTTGTTGGTTTAAAACCAACTATTGGTTTTTTAAGTAGAACAGGTATAGTGCCAATTTCTAGTACTTTAGATACACCTGGGCCAATGGCAAAGAATACTATTGATGCTGCAATATTATTAGATGCTATGAAAGGCAAAGATGAGTTAGATGGTAAATCTATTGCTGTAGAAACTGGAGTGCTATCAGCTACTTTATCTAGTAATAGTTTAAAGGGTAAACGTTTTGGAGCTATAAAAAGTTTATTAGAAACAGATTCTATTTATAAAATAACAATAGATAAATTAAGAGAACAAGGCAGTGTAATTATAGAAATTACTCCTCCAGAGGTATCAATGGATGGTTTTTTAAGTATTTTAAATATTGATATGAAATACGATTTGCCAACCTATATAAACAGTCAAACTAAAAATAAATTACCAATAAAAGATATAAAATCTGCCGTAGCATTTAATGAAAAAGACTCTGTTGTAAGAATACCTTATGGGCAAGCCTTATTTAGAGGAATTTTAGCGGATACCACTACAGTTGAACAACTAGCTGTTATTGTTAGTGATTTAGAGCAAAGCGGAAGACGTTATTTTAATGAAGCTATGAATGCTTATAATTTAAATGCAATTTTATCTATAAATAATTATCATGCTGGTTATGCAGCAGTAGCTAAATATCCTGCAATTACAGTACCAATGGGATATAAAAAAACAGGGGAGCCAATTAGTTTAACTTTTATAGCAAAACAATTTAACGAGGCAGACTTGTTGCGTTATGCAGCAGGTTTTGAGTCTGTTTTTAATGTGAGAAAAATGCCAAAAGATTACAACTAGTTAATTAGGTTGTTTATTTTTTCCCAAAGTAAATTGTCAAAACTAGACGGACCAAGTAGTTCATCATTAGCAGCATCACCTAAACGTACAACAACTAAGTTTTTACTAGGTGAAATGTATAGTTTTTGGTCATCCTTGCCTAAGGCGGCTATTAAATCGTTGGGTGCATTAGGTATTAATTTACCTGCGTAATCTAGTTCTGAAGCAGGTAATTTATATGATGCTTTTCCGTTTAGCCACCAAAAATAACCGTATGCATCATTTAAGTTCTGAGACGTGCTTGTCATTTCGTTAAAATATGTTTCTGATTCTAACACCGGAATTCCGTCCCAATTTCCTTTATTTAGATTTAAAATTCCATACCTGGCCATACTTCTGGCGTTACTGTAATACAATTTAAAATAACCAACTGGCAACCAACTACCTTGCATGCCAATTACATTTTTAAGTTTATTATTAAAATAAGTGTTAAAATTTTGCTGTGCGGCTCCTTCTACAATATTGTGTGTAATAGTGTATGCTCCATTATGATAGTACCAAAATGTGCCTGGTAAATTTTTAAAAGTGAAACACTCTGGGTCTGTGCAGTTGTTGTTAGTTACAGTGTAGTCTAAACCAGTAGTCATTGTTAAATGGTTTTTAACTGTAATGTTTTGTTCTTGGGCAGAGGTTAAAGAAGACCAGCCTGTACCCAAGTAATTGCTAGATGGTTTGTTAATGTCTAGTAAGCCTTCATCAATAGCAATTCCTGCGGTAAAAGATACTAATGTTTTTGCTGCAGAATTCCAAGCTAAATTTGTAGTTGCATTAGCACCGTTTCCATACCATTCAACTATAATTTTCCCGTTATTAAGTATTAAAAAAGCTTTTGTTTTGTTGGCTTCAACAAAACTTAAAAGCGGTTGTAAAGCATCTTCATCCCAGCCTAAATTTTCGACTGTATTAGTTTTCCACTCGTCAGAGTTAATAGGCGGAAAATACATTTCATTAGAATCTGTATCGTCTATACTATTTTCTTTATCTGTAGAACAACTACAAATTGTGCAAAGCAATACTATTAAAAAAAAATATTTGTGACTAGTCATTGTATTTATTTTTATGTTAGATAACATTAAAGACTAATGGTTTAACGTAAAAATCATAAAATTAGTTCTATATAGCTGTCATTCCTTAAGCAAGTTGTATTTTTGCAGCCAATTTTAATAGATTATGCGCACAAAATCACTAAAAACAAACAAAATTAATGTAGTTACTTTGGGTTGCTCTAAAAATGTGTACGATTCTGAAGTACTAATGGGGCAATTAAAAGCAAACGGTAAAGAAGTGGCTCATGAAGAAGAGGGTAATATTGTTGTAATAAATACGTGTGGCTTTATTGATAATGCAAAAGAAGAAAGTGTAAATACTATTTTAGATTTTGTACAGAAGAAAGAAGCTGGTGAGGTAGATAAGGTTTTTGTTACTGGGTGTTTAAGTGAGCGTTATAAGCCGGATTTAATTAAGGAAATTCCAAATGTAGATGAGTATTTTGGTACTAGTCAACTACCTAGTTTATTAAAAGCTTTAGAGGCAGATTATAAGCATGAATTAATAGGAGAGCGTGTAACAACAACTCCTAAAAACTATGCTTACTTAAAAATAGCTGAAGGTTGTGATAGGCCTTGTTCTTTTTGTGCAATACCATTAATGCGTGGTAAGCATAAAAGTACACCTATTGAAGATTTGGTTACTGAAGCTAAAAAATTAGCAGCCAAAGGTGTTAAAGAGTTAATATTAATTGCCCAAGATTTAACATACTATGGTTTAGATTTATATAAAAAACGAAATTTAGCAGAACTGTTAGAGGCATTAGTGAAAGTGGATGGTATAGAATGGATACGTTTGCACTATGCGTTTCCTACTGGTTTTCCTATGGATGTTTTAGATTTGATGAATAAGGAGCCAAAAATTTGTAATTATTTAGATATTCCTTTACAACATATATCAGATGCTATTTTAAAGAGTATGCGCCGTGGAACTACACAGGCAAAAACCACTAAGTTGTTGCAAGATTTTAGAGCTACGGTGCCAAATATGACAATTAGAACAACATTAATTGTTGGTTACCCTGGAGAAACAGAAGAAGATTTTGAAACTTTAAAACAATGGGTAACAGATATGCGTTTTGAACGCTTAGGTTGTTTTACATATAGTCATGAAGAAAACACCCACGCCTATAACTTGGAAGATAACGTGCCAGAAGAGGTAAAGCAAGATAGGGCCAACCAAATTATGGAGATTCAATCACAGATTTCTTGGGAATTAAATCAAGAAAAAATTGGGGAAACTTTTAAGTGTATTATTGATAGAAAAGAAGGTAATTATTTTGTGGGAAGAACAGAGTTTGATTCTCCTGATGTAGATAATGAAGTTTTAATTGATGCTACCAAGCATTACCTAAAACAAGGAGAATATGCTAATATAAAAATTACAGAAGCTGCAGACTTTGATTTGTACGGAGAACCAGTATAACTAAAAATAAATAAAAAAAAGCCCTAGAACTTAAATTCTAGGGCTTTTTTTATTTATTTTCTTCGGGCTTATTGCTTAGCATTTTATAAGAAAACCATCCAATAATAGTCATAATTAAAACCATTATAACCCACAGCCATAATTTGTTATTAAAAAGTGGCTCTTGGGTTTGTTTTTCTTTTTTAGCTATAAAAACAGGTTCACCTAGGGAGAGTTTTTTTATGTTTTTAGGCATTTTTATGTTTAACTGTGCAATATCGTAACTAGGACCATAGGCATCTTTGTTACCATATGTTAAATAGTATGTAGCTGGCTCAGTAAACCTAGCAGTAAGTAAATACTTGTATCCTTTAGCAGATATGTTTTTTATTTTTAAAGGTTGATTGTCAAAATTTAAAATAGTTATGCGTATCTTTTTTGAGAAGGTATTGTCAAAAGTAAATGTATTATTTTCTATTGAGGATAATGTTCCTACACTTAAAGTGTTGTAGTCGTATAAATAACCTTTATCAGTTTTAACACTGTCCAAAAGTTCCTCAATTTTTATAGGTCTATAATAGTCAATATCATCACTAACATTTATTGTTACTTGGTGAGTGGGAGCCTTTTTTGTAAGGTTAACATTAATAATGGTTTTTTTGTTTTTTTTGTCTTCGTTAATGTTGTAAGACTTTAATTTTCTGTCTGTAATATTGGCAGTTGTTTTTTGTTTAAGCTCTAAAGTTGCTCTTTTTAATATAGGTTCTTCATCACTTTTAATTCCTATTCTAAAATAGGTGTATTCCGCTGCACTAAAATTAATGTCTGTAAAACTATAATTTGTTAGGTTATTTTTAATGGCAACAATTCTATAATCATCATATATTTTAAACCATTTTTTTTGATGATGACTAGCTTCAACCGAAACTTTCCAATCAAAATTAGTATTCTCAAAATCTAATTTTATATGGTTTATAGGATCTTTGGAAGGTACTTTTAATGTAAAGTAGTATATACCATCTTTAGTACTTGCATTTAATAATTTATATTCTACCGTTTTAGTTTTTAATTCTGGTGATGTGTAATTAAAAAGGTATGGAGCTTCAATAGTATCATTTTTTGGAGTTATACCATAAATACGAATATCACTTAAATGATCTTGGGTATTAGCAAATACAGTATCTGGTAAAACAATATTATGCCAAGTATCTGTAATGTTTTTAAGCTCAATTTTGGCATCATACTTTTGCATTTGTGCATAAAATACAGTAGTAACTAGTAAAAAAAATAATACGGCTTTATTCTGTTTTTGATTCATCAAAAATTTTGTTTTTGTACTTGTTGTATAAAAATGAAACTCCTAAAATTAATAGTCCTAAAATAACTAAAACAATAGTTTTAGATATGGTATTTAAAGAGGCTAAATCTAAAAAGAAAAGTTTAATAATAGTAACGCCAAAAAGGATTATGCCGCCAATACGTATGTATTTTATTTTTTTCCATATTCCTTTTGCTACTAAAAAGAATGAATATACACCCCACAAAATACTTAATTCTAGCCCGTATGTTTGTTCTGCACCAGACAAGTCTATCCAATTAATAAGTTCGCTACTTAAAACCCAAAGTACTGTTATATTAAGTAATATAGAAAACGCAATTTTAAAGTTTATGCGCATAAAACTTTGTTTAGTGTAACTATAAGTACAGTAAACTATTAGTGCTGTAAATGCATAAAGTATATACCTTACTGCAAGGTGCATACTTCCAGAGTTGTAATATTCAGACGGATTTAAATAACTATCTCTTAAGTCACTTAAAATAAGTAGACCAATTGTTAAAGAAATAAATAAAACAAGACTGTTAATGCTAATGTTTGCAATACCTAATGCTCTGTTTTTTATCTTTTTAATATTTATAATACTTAGTATAGAAAAGAATAACAAGGTGTAGCATACAAGTGTTAGTATGCTAAAGCTATTAATGTCATAATTAATAGGGTTGCTATAAATGTCTGTTTTGTCTATTATAATTTTAGACTTATCTAGAGCTAAATTAAAGTAGTGTATTATTTCTACAAAGAAACTATTAAATGTTACTAATATTAATAGTATTGGGGTAATGTAAGATAAAACGTTGTTTTTGGTATTGTGTTTTTTATTGGTTGTATAAATGAAATGCAAAGAGGTAATGCTAAGTAAAGATCCTAATAAATTTACGTTTAATAGTGGAGTAACATTACCTGCGTAATCACTATAATAACTATGATCTAAGTAGTATGTTCCCCAATCTTGAAACAAGCTTAGCAGAGATAATATTATTAACGGATAAGAGATTTGCTTTAATATAGGAGCGCCTTTTGATGAGCCAATATAGAAAAGTAAAGCGGCAATAGTAATCCATAAAATAGTAACGTAATTACCGTCTAGTTGTACAGGTACAGCAATGGTGATAAAAACAAAGACCATACCTAATATAAAATATAAAAGCTTGCTATCTGCTAGTTTTTGTTTGTATAAAATAGTACCAGCAATAAAATGCAACAACGCATTTGCAACCGTAAATAAGCCTAAATAACCTTTGTAATCTTGATTATAACTTAGTAGGTAAAAACCATAACCAAAAAAGATAAAAGAGTTTACTAAAAGTATTAAAATAGAGCTAGGATTAAAAGCGTGGTTCTTTTTTATTTTATTAACTATAAATGTTGTGTAAAATATCAGAAAAAATATAAACAAGAATAAAAAGGCTTTTGTAAAGTAGTCATAATTATAGCTAAATAAAAACCACGAACCGTATATAAACCAAGTAAATATAAAAGCAGAGTAGAATAAGCCCTTCCAATCTTTTTTAAATGACAATGTTAAAATGCCTATATTAATTATAGACATATACGTAAATAAAATACCAACTTCACCAGAGCCGCTACTTAATAAAAAAGGAACTGCATAAGCGCCAACCAGCCCAATATGTGCAATGGTTTGTTTGTTGTAGTTGGTAGCAGCAATAATGGTAAACACAGTAAGTATTACCATTATTGCAAAAGCGGGTATTTGCGGTAGAATATTATAAAAGCTATAAGCGGCAAACGTTATAAAATACATTATAGCTATAGATCCGCTTACTAAAACAGCACTGTAATTTGTATATTTTTGTTTTAGTTTAATGCCCAGACCAAGTAAACCTAGACCAGTTAAGTAACCTAAAATTATTCTGGTTAGCGGACTAATTAAATTATTTTCTATAGAGTATTTTGCGCCAATTGCAACACCAATTATTAGAATAAGAACACCTATTTTACTTAGTAAGTTTTCACCAATAAACTTTTCAATATTAGATTTGGCTTTAGGTTTAGATATTTTTGTTTTTATATTTTGTTTAGGTTGTGTAGTTGCATTTTTCGGGACAGTAATAGGGTCTTTATAAACATCTTTTGTCACTTCTATAACAGGTTCTTCTACTGTAGGCTTTTCTGCTGTAGGTTCTGTAATAGGAGTAACTTCTGGTGTTGTAATAGTTGCAGTCTTTTCACTACTTTTTTGTTTAGGAATACCCTCTTTTTTGAGTCGCTCTATTTCTTTGTGAAGAACCATAAGTTCCTTTGCAAAATGCTCTTGCTTGCTTAAAAGAATTTCAAACTGTTTGGTTAGGTTATTTAAATATTCTTGGTCGTTTGCCATAAGCTGGTTCCTAAAAATTACTAGTTATTATAGTAGTGTGCAATGTAGCTATTACTATAAGTAGGTTTGTACCCTGTAAACCGTGAAAATATAACAGTTTACATATTAAATTGGTTATATACTATAACAAGTTTAAGCGTTAAATAGTATAATAGGTTATTTTTAGTTCTGCTTTTTTTGTAGGTTGTAATTGTAAAATTCTCTACCTAACTCTGCTAAAAATGGAATTCCCACAGTTTCATACTCGTAGTTATTGTCATTAAAAACCTCATTTTTATTTACCAGTATTGTTGCTGTAAGCATATAACTAATATCGTTTTCTGTGTCTTCAATAAAAGCACAGTCTGTTAAAGTGCCATAGTTGTAACCAATATTATTGTATATTTTTATGTTATTTGGTATTGGCTTTTTTGTATCGTCATACATAAAAAACTTAGCATAACTTGCTTCTTTAGGGATGCTGCTCATTACTTTTGTCAAAAACGATAAATCATCTTCATATAAATTAAATTGCTGCTCTTTTTTAAATGACTCAGGAAAAATTATGCGCTGTAACACCTGTTGTTGAGCATCAATACTATAATAGTTTTTTAGGCTAAAATCTAGAGGTTCTTTTTGTAGAATTTCGTCGTTATCAATATAAGCGGTACCCTTTTTTACCTTATCAAGTTGTAAAGGAGTAATAGGGCTGTTAATTATAGCCTTAGTATTTATGGTTGTACTGTCATTTAAATAAATAACTAAAGGTTTTGTAGTAACATTATCAGCATCTTCTGTAGCTAATCTATGAGCTATTCTAACATTTTCTACACCTTTTTCTTTAAGTTTTTGGTTAATATAATCCTGACCCAAAAACTCAAATAATCTATTGTAAGCATCATTGTTATTTAAGGTAAATAATTTAATAATTTCCTTAGCAAATGTTGTTTTTAAAGTATCACCTTCAATAAAAAACTCGGTATCCTTAGTGTAGCCTTCGCTTTCAAATATTTTTTCTAACGTTAAAACAGCAATAGGTAATTTTACAGAGCTAGCTGGATAAAAGTAATTATTTGAATTGGTGTTAAAATCAAAATTATTAACCACAAAAACACCATTGGTCTTTTTTATTTCGGTATATCTAAATTGTACTTCATGATTAGTAATGCTATCTAACACCTTTTTTATATTATCACTTTTAGATGCAATAATATAATTAATAGGATGGTTTATTTTTTGCTGTTTTTCCTTACAAGAAAATAGTAATGCAAATAATAAAAAGCTTAGTGTGTATGGTTTCATTTTGTAGTATATAATTCTCCTCTATGAGGTTTTAATGCGTCTCTCACAGCAATCATTTCTTTTTCATTAACAACTAAGTATGCTATACTATGCATATCTGTTATAACTGTGTATCCGGTTATATTAAGGTCTAGTTTTTCGGCACTAATAAATTCTTTTAAATGTATTTCATGATGTTCTGCCGTTTTTTCTGCAGCTGGGCCTCTAAAATCCCATATAAGTTTTATTTGTTTAGCCATGTAATTTAAGTTGATATAAATAATATTTAGAGGTAAAACTACTATTTCTTTATGTAAATTAGAGGTAACAGGTAACAATTAAAATACTCCTGTTAATCTAAATGCTTGTTTTTTGCAGTAAAATTTACTTTTTTTTAGTATTTAGTGCCAAAAAGTGTTAATCATTTTACAATAAATCTTGTATCGCAACATCTAATTGTTATTTTTGCGTGATGCACCAATTTATGCAACATATAAATAAGTTAGTTTTCTTGTTAGGAATACTTTATGGCACGTTAACACTTAGCTCATGCCAAGGTGTTTTTGTTAGTGATAAAGACAAGGTTGCCATAGCAAGGGTAGGAGAAAACTTTTTGTATAAAGAAGATATACAAGATTTAATACCAAAAAACACCTCAAAAGAAGATAGCACCACTTTGGTAACCAATTACATTAATAATTGGGCTTCTAAGCAGTTATTAATGTCAAAATCTAAAGTAAACCTGTCTGAAGAGCAATTGGCGGAGTTTGATAGGCTTGTGGCAAATTACAAAACAGATTTATACACTGGAGCTTACAAAGAAGCTCTGGTGCAAAAAGAACAAGACACCGTTATAAGCAAAGAGGAGTTAAATACTTTTTATGAAAAAGAAAAAGAAAATTTTAAGCTTAACGAGAAAATTGTAAGAGTGCGTTATGTAGAGTTACCACCACAATTTTTAAATAAATCTGCAGTAATAGAAAAATTAAAAGGGTTTACAGATAAAGACCGTATGTATTTAGACTCTATTAGTGTACAATTTAGAAAAGTTAATTTTAACGATTCGGTTTGGGTAGAAGCCTCTAGGTTAAAGAGTGAAATACCTCCTTTAACATCAGAAAATGAAGACCAATACTTAAAAAAAGCACAATTTTTTGAGATGCAAGATTCATTAGGGGTATATTTGACCAAGGTTGTAGATATGTTAAATAAAAACGAACCTGCACCTTTACAGTATATTACGCCAACAATTAAACGTGTTTTATTAAACCGTAGAAGACTAGAATACTTAAGGAAACTAGAAGTAGATATTATAGATGAAGCTATTAAAAATAAGGAATTTGAGATATATGAAAAACAAGAATAACAACATTACTTTTTTACTTGCAATGTTATTAACTGTTACGTTTACAGCTAATGCAATGCAAGAACAAGAGCAAGCAGATGATGTTGTGCAAATTGCACAAGACACTATAAAATCTAACTTTAAAAGAGTAAAATTAGATGGTGTTTCTGCCGTTGTGGGTGATTATGTAATATTAGATTCTGATATAGAAAAAACACTTATAGATTTACGTAGTCAAGGTGTTTCTGAAGATGATGTAACTAAATGTGGTTTGTTAGGTAAATTAATGGAAGACCGTTTGTACGCACACCAAGCAGTACAAGATAGTTTGTTGGTTTCTGATGATGAAGTTAATGCAACAAGTGAAAGACAAATACAAGGTTTAGTAGGGCAAATTGGTTCTATGGACAAATTACTTAAGTATTATAAAAAAGACTCTCAAGAAGCATTAAGAGAAGATCTTTTTAAAATTAATAAGCTAAGAATGTTGTCTGAAAGAATGCAGCAAAAAATTGTAGAAGAAATAGAGATTACTCCAGAAGAAGTAAGACAGTTTTACAAAAAGATACCAAAAGAAGAAAGACCAGTTTTTGGTGCACAGTTAGAGATTGCACAAATTGTAAAGCAACCAGAAGCTAGTGATGAGGAAAAACAAAAAGTAATAGATAAGCTTAATAAAATAAGAGAAGATGTTTTAGAAGGTGGTTCTAGTTTTAAAATTAAAGCAATTATTTCATCTGAAGATGAAGGTTCTAGATCTAATGGTGGTTTTTATAAACTTACTAAAGAAACTAATTTTGTTAAAGAATTTAAAGATGTAGCTTTTGGTCTAAAAGAGGGAGAAGTTTCTGAGCCTTTTGAAACTAAGTTTGGATTTCATATTATTTACCTAGAAAAAATTAGAGGTCAGGAAAGAGATGTAAGACATATTCTTATGGCTCCTAAAGTATCTGATGAAAGACTAGAAGAAGCTAGGATAGAGTTAGAGAAGATTAGACAGAGAATTTTAGATGGAGAATTAACATTTGCAGAAGCTGCTTTAAATTTTTCTGATCAGAAAGAAACAAAATACGAAGGGGGGCAATTAAGAAACCCACAAGATTTTGGAACTAAGTTTGAGCTTACTAAAATGCAGCCTGAGTTGTATAACCAAGTTAGAGATATTAAAGATAATGAAATCTCTATGCCAATTTTAGAGGTAGAGCAGCAGGGTGGTGCAAAAAAGTATAAGATAATGAAAATTACCAATAGGTATGATGAGCACGTAGCAGATTTTGCACAAGATTATACTAAAATTCAGGAGTTAGCGTTAACGCAAAAAAGAGTAGACGCTATACAAAAATGGATGGTAGAACATATTAATGATACTTATGTAAGTATTAATAAAGACAATAAAGATTGCGAGTTTAAAAACAACTGGTTTAAAAAATAGTAAAACTTTATGTCAGACGTAACTGCTGTTAAAAATCTAGTTGAAAAACACCAAGCACTAAAGCAAGAAATTGCTAAAGTTATAGTTGGGCAAGATGTAGTAATAGATCAAATTTTATTATCTATTTATACAGGTGGCCATTCTTTATTGGTTGGCGTGCCCGGTTTAGCAAAAACCTTAATGGTAAATACAATAGCCCAAACCTTAGGGTTAGATTTTAAACGCATACAGTTTACGCCAGATTTAATGCCTAGTGATATTTTGGGTAGTGAAATATTAGACGAAAAAAGAAACTTTAAATTTATTAAAGGCCCTATTTTTTCTAATATTATTTTAGCAGATGAAATAAACAGAACACCGCCTAAAACGCAAGCGGCTCTTTTAGAAGCAATGCAAGAAAGGGCTGTAACAATAGCTGGTAACCATTACAAATTAGATCTTCCTTATTTTGTGCTAGCAACACAAAACCCTATAGAGCAAGAAGGTACATATCCTTTGCCAGAAGCACAGTTAGATAGGTTTATGTTTGCTATAGAATTACAATACCCATCTGTAGCAGAAGAAATAGAGGTTGTTAAACGTACAACATCAGACAATAAACCGGTAATTAATGCCCTTTTTAGTGCAGAAGAAATTGTAGCGGTACAACATTTAGTGCGCAAAATTCCAGTGCCAGACAATGTTGTAGAATATGCCGTTAAATTGGTAAATAGTACTAGACCTAATCTAGAAACAGCTACCGATTATGTTAAACAATATATAGATTGGGGAGCAGGGCCAAGAGCTTCACAAAATTTAATATTGGCAGCAAAAGCACACGCTGCTATTAATGGTAAATTTTCACCAGATATAGAGAACGTTCAATCTGTGGCAACTGGTATTCTTAGACACAGAATAATTAAAAATTACAAGGCAGAAGCAGAAAATATCTCTGAAGAACAAATTATTGCTAAATTATTCTAAATTAAAGAAAAATCAATTTCAAACGTTTTCGTAAACAATTTGATAAAATTTTAAGTAAAAAATGATGCATTCATTTTTACAGGTACTTTTTTTTGTTTTTTTAGCAAAATAACATGAATCGTTGGTTAATTTCTTCGTTTACCCTTTAGATTTTATTAATTTTGTGGAATTGCAATAAATTAAACTCAAAACTAAAAGGAATGGCATTTGACATTGATATGATAAAAGGGGTTTATGCCCGTATGGCTGAACGAGTAGATATGGCTCGTGAAATAGTAGGAAAGCCACTTACACTTTCAGAAAAAATATTGTATTCTCACTTATGGGATGGTAAACCTAATACTAAATTTACAAGAGGTAAAGATTATGTAGATTTTGCACCAGACCGTATTGCTTGTCAAGATGCCACCGCACAAATGGCATTATTACAGTTTATGCAAGCTGGTAAGCCAAAAGTTGCAGTTCCTACAACAGTACACTGTGATCACTTAATTCAAGCTAAAAGTGGTGCTGCACCAGATTTAAAAGTTGCAAACACAACAAGTGCAGAGGTATTTAACTTTTTAGAGTCTGTTTCTAATAAGTATGGTATTGGTTTCTGGAAACCAGGAGCAGGTATTATTCACCAAGTAGTTTTAGAAAATTATGCATTTCCTGGCGGAATGATGATTGGTACAGATTCTCATACAGTTAACGCTGGTGGTTTAGGTATGGTTGCTATAGGTGTTGGTGGTGCAGATGCTGTAGATGTTATGGCAGGTATGGCTTGGGAACTAAAGTTTCCAAAATTAATTGGTGTTAAATTAACTGGTAATATCTCTGGTTGGACATCAGCAAAAGACGTTATATTAAAAGTTGCAGGTATTTTAACTGTAAAAGGTGGTACAGGTGCAATTGTAGAATATTTTGGAGAAGGTGCTAAAAACCTTTCTTGTACTGGTAAAGGTACAATTTGTAATATGGGTGCAGAAGTGGGTGCAACTACATCTACATTTGGTTATGATGAGTCTATGGAACGTTATTTACGTGCAACAGACCGTAATGATGTTGCAGATGCAGCAAATGAAGTAAAAGAGCACTTAACTGCAGACCCAGAAGTTTACGCTAATCCAGAGCAATATTTTGATGAGGTTATAGAAATTAATTTAGATGAGTTAAGACCTCATTTAAACGGACCTTTTACTCCAGATTTAGCTACACCAGTTGGTGAGTTAGGAGAAAAGGCAAAAGCAAATGACTGGCCTTTAAAAGTAGATTGGGGATTAATAGGTTCATGTACTAACTCTTCTTACGAAGATTTAACAAGAGCAGCTTCTATTGCTAAGCAAGCAGTAGATAAAAAAATTAAGCCAAAATCAGATTTTGGTATCAATCCAGGTTCAGAGCAAATTCGTTTTACTGCAGAAAGAGATGGTATTTTAGAAATTTTTGAAAATTTAGGAGCAACAGTATTTACTAATGCTTGTGGTCCTTGTATTGGGCAATGGGACAGAAGTGATGCTAAAGGTGATGAGAAAAACACAATTGTGCACTCATTTAACCGTAACTTCTCTAAAAGAGCAGATGGTAACCCAAATACACACGCATTTGTTGGTTCTCCAGAAATGGTTGCTGCAATAGCAATATCTGGTCGTTTAGATTTTGATCCTATGAACGATACATTAATTAACGAAGATGGTGAAGAGGTAAAATTAGATATGCCATTAGGTATAGAGTTGCCACCACAAGGTTTTGATGTAGAAGATGCTGGTTACTTAGCTCCAGATGAAGATGGTTCTGGTGTAGAGGTTAAAGTTTCTCCAGATTCTGAAAGATTACAATTATTAGAGCCATTTACGCCTATTAAAGATGAAAGTTTAATAGGAGCTAAATTGCTTATTAAAGCTTTTGGCAAATGTACAACAGACCACATTTCTATGGCTGGTCCTTGGTTACGTTTCCGTGGGCATTTAGATAATATTTCTAACAACTGTTTAATTGGAGCTGTTAACGCTTTTGGTAAAAAAACAAACTTTGTTAAAAACCAATTAACAGGAGAGTACGGTGGTGTTCCAGATACCGCACGTGCATACAAAGCTGCAGGTGTTAGATCTGTAGTTGTGGGAGACCATAACTATGGAGAAGGATCTTCTCGTGAGCACGCAGCTATGGAGCCAAGACATTTAGGTGTTGCAGCGGTAATAGTTAAGTCTTTTGCACGTATTCATGAAACAAACCTTAAAAAACAAGGTATGTTAGGTTTAACATTTGCTAATGAAGCAGATTATGACTTAATTCAAGAAGATGATACATTTAACTTTGTAGACATAGCAGAATTTGCGCCAGACAAACAATTAACTTTAGAGTTAGTTCATGCAGATGGTAGTAAAGATGTTATTAAACTAAACCACACGTACAATCAACCTCAAATAGATTGGTACAGAGAAGGTTCTGCGTTAAATGTAATTAAAAAAGAAAACGCGGCATAAGCCAAGTTTGTTTTAATAAAAGAAAACTCCCGAAGTAATTCGGGAGTTTTTATTTTTATATGAATTTATCTTCCTATTTTAGGGGTTATTATACAATATAAAATGAAAAAGAAAACAGTTTTTACTCTTTTAATAATGCTTCTTGTAGCAGCATTTTTTTGGACTCCCTTAGGGCATATGGGAAAAATATTTTTAAACAATATGGTAGCAACTGCTCCTTCTGTTATTACTAAAGAAAATCAGAAAAAGGTAACAGATTATGACTGGGTTTTAAAAGATGAAGACCATAACTTATTTAATTTTACCAAATCTAAAGGAAATGTAATTTTCATAAACAATTGGGCTTCGTGGAAAGTGCATTGTGAAGCCGAACTACAATCCATACAAAAGTTTTATAACGACTATAAAAATAAAGTAGATTTTTATATAATTACTAATGAGGAAAAAGATGTGGTAGAAGAATTTATGCAGCTTAAAAAATTTAATTTTCCTGTTACTTATTTAATTATTGATGCTAAACACGCTGTAAATACAACAAAAGTACCATCTAGTTACGTTATAGATAAACAAGGTAATATTGTTATTTATGAGGAAGGCATATCTAACTGGGATAACAATAAAGTATACCAAACTATAGACAAACTTTTAGCCAAATAAAATGTCTATTACTAAAAAAAGAATATTAAATATTGTTTTTTATGTACTTTTAATTGCTATAGTATTTACGCCGTTAGGATTTAAAGTAAAGGTTTTTACAAGCAGAGTTTTTTCGGGAAGTGCAACTGTTCTAAATGAACAAGAACAAGTTATGGTGCAAAATTTTAATTGGAAATTTGTAGACGCCAACGGCAATAACTTCAATTTAAATAATTACCAAGGTAAAGTAATTTTTATCAATTTTTGGGCAACTTGGTGTCCGCCTTGTGTAGCAGAAATGCCAAGTTTACAAAAGTTATATACTGACTATAAAAATGATGTAGAGTTTATTTTTTTAGCAAGCGATAAGGTAAACAAAGTAAAGGCATATTTAAACGACAACAATTTTAGTTTTAATGTGTATTATTCTAATTACATGTTACCAAAAGAGCTTAAACATACAGTAATTCCAACAACATTTGTATTAAATAAATCCGGAAAAATTATAATTAAAGAAACAGGTGCAAAAAATTGGAATAGCGAAAAAACACGAAAATTATTAGATAAACTGTTGAAAGAATAAAATATAGATTGAAAAAATAAAAAAGCGCTTTGTAAAAAGCGCTTTTTTTGTGACTACGACTGGAGTCGAACCAGCACGTTCTTAAGAACACTACCCCCTCAAGGTAGCGCGTCTACCAATTCCGCCACGTAGCCATTGGTAAAATAATATATAGCACAAATATAACTATGTGCTATAGATAAATAAACTTTTTAATTTGATATTTTGTGTCTTTAATATATGCATTAGCATAGTATATAATAGCTTTTTACGTGAATAGGCCTTATTTTTGATACAAGCATAATTATAGTTTTTATGAGTGATAAAATTTCTGTTTTTTGGTTTAGGAGAGATTTAAGAATTGAAGACAATACGGCACTGTGTAATGCATTAAAATCTGGTAATTCCGTACTTCCTGTTTTTATTTTTGATAAAAATATTTTAAATGAACTAGATGAAGATGATGCAAGAGTAACGTTTATACATAAAACTTTATCGGTTATAAATTTAGCTTTAAAAGAATATAATAGTAGTGTACTATGCTTGCATACAACACCAGAACTTGCTTGGAAAAAAATAGTAAGTACATACAATGTAGAGCGTGTTTTTTTCAATAAAGACTATGAGCCATATGCAAGAGAAAGAGATCAGAAAATAACTTCATTTTTAAACGATAAATCTATAGAGGTTAAGTCTTATAAAGACAGTGTTATTTTTGAAGAGGATGATGTTTTAAAGAATGACGGTGATCCCTATACAGTTTATACTCCTTATAAAAATAAATGGCTATCTAAATTTACTCCAGACCTAATTGAAGATAAGAAATGTGATTTTAAAGGTAAATTATTAGAGTTTAATGCAGACTTTCCTTCATTAGAAAATTTAGGATTTAGCGCATCTAATATAACTGTAGAACCATACAATTTAGAGCATTTAGATGTTTATGCAGAAAAAAGAGATTTTCCGTCTGATAATATAACAACGTATTTAGGCCCACACTTGCGTTTTGGAACCGTAAGTGTACGCAAATTAATTAGAGGTTTAGATGGTTTAGAAAGTGTGTTTTTAAGTGAATTGGTTTGGAGAGAATTTTTTACTCAAATCTTATTTCATTTTCCAAAGGTTGTTACCCAAAATTTTAGATCTAAGTACGATGGTATAAAATGGCGTAACAATAAAGACGATTTTGAAAAATGGTGTTCTGGTAATACTGGTTATCCTATGGTAGATGCTGGTATGAGACAGTTAAACAAAACAGGTTATATGCACAATAGAGTGCGTATGATTACTGCTGGCTTTTTATGTAAGCATTTATTAATAGATTGGCAGTGGGGAGAGGCCTATTTTGCTAAAAAGTTGTTAGACTATGAGTTGGCCTCTAATAATGGCAATTGGCAATGGGCAGCAGGTACTGGTTGTGATGCTGCTCCGTATTTTAGAATATTTAACCCTATAACACAATTAAAAAAGTTTGATAAAGATTTTAAATATGTAAAGCATTGGATTCCTGAGTTGGATGGTTTTAATTATCCGGAGCCAATGGTAGAGCATAAAGCAGCCCGAGAGAGAGCACTAAAAGTCTATAAAGAAGGTATAGAAGATTAATTATTGATTTTGTTTGTTAAAGTAACGAAACAACTCAATATTCATAAAAATAAGTACAAGTCCGTAAAAACAATCTTCTACAGGTATAGTACCTATTCTAACACCTAAATTTTCTGCATTGTTATACCAAACAATAGGAGACTCTAAAAAACTGCCAGTTAACAAACCATTACTGGCTAAAAAAAATGGTATAATTATTAAATAAGTTAAATAATGATAGCTAAGGTTTGTTTTTTTATAGTACAAATAAACTAAAAAAAGGACGGCTAAAATACCAGTTGTACACGTGTATAACTTGTTTAAGTTAAATAAAGCGGTAATTAAACAAGCAGCAATTATTGTAAATGTAATGTGTTTTTCAATTTTTTGTAATGGATTATTTTTTATTAAATATAATAAAGCAAAGTATGTAAAAACGCATGCATATGGTATTGCAATAAAAAATAATATTTCTTCAATAGGTAATTTACCTAAAAATATACCACTAAGGTAATCTTTATTAAAGCCCCAAACACCTATGGCGGTAAACCAGTAATCCCAAATTATAAAAAACAAAGCTACCGGTATACAGGCTTTAAAAAATGCTTCCCATTTTTTGTAAAAAGCGTGTTTTGGGTAAAAGCTAGCAATAAAAGGTATACTAATACAGGCAAAATTTATAAGTAGGTAAAAAAGGGGCTTCATTAAGGTTTGTATTGTTTGTGATATTTTTTTGGGACATATAACATTCCAAAACACTCTCCGTGTTCTTTACCTAAGTGTTTGTGGTGTACTTTGTGTGCTTTACGTAAGCCTATTAAATATTTATTTTTAGTTTTTTTAAACCACTTAAAACGTTGGTGTATTAAAACATCATGTATTAAAAAGTAAGCAATGCCATAAAATAAAATGCCTAATCCAATAAAAAACATAAAGTTTAGTTCAGGTCTAATACCAAAGAAAAATAAAGCAATACTTGGTATTGCAAATATTACAAAAAACAAATCATTTTTTTCAAAAGGGTGTGGGTATTTTGGCTGATGATGGTCTTCATGTAAAATCCATAAAAAACCGTGCATTACGTATTTGTGAGTTAGCCAAGTAATAACTTCCATAACAGTAAATGTAACAACTGTAACTAGTATAAAAAGTACTATTTTCATTAATTTGGGCTTATTGTATTTATATTTTTTAAAATTACTTTTTTGTAGCTTTTAGGTAACGGGGATGCGTTTAAATTATCTAAAATAAATTTTTTATCTGCTGCAATTCTTGTGTTATACCCTAAAAAACTAGGAATGTTATTTTGCACTAAGTACCTTACATACCTAGCTTCAATATCATTAGGATATGTTTTTATATAATCTTCTAATGTTTTTTTACCTTCATTAAAATATGC
The DNA here is from genome assembly GCF_027915275.1 of Cellulophaga omnivescoria. Lineage (NCBI taxonomy): Bacteria > Pseudomonadati > Bacteroidota > Flavobacteriia > Flavobacteriales > Flavobacteriaceae > Cellulophaga > Cellulophaga omnivescoria. The sequence goes on along the minus strand of NZ_CP115819.1, from coordinate 529,491 downwards.
TAATTTTCTAAAAGGCCACACGGTAAACTCTGCTTTTTTCATAGTGCATGAGGCTATGTAGGGTGTCACTTTATTGCAATTAATTTTTTTACTAGCTTCTATAAATTGCTTTAAATCATTATTAGTTTTTATAGTATGAAATGTATTTCTAACATTGTCTAAATTAGAACAATCTGTATATTGATTATAGATTATAGCAAACAAGAGAAAAAATAATTTCATTAACTAAGTTTAAAAGTCCGTACTAATAAACTATAAAGTTATAAGAAAATACTTTATATGATATTAAATTTAAATCTAATATATGCTTTGGTTAAAATTAAAAACTTTAGCGGGTTAGAAATGCGTATTCTACTATTCATAATACTACTGGTATCTGCCTTTTTTAATTTATTAAGTAACTTAGAGTAGTATTTATAAGCTACAAAAACTCCTAATCTACTTTCTAAAGGAAGTTGTACAATACCTTTATAAGCTTCTGCAAAATCGTTTTCTATATCTTGTAAAATACGATCTTTAGCTGTGTGAGTAAGGGTGTTAGTATTTAACTCCGGAAAATAAGATCTTCCTAACTCATTAATATCATCTTTAAAATCTCTTAAAAAATTTACTTTTTGAAAAGCAGACCCTAAGTACTGAGCAGATTCTTTTAAGTGGTTAAACCTTTCATTATCATTGTTTACAAAAACACGTAAACACATTAAGCCAACAACATCTGCAGAACCATAAATATATTCTTTATACTCTTCTCTTGTGCTGTATTCGGTTTTATTAAGATCAAAACGCATACTAGTTAAAAATGCGTCTACATACTCTTGTAGTTCATATTTTAAAACCACTTCTTGAAAAGAGTTAATTATAGGATTTAAACTTATTTTACGTACAAGAGATTTTCTGTATTCTTCTTCAAACTCATTTAAAAGTATTTCTTGATCGTAATCATGAAAAGTATCAACAATCTCATCTGCATACCTTACAAAACCATATATAGCATATATTGCTGGTCTAATAGATGGGGCAAAAAGTTTTATACCTATAGAGAATGATGTACTATACGTTGTGGTTATTAATTTGCTACAATTAACGCTAGAAGAATCAAACAGAGCTTTCATTATTTACTGTGTTTTAAAATTAGTTCACTTACTACTTTGCCAGAAATTAATGATGGTGGCACACCTGGACCTGGAACAGTTAATTGTCCGCAGAAATATAAATTGTCTATTTTTTTACTTTTTAATTTGGGTCTTAAAATATGGGTTTGCAATAATGTATTTGCTAAACCATAGGCATTACCTTTGTATGAGTTGTAATCATCTTTAAAATTATCTACACAGTAGGATTCTTTAAACAAAATATCCTCTTTTAAACTTTGGTCTGTAAGTATTTCAACTCTTTCTATAATTTGATTAAAATAATGCTCCCTTAGCTCATTTGTATCTTTAATATCTGGAGCAATTGGAACTAAAAAAATAGCAGCTTCTTTACCACTTGGTGCACTGGTAGCATCTGTTTTACTAGGAAAACTAGCATAAAACAATGGTTTGTTTGGCCATTCTTTAGTGTCATAAATAGTTTTAGCGTGCTCTTCAAAATCAGTATCAAAAAATAAAGTATGATGATTTACTGCTTCAATTTTTTTGTTGAAACCCACAAAAAATAATAGAGCAGAAGGGGCAAATATTTTTTTGTCCCAGTAGCTCTCTGTGTATTGTCTGTATTGTTTAGGAAGTAAAGTTTCTGTGTGGTGGTAGTCTGCACCACTTAAAAGAATATCACATTCTAGGTATCCACTTTTGCTCTCTACACCTTTTACTTTACCATCTTTAATGTCTATTTTTAAAACAGGGCTATCTGTAATGGTTTTTACACCTAAGCTTTGTGCTAATGTTTGCATACCTTCTACAACCTTATACATACCACCTTGTGGGTGCCAAGTACCAAGTTTTAGATCTGCATAGTTCATAAAATTGTAAAAAGATGGTGTGTTACTTGGTTTTGCTCCTAAAAATAAAACGGGAAACTCTAAAACTTTACGTAGCTTATCATTTTTTACATAACCAGATACCTGATTTTTAATTGTTAAAATAAACTCGTACAACTTAGTTATTGTTTTGCGGTTTATAATCTCAAATATATTCTCTCCTGGGTTGTAAACAAGCTTTTTTATAGCAATGTCGTAATTAATGCGTGCTTTGTTTATAAACCGCTCTAATTGTTTACCGCTACCTGGTTCTATTTTCTCAAACGTATCTCTAGTTTCGTTAAAATCTTCAGAGATAGAAATAGCATCTTTTTTACCAAAATAAATTTGGTAAGCAGGATTTAACTGGTCTAATTGATAATAATCACTTGTTTTTTTATTAAAATCAGCAAAAAACTTATCAAAAACATCCGGCATCCAATAAAAAGTTGGACCAATATCAAAAACAAAACCATTTGTTTTTAATTGTCTAGCTCTACCACCAGTTGTTGTGTTTTTTTCTAGTATAGTAACGTCATAACCTGCTTTAGCTAAGTAACAACTAGCAGATAATGAAGAGAAACCAGAGCCTATAATGATTATTTTTTTCATAGATTGTTAACAAGTATCTTCCTAAGATACTATTTGTTTTTAAATATAATATTAAAAACCGGTGATTTTTACATCACCGGTACAACAACCAAATTAACCCAACCAACAGGTTAACTTAATTTAATGTTAATGAGTATCTGGCATTAACACTTTATTTATAATATGTACAACACCATTGCTAGCTTCTACATCTGCTGTAGTAACTTCTGCATTACTATCTGTAGCATCTGTAATAAATACACCACCCGTTAAGTTAACAGTAACATCTTGTCCTAGGGCAGTAGTTACCATTTGTCCGTCTGTTAGGTCTGATGATAATACAGCAGCTCCAGATACTACATGGTATTTAAGTATGTTTGCTAAAAGTGTTTTTTCATCTTCAGTATCAAAATCTGCTAAGCTTGTATAATCTGGCCCTAAATCTTCTAACAAAGCTTCAAAAGCAGCGTTTGTAGGTGCAAATACCGTGTACGGTCCTTCCATACCTAGTAGTTCTACCAAGCCAGCATCTGCTTGTTGTAGAGCAGTTACTAATAAGGATAAATCGTCTGTTGCAATTGCAAGTTCAACGATATTAGGTTGTAAAGCATCTACAATTTCTTGTGGTAATAACACCTTATCTATAATGTGTATAACTCCATTTTTTGCTTCAATATCAGCAGTAGTTACCGCTGCGTCTGTATCTGTAGCATCTTGTATAAATACGCCACCAGTTAAATTAACTGAAACTTCTTCACCTTGTGCAGTTGCAATCATTTGCTCATTACTTAAATCTGTAGAAAATGCAGCCGTTCCTGCCACTACGTGATATTTTAAAATTGTAGCTAACATTGTTTTTTCTTCTTCAGTATCAAAATCAGCTAATTCGTTGTAATCATCTCCTAACTCTTCTAATAAAGCAGCAAATGCAGCGTTTGTAGGTGCAAAAACTGTAAATGGCCCTTCTGTACCTAATAAATCTACCAAACCAGCATCTGCTTGTTGCAAAGCACCAACCAATAATGACAAATCATTAGTAGCTATTGCTAATTCTACAATAGTTGGTTGTTGATCAGCAATAAAATCTACTGCAGACTGTGGTAGTAATACTTTATCTATAACATGAGCAACACCATTAGAGGCCATAATATCTACAGCAGAAATATTGGCATTAACATCTGATGCATCAGAAATAACAAAAGTACCTTCGTTATCTACTACTTCAATAGTATTGTCTGCCAAGGCAGTACCTACTTCACCAGCGGCTAAATCTGTAGATAATACTTTTGCAGGCACTACGTGGTATAATAAAATATCTTTTAATAATTGTATTTCTTCATCAGTATCAAAGTCATCTAAAGAAGTATAATCATCTCCTAACATATCTAAAAGAGCAATAAATGCAGTATCTGTAGGAGCAAATACAGTAAAAGGCCCATCAGAGTTTAATGTGTCTACTAAACCAGCTTTAATAACAGCAGCTTCTAAAACAGTAAGTGCATCACTGCCTACAACTACATCAACTAAGGTTCCTAAGTTAATGGCGTCTATTACGGCTTGAGGTAACAAAACTTTATTTATAACGTGTACTATACCGTTTGTGGCATCTACATCTGCCGTAACAACTTGTGCATCTGTATCTGAAGCATCACTTACAAATACGCCATTATTAAGCGTAATGCTTAAGTCATCTCCTTGTAGCGTTGTAACAGTTTGTCCGTCTGTTAAGTCGCTAGATGCAACAGCTGCACCAGCAACAACATGGTACTTTAAAATAGAAGCCAATAAAGCTTTTTCTTCTTCTGTATCAAAATCATCTAAAGAAGAATAACCATCTAAACTTGCAAATAATGCTGTAAATGCATCATTTGTAGGTGCAAAAACTGTAAAAGGACCTGTACCGCTTAAAGCAGATATTAAGTCTGAGTTTGGACTCTCGTCAGATTTTGCTAAAGCAGCAACCAAAGAGCTAAGCGCATCCGTGCCAGATGCCGTCTCTACAATGTTTAATTGAGCTTCTTTTTCTTGAGGTGTGTCATCATCATCATTACAAGATGTGAATGCAAATAAGAAAAGAACTAATGCCGAAAAATAAATTTTAATTTTCATATTGTCTAACTTTTATAAGGTTATTGTTAGACAAATGTATTAAATTATTTTAAAATGTCTAGTAAAAAGAATAAAAAATTAGACAAAATATGATTTGAGTGTATTTTTCAATTATTTTTGCAAACAGAAAATTGTAAACAAATGGGTAGTTATTCAATGTCTCAGGTAGCCACATTAACTGGTATTAATGCACACACTCTACGAAAGTGGGAGAGCAGATATTCCTTTGTACAACCAGAGCGTACCGATACTAACATTAGATATTATACAGATGAGTTGTTGCGTAAGTTATTAAACGTTAGTATTTTACATAGGAATGGTTTTAAAATATCTAAGATAGATAAGATGTCTAATGAAGAGTTGCACGCCAATGTAACAGAGGTTTTATTAAAGCCTATAGATGGTGATGTACTTACGGCTTTAATGTTGTGCTTGTTAGAAATGAATGAACGAGAATTTGTGAAAATTTTAGATGGTCATATCTTAAATAAAGGACTTTTACAAACGGTTTCAGATCTAATTTATCCTTTTTTAAACCAAATAGGAGTGCTTTGGGGTATAGACAAAGTGATGCCCGCTCAAGAGCATTTTGTTTCTAATTTAATTAGACAAAAAGTTATAGCTGCTATTGATAATTTGACCTTGCCAGAATCAGATGCATCTAAAATAGTAATGTTTTTACCAGAAAATGAACATCATGAAATAGGATTATTACTTGCGCAATATATAGCAAAAGACTTAGGCTGGAATGTTTATTATTTAGGGCAACATGTACCACTAGAAAATTTAAAATCTGTGCAACAAATTGTGAAGCCAAATTTAATGCTTACAATGTTTATTACCACAATACCCGATAGAGTAAAAGATAAAATTGAAGAGATACTTAATAATACATCTGCACATTTGCTAGTAGCCGGTAACCCCATTAATTTAAAAGAAAAATATTTTGAAGAAAGAACAACTTATGTGGCTAACCCGTCAGAACTAGTAACTATTCTTCAAGAAAAAAAATAAAAAGTTTATTACTTCATCTATAATCCGAAAACTTATGGTTTTCGGATTTTTTTTCTATTCCCTTAAAATTAACCATTTATGTTACAATTTTAAACACTACTATTACTAGACAAACCATAGTATAGCTAATTTTATGAAACTAAATAACTAAATTTAGTAACATACCTTATAACTAATAAAAATAACAACCTATAACTATGAAGGACAAAAAAAGTACTAAAAAACCAAAAACAAAATCTAACATATCTAGAAGAGGTTTTATTACAAAAACAGCTTTAGCAACAGGAGCCATTACTATTTTGCCAAGGCATATTTTTGGAAGAGGGTTTGTTGCTCCAAGCGACCGAGTTAATATTGGATTTATTGGCTTAGGAAAACAAAGTAGGGGGTTGGCTAATAATTTTGTGGGTGTTACCAACTCACAAATTGTGGCAGCGTGTGATGTTTGGTCTACTAAAAATGAATGGTTTAAAGGTACCGTAAATAAAATTTATGCAGACAAAAGAAACCAAAATAGTTACAATGGAGTTTCTACATACACAAATTACAAGGAGTTGTTAAACCGTAATGATATAGATGCTGTGGTTATTGCAACACCGGATCATTGGCATGCAATACAAGCTATAGACGCTATGAAGGCAGGTAAAGATGTTTATTGTGAAAAACCTTTAACTCATAATATTAATGAGGGTATAGATTTAGTTAAAACAGCAAAAAAAACAGGTAAAATATTGCAAACTGGTAGTATGCAACGTTCTAACAAAAATTTTAGAAGAGCCTGTGAACTTGTTAGAAATGGTTACTTGGGAGATATAAAACAGGTACTTGTAAATGTAGGAGACCCTGCAGTACCATACAATTTAAAAGCAGAAACACTACCAGGTGAGGTAAATTGGAACAATTGGTGCGGACCTGCACCTTTATTAGACTATAACCACAGGTTAGCACCTTCTCGTAACGATGTTGATTTTTGGCCAGACTGGAGACTTTATGAAGAAGTAGGTGGTGGTATACTTTGTGATTGGGGAGCTCATATGTTTGATATTGTACAATGGGCATTGGGTATGGATAGATCAGGACCAGTTAAGTATGTGCCGCCAACAGATAGAACAGCTGTTAGAGGTTTAAAAATGTATTATGATAATGGAGTAGAAATGATACACCAAGACTTTGGTAGAAAATGGGGTGTACGTTTTATAGGGTCTAAAGGGAATATGGACATAAGCCGTAACTATTTTGAGACTACACCTCAAAATTTAATAAACGCAGAGTTAACCTCGTCTGATACAAAATTGTATGACACAAAAGGGAATCACTACCAAGATTGGATTACTTCTATAAAAAATAGAACTCAACCTATTTGTGATGTAGAAACAGGTCACCGTTCTGCAACAGTATGTAATATTGCTAATATTGCGTATAATTTAGGTAGAGATTTAGATTGGGATCCTGTTAAAGAAAAGTTTTTAAATGATAGAGAAGCTAATAAAATGCGAGGTAGAAAAGAACGTAAGTTTTAATACATAATAACCTTATTACATTTATATATTCACCTGCTCCTTTCTAAAAGAAGCAGGTGTTTTTTCTGTATGCTTTTTAAAAGATCTAGAAAAGTATGATACATTTTCAAAACCAACCTTTTGTGCCACCTCTTCTATAGAGTCGTTTGTTGTTAATAGCAGTAGTTGTGCACGCTCTATTCTTTTGGTTTGTATGTATTTATTAGGTCTAATACCATAAGTTTGTAAAAATAACTTAGAAAAATAATCTGTACTGTAATGGCACTTATTAGCAAGCTCATCTATAGTAATTGGTAAATGAAGATTTTTATTAATGTAGTTTAGTATTTGGTTTAAATTAGAGTTGGTTAGGTTTATTTCTTTAGGGAGTTTATTATTTGTTATAAATTTAGATATTAATATATTTAATATTCCTTGGGTTTCTATAAACTCTTTTGTGGTTAAATTTTCATTTTGTTTAATAAAGTCTAACAGTGTAGGTCTATTATCATACGTTTTAGGATCACTATTTTTAATTTCCCTATTGGCATTTAAGTCAACCAATCTTTTAAAATAATACAAGCTTTTTTCATCTGCTTTTACTTCGTATTCAAAATTTTTAAAATTGTATATAGACAAGCCATTATTAATTTCCTCTAAAAAACTAATGTAATATTGCTCATGGTAATCCTCACAAATATACCTAGCATAAGTATAGCTAGGAATTAAGTATATGTAGCCAGGCTTTAAAATGTAAACTCCATCATTATGGTACACTTTAGCAGTGCCTTTTGTAATGTAATACATTCTGGTAAACGGACTAATAACATTGTCAAAATTCCATGATGTACCTAATTTTGCATAGCCAGTGTTAAGTAAAGTTAACCTTAAAGATTGTAGAATTTCTATCATAATTAGTACTTATTCTTCTAAAATAGCTGATTTAGTATTTTTCTAAAACTAGACACTTTTCTAAACAACTACTTAAATCTCTACTAAAATAGCAAATTTTAGTAGATTATATCACTAGATAAAAACTGAACATAACGGAAATGTATATTTTATAAGCTGATTTGGTCAATAAAATGGCTACAAGTTATTTTATTTTTGAGATGTTAAATAATCGTCAAATTTTATGTTAAAAAATAAGATACTGTTAATTATAAGTGGTGTTTTTTTGTTATTGTGTTCTTGTGGAGGTCCAGACTTACCAGAGTTGGTTGCTGTAGAATATAACAACTTACCAGAAAAAGTAGATTTTAATCAGCATGTAAAACCAATTTTGTCTGATAAATGCTATTTGTGCCATGGTCCAGATAAAGGAAACATAAAAGGTGGCTTGCAATTACATGAGGCTAGTTTTGCTTATGCAGAATTAACAGAGACTCCAGGAAAATTTGCAATTACTCCAGGTAATTTAAATAAAAGCGAGTTTTTTCATAGAATAATTACAGATGATCCTAAATTAATAATGCCAGAACCTAGTTCTCATTTAACCTTAACAGATTATGAAAAAGCTGTTTTAATTAAGTGGATTGAAGACGGAGCTGAGTATAAAGATCATTGGGCATTTATTAAACCAGAAAAGCCAGTTGTACCAAAAATTAAAGAGCCTAATTTAGCTGCAAATGCTATAGATAATTTTGTTCTTGCAAAATTAGAAGAAGTAAACCTTTTACCTTCTAAAAAAGCAAACAAGCATATGTTACTCCGTAGGGCTTCTTTAGACCTAACAGGCTTGCCACCAACACAGCAAGAAATACAAAATTTTATAAATGATACTTCTACTAATGCTTTTGAAAAACAAATAGATAGGTTATTAGCATCTCCGCACTTTGGAGAGCAAATGACATTAGATTGGATGGATGTTTCTAGATATGCAGATACTCACGGTTATAGTAATGATAGGTATAGAGATACTTCTCCGTGGAGAGATTGGGTAATAAAATCTTTTAATGAAAATATGCCTTATAATGAGTTTTTAACTTGGCAATTGGCAGGAGATTTATTTGATGACCCAACAACAGAACAAAAAATAGCAACAGCTTTTAACAGACTGCATCCGCAAAATTTAGAAGGTGGTATTATAGATGAAGAATTTAGATCTGAGTATGTTGCAGATAGGACCGCTACAGTAACACAAGGTATGTTAGGCTTGTCTTACGCTTGCGCAAAATGCCATGACCATAAGTATGACCCTATTTCGCAAAAAAACTATTATGAGATGTATAGTTTTTTTAATAATATAGATGAAACTGGCTTAATTCCTTGGGATTTAGCTACACCAGTTCCTGCAATGATGCTGCCAACTAAAGAGCAAGAAGGGGTAATTGCTTATCTAGAAAAAATTGTAAATACTACAGAAAATAAACTAGCGCAAACTGCACAAAATGAAACCACAAAAGCAAACAAGTGGTTAGCCAATAATAGTCATCAAAAAATACCATTGCAGCCAACACCAAATGGTTTGGTGGCCTCTTTTAATTTTAATACTCCAAAAATAACAAATGCTATAGGTGGTAACGGACAAAATAATATAAGAATGCGCCAGCAATTTGTAGATAATGAAAAACCTATTTACAAAAAAGGAGCTAGTGGTAACGGTTTGTTTATGAATGGAGATACTTGGTTAGATTTAGATAAAATTGGTATTTACCAAAGAAATCAGCCATTTAGTATAGGTATAAAAGTATTTATACCAAAAGATTTAAAAGAGGGAGTTATTTTTCATAAAATGAATAGCCCAGAGCTACACAGTTTTAGAGGGTATCATTTAAAAATAAAAAACAATAAACTAGAGGCTTTACTAGCTCATGTATATCCAGATAATGCTATAGTAATAGAGTCTTTAAATAATGTACCAAAGGAAAAATGGATACAACTTACTATGACCTATGATGGCTCTAGTAAAGCAGACGGGGTAGCTATTTATGTAAATGGAGAAAAACAAAAAACAAAAACTGTTTATGATAATTTATATAAAGATATTGTATTTCATGAGATAAGATTATACGGTCCAGAGAGTGAAAAACTAGAACCAGGTTTGCGTATTGGAGCAGTATGGAGAGGTAAAGGTATTGGAGGAGCCACTGTAGATGATTTGCTGGTTTACAATAAAGAATTAAGTGAAATTGAAGTGTTGCAAATTGCAGATACAGAAAAACTAAAAACACTTAAAAATAAAACCTTTGCTAATTTATCTAAAGCAGAAAAAGATAAACTATTAAAATATTACCTACATACCAACTCTGAGTCTTACACTGCTATGCTAAAAAAAATAGAAAAAGACAGACTTGTTTTAGTAGATAGTATAGACCCTGTTAAGCAGATTATGGTAATGAAAGAGCGTAAAACGCCAAGACAAACCTATATTTTAGATCGTGGTAATTATGATTCTCCTACAGATTCTGTTTTTCCTAATGTGCCAGAAGATATACTGCAATGGAATAATAGCTGGCCTAAAAATAGGTTAGGTTTAGCCAAGTGGATTACAGATAAAAACAACCCTTTAACTGCCAGAGTAACGGTAAATAGGTATTGGCAGAATTTATTTGGTAGAGGTCTTGTGTTAAGTTCAGAAGACTTTGGTAACCAAGGAAATCTGCCTACACACCCTAAATTGTTAGATTGGTTAGCAGTTAGTTTTGTAGAGTCTGGTTGGGATGTAAAAAAACTATTTAAAACTATAATGCTAACAAATACATACCAGCAGAGCTCTGTAATATCTGAAGAGTTATTGGCTGTAGATGTAGAAAATAAATGGTTGTCTCGCGGTCCGTCCTCAAGGTTATCTGGAGAAATGTTAAGAGATAATGCCTTATTAGCATCTGGTTTGTTAAACAAAAAAATTGGAGGAGAAAGCGTAAAGCCTTATCAACCTAAGGGATTATGGAAAGTAAATAGTGATGAGTATGTGCAAGACGGGGAAGAAGGTTTGTATAGAAGAAGTATGTATACCATTTGGAAACGCTCCGTGCCAAACCCAACTATTGCAACTTTTGATGCTCCTACTAGAGATTTATGCTCTTCTCGTAGACAAAAAACCAATACACCATTACAAGCTCTTGTTGTTCTTAATGATCCTACATACATAGAAGCATCTAGGGTGTTGGGTAAAAAAATGTCTGAAATAAAAGATGAAAAAGAGGCAGTTAACTTAGCCTTTTTAAGGCTTACAGGAAGAAATGCCAATCAAAATGAACTAAAACTACTAATTAATTTACAAAAATCAGAATACGAGAAATTTAGTGCCAATTTAGATAAAGCAAAAGGTTGGTTACATACAGGGGCTTTTAAATTGTCGGACACAGATAACAAAGCTCTGGTAGCAGCAAATGCTGTTGTAGCTAGTACAATAATGAATGCAGATGCAACAATTACTAAAAGATAAATAGACCATTTTTTAAAGATATATTATGTGTAATAATCATCACCAAAAAATAAAATCTGTTCATAAAGATTTACAAGAACTAGAAAAACAAGTAGACCGAAGAGATTTTTTAAAAAAGACATCTTTAGGTATAGGTGCTTTAGCTTTAGGAACATTGTTAGGAGCAGATAAAATGTTTGCGTCTATAAATAAGAATAGTTCTGCAGAAGATATATTAAATACGTATAACAAAAACAGGCTTGGTTTACCTCACCATTTACCAAAAGCAAAAAGAATTATTTACTTGTTTCAGAGTGGAGGTCCATCACAAATGGATTTGTTTGACTACAAACCTAAACTAACAGATATGTTTGGTAAAGAGTTACCAGAGTCTATTATAGGCGGACAAAGGTTAACTGGTATGAGTGGCAACCAAAGTACGTTACCTATAGCGCCATCTTCGTTTACATTTAAGCAATACGGAGAGTCTAGAGCTTGGGTTAGTAATGCAATGCCTTATTTGTCTGAGGTTGTAGATGATTTATGCTTTATAAAAGGAATGCAAACAGACCAAATAAACCATACACCAGCAGTTACTTTTATGCAAACAGGTAACCAGTTGCCAGGTAGGCCATCCATTGGATCCTGGCTTAGCTATGGTTTAGGATCAGACAATGAAAATTTGCCAACGTTTATAACTTTAGTTTCTAAAAATGGTAAAGGCCAGCCTTTAAAAGCAGCTTTGTGGGGTAATGGTTTTTTACCCACAGAACACCAAGGAGTACAGTTTAGATCTGGTAAAGATCCCGTATTGTACTTAAGTGATCCAGAAAATTATGATGGTAATGACCGTAGACATATGCTAAATTATTTAAAAGATTTAAATAGTTTACAAACTGATGCTTACGGAGACCCAGAAATACAAGCAAGAATGTCTCAGTATGAAATGGCATTTAAAATGCAAACTTCTGTGCCAGAGGTAACAGACTTGTCTGATGAGCCAGATAAAATTTTTGAAATGTATGGTAAAGACAGTAGAGATCCTGGTACTTATGCAGCAAATTGCCTAATGGCCAGAAAACTGTTAGAAAAAGGCGTAAAGTTTGTACAACTATACCATCAGGGTTGGGATCAACATAGTTACTGTCCAGGAGGCGTAAAAAGTCAATCTAAAAAAACAGACCAGCCAACTGCAGCATTAATAAAAGATCTAAAGCAACGGGGTATGTTAGATGATACCTTGGTTGTTTGGGGAGGAGAGTTTGGCCGTACAGTATACTCACAAGGTCAATTAACCAAAGAAAATTATGGTAGAGATCACCATCCAAAGGCATTTACAATGTGGATGGCAGGAGCCGGTGTTAAACCAGGTTTTACTTATGGAGAAACAGATGATTTTAGTTACAACGTAGTAAAAGATCCTGTACATGTACATGACTTTCATGCAACACTTTTACATTTATTTGGTATAGACCATGAACGCTTAACATTTAAGCACCAAGGCAGAAGATATCGTTTAACAGATGTACACGGTAATGTTGTAAAAGATTTATTAACCTAAATAACCAAATAAATGTCTTCTAGAAGAAATTTTATAAAAAATACAGCTCTAGCTAGTGCAGCTGTTACAGCTACGCCTTCTATAGGTTTTTCAATTCTTAAAAAAAGCAAGCACAACCAAACTATTTTAGGCCACGGAGATTATACGTATAAAGTACATAACGACTGGGCACAAATAAGTGCAGTGCATACTCCTTTGTTAAATTGTCATGAAATGGAAATGGACAGTAAAGGAAGGTTAATAATGATAGGTGACCATACCAAAAATAATATTATAATTTTTGATAAATCTGGTAAGGTTTTAGATGCTTGGGGAACAGCTTACCCTGGTGGTCATGGACTTAAAATATCTAATGAAGGTGGTGAGGACTTTTTGTTTATAGCAGATTCTGGTTGGTATTTAGATAAAACAGGAAAATGGGTTAAGCATAATGGAAGAATAACCAAAACAACTACAGATGGTAACGTTATTTTTGATATTGGTCATCCGCAAACAATAGGAGTTTACAAGCCTGGAGAAAATTTTTGTCCAACCGAAATTGCCATAGGTCCTAACGGAGATATTTATGTGGCAGATGGTTACGGACAAGATTACATTTTGCAATACAATTATAAAGGAGAATTTATTAGACGTTGGGGCGGACATAACAACACCAATAAAAATTACAATTTGCAAAATGCACACGGTGTTGCTATAGATTACAGAGATAAAAACAACCCTATGGTTGTGTGTACCTCAAGAAATGAGCAGTGTTTTAAATGGTTTACCTTAGAGGGTAAGTACGTTAAAACATTAAAATTACCCAATATGCAAGTGTGCAGACCAGTTTTTAATGATGCTAACATATATGCAGGTGTGTGCTGGTCTCAGCCCAAAGTTGGAAAAACAAACTGGAAAGACCATACTGGTTTTGTTACTATTTTAGATGGTGATAAGGTGGTTTCTAATCCGGGAGGCACTGCTCCAGAGTACAAAAACGGAGCTCTTCAAAAATCATATCAATTAAAAAATAAACCCATTTTACACGGTCATGATGTATGTGTAGATGAAGATAAAAATTTGTATATCTGCCAATGGAATGCTAATAAAACGGCTCCAATAAAATTAGAGCGCGTTTAAAATTATAAGTTAAGTATGGAAAATAGTGTCCCAGATATTGTATTATTTTTAGGTAGGTTTCATCCACTTGTGGTGCATTTACCAATAGGTTTTTTAGTATTTGCCTTTTTATTAGAGGTCTTTAGCAGGGTTAAAAAAAATTCTGTACTAACAACGGCTATTCCTTTAGCATTGTTTTTAGGAGGTGTAAGTGCATTGGTAGCTTGTATTTTAGGTTATATGTTATCATTAAGTGGAGATTATGATGAAAATGCGTTGGATTCTCACTTTTGGTTTGGTGTAGTAACAACAGTACTAGCCTTTGTAGCTTGGTTAATTAGAATTGAAAAAATAAAATTATCAAACTATAAAAAATTACAACCCAATATAGCCGCTCTTACTTTATTAGTCATTGTAATAAGTGTAACCGGGCATTATGGTGGTAATCTTACTCACGGTAGTGATTATCTAGTAAAGTACTTACCTTTTAACAAAGAAGAAAAAACAGAACTAGCAGCTGTTACAAATTTAAAAGAAGCTGAGGTTTACGGACATTTAGTGGCTCCAATTTTAGATAATAAATGTATTAGCTGTCATAACCAGAGCAAAAAAAAGGGAGGTTTGTCTATGGTAGACAGCGTGTCTATACATAGTGGAGGAAAAAATGGACCTATTTTAGTACCTGGTAGCGCTACCAAATCTGAACTGGTAAAAAGAGTATTACTAGATCCGCATAGCAAAAACTTTATGCCTCCGGAAGGAAAAACACCCTTAACTGATGAGGAAATTGCTATTATTACTTATTGGATAAATAACTCTAACGCTGGCTTTAAAACCAAAGTAGCTAATGTAAAAACACCAGAAAATATAACCACAATTGCTAGCACTATGTTGGGGCTTACTAATAGTAACTCTTCGGAGGCATTGCCTACTGTAACTAAGGTAAGTGAACAGTTAATAGCAAGTATAGAAAAAGAAGGTTTTAGAGTAAGAGAACTAGTGTTTGATTCTAGTTTATTTGAGGTAGTTTTAGGTGAAAATACACTACAAGAAGGAACTAAAGATCAGCTTCATGACAAATTAGAAAAGTTGTTACCTATCAAAGAAAATATCATATGGTTATCTTTAGAAAGTAAAGGGATAACAGATGAAAATGTAAAAGTGATAAGTCAATTTACAAATATTCAAAAGTTAAAGCTTGGTAAAAACCCAATATCAGATAATGCTGTAGAGTATCTTACAAACCTACAAAAAATGACATCAGTTAATTTATTTGAAACTAATATTACAGCTAAAAGTTTACGCGTGTTTTCTAAAATGAAGAACTTAAAATATGCTTATGTTTGGAAAACCAATATAAAACAAAAAGATTTGGAAGGCTATAGCAGTAACAATACTCCTAAAATAGTATTAGGCATGTAAACTCCAAGTTATTTAACCTACTATGAAAAACAGAATTTTTATAAAAGCTTGTTTGGTATTACTTTTTACAGGTTGTGCTAGTAAAAAAGTAACAACAGAAATACCTAATAAGAGCCTAAAATATACTGCAGATTGGGAGTCTTTACAGCAGTATAATGTGCCAGAATGGTATAAAGATTTAAAGTTTGGAATTTATTTTCATTGGGGGCCATATTCTGTATCAGCGCATAAAAATGAGTGGTACTCTAGATGGATGTATGTGGACGGACACCCAATAAATGAACATCATAAAAAAACGTATGGTAGTTTAGATACCTTTGGTTATAAAGATTTTATACCAATGTTTACTGCAGAAAAGTTTAATGCAGATGCTTGGGCAGATTTATTTGTAAATGCAGGAGCACAATTTGCAGGACCAATAGCAGAACACGCAGATGGTTTTGCCATGTGGGATAGTAAGTTAACCAACTGGGATGCTAAAGACAAAGGGCCTAAAATAGATGTTGTTGGTGCTATGGAAAAAGCTATAAAGGCCCGTGGTTTAAAATTTATTACTACTTACCACAGGCATTGGTTATACGCTTGGTACCCAACTTGGGATAAAAATACAGATGCTTTTAATACAGAATTTAGCGGTTTGTACGGCCCTAAAGTTCCAGAGGGCACTTTTGTTATGGCAAATAAACCCACAAAACCTTTACCAAATAAGGCGTTTAATGAAGAGTGGTTAAACAGACTTACAGAGTTAACTACTAAATATGATCCAGATATTGTTTGGTTTGATAATAAAATGGATATTATTAATGAAGAATACAGAAAACAATTTTTAGCAAACTTTTACAACCAAGGTTTAAAAAATAATAAGGAAGTTGTTGTAACCTATAAATTTAAAGATTTAGCAGTCGGCTCTGCGGTTTTAGATTTAGAACGTTCTAGAATGAGTGATAAAAAAGACTTTACTTGGTTAACAGACGACTCAATAGATTGGAATTCTTGGAGTCATATAAAAAATCCTAAATATAAATCTACAAACAGACTTGTAGATTTTTTAGTAGATGTAGTAAGTAAAAACGGAGCAGTTTTATTAAACATAACTCCAACTGCAGAGGGAGAAATTCCTGCAAAAGTTAAAGAACGTTTGCTGCAAATGGGAACTTGGTTAAAAGTAAACGGAGAAGCTATATATGGTACAAGAACTTGGGAGGTTTTTGGAGAAGGTCCCGCCAAAGTGGTAGAAGGGCATTTAAGCGAGCATAAAAATAAAGACAACACAGAAAAAGACATTAGGTTTACAACAAAAGATGGTATACTGTATGCTATAGTTTTAGATTGGCCTAAGGATAAAGTTTTTATAACATCATTAGCAAATACAAAACATCAAATTAAAAAAATAGAAATGTTGGGTACTAACCAAAAAATTGTTTGGGAACAAACAAAAAATGGTTTGGTTATACAACCTTCAAAAACAAAAATTGGTAACTATGCTTTTGTGTACAAAATAGTATTTTAAACAATTTTACATCGGCTTTTTACAACCATCAGCATTATTTTATAGGTAGTGTTGGTGGTTTTTTTGTGTGTTTATCAATTTGCATAATTAATGTGTTAATTTTTTATAAATTAACATTTTTATACTGTTTAAATTACATAAATAATACAAAACCAACATATTTACTGGTTTGAAAGCGTTTTAGTTAACACTTTTTTAAGATTTTATACATATGTTTTACTTAAAAAAACATTTGTTACTACGCTTAAAGTAAATAAAATCAACATTTGTGTAACTAAACTTAAAAAACGATTATGGAAATGAAATTTAATTTACTTGTTAAGTCTAGACATAAAGCTTTGTTAACAATTTTATTTTTTGTTATGGGCTTTGGTTTGGCTCTAGCACAAACAAAAACCGTAACAGGTAATGTTAGCGCAGACGGCGAGCCACTTTTAGGGGTAAGTGTTGTTGTAAAAGGCACTACAAACGGTGTAGTTACAGATTTTGATGGAAACTACACTATACAAGCACAGCCAAGTAGTGTTTTAATATTTAGCTATATAGGATATGTAGCGCAAGAGATTACCGTAGGTTCTAAAAGTACCATTAATGTAAGCTTGTTAGAAGATATAGAAGCATTAAAAGAAGTAGTACTTATTGGATACGGAGTACAAAAGAAAAGAGAGGTAACAGGTGCCGTTGCCCAAGTACAAGCAGAGGATATTGAAAAAATATCTACTGCAGACGTTGGTAGTGCACTGCAAGGGCAAATTGCAGGTGTAAACGTAACTTCTAGTAGTGGACAACCAGGATCAGATGCTGTAATACTTATACGTGGTATTAACTCTGTTTTTGGTAGTAATTCTCCTTTGTATGTAGTAGATGGTATACCGCAAGATGGAAATCCGCAATTAAGTATTGCAGAAATAGAAACTATAGATGTACTAAAAGATGCAGCTTCTGCAGCTATTTATGGTACTAGAGGTTCTGCTGGTGTAATTTTAATTACTACCAAATCTGGTAAAGTTGGTAAAATGGATATTGGTATAACTAGTTATATGGGTGTACAAGACATTATCTCTTCTGTACCTTTAATGAATTTTGAGGACTCTATGTACAGTCAGTTTGTAAGGTTAAATAATATTAATGGAACTTTTCCAAATAATTCATTTACAACATTAGAGCAAAATCGTTACGACTTTACTAACAATACCTCATTAATGGATATTCTTCAGGAAGATATGGCATTAATACAAAACCATAATCTTAATATTTCTGGTGGTAAAGAAGGTTTAAGGTTTAATGTATCTGTAAACTATTTTGACCAACAAGGTTCATTAATTAATTCTGGTTTAGAAAGGTTAAATGTAAGGGCAAATACAACTTATAAAAAAGGAAAATGGACCTTTACAACTGGTATTGGTTTAAGAACAGATGAGCAAGAGTATACGCCATGGCAAATATTGTTAGATGGTTACAGATACAAACCTTATCAGCAATTAATAGACCCAAGCGCACCAACTGTAGATGATAGTGCTGGTACCACAAATAACAATGATGCCAGAAACTTAAGTTTTTTAATGGCAAAGCTTAAACAATCAGACGTTAGAAAAGGTGATAATTTTGATGCTCGTATGCAAATAGATTATCAATTACTTAATAGTTTAAAGCTAACAACACGTGCATCATTAAGTAGAACAAATAACACAAGAGTAAGAATAAATCCTTTATTTACAGCATATTCTGTAGAGGGAGATTTAATACCACAACAAGTTAGATCTGGTGTTTATAACCAAAGTGATAGATCTACCAGCGCAACAATAGACGGTATTGCAACTTTTGATAAAACATATGGGGACCACCATGTAACTTTAGTTGGGGCTCTTAGTGCAGAAAAATATACATATGACTCTTTCTTTGCTCAAAAATTTGATCTCTTTAATAATGAAATTACAAATTTAAACGGTGCAACTTTAGATGCCAATGTTGGTACAGGTAACGGCTACGGACAAGACAGAACCAATACCTTAATAGGTATGTTAAGTCGTGTACAGTATGATTATAAAGGTAAATACTTAATAAGTGCAAGTTTAAGACGTGATGGTACTAGTCGTTTTTCTAAAGAAAACAGATGGATATATGCACCATCTGCATCTGCAGCTTGGATTGCATCAGACGAAAAAGGTTGGGATGATATATTTGGACAAACCTTTAATTTCTTTAAAATGAGGTTTAGTTACGGTACAACAGGTAACCAAAGCATATTAGATTACAGTACTGCACCAACTATTGGTTTAGGGCATGACTATGTTTTTGGTACAGGAACAGACCAAGTTTTGGTTTTAGGAGCAATACAAGAAGCATTTAAAAACCCTAAAGCTAAATGGGAAAAGAAAATTGAAAAGAACTTTGGTATGGAGTTCGGATTTTTTAACAATAAACTTACAGTAACTAGTGAGGTTTATGATGGGTCTAGAACAAATATGCTGTTCCCTGTTATTTTACCACCTACTGTTGGTGGTGGTAACAATTCTAATGTAATATTAAATGTTGGTGATATGCGCAACTATGGTACAGAGTGGAGTGCTAGTTATAAGCATAGGGGTAAGTTTAGTTGGAACGTTTCTGCTAATTATTCTAAAAACGAAAATAGAATTACAAGAATGAGTGATTCTAACAAGTTCTCATTCCTGGGGGGCAGTCAAGTTGCACCAGGTTTACCAGGAGAAGATTTGGTAACAGCACTTAGAGAGGGGTATGAAGCCGGTGCTTTCTTTTTAGTAGAAACAGACGGATTGGTTACTACACAAGCAGAGTTAGATGAATACAGACAAATAGATCCTACTGCAAATTTAGGAGATTTAAAGTACGTAGATCAGTTAACTGTAGATACAAATAATGATGGAATACCAGATGCTGGTGACGGAGAAATTACTTTAGATGACAGAGTTTATAAGGGTAGCGGAGCTCCAGAATATGAGTTAGGGTTAAATTTTAACGCAAACTATAAAAATGTAGATTTTTCTATGAACTGGTATGCAGCCATAGGAGGAGAAATAATTAATGGTAGTAAAGCCTACGCATACAAGCAAGGTACACACCAAGACTTAGTCCATCAATGGACACAGTCTAATCCAACATCTACAATTCCTGCAGACAGAGGAAGAGATCATTTTAATTATAGAGGATATACAGACTACTGGTTGCAAGATGGTAGTTTTGGTAGGCTTAGAAACCTAACTCTAGGATACACTTTACCTAAAAAATTAAATGAAAAGCTTAATATTAATAAATTAAGATTTTACATAGCAGCAGACAACCTATTAACCATAACTAATTATGATGGTTTTGATCCAGAAGTGGGTAATGATGGGTTAAGCACACGTGGTATAGATGCAGGTGTTTACCCAATAAGCACACAATATAGAGCTGGTATTGAATTTAAATTTTAATTAAAAAAGAACTAGAAATGAAAAAATTAATAGTTAAAAAAATAGCTGTTGCTTTACTGCTTATTATAAGCAGTACAGCGTGTTCAGACGATTATTTAGAAGAAACCAACCCTAACGAACTGTCAACAGGCAGTTTCTGGAAAAATAATGTAGATCTTAATGGAGGTTTAACGGCTGTATATAACGCTTTTAAAAATACAAGTGTTTTTAATATCGTTTCAGACAACCATAGGGCAGATATGAGTTGGCCAGGATTTGGTAGGCCAAACACACAAAATTCTTTCTACCTACAAACATTTAATGACTCAGAAAACGACATCAGAAACAAATGGTCTGCTTTATACACCGTAATTTTTAGAGCAAACCAAGTTATAGCAAACGGAGAAAGATTAATTGAAACCTATGATGACCAAGATAATATAGACTTTGCAACTCTAATTATAGCACAAGCAAAGTTTTTTAGAGGAATTGCATACACCTACTTGTATAATATGTTTAACCAAGGTAGTGTACCAATTTTTGATTTTGTTCCGGAAGCAGAAAGCGATTTTTATCAACCATTAAGTACAGCAGAAGAGGTTAAGGCTTTTTATTTATCAGATTTAGAATTTGCCTATGAAAATTTACCTCCAGTGTGGGATGGCAATGCTAATGTTGGTAGGGTTACAGCGGCAGCTGCAGCAGCAGAATTAGGAAGAAGCTATTTGTATGAAGAAGATTATACAACAGCAGCAGTTTATTTTAATGATATTATTACTAACGGAGAATACGGCAGATCTTTAGTAGATAATATAAACGATAATTTTTCTGAAGCAGGAGAATTTAACTCAGAGTCTATTTTAGAGGTTAGTTATTCTATAAATTTTAAATCTGAATTAAACCCGTATGATTCTCAAAATGTATCTAATGTTTTAAGTAGAATATTTGCACCAGCAAACTTAGGAGGTTTTAGAGCTTCATTGCCAAGTGCTTGGTTGCAAATGGCTTATAAATCAGAAGAGTTAGATATGAATGACCCAAGAAACTTTGTGCCTTGTGAAGATGGTACAGAAGGTTGTGACCCAGTAACATTAATGAGGCCAAGATCATACTCATTACGTGCATCTTATTCTGTTGCGCTAGTAGATGATAAAGATACTCCTTATTACGGCGGGTTATCTACTGCAGATGCAACTATATTTAATAACAAAGAAACAGCCTATTTTAGGAAATACACAAACTGGGCAACGGTAACATCAGAAAATGATATTGTACCAAATACTCGTTCTGGTTTAAATATACGTTTGGTTCGCTTGGCAGATATATACCTAATGTTAGCAGAGTGCTTAATTAAGGGTGGTACAGATGACGGTGGCGTAGAGCAAGCTATGGCCTTAATTAATGAAGTAAGGCATCGTTCTGCTTTAAAACTAATTGGCCCAGATGGTAGCGGTGCATACCCTAGTGCAGATCATGACAATATTACTTATGATGCTAATAGTTTAATGGAACATTTAATGTATGTAGAAAGACCATTAGAGTTGGCAGA
This sequence comes from Cellulophaga omnivescoria, assembly GCF_027915275.1. Lineage (NCBI taxonomy): Bacteria > Pseudomonadati > Bacteroidota > Flavobacteriia > Flavobacteriales > Flavobacteriaceae > Cellulophaga > Cellulophaga omnivescoria. The sequence continues at coordinate 507,396 of NZ_CP115819.1, read as the reverse complement.
AGAAGGGCACGCTGTACGTTTTATAGATTTAAGAAGATGGGGTATTTTAAAAGACCGCTTTCAAGATTTAAGTGAAAAAAGATATTGGGCAGATAATTACCCTTTTATAGACAAAGAAGGCAAATCTGTTACAAGGTGGGGTTCTGTATTAAAAGAAGGAGAAAGTCCTATTGCAAATGGCTTTACGTTTATAGATTATGCACAAGCTGCAGTAAATTATAACGAGAGTATACACGGGTATTACCCTATTCCAAATAGTGAAGTTACAGCCAACCCAAATTTGAATAACTAAAAAAAGATATTATGAATAATAGATTAATTTTAATAGCATTAGTTATAGCGCTTTTTACCGCATGTAACAGTGATGATTATGATGCTCCTAATTCGTTCTCAGATGTATCTTGGTATACAAGTGGTTTTAGAGATACAATTGTAAGTATTAATGTAAACGATTTTGCATCGTTTTCAGATTTATCACAAGGAGAAATATCTCATAAATGGACTATAGAAGAAGGTAGTTACTATTTAAAAGGGCCAATTAAGCGTAAAGATTCTATTTATGACGATTTTATTATTACGCCGCAGTCTCTAGAGAGTACAGACAAAACAGTACATGTTTTGTTTAAAGAAGGTGGCTTAAAAAAAGTAAACCTTTATAATGAGTTTAAAGAATATGTAGAGTTTAAAGGTGCAGATGGTTTTGTTTTTCCTTCTAAAGAGGTAGGTGGCAAATGGGTTATAGATACTACTTTTGTTGTAGATGTGTATGACACTATTGTTCCGCAAATACTAATTCGCCAAAATGGAGTAGTTGTTCCTCATGAATTAGAGAGTGATGTTATTACGGTAGAAGCAGGGTCAACATTAGAGTTTGTAGACATTACTACTATTGGTCGTCCTAATACTAGAGCATGGCAAATAGGAGATATTACCAGTACAGACTCTCTTGCTGTAATACAATTAAACCAATTGGGTTCTTTTAAAGGAGGGCTAAATATAAGTAGACAAGGAGAAAATATACCAGCAGATTATGATAGGTACAATATTGCAGCTACCATAAACGTAGTGCCATCATCATTACCTTTTGAGGTTGCCGGTGATTTGGTAGAATTAGAAAACCAAACTATACAAATACCTTATAATGGAGAATTTAAACCTTTTGCAGACCAAAAAGCTCATTTTACAGTAAACGTAAATGGTATTCCTTTTACAATTTCTACAATAGGATTAAATTCTTCTAATGCAACAATTTTAGAAATTAAATTACAAGAGCAAATATATAGGTCAGATAATATTACCGTTTCATATGATGGTAATGGTACCCTAGAGTCTACAGACACACGTATTCCAGCTGCTTTTACAGATTTGCCTGTTCAAATGTATCAGCATGAGGCAGTACGTTATGACATAGAAGATGGTGGTGCCAACTGGACTACTAAAGATGATAACTTGCCAACTACAACTGTTGCTCCTTCTACAGAGCAAGCAGCAAGTGGTATATATAGTATGAAAGTAGATGCAGCACAATCTGGTCCATGGTCTGGTTTTCATAACGTAATAGATCAATATACGTTAACAGCAGGGGTAACATACCAGTTAGAGTATAAAATTTACAAGCAAGCTGGTGCAGTTATAAATATGAACGGACCTTGGATACAAAAAGACGGAGAAACTGTATTTCAGTTTTGGAATAATATTGTTGCAACAGCAGCAGAAGATACTTGGGTTACGGTAAGTCCAGCTCAAAGGTTTACTGCAGCTACTACGGGTAGTGATTATGAAATATATTTAAGACACAATGGTATGGGTGTTATATATTTTGATGATATAAGAATTATGGAAGTAGATGAAAGACCATAAAAAATAATTTTTTTAAAAAGTGGCTCTACTGCACTAAGTAGGGCCTTTTTTATGCCTAAAATACTGGTGTTGTCTATTTTTTGTACAGTTTTTTTTTGTGCTAAAATCACAATCATTCTACAACTTTGAGCCAAACTAATTAATTTATTATGATGAAATTTAATGTAGCAATAGTACTCTTATTGTTTTATGTAGTGTCTTGTAGTGATAATGAATCTACAGATAAAACTACAGATGAAGAGGTAATAGAAACACCAGAAATCCCAACTGAAGAACCAGAAGAAGAACCAGAAGTAACTTGGAAAACCATACCTGTGCCAGCAGAAGCAGGAGAAGGTAATGTTTGGGAGTTTCAAAATATGTCAGACAGTTTTGATTATGAAGCAGAGGCCGCTAATAAAGGAGCAGAATTTGATGCCAAATGGACCGATTTTTATCATAACCAATGGTCTGGCCCCGGATTAACAGAATGGAAAAGAGACCATTCTTTAGTTAAAGATGGTTATTTACAAATGGTTGCTAGTAGAGTTCCAAATTCTAATAAAATTTATTTGGGTTGTATAACCTCAAAAGAACAAGTAATTTACCCGGTGTATATAGAGGCGTATGTAAAAATTGCAAATACTACGCTAGCATCAGATGTTTGGCTTTTAAGCTCAGATGATACTCAGGAGATAGACATTGTAGAGGCTTACGGAGCAAGCTACTCAGAGTTAGCACAGGCAGACCAAACTTGGTATGCAGAGCGTATTCATTTAAGTCATCATATGTTTATTAGAGAACCTTTTCAAGATTACCAACCAACAGATGCAGGTAGTTGGTATAAAGATGAGGTTGGTACATTATGGAGAGAAGATTTTCATAGAGTAGGAGTGTACTGGAGAGATCCTTTTCATTTAGAGTATTATATAAACGGAGAGTTGGTAAGAACAACCTCTGGAGCAGAAATGATAGACCCTAATAATTATGCAGATGGTAAAGGTTTAAGTAAACCTATGGATATAATTATTAATGCAGAGGATCAAACATGGAGATCAGATAAAAATATTACACCATCTGATGCAGAATTGGCTAATAAAGAAAATAATACATTTAAAGTAGATTGGATTCGTATTTTTAAACCGGTTAAAGCAGATTAAATGTATTAATCATATGTTTTATTCATAAAATCATATGTTATTCTTTAGTACTAAAAAAAATGTAACTTTTGTAAAGCGCTTTAATTAGCGCTTTTACTTTATATAACTAAAACCAACCAAAAATGTTTAAAAAGCTATTTTGTTTTTCACTATTTACGGCAACCATTATTTCATGTGCCGAAAAAGAAAAAATTACAATAGAAACCAAAAAGCCAAATATAATTTACATAATGGCAGACGATCATACGTCACAAGCATTTGGTATATATGGTAGTAGGTTGGCAAGTTTAAATCCTACTCCAAACTTAGATAAAATTGCTAACCAAGGTATTATTTTTGATAATTGTTTTGTTACAAACTCTATTTGTACACCAAGTAGAGCAACTATGATTACGGGTCAATATAGCCAAACAAATGGCGTGTTAGATTTAGAAGGGCATATACCCCCAGAAAGGCAATATTTACCACAGGAAATGAAAAAATTAGGGTATGAAGCTGCTGTGGTTGGCAAATGGCATTTAGAAGATGAGCCTGCTACTTTTGATTATTATGCTGTATTACCAGGACAAGGTAAATACCATGATCCTGAATTTATAGTGCAAGGAGAACAAGAGTGGCCAAAAAACAGAATACAAACCAAAGGACATTCTAGTGATAATATTACAGATTTAACTATTGCTTGGTTAAAAGACAAACGCAATAAAGACAAGCCGTTTTTTTTAATGCACCATTACAAAGCACCTCATGACGATTTTGAGTATGCACCGCGTTATAAAGATTATTTAGAAAATACGTATATACCAGAACCAGCAAGTTTGTATGAGAATGGTAATAATGGTTCTATAGCAACAAGGGGTGCTAATGATTCTTTACTGCGTGTTATAGGCTCATCTGTATCTAAAAGAAACATTGTGAGAAGTATGGGAATGCGATTGTGGTCTAATGAGTATACTAAAATATCTAACCCAGAGTTTGATGCCTCAAGCATTTCTTTGGATATGACAGACAAAGAATACACTCACAAAACGTACCAAGAGTACTTAAAAAGATATTTACGTTGTGTAAAAGGTGTAGATGACAATGTAGCCAGATTGGTAAAATTTTTAAAAGAAGAAGGCTTGTATGATAATACTATAATTGTGTACACAGGCGACCAAGGTTTTATGCTGGGAGAACATGATTATATAGATAAAAGATGGATGTATGAAGAATCTATGCGTATGCCATTTTTTGTGCGTTATCCAGAAAAAATAAAGGCAGGTACTAGAACAGACGCAATAATTAACAATGCAGATTTTGCACCTACTTTAATAGATTTAGCTGGTGGCACAGCCCTAGAAAAAATGCAAGGACATAGTTTTAAGTCTATTTTAGAAACAGGTAAAGAACCAAAAGGGTGGCAGCAGTCTACTTACTACAGGTACTGGATGCATATGGCACACGCACATGCAAACCCGGCACATTTTGGTATTAGAACAAAACAATACAAACTAATATTTTTTTATGGTAAATATTGGGTAGATACTAAAGACCCTAATGCTACATGGAACAAAAAAAGTTGGGGTAATAAGTTTGAGATGGATACACCAGCTGCTTGGGAGTTTTATGATTTAACTAAAGATCCTAAAGAAATGAATAATGCCTACAATGACCCTGCGTATAAAGATATAATTAAGGAACTTAAAAAGCAGTTAAAAGCCAAACGTAAAAGTTTAAAAGAGGAAGATGGTAGTAAGTTTCCGCACATACAAAAGGTAATAGATGAGCATTGGAATGATTAAAAAAATATAGCTAAATAAAAACAGTGTTATGCAAAATGTATTAAAACTTTTAATAGTTACTAGTTTGCTAAGTTTTACAGTAGTAACTAGCCAACTTAAAAAAGAAAACTACACGTTAAACACTGTTTTTAAAATTCCAAAATGGGAGGTTTTAGATATAACATTTACAACAAACCAAAATGTAGTATCTCCTTATACGGCTAATTTTTATGCAATTTTTACGCATAGTAATGGTACAGTACAGCAAGTGCCTGGTTTTTATAATGGTAATAAAGAATGGGTAATACGGTTTTCTAGTTCTTTAAAGGGTAATTGGAAATTTACAACCTATGCAGATCTAAAAAAAATACATCATAAAAAAGGTAGTGTAACGGTATCTTCTGCAGCCACTAATAATCACGGAGCATTAGTGATACCAAAAATTGATCCTCAAAATTTTTATTATGAAGATGGCACTCCGTACTTTTTATTGGCCTTTGAGTGCGATTGGCTTTATGCCTTAGACTACCACAACAAAAAAGGATTGCCAAAAACAGAGCATCTTTTAAATCTTTTAAACCAAAACGGATTTAATCAGGTAGTGATGAATGTTTTTTCTTATGATGTTAGCTGGATTAAAGATTCTAAATTAAAACAACATCCAGAACATGAGTTTGGTGGACCAAAAGATATTTTTCCTTTCCTTGGCAATAATGACAATCCAAATTATTCAGCTCTAAACCCAGAATTTTTTAAAAAATTAGATCGTACTATTAGCTTAATGCATAACAAGCGTATAGCTGCGCATTTAATGATATATGTTTGGAATAAATTGGTTGCTTGGCCTAATATGAATACAGATGCAGATAATATGTATTTTGATTATGTAGTAAAAAGGTACCAAGCTTTTCCTAATATAGTATGGGATATTTCTAAAGAGGCGCTATACTATGGTAGGGCAGATGAAGCGTATATTCACGGAAGAATAGAAAGGTTAAAAACAAATGACAAATACAACAGGTTGGTGTCTGTACATGATTATAAATATTGCTCTAATTTTCCAGATAAGGTAGATTTTATTTCTTCTCAAAATTGGTCACATAACATTTATAACAAAATGTTAGAAGCCAAAACAAAATTTAAAAACAAACCCATATTTAATATCGAGCACGGTGGTTATGAGGAGTCTATGTATACTGTTTTTACAGGAGATTATACCAATGCAGAAACCTGTTTACGTCGCAATTATATGTGCTTATTTGCAGGTGTGTACACCACTTATTATTGGCAGGGTACTTCATGGAATGTAATTATTTATAACCCTTTTGAGCAACCTAAAGAGTTTTATAAACCAAAGTTTACATACTTTAATTACATGCAAAAACTATTTAGTAAGTTTCAGTTTCATAAAATGAAACCTATTCCTTGGCATAACGGTAGTGGCTATAACTTAACAGATGATAAAGGCACAGTTCTACTGTACATACACAAAGAAAACTACGGTATAGATGCCGCATTTTTAAAAAAGAAAGATGAAAACCGAACTATGCAGTGGTTTAATACCCTAACAGGAGAGTTTACAAAAGAGGTAGCTATTAAAAAACAAGGTAAGTTTAGGTCTCCTTGGTCACAAAAGGCAGATGCAATACTTATTTCTAGGCTTAAATAGTAGTAAAAACAGGGAATTAGACATTTGGTCTACTATAAAAAACATACGTTTTAATGCTTTTAAAACTATAGTTAGAATTTCGCTTTAGATAAGTAAGAACAACCTTTAAGATCTATTAGATATGAAAAGTGGAAAATATATAGTACTTAGCCTTTTTATTCTCTCTTTAACTATTTTGTCTTGTGCAGATAAAAAAGATAAAAAGCAGGAAATAGCTCAAGAAACTAAGCCAGTTTATGAAGCAAACTGGGAATCAATCAAAAAAAATTATAAAGACCCAACTTGGTTTAATAAAAAAAAGTTTGGAATTTTTATTCATTGGGGCGCATATAGTGTTCCAGCATATTCATCAGAATGGTACCCACGTAAAATGTATATGGATACGGCTACTTTTTCTGCGCAACTAAATTTAGAAAAAAAGGGACCTTCTGATGTATATAACCATCATAAAGAAAAATGGGGAGATCAAAAAAACTTTGGTTATAAAGATTTTATACCAATGTTTAAAGGAGAAAATTTTGATGCAAATGAATGGATAGATTTGTTTAAAAAATCTGGTGCAAAATATGTGATACCCGTGGCAGAACATCATGATGGTTTTGCAATGTATAAATCTAATGTTACACGTTGGAACGCGGTAGATATGGGGCCTAAAAGAGATATTTTAGGAGAGTTATTTAAAGCCGGAAGACAAAAAGGTATGATTATGGGAGCATCTTCTCACTTTGCTTTTAATTGGTCTTTTTTTAATAAAAAAGATCATTTTGATACTACAAACCCTGAGTATGCAGATTTGTACTCTACAAAAGGTAAAGATTTAAACGAACCTGTTTCTAAAGAGTTTAAAGAGTTGTGGTGGGCAAGAACTAAAGATATTATAGATAATTACCAACCAGATATTATGTGGTTCGATTTTTATTTAGATATTCCAGATTTTGAAGATCAGAGACCAAAATTAGCTGCTTATTACTATAATAAAGGTATAGAGTGGGGTAAAGAGGTTGTTCTACAAGATAAAAACTTTTCTCATGAAGCTTTCCCTGAGGGTACAGTTATTTATGATTTAGAACGTGGCAAACTACCAGGTATACGTAAATTACCTTGGCAAACAGATACCTCTATTGGCAAAAACTCTTGGAGCTATGTTTCTAATTGGCAGTCTAAAACAGTCAACCAAATTGTAGATGATTTGGTAGATATTGTTAGTAAAAACGGAAATCTTTTACTAAACGTAGGGCCTAAATCTGACGGCACAATACCAGAAGATCAAAAAGAAATTTTACTACAAATAGGAGATTGGTTAACTATAAATGGTGATGCTATTTATGACACTACTTACTGGAAAACGTTTGGAGAAGGACCAACAGAGGTTAAAAAGGGTCACCACTCTGAAGGGAATAATAAAGGATTATCTTCTAAAGACATTAGGTTTACAACCAAAGATAATAAGCTTTATGCTATTGTTTTAGATTGGCCAAAAGATGGTGTTGTTGTTATAGAATCTTTAGCAAAAGAAGCTACTTATGCAAAAGATTTAAATATCACCAATGCAAGAGTATTGGGTAGTAAAGAAAAAATAAAGTGGAGTCAAGAAAAAGATGGTTTTAAGGTTACAATGCCAAAAGAAAAACCAGGAGACTTTGCATATGTTATTGAGTTAGAAATGTAGTTTAATTGTTTAAAGTAATAAAAAGCCAAGGTTTTATGCAGATACAAATCTTGGCTTTTTTAGTTTTAAAAAATAGTAAGTGTAATGGCAATGCAATCTTTTAAAAAAGTATTTTTTTATACAGTAATAACAGCTTTTTATTTGTTGTTATTTGTGAGTTGTAAAAGTACAGATGTAGTTAAAAATACAAATTCTTCAACCATTTATTTGTTTGATGAAAAGTTATCTAATTGGGAAATTTGGATGGGAGCCGTGCATACTTCTGTAGATTTAAATGTAGAGAAGTTTGCAGATGTAAAAACAGGAAAACCTTTAGGACTAAACAAAGATTTAAAAAATGTGTTTTCAATCATAAAAGAAAATAACGAACCGGTTTTAAAAGTTACAGGTGAAATTTATGGCGGTTTAACTACAAAGCAAGAGTATGGAAATTACCATTTAAGTGTGCAGTTTAAATGGGGAGAAAAAAAATGGGAACCACGTTTGTATACCAAAAGAGATAGCGGAATTTTATATCATGCTAAAGGGCCACACGGAGCTTTTTGGAATGTTTGGATGTCTAGTTTAGAGTTTCAGGTGCAAGAGGGTGATTGCGGAGATTTTATTGCTCTAACAGATGTTTTTGGTGATGTTCATGCAGAAAAAAAGTATGCTAAAAACGGAAAGCCATTTTTTGTATATAATCCTAATGCAGAATTAGTGCCTTTAAAATGGGGACCAGGTTTTGAATCTGGTCAAGCCAGTAAATTAGGAATGTTTGAGAAGCCAAACGGAGAGTGGAATACATTAGAAATTTATTGTTTGGGGTCAGAAAGTATACATCTAGTAAACGGTAAAGTTGTAAACAGGGTAAAAAATGCCCGTTATTTAAAAAATGGTATTGTTACACCTGTAACTCAAGGAAAAATACAAATACAGTCTGAAGCTGCTGAAGTATATTATAAAAATTTAAGCATAACACCAATTACCTTTTTTCCTAAAAAGTACCTTAACCAGTAATGTTTAAGATACAATTCATCATCCGTTCTATATTCTAAAACATACGTTATCTGCTAAAGGAGGCTATTAAATTATTTTTGAAATGTGTTTAAGGTAACAAACAACACTTTTAGTAATTAGGAGCAAAAAAGAAAAGACTTTGCTACTATAATATCCTTTTTAGTATGGTAAAATTAAAATTAACAATAGCAGTTTTTAGTATAGTAGCGTTTAGTTATAGTCAATCTTCAAAAGAACAAAAAAATAGTAATGCGGTATATACAAAAAGTTGGGAGTCTTTAGCAAAGGTAAATGCTACTCCCAATTGGTTTAAAGATGCTAAGTTTGGAATATATGCCCATTGGGGACCAGTTTCTTCTGCTTTTGAAGGTACAGATGCAGATAAGTATTATGCTGGTTGGCACGGAATGAAAATGTATGAAGACGGTAAAAAAGTACCAACCAAAAATGGTAAGCCAACAACTAACTACCTACACCACAAAAAAAAGTATGGTAAGCCAGCAAAATATGGTTATAAGCATATAATAGAACAATTTTCTCCTACTGCTTTTAATGCAAAAGAATGGGCAGAGTTATTTAAAAAATCAGGAGCTAAATTTGCAGGGCCTGTAGCTATGCACCATGATAATTTTGCTATGTGGAACAGCAAGGTCACACGTTGGAATTCTATAAATTATGGTGGCATAGATCCATCAGCAGAATTAAAAAAAGAAATAGAGGCAAAGGGGCTAAAATTTATGGCTTCTTTTCACCATGCATTTACGTGGAAATATTTTGCACCTGCACACAAACATAGCGGCATAAACCCTAAAGATTATGACTTATATACAAATCCGCATTCATTAGAATCTAATACTCCAGATGAAGATTTTTATAATGATTGGTGGCTTAAAATTAAAGAATATATAGATGTGTACCAACCAGATTTAATTTGGTTTGACTGGTGGTTAGAGAATATGACAGAAGAAAGTAGACAGCAATTTTTAGCATATTATTACAATAAAGGAATTGAATGGAACAAAGAGGTTGTAGTGTCTTACAAAGAATCTACTTTTCCTGAAACCACTGCTGTTAAAGACTATGAGCGTGGAAGACCAAACCAGCCAAAGTCTCCTATGTGGTTAACAGATACGTCTCCTGGTGCTTGGTTTTACAGACCCAATGCCAAGTTTAAAACGCCAAATGAGCTTGTAGATATACTTGTAGATATTGTATCTAAAAATGGTTTAATGTTGTTAAATGTGCCACCAAACCCTGATGGATCTATACCTCAAGAAATGAAAAACTTATTGTTAGATATGGGAAGTTGGTTAGCTGTAAACGGAGATGCAATTTATGGTACAAGACCTTGGACAATTTTTGGTGAGGGGCCTACTCGTTTACCAGAAGGCGGACATAAAGTTGAAAAATTTAAAATAGCATACACAGATGCAGATATTAGGTTTACTAAAAAATCAGATAAGGAATTTTATATTATAGTAATGGATACTCCTAAAAAAGAAATTACGGTAAAGTCTTTATCTACCGCTATAGGAGTATTAAACTCTAAAATAGAAAATATAAGTTTATTGGGCAGTAATGAAAAAATTAGCTGGAAAAGAGACCAAAGAGGACTTGTAATAGCCAAGCCAGCTAAACTACCAACAAAATATGCACACGCATTTAAAGTTAGTTTAGAGGGTTATAAAGAAAACAATATTGGTGGTACAATAGACGCTCATGCAGATTAAATTAACAACTAACGTAAACCAACATAATTTATATTATATGAAAAATGTTTTGCAACTACTTACAGTATTATTACTACTACTGTGTGCTAGTATAAATGCACAAAACCCTTTGGTAACAGATATATTTACGGCAGACCCAACTGCTCGTGTTTTTAATGGTAAGTTGTATGTTTATCCGTCTCATGATATAGTACCAGAGGAAGGAGTACAAGCGCCAGATTTTTGTATGCCAGATTATCATATGTATTCTTTAGAAGGTGGTAATACATGGAAAGATTATGGTGTTGTTTTAGATCAAAATAGTGTGCCTTGGGGTAAAAAAAATTCCTACGGTATGTGGGCTCCAGATTGCATTAAAAAAGGAGATACATACTACTATTATTACCCTGCAGAACCGTTAGATAAATCTTCCTTTAGGCGTATAGGCGTAGGTACTTCTAAAAGTCCTGCTGGACCATTTAAATGGGAAAAAAATTACATTAAAGGTGTAGAAGGTATAGATCCAGGCTTGTTGTTAGATGAAAATGGTAAAGCTTATTTATATTTTGGTGGAGGAGAAAAATTATATGTTACTCCATTAAAAGATAATATGAAAGAAATAGCTGCAAAACCTATAAAAATAGAAGGGTTGCCAGCAGGCTACAAAGAAGGTTCTTTTCCTATAAAAGTAAATGGTATATATTATTTAACTTTTGCGCATGTATTTGCAAATGAAGGATACACTATTGCATACGCTACAAGTAACAATCCTTTAGGGCCTTTTACGTATAGAGGTAAAATAATGGACAACCTTGGCAATGGTACCAATCACCATTCTGTTGTAAACTATAAAGGAAAATGGATATTGTTTTATCACTGGTGGGAAATTAGCGGTTACAATAAGTTAAGATCTATGCGTGCAGATTATATGACATTTAAAGAAGATGGGAGCATAGCCCGCGTAAAGCCAACATTAAGAGGCATAGGAGCACCAACAATAGGAGAAAAAATACAAGTAGATAGGTATAATAATATTAGTGGAGCAAAAACTAGTTTTGTAGGTGGTAATGAACCAATAGGTTGGATGGTGAGCGATACTAAAATGATGGGGAATGTTACTTTTAACAATGTTGATTTTGCAAACGGTTCTGCAAAAAAAATAGTTGCACGCGTAGCAAGCGGACAAAGAATAGGATCTATGGAGGTACGTTTGGGAAATCCTAAGGGAGATTTAATTGCAGAGTTTCCTATAAAATATACTGGTGGTTGGAATAGTTGGCAAACCATAGAAACAAATCTTTTAAAAGAGGTTTCTGGTATGCAAAATATTGTAGTTGTTTTTAAATCTGTTTGGGGTGCCGATAAAATTGTAAATCTAAATTGGTTAATGTTAAAATAAGAAGAATGTTTAAAAAGTACATATTTGTGATATGTGTTGTTTTTGCAGCACAGATTTTTGCGCAAAAACAGCCTAATGTAATTGTTGTTTTAGCAGATGATATTGGTGTAGGAGATATTTCTTTTTACAGAAAAATGCATAGTAACAATGTGGTTTTAAAAACACCAGCTATAGATAATTTAGCTAAAAACGGAATGGTTTTTACAGATGCACATTCTCCTGCGGCATTATGTGCGCCATCTAGATATGCAGTAATGACAGGCAATAACTGCTACCGTAGTTATGCTCCTTGGGGTGTTTGGGGAGCTTATGAGGCATCACCAATTAAGCCAAACCAATTAACTCTTGGTAAGCTTATGAAAAATGCAGGATACCAAACAGCTTTTTTAGGCAAATGGGGGTTTGGAATGGATTTTTTAAAAAAAGGTAGTGACACGCAAATATACAGGTCTCCTAGAAAAAGAGTAGAGTTAGGCGTAGATGTACGTAAAATAGTAGGTAAAGGACCACTAGATAATGGTTTTGACTATAGTTTAACTTTTCCTGCAGGAATACAAAATGTACCTTATGTGGTGTATGAAAATCAAGAGTGGATGCCTTTAGAAAGAAACTCAGAAATTGGCTATATATCACAGGAGAATATGACCAAAAAAGGGGTTATTTTAGATAAAGATGAAGGCTTAGGAGATACAAATTGGGACCCGCACAATATGGGACCTTTACTTGTAAATAAAGCAGTAGATTATATTGCTAAGGCAGATATAAACAAACCTTTTTTTATGTATTACTGTTCTTTAGCAGTGCATTTGCCACACACGCCTACAAAAAGACTAAATGGTGAAAAAATAGCAGACCAAACACCGTCTAAACATTTAGATATGGTAAAAGAGTTAGATGTACAAATGGCTATGCTAGTAGCAGCATTAAAAAAGAAAGGTGTTTATGATAATACTATAATTTTGTTTACATCAGACAATGGGGGGTTATTAAAAAGGAAGAGTATACAATCTGGTCATAAATCTAACGATATTTACAGAGGAGGAAAAAACCAAGCTTATGAGGGCGGACACAGAGTACCTTTTATTGCTTGGTGGCCAGAAAAAATTAAGAAGAAATCTACATCTAAAACACCAATTTTAACTATAGATATTTTAGCAACCTTGGCAGCAATTACAAGTCAAGAAATTGAAGAAGGCCAAGCTAACGATTCAGCCAACTTATTACCAATTTTTACAGGAGAAAACAAAAGTAAAAAAGTGCACCCTTATTTAGTTACACAATCTGGTACTGGCAAAGAAGCAATTATTATTAAAGATGGATGGAAATTAATTATAGCTTTTGATAAAAAAGATAAAACTAATAGTACCAGAACTCCAGTAGCATTATTTAATTTAAATAATAATGTTACAGAAAATGAAATGCAAAATTTAATACACAAACCAGAGTTCGCATCTAAAATAAAAAGCCTTTTTACTACCTACAACATGTACAGAGATTCAGGAGAGAAAACTAAAATTTAAATAGATATTTACCATAAAAAAGCCCAAACAGTTAAATTACTCGTTTGGGCTTTTTTTTAAGATGTTACTTTTTATTTGGACTTTTGTAATTCCTTATTACTTGCAGTAATGCGTTCTTTTTGTTTTTTACTTAAACTTTGTTTTAAATACACCTCTGGTCTGTGATAAACGTGGTGTTTTTTCATTTCAGGATCGTTAATAGCAGTACTCAAATCACAGTCAAAACGTACTAAAACAGCATGATTTTTATCCCAAGTTGTTGCATTTGTAAAATGAGATAATCCCCAACTAATTCCGGTGCCATTTTTAGTATTTGTAAAGGCATCAGGCACATAAGGTCCTGCTGCTGTAGGCGTCATTTCTACTATAGAGGCAATTTTAAAATTAACACCATCTTTTGCAAACTGTACGGTGTTGTGCTCATTACCATCTCTAATTGTTAAAGCAGCAATTCCATCTTTAAAAGGGAACATAGTAGTTTCATGACCAGATGCTAAAACTGGATTTAGTTTATTTTTAGTAAAAGGTCCAAAAGGAGAATCTGCAGTAGCCAAACCTTGCATTCTTACCAAATCAGGTTTTCCATCAAAATCAGACTTGTAGTACAAGTAAATTTTATCTTTATACACTAAAGGATATGGGTCATGTATAGAAAACTGATCCCACGTACCTTTTGGTCCGTTAGGGATCACAATTTTATTAGTTGCTATCCAAGGCCCATCAGGAGAATCTGCATAAGACATTAGTACAGGGCAATCATCACCACGCAAACCACTAGCTTCACTAAAACCTTGGTAGTACATATAGTATTTTCCTTTCCATTTTAAAATATCAGCAGTACTAACAGATCTGTGACCCAATTCTGGTTTAGGTGGTCTAGGTATGGCAACGCCTTGCTCTTCCCAATTAAACCCATCTAAACTGGTAGCATACCAAATTTCAGATAAATCCCAATCTGCAGAGGGTATAGTCTCTGTAGCCTGTTTAGCACCTTTAGGAGGTGTTTTTGTTTTTCTGTGTGTATACCAAAGATAATACTTCCCGTTTTCAAAAATAATTTTAGAAGGATCTCTACGGCTAACAGTTCCGTCTCCATTGCTATAATCTAGCCCTTCTAATTTTGTATATTTAAATAAGGAGTACAACTCGTTGTCTTCTGGTCTTGGCGCTAAATAATTATCATAATTACGTTGCATAGCCTCACTTAACGGTTGGTTAGGTTTTTGTTTAGGTAATTCAAACGGAAAATTTTGTGCACAAACACTATTAGCCGTTAAAAAAAGGCAACTTATTATTGTTATTTTTAGTCTTTTCATATTATTTAGTATCAATTAATTTCCAAGTTCTTACCCAGTTATAAGTAGTAGTTCTTTCATCTTTAGAACCGTTCATTCCGCCATCTTCAGGAACCGGATTCCAGTCATACGTTTCTACAACCAATCTTAAATACATTTCTATATTAAAGTCTGCTGCAGGTTTTACTTTAGATACAAAATTACCATCCATAAAAAACAAAATTTCATCTTTAGATTTCCACCAAACACCATACACATGAAAATCTTCATAAGTTTTAGTATCAAGTTTTCCTTTAGATTTAACAGAGCCTTTTTCAAAATCACATCCTTCAGGAATATTTCTACTATGTGTGTTAGAGTTCATAGATTCATCAAAATACTTCATCCATTCTGCCTTATTAACAATTTGGCCAACCGTTTCTTGTATATCTAGTTCTGTTACTCTTTTGTTACAGCCATTTTGTTCTCTAGATTCATTTATTAGCCAAAAAGTAGAAGACATAAAGGTTTTGTTGGCTTTCATTTTACACTCGTAATACCCGTATTTCATTGCGTTTCTAGAGCCCACATAACCGCCACCATGTGTAAATGTTTTTCCGTTTTTAATAATTGGTTTGTCTAGTAGAGTAGTTGTAATTTGTAAACTACCATCTTTAACTTTAATATTGTCTGCCAAAAATAATCCTGGAGCACGCCCAATCCATCCTTGTCCAGATATTTGCCATTTACTCTCATTTACTTTTTTGCCATTAAATTCATCAGACATATTTTTTACCAATTTCCATTTTTTCTGGTTAGGTTTAGGATCTTGTCCGTCTTTAAAAAACGGAGCTTTTTGAGCAAAAGATTGCCCAACAATCATAAAAATAATAAGTAATGTAATTTTTTTAGTAACGTGTAAAATAGATTTCATTTTAGTTAGTTTAAGGTTTTATATTTGGTTTTGTAAGTACTTTAAACGCTCTTGTATTAGCATATTATTTTTTACAGTAGTATGTAGTTTACTTTGGTTAATAGGAAACGTATATTTCTGGTAAAAATCTTTTTGTAGTACAATGCTATTAAGTATTAAAAGTGCTTCTTTTGGTTTTTTAGATTGATATAAAAGCTGAATTAAATTATTAGAAGTGTCTTTTTTTGCAGCTATAGCTAAAAACTCTGCAGCTCTCATTTTATTTACTATATCTACATCTGTAAGCATTATGTTTTTAATTAGGTCTGATAAACTAGTTGCTTTGCTACCAAAACTTGTACTTGAAATTAACGCCCAATAACGTGCTGTTGAATCTTTGGATAGTAAATGTTTTTTTAGTTTTGTTTTAGCGTCTTTAAATGGTATAAGCTGTAGGTTAGCTATTTTAATGTACTTATTTATATTTTTTTGATGTTTTTTACCATAAGCTAACGGATTTTTAAAAGCTTGCTCCACTAGTATATGCTCTGGATAAAATGATAGATCTGGCATAGCTTTTTGCCAAGTATTCATCTTTTGCCTAAAAGCTAGTATTTTATGCTTGTAAGCAGCATTTTTAGCCAAGTTATTGGTTTCATATGGGTCTTTTTCTACATCATACAATTCTTCTACCATCTTGGGCTTAAAAAAACTAGCCTGTGTAGGGTTAAGTTTGTTTTGTAGGTTTAGCGTGCTCCATTGTTTGTAGGCAAGTTGTTTGTACCTGTAGTTGTTCATTAAAGCATCTATGTTAAAAGGCTGAAAATTTCTAATGTACTTTAGGTTATTTTCTCTAATGCTTCTAACCATATCATACTTTTCATCAAACCTATCTGCATAACCAAAAGTAGAATTGTTGTTTATGGTTTTTTGTTTTACTGATTTACCCAAAAAAGCAGAACCATCTATAGATTTAGGAATTGTAACACCTGCTAAATTTAAAACTGTAGCGCTAAAATCTATAAAACTAACAAAGGTATTAGTTGAAGTACCTATAGTAAAAGGAGACATTTTTTTATATTTTTCTGGTATATAAACAACCAAAGGAACCTGTAATCCTGTTTCTTTTAAATACCCTTTACTGTTGGGCAAAACACCACCGTGGTCTCCGTAATAAAAAATAATGGTATTGCTTAACAGCTTGTCTTTTTCTAAAGCATTAATAACAGCACCTACCTCTTTATCTATTGCCACAATTTTGTCTCGGTAAAATGCATTGGTGTACTTAAATAGTTGTGTATTTGGGTGGTTTGGCTGTACAAAAACAGATTGTACATTAGTTTTGGTTTTGTGAGAGTTCATTTCTTCTTCAGTAAAATGTAAACTTCCTTCATGGGTAGTGCCTAAGTTGTGTACATAAAAAAATGGTTGATTATTAGTTCTATTTTTCCAACTTGCTTTTCTAGAAGAATCGTCCCAAACATCTTTATTTTTAATAATATTATAATCTTCTTTTGCATTATTGGCGGTATAGTAACCTGCGTTTTGTAAATACTCAGGGAACATTTTTACTGTATTTGGTAGCACAATTTTTTTTTCGGATCTGTGGTAATGCGATGCCAATTTTGGTCCGTAAACACCTGTAATAATACTAGATCTTGCAGCACTACAAACAGCAGCATTAGAAAAAGCATTGGTAAAAGTAATTCCTTTTTTAGCTAGTTTTTTTATGTTAGGAGTAGTTACACCGTGCTTGTTAAATAACTTTAAATAGTGTTTGGAGTTATCTTCAGAAACAATCCAAACAATATTAGGTTGTTGTGCTTTACCGTAAGAGCAAAAACATAACAATAGTAATAGTATATAGGTTTTATGTTTCATAAATATTCGCTTTTAAAAATTTGCTTTTAAGAAAACTAAATGTTAATACTGGTTGTAAAATATGCTTAAATCTGTTTGGTCATCAGTTTTAATTTGCCATTTTTTAAGCCTTGTTAGTAGGTCTTTAATAGTTTTTTGGTTCCTTTTTATAGCGCTAATATTGTTAGTCTCCCAGGGGTCTTTTTTTAAGTTATACATTTCTATAGTACCAGTTTTAGGGTATAAAATCAATTTATTATTTTTATGAATAATGCTTCTTTGGTCATTAAACATTGCTAGGTATATAGACTCTCTAGTTTTTTTAGAATTTATAAGTAATGGCATTAAACTTTTAAAGTCTGTAGTTTCTTTATCTTTAATTTTTAATAAACTAAATAAGGTGGGTACAACATCTTGCAAGTACACACGAGCTGTTATTTTATTGTTTTGTTTTACAGTTGGGGCTTTTATTATTAATGGAGCAGTAACGCTAGGTTCATACAAACATACTTTTCCGGCAACTCCATTTTCACCAAAGTTAATTCCGTGGTCTGATGTAAAAACAATAATAGTTTTATTGTAGATTCCTTTTTCTTTTAATGTGTTAATAATATCTCCTATACGTGTATCCATATGTGTTACCATTGCATTATTTTGCTGTACACGTTTTTGCATTGTTTTTGCACTTAAGGGGTTATTTGTATATTGGTATTTAACATTAGTGTTTAGTGGTGTATTATCTACAACACTAGGTGGTAATTTAACCTTGTCTGCAGGGTATAAATCGTAGTAATTTTGTGTTGTTTGCCTAGGAACATGTGGTGCGTTAAACGCAACATATGCAAAAAAGGGTTTTTTACTGTTGTAGTTTTTTATAAAGTTTATAGCTTCATTAGCAGTAATATCTGTAATATGTCCGCCTGGGGAGTTGTACGTTTTTAATTGTCCTGGTTGTATAGTACCTGTTTCATCAAAAATATTTTTTACACTTTTTCCCATTGCGTGCCATTTACCAGTTATGTAGGTGTGGTAGCCGTTATCATGTAGTTTTTCTGGAAATGATTTGGGAGCATTTTGTTTATTTATTTTTTGTGATTTCCATAAGTACTTACCATACATAAGCATAGTTCTGCTAGGAATACAAACTGCTGGTGACCAGCAACCCATATTATATGCAGCAGTAAAGGAAGTACCTTCTTCTGCTAGCTTGTCTAAATTTGGCGTAACCATAAACGTATTGCCATATGCTCCAATGGCTTGGTTGCTTTGGTCATCAGACTCTATAAATAATATATTTGTTTGTGAAAAAGTACTAAGTGTGCTTAGTACGTAAAATAATAGATATATTAAATATTTTCTCATCACCAGTTTAATTTCTTAATTAGTAGATAAAATTAGTTTAAGAGAAATGTATTAAGGGCAATAAACTACTATAATACTACCATAAATGATTTTTAGTTTTAACAGATATGTGTTAAGGCAACTAGATTTAAACAAAACAGTACCGTTTTATAGTTTATGATATCTTTTTTAGAGTTTTTTATAAAATCACCAACTAGTTTTATTTTTAAAAGAAGAAGCTTCTATAAAAATTAATTTTAGAACCTGTGGTTTGTATTTTTTAATAATCTAAAAAGATACTTAGGCTTATGTTGTCCAGTTACCTATAATTTTTTAATGTTTTGCATCTGGGTACATATCATTTGTATACCTATAAACTTCTGTTTTGCCCGAGCCTCTAGCAGCAACTATTTCAATTCTCCATTGTTTTCTAAGGTTCTCTAAAATTGATTTATAAGCTGGCTTGTGAATTAGATTATGTAACTCTGATGCATCATCTTTTAAATTGTACAATTCTTCATAAACAGGTTGTTCTCCTTGCAAAGGAGCCTCTATATAATTTCTATACACAGCAATACTAGGATCATGCATTTTATACAACATTTCATTTACAGGAATGTTAAACTCTTTTGCATATGCTATTTCTTTAGCTGCAGAAAAATTGTTGTTTTTGTAGTACCTAATGTATTTCCAGTTTTTTGTTTGCACAGACTCGCATCTAGGATTTCCAAAATGTGTAGACCATAAATTTTCTGTAAAAACATATTCTCTAACCTCGGTTTTAGAACCATTAATTAGACTACTTATATTTTTTCCTTGATAGGTGTTTGGTATAGATATACTTGCCATAGCAAGCATAGTAGGGGCAATATCTATAGATTGTACTAAAGCATCACTCTTAATACCTTTTAGTTTTTTTTTGGCGCTGGGGTTGTATACTATTATGGGTACGTGTGTAGTTTGCTCATAACATAGAGCTTTGCCGCCAAGACCTTGTTGCCCACTAAATAGCCCATGGTCTGATGTAAATATTATAATGGTGTTTTTATCTAACTTAAGAGCTTTTAATTTTTGTAGTAGGTTGCCAATTAGCCTATCTATACCAGTCATTGCTTGTAGCTCTCTTATGTAACGCTCTTTAACTGTTGTAGGTGTATTTACATAATTGTAACCAGTTTGCCTATCTTCTGTATGCAATAAACTAGCAGGTAATTTAGGTGTTGTAATGTCTTTTTTTGCAATATAATTATCAGGTAACGGTATAGCTATATCTCTGTACACGGTTTTGTACATGTCATCATCACTATCTTTTAATTTCATAGACTTTGTGCCTGCTCCGTGTGGTAAATTAAAGTTTACAGAAAGCATAAAAGGTTTATCTGTTGGTCTATTTTCTAAAAAGTGTAATGCACCTTTTAGTTTACGTGCATTAGGGTCTAAAAAATCATCTACTGCTTCATTAATAACTTCGGGTTGTGTAAAGGCTATGGCGTCATTAAAAATAGCGTGATTGTCTTTAGGGTAAAACCCTAAATGTCCGTGTCCTGCATACCAATAATCAAAGCTTTTTTCCATTAATCCACTATGGTAACCACCTTTACCAATAGGAGCGTGGTTTTTGCCAATCCAGCCTGTGTAATACCCATTATTACGCATAACAACAGGATATGAGTTTTGCCAAGCAACATTAGAAACACTAGTACCAGAATTAAAATTTACACCGTGTTTACGCTCATACTGACTCAATAAAATGGAAATTCTGCTTGGCGTACATATAGCACTTGTAACGTGTGCATTAGTAAATAATATACCATTGTCTGCTAGTTTATCTATATTTGGAGTTTTTACAATTGTATTTCCTGTACAACCAAGCAAATCATAGGATTGATCATCTGTAAGTATAAATACAATATTTGGTTTATCTTGAGCTTTGCAAAATGCAGTATATATTAGAAATACAAAAAGTAATTTTTTCATTTTATAACTTTTTAATGTACACGTAGTAAGCCACGTTCTTTTCTCCTTTATCAGAAATAAAATTTGCATAGAACTTAGTTTTGCCTGCTTTTAAATTGATATTAAAGTTTGCTGATAAATCATTCTCTTTTACATCAATTTCTGATACTATTTGATCCTTAAACTCAATAGAAGCTTTACTATAATTTAAGTTTTTACCTTCTGGAATATCTTTTTCTAAACCAACAATTTCTTTAGTAGTAATTGGTGGAGTAGAAGTGTTAATAGGTAAGTTAGACTCTTTTGGATACCTCCTTAAAGCAACTTGGTAATTACCATCTTCTAAAATATGTACGCTCCAGTAACCAGCACCAATTTTACCTTGCCTAATTTGTATTTGGTTCCAAGGTTGCATAGTTTCTTTGCCGTGTGTATCGTGTGCAGTTAGTGTAATTGGGTTTTCTTTAGTTGTGCCAACTTTAAAATAAATTTCTTTATTAAAGTCTTTAGATACTTGTGTCCACCAGTTATTGTAAAAGCTTCTCATTTCTGCTACCTTTTCTTTATTGGTAGCTGCTATATTGTTTTGCTGACCAACATCTGTGCTAATATCATACAGCTCTTTACCGTTAATTAAACGCCAATTGTTTTGCATTACAGCAGAGCTTTTCCATTTTTTTGGGTTTTGAACACGTTGAGAGTCGGTAATTAAAAGTCTATTGTTTAAAGAGTCTTTTCCGCTTAATACCCTAACTAAACTTTGTCCGTCTATATCTAAATGGTTTTTAGGTAATTTTATGTTGCACAACTCAGCCAATGTTGGTAAAATGTCTATTTGTGCAGCAAGTGTATGTATATCTTTAGCGGTATTAATTTTACCATTTTTCCAATGTATAAAAAATGGCACTCTATGTCCGCCGTCATATTGGCTACCTTTGGTTCCGCGCATACCTGCGTTGTAGCCCGTAACTTTTCCTTTTCTATTATAGTATCCGGCCGATGTACCATTATCTGTCATAAAAATTAAAATGGTATTGTCTGCTATTTTTAGTTCCGTAAGTTTTTTTCTAAGCTTTCCAAAATTGTCATCAATATTAGTAATCATTCCATAAAAACGCTTTTGTGTATCGGCTAAAATGGAGTCGTTTAAGTCCTTGTACAAATCATAATATGCTTTAGGAACATTGTATGGTCCGTGTGGCGCATTTGGTGCTATATAACAGAAAAAGGGCTTCTCTTTGCTTTTTTGAATAAAATTTATGGCTTCAGTAAAAAAAACGTCTGTGCAATAGCCATTGTATTTTTCTGGTTTTCCGTTATGAAAGTAGGTGTCGTTAAAATAGGTGTTGTTCCAATAATCTGGGGTTTGTTGTACGCCACCGCCACCGTGCATTACTGTTTCATAAAAACCTCTATCCTGCGGCCTAAACGGATAGTTGTCTCCCAAATGCCATTTGCCAAAGGCAGCTGTAGCGTAACCGGCTTCTTCAAACATATTACCCAAAGTTTTTTCTTGCTCTCTAAGTAAAGACCAACCACCAACGGTATGCCAAACACCTGTACTGTTTGCGTATCTACCCGTCATTAAAGCTGCACGGGTAGGAGCGCAAGTAGGACTAACATGAAAATTAGTTAAGTGGTAACTTTCAGAATACAACTTATCTATATTAGGTGTTTTTATAACTGTATTTCCTAGAGCACCTATATCTCCATAACCTTGGTCATCTGTAATTACTAAAATTACATTTGGTTTGGTGTTTTTTTTAGCTATTGATGTTTGTTTTTTAGACTCACAGCTAACTAGTAACGCCAAACATATAACACCTAAAAAATAAGTTTTGTAGTGCCTAACCATAATTTATTTTTTTAAGTTTTCTGTATTTAAAATAATAGAACTTACATAACCACCAGAATCAGGAAAAGTGAGCTCTACAGTATTTGTTCCGTTTTTAATGTTATCTAGTTCTACAGGTATTGGTATTACCCCAAAAAACTGTTCTCTGCCAGCTTGGTCATAACCTGCCCAATTATTAGGTACAATAACCTTAATACCATTTACTTTAACAATAGGTTTTTTAGATAAATTATGAGCTCTACCAAGTCCCATTTTTAAAGTAGCATTTCCTTTATTAGTAGAAATTACATTGTTAACAGTAAAAGTAATAGGAGCATTAGCTTTTATTTCTTGTAAGCAAGTTTTTGCATAATAGTTGTTTTCTTTTATAATATTAGAAAACGTATAATCTGCTAGGTCATAATCTAAAACAATAGTTTCGCCAGGTTTTAAGCTTAGTTCTTTTACAGCTTTTTCATTTGTAAAAAAAACAAGCTTAGGAATACCATTTTTATTATTGTAAGACCTTTTTACAGTTAAGTTGTTTACCAATTGGTTACTAGTGTTTAGGTAGTCTATATTAATAGTTTGTACATTATCAGCTAAATTGTTTAAAGCAACATACCCCTTGTTTTTATTTGCAAACGCGTGTATTTGTATGTCTGGATTGTTAGATGTTGCATAAATACGTTTACCTTGTACACCTTTCCAAAGCTGCCAAAATTTTCTAAGGTGCGTGTATTTGTAGGTTCCATTTTTTCCTTTGCGTAGTAATACCCAAGGGTAAGGATGACCATTTGGGTTTCTACTATCTTTATAAAACCACGTTGCTTTACCAGTAATAAATGGTACAGCTTTTAACAACCTGTCTGGTTTGTCTAATAAAGACATTAATATGTTGTTGTATGATGTTAAACAAATACCATTTAGTGCAGCAGAATAAGGTTGTCCTTGTAAACCTTTTGCAGTGTAACCATACTCCGATATGAGATGAGGTTTTACAATACCCCATTTTTGATAACTATAAGACTCAATTAAATCTAAAATAGCTTCAGAATTACTACCAGACCTATAATTAAAGTCGCCTTCTACATTTCTACCATCATAAATATGGGTAGCAAAAAACTGCATGCTTTCTCCAGCGGTATCCATAAAAACCTTCATTCTGGTGTTCCAAATAGCAAAGTTATTTTTGTCATATTCTGGCCAAGCAGCACTATAACCGCCAACCATAATATTAGGAATTTCTGCGTGTACTTTATCTGCTACTATTTTATGAAACTCAGACATTTCTGAAATTACTTTAGGAGTCTTATCATAACTATCTACAAAATCTTTTGCGTGTACAAAAGGCTCATTCATTACCTCATAATATTTAGGCATTACTGGGTATGCTTTTTTAATATATGCTACGTTAAAAGCAGCAGCTTTTTCAAAATCCATTCCTAGTTTATAAGCATCTCTAGGGTGGTCTGTAATAATTAAATCTGTTGTTTTTTGTGAATCAAATAAAGGTGCTTTTATAAACCTTTGTGCATTTGCTAAGGCTAATTTAGTAGCATTATTTACAGATAAATCTCCTTTTTTATATTTAGAAAAAGGTCCAGGTCCAGCAAATGTTCTTCCAAATTCAATACCTAAATCGTTAAATAAATAATTGGGGTCGTCTGCCAAAGCACCGTCATTGTATGAAGCGTGCATTGCAAAGTATTTTTCTCGGTTTAATTCACTTTTATCTCCAATAAACTTTTGGGTGGTAAAATCTATTTGTACACTATTGTTCTGAGAAAAACAGAATGAGCAAAGTGTAATACTTATAAGCGTTAAAATTTTATTTTTCATATGTTTAAAATTTTGCAAATTTGTAATAATTATTGTCGCTTGTAATAGCAAAATATCCACCTTTAGGTAAGTTGTTAAGAGCTACAGACTTGCTATCTTTTACCTCTAAAATTGTTTCTCCTTTTAATGTTATTATTTTTATGTATTTAAATGCAGTTGCACTTGGTAAGGTTAAAACTTTAGCTGTTTTGTTTAAAGATACCTGAATGCTTTTATCATTAATCTCTACTATGGTAAGTTGTTTTTGAGGTTTGGTAATTTTTAGACCAGATATTTCTTTACTTACATACGTTTTATTACTAAAATCTTCTTGACTACCAAAAGAAACAGAGTACTTGTAATTTTTTCCCTCTAAAGGTATATTGTAATTTATAGTTAACTGTTTATCTCCTTTACCAGCAGATACCTTTATACGGTCTGATGATGCTAACCATTTACCACCCTCCCAAATTGCAGCTTGTATAAATATTGGTTCTTTTGTAATGTAACTTACTGGTACATTATATTTTGGATTACTAACAATATTAGTAGCCAAAAGTGGAGAAAACGTTACATTGTTAGAAAATGAAACAGCTTGTTTAACCATTTCTATGTTACTAATAACGTGCCCTGTACGTGTAGTTTTCCAATTGCCATTTACATCTCTTAAACTTAAAACAAGTTTATAGCCTTTGCCTATAGTTGGTTTTTTATTAGTTGTAATAGTTAGCTTTTTTATACCCTGACCTTTTTTTACTTTTACCTTGCTGCCAGCATAAAATTTAGAGGGTCCACCACTAAGTTCAACACTTAAGTCACTATCAATTAAAGCAACATAGCCAATAGTAAACTCATATGTAGTATTAGCTTGCAAAGTAGTATTTGGTTCTTTAATATAAATTACTTTTTCATTTTGCTCTTGTGCTATTATGCTAGTAAAACATAGTAAAAACAGCCAAAACAAGTATTTTTTTAGTGTTATTTTCATTGTTTTTTGGTTTGTTGGGTGGTTAATTAGGTGTTGGAAAAATGCATTATTTTACTTGTTTTAATACAAAGCCGTTTAACCACATATCACCTACATTGTTTAAATTTTTAAAGTTGATGGTTATTGTACTATTACCGTCTGCAGAAAACTTAGATGTAATAGATAATGGTTTACGTTCTCCTGTATTATCATTCTGGTAATAATCTACAATGTGGTCATCAGATTTTCTTGAAAAAGCACCATTAATATCTACAACTTGTACTTCAATTTCATTGGTCATTTTAACGTTGCCTCTTCTGGTATGGTGAAACGTTTCTATTTCATAATTACCTGCTTTTAAATTATTTATGCTAAGACTTAAATTTCCTTTTTCTGAATAAAGACCATCTGTGCCTACAAAGCTTAAATCTCCTAACATTGCGGTATCTCCTAACCATTTAATGTTGTCTGTAGCACTAACCGCTATAGTAGCATTAAAATCTTTTAGGTTGTAGGTTAAGTTTTTATTGCTATCACCAGTCCATTCTTCCCAATCAAATTGTACCAATTGTTTATTGCCTCCAATGTCTACTCTTGTTACAGGAAAATCGTAAATAGGATTAGCATTATTTATAATTTCATTTGTATTATAGGTTGATGTTGTAATACTTGTTTTAGCAGATTTTAAGCCTTTAGCTTTAGCTGTAATTGTAATTTTACCTGGAGTATTTTTTCCTTTTATGTAAATTGATGCAACACCATTAAAAGAGCGTGCAGGGTTAGCATCTATTTTACCATTGTCTATTAATTCTCCTGCACCAGATACAAAAAACTCTACGCGTTGCTTAGTGTTAGTAACTACCTCGCCATTTTTATCTAGAATAGATGCGTGTACCAAGCGTATATCAGATCCGCCAGCATAAAAAGGTTGGTTTGTAATATTTAAATCTAGTTTTAAACTATACGGACTCTCTTCTTTATGCCTTGTAAACTCGGTTATTTTTTCTCCATTTGTATAACCTATAGCTTTTAAGGTTCCGCTTTTCCAATTATATTTAAATGTAAATGAAGGATGGTTTAGGTTTAGTTTGGTAAGACTATTATCTGGAACTTGCCTTGCAATAAGTTTCCCATTGTGATAAAGCGCTACCTCTTGGCAATTGCTAAAAACTCTAACTTTTCCGTTTTTAGAAGCTGTTTCATCTGCAATATGTACCATTGGTTTATTTACCAATTCAGATTGATACCAGTAGTACACCGGTTTAGGAACTCTAAAAGCAGATAATACTCCATAAGTTGTCATAAAATCTCTTTTCCATTGCTCGTCATTTACATCTGGTTGTAAATGATTGTAATCTGCACCCAACCAAGTTATAGCGGCAAAATTGTTTTTATTGCCTTTGTACCTAGAAATATGAAACTGATTTACCTCGGAATCTGGTGTACTACCGTGCTCCATAACCATTGTAAAAGCACTCTCAGGAAATTCTGTTCTACGGTAATCCATAGTTGCGTGTACATCTGTAACACCTTCATTTTTTACTCCGTTCCATGGGCTAGATGCAGATGCTGTTAACCTAAACGGATCTTCTTCTTTAGCAACAGTTTGCATTCTTGGTACTGGACCTCTGTGATTTATTCCGGCACCCCAAACAATAATAGAAGGGTGGTTTCTGTGGTTACGTATCATAGTTCTTGTAGCAGCTTCTAAATTAGAAAACCAAGCATCATCACCCCATAAAATCCAAGTACTAGGTTCCTCATAAACCAAAATACCTAACTCATCGCAAGCATTTAAAAAAGCATCATCTTGTGTATAATGTGATGTTCTAATAATGTTCATTCCCGCTTTTTTATATTGTAGTGCTTCATTGTAATGAAAAGAATTAGGAACAGCATCACCTACATTTGGGTAGTTTTGATGACGGTTAGCACCAACTAAAAATAATGGCTCGCCATTTAAAACAAACCCTTTACCTTTTTCTAGGCTAAATTTTCTGAAACCAAATTTGTTTTCTACAAAATCTACCGCATTATTTTCATCATAAATAACAGAATTAGCTCTGTACAAATAGGGAGAATCTGGAGACCATAAATGGTAATTGTCTTCTATAGTTGCAGATTGTCTAAAGGTGTATACATTATTAGGCGCTATTGTTTTAGTAGAAGTAATTTTTTTTACAACCACGCCATCTTTATTAATAATTTTGGTGATAATCTTTGTGTTTTTAGCGGTATTGTTTTCGTTTTTTACGGTAGTTTTTATGGTAACCGTTCCGTTATGCTTGTTTACTGTTGGGGTGGTTATATGCACACCAGCATTAAAATCTTCCCAGTTGTAGTTAACGTGTAACTTATTGGTTGTTACCAAATAAACATCTCTATACAAGCCACCAAACTTTACATAATCTGTTCTGTGTGGGTCAGGAGCAATTACCTGACTAAAACTATTATCTGCCTTAACAGCAATAGTATTTTCTTTGCCCAAGTTTACAAAGTCAGTAATATCAAAATGGAAAGGAACATAACCGTTTACGGCATAGTTGCCAACTTTTTTACCATTTACCCAAAGCTCAGTAGCATTGTGTATGGCCTCAAACTCTAAAAATATTTTTCCTGTAGCATTGGCATCAATCGTAAGTTTTTTTCGATACCAACTAATGTCACGCAAATACTTTTCTTGTACCCAGGTTTCTTTTACGCTATCTAACTCATAAGATACCAATTGTGGTGTATGGGGTACTGAAACGTTTTCCCAATTACTATCGTCAAAATTAATAGTAGTAGGAGCGTTTGGTAAATCTCCTAAATGAAATTTCCAGTTAAAATTTAAGTTTGTTTTGGTTCTGTCACCAACAGTAAATCCTTCTGGTAAATTATTACGTTGTGCAAAACAAATTGCAGTAACAAATAAACTTAAAAGCGCTAATTTTATTTTCATTATAATGAGTTTTGTTTATAAGAAATTAAAATTATTTATTCTTGGTCTATTTGGTAATTAGATATGTATTGAAAAATAGAACATATGGTTTATTACATATTTTTAAGGTATTATTAGTGTTAAAAAGGAAAGTGTTTGTATAAAAAAAGACCTTGAATTATGTTTTCAAGGTCTTATAAATTTTGGTTAAAGTAATAAGTTATTTCAATTCTAATTCTTTTATTTCCTCTGTAGTTTCCCCTCTTAATTGTGTATATATAGAAACAAGTTCAGATAGCTTTTTGGCGTTTGTTTTTGCCAAATTGTTTTGTTGCTGTTTATCTTCTTTTAAATTATAAAGTTGATACTCATTAGCTATACCCAATTCTATGTTTACTTGTGTATTTATAGCTTTACCTGGGTAAGGCGGAATAAGCACCCAGTCGCCACTCCTTAAAGCTGTTTTTTTGCTAGCTTCTAAAATTAAATGCTTTCTTCCGTTGTTAGACTTTCCTAAAAATGCATCTAATAATTGCTTGCTATCATTTGTGTTAGTATTACTGCCTGTTAGTTTAGCTAGCGAACTAAGTAAATCTACTTGGCAAACCAAAGCATTAGATACAGCAGGCTTTATTTTTCCTTTCCAATACGTAATAAAAGGTACACGTGTGCCAGCATCAAATAAACTGTATTTGCCACCTCTTAAGCCACCTGCAGGTGTATGTTTTCCTAATTTTTCTACAGCATCATCAAAATAGCCATCGTTTAAAACAGGACCATTATCACTGGTAAATACAATTAAAGTATTTTCTAATAGTTTTTCTTCTTCTAATGTTTTTATAAACTCACCAATAATCCAATCTGCTTCTAAAATTACATCACCTCTAGGACCCATTCCAGATTTGCCTACAAAGCGTGGGTGTGGTGTACGCGGTACGTGTGGCTGTTGTAAAGCGTAGTATAAAAAGAAAGGCTCATTTTTATGCTCTGTAACATATGACTTAGCTTCTTTTAAAAAATGATCTGCCATATCTACATCACTCCATTTGGCAGCTTCACCACCTTTCATAAAACCAATTCTAGGAATACCATTTACAATGCTATTATTATGTCCATGATGCCATTTCATACTTAACAATTCCGGATTGTTTTTGCCTGTTGGTTGGTTGTCATAATTTTTAGAATAATCTACTTCTATAGGATCTTTTGGGTCTAAACCATCTACGTGTCCGTTTTTTATATAAACTGTTGGTACACGATCTTGTGTTGCTGCCATAATGTAAGAGTAATCAAAACCAACTTCATTAGGACCAGGAGAAACACGTTCATTCCAATTCACATTTCCTTGTCCAAGTCCTAAATGCCATTTACCAACAATACCAGTAGCGTATCCTTGTTTTTTAAGCATTTTAGGAATGGTAGTTTGCTCTGTATTAATTATAAGTGGTGCAGTACCAGGTAAAATTGCCGCATCTTTATTACGCCAAGGGTACACACCAGTTAGTAAGCCATATCTACTAGGCGTACAGGTTGCAGATGTTGCATAACCATTGGTAAACCTAACGCCATCGTTGGCAAGTTTGTCTATATTAGGAGTACTTATTTCTGTAGCACCATTAGCACTAATATCTCCGTAACCTAAATCGTCCATATAAATAACAACAATATTTGGTTTGGCGGTTTCCATTGTTGTATTATTTTTAGCAGAATTGTCTGCCTCTTTTTTAGTTTCTTTACAGCTGCTTATAAAAATACTAGTTGCAATTGCCAGCGAAACGTAAATATATCTTTTTTTGTTTCTAAGTAAATGTATCATTGAATTGGTTTTGTGGCTAAAATATTACTTTTTTAATGATTTTTCTCGTGTTTTTCTCCATCTTTTATCCTCTTTAACTACATTTTCTGCGTGTGGATCTAACCAACCAGGAGTCTTGTTTTTTGCATCCCAGTTGGCATAAGACTTTTCTAAATCTATACATATTTCTGGGTGTTGGGTAGCAATATCATATCGCTCTAAATTATCTTCTTCAATATTAAAAAGTAGGGTTTTATTTTTACAGGCACTTTTATACAATTTGTACTTGCCTTTTCTTACGGCATATTCAAAATTACCAGAAGATCTCCAAAACAGGGTCTTGTGCGGTGTACCTTTATTTTTATTCAGTATATAAGGCATTAAATCTACACCATCTAATTGTTTTTCTATAGCAGCATTACCACCAGCGGCATTTAAAAGTGTAGGAAATACATCTAATGATGATATAGGTTTTTTATACCTACTATGTTCTTTTATTTTGCTTGGCCATGAGATAAAAAAAGGTATTTTTATTCCGCCTTCAAACAACATTCCTTTGTGACCTCTGTAAGGTCTGTTATCTGCATGTTGTATTCTTCCGCCATTATCACTTAAAAAAACTAAAATAGTATTGTCTTTAATACCATTAGCAGCAAGAGTAGAATCTATTTTACCAATATTAGCATCTACAGCATTTACCATAGCAGCATACACACTTCTGCCAGCATACTCTATATGTTTGGTTTGCGCTAAATATTTTTTTGTAGCGTGGTCTGGTGCGTGTGGTGCATTATATGCCAAGTAAATAAAAAATGGTTTTTTATTTTTTTTTGTAATAAAATTGATGGCTTCATTGGTAAAATCATCAGTTAAGTAGGTCAGTTCTTCCTCTGCAACTGGCTTTGTGTTGCGGTAAATAGTCTGAATTTTATTTTTGGCTGTTCCCCAGTAATTCATACTTCCGCCAGGAAAACCAAACCAATGGTCAAAACCTTGTGCAGGTGGGTGCAGATTAGGGTGATCTCCTATATGCCATTTGCCAATTGCACTTGTTCTGTATCCTTGTTCTTTTAATGCTTCAGATATTAGTTTTTCAGATAAAGGTGTACCAATTGTTGCATCATTTTCACCATTGTATGGCATATTACAGTCGTGCCCAAAACGCGCCTGATACCTTCCGGTAAGTAATCCAGCTCTAGACGGGCTGCAATAAGGATGAGAAACATATCCGTTAGAAAAAATTACACCTTCAGAAGCTATTCTATCTAAATTTGGTGTAGGAATATCTGTAGCACCATTAAAACCAACATCTGCCCAACCTTGGTCATCTGTTAATACCACAATAATATTGGGCTGTTTTTGTGCAGTTATTAGTTGCGCAAAATAAAAGAAACAAAAAGCAAGTATTACATTTTTAAGGCTACTCATTCCTATTTAGTTTTTATAGTTATTGTGGCAGAGGTAAGGTTATCTGCAGTAGCTTTTAATGTTATTTTACCAGGATTTTCTGTAGCTTTTAAAATGGCTAAACTTTTACCGTAAAATGACGTAATATAATTTGCCTGAAAAGACTCTAATGAGGCAGAGTTGCCATTGCCAACAGCTTCTAAATTGCCATTACCTGATACTTTAAAATTAATTAGATGATTTGCTTTAGGGCATAAGTTACCGTCTTTATCTTCAACCCTAACTGTAATAAATGACAAATCTTCTCCTGTAGCATTAATAGTATTCCTGTCTGCTATTAATTTTATTTTATGAGGTTTACCTGCTGTTTTAATTTCTTTTGTAGCTACAGGCTTTCCATTTTTATATCCAACAACTTTTAAGCTTCCAGGTTGGTAAGGTACATTCCATGAAAGTCTGTATTTAGAGTCAATAGTACCACCTTTAAAACCATTGTATTCTGCAAAAATGGTAGTAGTATCTTTTCCTTTTATTTTTTTGCCATAAGATTTACCGTTTACAAAAAGTTCTACTTCATCACAATTTGTATACGAGTATACTGGTATGTTTTGGCCTTCTTTACCTTCCCAATTCCAATGTGGTAATACGTGTACCATTGGCTCTGTGGTCCATTGGCTTTGGTACAAATAAAACCTGTCTTTAGGAAAACCTACTAAATCTACAGGTGCAAAATATGATGCGTGGGATGGCCAATCATCATTCCAATATCCGTTAGTAGAGTTGTCTCTTCCGCCATAAGGAGTAGGTTCTCCTAAATAATCAAAACCAGTCCAAATAAATTCTCCCAACGAATGTGGATTCTGTTTTTGGGCTTCAAATTCTACTTCTGGAGGGTATGTCCAAGACGGCCCAATATTTACATCGTAACTAGAAACCTGATTAGTTTCTTTGCTAACTCTTTCTTTTAATGGAAACTCATAGTAACCTCTAGTACTTGTTTGTGAAGATGTTTCTGATCCATAAAAAATCATATCAGGGTTTTGTTCTCTAATCTCTGCATAATAAGCAGGCTTGTAGTTTACACCAACAACATCTATTTGATATGCTAATTTGTTTTTAAATGAAGCAGGGTAGTAGTTAAAACCAGCAGTTGTAGGTCTGGTATTGTCTTCATTATGACAAATGTCATTTAACATTTTAGCTATTTTCCAACCATCTTTTTTACCTTGTTCTAAAATTTCGTTTCCAATACTCCACATAATTACAGAGGGGTGGTTGCGATCTCTTTTTATCATATCTCGCAAATCTTTCTCTGCCCATTTGTCAAAATATTTATGGTAACCATTAGGTACTTTAGCCTCTTTCCATTCATCAAAAGCTTCATCAATAACCACAATGCCAAGTCTATTACAAACCTGCAGCATTTCTGTAGAAGGTGGGTTGTGACTAGTACGCAGTGCATTTGCCCCCATTTGTTGCATTATTTGCATTTGGCGTTCGGTAGCTCTGTAATTAACAGCGGCACCCAAAGGGCCAAGATCATGATGCATACAAACACCATTAAGTTCTACTGCTTTTCCGTTTAAATAAAAACCTTCTTTTTTAAACTCAATAGTTCTAATACCAAATTCTGTAGTATACTCGTCTATTGTCTTGTTATCTTTTATAACACGACTAACAGCTGTGTATAGGTTTGGTTTGCCAATATCCCATAAAATAGGGTTAGGAACTGTAATTTTTTGACCCTCTTTTTGTTCAGATGCTTTAGCTAGTTCTATTTTGTTGCTTGAAACAGCAACAGTTGTATTGTTAATGTCTAAAATGGTAGTTTCTAGTACAATGTTTTCAGTTGTATTTAAGGTGTTTTTTAGTTTAGTTTCTACGCTAACAACGGCTTTATTACTTGCCACTTTAGGTGTAGTAATGTATGTTCCCCATTGCGGAATATGTATTGGTTCGTTTAATTTTAAACGAACTTTGCGGTAAATACCAGCGCCAGGATACCATCTTTCAGATAAAACTTCTGGAGCCAATTGTACGGCAATAACATTGTTTTCTCCAAATTTTATAAACGGAGTTAAATTATACTCAAACCCACTGTAACCGTAATGGCGTTCTCCTACAAAATTGCCGTTAATATACACTTTGGAGTTGTCCATAACACCATCAAACTCTATAGAAATTTGTTTGTTTTTGTTTTTGGCGTCTACAGTAAAATGTTTTCTGTACCAGGCAATACCAGCTATAGGTAAACCACCTGTACGTGCATTATTTTTATCACTAAACGGACCTTCTATAGCCCAATCATGTGGTACGTTTACTTTTCTCCAATTGCTATCATTAATAGTTATGGCTTCTGCATTAGGAATACTATCTTTTATAAATAACCAGTTTTTATTAAAATCTTGGTCTGCTAAAACTTCTATTTCCTTTTCTTGACAAGAAGAAAAAAACATCAGAAAAAGTAGTAAAGCAGTTAATTTATATGTTTGCATATGGTTTATTTTTTAGTTTGATTTAAGTTGAGGTTTAGACGTAGAAATATCTAACGGGTCATTCATTGTTTTTTGAAGCTTTTGTAGTTCATTAAACAACTGTAGCACCCTGTTTTGCTCTTCCGGTAGGTTAGCAATATTATTCATTTCTTCAGGATCTGTTTGTAGATTAAACAGCAGTACTTTTTTAATTTTAGGGTATACAAGAAGCTTGTAACCATCTTTTCTTATCATTCTTTGTACATCTAAATACGCACCATAAATGCTTTTGTAATTGCTTTTTGTATTATTTTGTTTTGCTAACTGTAAAAAGCTATTAAACTCTATGTAATTAGGTTTTTTTATACCTGCAATTTCTAACGAGGTTGCCATAGCATCTTGCAAGTACACATCTGCAGTATTCTTTTTGTTTTTAGGGATATCTGGACCAACAATTACCATTGGCGGTCTAATACTGTGGTCAAATAAATTTTGTTTGCCAAGTAAACCGTGTTTTCCCATAGCTAAGCCATGGTCTGATGTAAAAATAATATAAGTGTTATCCATTTTTCCTGACTTTTTTAATACTGTTAGTATGTCTCCTATTTGAGCATCTAAGTGTGTTATGCTTGCATAATACTCTTTTATATGAGTTTTTATGGCAAGCTCTGTTCTAGGAAAAGGAGCTAAGGCTTCGTCTCGTAAATCATCACCATTTGCAATATTGTGCCTGTATGGATACTCTGGTAAAAAGCTTTTTGGAATAGTAATGTTATTTACATTGTACATATCTTGGTAAGCTTTTGGAGCCTGCCTAGGATCATGCGGAGCATTAAAAGCCAAGTACATAAAAAAAGGTGTTTCTTTTTCTTCGGCAGAGTTTATAAAAGAAATTGCATCGTCTTTTAAAACTTCGCTCCAGTGTTTTCCGCCTTTCCAGTAACCACCTTTAGTAATATCTGTAGGTAACCAAGTAGTATCTGTAGTAGTTTTTGGTCTGTTATAGCCATTAGGCATAATTGTTTTGGAATCTGGATTTTTAGTTTTGTTAAGAGAATCGAACTTTGCAACCATTTTTGCGTGGTCCCAAGCATCTTTTGGCATACCAGGTCTTATGTTAGCAGTATATTTAAATACTTTTGTAGCAGGAGCATCTACGTGCCATTTACCAGTCATATACGTGTCATAACCACTGTTTTCTAATAGTTTAACCCAAGTTTTATCAATAGAATCTTGTTTTTTCCAATTTTGTCTAAAATTATTAGCTCTCCATACGGTTCTGCCAGAAATAAGCATTGCTCTAGATGCTGCGCAAACTGCACCGCTCCATGAACCCATATTGTATGCGTTAGTAAATGTGGTTCCTTGCTGTACAAGAGCATCCATATTTGGAGTCTTAATTTCGGAATTTCCTAGAGCATTAATGGCAGTGTAGGTTTGGTCATCTGTAAAAATAAAAACAATATTAGGTTGTTGTTTTTTTGACTTTGGATTGCTTTTTTTACCACAAGCACTAAGTGTAAGTACTAGTATTAAAATAGCTGTATAAATCTTCATAACTACATATTTTACCATAAAATTATTGTGCGCACTAAAGTTGTACGCACAATAATAAAATTAACTCCTATGTAACAAAGTTGAGATTTGCAGCTTTAAAAGTAGTATACAGATGGTTTTAATAATAAAACATATGTTTTTTTACAAGCTATTCTTTGTCTGTAGTGTCTTCACTATTAATTCTAATGTATTTGCTAGGTACAACACCAAACTGTTTTTTAAAACATTTAGAAAAATATGATGCCGTATTAAAACCAGTCATGTACATAATTTCTTTTACAGATAAATCGCTCTTTTCAAAAAGCTGTACAGCTCTTTTTAACCTAATGTTTCTTATAAACTCACTAGAGGAGAGTCCTGTTAGTTCTTTAATTTTTAAATACAAGTTACTTCTACTCATATTCATTTCCTTAACTAACATTTCTACACTAAACTCTGAGTTCATCATATGCTTTTCTACAATTTCTATGGCGTTTTGTAAAAAAGTTTCATCAGAAGACGTAACTGTAACCTCGTTTGGCTGTAGTGTAATTTCTCTATTAAATTTTTTCCTTAATTTTTCTCTGTCATTTAAAATATTAGAGAGTTTAATCTCTAATAATTCTAAATCAAAAGGTTTTCTAATGTAAGCATCTGCACCAGTTTTTAGGCCTTCAATTTCTTTTTCTTGAGACGTTTTAGCAGTTAACATTACAACAGGAATATGACTGGTTTCTTGTGTAGATTTTATTTGGTTACAAAATTCTATACCATCCATAACAGGCATAACTAAATCTGTTATCACAATGTTAGGAATAAACTTTTTGGCAAGTTCTAATCCTTTTTGTCCGTTTTCGGCTTCATAAATATAATAGCTCTCACCTAATCCTTTTTTAATAAATGATCTTATATCTGGGTTGTCATCAATAATTAAAAGCATTGGTAATTTAGATCTAGACCGTGTCATATTCTGGTCTATAATATCATCCATAAAACTTATGGCATGCGACTCTGCATCTACCTTGCTGATAAATGTATTGTCTTCAAAAACCTCATGAAAGTTAAGCTCTTTCTTTTCTTCATAGGTTTCTTTATCTTTTGGTAACCAAACATAAAAAGTAGATCCGTTTTCAGAATCGCTTTTTACTTTAATAATACCTTGGTGTAGTTCTACCAAGTTTTTTGTAAAAGATAAGCCTATGCCTGTACCTTTAGTGTTTACATGAGTTGTTAATCCAATTTCTGTGTAAAAACGTTCAAAAATATGCTGCAATCTGTGTGCAGGTATACCAGGTCCAGAATCTTTTACTTGAATAACTATGTATTTAGATTGGTCTATATCTAGTGTAATACCTGTTGGCGTTTTAAAATCTGTGCCATTATATATATCTAGTTTAATATTACCATTTTCTGGAGTAAATTTAAATGCATTAGAAAGTAAGTTGTTTATAATTTTTTCTACCGCATCAGGATCAAACCAACTTAAAATAGATTCTTTAGAAACATTAATTTCAAAATTAATATTCTTTTTTCTGCTTAAAAACTGAAATGGTTCACCAACATCTTTTAAAAATTCTACAATATTATTTTTACTTAGATTAAGGCTCATTTTTCCGTGATCCATTTTTCTAAAATCTAATAATTGATTTACCAAACGTAATAAGTAATCTGTGTTTTTACGCATTAATACATATTGGTCTTTTGCTTCTTTTGGGCTAATGGTATCTGCCTTTTTTAGTAAAAAATCTAAGGGTCCTTTTATAAGGGTTAATGGAGTTCTAAATTCATGAGAAATATTTGTAAAGAACTCTAATTTTAAACGGTGAATTTCTTCGTGTTTTTCTTTTTCTAAGTGCTCTAGTTCTAGCTGGTGTTTTTCTGCAGATCTAATTATAGTATATCTTCTAAAAGCAAGTAGCAGGGCAATTGCTAGTAATATATATAAAGCTTTGGCAATATTTGTTCTCCACCAAGGTGGTGTAACATCTATCTTTAACTCAATAGGGGTTTCATCCCAAATATAATCATTGTTAGATGCTTTTATTTTTAATACATAAGAGCCAGGCTCTAGGTTGGTGTAAGTGGCGTATCTGTTTTTTGATGTAGTATAGATCCAGTCTTTATCAAAACCTTCTAGTTTATAGGCATATTTATTTTTTCTGGATGCAGCATAGTGTAATGCGGCAAACTCAAAAGAGAAGCTATTTTCACTATACTTCAGTTTTATTTTATTTATAGAGTTTATAGATTTATCTAAAATTACTCTTCCGTTTATAAGCTCACCAATAGCAACTGGTTTGTTAAAAACAGAAAAATTTGTTAGTACAGTTTCTGGTTTAATTTTGTTACTAATTATTTCTTCTGGATAAAAAGTAGTAAACCCATTTACCCCTCCAAAAAATAGTTTTCCTTCTTTTGTTTTTAATGCAGTAAGCTCACTAAACTCGTTACTTTGCAGACCATCATTAACATCATAATTCTGAAAAGTTTCAGAGGTGGGGTTAAATTTAGATAATCCGTTGTTTGTAGACATCCATAAATTACCTTGGTTATCATCTAAAATACCTTTAATAACATTGTTAGGTAGCCCATCTTTTTCTGTGTAACGTTTAAAACGTATTTTTTTGTCTTTATTTACTATAAGTTTGTTTAATCCGCCTCCAAAAGTACCAACCCAAATGGTACCAGATTTACTCTCAAAAACAGTTAATATGTAATTGTGACTAAGTGTAGTGTCATCTTCAGGATTGTTTTTAAAAGTTTCAAACTTTGGTGTTTTTGACCTTTGTTGCTCTGGGGTTAATTTGCTTAACCCGTTACCAGTTGCAAACCATACATTTCCCTTGGAATCTTCAAAAATATCTCTAATAATATTGTTAGGTAAACTAAATTGTTGGTTGTTGTTGTACCTTAAAATGTCTTTGGTAAAACTAATACTGTCTTTATTAATTAACCACCTATGTATACCACCATTGTAGGTTCCTATCCAAATATTTTTTTGTTTGTCTTGAAGGATAGAAAATACGCTACCAGATACATCTGGAATTAACTTTAAATCGTTCTCATCTAATTTTTTGTTGCTTGTAACATCAATTTCATAAAGTCCGGGAGAAAACTCGCCTCCAATAAAAATTTTTCTTTTATTTTTTATTTTAACTTCTTCTATAGCAAATATTTTATTGATGTTGTTAAAGTGTTGAAACTGATTAAAATCTTTGGTAATCTTGTTTTTTTCAATAAAATTTAATCCTCCACCTTCTGTCCCAATCCATAAATTTTGTTTACTATCCTCAAAAATTGCTCTTACTTTATCATTACTTAAACTATTTGGGTCTAGACTTTTTTTTATGTGAGAAAACTGTTTTCTATTAGGATCAAATTTATTTACACCACCGCCATTGGCACCTGCCCAAATAATACCAGTATGGTCTACGTACAAAGATTTAATAGCGTTTTTAGTAAGACTATAATTTGGTTTTCTTGGGTCGTATATATAAGTGCTAATTAATTTTGGTGCAGTATTAGCATTGTTAGAAAACTCTAGTAAGCCATTATCTGTACCTACCCAAATTTTATTATTGCTAACTGATACTGCGTTACACGAGCCTTCATGTAAAAATTCTATTTGGTTGTTATCTTTATTGGGTGTGTATTTAAATAAACCTTTACTGGTACCTAAAATTAAATTGCCAAAACTGTCTTCTGCAATGGCTTTAACATTTACATCAGGGAAATTAATAAGTTGATTTACAGACTGAAAATAAATATTTCCATTATTGTCTCTAGATAATTTAGATAAGCCATGAGTACCACCAATCCATACCTGGTGTTTGCTATCTTCAAAAAAGGTACTTACGTTATTAGTGCTTTTTATTGGTACAGAACTGTTTTGGTATAAGTTGTAGTGGGTAAATTTTAAAGAGTCTGCTGGCTTATTTAAATTGGCCATACTAATCCCTTTTACTGTACCAACCCATAGCCTGTTGCTACTGTCTCTAAAAAGTACTGTTATATAATTACTTTTTAAGGAGCTATTATCTTTAGGGTTGTGTTTAAAGGTTGTAAATTGTTCTGTTTCTCTGTTAAAATAATTTAGTCCGCCGCCAGTGGTACCAATCCATAGGTTTCCTAAATCGTCATCAATTATTTTCCAAATTAAATTACTACTAATGCTTTTATCGTTCTTAGCATCTGGTTTAAAGATGGTAAAGTTATAACCATCATACCTATTTAGACCATCATGGGTTCCAAACCACATGAATCTATCTTTATCCTGAAAAATTGTATTAACATCGCTTTGCGATAAACCGTTTTCTGTAGTTAAATGCTCAAACTTTAAAGAGTTTTGTGCATATGTTGTAGTACTTAAAATAAAAAATAAGCTAGCTAATAGTAGCTTTATTTTTTGGCGAATAAGAAGTTTGGTAGGGTTGATAGTCATACTAACAAATATATCAAAATAGAGGATACAATAAGTCATATGGTTTTTTGAGTTTGTTTATTGTATACAGTTTAGTTTTAATGTAATCTATTGATAAGCAATCATTTAGTTGTTCTTACGTGTTTGTTTTTAAAAGCAATAAATAACATATGTTCTAGCTTTTAAAACATATACTGTAATTAACAAAATTGATATAAGCGAACTTTACCAAAGAGCTAATAACACAATTAACTGTTAAAAATAACTAACAATAACGCCATAAATAATGAAGTATATAGTTTGTGAAAAACCAGGAGAATTTCTTTTAAAAGAGAAAGATGCACCAGTTAGAAAAGAAGATGAAGCTTTACTAAAAATTAATAAAGTAGGCATTTGTGGTACAGATTTGCACGCTTATGGTGGTAACCAAGCTTTTTTTACATATCCTAGAATTTTAGGCCATGAGTTGGCATCAGAAGTTTTAGAAATTGGCGTAAATGATAAAGGAATAAAAGCAGGAGATAAAGTAGTTGTTATGCCGTATATAAGCTGTGGAACTTGTATAGCTTGTAGAAACGGAAAAACAAATTGTTGCACTAACATAAAGGTTTTAGGTGTGCATACAGATGGTGGTATGCAAGAACAAATTACTGTGCCAGCTTCTATATTAATACCAGCTAATAATTTATCTAATGACCAAATGGCAATTGTAGAACCTTTGGCAATAGGAGCCCACGCTATTAGAAGAGCAAATATTGTAAAAGGAGAAACTATAGCTGTTGTTGGTTGCGGTCCTATTGGCATAGGAATTATGAAATTAGCACAAATTGCAGGTGCCAAAGTAATAGCACTAGATTTAAATGAGCAAAGATTACAATATGCTAAAGATAAAATAGGAGTAGATTATACCGTAAACGTAGCTAATGATCCTGTGGCTAAAATTACAGAGATTACAAATGGCGATTTATGTACTGCTGTTTTTGATGCATCTGGACATAAAGGAGCACTAGAAACTTGTCCGTCTTATATGTCTCACGGCGGAAGATTTATACTAGTAGGCCTGTCTAAAGGAGAGTTAACCTATACACACCCAGCTATACACGCAAAGGAAATGACTTTAATGTGTAGCAGAAACGCAACAACTGAAGATTTTGAACATGTAATTAACGTGTTAAATCAGTTTCCTACAGATTCATTTATTACGCACTCTGTACCTTTTACAAAAATGATTTCAAATTTTGATAGTTGGCTTAAACCAGAAACAGGAGTAATAAAAGCAACTGTAAATTTTTAAAAAATAGCCATGTCTAAAAACTACATACAACTAGATGTTAAAGATAATATTATAGTTGCCATTACAGCATTAAGTAAAGGTACAGTAGTAACTATTGCAGGCAAACAAATAGTTTTACAACAAGATATAAAGCAAAAACATAAGTTTGCTTTGCACGACTTTAATCCTACAGATAAAATTTTTATGTATGGGGTTTTAATAGGTAAAGCAACCACAACAATTAAAGCAGGTAGTGCAATTACAACAGAAAATATAAAACATGCATCATCGGACTTTGCAAATAAAAAAGAAGAATTTGTTTGGAGTGCACCAGACATATCTAAGTTTAAAAACAAAACATTTAACGGGTACCATAGAAAAGATGGTAAAGTAGGCACAGCCAATTATTGGTTGGTAATACCACTAACATTTTGTGAAAACAGAAATATTGATGTTTTAGAAGCTGCACTTACAGAGAAACTAGGGTACCAAACAAAAAAAGATTTTGCTGTAGATACAGATGCTTTAATTAAGCAGTACAAATCTGGAGCAAGCAAAGATGCTATTTTAAATACGCCTATAATTACTACTCACGAGGAAATGGCTAAAAATAGGGTGTTTACTAATGTAGACGGAATTAAATTTCTAAAGCATAATGGTGGTTGTGGAGGTATTAGGCAAGACTCTGAAACCCTATGTAAATTATTAGCAGGTTATATATGCAACCCTAATGTTGCAGGTGCTACAATTTTAAGTTTAGGGTGCCAAAATGCACAAATTTCTATGATGCAAGAAGCTATTTTGGCCATAGACCACATTACTACCAAACCAGTGCATTATTTAGAACAACAACGTAGTTTAAGTGAGCGTAACTTTATAGAAGAAGCTGTTAAGCATACATTTTTAGGTTTAATAGAAGCTAATAAAATTACTCGTAAACCAGCACCGCTAAGCAAATTGGTTTTAGGATTAGAGTGTGGTGGTTCTGATGGATTTTCGGGAATATCTGCAAACCCAGCTTTAGGTTATGCGTCAGATTTATTAGTGGCTTTAGGCGGTAGTCCTGTTTTAGCAGAGTTCCCAGAGTTAAACGGCGTAGAGCAAGAAATAATTAATAGGTGTGTAACAGAAGAAGATTCTAAAAAATTTTACAATTTAATGAGAGCGTACTCAGCAGCAGCAGTTGCTGTTGGTTCTGGCTTTGAAAACAACCCGTCTCCCGGAAATATTAAAGATGGTTTAATAACAGACGCTATGAAATCTGCAGGAGCAGCCAAAAAAGGAGGTACATCTCCTGTTGTTAGCGTGTTAGATTATACAGAGCAGGTTACAAAACCGGGTTTAAATTTGTTGTGTACACCGGGTAATGATGTGGAGTCTACTACAGGTTTGGTTGGTTCTGGTTGTAATGTAGTAGTATTTACAACTGGCCTAGGAACACCCACGGGAAACCCAGTTGCACCTGTTTTAAAAATGTCTAGTAATACCAGCTTATACCAACGTATGCAAGATATTATAGATATAAATGCAGGTACTGTAATTAGTGGCGAGGATACCATAGAAACTATGGGTGAAAAAATATTAGAACATATTATAAAAGTTGCTAGCGGAGAACTAGCATCAAAAGCAGTAATACATGGCAATAACGACTTTATTCCGTGGAAAAGAGGAGTTTCTTTATAAGTACTATTTACGTAGTAAACAACGCATTATAAAAATGGCAACAAAACAAAAAACAATACAATTATTAGATAGGCATACAGCTAAAAAACCAGTTATACATCCCATACGTGTTATGCAATTTGGTGGAGGTAACTTTTTGCGCGCCTTTTGTGATTGGATGTTTGATGTGTTAAACAAAACAACAGCGTTTAATGGTAGTGTAGCTGTAGTTAAACCAACAGAAACAGGAGATTATACTGCTCTTAGAGAGCAAAACGGTTTGTTTACTGTAGCCTTAGATGGTATTAAAAATGGGAAAACAGTATCAGAAGTTACTTTAGTAGAATCTATAAGTACCATTATTCAGCCTTATACAGAATGGGATAAATATTTGGCATTAGCAGAGTTGCCAGAATTACGATTTATAGTTTCTAATACAACAGAAGCCGGAATTCAGTTTTCTGAGAATGATAAAATTACAGATTGTCCTCCTAAAGAATTTCCTGGTAAACTAACATTGTGGCTGTATCACAGGTATAGTTATTTTAATGGAGACAAGGATAAAGGCTGTATTTTATTGCCTTGTGAGTTAATAGAAGATAACGGTGAGGCTTTAAAAGAAACAGTGCTACAGTATGCAAAACATTGGCAATTAAAACAAGAGTTTATAGACTGGATTTTAAATTGTAACCATTTTTGCAGTACACTGGTAGACCGTATAGTATCTGGTTATCCTACAGGCAGAGCTCCATTTATAGAGAAAAAAACAGGTTTTAAAGATAAACTTTTAGTTGCTGGGGAAGAGTACCATAGTTGGGTAATTAAGGCAAATGCATTGGTGCAAAAAGAATTGCCTTTTGCTAAAACAGATTTAAACGTACAGTTTGTAGATAATTTACACGATTACCGAGAAATGAAAGTACGTATCTTAAATGGTGCACATACTTCTTTAGTTCCGGTTGGTTATTTAACCGGTTTAAGAACGGTAAAGGAAAGTATGGATAATGAGGTGGTCAGC
Source organism: Cellulophaga omnivescoria (assembly GCF_027915275.1). NCBI lineage: Bacteria > Pseudomonadati > Bacteroidota > Flavobacteriia > Flavobacteriales > Flavobacteriaceae > Cellulophaga > Cellulophaga omnivescoria. Next base: position 463,201 of record NZ_CP115819.1, on the reverse strand, counting down.
AATCATATTTTTCAAATTTTAGCTACAGAAATTAAGCCTACGTTAACTAAGTTTTCTTCAAATGAAATAGATGCTTTTATAGATGCTGTTGTAGACAGGTTTAGGAATCCTACACTTCAACATTTTTTAATTGCAATATCATTAAATAGTACCTCAAAATTTCAATCTAGATTATTGCCAGCATTTAAAGATTATAACCAGTTATACGGCTCTTTTCCTAAACGTATTGCTTTTTCATTGGCTAGCTTAATTCGTTTTTATAAAGGTAGTTTTAATGGAGAAACTATTGCTTTTACTGATGATAAGTTGGTCTTTAATTTTTTTAAAAACCAATGGAAAATGGTAGATAATAAATCACAATCTGTAACAGATTTGGTTGCACATACCTTAGCTAATAAAACTATAGTTGGAGAAGATTTAACAAAGTATAAAGGACTGGTAGATTTTATTGCTAAAAGCATTACGGCTATTGATGAATATGGAGTAGAAGAATGTTTAAGAAAAATGGAAAAGTAATATGATAATAGATGCTCATCAACACTTTTGGAAATATGAACCAACAAAACATAGTTGGATAGATGATACTATGGCTGTAATTAGAAAAGATTTTATGCCAGCCAAACTAAAGAAAGTTTATTTAGAAAATAATATAGATGGTTGTGTAGCTGTACAGGCAGACCAAACTATACTAGAAAATGACTTTTTAATAGACTTGGCTTCTAAAAATAATTTTATAAAAGGTATTGTTGGTTGGGTAGATTTTAGAGCAGAAAATATTGATGAGGTTTTAAAACATTACAGTAAAATAAAAATAATAAAAGGGTTTAGGCACGTAGTACAAGGTGAGCCAGACCATAATTTTTTATTAAAATCCAATTTTTTAAACGGAATAGCTCAATTAGAACAATACAATTTTACGTATGATATTTTAGTGTTTCCCCATCAATTGGGGGCAGTACTAGAGTTTGTGAAAAAGTTTCCTAAAATAAACTTTGTTATAGATCATATTGCTAAACCATATATAAAAGATGGTTTTTATGATGGTTGGGCTAACTTAATGTTGGCAATTGGCGCACAACAAAACGTTTACTGCAAACTATCTGGTATGGTAACAGAAGCAGATTACAAAACTTGGACACCACAAACTATAAAGCCTTATATGCAATTGGTTTTAAAAGCATTTGGAGCAGATAGGTTATTATTTGGGTCAGATTGGCCTGTGTGTTTAGTAGCGGGCAACTATAAAAGAGTAAAAGAGTTAGTTACAGATTTTATTTCCCAATTAAGTGCAGAAGATCAAGAAAAGATACTAGGGTTAAATGCTGTAAAATTTTATAATTTATAAAAGATATAAAATGGATTTAGGATTAAAAGATAAAGTTGTTGTAGTAACAGGCGCTGCAGGTATTAAAGGAAGTATAGGAGAAACAATTGTTCAGCATTTAGCGGCAGAGGGCGCAATACCAGTTATAGTTTGTAGAAATGATAGAGGTTTTGGGTACGAAAAAGAACTTAAAGAAAAGGGTATAGATGCTTTGTTTGTAAAAACAGATTTATCAGACCACACACAAATTGAAGCAGCAGCTAAAACAATAGAAGAAAAATACGGTAAAATTGATGCCTTAATAAATAATGTTGGTGTTAATGACGGTGCAGGTTTAAGTGCTTCTATAGAAGATTTTATGTATTCTCTTAAGCTTAATATGGTAAGTTATTTTGCAATGGCAAAATACTGTTTACCAATGCTAAAAAAAACTAAGGGTAATATTTTAAATATTGGGTCTAAAGTAGCACTTACAGGCCAAGGAGGCACATCTGGCTACGCAGCATCTAAAGGTGGTGTGTTTGGCTTAACACGCGAGTGGGCAGTAGATTTAGTTAAGTACGGCATACGCTCTAATGCCATTGTTATTGCAGAAAGTTGGACACCTGCTTATGAAGCTTGGATTAAGACATTAGAAAACGGAGAAGACAAGCTTCAATCTATTGTAAAAAAAATACCGTTAGAAAATAGAATGACAATGCCTGCTGAAATTGCAGACCAATGTTTGTTTACAATATCCTCAAAATCATCACACACAACAGGACAATTTATTACTGTAGATGGTGGTTATGTCCATTTAGATAGGTCTTTGTTAACGGAATAGCACATAAAATCATTTGTTCTATTATTTAAGCCGGTTGTAGCCTTTTGTAACAGCTGCTAATTTTAATTTTATATCAAAGTAATCATCTTAAATTATGAATTTAACCAACAATAAACCAATTGTAAAAAAGGAATTGTTATTTCCTTTTATAATGATAACCTCTTTATTTGCTTTATGGGGAATTGCAAATGACTTAACCAATCCTATGGTTTCTGCATTTAAAAAAGTAATGCCAGAATTGTCTAATATGCAGGCATCGTTAGTACAGTTTGCTTTTTACTTTGGTTATTTTTTTATGGCATTACCAGCAGCATTATTTATAAGAAAATACAGTTATAAATCTGGTATTGTATTAGGGTTATGCTTGTATGCTATAGGTGCTTTTTTGTTTTATCCGGCAGCAGCTTTTCAGGAGTTTAATTACTTTTTAATATCACTATGGGTTATAACATGTGGGTTAGCATTTTTAGAGACCACATCTAACCCACTAATTTTATCATTAGGAGCAAAAGAAACTGCAACGCAACGTTTAAATTTAGCACAAGCATTTAATCCTATTGGTTCTTTAATAGGAATGATAGTGGCTCAACAGTTTGTTATTTCTGCACTACGTTCTGATGATAAAAATGAAGCAGGGGAATTAATTTATGACGGGTTATCCTCATCTGCAAAGGCGGTAATTAGAGAAAATGACTTAAGTGTAATTAGTGTGCCATATATTATACTAGGAGTAGTAGTTTTATGTATTATGGGTATTATATTATTTATTAAAATTCCTAAATCTGTAGACGGAGATAAAATGTCTATTTCAGATTCTTTTAAAAAATTACTTGCTAATAAAAACTACATTTTTGGAGTAGTTGCACAGGCATTTTATGTAGGAGCACAAATTATGTGTTGGACCTATATTTTTCAGTACGTAGATAACATAAATGAAGGTTTACCAGCAAGTGAAGCCTTAACGGCTACGTGGTATAATGTAGTGGCAATGGTTATATTTTTAACTGGCAGGTGGATTGGTACAGCTTTAATGAAAACATTAAATCCGTCTCGTGTATTACTATTATTTGGTTTAGGCGGAGTACTATTTTCTGCAGCAGCAATTTTATTACAAGGGCAAGTAGGCTTGTACTCTTTAGTGGGTATATCTTTATTTATGTCTATTATGTTTCCTACCATTTATGGCATAGCACTTAAAGATATGGGAGACGAAGCTAAAATAGGATCTGCTGGCTTGGTAATGGCTATTGTTGGCGGTGCTTTAATGCCGGTTTTGCAAGGTGGAATTTTAGACTGGGGCGGTCCTGGTTTTTCAGATGTAAAAGTGTTAGGGTTTATACCAGAAATTAACTTTTCATTTATACTACCACTTATATGTTTATCTGTGGTTACTGCTTATGGCTATGTAACCTATAAATCCTCAAAAAAAATATAAAATGCAAACCAAAAGATATTGTTACTCTTGCGACCTAAAAAACGATTCTAAGCTTATTGAAGAATATAAGGCGTACCACGCAAAGGGCAAAGCTTGGCCAGAGATTACTAAGAGTATTAAGGATGCAGGTATTGTGGATATGCAAATATACCTTACAGGCAATAGAATGTTTATGATTATGGAGGTAGATGCTACTTTTAATGCCGAAAAAAAGGCAGAAATGGATGCTAATAATCATAAAGTACAAGAGTGGGAAAACTTAATGTGGAAGTACCAGCAAGAGTTGCCTTGGGCAAAAAAAGGAGAAAAGTGGATAGCTTTAGAAAAGATATTTCAATTATAAAAAATTAGTTTTTTTTAGTTCATTTGTTAGAGTTTAGACTGTTGTAATGGCGGTCTAAACTTTTTTTATGTCCAGTTTTTGTCTAGTCAAATATTTTCGTTATCAACTTATTTTTTTTCATCTTCAATTTTTTAAATAAAATTAATGAAAAGTATACTTAAGGAAAAAAACTTCGTTTTAATGATTATTGCCTTCGTAATTTATATGGGCAGTTGTTCAAGTCAAGATAATAGTGATACAGATAAAACGGCATCTGATAAAGAATTACCAAAAGAAGAAATTAAACCAGATAAAAATGATGTGTCATTTTTGCCTAAACCAACTAACGGTAAAACTTGGACAATACAACCAAAGGTTTCTAACGAATTTAATTATGAAGAAGGAAAAGCATCTAATAAATTTTATAACCATTGGAATGATCGTTTTTTTAATGAATGGACTGGTCCAGGAATAACTCGTTATACACCTAGTCAATCTTCAGTTGTTGGTGGTGAGCTTGCTTTTAAAGCAAACATAGTAGACAATACAATTCTTACCGGTTGTGTAACTTCAAAAAGCAAAGTGTCTTATCCGTTATATATGGAGGTAAGAGTAAAACTTAGTGCATCTGTTTTATCATCTGCAGTATGGATGTTGAGTGAGGATTCAACAGAAGAAATTGATAATTTAGAAGCTTTTGGTGATAAGAGTAATGACTACTTTTCAAAACGTCTACATTTAAGTCATCATGTGTTCATACGCGACCCGTTTAAAGATTATCAACCAACAGGACCAGAAACTTGGTATGCAGATGGTAAGGGAACAATTTGGTCTGACGATTACCATAATTATGGTGTATTATGGGAAGATCCATGGCATTTATCTTATTATGTTGATGGTATACTGGTTAGAGAAACACTTGTTAACGAAATAGATCCAGAGAATTACACAAATGGTGCTGGCTTAACTAAACCAATGCATTTGATTATTAGCGCCGCCGCGCAATCTTGGAGAGAGAACCAAGGTGTAGATTTTTTAAATGACCCAACAGTAACTAACGAAGAAAAAACTGTTATGCGTGTAGACTGGATTAGGGTATATAAACCAGAGTAGTAATTGCGTATTAATAATATCAAGAAAAGCAGCCGAATTAAAATTAATTGGCTGCTTTTTATATTTTAATTTAGTGTGTTTTTACTCTATTCCATTACTGTATGCTACTAACACAATACCTATAATCATACAACTAAGACCTAGGTATAAAAAGTTTCGTGCTTTTTTAGAGGCGTTAATCCATTCTTTGGTAATAATACCACTTACAATTGCAGTGGCTACACATGAGGTGTTAAAAATGGCATAACCAACAGTGTTGCCAGAAGCTCCTAATTTGTAGGCAGCAAAGGCGAATAGGGCAGAAGCAGCATAATGAAAAAATGCCATTACTAGTATTAATACAAAGTTTTTGCCAAAAGCAGGAGTTTTAAAATCTCCCCAAGCTTTTTTACTATTTAATTGCCATAAAAAATAGGCCGTCATTACAATACCCCCACTAATAAAAATTGGGAACATAACAGCAACAGCAGTTATCCACTCTGCATTTCCTGCAGCTTGGCTAGCCTGGTGTAAATAAGGTCTTCCTGCTGCATTAGCATAACTAAAACCTGTAGCAAGTAAACCACCAACTACAGCTATTAAAATACCTGTAGTCATAGATCCTTTTTTAGCAGTATTTTCTTCTGAGTTTTTCTCTACTTTTTCTCTAATAAAGCCAGCTTTTCCGTTAGCAAAAATGCCAACTAAAACAACTAATAAACCAATTAAAATAATGGTTAGTTTGTTAGTAGGTGGTAAGCCATCTTCAATAAAAGGTAATACAGAACCTACTAAAATTATGGTTCCAATAAATAAAGAAAACCCTAAAGACAAACCAATGTGATTAATAGCCTTGCTCCACATCATAACTCCAACTCCCCAAAGAAAACTTGTAAGTCCCATTTTTATCCATATATCTGTTGGCATATTTCCAAAAATATCACCAAACCCTTTTATTAAAGTTATTGATGCAATTATTGGAACAACAAACATTGTTAGTAGAAAAAATAAGCTCCAAGTATTCTCATATTTAAAATCTTTGGTAAATTTTTCTGGTAAGGCATATAGGCCCAACATTAATCCTGCAAAAATTGCTAGTAATACTCCTTCTGTCATAGTTTGGTTGTTTTTTTGAGTGAATTAGTTATTGTTAAAATGAAAATTTAAAGACGGTTGTGCTCTTAAAATTTTCACCAGCTTTTGTAATAGATTTTGGAGAGTTTTTAATATTTGGTCCGTTAGGATACCTGTGTGTTTCACAGCATAATCCTCTAAACTTACCATATTCTAAACCATTTTCTCGTTTTAAATTATTGGCAGTGTATTTACCTGTGTATAAAAGCATACAAGGCTCTGTAGTAAAAACATCTAAACTTAATTGCTCATTTTCATTGGCTACTGTTGCTACTTTAGTTACTGTTTCTCCAGTATTATCAAAAACATAAAAATGTTCAAAACCATCATTCATTGCATTGTGTGCGTCTGCAATTTTTTTTGGGTTTCTTAAATCATCTACTGCATTAGAAACATCTACTATTTCTCCTGTTGCCGCACCAGTATTATCTAATTTTAAACGTTTATTTGTAAATACTTGAGCTGTATGGTTCTCTATAGATGTACTAAAGCCAGACAAGTTAAAATAGGTGTGGTTTGTTAATGATAATGGTGTATCTGCGTCTGTAAAGGCATAATAATTAATAGTAAGTTCATTATTCTCTGTTAAGGAGAAAGTTACAGATACGCTGACATTTCCAGGAAAACCTTCTTCTAAATCTTTACTTATTAAAGTTAGTTTTACTAAGTTTTCATTGGAACTATCTAGACTCCATAATCTTTTGTCAAAACCCACTGTACCTCCGTGTAAATTATTAGGTCCGCAATTTTTCTCTAATTGATATTGTTTACCGTTTAAAGTAAAATTAGCATCTTTAATTTGTGAGCAATACCTACCTACGGTACTTCCAAAATAAGGAGCATTTTCTTTATAGTCATCAGAGAAATAACCATCTAAAGTATCAAAGCCACAAGCAATTTCTACTAAGTCTCCTTTTTTATTAGGTATTTGTATAGACGTAATCGTTGCTCCGTAATTGGTTATTTTTACCACCATTCCGTTTGCATTTTTTAAAGTATATAAATCTACTTTTTTATCATCTATAAGTCCAAAATTGCTTTGTATTGGTTTCATACTATTTTTTTTATTGTTGATAAGGAGCTAGTTTTTCCCAGTTAAATACTACGCCTGTTCCTGCTTCGTTTGGAGCCACAGCTCTATGATTTTTTACAACAAGGGGTCTAGTTGTGTATTCATCTATAGGAAAACTATGTACTTCTAACCAACCTGCGTTAGGTTGGGCAGAAACTAAACTTACGTGCAGTTCTTGCATACCATGTGAACAAGCAGGAACTCCTTTTTTATCTGCTAAACGGGCAGCTTTTAACCAGCCTGTAATACCACCACAGTTTGATGCATCTGGTTGTATAAAAGAAAGCTTTGCTTGCTCAAAAGCATACTCAAATTCATGTATAGTGTGCAGGTTTTCTCCCATAGCTAAAGGAAATCCAGTTTTATCAACTATTTCTGCAAACCCTTTGTAATCATCAGGGATAATAGGTTCTTCAAACCAAGTAATATCGTATTGTTTAAAACCTTCAATAGCTTTAATAGCCTTTTCTATAGACATAGAATAATTGGCATCTACCATAAAAGTAACGTCTGGCCCAATAAATTCTCTTACCGCTTTTATACGTTCTAAATCTTCTTCTAAATTTTCTCTTCCTATTTTTATTTTAACAGCATTAAATCCGTTAGCTAAATAGGTTTTCATATTATTTAGAAGTTTTTCTATTGGAAATTGTAAGTCTATGCCGCCACAATATGCTTTACAAGTGTTGTTTGTACCGCCAGCCATTTTCCATAAAGGAAGGTTGGCTTTTTTACACTTAATATCCCAAAGAGCAATATCTATAGTAGAAATTGCAAATGATGCAATACCACCACGACCTACGTAATGTATATGCCACTCCATAAAATCATACAAGCCATCTATGTCTGTTCCATCTTTACCAATTAAAACAGAGGCAAAATCGTGTTCTACCATTGCCTTAATAGCGTGTCCACCTTTACCGCCAGTATAGGTGTAGCCTGTTCCAGTACTGCCATCTTCTAAAGTAATGGTAGTGGTTACTAGCTCAAAATGTGTGTGGTCTCCGTGTTTGGCATCATTTAAAACCTCTGGTAACGGAACCTTAAATAGCTTAGTTTTTACACTTTTAATTTTTGTACTCATTTTTAATCTTTAAAAGTTGCTACTATGCTTTATGTTTAATGTAAAATGTTTTCTTTTCCATATACTGCTCAAAACCATATTTACCATCTTCGCCACCAGAACCAGATAATTTGTAACCGTTATGAAAACCTTGGTGTTGCTCTCCGTGACCACGATTTACATAAATTTCTCCATATTCTAGTTCGTCATTACATTTCATAATGGTATTCATATCATTGGTAAAAATCATTGCAGCAAGTCCGTATTCACAGTCATTAGCATAACCAATAACTTCATCAAAAGTTTTAAACTTTAAAACGGGTAAAATAGGACCAAAAGACTCTTCATGAACAATAGTCATATCTTGTGTTACGTTAGTTAAAACGGTAGGCTCAAACCAGTATCCTTTTTCAAATTCTTTTCCTTCTGGTTTCTTTCCTCCAGTTGCAATTGTAGCTCCTTCTTTTATACTAACAGCAATTAAATGCTCCATATGTTTTAACTCGGCAGCATTTACTTTAGGTCCCATATCTGTATCCTCTAACATAGGGTTGCCAACTTTTAATGCCTTAGTTTTTGTTATGAATTTCTCGATAAAAGCATCGTAAATATCTTCATGTAAATACATACGTTCATTACAGGTGCAAACTTGTCCGCAGTTGTCAAATCTAGAATGTAATGCAGCATCTACAGCAGCATCAATATCAGCATCTTTAAAAACTATAAAAGGAGCTTTACCACCAAGCTCTAACTGAACGTGAGTAAGGTTGTTTGCTGCGTTTTTTGCTATTTGTTGTCCTACAGGTGTAGAGCCAGTCATAGTTACCATTTTAGTAATAGGACTTTCTACTAGGGCATTACCCATAGCTCTTCCAGGACCAGTAATAATGTTTATAACACCAGCAGGTATACCCACTTTATTTGCTAAGTTTCCTAACTCTAGTGTTGCTAATGGTGTTTCTGATGTTGGTTTAAGTACAATGGTGTTACCAGCAACCAAAGCCGGTCCTAGTTTACGGCCAGCCAAAGCCAAAGGAAAATTCCAAGCTGTAATTGCAACAACAACCCCACGCGGAACTTTTTGAATCCATATTTGCTCGTTAGGGTTATCAGAAGGAATAATATCACCTTCAATTCTGCGAGCTCCTTCACAAGCGTATCTAATAAACGAAGCCGTAACAGCAACCTCAAAACGAGCAACTTTTAAAAGTTTTCCTTGTTCTTTGGTTAATAGTTGAGCCAAATGCTCTGTATTAGCATCAATTTCATCTGCCAATTTATATAACATATCTGCTCTAGAACGTGCTGGTAATTTTTTCCATTCTTTTTGCGCTTTTTCTGCTGCCTCTAACGCATCTAGAGCTTCTTCTGCAGTGCCGTTTTGTACATTTGCTACTACCTCTTCTGTAGATGGGTTTATAATGGCAATAGTTTCGCCAGATGTAGATTTTACCCATTCTCCGTTAATAAATAACTTGTATTCTTTAGTTGGTGACATAGTGTATGGTGTTATTTTTTTATGTTCGTTTTTTTAAATGCGTCCATGCGGTCTGCAGCATGGCCTTCAAACTCTCTTCTTAATTGCCAAAGAGGTCTTTCTAATGTAAGTTCCCAAGCAAATAATTGCTTGTATAATGTTTTTACTTTTTCTGGATATTGATATGCTAAATTGTTTACTTCAGAAATGTCTTCTTTTAAATTATACAACTCTGCAGGCCTGTCTGGAAAACGAATTAGTTTCCAATCCATATTTCTAATAGCGGCTCTGTTTTCTTTTTTCCAGAAAAGAACCTTATGCGGTCTCTCTTTATTTTCTTCGTTTACATAAGGCATTAGGTCTACACCGTCTAGTTGTTTTAATTTTGATGAGTTTCCGTTTGCTACGTTTAAAAATGTTGGAAAAAGATCTAAGGTGCTAACTGGGTAGTTGTAAGTTGTATTTTTCTTAAGTTTACCAGGCCATGACATTAAAAAAGGTACCCTAATACCACCTTCTAAATGGTTTGCTTTTGTACCGCTAAGCGGACTATTGTTAGATTGGTTTGCGTCTGATGGTCCGCCGTTATCATTGGTAAATACAACTAGAGTATTTTTATCTAACCCCTGCTTATTTAGTTCATTTAAAACAGTTCCAATAGCTCTGTCCATTGCTAAAGTCATTGCAGCTAATATTTTTCTTTTGCCAGTTAAATGAGAAAAATGCTTTAGGTCTTCTTTTGTAGCCTCCATTGGGGTATGTACAGCGTTAAAAGACAAGTAAATAAAAAAGGGAGATTTTTTATTTTTATTGATGAATGATATGGCTTCATTGGCCAATTTATCAGTAAGGTAGCCTTTGTGTTCTAAATAATTTCCAATGCCTCTTTCAAGTCTGTCTTCATTTTTGGTTAGTACATTGTTTTTATCATACGGTAAATAGCTACGTGCACCGCCTCTAAAACCATAAAATTCATCAAAACCACGTTTTGTTGGATGAAAACGATCTGCGTTGCCCATATGCCATTTTCCAAAAAGGGCAGTAGTATATCCTTGTTTTTTTAAATAGTTTGCAATAGTAAGTTGGTTTGTAGGTAATCCCATTTCGTCACCCAACAAGCCAGAAGTACTCATATAACCAGGGACATTATTTTCTTCAAAACCAAATTTTTGCTGGTATTGCCCGGTAAGCATTCCTGCTCTAGACGGGCCGCAAACAGCAGCACTTACATATGCTTGTGTAAACTTTACACTTTTTTTAGCAAGCTTATCTAGTTCTGGAGTTTTAAATTCTGTACTGCCTTGAAAACCAAAATCAGCATAACCAGCATCATCAGAAAGTATAAAAACAATATTAGGTTTTTGTTGTCCAAATAGTAAACTCACCTCTAAAAGAACAAATAAGAGAACCGTTATTTTTATATTTTGATGATGCATTGTATATCTTTTAAATTATCTTCCCATCCATCCGCCGTCTACTAGCATAACAGCTCCACTCATATAATTAGCAGCTTCAGAAGCTAAAAAGACTACAGGGCCAGCAAAATCTTCTGGTTTTCCCCATCTACCAGCAGGAATTCTTGCTAATATAGATTCTGCTCTCTCTGGATTATTACGTAAAGCTTCGGTATTATCTGTAGCAATGTATCCAGGAGCAATTGCGTTTACATTTACCCCTTTGCCAGCCCACTCGTTGGCAAATGCCATTGTTAATTGTCCAATTGCACCTTTACTAGCTGCATAACCAGGTACAGTAATACCACCTTGGTATGTTAATAATGAAGCAGTAAAAACAATTTTACCAGAACCTCTAGCAACCATTTCTTTACCAATTTCTCTGGTAAGTATAAATTGTGCATTTTGGTTTACTTCAATTACCTTGTCCCACATTTCATCTGGATGTTCTACAGCAGGAGCTCTTAAAATTGTACCAGCGTTATTAATTAAAATATCTATTTGTGGATGATCTTTTTTCACCTGATTTATAAAAGCATAAAGAGCTTTTCTATCAGAGAAATCACATTGATAAGCACTAAACTTTTTGCCTTTAGCTTCTACTTCTTTAGCCACATTACTACCGGTTAATTCTAAACTAGCAGAAACTCCAATAATATTTGCGCCAGCTTCTGCTAAACCAATAGCCATAGCTTTACCTATACCTCTTTTACAACCTGTTACTAAAGCTGTTTTGCCTTCTAATTTAAATGTATCTAAAACACTCATTTTTTATATAGTTTCTTTAAAAATTATAAACTGCAATCCATCAATACTTTCATTCCAGAAGGGTTTTTGTCAATGTTTTCAAACACTTGCTGAATTTTGCTTAAAGGCTGTACATCTGTAATCATAGCCTCAAAAGGAAGTTTGTTTTCTGTAATAAGCTCTATAGATTTTTCATAATCTTCTTTTTCATAAACTCTAGCACCAATTAAGCTTAATTCTTTCCAGAAGAATTTAAAAAGGTCTACTGGTTTTTTATCTCCATGTATTGCTACCATTAAAATTCTTCCTCTAATACCTGCAACCTCACACATAATATCTAATGCAGGTTGTACGCCAGCTACTTCAAAAATAACATCTGCTCTTTTGTTATCTGTTTTACTTTTAACGTATGCTACTAAATCAACCTCAGTTGGGTTAACAGCATCAAAACCAAGGTCCTTTGCCATTTTAATTCTTGTAGGGTTTACTTCAGAAATTATAACCTGTGCGCCAACTTCCTTTGCAACCATAGCAACCAACATACCAATTGGTCCGCCACCTAAAACAACAGCAGTTTCACCTTTAACTAGTCCGCTTCTGCGTACATCATGTGTTGCTACAGACAAAGGCTCAATTAATGCAGCTAATTTTAAATCTGTTTCTGGTTTTAGCTTGTGTAAAACAAACGCAGGTACATTCCAGTACTGTTGCATAGAACCAGGACTGTCAATACCAATAAATTTTAGGTCTTCACAAATATGGTTAAACCCTTTATCTGAAGGTTTTACTTTTCTGTCATCTAAAGGTCTTACTACAACTTTTTCTCCTGCTTTAAAATTGGTTACATTTTTACCTACAGCATCAATAACACCAGACATTTCATGGCCAATTGTTTGCGGTATAGAAACTCTTTTGTCCATCATACCATGATAAATGTGTACATCTGTACCGCATACGCCAGAATAGGCTACTTTTATACGAACCTCATCATCTTTGGGTTCTTCAATTTCTTTATCAATTACAGCAAAATTTTTATTGCCTTTATATTGTGTTGCTATCATTTATTTAAGTTTCAAATAATAAACTAGTTTCATATTTGAAACAAATATACATTTTTTTATAATATGGAAAACATCTAATTAGAGTATAAAGTGTTAAAATCTAATGATGTAGCTACTAACCCTAGTTTAAATAAGGGTTGTAGAATATTATAACAATGAAATTTTATAAAAAGAGTAAGTTATTTACTGTGAAATAAAACCAAGTTTAACAGATATTTCTAAGGCGTAGTTTGCTACAATTTGTCCTTTTTTATGAAATTCTTCATGTGGTAGTCTACCGTGTGGAGCTGTAATCCAGAGTGCAGCAACGGGGTAGCCAGACTCATTAAATATTGGAGCACCAATACAGTGTATACCTTGTATATCTTCACCATTATCTATGGCATAACCATTTTGTTTAACCAAGGCTAGCGTTTCTTTAAACTCCTTTTTAGATGTAATGGTGTTTTTTGTGTATTTAGTAAGACTAATTTTTTTTAAAATGCTATTAGATTCTCCTTTGGGTAAAAAAGCTAAAATACTTTTTCCGCCAACAGAACTGTGTAAATTAAACTGTGTACCTGGTTCTACAAATAATTTTACAGGATAGGAAGATGATACCTGCTCTAATATTGTGCCTTTAGTGTCTAATAAAACTCCAAGCATTACAGATTCCTTTAGTTCATCTCTTAAGGCACGCATAACATCTATAGACATTTCTACAATACTTTGTTCGTTCATTGCAGATATGCCTAGTGTAAGCATTTTTCTAGAAAGTGTAATTTTTTTAGTGGTCTCGTTTTTTTGCAAGTAATTTTTAAAAATTAGCGTGCTTACAACTCTAAAAGCAGTGGTTTTTGTAAGGTCTAGTGCTTCTGTAATTTCGGCAAGCGTTAAACCGTCTTTTTTAGTGGCTAATATTTCTATAACCATTAAGCCTCTTTCTAAATTAGGAACATTGTATTCAGATTTTAAAACTTCCTTTGGTTTACTCATTACCGGTATGCTTTTATACTGTAAAATTACTATTATTTATTTAACTAAACGTACAATAAAAAAAGGAACAATAATTTACTGTTCCTTTTTTTTTGTGCTTAGTTTATAGTGTTACTTATTTAGATTTTACACCTTTAGCTCTGTGTGTAGTTTTTCTGGCAGATGTAAAACTCATAATACTTTGGTAGTCGCTACTATTGTATATATGTGTAAGTCCCCAGCGTAATATTTCTGTTGGTTCTTTTTCTGTATCTGCAGATCTGTTTAAGCCTATTGCATGAGCTGGTACACCAGGAATAACAGATTTAATTTCAAAATTAATACCATCTGGAGCCCATTGGATAGTATTTTTTTCTGGACCATCTGTAGTAATTAATGACGCAATACCACCATTGTATGGCCAAACACAAATTTCATGACCACTATTACTTATTGGGTTGTAAGGTGATTTTACGTAAGGCCCTAAAGGATTGTCTGCAATAGCAACACCATGGCGTATTTGTCTACCACCAAATGTAATTTTTTCGCCCATTTGCTCGCCTTTATAGTACAAGTAAAATTTGCCCTTGTAAGGCAAAATACAAGGATCATGTACTTTGTGACTATCAAAATCTCCTTTTTTCTCTACAGCAAAACGGTCTTGTTCTTCTCCTTTCCAAATACCATTATCTGCAGGACTAAGTATAGGCTCTTCACTCTTTGTCCAAGGTCCGTTTGGCGAATCTGACCAGGCTAAACCAACCTGATTTTTAACGCGTACTGTGTAAGGAGATTTTACGGTTTGGTAGCATAAGTAATATTTGTTCTGATATTTCATTATTTCTACTGTAAAAACAGATCTGTCGTCATAAGCGCCTTTTTCACCTCTTGCAACGGCAATACCTTCTTCTTTCCAAGTTTCACCGTCTACAGATGTAGCGTACCAAATATCACATCTATCCCAAGGAAAAACTTTTTCATTTTCTATATCACCACCAAATCCTTGTGAAGGTCCTGTGCTTTTGCTGTACCAAACGTAGTATTTACCATTTTCTTTAATTACTGCACTAGGGTCTCTACGTACAACACCTTCTTCATAAGCTAAATCACCTTTTAAAGGTTTAAGGTTAGAGAACTGTATAAACCATTCATTTCCTAAATCTTTTGGCCATTGCAAAGCTCTTTTTGTTGCAGCACTTAAAGAGTCTGGGTTTGTTATACCTAACTCATCAATTTGTTTTGGGGTAATTTCTAGTTTGGTTTCTTGCTCTATGGCAGTATTTGTAGCTTTGGTATTATTTTTACAGGCAGCCATTAGCAATAAACAAGCTATTGCACAAAATGCTATGCTTTTTTTAATCATAGTTTTAATTTTTATTAGGTTCTAAAGTAATTGTTATTTGGTTGCTTTTTAATGAAGCAGAATTTGCTGTAATAGTTATAGAAGATGTTTTATTTGCTAAAGATTGTATAATTAAAAGAGCTCTTCCTTTACTGGTTTTAATTGTATTGCTTTTAAAGTTTTGAGTGTTAGTAATGCTGCCATTGTCTACACCTAAAACGGTAGCATCACCAGTAACTATAAAGTTAATAGTTTGATTTTCAGTTTTTACAGGGTTTCCATTTTTATCTGTAATTTGAGCAACAATGTGAGCAACAGCATATCCATCTGCAGTTAATTTCTTCTGGTCTGTGGTTAGTTTTATGGTTGTTGGTTTTGTTGTAGTTGTAATAGTATATTCTACTTTTTTACCATCTTTTAAGCCAACCGCTTTTAAAGTTCCTTTTTTGTAAGGAACTGCCCATTTGTAAATATGATCTTCAAAATCTGCAAGTTTTTTTATGCCTAAAGATGTATTGTTTAAAAATAATTCTACTTCACTGCAATTGGAGTATACTTCTACAACGGTGGGTTCATTGTTGTTGTAGTTCCAGTGATCATTTACATTGTGCCATTGCCATAAAGCGGTTTTCCATTTACCTTCTTTTTTTTCTATAGGATTACCATTGGCATCTAGTTTATAAATAGATTTATCTAAACTTTGAGAAGTAATATAAATATTGGGATCATTGTTCCACAAAGCATTAAACATATGGTATGATGGTTTTTTAAACCCGGCAACATCTAAAAGTCCGCTAGAAGTTCCCTTTTTAGGCCATCCTTTATTAGATTCTCCCATGTAATCTATTCCTGTCCATAAAAATGTACCAGAAATAAAAGGCCTTTCCATAACTGCTTTCCATTCATGCCATTGACCAAGATTTTCGGTTCCCATAAGTGGTAAATTAGGATAGTTTTTATGTCCGTAATCATATATTACTCTACGATAGCTAAAACCTATAACATCTAGAGCATCTGCATACCCAGACTCATAACTAGAAGAAGGTAAAATGCAATTTGCAATTACATATCTAGTGGTATCTAATTCTTTAGTCCATTTTGTTAATTTTTTTGCTGTTGTACCAATATCATACTTACCTTTTGGTAGTGTGTTAAGTTTTTGTTTAATAGTGTTTATACTGTTAGGAGGTAAAGACCAAAAATAATTTCCGCTCCAATCCATATTATTAAAAAAGCCAGTTGCATCTGCATTTCGTGGGTAAGTCCATTCAATTTCATTACCAATACTCCATTGAAAAATAGAAGGGTGATTTCTGTGTGATAAAACCGTATTTTTCAAATCTTTTTCAGCCCACTCTTGAAAATGTTCTGCGTAGCCTCTTGTAATGTAGTCAACGCTTCTTTCATTCATATTTTTTCGCTTGTCTTTTGGGTTATCCCATTCATCAAAAAATTCATCTTGTACAAGAAATCCCATTTCATCACATAGGTCTAAAAACTCATTAGAAGCTGGGTTGTGAGATATTCTAATTGCGTTGCAGCCTATGTCTTTTAATGTTTGTAAGCGTCTCCTCCATACGCCTTTTGGTACCGCAGCACCTACAAGTCCCGCATCATGATGTAGACATACACCTTTTATCTTTCTATTTTTTCCATTTAAATAAAATCCTGTGTTAGCGTCAAACCTAATACTTCGTATACCAAATTTTGTTTTCTGTGTATCTATAACTTTATTATCTAGTGTAATAGTGGTAATAGCCGTATATAGTGTAGGGCTATCTATATCCCATAGTTTGGGATTAGTTACTTTAATAGTAGTTAAGTCTTTTAGGCTTGTATTTTTAGCAACAGTTATATTTTTGGTATTGGTGTTAACTACTTCATTATTTGTATTATAAATAGTTGTACTTAGTATTGCTGTTTTACTGCTACTGTATTTATTATCTATAGTGGTTTGTATACTAATAGTAGCTAATTTATTAGTAACCGTTGGTGTAGTAATAAAAGAACCCCAAATAGGAATGTGTAATTTGTTTTTAGTAATAAACTTTACATTTCTGTAAATTCCAGATCCCGTGTACCATCTGCTATCTGCATATCTTGTTCTATCTACCTTAACATTTAAAGTGTTTTTATTTCCATTTTCATTTAAGGTAGATGTTACATCATAATAAAAAGGAGAGTAACCGTATGGGTGAAAACCTAGTTCATTATTGTTTAGGCTAATGGTTGCGTTGTTGTAAACGCCATCAAAAAGTATATATGTCACTTGGTTTTTGTGTAAGTTGGTAGTAAAATCTTTTTTATAATAACCAATACCGCCTAGTAAATAACCTGTAGCGCCCTCACCGCGTATAGAGTCAAACTTGTTTTCTACGCTCCAATCATGTGGTAGTTTTACTTTTCTCCACTCGGTATTATGAATTTTTGCAACAGTGTCTTCAAGTTTAAAATTCCAATCAAAATTAAAATCTGTTTGTACTGTTACAGGTTCTTTTGTTTTACAGTTAAAAGCCGTAATAATACATAAGGTTAAAAGCGCTATTTTATATTTCATTTTAAGAGTATTGGTTTTCTGGTTTTTTTAAATTGATTTTAGTCCTGTAGTGTAAATTTCTTTAAGACTATTGCTATAAGGAGATATGCAAATATGTGTATATATTGATACTTAAATATATATAAGTACTAGACAATAACTGAACAATGCACAATACGTTGTACGTTTTTAGACATTTGCACTAGATATTAATATGGCAACTACAAAAAATGGGCGGTTTTTAATAAAATAGACTTTCTATTAAAATGAAAGTGTAGGAGTAGGGAGAAAGGTTAATTTCGACTACGTAAATGTAAAGTAGATCAAAAATTTTGCTGTAAATAAAAAAACCTTGTAGAATTAATCTACAAGGTTTTTTTTAATATTTCTGTTTGTGACCGGGCTGGGGCTCGAACCCAGGACCCTCTCCTTAAAAGGGAGATGCTCTACCAACTGAGCTACCAGGTCATTATTCCAGCAAAATAGCGTACTGCTGTTTGCGGGTGCAAATATATAACCTTTATTTTATTCTGCAAGGGTTTTTGTCATAGAAAAATAGATAAATTACAACTTAATGCGTAACACCTTCAAAAAGAATAAATTATATTTAAAATAAGGCATAAAAAAAACCGAAAGTTTTAACTTTCGGTTTTTTATTTTTGTGACCGGGCTGGGGCTCGAACCCAGGACCCTCTCCTTAAAAGGGAGATGCTCTACCAACTGAGCTACCAGGTCATTATTCCAGCAAAACAGCGTATTGTTGTTTGCGGGTGCAAATATATGACCTTTATTTAATTTCACAAGGACTTTTATTAAATTTATTTTATTTTTTTTATTTCGGTATAAAATAGACCATCTTTGTATAAAAAAATAGATGCAAATAGTACTTGTTGGTTATATGGGAAGCGGAAAGTCTACAATAGGGAGAGAGCTTGCCAAGCGTTTGAAAATCAATTTTTTGGATTTAGATTCTTACATTGAAAAAAAGTATGAGATGTCTATTTCTGATATTTTTTCTACTAAAGGAGAAATATTTTTTAGAAAAGCGGAAATTTTATGTTTAAACGAAATTTTTGCAACAAATGATGATTTTGTGCTCTCTACAGGGGGCGGAACACCTTGTTATGGAGACAATATTAATGTTATGACTACTAATACTAGTAATGTTTTTTATTTAAATGTACCCATACCAGAACTTATAAAGAGATTGGTAAAAGAAAAGGCAGATAGACCTTTAATTGCAAGATTACCAGAAAACGAATTGCCAGAGTTTATAGGAGCACATTTGTTTGAGCGTAGTTATTTTTACACAAAAGCTCACCATACTATATTAGTACAGCAAAAGAAAGCCGCTGAAGTGGTAAATGATATTGTAGAAAAGTTAGTTTAAGTACACTGCATCATCATTATCTTTAAATTCTACCTCTATATGTTCTTGTAAAGATGTAGATAAAGATAATCCTTTATAATCTGCTTTTACTGGATATTTTTTATGGTTTCTGTTTACCAAAACAGCTGTTTTTAATTGGCGTAAGGGTACTTTTAAAAAATGAAATACACCGTATATTAAGGTTGTTCCAGAATTTAATACATCGTCTATTAAAACAACAGATTTATTAGTGTATTCTTCTTTAGAAATAGAAGTTGTAACTCCGCTATTTAAAGGGTTTTTTTTATTCATTTTTACAGTACACAATGTAATTTTAGCAGTGGTAATAGTTTCTAAAACAGAGCTAAGCTTTTTTGCAAATTTTAGTCCGCCACCTTCTATACCAGCAATTACAATCTCTGTTTCCTCTACGTTAGCCTCATAAATTTGGTAAGCAATACGCTTAATTTTATGCTGAATTTGGTTGTGAGATAATATTTTGTTCTGCATTGTGTATTGTAATTTTATATAGTCAAATATACTAAACACTTTTTAAGTGTTATTCTTCTTCGGTAGAATTTGTAGTTGTGTAATCATCAATTTCTCTACGGTCTTTTTTTGTAGGTCTTCCTGTGCCTTTTTTTCTATAGTAGTCCTTAGAATATTTAAGCAGCTCAGAGTGCTCAAAAGCTTCTTTTGGTGTAGTATCTTTACGGTACATATCTACTAATTTAGCACCAACTCTGTTGGGTGGTACATCTAAAATAGTAAACTGGTAATTTATTTGGTTTTTACGTACCGTTATTTTGTCCATAGGAAAAACATCTCTAGATGGTTTTACAGCTTTATCATTAACTTTAACGTGCCCTTTTTTACAGGCTTCAGTAGCAATATTTCTTGTTTTAAAATAGCGCGTACACCATAAATATTTGTCTATCCTCATATTAACTCCAAATTCTTTGTTAACTACTTCTGCAAAAATAGTGGAAAATTGTATCTTGCGGCTCATAAATTAGAATAGATGAAATTTAAGAACGTTTTTTTAATTGCTTTACTAGCCATTTTGGTATGGGCTTGCAATAGTGATGATAATGGCTTTACTATAGAGCCTCCAAAAGCATTAAGTGAAATAGTAGACCAAGATAAAGACTCTATAGTTAAATACTTAGAGACACACTTTTACAACTATGAAGATTTTCAAAATCCACCAGCAGATTTTGACTATAAAATTGTTTTAGGAGAAATTGAAGGAGAAAATGCAGATAAAACACCGTTAATTGATATGATGACGGCAGTTAAAACAACTGTACGCTCTGAAGAAATAGGATTAACTGACAATAAAGAAGTAGAGCATACTTATTATTACCTTGTAGCAAGACAAGGAGTAGGAGCACAGGCTAATACAGCAGACTCAACATATATACGTTATGAGGGGTTGTTATTAGATAATACTGTTTTTGATGCATCTACATCTACTCCTTTATGGTTACCATATACAGGTAGAATTCGTGGCTTTTCAGAAGCAGTACAACATTTAAAAGCAGGCAAGGCATTAACAGAAGATGATGTTAATCCTGATGGTACTTTTGAAATAAGTGATTATGGTGTAGGTATGATAATTTTTCCTTCTGCTTTGGGTTATTACAATAATGCTACTGGTTCTATACCTGCATATAGTCCATTAATTTTTAAAATTGACTTAGTTGCTGTAAATGAATCTGATCATGATAATGATGGTATACCGTCTTACTTAGAAGATTTAAATGGTAATGGTTATTTGTATGATGATAATACAGATAAAGCATCTGAGGATGGTTCTTCTTCAATATCTACCGTGGCTAACTTTTTAGATGATGATGATGATAACGATGGTATTTTAACTAGAGATGAAATTAGTGATGAGGATGGTAATATAATTTTGCCTTACCCAGATACAGACGGAGATGGTATTCCAAATTACTTAGACCCAGATAATTAATAGTATTATCAAGCTTTATAAATTTAAAAAGCCCTAGAAAGTAATTTCTAGGGCTTTTTTTTGGTTCTTGTTATTACCTAATAACTATGTTTTAAATTATAATTTTAAAGATAAACTTAAAATAAGTTGGTCTGGTCTAGTGTCTATTCTATCTTTTTCTACAGATGTAATATCTGCATTAATAATATCAACTTCATTATCACTAAAGCCCCTTTCGTACCTTAGGTCAACTCCTAATTTCCCTAAGTTAACACCTACGCCTACATTAAGACCTACGGTAAAGTCGTTTTCTACATCGCCAATAGTAATGCCGTCATAATCTGTATCTAAAATATACTGAAAAGCAGGACCAGCAAATACGTTTAAAGGGCCAATTACTTTTGCGCCAACTAAAACAGGTAAGTCTAGTTTTTGCATTTTAAAATCTTCTGCATAACCAGATTTTAAAGAGGTATATACCAATTCTGGTCTTAAATATAAGTTACCATCAGTTTGTGCAAAAATACCAAAGTGAAAACCTACATTTTTATCAGGATCATTATATGCATCTTTTGCAGAGTCATAATAATCTCCGTTACCACCATAGTTTAAACCTCCTTTAATACCAAAACCAGCATCAGTTTGGGCAAAAGTTGTTAAACTTGCCAAAGCCATTGTAATTACTAAAAGTGTTTTTTTCATTTTAAAAGTGTTTTTTAAACAGAAGAGAGTGACTGTAAAAAACAATCACTCTCAATATGTTATTAATTAATACGTAAGTTAAGTATCAAAAACGATACCATTTTCTTACTTGCGTTCTATTACTTTTAAAACGGCTTTTTCTATAGCTTTATTGTCTAAACCGTATTTTTCCATTAATTGTGCAGGAGTACCACTTTCTCCAAAAGTATCGTTAGTACCAATAAACTCTTGTGGAGTAGGTAGGCTAGTTACTAAAACACGAGCAACACTTTCACCCAAACCTCCTAAAACATTATGCTCCTCTGCAGTTACTATACACCCTGTTTTTTTAACAGAGTTAATAATAGCATTTGCATCTAATGGTTTTATAGTATGTATGTTAATTACTTCTGCAGATATACCTTGGCTTTCTAAGTTTTCTGCTGCAATTAATGCTTCCCATACCAAGTGGCCAGTTGCAACAATAGTAACATCTGTACCTTCTGTTAAATGTAGTGCTTTACCTATTTCAAATTTTTGATCTACTGGAGTAAAGTTAGCTACTTTTGGTCTTCCAAAACGTAGGTAAACAGGACCTTCATAATCAGCAATAGCAATAGTAGCTGCTTTTGTTTGGTTGTAATCACAAGGGTTAATAACTACCATTCCTGGTAACATTTTCATTAATCCTATGTCTTCTAAAATTTGGTGTGTTGCACCATCTTCACCTAAAGTAACACCAGCGTGCGAAGCACAAATTTTTACATTTTTACCAGAATATGCTATAGACTGGCGTATTTGGTCATAAACTCTTCCCGTAGAAAAGTTAGCAAAAGTACCAGTAAAAGGTATTTTACCACCAATAGTTAAACCAGCGGCTATCCCCATCATATTAGCTTCTGCAATACCTATTTGAAAGAATCTCTCTGGATTTTCTTCAATGAATTTATCCATTTTAAGAGAGCCAATTAAATCTGCACATAATGCAACAACGTTAGGATTTGATCTTCCTAATTCTGCTAAACCTGCACCAAAACCACTTCTAGTATCGTTTTTTCCTTGATCTGTGTATTTTTTCATATCCTTTATGATTTTTCTCTATAGTGTTAGAGAAGGTAGATTTAATTTTTATTAGTAGTCTCCTAAAGTTTCAGGGTTTTGTGCTAGTGCTGTCTCTAGTTGTTCATCACTAGGAGCTTTACCGTGCCAAGCGTGTGTGTGCATCATAAAATCTACACCATTACCCATTACAGTATGTAATAAAACACAAATTGGTTTTCCGTTACCTGTCATAGATTTAGCTTTTTTAAGTCCAGCTATTACTGCTTCAAGGTTGTTTCCTTCTTCAACATCTAAAACATCCCAGCCAAAAGCTTCAAATTTAGCTCTTACACTACCCATATTTAATACAGTGTCAGTAGAACCGTCAATTTGCTGGCCATTTAAATCTATAGTAGAAATTAAATTATCAACTTTGTTGGCAGAAGCATACATCATAGCTTCCCAATTTTGACCCTCTTGTAACTCACCATCACCGTGCAAACTATACACAATGTTGCTGTCTTTGTTTAGCTTTTTTGCAAGTGCTGCACCAATGGCTACAGACATTCCTTGTCCTAATGACCCAGATGCTATACGCACACCAGGTAAACCTTCATGTGTAGTTGGGTGTCCTTGTAATCTAGAATTAATTAGTCTAAAAGTGTTAAGCTCGTCTACTGGAAAGTATCCGCTACGTGCTAATACACTATAATAAACAGGAGAAATATGACCGTTAGATAAAAAGAAAAGGTCTTCGCCTTTACCATCCATGTCAAATCCTTCGTTTAGTTCCATTAATTCATTGTACAGGGCAACAAAAAATTCTGCACAACCCAAAGAACCACCTGGGTGGCCAGAGTTTACTTTGTGCACCATTCTTAAAATATCCCTTCTCACTTGCGTGGTCAAATCTTGTAATTCTTCCAGTCTTGGCATTTTATATGTTGTGTTAATTCGCGTGTAAAAATAAGTCCTATCTTTTGCGTGTACAAGGGTAGTTATTATAATTTATTAACTACTTTACTATTAATACACAACTTTATTTTTTTGTTAGCAATTTTTTGTAGATGAGTTGATTATATTTGCGGTCATAAATACTATAGTTTTTGAAATTTACATTAGAAAAAAAGGATCCGCAGAGTAAGGCACGTGCCGCTACAATGGTTACAGATCATGGTGTTATAGAAACACCTATTTTTATGCCAGTTGGTACAGTTGCGTCTGTAAAAGGGGTTCATCAGAGAGAATTAAAAGAAGAAATAAATCCAGATATTATTTTAGGAAATACATACCATTTGTATTTGCGTCCTAAACTAGATATACTTGAAGCAGCCGGTGGTTTGCATAAATTTATGGGCTGGGATCGTAATATTTTAACAGATAGTGGTGGTTACCAAGTATATTCTTTATCTGCAAATAGAAAAATAAAAGAAGAAGGTGTAAAGTTTAAATCTCATATAGATGGATCTTACCACTTTTTTACTCCAGAAAACGTAATGGAAATTCAGCGTACTATTGGCGCAGATATTATTATGGCTTTTGACGAGTGTACACCTTACCCTTGCGACTATAATTATGCAAAGCGCTCTATGCATATGACGCACCGTTGGTTAGACCGTTGTATGAACCACTTAGAAAAACTACCTTTTAAATACGGATACGAACAAACATTTTTTCCTATTGTACAGGGGTCTACATATAAAGACTTACGTAAGCAATCTGCAGAATACATTGCAAACGCAGGTGCAGAAGGTAATGCTATTGGTGGTTTGTCTGTAGGTGAGCCAGCTGAAGAAATGTACGCAATGACCGAGGTTGTTTGCGATATTTTACCAGAAGAAAAACCAAGATATTTAATGGGTGTTGGTACACCAATTAATATTTTAGAAAATATTGCTTTAGGTGTAGATATGTTTGACTGTGTAATGCCAACACGTAATGCACGTAACGGTATGTTATTTACGGCACACGGTACTATTAATATTAAAAATAAAAAGTGGGAAGCAGATTTTTCTCCTATTGATGAAATGGGAATTACATTTGTAGACACAGAGTATACAAAAGCTTATTTACGTCATTTATTTGCAGCTAATGAATATTTAGGTAAACAAATTGCGACCATACATAATTTAGGTTTTTATTTATGGTTGACTCGTGAAGCTAGAAAGCATATTATTGCCGGAGATTTTATAGAATGGAAAAATATGATGGTAAAACAAATGGATAAAAGATTGTAATAGTTGAGTATACTAGATAAATACATATTAAAACGCTACCTGCTTACCTTTGCGGTAATGCTATTGTTATTTGTGCCAATTGGTGTAATGCTAGATTTGGCAGAAAAAATAGCAAAAATGGTGCGTAATGAGGCGCCAACCTTAGAGATTTTAGAGTATTACATGAACTTTATTATCTATATAGGTAGTTTGTTATTTCCTATATTTTTGTTTTTATCTATCATCTTTTTTACATCTAAACTCGCCTCAAATACAGAAATTGTAGCAATATTAAGTTCTGGTGTCTCTTTTGGTAGGTTTTTAAGGCCTTATTTTATGGGTGCTACCATTATTGCAATACTAATGTTTGTAATGGCAATGTTTATTGTTCCCAAAGCCAGTTTAGACTATCATGAGTTTATATTTAAATACCTTAAAAAAGGTAAAAAGTTTCAGGAGACAACTAACATATATAATCAATTAAACGAAAACGAGTTTTTATATATTAGTAGTTTTGACCCTAACAGGCAACTTGGTAGTAATTTTGTATTAGAACATTTTGATAATGATGATAAATTAGCATACAAACTTACTGCATCTAGTATAAGGTGGATACCTAAAGATACTCTGTATAGATTAACAGGATATACTTCTAGGACTATAAAAGGTAAGGTAGAGGTAGTTGAAAAAAAGAGTAGGTTAGACACTATTTTAAATTTTAAAATAGATGATTTAACTCCTGTAAGTTATGTAGCAGAAACTAAAAATATTTTTGAATTAAATAAGTTTATTGAAGATCAGCGTAAAAAAGGGGCATCTAATATAAACACCTATGTAATGGCTAAGTACAAACGTTGGGCTTTGCCAGTTAGTGCTTTTATATTAACACTAATTGCAGTATCTGTTTCTTCAATAAAACGTAGAGGTGGTATGGGAGTTAACTTAGCTTTTGGAATTGTAATTGCCTTTGTTTACATATTTTTTGATAGAATTTTTGCTATTCTTGCAGAAAAGGCTGGTTTGTCACCCTTAATAGCAATCATAGTTCCTAACGCAATATTTGCAATCATTGGCTTATACTTGTTAAAAAATGCTAAGCGATAAATTTAAAAATTACCTGCACTTACATTTTATAGTATTTGTTTGGGGCTTTACAGCTGTTTTAGGTAAGTTAATAACTATAGATGCCTTACCGTTGGTATGGTATCGTATGTTTTTTGCAGCTCTTTTTGTGCTACTATTTATATTTGTACGTAAGAACAAATTAAAAGTTAGTCGCAAAACTTTATTGTTACTACTTGGTACTGGTGTAATAATAGCCTTGCATTGGGTAACTTTTTTTTCCTCTATAAAGGTGTCTAATGTCTCTGTAACCTTAGCAACCATATCATCTGGAGCATTTTTTGCAGCCATATTAGAACCAATTTGGTACAAACGCAAGGTTATTTGGTATGAGATTATTTTTGGACTTATAGTTATTGGCGGTTTAGGACTAATATTTAATATTGATGCATCATACAAAGAAGGTATTGTACTAGCATTAATTTCAGCATTTTTAGCAACAATATTTTCTTTAATTAATGGTAAGCTTATAAAAGAGCAGAAACCTTCAATTATTTCTTTTTATGAGCTTGGTGCGGGTGTAGTGTTTTTATCAATTTATATGCTTTTTCAGGGTAATTTAGGGCAAATAAATTTTCAACTATCAGTGTCAGATTGGATTTACATTCTAATACTAGCATCATTTTGTACTGCATATGCCTTTATTGCATCGGTTAAAATAATGAAATTTTTAAGTCCGTATACCGTAATGTTAACTACAAACCTAGAGCCTGTTTATGGCATTTTATTAGCATTTATAATTTTTGGAGATAGTGAAAAAATGGATCCTATGTTTTATTTAGGAGCATTTATTATTTTGATAACAGTAATTGCAAATGGCATTTTAAAAAACAGAACAGCTAAAAAAAAAATTAAAAGCAGCTAATAAACAAGTTGTTGTTTAACTTTTTTAGGTTATAAACTATCTTTGTTGATATCTACCAAAGTTTATTGCTGCTAATTTTATGGATTACATTATTTTTGCCTCAAAGTAAAAAAGTATGAGTTCATCTAATAGCGAAAGGTATAACCAAAGAGGAGTTTCTGCATCTAAAGAAGATGTGCATAATGCCATTAAAAATATAGATAAAGGTCTTTTTCCTAAAGCATTTTGTAAAATTGTTCCAGATTACTTAACTGGCGATAAAGAGCACTGCTTGGTAATGCACGCAGATGGTGCAGGTACAAAATCTTCTTTAGCCTATATGTATTGGAAAGAAACAGGAGATATTTCTGTTTGGAAAGGCATAGCGCAAGATGCTTTAATAATGAATATTGATGACCTTATATGTGTTGGTGCAACAGATAATATAATGTTGTCTTCTACCATAGGAAGAAATAAAAACTTAATTCCGGGTGAGGTTTTGTCTGCTATTATTAATGGTACAGAAGAACTTATAAATGATTTAAAAAATCACGGAATTGTAATACATTCTACTGGTGGAGAAACTGCAGATGTAGGCGATTTGGTACGTACTATAATTGTAGATTCTACCGTAACAGCAAGACTTAATAAAAAAGATGTTATAGATAATGCCAATATTAAAGATGGTGATGTTATTGTAGGTCTTGAGTCTTTTGGACAAGCAACTTATGAAACCGAGTATAATGGTGGTATGGGAAGTAACGGACTTACCTCTGCAAGACACGATGTGTTTTCTAAATACTTAGCAGAAAAATACCCAGAAAGTTTTGATGCTGCTGTACCTGAAGATTTGGTATATTCTGGCGCTGTTAAATTAACAGATACTGTAGAAAACTCTCCTATAGATGCCGGTAAATTGGTATTGTCGCCAACTAGAACTTATGCACCTATTATTAAAAAAATATTAGAAAAGTATAATGCTACAGACATACATGGTATGGTGCATTGTAGTGGAGGAGCACAAACAAAAATTTTACACTTTGTAGACAATTTACATATTGTAAAAGACAACCTTTTTCCTGTGCCACCTTTATTTAAATTAATACAAGAACAGTCTAAAACAGATTGGAAAGAAATGTACCAAGTTTTTAACTGCGGTCACCGTATGGAATTGTACGTAAACCCAGCTGTAGCAGAAGATTTAATTGCTATTTCTAAAAGTTTTGGTGTAGATGCTAAAATAGTTGGTAAAGTAAAGGCTAGTGCAACTAAAAAATTGACTATTACTAGTGAGTATGGAACTTTTGAGTACTAACTAACAACAATTTTTACCTTTTAACCGTTGTACTTATAAAACAACTAATTATGGAAAGAAAACAGTTTTTAAGAACCTTAGGTGCAGGTGCGGCTTTTGCTTTAACGTTTCCTTGTTTAGGTGGGTGTTCTAGTGATAGTGATGGTAATGAAGGTGATAAGAAAGAAATACCAACAGGTGTAGATTTTACTGTAGATTTAGAATCAGATGAAGCATCTAATCTGCAAACAAATGGCGGTTTTATTTTAAAGAATGATGTTGTAGTGGTTAAAAATTTAGAAGGTGAGTTTGTAGCTGCTACTCAAATTTGTAGTCATGAAAATTATGACCAAGTACGTTTTGCAAATGTAGATGGAGGTATATTTTATTGTGATGTTCACGGTTCTAGATTTAGTCAAACTGGTGAACCGTTAAACCAAGTAGATAGTAAAGCGGCAAAACCATTAAAAGTGTACCAAACAACCCTAACAGGTTCTACGTTACGTGTATTTGAATAGTTACCAGTATTTTGAGGCTTAAAATAATATGAAAAATTTAATTTTAGCATTATTTGTTTTCTGTACATATACTATTACGGCACAGGAGTGGAGTAGTAGTTTTAACAGTGCAGTAGAAAAAGCCCAAAAAGAAAATAAATTGGTTTTATTGGTTTTTTCGGGGTCAGACTGGTGTGCACCTTGCATAAAGCTAGATGCCGAGATTTGGCAATCATCAGAATTTAAAGAATACGCAAAAAAAAGCTTAGTTCTTTACAAAGCAGACTTTCCTAGAAAAAAGAAAAATAAACTTTCTAAAGCTTTAAGCTTAGCAAACAAAGAGTTAGCAGATACGTATAATCAGCAAGGATATTTTCCGTTGGTTGTGTTGTTAGATGGCAATAAAAATATTTTAGAAAAATCGGGATATAAAAACATTTCTCCTTCAAAATATATAGCGCATTTAACTACTTTTGTTAAGTGAAAAAAATAATATTCCCCCTGTTTTGTTTTTTTGTATTGCTTACAGTTGCACAAGAAAAACACATAACTGCCCACAGAACTGTAAAATTAATGGGCAATAGATTTGATTTTACCATTGTTGCTAAAGAAACAGCAACAGCAAACACTTATATAGATGAATGTATTGCAGAGGTAAAACGAATAGAAAAAATAATATCTTCATGGGATGCAGAGTCCCAAACTACACAAGTAAATAAAAACGCAGGTATTGCCCCTGTAAAAGTTGCTCCAGAACTTTTTGGATTGGTAGAGCGTGCCATACAAATATCTAAAGTAACAGATGGAGCTTTTGATATTACATACGCTGCTTTAGATAATGTTTGGAAATTTAATATAAATATGGAGTATTTGCCTACAGATACTCAGGTTGCAAACTCAATTGCAAATGTAGGTTACCATAATATTGTTTTAGATAAAGAGCAACAAACTATTTATTTACCTAAAAAAGGAATGAAAATTGGCTTTGGAGCCATAGGTAAAGGTTTTGCGGCAGATAAAGTAAAGGAATTAATGGTAAGCAAAGGTGTAGTTGGTGGTATTATAAATGCATCTGGAGATTTAACCACATGGGGAACACAAGTTAGTGGCAAAAAATGGCTTGTAGGTATTAGTAACCCTTTAGATGCAAAAAAAGTATTTTCTTGGTTACCAATTGTAGATTCTTCGGTAGCCACGTCTGGCAATTATGAAAAATACATCATTTTTAAAGGAGAAAAATACTCCCACATTATAGATCCAAGAACAGGTTGGCCTTCTAAAGGCGTAAAAAGTGTTTCCATTTTTGCAAAAAAAGCAGAATTGTGTGATGCACTTGCAACATCAATATTTGTAATGGGAGTAGAAACTGGTATGTCTGTTATAGAACAACTAAATGGGGTAGAGGTTATTATTGTAGATAAAAACAACCAAATACATAAAAGTAAAGGCATTACCTTTCAAAATAATTACTAATTTTAGACTATGAGAAATTTAATACTTCTTTTTGGTTTAATAATAACCGCTACATCTTGTGTTACCGTAAAAGGTTATGATAAGGTTTACCTTAATGATGAAGAAATGACCCTTTCAGCAAAAAACATAGAACGTTATGAAACCAATTTTCAGGTGTATAGAGAGTCTGCTTCTGGTGCTAACGGTGGTAAAACAGGCGGTGGCTGTGGCTGCAATTAAAAATAAAATAATGCAAAAGGTTTTTCTGCTATTAACGTTGTTATTTTCTGTTCTTATTTACGCACAAGAAGAAGCTACTTATACCAAACGTGTACTAGAAGATACAGAGGTAGATTTACTTTTTAGTTATTATGACCAAGATGGTAAAAATGCAGCAGTAACTGGCGGCGAGGGAACACAAGAGCTAACAGACGTTACATCTACCATTGTTGTAAAAATGCCCTTAAATAATGATGATGTACTAACTGTGGATGTTGGTATTTCTGCGTACACCTCTGCTTCATCTAGCAATGTAAACCCTTTTGATGGTGATATAACAAAAAGAACAAGTCCTTTTAACGCATCGTCTGGAGCATCAAAAAGTGATAAATTAATACATATTAAAGCCAATTACGAACATAGCTCTAAAGACAGAAACAATATTATAGGAGCAAGTTTGTATGCAGCTAATGAGTATGACTATAGTTCTCTTGGTTTGGGAATAAATTATGCCTATTTATTTAATGAAAAAAACACAGAACTATCTATATCTGGGCAGGTATATTTTGATACTTGGAAACCGCAATATCCGGTAGAATTAAGAGATGGTTTTTTTGATAGTAGAGTTACAGGTAACGGAACATACAGCCCTAATTTTACAGCATTTACAGGTAAAAACAGAAACACATATGCTGTTTCTTTAGGCTTGTCACAAATACTGGGTAAAAAAGTACAAGGATCAATATTTGCAGATGTTATTGTGCAAAGCGGATTGTTAAGCACTCCTTTTCAGCGTGTGTATTTTGGAGACGTAAACAATTTTTATATTGATGATTTTCAACTAGCTGATGATGTAGAAATTTTACCAGACAATAGAGTTAAAATTCCAATAGGAGGTCGTTTAAATTATTATGTAAACGATGCTTTAGTGGTACGTACATATTACCGTTATTATGCAGATGATTGGGGAATTAATTCTAACACAGCAAGTATAGAGCTGCCTATTAAGCTAAATACAGTTTTTACTGTATACCCAACCTATAGATTTTATAACCAAACTGCCGCAGATTATTTTTACAAAAAAGAAGAAGCTGTTTCTACTTTAGATTATTACACATCTGATTATGATTTAAGTAAGTTTATAGCTCACCAATATGGCGCAGGGTTACGCTACAAAGATATTTTTGCAAAACAACGTATTTTAGGCTTTGGTTTAAAAGCTTTAGATGTAAGAGGAACAATGTATAACAGAGATAACGGTTTAGACTCTTTTATTGTTAGTTTAGGAGCAACATTTGTTAATGTTAACTAATAATTAGCTCTTTTTTCTTGTGATGACAGTTTTGTTGTTTATAAATCTTTAAAAATATCGTAAATTCGCAATCCAAGCGAAGCACGGATTATGATTGACAAATTAAATATAGTAAAACAACGTTTTGATGAGGTATCGGATTTAATTATCCAGCCAGATATTATATCAGATCAAAAGCGCTATGTAGAGCTCAATAGAGAATACAAAGATCTTAAAAAGTTGTGTGACAAAAGAGAACTTTATCTAGAGTACACCAACAATATAGAGGAAGCTAACGAAATTATTGCAGACGGTAGTGATGCAGAAATGGTAGAGATGGCAAAAATGCAGCTTGAAGAAGCCAAAGCAGGTTTACCACCGTTAGAAGAAGAAATTAAACTATTACTAATACCAAAAGACCCAGAAGATTCTAAAAATGTTGTGGTAGAGGTTAGAGCAGGTACTGGTGGAGATGAAGCTAGTATTTTTGCAGGTGATTTGTTTAGAATGTACACTAAGTATTGTGAGTCTAAAGGTTGGAAAACTAACGTTATAGATTTAAGTGAAGGTACTAGTGGCGGTTATAAAGAAATTCAGTTTGAAGTTACTGGAGATGAAGTATACGGAACATTAAAGTTTGAAGCTGGTGTACACCGTGTACAACGAGTACCACAAACCGAAACTCAAGGAAGAGTGCATACAAGTGCGGCAACAGTAATGGTATTACCAGAAGCAGAAGATTTTGATGTACAAATAGATCCTAAAGATGTACGTATAGATTTCTTTTGTTCATCTGGTCCAGGTGGGCAGTCTGTAAACACAACATATTCTGCCGTACGTTTAACTCACGTACCAACAGGTTTAGTTGCACAGTGTCAGGATCAAAAATCGCAACATAAAAACAAAGAAAAGGCATTTAGAGTATTACGTTCTAGATTATATGATTTAGAATTGGCTAAAAAGCAAGAAGAAGATGCTGCTAAACGTAACTCACAAGTTAGTAGTGGAGACCGTTCTGCAAAAATTAGAACCTATAACTACCCACAAGGTAGAGTTACGGATCATAGAATTGGGCTAACTCTTTACGATTTGCAGAATATTATAAATGGTGATATTCAAAAAATTATTGATGAATTAAGACTTGTTGAAAATACAGAGAAACTAAAAGAAGCATCTGAAATTTTCTAGTAAAACATAATTCTAAAAAAAGAAGAGATTTTGTAAGTTGATATATTGATGAATGAAGAAGTTCTGATTCAAAAAAAATCAATTGCAAAATCTTTTTTTATACACTTAAGTCAAAAAATAATACACAAATGACAACAGAACAGTTAGTAGCGCAAATACACAAGAAAAAGTCTTTTTTATGTATAGGTTTAGATGTAGACATAACTAAAATTCCGGAACATTTATTAAAGGAAGAAGATCCTATTTTTGCCTTTAATAAAGACATTATAGACGCTACCCACCATTTATGTGTAGCTTATAAACCTAATACCGCTTTTTATGAAGCATATGGTATAAAAGGTTGGATGGCTTTAGAAAAAACAATTAAATACCTAAACACCAATTATCCAGAAATATTTACAATAGCAGATGCTAAACGCGGGGATATTGGTAATACATCTACAATGTATGCTAAAGCATTTTTTGAGGATTTAGCATTTGATTCTGTTACTATTGCGCCATATATGGGAAAAGACTCTGTAGAGCCTTTTTTAGCCTTTAAAAACAAGCATACTATACTTTTAGCCTTAACATCTAATGCTGGTGCTTTTGATTACCAAACAAAACTTGTAGATGGTAAAGAGTTGTATAAGCAAGTTTTAGAAACATCTAAAACGTATAAAGGAGCAGAAAACTTAATGTATGTTGTAGGAGCAACAAAAGCAGAGTATTTGTCTGAAATTAGACAAATAATACCAAATAGCTTTTTGTTAGTGCCAGGAGTAGGAGCCCAAGGAGGTAACCTTGCAGATGTTTGTAAATATGGGATGAGTAGTAATGTAGGTTTACTAATAAACTCATCTAGGGGTATAATATATGCAAGCAGCAATTTAGATTTTGCTAAAGCCGCAGCAGAAAAAGCATTAGAGTTACAAGAACAAATGCAAGTAGAACTAGAAAAACTATACTAGTTTTTCTAAAGTTTTTCTAGTTTTAGTTGCTTTAACCTGTAAAAACTCGGCTAATTTAGTGTTGCTGTTTCCTATTTGTGCAGCCATCTCAATAAAAGAGTTGTATCTGCGTTCTAATAAAGAAATCATATTTTCTTCGTTAGTTAAAGGAGTAGTTGTGCCTACTTTGCAATATTGATTTTTCATAGCTAATGTTTTGTTCTTTACAAAGATACGTTTCAAATTGTGGTTTTGGTTCACTAATAAAGTGGTGTATGGCTAATAAATTGGTAATTTATCTTTTTTTTAACTTTAATTACTGAAAATCCTAACATTGTGATACAAACAATACATATAATTCATATTTTTACGCACTTATTACGTCATCAATCAATACAAAAATATATTGCTTAACTACACAACTTATAGACATAAAACTTCAAAAAAATGGGTTACGTTTATACACGGAGCAGGAGGTAGTTCTTCAATCTGGTTTAAACAAGTAAGAGCATTTAAAAGCAAGTTTAATATTCTACTAATTGACCTTAGAGGACACGGCGGGTCTAAACATAGTTTTAAAGATGTGTACGACAAAAAATACACCTTTAATTTTTTAACTGAAGATATTGTTCAGGTTTTAGAATTTGAAAAAGTTGATAAATCGCACTTTATAGGTATTTCTTTAGGAACCATTTTAATTAGAAATCTTGCAGAAAACTATCCAGATAGGGTAGAGAGTATGGTTTTGGGTGGAGCCATATTAAAGCTAAACTTTAGATCACAGGTTTTAATGCGTTTAGGAACCATTTTTAAGTCTGTGGTACCTTATTTATGGTTGTACAAGTTTTTTGCTTTTGTAATTATGCCAAATAAGAACCATAAAGAATCTAGATCTCTTTTTGTACGTGAAGCTAAAAAATTATATCAAAAGGAATTTATACGCTGGTTTAAGTTAACTGCTGATATAAACCCATTATTGCGTTTTTTTAGAACTAAAGATATTAAGATACCTGCTTTGTATATTATGGGGCAAGAAGATTATATGTTTTTACCTTCTATAAAAAAAGTTGTAAAACAACATACAGCTTCAGAATTGGTAGTTATAGAAGATTGCGGACACGTTGTAAATGTAGAACAGCCAGACATTTTTAACGAGAAAGTGATAAATTATATAGCATCGTTTTAAATACAAACTATTACAAAAAATAAAAACCGGTGCTCCCACCGGTTTTAAACTAACTAACTCAAAAAAATACTAACTCAATTTTTTTACAAAAATCGAAAATTTTGTAATATCCACGGTTAACTAAACATTAATAATAAGTTAGATAACTCGTTTCATATTTACATAACGTCCTTATTTTTAGATTATTGTAAAGTTGTAATAAAAATTAGTAATATTTTTAATCTTGTAAGGCAAATACTTTCTTAAGAAGATCTGTAGACCTAGAAGATACTTTATTTCTTATTTCTTTTTCTTCAACAGCAATCATAGTAAAAACACCTTCTAACGCCTGTTGTGTAACGTAATCTGTTAAATCTGGATTAACAGGTTGTACCAGGGGAATGTTGTTGTATTTAGTAATTAACTGCGTCCAAATTTTATCTGCGCCAACTTTAGAAAAAGAGTTTTTAATTACAGGATTAAATTTGTTATAAAGTGCAGTTTCTGTATTTGCAGTTAAATATTGTGTAGCAGCATTGTCTGCACCAACTAAAATATTTTTAGCGTCTGTAAAACTCATATTTGTAATAGCATTTACAAAAATAGGAGTAGCTTCGCCTACAGCATCTTCTGCAGCTCTGTTAATAGCTTTTAAACCTTCATCTGCTAAGTTGCCTAATCCAATTTTACGCAAAGTGTTGTCTACTTTTTGTAATTCTTCTGGTAATAAAATTTTTACCAGTTCATTTTTATAGTAGCCATCTTCTAATGTAAGTTTACTAACTTGCTTTTGTACACCTTGGTTAAGAGCAGCTGTTAGGCCATTAGCAATTTCTTGGTTGCTTAACACCGCGCCGCTTTGTGGTAATTGATTTACTACTTGTTGTAACTCTGCACAACTAACTAAGTTAAATAGAACAATTACCAAAAGTAATTTTTTCATAATATAAATGGTTTGTGTTTGTAATGTACCTTTTTTAGGTACTGCAAAAGTACTAAAAGCCTTGAGTTTTTTACTGTATTTAGTCTTTTTTTAACCTTAATTGTATAATCTTATTATTTCACCATTACGTTTACCTTTTACGCTTCTTACGTAAGCACCAACAAGTTTATTCATTGGTGTTGGCATATTTCCAGGAAAAAAATCTTTGTACTTTTCATAAGCATCTTCTACTACATTGGCAGATACCGCATTAACTCTAATACCGTTTTCTATTTCTAAAGCTACAGCCATAACAAAACTATGTATAGCTCCATTAACCATTGCTGCACTAGTTGTTTTAACAACAGGATCATCTGCCAAAATACCAGTAGTTAATGTTATAGAACCATTTTTGTTTACATAATTTTGGCCAATACGTACAAGGTTTACTTGTCCCATAAGTTTACTATTAAGTCCAATGTGGTAGTCTTCTTCAGTTAAATTGGCAAATGTATCCCATTTTGCTTCACCTGCAATGGCTATAATTGCATCTAGTTTTCCTGTTTTGGTAAACATTTTTTTTATAGAGGTGCTATTTGCAATATCAACAGTTACATCTCCGCTTGTTCTACCAGCAACAAGTACTTCTGCTTCATTTTTAAAATGTGCTGTTACTTTTTTACCAATTGTTCCATTACCTCCAATAATTAAAATTTTCATATCAACTTATTTAAAATTATACATTTCTTTTTTCACTAGGCGTATTGTTTTTTCGATTTTTATAGATCGTTAATGTAGCTATTATGCTCCATAATAAATTGGTTACAAATGGCGGAATTGCATTGTAATAGTAGCAATTTAGAGCAATAAAAAGTCCGCCTATTAAATTAAGGTACTTTCCGTAGTCTATGTATCTTTTATTTTCTAAAAGGGTAAGTGCATAAGCCAAAATAATAAAAGCAGAGCCAGACCAACCTAAAATATCTATTACGGGTTTCATTTTCTTATGTTTTTATATCCATATATCTATATATGTCTATATGATTATGTAAAAAAATACTAACTAATAAAGTTAACATACTCTTTAATTGTTTTTTCATTGCGCTTAAAATAAGCCCATTTACCGTGTTTGGTAAGTATTAATAGTCCGCATTTTTCCATATTTGTTAAATAGGTAGATATTGTAGACTGAGACAAACCAGATTTTTCTTGTATATAGGTAACACAAACCCCATCGTTAAAATGTTTTAGCGTTTCATGAGGCGGAAAATTCGCTTCAGGTTTTTTTAACCACTCCATAATTTGCATTCTGGTTTGGTTAGACAAACATTTTCCTATTTCTGTAGCCAATTTGATATTCATACTTCAAATATATCTATAATTCTAGATATATAAAAATGATAAATTAAGTTTAAACAAATTTTTAACAAATAGGCTCCCAGTAATTTGCGTGTAGTAAAAAGTTTTTAAACGTAATAGTTTCAGGTTTATCTCCTTTTTCTTTTATAAAAAATGCAGCTTTTTCTTTATCCCAGCCTAAAATTATATAATTATGCTGGATGTTTACATAAGCTTGGTAAATGTTTTTTAACTCTTCAAAAATACCAGCTAATTCTTTAGAGCTACTAAAATCATTATCAGTAATACTAGTATTTATAATCTTTAAGTCTTGTTTGGCAATGCTATCAATATTACCAGATATTAAATAATCTATAGTTTTACTATTTGATATGCTACTTACTATTTTTTTTAAGTTTGATATAGATTTTGGTGTAGCATTGTTTTGACTGTAACCATACACCCAAGCACTATTTTTATTAACATTTAAACCTAGCGGAATAAGCTCTGGTGTTACTTTAATATCAGTTCCTTTTATAGGAATTTTAAAATTTAAATAATAAGCAGGATGTTTTAAAAATGGAATTATTTGTGAAGATGAAAAAGTGCTAAAACCAAAATTATTTGGTAAAATTTGTTCCATTTCTTTATCTGAGCTCACATTTTTTGTCCAACTACAAACGTTTTCATTTGTTTTTAACAGAGTATAATTCTTGTTAGCATCTTTAAACACTGCAACTACAGCGCTGCAGTAACAACCACAAGTAGGGTATGTGCCACAAACTTCTAAATAACCATTTTTGGTGTCTTCTATAATTTCTAAATTGTTTTTATCTTTTTTATTTAAATTCTTAAAATTTGAAAAACAACTTTCTACGTTTTCCCAAAGTAAATTTTTTAACTCTTTATGTTCTTGCGCCCAAATACAATTAGATAATACTAAGAAACAAATTGTAAAAACATATTTTTTCATACACCAAAGTTTAGTTGTTGTAATTTATTTAAATATAACAAATTAAAGTCATTATTTAAAAACATCGGTATATTTAACCGTAACCTTTCTAAGGTTTTCAGATAAAGTTTTAAGCCAAATTAATTGGTTACTTATTAAATGTGATTCTTGTAAATTAAGTAGCGTGTCTTTATCTATTTCAGTTTTTCCGGCTTTAATATCTTTATCTCTAGCCAATGCTAAAGCATCAAAATCTTTTATAAGTTTTTGTTGCGCTTTATTTACGTGTGGTTCTTCTTCATCTGCAGTAAAATTTACTTGCTCTAAAATTAAAGCAGAATTTTTTAGAGAGTTATTTATGCTGTGTACTATAATGTCAAACTCCTTAGAAGCAGGTGTAGTTTTGTGGTTTAAAATATAACTACCTACAGATGCTATTGCAGATAACATTGTGTGGTTTAAGGTAACAATATCATAAATTAAAACAGATTGTTTTTGCTTAGACTTAGGATCTTGTGTTAATCTTTGAAAAGCAGCATTTAAATTGCTCATTGCTAAAAAAGCTTCTTTTCTGTACACTTTATATTCTAATGAATTACTTTCTTTATTATGATACAATTTTTTAGTAGCCTCTAAGTAATCTCTATTACTAAGTATAACCTTTAAAATAACGGTATCTAAATTTTTATACTCCCAGCTAGGGAAAACAATATAGTTTGCCAACAATGCAATGCCGGCTCCTATAATAGTATCTATTACGCGGTACTGAATTACGGAAAATGCATTAGGGTCTAACAAAGCATACACAAAAACAATGTTTAAGGTAATAAATGCCGCACCAGCTTTGTAACTTTGTTGTATTAATGAAAAAGCAAAAGTTAAAGATAACACTGCCAAAACCATATAAATAATGGTGTTTTGTGTAATAAGTACAATTATTGTGGCAATTATAGCGCCAATAATAGTACCAATTATACGGTTTTTAGAGCGTTTTTTAGTTAAACCGTAATTTGGTCTCATAATTACAATAATGGTAAGCACAATCCAATAAGCATTTTTAATGTCTAATACACTACCAATTGCAAATCCAAATATAATAGCTAATGATAGTCTTAGTGCGTGCCTTAGCATAGGAGACTTTAAACTAAAGTGTTGTAAAAGAATATTAAACTTATACTCTTGTAATGTTAAAAACTGTTTAGACTCCTGTGTTTTTAATAAAACTTTAGATACGTTTTCTGAGTTGTTTAAAACACGTCTAATAGCCTTAATTTCTGCTAAAAGTTGTTTTTGATAATCGTGTAAGTTGCGCAGAGTTATTGCCCCATCTCTAGCTTTTGGGAGCTTAATTTCATCTACATATGCATTAATTGATTTATTACACTCTTTAAGTGTTTTATTTAAAGAAGAAATTTCTGGTAATTTTCCTTTTTTTAGAAGTAGTTCTGATAAAGCAATAAGGTGATTTCCCATTACTTTATTCATTTTTTTAAAAGATTTTAAGTGATGCTTTTGAAGCTCAAAAAGAGAATCTATTTTAGAATAATCTAAGTTATTGGCAAGAGCAAGCTCAAAAACATCTACCAATGAAATAAAAATAAGTAGTCTTTTTTCATTAGATAAAGATCTACCAGATCGTTTGCGGTCTTTTAATAGAAGTTCCCTTAAAGTTTCGTGTTTTTCGCTAATTTGTGTTTGTATAACAAGTGCCTTTGTAGAGAATTTATCTCTTTTTGTAGGCTTAGTTAAAAGTTTAGCTCTAATTTTTAAGTACTTGCCGGTTAGGGCAGAGGTGTCAGACAATAGCTGGTCTACATCTTTTTTTGGAGAAATCCACCCAGATATTAAAGAAACTACCAAATACCATAAGCCACCAATACCTAATAATGCTATGTGTTGCCAAATTTCTGTGGCTTCTGTTTTTTTTACGGCCAATGCCAATACAATGGCTAACAAACCAGAAAAAGAAACCAAAGAGGCTCTAAAACCATAAGCAGAAATTAGGGCTATTATAAAACTTAAAATTGCTATAGCTATAAGTAGCAATGTAAAAATAGGCTTGCTAAAAAGGATTAGTATGGTAACAATTAAAGTTAGAGCAATACTAATTAAAATACCATTAATTTTGCGTTTTAGGCTTCCAGGAACATCACTTGGAGCATTTAAAAAAGCACCCAAAACTATAGAAGGCGCATACTCCAGTAGTCCTATTAAATAAAAAAAGGCTAACGGAATAACAACAGATATAGTAAGTACAATACCTCTATAAAAGCTAGATCCCTTTAAAAAGAGTTCTATAGTTTTTAAATACGTTGTAATTTTCTTTTGCATTAATAGCAAAGATAGTCTAATTGTTTTTTAGCTATTTTACTCTTAATGTTAATTAAAAAGCAACTAATTATTAGGTTTTACAACGCTTAATTAGGAGTATTTAATTAAGAATTTTGTTCTTTGGTTTTTCTAGACTCTCTAATTAATGCGCCTGCCAATACTGTAGTAGCGTCTATAATTAAACTATCTTCAATTTTGGTATCCTGTATAGCAAGCGGAATTTCTGTACAACCTAATATAACAGCCTGCGCACCTTTTCTGGATAAGTAAGTTGCAGCCATATTAAGGTTTTCTTTGGCTTTTTTATTTACAGGATTAGAAAAAGCTTTTATACCATAGTTGGCATCATATATAGAAGGATGAACAAACAAATTTTGAATGTCTTCTGAAGGTTGAATCACCTCTATATTATATTTAGCTAAAACATCTGGGTATACTTTTGCTAAAATAGTACCAGTTGTACCTAAAACACCAACTTTTTTTATTTCTGGATGTTTTGTAGCTATATACAACCCAACTTCTTCTATAAGATTTACTAGCACACAAGATTCTGGTATGCTTTTTTCTATTAAATTAAAAATTGGTTTAGCGTGTGCTGTATTACAAGGAATTGCAATAATATTAGAACCACTAGCTATAAGTGTAGCTATAATTTCTGATATGGCTATACCAGGATTTACAGTAGTTTCTCCTAACAAATATTTTGTACGGTCTATTATTTTGTGTGGTACAGACAACATAGAAACCGGTAAATGTTCTTGGTCAGATTTTGCTTCTGTTAAATCGTACACCTTTTTAATTAAGTCTATACCTGCGTAACTGCCTACACCGCCTACAATACCAATTGTTTTATTAATCATAGCTAAAAAATTAAGAGTGTAAATAACAGTAATATTTACTGTACTAGTTCTAAAAAAAACTATAAATTTTTAGCCAAATCTGTTAACTTATGTATAGTGGCTGTAGGTGTAATTCCCCAAGGATCCATAATAGCATCTGGTGTACGTTGCACCCAAGCAGAGTGCATACCAAACATTTTAGAGCCAATAACATCAAAGTTATTACTAGATATTAACCAACTTTCTTCCTTTTTAGCATTGGTACTTTCTAAAAAATAGTCATAAACAATAGGACTAGGCTTAAATATTTTTACGTGTTCAACACTAATTATAGCTTCAAAATAATTAAAAATATTGGCTGTTTTCAGTAATTTGGTAACGGCTTCTTTACTACCATTAGAAAAAGCAAATAATCTGTGTCCTGCAGTTTTTAAATCTATCAATGCATCTTTAACATCATCAAAGGCGGGTAACACAGTATATTCATTTAAAAGAGCCTCTTTTTGCTCGCAGCTTAAAGTAATTTTAAATTTTTTACATGCAAAATTTAAGGCATTGTCTGTACATACAGAAAAATCTGTGTACTTATCCATTAAACCTCTTCTAAATGAATACTCTAATTGCTTATCTCGCCAAGTATCCATAAATGGTTTGGCGGTATCTTTCCCCAATAGTTTTTCTAAAGATACAAGCACTGCAGAGGTATTAATAAGTGTGCCATATACATCAAATGCTAAAGTATACTTCATATCTTTTTTATTGGTGTAATTCTATTTTATAAACTGTAAAATTCATTGCAGATATATCTGCACTAACTTCATTAATTCTAGAATTGGTATAGTATAAATAGTTATTATAAATACTAAATGTGTCTGCCCATTTTACATCTTCCCCCTCTATTAAAATATGTACACTACCATCTGGTTTCCGATACATAATTTTATCATTTTCTAAATCAGCATAATACAAATAGCCTTTTTTGTCAAAAATCATTCCGTCTGGAGCGCTAGTTTTGGCTTCAAAAGTGACTTCTTTTTCTAAAGCTACACTATCTTTTAAAATTAGTGCAGCAGTTGGTATGCTGTACAAACTATAACCAGTAAGAGCGTGGTAATATAATTTATCATTTATAGTATCTAGAGCAATGCCATCAGAATGTACCGTATTTGTCCATTTTTTAGAGTTAAAGGTCAAAAAATTTACTTCTGCTTTTGTAGAAGAATGATTGTCTAAAACTCTTGTAAATTTTTCTGTTTTTAAATCTAAAATTACTAAGCCAGGGTTTCCAGAATCTGTAAAGTATATTTTATTTTTTTTATGATCTATTCTTAAATCATTTATGTAAGAGTTAGGGTGATAAGTGCCTTTTTGTAAAATATAGGTATGCTCTAAATTTTTGGTGTTTACATTAAACACAAATACTCTTGGCGCATCTAATACCTCTTGAAAAAGTGGACTTCTGGTATCTAAAACATATAAAAGATTGTTATAAGCAACAACAGACTGTACACCCACAAATTTGTTAGGAGAAACTACATCTCCAACCTCCCAAGAATTCCATTCTTTGTTAGGAAAAGGTAGGTTGTTATTATTTACAACTTCTAGTACAGAACTGTTTACACCTTTTCTCCATCTGGGAAAGTTTACAAAAATACGCCCCTTGTTACTTACCGTAACACCAGTAACTTGTTGTCCTTTAAAAGAGGCAACTTTAATAGGTGTGTTAACAGTAGTATTGGCTGTGTTTAATAAACTATCATTGGTGGTATTAGATTTTTTTTCTTTACAGGATATAAATAAAATACAAATTACAATTATGTAGCTTAGTTTTTTCATTGTTTAAGATTCTAATAATTCATTTAATACTTGTTTATAAACAGCTACAGGTTGCGCACCTGTTAATGCACTTTTGCGGTTAAAAACTACTGTAGGTACAGAGTTTACCCCTAAACTTTTCCAGTAATTTTCCTCAGACCTAACCTTGGTTCTTAACTCTTCATTATCTAATAAAGTAAAAGCTTTTGTAGCGCTTAAGCCAACAGCTTCTAGTTCTTGTTTAAGAATGTCTCTGTTAGATACATCTTTGCGTTCGCCAAAAAATGCATTCATTAAACGCATTTTTAATTCAGTTTGTTTGCCATTGGTCTTTGCATAATCTAACAATACATGTGCATTAAAAGTATTTGCCATACGCATACCCTTAAAATAATCAAACTTAAAACCAAGTTCCGCCCCAAAATCTGTCATACGCTCCTGTGACTCTTTCTGCTGTTCTGGTGTAGAGCCATATTTTTCTGTAATATGTTCTTCTACATCCTGACCTTGAGCAGGCATATTTGGGTTTAACTCAAAAGGTTGCCATTCTATTTCTATCTTATCTGCAATATCTAGTTCTTTTATTGCTTGTTCTAGACGTTTGTATCCAATGACGCACCAAGGGCAAACCACATCAGAAACAAGATCTATTTTTATCTTTTTACTCATAATTTAAAATGTAACCAGTTCACTAATTTGTAATTCTCCTTGTACATTGCTGTAGTTTTTTACATCATCTGCAAAAGTTTTAGCGTGCGGGCCAAAAGACTCTTGGAAAGTCTCAATACTATCAAACTTTAAATGTGCAATTGCTACATAAGGAGCAGGTTCACCAGGAACTCTGCTAGCTATACCTAAGTCTAGTTCTAAATCTTTTAATGCGCTACCAACAGCTTTTGAAACCATAGGCAAGTGTGTGTTTTTATAATATTCTGTATCAAACTGTACATTTTTAGTGTTTGGATACATTACAGATACTTTTATCATAATTTTTTATTTGTTTTAAGCACTAAAAAAGTGTTGCACATAAAATTACGAATTGTAAATATGTGCGCATACTTATTTGTGTTTTCTTTAAGTTTATTTTAAAAAAAATAACCTTCCGTGGGGGAAACAGAAGGTTAAACGTCGCTATCTTCTTCATTCTAAAAAAACAACATATTGCGACAATTTTTTATTTTTTAGACCAAGCAAATTTTTGGAAAGCTTCATCTACAGGTGTATTAGCAATGTGGTTTGTGTAATTGCTAATTACTTTTTGAGATAGTCCTAAAATTATTTCTAATACTTGTTGCTCACCATACCCAGCAGCATAAAAAGCTTCTAAATCTTCTTTA
This sequence comes from Cellulophaga omnivescoria, assembly GCF_027915275.1. NCBI lineage: Bacteria > Pseudomonadati > Bacteroidota > Flavobacteriia > Flavobacteriales > Flavobacteriaceae > Cellulophaga > Cellulophaga omnivescoria. The sequence goes on along the minus strand of NZ_CP115819.1, from coordinate 418,566 downwards.
GATACATTACCACGATTGCGTGTTATAGCTAATGTTATAGTACGTAATGCTTCTAGTTTAGCATCTGCAAGAGGAGTCTCATCGCGTAAAGCATCAATAATTGCATCATCAACCTTCATCATTTTTGCAATACCTGTATGTGCAGGCACACAGTAATGGCAAGCGTGTTCTACATTAATTGTTTGCCAAACAACAGTAAGTTCTTCATTATTAAAAGATGTTTCTGTAAATAGTTGGTGTAGCTCTTGGTATGCTTTTAATAACCCAGGAGCTCCTGCTAAAACACCATGTAAACCAGGAATCATTCCGTAGGCTTTGTTAGATGCTTCTAATAATGGTTTTGCAGCTTCTGGCGCAGACTCAATGTTGTGTACTTTTAAAGTTGTCATAATTTTTAATTTTATGTTATTAATTTTTGTTTGAATTCAAATCTAAGCGTTTGCTTAGTTATCTTATAAAAAAAATGTTACAGGTTTGTAAATGTAACTTCTATTATATTATCTAGTTGCTCTTTGGTAAACATTTTAGAAGCTATAGATAGCCCTAAAATAGCATTCATTAAATAATCTGCTTGCTGCTGCACCAAAGAATTACTCTTTTTGTCGTCTTGTTTTAAATTACTTACAAATAAATCTCTAATTTCATTTGCAAATTTCTTTAACTCTACCATTACCTCAGGTTCTTCCTCTTCTTTAACCTCATTTACTGTATTGGTTACAAGGCAACCTTTGCGTATTTGTCCTTCTGTAGAAAACGTTATAAAATTGTAAAAATATTCCTTTATACCAACAACACCATTGTTAGAGTTTTTTAGCTTATCTTTTGTACTATTTAACTGCTTTTTGTAATACTTAACGCTTTCTAAAAAAACTCCTTGCTTATTTTTAAAGCTAGCGTAAATAGAGAATTGGTTTATACCCATTTCTTTTTCTAACATACGAACAGTAGTAGCCTCATAGCCATTACGCCAAAAAAGGCTCATTGCTTTTTTAATTACTTCTTCTTCGTTATATTGTTTTTTACGTGCCATTATTAAATAACTACAGTACAAAACTAAGCACTTGCTTTGTTATGAAAAAATATTTAAGATTATTTAACACAAAATCAAGATAAATGATTGTTTAAAGGCTTTAATTATCAATATAAACGGGTTTTATTATTGGTATTTCTTTAATAAAACAGTTTGTAGTGTCTTGCTTTTTTAAAAATAGAGGTGTAAAGTTTTTTAATTTACTTGTAAGCTGTTTTTTAGTAATAGTTGTATTGTATGAGGTAAAATAGAATAGGTGAGTTGTATCTTTTAAATTAATTCTGGGTCCCATAATACGTTTTAGCCCAGATTCAATTTTTTTATTTTGTAGCTCTGTTTCTGAAAAAATAATTTTTCCTGACTGTAGGCTGTCTAGCTCGCTTATTTTTTGCTCTTTAGATTTAAAAGCAGAAATATAGTTTTTTCTTGTATTTATTAAATTGGCTAATTGTTCTTTTTCTTTTTGGTTGTAATAATAACTAGAGTAGGTGATATAAGTTGTTTCTTGCTTTGTATTAACAATGTTTTTAACAAAGAAATTAGTCTTACTAGTTGTTAAAATAACTTTACAGCCCAGGGAGTCTCTATTGTCTAAAAAATTATTTAACTCATTAGTTATTTCAGTGTTTTTACTAATTACAGTCTGAAAATCATAGCTATCAAAAACATCATAGTTTAAATTGGGTTTAATTATAGCTTCTACATTACTAGTGTCATTGGTATAGATAAACAAACTAGGGTTTTTAGAGATAACACTATCTGTATATCGCCTAAGTGCCATAACTGCTTTGTTGTAGTTATCTATAGACTCATTTACTTCAGACTCGTCTCCTCCGTAATGAATGTTTTGAAATTCTTTATTTTGTTTGTAATTCTGAATAATTCCAGGTCCAAACCATTGGAATAAATAGAATAATATTACACCACCAATTATTGCAGTTTTTAATAAGAGGTATTTTATATTGTCTTTATTTTGGTTTTCCTGTTGCATATTATTTTTTTTTATAATACCCCAAAGATAACCCGCATCTAAAGCAATAAAACCACTGTTTACAGCTAAATATAATATCCGTAAAACAGGTTAATAATATAAATGTAACGCTTTAATTTTTTTTAAAAAGTACCTACAATACCAATTTGACTACCAGAAAATTTTAAATTCCAAGTAACTAGTTTTGGTTTAATTGGGTAGTCATATAACTTTTCTTTGAACAAAAATTTATCAATACCATCTACAACAAAAATGCTAAAAGCAGCACCAAAGGCAACATCACTTAGCCAATGAGATCCATTGACCATTCTAGAAATTGCTGGTACACTACCAACAGTATAAATACCAATTTTTGCCCAAGTATTATCAAACTGTTTAGCAACAGAATGTGCTACCGTCATTCCTAAAACGGTATGTCCAGATGGAAAAGAAAAGTATTCTTCTGTACCCTCAAAAGGTTTAAAAGTATATGGGTCTTTACCAGAATATGGCCTTGCGCGCCCAAAAGCAGAACGTGCCATAATTTGTAAATATCCAGCAGTAATAGAAGATGATATTATTAAAACACCTGTTTTACGTACTTGTTCGTTTTTAGTAAATAAGCCAACGCCATAAACACTTGCATTTAACGCAAAATAGTATTGTGGCTTGGCAAAGTAAAAACCAAATTCTTTTACAGCGTGTGGTAAGTGTGGTTCTTGATTTATAAAAAAGTCGCTTGTTTGTCTATCTGCTGCAGCAATAATAGCCGTACCAACAAATAAACTACCAAACTTTGCAAAATCTTTACCTTTCCAATGTAGAGGTCTAGTTACCGAGTGTTTTATGCCACGCCATGATGAGTTGGCATCGTACTTAAAAGTTTTCCAGATAGTTGTACTATCTGTAGGTTTATTTAGTTGCTGAGCAGAACCAGTAAACGAACATAAAAGTAACAATAGTATAAAACCTAAACGCATAACTTGTGGTTTTTGTAATAGTTAATAATACTAATTTATGCATGAAAATTACCTTTGTAATCTGCTGTATTAGTATAGAATTAGCCAGCGAAATTAGCACTATATATTTATAGAAACAATGTAATTTGTTTAATTTATTAAGTTTAGAAGCTTTTTAAACGCTTAATTGTTACTTATTTTAAAAAGTAACAACACTTCATCATCATTAGGTAAGGTTGTGGTTCCTATTAATTTAAAACCTAATTTTACCAGTAAATTTTGAGAACTGCTATTATCTTTAGTGGTAATAGCACTAATTTCTTTTAAATTAAAAGTAGAAAAAGCATTATGTTTTAGAGCATTTGCAGCTTCATAAGCATACCCTTTTCTTTCATATTCTTCTAAAAAAGCAAAACCTATATCTATACCCTCTAAACCATCTCTGTTATACAAGCCACAAGAGCCAATTTTAACGTTGTCTTCCTTTCTTATAACGGTATAGTTAGAGAAGCCTAATTGGTAAAGCTGAGGTAGCATTTTCTCCTTTATATACGTTTTAGCATCAGAAATATTAGTTACGTTTCGGTTACCAATGTATTGCAACCATTTTGGAGAATTTAAAAGTTGAAAAATAAATTTAGCATCTTCTTCTGTAGTAGGTTTTATGTATAACCTGTCTGTTTCAAATGCCTTATAATTTTTCATCTTTTAGCAACTGTTTTAATATTGATTGGTTTTTTCAAAATATTTATTCATTACAAGTAATGAAATTAAATCTTCTCTCTTTTTGTTTTTAAATTTTTGCACATACGCATTTGCATTTTTTACAATCTCTTGTGCCTTATCTGGGTTATTTATATAATACTGTAGTTTTTCTTCTACATCAGAGAAATCTTCTTTTATAGCAACATAATGGTAATCTGGTATAAGAGTACCTTCCATAAACCAAGTCTCAAATTTAGCTTTAGGCATAACAGCTAATGAGCCAGAAGACATTACCCATTTAAGGTTACTAGCAACGTCATTACCCTCTAAACATAAAATAAATTTATAGTGAAGTTTTTCAGAAATAGTCATTCTATTTACTTTCCATTTCTCTATAATTTTATGAGTATTTACCATACCAATATCACACATAGGATGGTTAAAATACATTTCTAAAAATTTAATTCTGTGAGGTTGCGATTTAAAAATTTGACCACGACTAACCAAAATGTTTTTCTTTTTGGCAAAAGGTACTTTATCTTTTTTAACAAACATAAAGTGTCTAACCTTATTCCATTTTAATAAAATAGAGTTTTGATTGTCATCAGCAACAGGTCTACTTTTAACAAAAGCAGGTTCTTTATATACCTTTGTTATATCACCAAACAAAAAATGTGCTTTTAAAGACTGCTTAAAGTATCTCCCATATTCATACACATCAAAAAAATATTCTTTAGAACCTTTTTTTAGCTCTAATTCATCAAATCTTTTTGCTTCTTCAGATAAATTAAAAGGAATTTCTAATTTATTGTAATAGTTTACTCTAGTGTTAATTTCCTCTATTTCATCACTACTAAAACCGTTAATACTATCTAATTTTTTCTGTAATTTTTTTTGATAAAAACTTACAGGTATAAGCTGTCTTAAGTAGTTTTTTCCATAGTATTTTATTTTACTATTCTTGTGTTTGTAAGACAACCTTTTTAATTCCATTAGTTTTATAATTTTTTTATTAATTAACGTGCAATTATATGGTAGCAATACCAGATAATTGCACAAATATAAAATACTAGCTTTTATATACGGTTATAAATTAAAATAAACCATATTTAAAACAATATAAAATGGACTAAAATAATAATGTAGGTTTTAAACTAATGCTCCGTTGGCACCAATTACCTGACCAGAGATCCACTTAGAGTCATCACTAGCCATAAACAAAACTACTTTTGCTATGTCTATAGGCTTTGCTAGCCTGTTAAAAGCATTCATACTACTTAGTTTATTTATTTGTTCTTCTGATTTGCCTGTTAAAAACAACTCGGTTTCTGTTGCGCCAGGCGCAATTGCGTTAACAGAAATGCCTCTTCCAATTTCTTTAGCAAATACTCTTGTTATTTGTTCTACAGCAGCTTTTGTAGCAGAATAAAGTGCATAGGTTGGTAACATTAATTTTGTAGTACTAGAAGAAAAGTTTATTATTATACCATTATCTGCAAGCTTACTATCTGCCTCCTGTAAAGTATTAAATATCCCTTTTACATTTACATTAAATTGAATGTCAAAGTCTTTTTCTGAGTTATCTTTTAGTTTTTTAGAAATCATAGTACCAGCATTGTTAATTAATACGTCTATTTTTCCAAATACTTCTATACACTTATCAAATAGCGCTGTTACTGATTTTTTGTCGCTTACATCTGCCTTAACTACTATTACTTCTCCACCATTTTTTTTTATAATGGCTGCTGTTTCATTAGCTTCTTGTTCACTATTAGAATGATTTACAACTATTTTAGCTCCATTTTTTGCCAATAAAATAGCAACCTCTTTACCAATTCCCTTAGAAGAACCGGTTACAATAATTACTTTGTCTTTTAATTTGTTCATAAAAAATTATTTAAGTGCTATTAATTTATCAGCTACAAGTTTTAAATTATTTTCATTAATTTCTGGTTTATTGGCAAGCGGATACAACTGTGCGCCAGGTCTACTAATAAATGCACCTCTCCAATTTGCCCATAACGCACCAGCTATGTCCCATCCGTGAGCAGCAATTAACATACATTCTTCTGGTTTAACTTTCATTTTGCGTGCAGCCCAATCGTATGCATCTGTATGTGGTTTAAATTTTCCTATATCTTCAATACTTAATCTGTCATCAAAATATGAAGTTAGCCCCGCGTTTTTAAATTGTGTTTCAACTCCTATATTTGATGAGTTGGTAAAAGATACCAACTTGTAACCAGCCGTGCGCAACCTTTCTAAAGACTCTTTAACCTCTGGGTGAGCAGGTAAAGATCTAATTGGAGTTAAAATAGCCTTTTTTGCTTCTTCTGATGTTAGTTTAATATTATTATTTGCGGCCACCATTTCTAATGCAGCTGCGCCTATAATACCAAAATCGTTATATTGTCTTCCAACGGTACTAACTAATGAGTATTGCAACATTGTTGTAAACCATAATTTAAGTAAATCGTTTTTGCCTCCTAACGCGCTACCAACGCTATTTTTCATAGCAGTTAAATCTAACAATGTTTCGTTTACATCAAAAAATAAAACTTTTGGTTTAGTGCTATTTATGTTATCTGTGACATTATTGGTGCTGGCTCCAAAACTAAGTTTAGGAATTGCGGCAGCACCTATACCTACAGCGGTAGCTTTTTTAATAAAATTTCTTCTGTTTTTTTTCATAGTTCGTAATTTTTAAAACATTCTATATGGTATGTTTTTAGATAAAAAAATTATTCTTTTATTTGAGTTAAATATAATTTAAGGCCTTTAATGTATTCATTTAATATAGTGTCATCATTGTATAATTTTCTTATGCCTCTAATACCTTCAAAAGCACTTATTAAGTAAATAGCTACAGCTGTAGAATCTATATTTGTTTTTATAGATTTTTCAATTTTGCCTCTTTCAATTACGCTTACTAAGGCTATTTTCCATTCTTCAATTATACTTTTTAACGCTTGTTGGTATGCAGTTTCTGTATTTCCTATTTCATTAATAAGGTTGTTCATAGGACAGCCATTTTGTTTGTCAAAAAAAGGAAAAGACTTTAAACGGTTAACAAAAACCGATTCTAAAATAGTATAGGCATTGCCAGATTTCATAAGCGGAGCTATCATACCATCTGCAACTCTTTTTTTTACTTTAAGGCTAATAACTGCAGTGCCAAGCTCTTTTTTATTTTTATAATGATGATAAAAAGCACCCTTACTTAAGGTTGTTTCTTTCATTATTTTATCTATGCTTGTAGTTTTAAAGCCATTTTTATAAAACAAATTAAAAGCTTTGTCAACTATAAGTTGTTTTGTGATTTCAGATTTTAATTCTTGTTGCATACAACAAATGTAATAAAAAAATACTAACCCGAATGTTTTTGAATGAATACAAAAATCAATTTCATATTTTTCTTAGGAGTATAGTGCTACATTTAAAATAATAGCGTTTTTTATGTTTACGCTTATTGTAGGATAATTTGGGTTTTGTTTAGATTCTAAGGTTAATTCAAAATCTAAACTTTTAAAGTTATTTGTATATATAGCAGAAAGATAAAATTTATTTTGCCAGTTTATTAAATCAGGATTATTAGAAAAATCTTGTTCATTAATTTTTTGTTCAATTTCTAATAAATAGTTGTCTTGCCAATTTTCTATTAATTGGGTAATAAATTGTAACTGATTACTGTATGGAGTATTGTTGTTTCCGTTTATAAAAATAGAAGACACATAATCATTAACATTGTTAGTTTCTAAATTAAAGTACCCATACCAGGTATAGGTTTTAGCTGTACTATTTCCTTTAATTCTATCACTAGTAAAAACACCAAGTACAGGGTGTTTAAAAGTTCTTTTTTTTCCAAAAAGGAAATTCAAAAAGCTCATCATAATTTTAGTTCTGGTAAACTAAAGTAGTAAAAATATATGCACTAATAATTGTAAAAGCTAAAAAATACAAAGCACTATTTTAGTGCTTTGTATTAGTAAAACAACAGTTTATTTAGCGTAAGCACCAGAAGAGTATGTTAACTCATAGCTGTGCGTGTAAATTTCAAAAACAATTCCAAAAGGGTCTTCTACATAACACATTTTAAAAGGTTTATCTTCTGGGTAATATTCCCTAATTGGCATTCTTTGTTTGCCACCGTTAGCTACAATTTTAGCAATTAGTTCTTCAATATTAGGATCTTGAATACAAAAGTGAAATAAACCAGTGTTAAAAGGATTAAATTCTGGAGCTTCTTTAACTCCGTGAGGAAAAGAAAATAACTCTACACCAATACCATCTGAGGTAGCTAAATGAGCAATCTCAAACTCTGTCCAATCCTCTCCAAAAACGTCTATACACATTTGACCAATAGCTGTTTCTGTTTCTTTTTTAACCGTAGACGGCGGCATTATTACATACCAGCCCATAACGTTAGCATAAAATTCTACAGCTTTGTTTATATCTGGAACAGTAATTCCTATATGCGAAAATGACTTTGGGTAATCTTTATTATTTTTCATAAGTTCTAAATTAGATTACAAAATTAAACTATATTTGCTTTGTTGGCAATAACTTACTAAAAAGTGTTATAGTTACCTAAAAGAGTAAAATACTGATTTATAATATTTTAATTTGTTTATTTTGAGTAAAGAAATTAGTTGTCCGTTAAATTATACAATGAATTTAATTGGAACAAAATGGAAACCATTAATCCTTTTTCATTTATTAGAAGAAGATTTAAGGTCTGGTATACTACAAAAGAAAATTTCTGGTATCTCTAACAAAATGTTTACACAAACAGTTAGAGAATTGGAAAAAGACAAACTTGTATTTAGAAAAATATATCCTGTAGTACCTCCAAAAGTAGAGTATGGGTTAACTAAGAGAGGAAAATCCTTAGAGCAAATTTTAAGAAATTTAGACCAATGGGGTTTAGAAGATTATAAGAAAACAGGAGAGTAGCGCACAGCCATTAAATTAATTGTGCAGCAATATGTTTTAATAAAAAGGTTTCTCGTTCTATAGACATTCCTTTTTTATCACTGTTAGCCATTGTGTTTTCGTTATGTTTAATAGCTTCAAAAATGTTAACCCATTTAGCAGACATACCATTATTTATCTCATAAGTTTCCATTTTACAAGCACCTAATTCATCGCTAACAGTGCAAGTATAGCAGTAAGATATCATATGCTGTATATCATAATCTGTTTTGTGCCAAGGTCTGTATTCCTCGTAAACACCAAATGGTTTAATATTAGTAATGTTTTTAGCTCCAGTTTCCTCTACAAGCTCACGTACCAATCCTTTAATGTGGTCTTCTCCCGTATTTAAACCACCACCAGGCAAACTATAATCCTCATACCTTTTTGTGTAAAGCAGTAAAATATTATTTCCTTTAATAGCAATGCTTCTTGTGGCTAACCTTGTAAATATAGATTTGTTTGTTAGTGTTTTAATCTCTGGATGGTAGTGAGTTTTTAAAATATGCATTTGGTAACAACTATTTTTTGTAAAGGTAATACAAGCTACAATTATAGATGTAGTTAATTATTTGGTAAGTAGTGTTTTTTTAGTGTTGGTTACTGGTATTTTTTTCAATTATTTTAATAATTCTGTTGTATGATATTTCAGATAAGTTCCAGTTGTACCCACTAAAATCTGTAGTATTGGTAAACTGCACAACAACAGCATCTATATTTTTATGGTACTCTGCAATACTTTGGTAACCAGGTATAAGCCCGGTGTGGTTATATTTGTATATTGAAGCATAAATATTACTTTCAGTACCAGTAAATAAGCTACCATTATTTAAAGCACGTAAAAAAATACCAACATCTTCTGCAGTAGCAACCATAGAGCCATAATTTGTAGTTTTAATATCGTTGTCTATACCTACGTAATAACCACTCATTAAGTTATCTAAATTAATATCATGAATAGAGTTGTATGTGTTTTTTAATGCTAAGGGATTTAAAATAACCTCCGTTATATAGTCAAACTTACTTTTGCCCGCAGCTTTTTTAATAAGCATAGAAAGTAGCAAGTAATTGGTATTACAGTACTCATACGCTGTGTTGGGTTTAAAGTTAGCAGGTTTACCAGCTATAAGGTCTAATGCTTGTTGGGCATTTTGTGTAGGATTGTTCCAAAAATTAGGTGTATTGGTATAATTAGGAATACCGCTACGGTGTTGCACCAACATTTTAACGGTAATTTTATCTGCATACTCAATTTTACCATTAAGCTCAGGAAAATAATAGGCTAAGCTTTTGTTTAGGTCTACTTTATTTTGGCCAATAAGTTTGGTAATAGCAACAGCAGTATACAGCTTATCTATACTAGCAATTTTAAATAACGCATTTGGCTTAGCAGCAATTTTTTGTTCTTTATTATGCCACCCGTTAGCATAAAAAGCAGGTGGTTTACCAGCAACATCTACGTATAGTATAACACCATCAAAACCATAATTAATAGTTTGGTTTAGTTGTTCCTGTATAGTATTTGGTAATGGCTTAAGCCAAGCGGTTACAATAGGCCAAGGCACATAAAATAAAGATACTACTGTAGAAATAAGCAGTAGTGCTCTAAAAATGTTTTTTTGGCTCATTGGTTACATTTTTTAAATGTGGGTAAACAACCAGTATATAATTTTAGCAACTAACAAGGTTAAAATTATGCCTCCAGGAGCAAAAATATAATTATACCATTTTACTTTTTCTTTGGTGTTTTTCATATTGTTTTATGTTTATAACATAAAGTGCGTTTAGTAGCTAAGATAAAAAAATACAAACTAACAGCCAATTGGTACCATTTATAAATTATTTTAATGCATTTACACATATCTGTAATTTTACCAAAAAAAATGTTTTTATATTGTAAGAAAATTAAGCATTAAAATAGAAATGTGCGTTTATTACGCCAATAGGGGTGAATAAACGCAATTAATTACGTTTATATATAGTTCTACGCAATTTGACCAAACCAAGAAAATGATAGTAAAATATAAAAATTCCGTAATTGAAATAACAAATGAATCTGATTTGGATTCAGCGGAATTTGGTCAGAGATTTAAGAAACAATATCCAGCCGATTTAGGACATAAATTGGAATATCAACCTTCCTCAAAACACGGAATTCGAATAACAGAAAACGGAATTGAAAAGTGTAGCGCATTATTGTTGGAATCTGGAGGAGCAACTGGAATTTCTGAAAATTCATTTCTAATTAAGAATGACCGAATTTATATTTGCTGTTCTGACCAAATATATTCTCTGAATTTTACGGACTTATCAGCTAATTGGAGAAATCAATTTGACGTTGCAACTTGTTTCGGAATTTATGAATTTGACGAAGATTTTATCGTTCACGGAGAAATTCAAGTTAGCCGAATTGATAAAAATGGAGAAACTAAATGGAATTTTAGTGCGAGAGATATTTTTGTAAATCCAGACGGAAAAACGGAATTTAAAATTGTTGAAAACAGAATTGAATTAATAGATTGGGAAGGTTATAAATATGAACTGAATGGAGAAGGAAAAATATTAACGGAAATTAAAACTGCGTAGAACACCGTGTATAATTAATAGCTAGTTCTCGCCTACTTACGAAAATCCTCGCGGATTTTCTATTCGGTTTTTATTTGCTAAATTAGGTGCTTAAACACGCCACTAATCATACACAAAACCGTTAGCGGCAATCTAAACATACTCTCGAAATAAATGAAAGATTCAAAAAAATGGAAAAGTCGACTATTGTCATCAAGTATACCATTGGAGTATGAAGTTGCAAAAATTCTATCTGATTTAGATTTTAGTGTTTCATTTGACTACTCATATTTCCGAAAAGAAGGAGAACGCAGAAAAGAATTTTCTACAGATATAAAAGGTTATTTCCTTTTTCCAATAGATTCTGAAGATAAAATTGATGCTAGCTTAACACTATTGACCGAATGTAAATATAGAGATGAAAGTAAAAAATGGGTTTTTCTTCCAGATATAAACAAACCAGACTTTTCAACTTTTACATTGGGAAATACTATAAAATCTCTAGCCGAATTCTCTTTAAAAAAAATAGACAACGACTTAATTTACGAATTTGAAGAAAAACTTGATTTTGCTTTAAAAGGAGTTGAAATAAATATTACAAGCGGAGAAGTTTTTGATAAAGACATTAGACACGGTATTTCACAACTTAAATATGCCCTACCATATTTAATAAAAAGAGACATTGAAGCAAACATTTGGGGACATTTAGTAGATACTAACCCACCATATATAATTTCAATATTAGTAACAAATGCTGAGTTATATATTTTAGACGATGATTTTTCAATAAGTAAAATTCGTGAAGTTGATAATATCGAACAGTTAGCGAAGAAAGTACCCTATCTTGTATATAATTCTGAGATTGGTCCTGATTTCACAGAACACCATAAAGAAATATTTAAGGGTTTTACGCTAAATTTTGAAGAAAAAGAAAATTTAAGCCAATTTGAAAACTTTCAAAAAAAACATAAACATAAAGAATACAATATATATGAATCACCGGTAAATAAGTGTTGGGAATTAGAAAATTCCCACTACTCAACATTAAAGGAGTTTTATTCACAACATTTTATTTGTTCATTTGAATATTACCCAAAATTAGTTAATGAGATTATAGAATTATTATCAAGAATGACGAAATAAAGACTGCCGCTAACAATGTATATAAAACATAGCTAATAAGTGCCAAAATGGAGGTTCTACCCAATTTACAAGCACCACCAAATTTTTAATTTGGCTTTTAAAAAGAGAAAAATTAAAAAACAAAATATAAAAATTCGGCTCTGTGCTAAACCGAAAAACAGTAACTTTAATCCCGTAACTTCGGTTATACCTACCGTTACCTGCAAGCTAAATAAAACGAAATGAATAAAATAGCAATATTGTATCAAGCTCAACTTCCACCTGTAAAAGATGGAATTCAAAAACCTATGAAACCAGGAGGTTATTCAGACAGCGGAGCAGATATTGCATTTGAACTTTTGAAAAACAAAATTGATGTAGTTACACCTGTTGAAAATCCAAATCAAAACAATGATAAAGATTGGGTTTTTCCTGATACTACAAAGGGGATTGAAATGGCATTACAAAAAGGTGCAAAAATCTTTTGGCTAAATACAGTTCTATATCAACACCATACTATAGAAAATTATCTTAACAAAGAATTGGAGATAGTTGGGCAGACACCTGAAATGGTTGATGTTTATGACGATAAAATGTTTACCAATAGCTTATTGAAATCCAATAATATTCCCATTCCAAAAAACGAGCTTATCACTATTGAAAATTACAAAAAATTATCACTAGAATTGTTGTTTCCATTGGTACTTAAACCAATTAGAGGAAGAGGAAGCCAAGGCGTTACTAAAATTAACAGTAGTAATGAACTCACAAAAAACTTGAACAAGATTTTTTCAGAAAACAGTTACGGAAACGCTGCCTATGTTGAGCAATATCTAAAAGGACAAGAAATTACAATTACTGTAATGCCAAAGGGAAATTACGTGATTGATAATAATGAGGAATGTTTTAGTAGACCTTGGTGTTTACCAGCAGTTAAGAGATTTAATCATAATGACGGAATAGCACCATATAACGGAACAGTAGCTGTTATGGAAAACAGTGAGGTATTAAGTGATAATGAGCTACAGACAACTGAAATTCAAGAAGTGTATGAACATTGCGTTAAAGCGGCAGAATTAATTGGAATTAAAGCACCAATTAGAATAGATTGTAGGGCTAATGAACAAGGAAAATACTTTTTATTTGACCTAAATATGAAACCGAATATGACTGGACCATCAAGACCTCATAGAAAAAAACAAGATAGCCTGTCCTTACTTTCTGCAAGAAAAATCGGGTGGAATTATTTTGATTTATTAAATAATATATTGAATCAAAAATGGAAAGCCAGCAGGTAATAACGTGTGTAAAATATAGCTATTATAGGCTTTTTGAGAGGTTTTTACTTATTTACAAAGTCCGCTAAATTTTTAAATTTGGCTTTTAAAAAGAGAAAAATTAAAACAAAATAAATCCCTAAACCTCGGGATGGCTAAGAGCTTAATCCTAAATTAAATACTAATTTAATCCTGTAATAAGCTTATTTAAATACGTTAGGGGTAATGTAATCCGGTTTTACATTACGTACTAACTCAATTATTTGAAATTGACTTATTTCCAAAAATTTTTTTTCTGTGATGGATACCCCAATTATGCAATTCAAAAATGACCTTTTCCAGTGTTTTAGAATGCTCTGTAGGCTTATATTCTGTTCTAACAGGAAAACCGTTTAAAACAGTTCTTGTAATTAACTGATGTTCTTCCAAATCCTTCAATTCTTTTGATAAAACTTTGGTGCTCAACTTTGGAATACTTCGCTCTATTTCTCTAAAGTGCTTATTTCCTTCCCAAATTGAAATTAAAATTAAAAGTTTCCATTTTCCTCCAATTACATCTAAAGTGTCTCTTACAGGTAGCAAAGCAGACATACACTCCTTATGTTCCTTTTTTTTCATCTCTACTAATTTAATGATTACCTTAAAGTAACTGATTACCTATAGGTAGCTGATTACTAATGGTAATCAAAAATAGTTAATTTTACAATATTAGTAATAACAACAATTGAAAAATGAAAAACAAGATTTTTACAGCTTTATGTATTTTATTTGGATTAATGATGGTTAATTCAGGGTTAAACAAATTCTTAAACTATATGCCTATGCCCAAAATGTCTGAAGAAATGATGCAAGTTATGGCCGGATTTATGGCTATAAAATGGATTTTTCCGCTTGTAGCAATTATTGAAATCATAGGAGGTGCTTTAATTGCAATACCTAAGACAAGAGCACTAGGGGCGTTAGTAATTCTTCCTGTTATGGTAGGGATATTTGTTCATCATTTAGTACACGACCTAGCAGGAATTGGAGTAGCATTAATACTATTTGCTATTAATATTTGGGTAATTGTTGTTAACTTGTATAAATACCAACCAATTATAAAAGGTGATTAGAAAAAAAGTTGATTCTATTTTATGGGCAGGAAGTAATAAAAAACATTACCGCCAAATTATTATAAGCCATTGCTGAGTTAATTATTCATCAATGGCTTTTTTGTATATTTATAGTCTACGTAAAACCGAAGAAATAGCTACCAAAAATCTGCTACTACTCATTTACAAAACTGTTATTTGCTATTTAAACAACATCATTAAACATTATGAAACAATTTATTTACGGTCTATTATTAATAATTCTCTTTGGTTGCGTACAGGATTCAGTAAATTTTTCAAAAACCGAATTATTATTGTTTAAAAATATAGGCTTTGATAAGGAAATTTTGTCTGAATTAAAAAAATCAATAACTGATGAGTTTTTCCAATTTGAAATATCCGAACCTGGATATGTTATGGATAAAAATGGCAAGCAAAATAAAACTGGAATTAAAAAGTTAAATGGTGTTTCATTTAAAACATCCGAAAATCAGGCGTACAAAATTATTCTAGAAAATCGGGGAGAATTGCAAAGTAAAGGTTATCAATTATTTTTATCTGAAATGGGATATCAAAGCCTTTCAACCGTTTCCGTAATTAAATCAATGAACAAGTTTGATATTCTTAGAGTTCAAAAAACCGATGGAATCAATTTTGATGTAGAGAACAAAGATGATATAGCAAAGCTTAAAGTTTGGGATAAGAAATATGGAATTGAAATACTAGGGGCTGATTATGACTGGGTTCACTTAACATTTAATAAAGATATTATTGATGTTACTGCATTTGCAACAGAAGTTTATGACTTTTGTCCAGACTCAGTAGACCAAGGAGTTGGAGAATTAAGTGAACTTGAAAGAATAATTAGAGAAGAAAAACGACTGTTCTTATGGTGGGATTAAGTTAAAGGACCTACATAAAAAGCAAAAAAGCATTAACTTTAACTTTGTAACTTACTGTTGTAAAAAACTTTTTTAAAAATTATGAAAAATGCCCCAGATAGAAATAAACTTTGTTACCTATATGATGTTGAGGGCAAGACTGATGTAGAATTAACTTGTCAAGAAATACCTAATAATATTTCAGATTTTAAAAAACTTCATATCTCTACATTGGCAATGGATTTCCCAGAATCTGTTTCTAAAAAGCATAGGGATGAACTGGAAAACAAATGGATTGAACTACTCCCGAAGTTAGATAATATTACAAGCTTAAGTATAAGACATAGAGTTAACCAGGAGTATTTTGAGGCTATTTGTAAAATGAAAAACCTTAAAACTTTATTTTTTTGGACATCAACAGTTCAAAACATTAATTCTATTTCAAAACTTAGTAATTTATCGTCATTATCTCTTCAATCATTTAGCAAGCTTAAAGATGTGTCGGCTTTAAAAAAGTTAAACAAATTGAGAAGGCTAACAATTGAAAATTGTTTTCAAGTAGAAAATTATGAAACTATAGGAGATATTACAGAATTAACGGGGCTTTGTATAGGAGGAGATTTTAGTGCTCCAAAAAACTTAATACTTCATAGTTTAGTCCCCTTTAAAAGGCTTAATCAACTAAAGCATTTGGATATGTCTACAACATCAATAAGAGATAAATCTTATGATGTAATTTTAGAAATGAAAAATTTAGAAAGACTTGATGCACATTGGAGAATGCCAGACCGTAAAAGAACCGAATTAAAAGAGAAACATCCAAATTTAAAAGCAGGCTTTTTTGTTGATTACAATTTTGTTAAAAATGAATTTTACGAAGGAAAAAAATGGTAAATAATTTATTACAATTATAATACGTAAGTATTAGTTTTAATATGATATTATTTTTTTAGAGTAAAATTTTTTATTTGTTAACTTGGATAATATTATACATAACCATTTTTATTCTTGATTTAGATGAATACTAATTAAAGAACTAATTTTTATAAAATAACTAAATACCAACATAACCAGTAAAAATATGGAGAAAACTAAATTACCAAATGAAAAACTAATTTACACTTTAGCAATATTGAGTTGCACATTATTTTGTTTTGGAGGAATTACAATTGTTTTTGCTTCAATTTCATACATATTAGCTAAAAAATCTGAAAAAAAATATAAACAAAATCCCAATGCGTATACTAATATCGCTAAAATAAAGAAAGGAAAAATTATAGCAATTGTTGGATTAATAATTAATTTAATTGTTGTGGGTATTACCATTTGGACATTAGCCACAATAGGGTGGGACGCCTGGTCTGATGAATTTGTTAGAAGGTGGAATGATGGATTGCAAAACAATGGTATATAAACAAAAAACAACAAATAAAAAACAAAGTATATGGTTATTTTATTTGTTGTAAAAATCTAACAAATAATAAATTACAGCTAAAAATTTAATAAAACAATCTCTATAACTTGTAAAAGCGTGCCTGTAGATAAATACAGGCACGTTTTTTTATGCACTAACAACTACAAAATTTTGACTAAGAGAAACATTTACGCCTCTGCTTATTTGTTACTTAGCAATACCAATTTTAAACAAACCAAAAATGATAAACACCTTATACTCCAATACTCTATGTTTATTAATATCTTTTGCTCTAATTATTTCTTGTAACTCTGCAACAGATCAAAAAATATATCAACCTAAAAACCCAAAAGGGAAGTATATTTTAACACCTAAGGCAAGCGCTAGTCCTAATATTAACGGGCCACAAGTATTTGGTGTACGTCCGGGTTCTCAGTTTTTATATACTATACCAGTTACAGGTAAAAGACCTATGGAGTTTGCAGTTAAAGGTTTACCGGCAGGGTTAAAATTAGATACAGAAAAAGGCATAATTAATGGTGTTATAAAAGATAGCACAGCTAAAGAATATGATTTAACCTTTGTAGCAAAAAATAAAAAAGGAGAACAAAAAAGAAACTTTAAAATTGTAGTTGGCAAAACTATTAGCTTAACTCCGCCTATGGGTTGGAACAGCTGGAACTGTTGGGGACCCAATGTTACACAAAAAAATGTAATTGCCTCTGCGCAAGCAATGGTTAACAAAGGCCTGGCAAATTATGGGTGGAGCTATATTAATTTAGACGATGGTTGGCAATCTCATAGGGGTGGTAAACACAATGGCATATTAGCAGATTCTATAAAGTTTCCAAATATGTATGCAATGACCAGTAAAATTCATAAAATGGGATTAAAAGTTGGTATTTATTCATCTCCGTGGGTAACTACATATGCAGGTTATATAGGTGGTTCTAGTGATACAGAAGACGGATATTGGGATCAAACAATGAACGACAAAAAACTAAAAAAGAAACGCACTTATACAAGAGTTGCTAAATATACTTTTGATGATAATGATGTTGCACAATGGACAGATTGGGGTATAGATTATTTAAAGTATGATTGGAATCCTAATGATGCAGAAAGTACCAAACGTATGGCCAATGCACTACAAAAAAGTAATAGAGACATTGTGTACTCTTTAAGTAATACAGCACCAATTAAAAATGCAGCGCTTTTTGGTAAGTATGTAAATTGCTTTAGAACTTACGGTGATTTAAAAGACCGTTGGGATGGTAAAGGCAGTCATAAAAGTATTAGAGATGAATGGGTAGCGCAAAGAGAGTGGATGAAAAATGGGTTTGCAGGTGCTCCTGGCCATTTTCCAGATCCGGATATGTTGGTTATTGGGGAATTAAATACAAGAAGTAAAAATCCGCAACCTTCCCGTTTAACTGCAGATGAGCAATACTCGCACGTATCACTTTGGTCTTTATGGGCAGCACCTTTGCTTATAGGTTGCCCAATAGAAACTATGGATAAGTTTACGGTTAATTTGGTAACCAATTCAGAGGTTTTGGCAATTCATCAAGATGCTACCGCCATACCAGGAAAAACAGTGTTTTATGATAATACAATGGAGATTGTAGTTAAAGAATTATCAGACGGTAGTAAAGCAATAGGTCTTTTTAACCTAAAAGAAAAAGAACAAGCTATTACTGTTAATTGGGATAAATTAGGTTTAAAAGGAGAACAGTTGGTAAGAGATGTATGGAGGCAAAAAGATGTAGGTAATTTTACCAATAGTTTTGCAGCAATGGTACCATCACACGGTGTAATATTTGTAAAAGTTACAGCTATTAAATAACAACAGTTTGTATGAAAGTAATAGCAGTTATACTTTATTTTTTACCATTAGTTTTGTTTTCCCAAACAAGTAAACCTAACATTGTTTTTTTACTTGTAGATGATGTTGGTTGGGGAGATTTTGGCTGTTATGGTGCAACATTTAACGAGACTCCCAATATAGATAAGCTAAGTAAGCAAGGAATGCTCTTTACAAACGGCTATGCAGCTAGTACAGTATGTTCACCTAGTAGAGCCGCAATTTTAGCAGGTAAATACCCAGCAAAACTACACTTAACAGACTGGATTGGTGGTCATAATTATGCGTATGCTAAATTAGCAGTGCCAGACTGGAATAAGCAATTAGCACATAAAGAAAAATTACTGCCAGAGGTGTTAAAAGAGCAAGGCTACTCAACTGCCTTTTTTGGCAAATGGCATTTAATGCCTACAAACAATCAAAATTTTAATGAGCATTACCCAACAAATCACGGTTTTAATATTAACGTTGGTGGCAGAGAATGGGGACAACCTAAAGGTAGAGGTAAATATTTTTCTCCTTTTGATATGCCTAATTTAGATAATGGTAAAAAAAACGATTTTTTAACCGACAAGTTAACCAACGCAGCAATAACGTATTTAGATACGGTATCTAAAAAAGATCCTTTTTTACTATACTTTTCATATTACACAATACACGGTCCGGTTATGGCACCTAAGGCTACGGTAAAAAAATACAAGAAAAAATCTAACACTTTTGTAAATACTAAAAACGAATATGTTAGTGCAACTAGGGCTGCAATGGTAGAAAGGTTAGATGTTAGTGTTGGTAAAATACTAAACAAGTTAAATACGCTTGGTATAGCAGATAATACCATTGTTATTTTAACAGGAGATAATGGCGGGAATTATGATGCTACAACAAACAGTTTAAGAGGGTACAAGGGTTATGCTTATGAAGGCGGAGTAAGAGAGCCTTTATTAGTAAAATGGACCAATAATATAGTACCTGGCAGTAGATCTAATGTGCCTATTATGGGTATAGATTTTTACCCAACAATTTTAGATATGGTTGGTGTAACAAATTATAATGCTAAAGAAATAGATGGCGAATCTTTTTTACCAATACTTACTGGTGCAAAAAGTAAATTAAAACGAAAAAGTTTGTTTTGGCATTATCCACACTATCACAGAACAAAACCTTACGGATCTATTGTAAATAACAATTGGAAATTATTAGAGTTTTTTGAAGACGGAAAATTAGAGTTGTACAACTTAGCTATAGACCCTAATGAAACAACAAACCTTGCAAATACCAATGTAGCCAAGGTGCGTAAATTAAAAAAGAAATTAGAAAAATGGCGAGTATCTGTTGGAGCACAAATGATGCATAAAAATCCTAATTATAATGCTGCAAAAGCAAACTTAAGAGTTAAATAATTAAAAGAGATGAAAAAGAGAATTACAATTAGCTTGGTTTTTATGTTGCTTATTAGCAATGTACTAACAGCTCAAAATAACAAAAAACAACCCAACGTTTTATTTATAATGGTAGACGACCTTAATGATTGGGTTGGTGCTTTTGGTGGTAACCAACAAGCAATTACACCTCATATAGATGCTTTGGCAGCAAAGGGTGTTGTATTTAAAAATGCCTATTGTTCTGCGCCATTATGTAACCCATCTAGAACTAGCATTTTAACAGGCTACCAACCAAATACTACGGGTGTTTATGGTAATAATGAGATTTTTAGAGAAATAAAAGGTTTTAAAAACACAGTTACTCTACCACAGTATTTTGAGCAGAATGGATATGAAACTGCTGCGGCTGGCAAAATTTTTCATAATGCAAGAGGTGGTAGTAAAGACCCAAAAGAGGGGAGTGATCCTGGCTCTTTTCAACAAGAAAAAATAGGCAATGCAGGCACGGTTTACCCAGATGTAAAAGACCGCCATTCTCACAATTTAAAATTAAAAAAACACGGAGTAAAAGGTTCGTTTTTAAGATCTTTTGATTGGGCTGCAACAGACACACAAGACCAAGATAATAATGACTTTAAGTCGGCTCAATATTGTGCGGACTTTATTACGCAAAAGCATACAAAACCCTTTTTTGTTGCCTGTGGTATTTTTAAACCTCATTTACCCTGGTATGTACCTAAAAAGTATTTTGATCTGTACAATTTAGATGACATTAAATTACCTGTAGTTTTAGAAAACGATTTAAATGATGTTGGACGCATAGGAAATAATATGGCAAAAAAAGGCGTGCACGCGTCTTTATTAGAAACTAATAAGTGGAAAGAAGCGGTTAGGGCATACTTAGCTAATATTTCTTTTGCAGATGCTTGTGTAGGTTATTTGCTAAACGCATTGCAAAATAGTGCTTATGCAAATAATACAATTGTTGTGTTAATGGGAGATCACGGTTGGCACTTAGGCGAAAAACAACATTGGTCTAAAAACGTTTTATGGGAGCGTGCAGCAAAAACACCATTGTTAATTGTAGATCCAAGAAATAAAAATGTAGGTATAAGTACAAAAATTGTATCTCTTTTAGATGTTTACCCAACTTTAGTAGACATTGCTAACTTGCCAAAGAAAAAAGATTTAGAAGGTAATAGTTTGGTAAAACTCCTAAGCAACCCTAACGCAAATTGGAATTTTACAGCCTTAACTACAAAGGCAAAAAATATGCACTCTTTGCGTAACAGTACGTACAGATACACTGTGTATCCAGATGGTTTTGAAGAGTTGTATAACCATAATACAGACCCTAATGAATGGGTTAATATTGCCCAAGAAAAATCTAGTAAAATAATTTTAGAGCAGTTTAGAAAAGAATTAAAGACAAAGTTAAAATAGAGCATTAATACCTAAACATACAATTGTTATACTAAGGCAGACATTATTTTTTTTATTTCTGATTTATTTTGTGACTATACAATAATACTTACTAAAATGAAAAAACGAACTACAATTTTTAGCACATTTATACTGTTGCTTTTTTTAGGAACTATTACAGCACAAAAGCAAAAACAACAGCCTAATATATTATTTGTAGCTATAGATGATATTAATGACTGGGTATCTCCCTTATCGGGCAACAAACAAGCTAAAACACCTAATATGGATAAGTTTACCAAAAAGGGTGCAATGGTGTTTAAAAATGCGGTTTGCGCAGCTCCAATTTGCGGACCATCTAGGTCGGCATTATTATCTGGTTTTTTGCCAAGTACATCTGGTGTGTATGGTAATGCGCATAATATGTTGTATTCAGATATAGTAAAAGTAAATGCAACACTGCCAGAATATTTTTCTAAAAATGGATACCATACATTAGCAAACGGCAAAATATTTCATAAACACGGTACTGCAAACGGAACAGATTTTGGTCATTGGGCTTTTAATGAGTTTGCACGTGCTCGTAGGTATAATAATGATCCTGTAAACAAAAAGTTATACACTTCCTCTAAAGCAGGTATTATTAATGGTAAGCGCAATGCAGATTTTGCAAGTAAAGAGAGTAAACTAAGTTGGGGACCAACTACAGATGCTTTTGAGGAAACCGTAGATTATAATGTAGCAGATTGGGCAAAAACACAATTACAAAGAGATTTTGATAAACCGTTTTTTATGGGTGTAGGTTTTATTAAACCGCATTTACCTTGGATTGTGCCACAAGAGTTTTTTAATTTATATAAGTTAGATGAGGTTGTACCACCAGTGGTAAACGAAAACGACTTAGATGATATTTTAACTACAGATGGCAAAATGGCATATAAGCCTACAGGGGAATATAAATGGATTAAAAAACACGCACTAGAAAAAGAAGCAACTAGGGCATACTTAGCAAGCATATCTTATGTAGATGCTTGCTTAGGAATTGTTATAGATGCTTTAGAAGAAAGCAAGTATGCTAACAATACTATTGTTGTGGTTTGGGGAGATCACGGTTGGCATTTGGGAGAAAAACAACGATACCTTAAAAATACTACTTGGCTAGAAGCAGTTAAAACACCATTGTTTGTGCGCATACCTGGTATGAAAAAGGCAGTTGTAGTAGACCAAAATGTAAGCTTAATAGACTTGTATCCTACTTTAATAGAATTAAGTAAATTACCAGAAAAGAAAAACTTAGATGGTCATAGTTTTTCTAAAATTTTAGAAAATCCGAAAGCAGATTGGGAATATCCGGGGATAACAATTACCCAAGATGGCACCTCTGTTTTAAAAGGAAAATGGCATTATATGGTAACTGTAAATGGCACAGAGCAGTTGTACAATATTGAAGAAGATCCGTTAGAATGGGAAAACTTAATTACAAATAAAAAGTACACCCAAATTGTAACCAATTTAAAAAAATGGGTGCCTTTAAAAAGAAAAAAGTCTAGTAAACTTCGATTTAAAAAAATGAAAAATTACGTAGATGCACCTGCAGATCCTACAATTAAATCAAGCAGAAATTTAGATCAATTGTACTAATAGTAAATTACTTTTAGTAAATATAATTTTTTTAAAAAAATGTTAGATAAGACTATTTTTTTTTAACGTAACCCTTACGCGGAACACAAATGTATTTAAGACTTTTATTAAATTTAAAAAACCAAAAATGAATATAAAACAGATATTATTTAGTGCAGCAACATTGGTTTTTGTTGCAAACAGTATGGCGCAGAAAAAGCCTAATTTAATTATTATACACACAGATGAGCATAATTTTAGAACCTTAAGTTGCTATCAAAAGCTATTACCAGAAGACCAAGCATTTATTTGGGGAAAAGGCAATAATTCTAACACTCCAAATATTGATAAAATTGCAGATGAAGGTGCAATTTGTACTAGTTATTATGCTTCTTCTCCTGTGTGTACACCTTCTAGAGCATCATTAGTAAGTGGTCTGTATCCGCAAGCAACTGGCGCACCAAAAAACGGATTGCATATTAGTGAAGATATACCAACATTTGCTACAATTTTAAAAGATAAAGGGTATGCAACATCTTATGTGGGTAAATGGCATTTGGCAGGTCATGATAAGTATACTTTTGGGATTAAATACAAAGCTGGTTTTGATGATAATAGGTATATGATGCGCGGTGGTCACGCTCCTTATTTTCAGCTAACACCAAACGGAGTTAAAGGAATTAATGAAAAAGTAGCAGCTAAATTACCTGCAGATGAGGTAATACATTTAACAGATTATTTTACAGATAAAACGTTAGAGATTTTAGAAAGGGATAAAAACAAACCGTTTGCATTAATGCTTTCTATACCAGATCCGCACACACCAGATTATGCCAAGCCGCCATACAATACAATGTATAAAGATTTAAATATACAAGCACCAAAAACAATGGCTCCAGAGTATACAGCAATAAAACCATCTTGGGCAGGAGGTAGCAAAGATGCAAATGAGGCAGTAGGAAAAAAATCGTTTCAGAAACAAAAAGAGGCTTTAAAACAATACTTTGGTATGGTGAGTCATATAGATGATAGTGTTGGGCGTATTTTAAAGTTTTTAAAGGAGAATAATTTAGAAAAAAATACAATAATTGTATTTACATCAGACCACGGAGATATGTTTTTTGAACACAACCGTAGAAACAAAGGCGTACCTTACGAGGCTTCTGCAAGAATCCCTTTTGTAATTAGATATCCAGAAAAAATTAAAGCAGGTAAAGTAATTAATACAGCATATACTAATGTAGATTTTACACCAACTATTTTAAGTTTAATGAATGTAAGTACAAATGCATCATTTCATGGAACAGACACATCAAAAGATTTTTTAAGTACTAAAAATGAGATTACAGATGCAGACAGGTTAACCTATTACGCAAAAAGCGGTGGCTGGTGGGTTACTGGTGTTACAGATAGATATAAACTGGTGTTAGACAAAAAAGAAAAACCATATTTGTTTGATCTAGAAAAGGATCCAGATGAGCTTATCAATTTTTATAATAATAAAGCTTATAAAACAATAAGAGATAAAATGCAAAAAGAGTTACTATCGCAGTTAATTAAGTATAAAGAACCAGGTTTAGATGGTAGCAATGGCAGTGCTTACATTTTAGAATAATAAAGTTTTTTAGTTTCTGTAGGCACCAAAAAAAGATCGTATTTCTTTTTTTGGTGCTTTTTTGTATTTAGTAGTTATTATACGTAGAACTACAAACTATTTATTAAGGAGCACACATTTTTTACTGTTTTTAATGAATTTTATTTTATTAAAACCAAATAAGATTATGCTTCAGCTTACAACTAACTTTAAACTTTTACTTCTGCCTGTTATTAGTGCTTTTCTGTTTTTTAGCACAACCGTATTTGGCCAATCTAAAAAAAACAAAAAGAAACCCAATATCATTTATATAATGGCAGATGATTTGGGTTATGGAGATTTAAGTACTTACGGTCAACAAAAAATTAAAACACCAAATATAGATGCCCTTGCTGCAAACGGAATAAAATTTACACAGCATTACAGCGGTTCTGCTGTTTGCGCACCATCTAGATCATCATTAATGACTGGGCAACATACAGGACACACATTTGTTCGTGGTAATAAAGAAGCGGGGAAAGATTTACAAGGTCAAATTCCGTTACCTGACAATGCTTTTACCATTGCAGAAATGTTGCAACAAGCAGGTTATAAAACGGGTATGTTTGGCAAATGGGGTTTAGGTTTTGGTACCGGCGATCCAAACAACCAAGGTTTTGATGAGTTTTATGGTTACAATGATCAAAAACTAGCGCACCGCTATTATCCTCCGTACTTAAATCACAATCAAGAAATAGATTTTTTAGTAGGTAACAACTGGATTAATACACAAACCTATGCACAAGATAAAATACAGGAAGCTACGCTTAATTTTATAGAGGATAATAAAGACAAACCTTTTTTTGCATACGTACCTTTTGTATTACCGCATGCAGAGCTAATATCGCCTAAAGATTCTATACTAGCTAAATACAAAGGTAAGTTTAAAGAGGTTCCTTATACGGCAGAAGACAAGTACTCGTCTGACTATGGTCCTGATATTGTAAAATACAAGTACTGCACACAAAAAACACCGTATGCTGTTTTTGCCTCTATGGTAGATAGGATGGATGTTTACGTTGGCCAAATTGTAGTTAAGGTAAAAGAGTTAGGGCTAGAAGAAAATACTATTATTATGTTCACAAGTGATAATGGTCCGCATGATGCTGGTGGGGCAAATCCAGAATTTTTTAACAGTGCAGCAGGTTTTAGAGGTATTAAAAGAGATTTGTATGAGGGTGGTATAAGAGCACCATTTATAGCTTATTGGCCAAATACAATAAAAAAAGGAACTGTTACCAACCATATTTCTGCATTTTGGGACGTAATGCCAACTTTGGCAGAAGTTGCAGCAGTGCCAACACCAAGTACAACAGACGGAATTTCATTTTTACCAACGCTTTTATCAAAAAAGAAACAAAAACAACACCCATATTTATATTGGGAATTTAATATTAAAAACGGACGGAAAGCTGTTAGAAGAGGAGATTGGAAAGCAGTTGTGTATAATGTTAATAAGGACGGAAAAATGGAACTTTATAATTTAGCATTAGATCCATCAGAAAGTAATGATATAGCTAGTAAACACCCAAAAATTGTAGCAGAAATGCAGCAGATAATGAAGGTTGCACATACAAATTCTAGTGTTTTTCCTATCAACTAAAACAGATTATAAATACATCAAACTATACCAAACAAAACCAAAAATAATGAGTAAATTTTATTTTAATGAGGAACAAGATTTTTATGATGCTATTGTTGTAGGCACTGGAATTAGTGGCGGTTGGGCAGCAAAAGAACTTTGTGAAAACGGCTTAAAAACACTAGTGCTAGAGCGTGGTAAAATGGTAGAGCATATTAAAGATTATACTACAGCACATTTAGATGATTGGGATTTTCCTAATGGAGGAAAATTAACAAGAGAACAAAAAGCACAGCAATTAAAGCAAACTAGAACAGGGCGTGTAAATAATGCAGATGTAAATAATTGGTTTGTAAATGATATAAAACACCCGTATACAGAGACAAAACCTTTTGACTGGGTACGTGGTTACCACGTTGGTGGTAGATCTATAATGTGGGGTAGGCATAGTTATAGGTGGAGTGAGATAGATTTTGAAGCAAATGCTAAAGATGGTCACGGCGTAGACTGGCCTGTACGTTATAAAGATATTGCTCCTTGGTATGATAAAGTAGAAACGTACATTGGTGTGTCTGGAGAAAATTTAGGATTACCGCAATTGCCAGACGGACAGTTTTTACCTATGATGGAACACAACTGTGTAGAACAACATTTTAGAGATGGTGTTGGTAAAAATATGGATGGTAGAGTGGTAACCGCCGGTAGAGTAGCACACATTACCGGAGATAAAAAATTTGAAGGACGTACAAAGTGTCAGTTTAGAAATCGTTGTACACGCGGTTGCCCTTTTGGAGGCTATTTTAGCAGTAACTCATCTACTTTGCCAGCAGCAGAACGTACAGGTAATATGACCTTGAGACCAGATTCTATTGTGTCTGAGGTTATTTATGATGCAGATACAAAAAAGGCAACTGGTGTAAAAGTTATAGAAAGGTTATCAAAAGAAGAATACATTTTTAAAGCTAAAGTAATTTTCTTGTGTGCATCTTCAATGGCAACGGCATCAATATTATTACAATCTAAATCAGATCGTTTTCCTAACGGATTAGGAAACGACTCTGACCAGGTAGGAAGAAACGTTATGGATCATCATTTAGGAACTGGTGCTAGTGGAACTATAGATGGTTTTGAAGATAAATATTATAAAGGAAGACGTCCTGGTGGTATTTACATTCCTAGATTTAAAAATTTAGGAGGTACATCTAACAGTAAAAATTTTATAAGGGGTTATGGTTACCAAGGTAGTGCTAGCCGTAAAAGCTGGAAAGATGCCGTGGCAGAACTTACAATGGGAGCACCATTAAAGGATGCTATTTTAAAACCTGGAGGCTGGGTTATGGGTATTGGCGGTTTTGGAGAAATACTACCATACCAAGATAACCGTATGTTTTTAGATTATGATAAATTAGACGAATGGGGTTTACCAACAATAAATTTTGATGCAGAAATTAGAGATAACGAGCATAAAATGAGAGAAGATATGGTAAACCAAGCAGCTGATATGCTTAAAAAAGCAGGTTTTAAAGATATTAAAGCCAGAAATGGCAAGTATAATATGGGACACGGTATACATGAAATGGGGACAGCCCGTATGGGAAAAGATCCAAAGACATCTGTAGTTAATGCACACAACCAAATACACGCTGTACCAAATGTATATATCACAGATGGAGCTTTTATGGCATCTGCAAGTTGTGTAAATCCGTCTTTAACTTATATGGCTTTTACCGCAAGAGCAGCAAACCACGCAGCACAAGAACTTAAAAAAGGAAACTTATAATGGACAGAAGAAAAGCATTAATGCAAATGGGAATGTCTTTAGGCTACGTTGTAGCCGTGCCAACTTTTGTAAGCATATTACAGAGTTGTACAGACAAGAAAAAAGAAGTTTGGACACCAACGTTTTTTACAGCAGCGCAGGGTAGTACTTTGGTTTTTGTGGTAGATTCTATTTTACCAAAAACCGATACACCGTCTGCATCAGAAGTAAACGTACATGTGTTTTTAGATGGTTTTGTGGGGAATGTTATGGATACAAAACAACAAAAAGATTTTAAAAAGACCCTAGATGCAATGGCACAGAGTGCACTAACTAAGTCTAATAAAAAAGAAGAAGCAGAATTAACACAAGAAGATGTAGAACCTGTTGTGCGTGAGTTTTTAGAAGCTAAAGGAAAAGAAAATGCTTTTGCAAAAAAAATTAGAGAATTAACTATTTGGGGCTACAAATGCAATGAGTATGTGGGAGAAAAAGTATTAGCCTATTTACCTGTTCCAGGAGAATTTATAGCTTGTGATAGTGTAGAAAAATTAACTAAAGGCAAAGTTTGGTCTATTTAACCAATGCTAATTAAACTTATATGAAAAGAAGAAACTTTATACAAAAGTCTGCCTTGTCTGCTAGTGCATTAACATTAGGGAGTTCTGTTGTTTACGCGGCAACTAAGCAGCAGAAGATAGTAAAACCTACTTTTAATTTAAAGTATGCACCACACATAGGAATGTTTGAAAATAGTGCAGGGAAAGACCCAATAGACCAATTAAACTTTATTGCAGACCAAGGTTTTACGGCTTTTGAAGATAATACAATGCGTAAAAGAGATGTTGCCTTGCAAGAGAAAATGGCTAAAACAATGCAAAAAAGAGGCTTAGAAATGGGTGTTTTTGTAGCTGTTTTTTTAAAAGAAGGTAATGTAGCTTCTGGAGATAAAAATGCACAAGAAGCTTTTATAAAATACTGTAAAGAGTCTGTAGAGGTTGCAAAAAGGGTTAATGCTAAGTGGATGACAGTGGTGCCAGGAAATACAGCTAAAAAAGTAAAAGAAGGATATCAAGAAGCAAATGTAGTAGAGACCCTAAAACGTGCTTCTGCTATTTTTGAACCCCATAATTTAACAATGGTATTAGAGCCATTAAACTTTTTTAATCATCCTGGGGCATTTTTAACAGATTCTCCACAGGCATATAATATTTGTAAGGCTGTAGATTCTCCGTCTTGTAAAATTTTGTTTGACATTTACCATCAACAAATACAAGAAGGTAATTTAATACCAAATATGGAAGCTTGTTGGGATGAGATTGCATACCTGCAAATAGGAGATAATCCTGGGCGTAATGAGCCTACCACAGGAGAAATAAATTACACTAATGTGCTTAAGTTTATAAATGATAAAGAGTATACAGGTATTTTAGGAATGGAACACCGAAATTCTAAACCCGGAAAAGAAGGCGAAAAAGCGGTGATAGAAGCGTACAAAAAAGTAGATAGCTTTAAGTAAAAACAGTATAAAATGAAGAGAAGAAACTTTTTACAGAAATCTGTACAAACAGGAGCTTTACTTACCTTGGGTAGTTTATTGCCAAGTACAGTTTTAGGAATGCCTGTTACCAAAACAGAATCTGACTTATTTTTTAAATTGTCTTTAGCAGAGTGGTCTTTTCATAGGGCTATTAAATCTGGAGAAATGGATCATTTAGATTTTGCTGCCAAAGCGCAAAGTTTTGGTTGTACAGGTGTAGAGTACGTATCTAACTTATTTAAAACTAAAGCAAAAGATAAAGAGTACTTAAAGCAAATGAATTCTAGAGCAGCAGATGCTGGTGTAGAAAATGTTCTAATAATGATAGGTGGCGAAGGTGGTTTAGCTCATACAGAAACTAAAGAGCGATTAAAATCTATAGAAAAGCATTACAAATGGATTGATGCGGCTCATTTTTTAGGATGTAAAACGGTACGTGTAGACTTAAGAGGTGGAACAGATAAAACAGAAGCAGCAAAAGCATCTGCAGCTTCTTTAGCAACATTAGCAGATTTTGCCAAAGACGCTAACATAAATGTAGTTGTAGAAAATCACGGAGGTTTTTCATCAGATGGTGTATGGCTCGCTAATGTAATAAAGCAAGTAGCTTTAACTAACTGCGGAACGTTACCAGATTTTGGTAATTTTTGTATAAAAAAAGATAAAGATAAAAATTGTTTAGAGTCTTATGATCTATATAAAGGGATGAAAGAGTTATTGCCCTTTGCAAAAGGTGTAAGTGCTAAAAGTAGAAATTTTGCTGCCGATGGTACAGAGGCTGATATAGATTTTTATAAAATAATGAAATTGGTTAAAGAATCTGGATATACTGGTTTTGTTGGTATAGAGTATGAAGGTACCTTATTACCGGAAGAAGAAGGAGTACAAAAAACAAAAGATTTGTTGCTAAAAGTAGCAAAACAACTGTAAGATTATTGTTTGTTTTAAGTTTAAAAAGAAGGCTAGATACCTGTTATTTAGTCTTCTTTTTTGTTCCTCTTAGTTTATGCGTAAAGCTTAAAATAATATAACGTCCTAGGCTTTCAGATTCTGTTTCTTCAAAGTAGTTTATAGTACTTCTTCTTTCTATATTAATATTTTTATCTAATAAATCTATCAGTACTAATTTTAATATATTGCTTTTATTTTTAGAAAAAGCATAAGAGATAGTTGAGTTCCACAGGGGTAGTTTTTGGTTAGATTTAAATTTATCATCAACAAAAACAAGATAATCTAACTGTGTGTTAAAACTAAGCTTTTTGGTAAAGTCCTTATCAAACATTACAAAGTATTGCTGTTTTGTATATTTTCTGTCTAAGTTGTTTTCTATAGAAAAAGTGGTATTGTTAGTGCTGTATGTTGCACCAGCTTTAACATCTAAAGTACTTTTAGTATTGTTTTCTAAAAGTAGGCTTAACATAATATCTGTAGATTTTACTTTATTGGTTTGTAAATTAACAATAGAGTTGGCACTGGTGTAGGTGTTTTTGTTTTTAAAAGTATACCTAAGTCCAATATCTTTTAGTTTTTGACTAAAGCTTATGTTGCTATTAAAACGTTCTTTTTTGCCACTGTTTTGGTAACTAATAGTCCTTATATAATCGTCATCTATGGTAATACTCCTAATAATTGCATCTGCTGTGTTTTGGTAGTCAAACCGGGTGTTAAAACTTAAGTCAGATTTAAAGTTATGTACTACCGTATTTATAGTAAATGCATTTGTTTTTTCTGCATTTAAGTCAGGATTTCCTTTTCGTATATTATATGGGTTTATATCATTAATAACAGTAGAACTCTGAAAACTATTAGGGTTGCGCACCGTTTTTCTGTAATTCAGTCTATATTTTTGACCTCTAACTGGTTTGTAAACAATGTTTGCCATAGGGTTAACATACAATTTGCTAGAAACTATATCTGCTTCTGTTAGTACACCAAACGTTCTGCTTAGTTCTTGTAATTCTATTGCAGCATAGGTATTTAATTTGTCTGGGTTGTAGCTGTGTACCAGTCTTGTTTGCGTGCTATTTTCTATATGCTTGTACTTGTAAGCAAGCAACTCGTCTTTGGCAGTTGTACTTATTGTAGTTTTAGATTGATGGACATCTTCATTATTAGTTCTGTTTCTTACATATGTTTCTAGTTTAATATAGTTATTGTTGCCCAAAGGTTCTGTATATTTAAAGTTGAGGTTTACCATAGTGGTTGAAAAACCTTCATCTCTAATGGCATCAATATTACTAGTAGTTGGGCTATTTGTATTTTGTTTTCTGGTAATTAATGTTGTTTGGTTATTTAACCTGTTAGAGTTGTTAGCCGTGGTTCTTAATCCAACATTAAAACTACGACCAAGTTTAGCCAAACGTTGGTAAAAATTAATAGTAACGTCTGCAAGGCTTTTATCTCTTTTATTATTTGACGCCAGTATATTAGAGGTAGCTAATTCATTTAACTCGTTAAAATAAAAACCATCTCTATTGGTTGTATAGTCAATATTATCTTTGGTAAATTTGCCTTTAACTAACAAGCTATTGTTTTTGTTAGACTTGTTTTTATAATCAAAATTTAGATTGTAATTGTTAGAGCTGTTATTAAAAGTATTTTCTGTTCTAAAATCAAAATTAGAGTTATTAGAAAAATTTATTCGTTTTGTGTTAGAAACTCCTTCATTATCAGACAAGTTGTAAAAAAAATCTATGTTTAAAGATTCTTTGTCTTTAAACTCGTGTCCAATATTTATACCTGCAACACCAGTTTTTAAATACCCGCTTAAGCTTTTGTTTTGTTGGTTGTTATCTTCCTCATCTTCAGATTCATCTGCAATACCATTTGCATTCTTTAAAAAGCCCTGTATGTTAGAGCCAGTGATATTTATATTATTAAGTTTGCCTATTACAGAAAACTGAGTTTTAGAAGTAAATTTATTGTAATTAAGGTTACTAAAATACTTACTGTCTAAACCCATACCGGCAGATACTTTGCCAAAACCATTATTCTTTTTTGTTTTTTTAAGCGTAAAATTTATTACCATTTGCTTGTTGCCATCATCTACACCTGTAAGTTCTGCCTCATCACTTTTTTTATCTATAATTTCTATATTGGCAATAGCATCTGCAGATAAATTTTTTAAAACAATAGATGGGTCACCACCAAAAAACTCTTTACCATCTACCATTATTTTGGCAACTTCATTACCTTGAGCATTAATATTTCCGTCTGCATCAATTTCTAATCCAGGTAGTTTGGTTAGTAGTTCTTCTAAATTATCATCAGGATTTGTTTTAAAAGAGTTTGCGTTGTAGGCTATAGTGTCTTGCTTTATTTGTATGGGTACAACAGCAGTTAATGTTATACCGTCTAAAGCAAAGGACTCTTCTTTAAGTACAATTGTTTTAAGGTCTAGCAAATCTGTATTATAATTAATATTCTTAAAAAAAGACTCAAACCCCATAGATGAGATTTGTAAAATGTAGTTTCCTTCCTTTGCTTTATCTAAATTAAAATAACCAGTAGTATTTGTAATAGTATAATCTATATAAGTAGAATCTTTTGGGTTAAGTAATGTAACTGTTGCAGCTTCAATTGGTTGGTTGTTTTCTTCAAAAACTTTGCCTATTATTCCATTTTTAGTTTGTGCTAAGCTTACAAATGATGTAAAAAGTAATAATAAAACAATAAATGCTTTGGTATAAAAGACGTTAATTGTCATAATTGTTTTTGGTTGTAATTATGGTAAGGTTTGGTCAAATATATAGTGTTGTATGTAACAAAATGTAGTTAAAGGTAAATAGTATGTCTCAGTTAATTATAGTTTAGTTAAACTATGTAGGTTATAAAATTACGGTAAAATACAGTTTTTTTACTTGTGAGTACAATCTTACTAAATATTCAGTTTAGATTTGAGCAGTAATTAAACAACCTTAATTTTACTATGATGAAAAACAATAACAATGCAAACAAAAAATTAAATTTTAATGGTTTAAAAACAAACTACTTTATTTTAGGGCTTTTAGCAATAGCTCTAATTTCTTGCTCTAATGATGAAAAAGATACTTTTACAGACGAGTTAAGTATTTTAGAAGAGAACAGTACAGAGGTAAAAGTTTTAATGCTTAATGAGACTGATTTTTACACACCTCCTAATAATTATGCTGTTACTAAAAACTTGGTACAGGATTATGGTGTTGATAAAATTTTTGCCACAGATGATAGTAAAAAACTACAAGAAGCAATAAATGATGTGTCCTCTAAAGGAGGAGGCAAATTACTTATACCTAAAGGAGAGTATACAGTATCGGAAATAAAACTAAAGTCTAACGTACATATAGTTGTAAATAGCGAAGCTGTTTTTAGACCGTCTACAAGGCCTGATAACAAAAATTATGCAATGTTTACGTTTGGCAAAGAATCTGCGGTTGTTAAAAATGTAAGCATATCAAGTTCTAACGGAGATAAGTTTACTGTAGACCTAACCAAGGCTAATAACAGTAACGTAGCTGTATTTAACTTAAATAATATATCTAATTTTTTAATTTCAGATTTTAGGGTTAAAGATGCGCTTACAAAGTTTTCTGCGGTTACAATGGGTATTACCGAGTTTAACAATAAGTATATGTGGCCAACAAACGGTGTAGTAAAAAATGCAGTTACTTTAAACTCAGATTATGGGTATGGTTTGGTGCAAGTACAAGCTGCTAAAAATGTATTGTATAAAAATTTAAAAGGTACGGGTGGTGTAACGCTTCGTTTTGAAACTGGTTGGACATTTATGAACGACTTACAAATTGGTGGAGTACATGATATGTACGGTGAAAACATTTCATGTACAAATGGTAATGCAGCTGTAATGGTGTCTCCTCATGCTATGCATAATGGTAAAGTTTATGTAAATGGCATAACAGCAAACAGTTGTGGTTTTGCTGTACGTATAGAGGGAGGCTTTGTTTCTAAAAAATACAGTGCACCAGGTTTGGTAGATGGCACTTTTAGTAAAGTTACAATTAACAATGTTAATGCAACTTATGGTAATAAAGATGCTCAATTAAAACCAAAACATTACAAATTTATGCCGTGTGATTTAAGAGATTTAATAGATGAAAATCCAATTACAGCAGGAGGCGAGTCATACTGGGGGCCATCAATAAGTGCGGTACTAAATACACCAAATTACAAAGTTGTTTTAAATAAAAAGACTGTTTCTGGAACAGGATTTAAAAATGGTTTTATTGTACAAACAGAAGAAGATGCCGTGAGTGATACAGACTGTAACTAAATAACAATGTGCATTATAATTTACGGAAAAATACATTTTGTAAACCACCAGATACATTTACTGTACACATATTAAAGATATTTACAATAAACATTTTTAAATTTTGAAAAGAGCATACATTTACAAAAACTCATTACTTGCTGTAATGGGTTTTGTATTTGTTTTTACAGCATGTAAAAACAAACCAAAACAGACAGAAAATATAGTTGTTAAGCAACCAGAAATAACATCTAAAAAACCAAACATTGTATTGTTGTTTGTAGACGATTACGGTTGGTCTGATATTGGGTATAGAAATCAAACTTTTACTACACCTAACTTAGATAAATTTAAAAAAGAAAGTTTAGACTTTACAAGGGCATATATACCAACACCTACTTGCAGTCCAAGTAGGTTGTCTTTGCTTACCGGTAAAGAAGCTATTAGGCTTGGTATGCCTAGGCATATTTCATTAGATAAAGATAATCCAGAAGCAGAATATAATTTATGGCCTACAGACCCTGTACAAATGCCTTCTAGAAATTATTTGCCATTAAAGGAAATAACGTATGCAGAGCGTTTAAAAGAATTTGGGTATTATAACATGTTTATTGGTAAATGGCATTTAGGTCACCCAGGACGTTACCCAAAAGATCAAGGTTTTGATGCAGAATATGGTACAACCAATGCAGGACACCCCAAAAGCTATTACTACCCATTTTTTAAGGCAGAAGATGATCCAAGAGGGTTTTTAAAATCAGGAGTTAAAAAAGGAGATTATTTAACGGATGTGCTAACAGATGGTGCGGTTAACTTTATAAAAGAGTATGATAAAGACCAGCCTTTTATGCTATCTTTTTGGTATTATTCTGTTCACGGGCCATCTATAGGTCGTAAAGACTTGCTAAAAAAATACCAAGATGCTGGCCTAAAAGGAAAATATGCGCACCACGCTGCAATGGTAGAGGCTATGGATGAGTCTGTTGGCCGTGTACGCAAAGCATTAGAAGATAAAGGAATTGCAGATAATACAGTAATCATAGTATTATCAGACCAAGGAGGTGCTTATACCAACGCGCCGTTAAGTGGCGGTAAAAAGGGCGGAAATACGTTGGGTGAAGGTGGTGCACGTGTACCATTATTAATAAATTATCCGGGTGTTACTACAGCAAATACAGAAACAAATGTACCAGTACAATCTATAGATATTTATCCTACTTTAATAGAAATAGCCTCTGGTAAAAAATGCGAAGACACTCAAATTAACGGTGTTAGTTTATTGCCAATTTTAAAAGGTGAAACTCTAGAAAAAAGAAATTTATACTTTTTTAGAAGTTATGAAGATCAATATGCTGCTGTAATGGCAGGCGATTATAAATTGATTAAATATCACAGTGGTACCTACCAATTATTTAATGTAGCTAAAGATATAAGCGAGCAAGATGATTTAATGGGTAAAGGTCTTCAAATAGAAGAAGAGCTTAAAAATGACCTTGCAAATTGGGAAAAGGAAGCTGTTCCTGTTTATACAAAATAGAATATTAAATTTATGAAAAATATTATTTTATCAACCTTAGTACTTGCAATTTGTATTTCTTGCGGTTCTAAAGATAAAAAAGACCTTGCTTTAACTGATAGTGAGCAAAAGGAAAAACCTCAAACTAAAAAGCCAAATATTATTTTTTTATTGGCAGATGATATGGGTTATGGAGAGCTGGGTTCATACGGACAAAAAGTAATTAAAACCCCGTTTTTAGATAGTTTGGCTTCTGTAGGTATGCGTTTTACAGAATTTTATGCGGGTACATCTGTATGTTCGCCTTCTAGAGCTGTATTAATGACAGGCTTACACACAGGCCACGTTAGTATTAGAGGTAATAAAGGAGAGTACCCTAACAAATATGATAGGGTTCCTTTAAAAAAATCAGAAAAAACTATTGGAGAAATGCTACAGCAATCTGGCTACCAAACAGCTATGATTGGTAAATGGCATTTGGGTGTACCAGAAGATGTATCTACCTGGGCAAAAGGCAGAGGGTTTACCTATGCCGTACAGGAACAATGGGGAGAAGATGCCAATGGTAATGAAATAGATGAGCGTGTACATTGGGTAAATAATAACCAAGATTCTATTTTTTACAACTATAATAATTACAGTTGCTTAGATGAGTTTAGAACCAATTTTGCACTAGAGTATTTAGATAAAAAGGATGCTAGTAAGCCGTTTTTCTTATACATGTCTTATAGAACGCCACACGCACACGAGTTCTTTTTAAGTAAAAATGATTTGTACAGTGATAAAATACAAGAGTGGCCAGAGATAGAGCGCAGACACGCAGCTAGCATTACAATGTTAGACACACAAATAAAGCGCTTATTTATTAAACTTAAAGAAAGCCGTGAGTTAGAAAATACGTTAATTGTATTTTCTAGTGATAACGGACCAACCAATGAAAACCATCATGATTATACTTTTTTTAATAGCTCTGGCAATTTACACGGTTACAAGCGAGATTTGTATGAAGGAGGTATAAGAGTGCCAATGATAGCCTACTGGAAAGGAAAAATAAAAGGAGGAGTAACCACTAATCATCCCAGTACTTTTTATGATGTTATGCCAACATTGGCAGAAGTAGCAGATGCAAAAGTACCTAATAAAACAGACGGTATTTCTTTTTTACCAGAACTTTTAGGCAACAAACAGCCTAAACATGATTTTTTATATTGGGAAATTCAGGAAGGTAAATCTGTAAAAGGATTTAAGCAGGCTACACGTTTTGGTCACTGGAAAGCAGTACGTTATAAAGATAATTACCAAACAGAATTGTACAATTTAGAAACAGATTTGTATGAGAAAGAAGATGTATCTACCAAGCATCCAGAAATAGTAGCCAAAGCAAATAAAATTTTAAAGGAGCAGAGTGTGCCAATAGCGCATTATCCATTTTCTGGAGGCGTATTTAAAAATTAAGATTATGATTAAAGTAAAAGAAATTTTATGGTGTATGGCCTTGGCTTTAATGCTAATGGCTTGTGGAGGTAAAACCGATAAAAAAGCAACTGCTGTAAAAACACCTACAGAAACTAAAAAGCCAAATATTATTTGGATTATGGCAGAAGATATGAGCACAGATTTAGCGTGCTATGGTATGCCAGATGTTAAAACCCCGTTTTTAGATAAAATGGCAAAAGAAGGTGTGCTTTTTACCAATGCCTTTGTTACAAACCCTATATGTTCTCCTAGTAGATCTGCTATGATGGTGGGTACACATCAAGTTAAAACAAATACGCATAATCACCGTAGTAATAGAGAAGTTCCTTTAAATGCACAGTTTACACCTTTTACTAAGTTGTTAAGAGATGCTGGCTATACAACCATTTTAGGTAATCACGCTGTTTTAAATAAAGGAAGAAAAATAGATGTAAATTTTAAGCATGAAGCTATTGGTGAGTGGGATGGAAAAACTCAATTTGGTTTGTTTGATAAATATGATACTATTAAAAAAACTGATGAACCATTTTTTGCTCAAATACAATTACAAGTAACACACAGAGGAGATTGGTGGGACCAAATAAGAGAAGAATCTAAACACCCAGTAAATCCAGAAACACTTACACTACCTCCATATATGGCAGATCATCCTGCGGTAAGACTAGATTGGGCTAAATATTTAGACCAAATAGAGTATATGGATAATGAGGTGGGTATGTTGTTTAAAGAATTAGAGGATAAAGGTTTGGCAGACAATACTATTGTTATTTTTATTGGTGATAATGGGCGTTGCAATATTCGTGGTAAAGGGTATTTGCAAGATCCAGGTTTGCGTATTCCTTTGTTAGTGCATTACCCAGCTAAATTTAAAGGAAACCAAGTTAGAGAAGATGTTGTTAGCGCAACAGATATTACAGCTAGTATTGTAGATTTTGCAGGTATAGATGTGCCAAGTTATATGACAGGGAAACCTATTTTTAGTGAAAATTTTAATAGAGAATACAATTATGGAGCAAGAGATTTGTGGGATGAAATAGAGGAGAAATCTAGGTCTGTAACCACAACAGAATGGTCTTATATACGTAATGATATGCCAGAGGTTCCTTATGATGCTCACCAAGCATATTTAGAATTTTACAGACCAGCTGTACATGTTATGCGTACCCTTTATAAAGATGGGAAATTAAACAAAAATCAGGCTCCGTTTTTTGCTTCTACAAAACCAAAAGAAGAGCTGTACAATTTAAAAGAAGACCCTTATGAGTTGGTAAATTTAGCAGAAAACCCTAAGTACAAAGATGTATTGCAAAAGCTACGCAATAAAACGGCTCTTTTAGATGAAGAAATGAAACCAGTTAGTGACATCTACAATCCTGTTATTACTAATGGACCAGAACTAATAGAGTGGGTTAAAAAGGAAAAACCAGAAGAGTATAAAAAAATGCTTGCCGGCGTAGAAATTGGACATAGTAAATTAAATAAAGAGTATAAGCAGGCATTAAAAAAAGAAACTAATAAATAAGAAATACCAAAAATGAATTACCTGAAAACTAAAACAGCTTATACTTTTTTTATTTTAGTATTAAGTTTAACAATACAGTCTTATGCTCAAGATAAACCCACTACAACTAACATTAAT
Source organism: Cellulophaga omnivescoria (assembly GCF_027915275.1). NCBI lineage: Bacteria > Pseudomonadati > Bacteroidota > Flavobacteriia > Flavobacteriales > Flavobacteriaceae > Cellulophaga > Cellulophaga omnivescoria. Next base: position 378,900 of record NZ_CP115819.1, on the reverse strand, counting down.
AAAAATTGGAAATTTAAAATAGTAGACGAGTCTAAAGTTGCTACTAAAGAATTACTTACAGCAGATTTTAACGATAAAGATTGGCAAAATGTACAATTACCGCATACTGCAAACATAGAGCCGTTGGTTGTTAACAACCAATGGCAAGGCATTTGTTGGTACAGAAAAGTAGTAAATATTTCTAAAGCAGATGCAGCAAAAAAAGTATTTTTTGAGCTAGAGGCTGCTATGAATTTTTCAAAAATTTGGGTGAATGGAAAATTAGTTTCTGAGCATCATGGCGGTTATTTACCTATAGCATTAGATTTATCAAACTATATAAAAGCAGGTGAAAATACTATTGCTATTAGATTAGATAATACTGATAACGAAATTACAGGTCCTAAACCATTAAAAAGGTTAGACTTTAATATGTATGGTGGTTTGTATAGAAACGCAAAACTATCAGTAAAAGAAAACGTATATATTTCTGATGCTGTATTAGCAAATAAAGTAGCTGGTGGAGGTATTTTTATAACATATCCTAAGGTAAGTAAAGCATTATCTACAATTAAAATAAAAACAAATATTGCTAATGATAGTAATAAAGAGCAGAATGTAACTGTTGTGCAAAACATTATCAATAATGGTAAGGTTATAAAAACGTACACGTCACCAATACTAAAAATTGAAGCTACTAAAAATGTAGATAATATTGCAGAATTAAGTTTAAACAATCCTAATTTATGGTCTCCAGACACACCTAATTTGTATGTTTTAGAAACTAAAATACAAGTTGATGGTAAAACGGTAGATTCGCAAAAAACAAAATTTGGTATTCGTGTTTTTGAATTTAAAGAAAACCAACTATATGTTAACGGCGAAAAAACATTTTTACGTGGTGTAAACAGGCATCAAGAGTATCCGTTTATTGGTTATGCGTTATCTGATAATGCGCAGTATCGTGATGCTAAAAAAATAAAGGAAGCAGGTTTTAATTATATAAGATTGTCACACTACCCACAATCACCAGCTTTTATGGATGCTTGTGATGAGCTTGGGTTAGTAGTTATTGATGCAATAATGGGCTGGCAATATTATAATGACACAGATGCTTTTAGAGAATATTGCTACCGTTCTGCATCAGAATTAATACGTAGAGATAGGAATAGACCTTCTGTTTTAGCATGGGAAGTATCGTTAAACGAAACTAAAATGCCTATCTTTTTTATGGAGGAATTGCACAAAATAGTACATGCAGAATATCCTGGAGACAATGTATATTCTTGTGGTTGGATGGATGATGTGTATGATATTTATTTACAAGCTCGCCAACACAGAATTTTACATCCGCATGAGTTAAAAAACAAACCATACTCTGTTTCAGAATACGGAGATTGGGAGTATTACTCTAACAATGCAGGCTTAAATCAGCATAAATTACCAAAAGATATTAGACTAGAAAAAAGTAGTAGACAATTAAGAGCAGACGGAGAGGTTAGGTTGTTGCAACAAGCATATAATGTGCAAGAATCTCATAATGACAATTTAAATACTCCTGCATATTCAGATAGTTATTGGGTTATGTATGATTATAACCGCGGTTACCATGATAACATTGAAGCATCAGGAATAATGGATATTTTTAGATTGCCAAAATTTGCGTATTACTTTTATCAAAGTCAACAAAGTGCGGAGCAAAATAAGATACTAAAAATTGCAACTTATTGGAACCAAGATTCTCCTACAGACGTAACAGTTTTTTCTAATGTAGATGAGGTAAAGTTATATGTAAACAATAAATTAATTGCAACTCAAAAGCCAGACGTAAATAATATTTCTACTAATTTAAAACACCCACCTTTTACGTTTAAGTTAAATTCGTTTACACCCGGTACGCTTGTAGCTAAAGGGTTTATTAACGGTAAACAAGTAGCAGAAGATAAAGTATCAACTCCAGAAAAAGCTACAAAATTAAAAATTTGGGTAGATGAAAGCGGAAAACCTGCTACCGCAAATGTAAACGATGTATTGTTTGTTTACATAGCTGCAGTAGATAAAAACGGTACTATAGATCCTAATTTTAAAGGAGAAATTGCCGTTAATTTGGGTAATGGCTTAGAGTTAGTAAATGTTGGTGCTGTTATTGCCGAAGCAGGTATTGCTACAGCAGTAGTAAGAGTTGGTAATGTATCTGGAACCGTACCAATTAAAGTAACCTCTGGTAATTTGCAAACCACTTACAATTTTAAGATAAAATAGACTGTTTGGGGAACAATCTGTTAACAAAAGACAGTTTCTATGGGCTTAAAAACCTAATAGAGGCTGTTTTTTTTTGTAGAAGTTTAAAGTTATTAAGGTTCTACTTATTTATAGTTGTTTTTTAAAGCCGTTTTCTGTTTTAAATAAACAAATTTTTAATCTTTTTACGTGTTTTATAGAACTTAAATATTATTAATGTATAATAATTTTATAGTGTAAACAATTGTTTTTTAGATGTTTATGTGTTGTTTTACGGAAAGATACATTTCTTTTACGCGTGTAGACAATACTATTGTATAGAATTATCAATTTTATAAAACATTTAACAAATTAATAGTAAATAATGAACAAGCATTCTAAAAATAATACAAGTCTTAGGTTAGCGCTACTTTTTATCTTAGTTACTTTTGTAACTAGTTTTAATTATGGGCAAGTAGGAGCATTAGACAAAGTACTATTTAAATTAGATATAGCTAAAGATGCAACACCAAATGTTTTAGCAAGAATTTTAAAGGCCGATAAATTACCAATATCAGAAATTAGTTTTGAAAAAGGTACATATCATTTTTATCCGGACCTAGGTTTAGAAAAATATGTACATATATCTAACCATAATGATGTAATTATAAAAACTGCTTTTCCTATCCAAAATTTTAAAAATTTAACAATAGATGGGCAAGGATCTACTTTTATTTTTCACGGAAGAATGATACCTTTTTTAATAGATAATTCTACAAATATTACAGTTAAAAATGTAACGGTAGACTGGGCAGTGCCCTTCCATAGTGAAGCTACTATAATTGCTAATAATAAGGAAGAGCATACTTTTGATATTAAAATATCTGATGAGTATCCTTATGAAATTAGAAATCAGCAATTAATTTTTGTTAAAGAATATTATGAGCATGATTTTGGACAAGCAATTTTGTTTGACCCAAAACGTAAAGCAATTTCTTTTAATACAGAAGCGTATACTTCTTTGGCATTGTATAAAAAGGTAAGTGTAAGTAGAAATTTAGATAAAATAAACTATAAATATCCTACAGATAAGTTAGATCCAGATAAAAGAATTATTAGTCGTGAGTCTAATTTAATTTTTAAAGAAATAAAACCGGGTATTGTACGCATTTACAACCATAAAAAGAAACTGCCAGAGGTTGGTAAAATTATAGTTAGTAAAGGAGAACAACAGCATAATAGATTAGCACCAGCATTTAGAGTGTCTAACGTTATTGGTTTTTTTGCTACTAATGTAAATGTACACCACGCTGGTGGTATGGGATTAATTGCAGAAAACTCAGAAAACTTAATTTTAGATGGTTTTAATGTAACAGCTTCTAACGGGCGTATGGTATCTACAAGTGCAGATGCTACACATTTTGTAGGTTGTAGAGGTAAAGTGGTATTAAAAAATTCTACTTTTTCTAATCAGTTAGATGATGCTACAAATGTACACGGTACGTACCAAATTGTACAGGATATTAAAGATGAATATACCTTGGGTATTAGAATGGGACATTTTCAGCAGCAAGGTTTTGTAATAGGTAGAGCTAATGATAAAATAGGTTTTTTACGTTTAAGTAATTCTTTTTTCCCTTATGCAGAAAATTCTATAAAGAGTATTCAAAAAATAAATAGTAGGTATCAAATTATCACTTTTAATAAAAAATTACCAGAAAATCTTAACGTAGGAGATTTAATAGAAAATTTAGATGCGTATCCAGAGTTAACAGTAGAAAACTGTACAATAAAAAATAACAGAGCACGTGGTTTATTAATATCTACACCTAAAAAAACAGTTATAAAAAATAACTTTTTTAGTACAGAAATGGAAGCTGTTTTAATTCCTGTAGAAAGCGGACATTGGTATGAGTCTGGCAGTGCTAATGATTTGTTAATTACAGGAAACACTTTTCAAGATTGCCAACACAGTGGTTTTAATAGAGGAGTAATTAGGTTTGATACAGATGATGATAACGCTAATATTGCTTTTAAAAATGTAACCATAGAAAACAATACTTTTAACCAGTTTGATAATTTAATACTTCAGGTTAAAAATACAGATGGGTTGTTGTTTACAAAAAACATAATTACCAATTCGGGTACTTTTCCTCAGTTGCACACAAATAATCCTGCAATACGTATAAGTCATTCAAAAAACATTCAGTTTAAAAAAAATATTTACAAGGGTAAAGCATCTAAAATATTAGAAACAGATGCATCTGTAGGTAAATTAACATTTAAATAAGTAGTAACTAAAACAAAAAAATATGAATTAAAAATGCATTGATAATAAAACTAACAAAACTAAAAAACTAAACTTAAAGGAAATGAAAAACAAAACAAAAACAATAAAACCAAGTAAGGCTATTGGTTTAAAAATGCTACCAACGGTATTGTTGTTGTTCTTCACATTTACAGCAATTGCACAAAATATTGAGGTAAAAGGAACAATTACAAGTTCTGATGATGGCTTACCAATTGCAGGAGTATCTGTAGTAGAAAAAGGAACTACTAATGGTGTAGCAGCAGATTTTGATGGTAATTATGCTATAAATACTAAAATAGGAGCCATTTTAGAATTTAGTTTTATAGGTATGGAGCCAAAATCTATAAAGGTAACTAGCAGTAAATTAAACGTTGTTTTAGACACAGATTTAGAAACTTTAGATGAAGTAGTTGTTATTGGCTACGGTACTGTTAAAAAGAAAGAACTTACTGGTGCTGTAGCACAAATAAAATCAGAAGCGGTAGAACAATTTATAACACCAGATTTAGCTTCTGCTTTACAAGGCCAAGTAGCAGGTGTTAATATTACTGCAAACTCTGGGGAACCAGGAGAACAGTCTAGCATACAAATTAGAGGTATAACATCTTTATCTGGTAGTAATACACCATTATTTGTAGTAGATGGTATACCACAACAAGGAGACCCTAGGTTAAGTGCTAATGAAATAGAAACTATAGATGTACTTAAAGATGCCGCTTCTGCCGCTGTTTACGGTACACGTGGTGCTGCAGGTGTAATATTAATTACAACTAAAAAAGGTAAAGAAGGTGCAATGCGTGTAGAGTTTAATCACTCTTACGGAATACAAGATTTAGGTAAAAACATACCGTTACTTAACACTAAAGAACAGGTGTATTTTGAAACTCAAATAAAAAGATACTATCCGCAAGCTTTTGATCCGGGACCAAACAGACCAGAATGGTTAAATAATGATAACGATTTAAGAGATATTGTATTAATAGATAATACAGAAAGTAAAACATACAATTTAAATATCTCTGGCGGTACAGATAAGTTTACGTACAACGTAGTAGGTGGTTATTTTGATGCCGATGGTGTTTTGGTAGGTTCTTCTTTTAAAAGGTACAATGGTAGAGCAAATACTACATACAATACAAAAAACTGGAAAATAGATACAAGTATTGGTTACATTTTAGAGGACCGTAACAGAGCAACAAATAGTTTGTTAACCAATGCAATACGTTACAAACCCTATTTTCCTATAATAGATAGGGACTCTGATGTATTTTTTACAGAATCTGGACAAGGTGGTGTAGAAACACCGTTAAATACACTTGCACAAAACCTTAAAAGAAAGGATAACCAAAAAACAGATAAAATAAATGTAAGCTTAAGTGTAAACAGAAGAATTACAGACGAATTAGATTTTACTACTAGAATTGGTGCCAATATAAATAACTCTGTAAGAAACATTTTTAGACCTAGGTTTGAACTTTTTGATGTTACTACAGAGACTTCAGAAGTAGACCCATTAAAAAGTGGTGTATCTGCAGAATCATCTAGATTAAGCGTTTTTAGTTGGGATGGTAGTTTAAACTATAAAAAATCTTTTGGAGATCATACAGTAACTGCACTTGCAAGTACTTCTTTTGATGAAAGAAATTTTCAATCTTTTATAGCATCAAGAAACGGTGTTATTTCTAATGAAGTAGAAGTTATAAATAACGCTGGGCAAGATCCATTAGCAGAATCTGGTATTAATTATGTTAGAAAAAACATAGGTTTAATAGGAAGGGTACAATACAACTACAAGGGCAAATACTTATTATCTGGTTTAATAAGACGAGATGGGTCTAGTAAGTTTGGAGAAAATTACCGTTGGGGTAACTTTCCTTCTATTTCTGGTGCTTGGAACGTTTCTAGTGAAAATTTTTGGAAATCTTTAAAGGCAACAGTTAACAATTTTAAAATAAGAGCCAGTCACGGTACCGTTGGTAATGATAGTTTTAACGATTACCAATTTGCATCTGTAATAGCAGGTGAAAGAGACTATATTTTTGATCCTAATGATGCGGTTGTAAATTTAGGTTCTGCTGTAGTTGCTTACTCTAATCCTCAAGTAAAGTGGGAAACATCAATATCAGACAATATTGGTATAGATTTAGGTTTCTTTAAAAATAAATTTACCTTATCTGCAGATTATTACGTTACAAAAAAGGAAGATATGTTGTTTCCTGTTAGGTTACCTGGTTCTACAGGTGTAGTATCTGGTCAACCACAAAATGTAATTTTAAATATTGGTAATATGACCAATAAAGGTTTAGAAATAGGAGCACAGTACAATGAGAAGATAGGAAAAAGTAAAATTACTATTGGCGCTACATTTACTAAAAACTCTAATGAAATTACACATATTGTAGATGGTGTAGATATTATTTACAATTCTAATTCACAAGTATTACTATCTCCAGTAACCGTTTTTAAGGTGGGTAGAGAAGCTGCCTCTTTTTGGCTGCACCAAACACAAGGAACTATTAAAACCGAAGAGCAATTATTGGCCTACCAAGAATTAGACGCTAATGCTAGACTGGGAGATTTAATTTACACAGACCAAAAAACTGTAGATACAGATAATGATGGTATTGCAGATGCTGGTGATGGCAAAATTACAGATGATGACAGAGTGTACTCTGGTAGTGGATTACCAGATTTTGAAGCTGGTTTAAATTTAACTTGGGCTTATAAAAACTTTGATTTTTCAATGAACTGGTATGCTTCTGTAGGTGCAGAAATTATTAACGGTACCAAAGCAGATGCTTTTACAAGAGGGCGTCATAGAGATTTGTATAATATGTGGACACCAGACAACCCTACGTCTAATATTCCTTTTTATATAGATCGTAATGGTAGGCACCCAAATTATGATGGTGATACAGATTTATGGGTAGAAAACGGAGATTATTTAAGACTAAAACAAGTTTCTTTAGGCTATAGCTTAGATAAAGATATGCTAATGAAAAATGGAATTTCTAAATTAAGACTTTATTTTTCTGCGCAAAACCCATTAACAATTACTGGTTATGATGGTTATGACCCCGAGGTAGGTGGGGGCAATGTAGCACAAAGAGGACTAGATTTATCTAGGTTTCCTTTAACGTCTTTGTATTCACTTGGTATTAATATAAGCTTCTAAACACAATATTATGAAAAAATATATAATTATAATCGTATTAATTGCGGCAGGACTTTTTCAATCTTGCTCAAATTACCTAGAAGAAACCAACCCTAACTTTTTGTCTTCAGATACTTATTGGAGAACATTAGAGGAATCAGAATCTAACCTAACATCAATATATGGCGGTATGTTAGATCATTATATATTAGATTTAGAAGAAGAGTTTTACCGTACAGATTTGGCACATCCAGGACCAAGAAACAACCCAACAGGAGCATATTTACCTTGGTACCAACACCGTTTAACTTTTGATAATCTTGTAGTGCAAAAACGTTGGGATTCTAAATACCGTATAATTTGGAGAGCTAACCAAGTTATAGAGGGTTTAAATTCTATGACAGATGATTTAAAGTCTAAACAAAGATGGACAGAACAAATGGCACAAGCGCGTTTTTTTAGAGGTTTAATGCATTTTTACCTGCACTCAACTTTTAATGAAGGAAAAATAATAATAAGAGAATCTGTTCCAAAATCTACGGCAGACTACTCTAAGCCTTTATCTACATCTGAAGAAGTAATAGCTTTTTTTACAGAAGATTTAGAATATGCCTACAATAATTTACCATTACAAATGGAGCCTAAATCTAGAGTAGATGCAGGTGCCGCAGCTACTATTTTAGGTACTAGTTATTTGTATAGAGGTGAGTATGACAAAGCCAGTACTTATTTTAATGATATTATAAATAATGTTAGAGGAGATTATGGGTATGAGTTAGAACAAGATGTATCTAAAATGTTTACAACAGCAGGTGAGTTTAACTCAGAGTCTATTTTTGAAATTAACTATGCTAATGACCAACAATTAGAAGATGGCTTTTTTGATGAAGAGTCTTTTGCAAACAGACTAGCTCGTAGATGTGCGCCAACTGCAAAACACGCAGAAGAAAAATTAGCAATAGGTGGACAAGCGCAGTTATTGCCATCTGCTTGGCTAACGTATGAGTATACTACAGAACCTATGGATACCCAAGATCCTAGAAATTATATAGATGGTGATATTACCGGGGAATTAAGAACTATACCATTAAGAGCAGCACAAACTATTGCTGTTGTTAATGATGAAATTTCTGAGTATTACAAATATACAGCACCACAAACTACAACGTTTGGTAACACAAGATTTTCTAATTATAAAAAATATACCAACCATATTGGGCATATAACCGAGTTTGAAACCTCTACATCTCCTTGGAAATCTGGAAGAAATGTGGTTGTTAATCGTCTCTCTGGCGTGTATTTAATGCAAGCCGAATGCTTTTTACAAGCCGGTAATGTAAGTGGAGCCTTAAAACTAATAAACCAAATACGTAGTCGTTGGGGATTGCAATTGTTAGGTATGCCAGATGGTAGCGCACACGATTTTGATGGTGTTACGTATTCATCATCATCTTTAATGGAGCATTTAATGTATAAAGAATATCCACTAGAGCTTTCCTTAGAAGGGTTTTCTACAAGAACTATAGATTTACGTCGTTGGGGAGTTACGTTAGAAAGATTTCAAGATTTAAGCACGCAAGTATTTTCTGTAGCAGATTATACGTATACTAGAACTAATGGAAAAGAGGGTGTGCGTAAGCAAAGCTTGTTACAAAAAGGGAATGGTCCTAAAAAGTTTTCTGAGTATATAGATGCAGCAGCAGCTTGGTCTGCTGGGCAAACGGGTTATTTTGATATTCCTCAAGGAGAAAGGTTAAATAACAATAGAATTGATGATTAATTTTTAAAACATAAATCAATGAAAAATATACAAAAAATAGTAAAAATTACTCTGTTACTAATGTTTTTTTGCTTGGCATTTAGCTGTTCAGAAGAAGATGATTATGAACCACCATACGGAGACTTTTCTAGTTTAACAGTTTGGACCTCTTTTGATCTTGATGAAGATGAACAAGAAAAAAGAGTTATCGGTTTAAATAAGTACGTTGCGTTTAACGACCTCTCTAGGGGCTTAGTTAGCCATCAATGGGAAATAGAAGACGGTATGCACTTTATAAGTGGTAATTTTACCGCTGCAGATACTTTAAATTATGCGCGTTTTATAAAACCCAACGCAGGTAAAATATCTACAGATAATTTAGTTTACGTATTATTTACAGAACTTGGAGAAAAAGATATAAAACTTGTAAATATCTTTAAAGACTCTGTGGCAGAATCTGTTAAAAGTGGTGATGTCTGGAAAGTAGATAAAACCATAACAGTTACAGTTTTAGAAGAGTAAATTATAAGAATTCCGTTTTAGTTTTATAGTAAAGTGGAATTCTTTTTTTTATGCCCAACAAATAAGTTTATTTAAAATTAGAACAATCACTTTATGAAAAAAATACTTAACCTAACAGTACTATTTCTTATACTAGTAAGCTTTAGTTGTAAAGAAAAACCTAAAGAAACCAAAGTCGTTGCAACTGCAGAAAAGAAAAATACTAAGCCCAATATTGTTGTCATTTATTTAGATGATTTAGGATACGGTGATATTAGTTCTTATGGAGCAACAGAATTAAACACCCCAAATATAGACGCCTTAGCCACTGGAGGCTTAAAGTTTACAAATGGTTATGCAACTTCTGCAACCTGTACACCTAGTAGGTATGCGTTGCTAACAGGTGTGTATCCTTGGCGCAATAAAGATGCTAAAATACTGCCTGGTACAGCACCATTATTAATTAGTACAGAACAACAAACATTACCTAAAATGCTTAAAAGCCAAGGGTACCAAACTGCAATTGTTGGCAAGTGGCATTTAGGTTTGGGAACAGGAAATGTAAATTGGAATGAGCGTGTTTCTCCAGGTCCTAATGAGGTTGGTTTTGATGATGCTTATATACTTGCTGCAACGCAAGACCGCGTACCAACGGTATACATAGACAATGGTAATGTTGTAGGCTTAGATCCTAATGATCCTATAGAGGTAAACTATAAAACTAATTTTGTGGGCGAACCAACTGCTGTAGATAACCCAGAAATGGTAGATATGAAATGGCATCACGGCCATAACAATAGTATTGTAAATGGTATTGGTAGAATTGGTTTTATGAAAGGTGGTGAGGCTGCTAAATGGAGTGATGTAGATATGGCAGATCATTTTTTAGCTAAAGCACAAGACTACGTAAAAACACATAAAAACGCTCCGTTCTTTTTATACTATGCAATGCAACAACCACACGTACCGCGTACTCCGCACCCAAGGTTTGCAGGTAAATCTGGTTTAGGCCCAAGAGGTGATGTTATTTTAGAAGCAGATTGGTGTATTGGCGAGTTTGTAAAAACATTAAAGGAAGAAGGTATTTTAGAGAATACTTTAATTGTTTTTTCTAGTGATAATGGCCCTGTTTTAAACGATGGGTATTATGATGATGCTGTAGAAAAATTAGGAAAACACGATCCTAAAGGAGGTTTAAGAGGTGGTAAGTACAGTTTGTTTGAGGCTGGCACACGTGTACCTTTTATTACCTACTGGAAAGATCATATTACGCCTGGGGAATCTGACGCTATTGTGTGCCAAGTAGATTTATTAGCTTCTATAGCAAATTTAGTAGGTACACAAGAAAGTTCTACAGATAGTAAAAATATTTTAAAAACATTTTTGGGTGAAGAAAAAACGGGAAGAGATAATTTAATTATAGAGGCAACCTCAAGAACAGCATTACGCAGTGGAGATTGGTTAATGATACCGCCTTACAAAGGCAAAGCATACCAAGAAAAAGTAGATATAGAAACAGGTAGTAGTCCAGATTTTCAGTTGTATAATTTAAAAGAAGATAAGGCACAACAAAATAATCTGGCAAAAGCTAAACCAGAAAAGTTACGGGAAATGATTACTGAGTTTGAGGCTATACGTGGTAAAAACTACAATAATATTCAGCAACTAAAACTTAGATAATTACAATAAACTTATTAAATTTTAATAAAATGAAATTGAATAAATTAAGCTATTCTAGTTTTGTTTTTGTGGCAACATTGCTTTTGTTTTTAGCTTGTAAAGAGACCAAAAAGGAAGCCATATCTGCAGTTAATACAAACAAAAAAGAAAAAGTAAAAGTAAAACAAAGACCTAATATAATTTATATTTTGGCAGATGATTTAGGTTATGGTGACTTAAGTAGTTACGGTCAGGTAAATTTTAAAACACCAAATATAGATGCACTTGCTGCAAACGGAATAAAATTTACACAACATTATACAGGTTCTGCTGTATGTGCACCGTCTAGATCTTCTTTAATGACAGGTCTGCATACTGGGCACACACCTATTAGAGGTAACAGAGAATTAAAGGGGCAAGAAGGGCAGGAGCCCATACCAGCTTCTAGTGTTACTATAGCAGAAGTGTTAAAAGAAGCAGGCTATGTAAATGGAGCTTTTGGTAAATGGGGCTTGGGTTATATTGGTTCTACTGGAGATCCAATAAACCAAGGTTTTGACGAATTTTATGGTTACAATTGTCAAAGACAAGCACACCGTTATTACCCAACGCATTTATGGAAAAATGATAAAAAAGTGCTTTTAAAGGGTAATGATTATACTAATATGGTAACCTACGCACCAGATCTTATACAAGATGAAACTTTAAAGTTTATAGAAAAGAATAAGGATACAACTTTTTTTGCTTATGTACCATTGGTCCTTCCACACGCAGAGCTAATGGCACCTAAAGATTCTATTTTTAAAAAGTACGTTGGTAAGTTTAAAGAAGTACCGCATACCACTAAAGAACGTTATACATCAGACTACGGACCACATATTAACCCAACAGAATATAGTTCTCAAGACAAACCATATGCAATGTATGCATCTATGGTAGATAGGTTAGATGTGTACGTAGGGCAAATTGTTGCAAAGGTTAAAGAATTAGGCATTGCAGATAATACTATTATAATGTTTGCTAGTGATAATGGTCCACATAAAGAGGGTGGCGCAAACCCTGCATATTTTAATAGTGGAGGCGGATTAAGAGGAGAAAAAAGAGACTTGTATGAGGGTGGTATACGTACACCATTTATAACAGTATGGCCTAACAAAATTAAAGCAGGTACAACCACAAATATGGTATCTGCTTTTTGGGATATTTTACCAACCGTAGCAGATATTACAGAAACTACAATTCCGGCTGAGGTAGATGGTGTTTCTTTAGTGCCAACATTAGTAAACCAAGGTGAGCAAAAACAACATAAGTATTTGTATTGGGAATTTAATATACAAAAAGGCAGAAAAGCAGTAAGAAAAGGCGATTGGAAAGGTGTATGGTATAAAATAAATGCAGAAAAGCAAGGTAAGTTTGAGCTGTATAACTTAGCTACAGACCCTAAAGAAGAATACAATGTTGCTTCTACAAACTTAAATATAGTAGCAGAGTTAAAACAAATAATGAAAGATTCTCATACAGAGTCTAAGTTATTTCCGTTTAAGTAAACTTACTATTTTACTACATATAAAAGTCGTGCTACAAAGCACGACTTTTTGTATTTACAGCACTAAGTTTTTTTAGGACGATTCTCTAACAATAAGCTTAGCCTCTAATATCTTTTTATTTAATTGCTGTGTAGTTGTTTTTTGGTCTGCATACTCTAAAAAAGTCTCAGCCGCTATTTTACCAATTTCAGCACTGTGTTGGTCTATTGTGGTAATAGTTGGTGTAACCATTGTGGTAAAAGGTTCGTTACCAAAACCAACAAGCGCAATAGTTTTAGGTACCGCTATTTTTTCTTCTTTTAAAACTTGCAAAGCACCCAATGCAGCATAATCACTAGCAGCATATACAGCATCTGGTGGGTTTTTAAGCGCTAACAATTTTTTCATTTGTGCTCTACCATCTTCAATAGTAAGATTGCTTTCACTTACATAATCATCAAACAAAGTAAGTTTGTGTTTTTGCAACGCATCAATATAACCTCTAATTCTGTTGTTAAAAATACGTGTGTGTTTAAATCCGCCTATATGAGCAATATTTTTACGACCTTCTTGTACCAAATGGTCAACAATCATATGGCTACTGTCATAATCGTTAATACCAATATAATCTACATTTAGGTTGTTCTCACCTCTATCAAACAAAATAAGTGGTATACCTTTAGACTTAATTTTTTCAAAGTAATTTAAATCTATCGTTTCATTTGCCATAGATGCTATAATGCCATCTACTTGTGTAAAAAGTAAGGTGTCTATATTGTTACATTCTTTAGTGTAAGACTCGTTAGACTGTGTTACAATAACGTTATAGCCTTTACTGTTTAAAACCTCTTCTATATTTTGTAAAACCGATGAAAAATAAGAGCTATTTGTGCTTGGTACCATAACACCCACCAAGTTGCTTTTACCACTACGCAAAGCACTAGCAAGGTTATTTGGTTGGTAATCTAAATCTTTAGCTATTTTTTTTACAGCCTCTTTTGTCTTTTTACTAATTCTAGAATCGTTACGTAAAGCCTTACTAACAGCAGCCGTAGATATGTTTAGCTTAACAGCAATATCTTTTAGAGTGGTTTTTTTGTTTGACAATTTTTAATATATTTGCTTAATCGATTAACCAAAAGTATTGAAAATACACATACAATCAAAGCTACTATAGTGTAACAAGGTGGTTTTGATTTTATTTTAGCCCAATGCTTAATCGATTAACCATATGTAAATTTTAATTAAAAAATATAAAAATGAGTAAAGTTGTCACCTTTGGAGAAATTATGTTGCGTTTGTCTACACAAAGACATTTGCGCTTTTCACAAGCAAATAACTTTACGGCTACCTATGGTGGTGGCGAGTTTAATGTTGCAGTATCTATTGCAAATTATGGTTTAGAGGCTGAGTTTGTTACACGTTTACCAGAGAATGATTTGGGCCAAACGGCCCTAATGGAAATAAAAAAACGTAATGTACAAGCTAAAAATATTGCTTTTGGTGGTGATAGGTTAGGGGTATATTTTTTAGAAACCGGTGCAGGTACAAGAGGTAGTAAGGTGGTGTATGACAGAGCTAATAGTGCAATGGCAACTATAACTCCTGGTACTATAAATTGGGAAGAAGTTTTTAAAGACGCTATCGTTTTTCATTGGAGTGGTGTAACGCCAGCAGTATCGCAAACGGCAGCAGATGTGTGTTTAGAGGCTGTAAAAGCTGCTAGTAAAATGGGAGTTTTTATAACATCAGACCTTAATTATAGAGCAAAATTGTGGCAATATGGTAAAGAACCAAAAGATATTATGCCAGAGCTATTATCTTACAGCAATGTAATTTTGGGAGATTTAGACACCGCATTTTTTATGTCTGGATTGGCACAAGAAAATCCAGATTACAATAACAAAGAGTCTTTACCAAGCTTGTATAATAAATTATTTACATTGTATCCTAATTTAGAAAAAGTAGCTACAACATTACGCTACTCTATAAGTGCATCTCACCAGCAAATTGGTGGTATTTTGTATGATAATGGAGAGCTTTATAGCGCCGCAATTAAAGATGTTACGCCTGTTGTAGACAGGGTAGGTAGTGGAGATGCTTTTATGGGAGGTTTAATTTATGGCTTATTAAATAAAGAATATAACGCACAACAAGCAGTAGATTTTGCAGTGGCAGCCTGTTGTTTAAAACATACTGTATCCGGAGATATTAATTTGGTTACTGTAGATGAAGTAGAAAAATTAATGAGTGGCGATGCCTCTGGTAAAGTAGCACGCTAACACTTTAAAATAATAAAAACACAGCACATAATTATGGCACAATATAGCAGAATAGAAGTTTTTAATATAATGAATGAAACCGGTTTGGTACCCTTATTTTACCATTCTGATGTAGATTTAGCAAAAAACATTTTAAAAGCTTGTTACAATGGAGGCGCACGTTTAATGGAATTTACCGCACGCGGCGATTTTGCTTTTGAAGTATTTTCTGAGTTAAACAAATACGCCATAAAAGAATTGCCAGGTATGGTACTAGGTGTAGGCTCTGTAACAGATGCAGCAGCAGCCTCTTTGTATATGCAAATGGGAGCCAATTTTATAGTAACACCTTCTTTTAGAGAAGACATTGCTATAGCGTGTAACAGGCGTAAAGTAATGTGGTCTCCTGGATGTGGTTCTTTAAAAGAAATAAACACTGCAGAAGAGTTGGGCTGTGAGGTTGTAAAACTATTTCCTGGTGCAACCTACGGAGCAGATTTTGTAAAAGCTATAAAAGGCCCACAACCGTGGACAAACGTAATGCCAACAGGTGGTGTAACCACAGAAGAAGATAATTTAACAGCTTGGTTTAATGCAGGTGTTACTTGCGTTGGTATAGGCTCTAAATTAATAAGTAAAGACATTATAGCTAATAAAGATTATAAAGGTTTAGAAGCTACCGTAAAACAAACTATAGCAGTAATAAAAAAGCTAAAGAAAAAATAAATTATTCCCATTTTAGGGTTATACTAAACACAAACCATAAAACCATACTTGCACTAAAGTATGGTTTTTTTATGCCAAAAAGTTAAAAATATTTTACATTTTAAGTTACTACAACTACCATTTATAATTAATTCTGATACAATTACACATATCTGTATTTGTACTACAAAAAATGTTTTTATATTGTGAGAAAATTAAGCGCTAAAAGTAAAAATGTGCGTTTATTACACCAATATGGGTGAATAAACGCAATTAATTGCGTTTATATGTAGTTAGCAAATATTAGAAACCAAATGAGTTATTACTGGATTATCCTTTTTGTTTTGGTCGCAATTCCAATCCAACTTTTTATAAAATGGACTTCTGACAAATCAAAGGACTTTAAAGAACTTATAGAGATGGAATTGAAAAAAAATGGATTGAAATATGTAGACTCAAAATATCCAGGACTTTTCAAAGTTGGGCCCTTTAAAAAATTTGAAATAACAATCGGAAAACCGACGATTAACGATGGGGCAATTCAATACGAACACACTTACTATCGGATAGTTGTACTCGAAACTAAAAGAAAACGGAAGGAAAGGATTTGGGCTAAAATCGAAACTAGTTGGTTTAAAGACACACGAATTGAGTTTAAACCAAAATTGTCGGATATAAAAAAATAACATTTGCTAACAACGGCTATAATTAATGGCGGTGTTTAGGCTTAAACGTAAAGTTTGGGTATATTTATAAAGTCCGCCAAATCTTTTGGGATTTGGCTTTTGATATAAAAAATAAAAACAAAATAAAAAGCTTTGGCTAATTGCATTGCGGAAAATACACTCTCTGTTTGTACCGCCACTAACCATAGCCAAGGCCGTTGTGCAACATTTGACAAAAAATGACGAAAAAAAGAGAATTTCATACAAACATTGCAGGTAAAGTTAGAAATACAAAATTGCCAAAAAGAAAAGCCTTATGGCCTTTATTTGAAGCGATAAGTAATTCTATACACGCAATTGAAGAAAAAGGAAATCTTGATTCTGGACAAATTATTATTGATATAATACGAAATGGGAAAAAAGAGGCATATGAAAATCTGAAAATAGTAGATATATATCCTGTAAATAGCTTTTTAATACACGATAATGGCTCAGGTTTTAATGACAATAATTTAAACTCTTTTTTAACAGCTGAATCTGATTATAAAATTGAAAAAGGAGCTAAAGGAATTGGAAGATTTGTTGCGTTAAAAGCATTTAACCACGTTAATTACAATAGTTCTTTTCAATCAAATGGAAGTTATTTAACACGTAGCTTCACGTTTAAGCAAATCGGCAATGGTATTTTTGACTTTAAAGAAGAATCTAATTCAGAAAGTAAATCTTGGACTAAGGTTGAATTAAATCATTACAGAGAAGAATATCAAAAATTTTGTCCAAAACCTTTAGAAGATATTGCAGAAAAAATAGTAGAACATTTTCTTATTTATTTTTTACAAAACAAATGTCCTTATATAACATTAAGAGAACAAAATGGACAAAAAGTATTACTACAAGATTATTATAAAAATACTTTTAAAGGCTCTATAAAAGAGTCAGAATTAACAATAAATGATAATACATTTCATTTATATCTTTTAAGAGTATTTAATACAAGAATGAGCCATCAAATTCATTATTGTGCTAATAACAGAGAAGTAAAATTCGAATTGTTAAATAAATATATCTCAGATTTAGGAAGAAGAATTAATGATGAAGATGGTAATCATTTTGTTTATCACGCCTATTTGACAAGTACAGTTTTTGACGAAGCTGTAGATAGTGAAAGAATCGATTTTAACATTTTAGAACAAAACGAAGATGAAGAAGAAGACGATTCTAATGAAATAACAATTAAAAATATTAGAAATAATGCGGTAGAAGAAATAGAAAAGCTTCTTGAACCATATTTATCAAGTGTAAGAGAGGAAAAATTTGAAAATTATCAATCTCATATTTATAATTCTTCACCTCAGTATAAAACAATTTTAAAATATCATCCTGAAACTATAAAAAAATTACCACCAAACTTAAAAGGTAATAAACTTGATATTGAACTTTTTAAAGCGCAGAATGAACTCGAATCAGAAATCAAAGAATTAGGAGAAGAAGTTCTAAATGCAGATGAGGATATACAAAATACAGAAGAGTATCAAGAAAAATATGCTGAGTATATAGAAAAATTTAATGATATTGGAAAGGCAAACCTTGCGAAACACATAGTTCATAGAAAAGCTGTTATTGAACTATTAGATAAGTTCTTAGGAATAGATGATAATAAATTTCAAACAGAAGAAACTATACATAATATCTTCTTCCCTATTCGCTCGGAATCTGACGAGATTAGTTACGACAAACAGAATTTATGGTTAATAGATGAAAGATTATCTTACCATAATTATCTTTCCTCAGATAAATCTTTTAAAAGTATAAAAGTATCAGATAGTGAAGATTTACAAAGACCAGATTTATTAATATTTAATGATAGTTTTGCTTTCGTAAATGACGAAGCACCACATCACTCATTTACAATAATTGAGTTCAAAAGACCGGAAAGACAAGGCTACACAACTGAATCTTATAAAAAAAATCCTGTTGACCAAGTTTTACAATATATAAGAACAATTAGAGATAATAAAGGCGTTGATAGAAAAGGGAAAAAAATTGATTTTATAAACGCAAACACACCATTTTATGCTTATATCGTTTTAGATTTTAACGAAAATTTAAAACAAGTATTAGATGATAAAGATTTTAAAAAGACACCTGATTCAATGGGTTATTTTAAATTTCACGATAAATACAATGCATATATTGAAGTAATATCTTATCAAAAACTATTGAAAGATGCCAAAATGAGAAACCGAATTCTATTCGAAAAACTAGGATTACCTACGAATTAAAAAAACGTTGCCTAACACCGTATAAAATTAATTGCTGGTTTTAGCCTACTTACGAAAATCCTCGCGGATTTTCTATTCGGTTTTTATTTGCTAAATTTAGTACTTAAACCACGCAACAAACCATATACAAACACGTTAGTATAATATCTCAAAATCAATTAAAGAAGTAAAAACCTAAATGAAACTTGGTTAAAATTAAAACGGTAAATGGTTACTATCAACTTGAATTTAATAATGACTAAATTGTACATTTAGAACTGTTTTATGGATCTTTCTTTAAAGTAATTTAATTGAATACAGCATTAGTTATTAGCCAATACTATAGAAATTCCCATAAGTATAAACGCAATACCGCTTAGCCTGTTTAACCACAAATTAAAATTTGGGTTATTATTAATTTTCTGTGTAAAACTACTTGCAAAAAATGTTAGTGCTACGTACCAAATTGTACCTAGTATGGCAAAAGTTGTTCCTAGTATTATAAACGGTAATGGATTTTTAATTTGTGTTGGGTTTATAAACTGAGGAAAAAAAGCTAAAATAAATAATGCAACTTTTGGGTTTAATGTGTTTGTGATAAAGCCAGACCAAAAATCACTTTTTTGTTTCTTTGGCTTCTTATGTTCTTCAAGTTTTAATGCTTTATTACTGTTTTTTAGTTTGGTAATTCCTAAAAATAGTAAATAAATAAAACCAGCATATTTTATTGTAGTAAAAGCATAATTAGTCTTAGATAACAATACAGATAATCCCAAAGCTGCAAAAATGGTATGTACTAAAATTCCAGTATTTATGCCTACTGTAGCGCGTATTCCAGACTTTTTACCTTGAGTAATAGATTTGTTTAGTACAAAAATAGTATCTAAGCCAGGGGTTGCTATAAAAATAAAAGCAGTAAATAAAAATGTTATAAAATTTTCTACACCCATTATTTCTTCAATTTTAATAATTAAATTAATTTCTAATGCAAAAGAACTATTATGCTGTAGACTATAAAATACTTATTTTTGGTTTATTAATGCATAAAACGCATTAGATATGACAATTCAGCAAATAAAATACTTTTTAGTACTCTCTAACGAACTCCATTTTTGGAGAACGGCAGAGAAGGTGTTTATATCTCAGTCGGCACTAAGTAGGCAAATACAGTCCTTAGAAGAAGAAATGGGCCTGCAACTTTTTGAAAGAGACAAAAGAAATGTAAAGCTTACCGATGCTGGCAAGTTTTTACAAGCAAAATGGTCTGTTTTAATTAATGATTTTGATCTTGTTACGCAGCAAGCTAAAAAAATAGATGAAGGCACCTCTGGTTTTGTGTCTATAAGTTACCCTGGTTCTATAGCATTTAAATTTTTGCCCAATTTTCTAGAGGCTTTAAATTTAAATTTGCCCAACTTAAAATTAGAACTAGTAGAGCCAACAGATGAAAATCACGAGCAATTATTGCTAAATTATACTACAGATATAGCATTTAGTAGAGATAAAATAAAAAATACCAACATAGTTTCAATACAACTATTTTCAGAGCCAATAGCATTAGTTGTACCCAACAATCATTGGATAAATAAAAAATCTTTTAATGGTTTAAATGAGTTAAAAGATGAGCGGTTTATTATATCTGGTTTGCATAATAAAACTTTTTTTGCATCGCTTTTAAGAAACATTTTTGAGAAAAATAATTTTCAGCCCAAAACAATAATTGAGTCAGACTTTGGAGGTATGATTTTAAGTTTAGTATCTAAAGAACTTGGGGTATCCATTTTGCCTTCATCATTTAAATTTTCTAAATCTAAAAATGTTAGGTTTATAGATTTAGACGAGCAAATTTCTTTGTTTATCAATTTTAGAAAAAACGATCCAAATAAAATTATAAGTAAAGTTGTAGATTATGCCAAGTCTTTAGAATATTAATATCTTTTAATTACAATTACATTAGGTGATAAATATGGTTTGTTTTTCTTAGATTAAATTACATTTTTTTTGAGTTGGTTATTCTATATTTTGATACAAATAAGCGCTAAACCCTTACAAATATAAATTACTACTTATTTTATTGCTTAGTTGTAGGTATTATTGATAGGAAATTAAACATCAATTCTAATGAAAAAAATTATAATACTTCCTGTAATGTTATTTTTTATAGGTTGTACAGCTCCTATTGATAAACAATATGATGATGCAAGTGAAACTGAAGATTTACTGGCAATTAGGAAAGAGATAACAGTTTATGATTATAAAGTACTTAAATGGCAGCTGGCATTTTTAAAGCAAAATAACCAAGATTTATCTGGTAAAAGATATCATGAAATGTTGACTACAGGTCAGCAAAGATGGAAAGATACATTAAAGATGCGCGAAGTTGTACTTGAAGAGAAAAAGCAACGAGAAGAAGAGGTTCGTATAAAACAAAAAATGCAGCTTTTTTGTAATACTAAATGGGGTATGTATTACTATAAACCAGATTATTTAGACGTTAATCCAGATGTTGTAGAATCTAATCCAGAATTAGCAGCAAAAGCCTTTAAGTTAGACCCAAACAATAGTTGGATAATTTTTTATGAAGACGGAACGTGTGAAGTTAAATTTAATGATCCAGATAAAACAGCTATACAAAAATGGTCTTTTGTTGATGATGAAATTGTTTTTTCTTATGGATGGAAAGATGAAAAAGGTGTTTTGTCAAGAAATAAAACTAGGTTTAAAATTCTAGATTTAGAAGACGAAATTTTTAATGTAAGTGAGATTGAAGAATCTATTAATTTAGTTTTAAAGAGTACAATTAAGATGAGAAAAATTGAATAGTTGTTACGTACTTAACTAGAGTCATAACCCAATATTAGCAGATAAAATATACGTATATGAAAAAACTAATTGCGCTCTTTGTATTGTTTGCTGTAAGTGCAGGCTTCTGTCAACCTCCAAATCTAGAGTTAAATCAATTTCCTCTTTCAACATATTTAGAGGCAGAAAAAAACTTTCCTGGAGGTCAAATATTAAATTCTGATTACTATACCGTTTCAAATGATTTGGGGCTGATTTCATTTATAAGAAAAGATAATTTAATTACAGACGTAGATGTAATAGCTAGATATGTTTATTTTAAAAAAGATAGTCTTATTCTTGAAATTATTAATGAATGGGATGTAGCCAATCACAACCAAAAATTGAATAATAAAAAGGACTTAGAGTTTAGAAAAAAGATGCTTAGTTTTTACCTAAAAGGAGAAAAAGAAATGATTGCTTCTATGGGTGATGGTAAGGCAGAAGGAAGTATTCCTTTAGAAATTAATGATAGCACTAGTTATTACAAAAGTACAGCGTGGAATTTAGAAAACACATTGGTTAAAATAAGTATTACTATGTCTAACATCTACAATAAAGCAAAAGGCGAGTTTCCTACGCATAAGGTTGTTGTGAGTATGAAAGCAACAAATATAACAGATAGGCCAACTTACGCAAAAAATGAGTTGATTAAAAGAGATAGAAAAGAAATTCCGCTTATTGAGCATCCTGTTAAAGGTAATAAAGACCCCATTTACCCGGGTTGCGAAAACAGTGTTGACAAAGGAATTTGTTTGCGTAATAGTGTTAGAAAAAGAATACTTAAAGAATTAGAGCTTGAAGATGTAGTAATTAAAAATGCCACTTTAAAATTAAAATTTTTGATTACAACAGACGGTAGTGTAAAACCTTTTCCGAGTAATATAAAGTCTAATAATAGTAAATTAGAAGAAATAGGAATAAAAACAATTAATGAGCTACCAAGGATGACACCCGCTTATTCTAAAAGTATGGACCAAAATGTTACTATTGGTAGTAGTTTTTATTTGGTTATAAAAGAAGGTAAAATAGCTAACTTGGAGTAGTAAATTGGTTTTTTATTTAAAGTATAAAATACAAATTAGTAATAGTTTCTATAATTTATACTTATGTAATTGCAAATATGTACTGTACACTATCAAATATTAACTGCTGCTTTGTGCTTTAGGTAATTACATTTACTATTGTTTAAGTGTTTGGCGTTAATATAAGTAATGTAACTTTTAAATATTTAATATGCAATTAGATAAACTCATTTTAGTATTAGTAATAACAATTACTTTGGGTATAGTTAAAACTCAAGCTCAAAAAATTTGGAAGGGAGACTTGGCAATAGAAAATTTAGAAGATTTTACTTCAGGGGAGTATACAGAAGTTGATGGTAATATTATTATTGAAGAGTACCAAGGTACAGATTTAACAGTGCTTACAAAACTTGAAAAGTGTTCTGGTAATATTGTTATAAGTGATAATGAGAAGTTAGAATCTTTAAAAGGCTTAGAGAATTTAAAAGCAGTGGGCGGTAGTTTTTCATTAATAAACAACCCTGAATTATATAGTTATTGCGCTCTTCAAAAAGAGCTTATTACAACAGGAATAAAAGGAATAGAGATAACAAAAGGAATTATTGAAAAAATTGAAACCCAGGATAATGGCTATAACCCATCTATAATGAGTTTACAAAATAATAAATGTTCAGCAGTAAAATTTAGAGACTTCTGTTTCTCTTGTTAAAATTCTAACTCATGAAAAATAGTTTAATATTAGTATTAGCATATGTCGTATGTATATTTAATCTAAATGCTCAAGAGTCTGGTGTTTGGGAAGGAGAATTATTTCCAAAAGATTTTGATAAGTTTAAATCTGGCGCATACACGTCCTTACATGGAGATCTAAAAGTGTATGGTTCAAAAATTACAGACCTAGCACAACTCAAGTCCTTAACATCTGTAAATGGTAACGTATATATTGGTATTGATAATTATAAAATTAATTTAAACGAGGGTAATAAGTACATTACTTCTTTAAATGGTTTAAACAACTTAAAAGAAATTTCTGGCGAACTAGAAATTAATGACAATAAATTACTAATTGATATAACAGCCTTAAAAAAGTTAAAAAAGGTTGATAAATTAAATGTTTCATACAACCCAGCACTTACAAGTTTAGAAGGGTTAAATAGCCTTTTAGGAAGTATACCTAATGGATTGGAGATTAGTAAAAATAAAAGATTGCAAGATATTTCTCAATTGTCTGGTATTAATAGCGTAGGAGAATATATAGCAATTACTTCTAATTTATCACTACAAAGTTTAGAGGGGCTCCATAATATTAAGGCTACAATAAATGGTCATTTACAAATTGTTAGTAACAATTACCTTAAAGATTTAAAAGGGTTACGTAGTTTAAGTAAGGTAGATGGCGAAGTTCAAATACGACTAAACCCTGATTTAGAAAATTTTAAAGGCTTAGAAAAACTTACAGAGATTAAAAATTTTCTACACATAAAAAATAACGATAAACTAAAAAACTTAGAGGGTTTAATATCTTTAAAAAGTGTAGGAGAAGACTTTTCTATTACAGGAAATAAATCGCTAAATAGTTTAACTGGTTTAAAAAAATTAATAACAATAAAAGGAGATTTAAGCATATCAGAAAATCCTTTGCTAACTAATATTAACGGCGTTAATACAGTAAAAGATTCAATAACTAGAATTGCAATTTATAGAAATGAATCTTTAACAGAGCTAACTGGTTTAAATAATATTACAGTAGTAAAAGAAGATGTATTGCTTTCTATAGATGTTTTACAGAAAGGAACAGGATTTAATAATATTAAGTATATAGGAGGAAATTTAAGTATAAACTTAAATCAAGTTAAAGAAATGAATATGTTTAACAACCTTGTGAAGGTTGGTAAAAATATGGGAATTGGCACAAAATTGACTGTGGTAGACTTAACTAACTCTTTTAAAAAACTTACACATATAAATAATAATTTTTATCTGCGTAGCACAGAAACACTAGAGCATTTTAGTGGCCCCAATGAATTAGTGGATATAGAAAATATTGTTGTTACAGGAAATGAAAAGTTAATTTCTTTGCAGGGTTTTAATGGTCTTAAAACAATAAGAGGAGGTATAAAAATAGAAGACAATATTACGCTTACTGGTGTAGAAGGTTTTAATAGTTTAAAAACAATAAATGAAAGATTTTCTATAGAAGACAATCCTGTTCTGGTAAGTATTAATGGATTTAAAAGTTTAGAGTATATAAACTATCTGTGGGTAGATGAAAATGATAAGTTAGCAGACTTAAGTGGTTTTAATAACATAAAGAGTGCTAATAAAATATATTTAAGAGGTAATCATGCATTAGAAGACTTAACAGGATTTGGTAGTTTAGAGACCGTTAATGACGAATTAGACCTGCATAATAATAGTGAACTAAAATCTTTAAAAGGATTAGAGAATTTAGCGGATGTTAAAAAATTATTAGATATCACAGGTAACAGCAAACTTGTAAATTACAATGCTTTAAGTGAGCAGTTTATTAATTCTAAGACAGACAGAGAGTTGTGGTTTTCTAATAATGCATACAACCCTAATAAAAATGAACTTCTTATACATAATAAACTAGATACTAAAATAATACCAGAGTCTTATTTAAAACCTAAAAGTAGATGGTGGCTTTCATTATTACGTAATGAGATTTTTGCAAGAAAAGGTTTTATTTTTAAGGATGGAGATACAAAAGATTATTTTGATAAAGAAGGTTGGTATAAACCTCAAAAAGATGTAGAGATTATTTTAAATGATATAGAAGAAGAAAATGTACGTCTAATAAAAATGTATGAGCAACAACACATTGATAGGGCTGTTGGAGCTATAAATAGTTTAAAAAATAAATACCATAACAATCTTAATTTTCCGGAAGATTATAAAAAATATTCTCCAATATTTAAAAAATTTATTAAGTATATAAAAATTAATGATGTTGCTAAATCTAATAAGCTTACTTATTCTGTGCCAGCAGATTTAGAAGACCTTTCTATGTATGATGAAACAGCAGGTATGAGAAATGAAGATGTAGATAGGTTATCTATTGTCATTAATAATAAAACACTAATTATTAGTATTAATGACAATAGATTGGTAGAGGATGAGTATGAAAGCTGGGAGGTTAATGAGGTTATTAATTTTGAGTTTAATATTAATGATGACTTTTCCGTAGAGTTTGCTAATGTAACTAGTGATTATAATTAGCCTTTTTAAAAAAAACAACTATGCTTAATTCATTATAAATTAGTACAAATGAAAACAGAAGAAAACCTCTCAGAAGAGCTAATAAAAAAGTTAAATGATTGGCATAACACCGGCAATCATTTAAAAGTAGTGCTAGAGTTAAAGTCTTTTCCAGAAACAAGTAACTCTTATATATTAACAAGCCTTTTGGCTAGAGCATTAAATAATCTTAATCTTTATGAAGAAGCGTTAGGTTTGTTACAAAATGTTAGCCAGCAAGGTAAAGAAGATAAAGACTGGTATTTTAGAGTAGGTTACTCGTTATTTTATTTAGACGGTAGAGAAACAGAAGCTATTCCTTATTTTGAAAAAGCTATTGAGTTAGGTGATGATTATCCTTCAACTTATGAATTGCTATTAGAGGCCAAATCCTTTTTAGTGGAAGAAGAGGAAAATGATGAAGTAATTGAAGAAGAATTTGTTTTTGAACCTATGGCCTATGCTCAATTGTCTTTAAATATGAAACTTCAACCACAACATCGTGGTCATATAGAAGATTCTTTAGATTATATGCTTCGTAAAAAAAAGTGGGGATCTGTTAGTGGTGGGGGCACTTTAATTGGTAAAAATGGAGAGCCAGAATCCTGCGATATAGAAATTGATTTAGTATCGTATTCTCAAGAAATGAAAGAAAATATAATTTTTGTTGCAAAAAATATTGAAGTAGCAAATGGTTCCAAGTTAAAATATTATGCAAAAGACAAAAATGCTAATTCAAGTTTTGATGTGGAATATCCAATTGGTAAATTGGTTGGTTTAGGAGTATATGTAAAAACAAAGTTTTTGCAAGAAAAAGATATTAGTATAGACACAGTTATAGAGTTATATAATTCTCTTATTAAAATTCTTGGTAATAATGGAGCTTTAATACCTAGTTATAGTGAAAATGAAAATGAAATTGCATTGTATTTTTATGCAGAAAGAGATTATGACTATTTGGTAAATAAAATTACTTCATTTCTTAAAAATAATTTAGTAGGTAAAGAATGTGTTGTTAAGCAAATAGCATAAATTTATACTAAAATTTTATAGTATTGTGCTTAATAATTAAGTATAGTAGTAAAAAGAAAAAAGCTTGCTAAATATAAGATTTAGCAAGCTTTTAGTGACCTCGACAGGATTCAAACCTGTAACCTTCTGAGCCGTAATCAGATGCGCTATTCAGTTGCGCCACGAGGCCGTTTTTGTTTAAATTCCTTTAAACGAGGGTGCAAATATATTTCTTTTTACTTTTACCACAAAATAACTAAAGAAAAATATATGAATTTTAAAGAATATATTAGAGATGTAAAAGATTTTCCTAAGCAAGGTATTGTTTTTAAGGATATTACGCCTTTGTTAAATAATGCAGAAATTTTAGAAAAAACTGCTAATGCACTCTTAAATTTAGTAAAAGAACAAAAAATAGACAAAGTTGTGGGTATGGAAAGCCGTGGTTTCTTCTTTGCTACACTTTTGGCAACTAAGTTAAGCGCAGGTTTTGTTCCGGTACGCAAAAAAGGAAAATTACCTTTTAATGTGCTTTCTAAGCCATATTCTTTAGAGTATGGTGAAGATGCATTAGAAATACATACAGATGCCATTAAAAAAGGAGATAAAGTATTAATACATGATGATGTGCTGGCTACTGGTGGTACAGCAAAAGCTGTTTGTGAATTAATTGAAGAATTAGGTGGTGAGGTAGTACAGTGTAACTTTTTAATAGAATTAGATTTTTTAAATGGTAAAGATAAAATAGCAAATTATAATGTTACTTCTTTACTACATTATTAGTCTATAGCATTTGTAGTTACATAATAACGCCAACCAATAATTGCTAACTGTAACTTACTAGCTTTAGATAAGTCTAACTGTTTTTTACTGTAAGATGGTAATAGTAAACGGTTAATTTTAGCAAGAAATCTAAAAAGTGCTTTTTTCATAAAAGTATTTTTTGCAAATATATGGTAATACTAAAAAAGAATAAAGGTTGCAATATAGCAACCTTTATTGGTATATAGGCCTATATGATTTTTCTTAAAATAGTATTACAATAACTGTGATAATATAGCTAAATAAAATTTCTGATAGAATAATCATAATTTGTGGTTTTTTAAGGTTAATAATTAGTTGTAAATAATCGATTATTTACTTAAGATATATAGAAAATATACTCACTTGCAAATAATTTAACTACTATTAATACAAGTGAATACACTATTTGTAACTATATAACAATGTTTGTTTTAATATTTTAATTGTACTCTTTATTTAAGTTTTTATTTGTAAGTTTTTTTAGTGATTAATGTTTAAATGTGTAATTTTTGTAGAGGCTTATTTATGTTCACTTAAAAAACCAAGAGGCCTTTCATTTTGTATTTGTTCAAATTAAGCTGTTTCATTCCTGTAGGTTATTGTTTTTGCTAGTGTTTACAGCAATTTTTATTCATTTAAAAATATAGTTTTTAAAAGAAAAATGTAGCATTCTAATTGTTATATTTGCCCCAAAAAAAAGTAGTAGATGCTTAATATTGTTTACATAATTATTGGTTTGGTTTTTTTAATAATGGGAGGTAATTGGTTATTAAAATCCTCTGTAGCACTATCATTAAGGTTGCAAATACCAAAAATTGTTGTTGGTATGACGGTGGTTTCTTTTGCTACATCTGCACCAGAATTAATAGTTAGTATTAAGGCAGCTTTGGAAGGTTCGCCAGATTTAGCTTTAGGTAATGTGGTAGGTTCTAATATTGCCAATCTAGGTCTAGTTTTGGGTGTAATAGTAATGTTGGGCAGTATAGATGTTCGTAAAAGTTTTTATACTACAGATTGGCCTATTTTAATGTTAGCCTCATTAGTGTTTTTTGTTTTTATTTATTTTGATGGCATTATAGAGTTTTATGAGGGGCTAATTATGGTAGCGCTTTTAATAGTATATATTGTGTACCTCATTAAGTTTCAGAAAACAGCAGTAGAAGATGAGGCTCCAGAAGATGATGTGCCTTTACCAACCTTTAAAATGTTATTGTTTTTAGCTCTGGGTGGTTTAGGGCTTTGGGGAGGATCAGAACTATTAGTAAGTGGTGCAACTGGTTTAGCTAGGTTTTACAATGTTAGTGAAAGAGTAATAGGAGTAACTGTAGTTTCTGTGGGTACAAGCATACCAGAGCTTGCTGCTTCTATAATAGCTGTAATTAAAAAAGAGAAAGCAATATCATTAGGTAATTTAATAGGATCTAATATCTTTAATATTTTTGCCGTTCTAGGTATTACAGCGCTAATTACACCTTTAACTGTAGTAGATAATACATTGTTAAGTAATGATATTTTATGGATGCTAGGTTTTGCATTTATTTTATTACCTCTAGTTTTTTTTCCAAAAGGATTGCGCTTAGGATGGCGAGACGGAATTGTATTGTTAGCGGGTTATATAGCTTTTGTATACTTTACTATTTAAAAATATAATGTCACTAAATAATAGCGTACAAAAAACGCCTAAGAATAAGCTTAGGCGTTTTTTAAAACAATTAATTTAATTATATACTTAAACCTTTGCAGATTTTACAGTTTTAATAATTCTTCCAGCAATTTTATAAGGATCTCCGTTAGATGCTGGTCTTCTGTCTTCTAACCAACCTTTCCAGCCTTTTTCAACTGTAATAATAGGAATTCTAATTGAAGCTCCTCTGTCAGATATACCGTAGCTAAAATCAGTAATTGCAGCAGTTTCATGTAATCCCGTTAAACGTTGGTCGTTAAACTCTCCATAAACAGCAATATGTTCTTTTGTAACAGGTCTAAACGCTTCACATATTTTTTCGTAAACTTCTTTAGAACCACAAGTTCTTAAAGTAGTATTAGAGAAGTTAGCGTGCATACCAGATCCATTCCAATCACCTTTAACTGGTTTTGGGTGGTACTCAATATAGTAACCATATTGCTCTGTTAATCTATCTAGTAAATAGCGAGCTATCCAAATTTCATCTCCAGCTTTTTTAGCTCCTTTTGCAAACAATTGAAATTCCCATTGTCCGCTAGCAACTTCTTGGTTAATTCCTTCAAAATTTAAACCAGCTGCAATACAAAGGTCTGCGTGCTCTTCAACAAAATCTCTTCCGTGTGTGTTTTTACCACCTACAGAACAGTAGTACATACCTTGCGGGCCAGGGTAACCACCAACAGGGAAACCTAATGGTAATTGTGTATTCTTGTCCATAATAAAGTACTCTTGTTCAAATCCAAACCAGAAATCGTTATCTTCATCATCAATACCAGCTCTAGAGTTAGATACGTGTGGAGTTCCGTCAGCATTTAAAACTTCTGTCATTACCAAGTATCCATTGTTACGTGCTGGGTCTGGGTAAATAGCTACTGGCTTCAATAAACAGTCAGATGATCCTCCTTCTGCTTGTTGTGTAGAACTTCCATCAAAAGACCAAATTGGGCAATCTTCTAATTTACCGCTAAAGTCATCTTCTACTTTTGTTTTACTTCTTAAATTGGCAGTTGGTGTATAACCATCTAACCAAATGTACTCTAATTTTGATTTGCTCATAATGTTGATTGTTGTAATTTCATTAAAGATGAAGCAAAAATAATTTTTTTCACTGTATCTCCATAATTTTTATAGGGGTAATTGCTAAAATATTAGATGTAATTCTTAATACCCTTGTTTTTTTAGGGGTAAATTAAAAAATTTATATTTTTATTCGGTTTAATTAGTAATTTTGTAATTCACACCACTTTTAAATATATATATAATGTCTATAGTTAGGTTTAATGCTGTTAGAGAAAGTTTGTCTAGAGAAAACTTTGTGATAAATGAAAAAGGTAGCCGATCTAAAAAGTTTGGTAACCACGTTTTTAATGAAGAACGTATGTTGCAATTTTTAACTAAAGATGCTTTGGCTACTGTTAAAGATGCTATTTTTTCAGGAGCTAAAATTGACAGAAAAATTGCAGATCAGGTAGCAGAAGGTATAAAGTCATGGGCAATTACAATGGGTGCTACACATTACACGCATTGGTTTCAGCCACTAACAGGTACAACTGCAGAAAAACATGATGCTTTTTTTGATGTTTTAAGTGATGGTAGAGCATTAGAAAAATTTGGAGGTGGGCAATTGGTACAACAAGAGCCAGATGCATCTAGTTTTCCTAGTGGAGGAATAAGAAACACTTTTGAGGCAAGAGGCTATACCGCGTGGGACCCTACTTCTGCAGCTTTTATATATGATAAAACATTATGCATACCTACCATATTTGTATCCTACACTGGTGAGGCTTTAGATAATAAAGCACCACTTTTACGTGCTTTATCTGCGGTAGATGAAGCGGCAACTGCAGTAGCTAAATATTTTGATAAAAATGTAACCAAAGTAAATGCAACATTAGGTTGGGAGCAAGAGTACTTTGTTATAGATAAGGCTTTAGCATATTCTAGACCAGATATTGTGCTTACAGGCAGAACTTTAGTAGGGCATCATGCAGCTAAAGGTCAACAGTTAGATGATCATTACTTTGGAGTAATACCTAGTAGAGTACTTAATTTTATGAAAGAACTTGAAGTAGAGTGTATTAAATTGGGTATACCTGTAAAAACAAGGCATAATGAGGTTGCTCCTAATCAGTTTGAGTTAGCTCCAGTTTTTGAAGAAGCAAACCTAGCCGTAGACCATAACCTATTATTAATGGACGTTATGGATAAAATTGCAGACAAGCACAATTTAAAAGTATTGTTTCATGAAAAACCATTTGCACATATAAATGGGTCTGGTAAACATAATAATTGGTCATTAGCAACAGATACGGGTACTAATTTGTTAAGTCCTGGTTCTACACCAATGAAAAATCTTCAGTTTTTAACATTCTTTATCAATACTATAAAAGCAGTAGATACGTATGAGGAGTTATTAAGATCTTCAATAGCATCTGCAAGTAACGATCACAGGCTAGGTGCTAATGAAGCGCCACCAGCTATTTTTTCAATATTTATAGGTACACAATTAAGCAGTGTGTTAGATGAGTTAGAGGGCGTATCTAAAGGTAAATTATCACCAGAAGAAAAAACAGAGCTGAAATTAAATGTAGTTGGTAAAATACCAGAAATTCTTTTGGACAATACAGACCGTAACCGAACTTCTCCTTTTGCATTTACAGGTAATAAGTTTGAGATGCGTGGTGTTGGTTCTAAAACAAACTGCTCTAAACCAATGACCGTTTTAAATACTATTGTAGCCAAGCAGTTAATAGATTTTAAAAAAGAGGTAGATGAACTAATAGATAATAAAAACCTTAAAAAAGACGAGGCTGTTTTTAATGTATTAAGAGAATATATAAAAACGTCTAAAAGAATTAGGTTTGATGGCGATGGCTATAGTAAAGAATGGGAAAAAGAGGCCAAAAAGAGAAAACTAAGCAATAATAAAACTACTCCAGAAGCTTTAAAGGTTTTAACATCTAAACAAAGTTTAGACTTGTTTAAATCTATGAATGTAATGAGCGAAGTAGAAGTTTCTGCCAGACAAGAAATTGAACTAGAATCATACATTATGCACGTACAAATAGAAGGTCGTGTGTTTAATGAATTGGTATACAGCCATATTGTTCCTGCGGCTTTAGCATATCAAAATAAACTACTAAAAACTGTTCTTGGTTTAAAAGAAATTTATGGCAATAATTACAAGTCAATGGCGGCAGCACAATTAACCATTTTAGAGCAAATAGCAGAACATATAAATGAGATAAAAACAAAGACAGATGCAATGACGCAAGCTCGTAGAGATGCCAATAACTTAAAAGATTTAAGTAAAAAGGCATTTGCTTATTGTGATAATGTAAAGCCATTTTTTGATGAAATTAGATATCATAGTGATAAGTTAGAGCAATTGATAGAGAACGAGTTATGGCCGTTAACTAAGTATAGAGAACTGCTATTTGCAAAGTAAAAAGGAATAGTAAAAAGCAATTGCTTTTAGTTATTTTTAGGATTTTTTTAGATGTCTAATGGGGGAATTACATTAATATCATATATTTGTTTCTTGATATAAATCAAACCTATTTTAAAATATGGAATATTTAGACTTTGAACTCCCTATCAAAGAACTAGAAGAGCAGTTAGATAAGTGTCAGATTATTGGCAAGGAGAGTGATGTTGATGTATCTGAAACTTGTAAGCAGATAGAGAAAAAATTAACAGAGACTAGAAAAGATATATATAAGAATCTTACACCATGGCAAAGGGTGCAACTTTCTAGACACCCTAACAGACCTTATACATTAGATTATATTAATGCAATCTGCGGAGATACTTTTTTGGAGCTTCACGGAGACCGTAATGTAAAAGATGATAAAGCAATGATTGGTGGTCTTGGCAAAATTGGTGACCAAAGCTTTATGTTTATTGGCCAGCAAAAAGGATTCAACACTAAAACAAGACAATACCGTAACTTTGGTATGGCTAACCCAGAGGGTTACCGTAAAGCTTTACGTTTAATGAAGTCTGCAGAAAAATTTAATGTTCCTGTGGTGTGTTTTATAGATACTCCAGGTGCATACCCAGGTATTGAAGCAGAAGAACGCGGACAAGGAGAAGCTATTGCTCGTAATATATTAGAAATGACACGTCTTAAAGTGCCAATTATAGTTGTTATAATAGGTGAAGGTGCTTCTGGTGGAGCATTAGGTATAGGTGTGGGAGACAAAGTATTAATGTTAGAAAATACGTGGTATTCTGTAATATCTCCAGAATCTTGTTCTTCTATTTTATGGAGAAGTTGGGAGTATAAAGAGCAAGCTGCAGAGGCATTAAAACTTACAGCTACAGATATGAAGAAATTAAAACTTATTGATGAAATTGTACGCGAACCAGCTGGTGGAGCTCATGCAAATAGAGATAAGAATTTTACAATTGTAAAAAACAAAATTATTTCTCATTTTGAAGATTTAAAAAAGTTATCACCAAAAGAATTGGTAGAAAACAGAATGGATAAATATGCTAGTATGGGAGTCTTTAACGGCTAACAGGCATTTTTATTCAAAATAATAGAAATCCAAAGACTTAGGCTTTGGATTTTTTTTGGTTATGAACACAAATTCGTAACTTATCAACAGGTCAATTGTTAATCAATAGTGAATATAACTATACCTATTATAAAGTTAACTAAACGTTAATTGCATACTTTAGCAGATATGGATAAGCCAAGCCCAGTAGTAGGACATAAGATAGATAAATCTACAATTATAAATTTAGAGAGAGGAAAAATACCGCCACAAGCTGTTGATTTAGAGGAGGTTGTGATTGGTGCAATGATGATAGATAAAAAAGGTGTAGATGAGGTTATAGATATTCTGCACCCAGATGTTTTTTATAAAGATGCGCACAAACACATTTATGAAGCAATTTTTAAGTTGTTTGAGTCTTCTGAGCCAATAGACTTATTAACCGTTTCTACTCAATTAAAGCAAGACGGTAAGTTAGAAGCTGTTGGAGGAGATTTTTATTTAATCAAACTAACCCAAAAAGTAACATCTTCAGCTCATATAGAGTTTCACGCAAGAATTATTCTTCAGAAATTTATACAAAGAAGTTTAATTAAAATATCTAATGAAATTATACAAGAGGCTTATGATGAAGCTACAGATGTATTTGATTTGTTAGACACAGCAGAATCTAAATTATACGATGTTACACAGGGTAATTTAAAACGTTCTGCGGAAACAGCACAAAATTTAGTAATACAGGCTAAAAAGAGAATAGAAGAAATATCGGGCAAGGAAGGATTAAGTGGTGTTCCATCTGGTTTTCATAAATTAGATGAGTTAACATCTGGTTGGCAGCCCAGTGATTTAATTATTGTTGCAGCACGTCCAGGTATGGGTAAAACAGCCTTTACTTTGTCTATGGCTCGTAATATGGCAGTACAATCTCAAATGCCAGTTGCCTTTTTCTCTTTAGAGATGTCATCCGTACAGTTAATTACAAGGCTAATTTCTTCAGAAACCGGATTGTCATCGGAAAAATTACGTACTGGTAAATTAGAAAAACACGAGTGGGAACAGTTAAACGTTAAAGTAAAAACCTTAGAGTCTGCTCCCTTATTTATAGATGATACTCCTTCACTTTCTATTTTTGATTTAAGGGCAAAATGTAGAAGATTGGCTTCACAACACGGTATAAAAATGATTATGATTGATTATTTGCAACTTATGACCGCAGGTGGAACGCAAAAAGGAGGTAACCGTGAACAGGAGATTTCTACAATTTCTAGGAACTTAAAAGCATTAGCAAAAGAACTTAACGTTCCGGTTATTGCACTTTCTCAGTTATCAAGGGCTGTAGAAACACGTGGGGGGAGTAAAAGGCCAGTTTTATCAGATTTACGTGAATCTGGTGCAATTGAGCAGGATGCGGATATTGTATCATTTATCTATAGACCCGAGTACTATAAAATTGATGAATGGGATGATGACGAGCACTCACCAACCCAAGGACAAGGTGAGTTTATTGTGGCAAAACACAGAAACGGTGGTTTAGAAAATATTAGGCTTAAGTTTATTGGTAGTCAAGGTAAGTTTGATAACCTTGATGATTTTGATTCTCCTTTTGAGTATCAATCTAAAATGAATGAAAACGAAGAAAATCCATTTTTAACGCAAGGATTACCAAGTGCAAATGAAGCTTTTGGTAGTTCTATGAACGATGGTTTGCCGCCAGAAGATGATAATGATGTACCTTTTTAAAAAAAAATAAATATTAAAAAATACACAAAAGCTAGTCTAAATAAATAATTTTAGACTAGCTTTTGTGTTTTAAATGGCTAATTAAGTACCTTTAATAAAGTAAAAATTACCAAACAAATGCGTAAGTATATTTTATTTGTATCAGTTTTATTTATTTCTTTTAATGCATTGGCTTCAAATATCTTAATTCCTATGGATGCTGAAAGTCAAAAAAATCATTTAAAAGCATATGGTATTACATATTGGGTACTAGCCAAACAGCAAAAAGTGCATTGGTTACTAAATTATAGAGGTGGTTCTTTTCTACTGCCAGATGGAGATTCTATACGTAAAGAGTGTCAAATTAGAGGAGTATCTTTTGAGATTTTGTCAACCGCTCAGGCCGAAAGTATTTTAGATGAAATAAGTAGCCCGTCTAAAAATCAGGATGCAGTTATCTTAGAAAAAGCACCCAAAATTGCTGTTTATTCACCTAAAGGTAATCAACCGTGGGATGATGCTGTTACTATGGTGTTAACCTATGCAGAAATACCTTATGTAACTATTTATGATGAAGAGGTTTTAGGTGATAAATTAGCATTGTATGATTGGCTACATTTGCATCATGAAGATTTTACCGGGCAATACGGTAAATTTTATGGCAGTTATAAAGCTGCGCCTTGGTATATAGATAATAAACAAAAATCTGAAGAGTTAGCAAATAAATTAGGATACTCTAAAGTGTCTGAGGAAAAAAGAGATGTAGCTTTAAAAATTAAAAATTATGTTATTGGTGGAGGGTTTATGTTTGCTATGTGCTCTGCCACAGATAGTTTTGATATTGCTTTGTCTGCAGAAGGGGTAGATATTTGTGAGCCTATGTTTGATGGTGATGCTTCAGATCCTAGCTATCAATCTCAAATTGATTATAAAAAAACCTTTGCTTTTACAGATTTTACCTTAGAACGTAACCCATCTATTTACGAGTTTTCAACTATAGATATGACAAGAAAAAGGCAAGTGGCCAAAGAGACAGACTATTTTTCTTTAATGGATTTTTCTGCTAAATGGGATCCTGTGCCAACTATGCTTTGTCAAAACCATACTTCATTAGTTAAAGGTTTTATGGGGCAAACAACCTCGTTTAATAGATCTCAAATAAAACCTACAGTGTTAATTTTAGGAGAAAATAAAATTAATAACGAAGCTAGATATATTCACGGTATTAAAGGCAAAGGTTTTTTTACCTTTTATGGAGGTCACGACCCAGAAGATTATCAGCATAGAGTAGGTGATCCAAAAACCGAATTAGAATTGCACCCTACTTCACCAGGTTATAGGTTAATATTAAATAATGTATTGTTTCCTGCGGCTCGTAAAAAAAAGAAGAAAACTTAATTGTTAACTTTCTAAAAGCTTATCTAATATTGTCTCTACTCCAAATTCATCATTGCTTTTTGTGCGGTAGTTAGCTGCTTTGGTAACATTTGGGTGAGCATTAGCCATTGCAAAACT
Source organism: Cellulophaga omnivescoria (assembly GCF_027915275.1). NCBI lineage: Bacteria > Pseudomonadati > Bacteroidota > Flavobacteriia > Flavobacteriales > Flavobacteriaceae > Cellulophaga > Cellulophaga omnivescoria. The sequence continues at coordinate 341,540 of NZ_CP115819.1, read as the reverse complement.
AAAATCTGCGAGTGCTAACATTTCTAAGTCGTTATTAAAATCTCCAAAAGCCATTGTTTCTGATGATGTGATGTTAAACATATCTTGTAATTTTTGCAATGCATAGCCCTTGTGGGCATCATTATGTGATAAGTCTAACCAGTTTTCACCAGATATTTTTACCTTAAGCTTAGTTTCTAAGTGTTTTACTTTTGGGTAGATATAGTTTTCAGAGCTCTCAAAATGGTAAATAGCAATTTTTAAAATATCATCTTTATAGTTGCGTAAGCTATCTAAAACTTCGTACTCTGCATAATACTCTTTAAACTTTTCTTTAAACTCTTCAGAGTCTGATGCTATATAAGCCTTTTTTTTACCGCATAATACTGGGTAAATATCATCAATAGTATCAATTAAATTTAGGAGCTCTGTAATTGTAGTGTGGTCTAGGCCTGTCTGCAATAGTTCTTTGTTTTTGTTTTTAGCAATAGCACCATTTTCTGCTATAACTAAAATATCATCTTTAATGCTATGCAACTTATCAATTATACTGTGGTATTGTCTTCCGCTTGCAGCTACAAAAAGAATATTATTCTCTTTTAATTTTTTAAATTGATTAAAAAACTTTGCACTAACCTCGTGCTTAGAGTTTAGTAGTGTACCATCCATATCGGTAACTACCATTTTCACTTTTGATAAGTCCATATTTTAAGCTAATTGTAAACTACAAAGATATCTTTAACTCTTTATAATTATATAAAATTTAGTTAAACATTTTGTAAATGAAAACTAAAAATGAGGTTAATGGGTTTAAATAAATTTAATACTTAGTGGGTATTTGTATAGTCTTTTTTCAGAAGCAGCCATACCACCCATTATTGGAGTTATTATCATTAATAAAGCTAGTGCAATACCAACAAAAAATAGTATGAACATAAATAAAATACCTATAATGAATAATGATAAAAACATAGATATTAGTAATAATACAAAAAATACAACGGAATATATTAGTACACTAATTTGAAAATTAATTACAGCTCTTCCATGAGCGTCCATATCTTTAATTTCACTTTTTTTAGAAGACCACATTATTATGGGTACAATAATTCCAAACGGACCTAAAAAGTTTAGGAGCTGTGAGTAATGCATTAAAGATATGTTGCTATAATCTTCTGGTAGCTCGGTGGTATTCATTAGCTTTTTTTATGTCTTATTTTACGTATTTCATAAAACGTTAAAAAAGCTACTATTAGTATGCAAATTGTAATAAAAGTATAGGGTTTTTGTTCGGTAAGGTTAATTAAGAAATCTGTCATTTCTGCAAATTCTCCTGTCATAATCGTTTCTTATTTTAAAATTTAAGTCATATATAAGATGTAAAACAGCTAATATGGTTGCTTGTAAAAGGTAAAAAATATTAGTTATAATATAAAACTTTTCATTTAGGTAAATGTTGTGTTACTAAGATTAAAGTTTTCTTTAAAAAAAAACCTGCTCTAATAAAGAGCAGGTTTTATTCACCTAAGCGAGATGAATTATTTTTTATTTTACCTTGTTTACAATAGCTTTAAAAGCCTCTGGGTGGTTCATAGCTAAATCAGCTAAAACCTTACGGTTAAGCTCAATGTTGTTAGCTTTTACTTTACCCATAAATTGAGAATAAGACATTCCATGTAATCTGGCACCTGCATTAATACGGGTAATCCATAAAGCACGGAAATTTCTTTTCTTAACTCTACGGTCTCTATAAGCATATTGCATTGCTTTTTCAACCGCATTTTTGGCTACTGTCCAAACGTTTTTACGTCTTCCAAAATAACCTTTGGCTTGCTTCATCACCTTTTTTCTTCTAGCTCTTGAAGCAACTGAATTTACTGATCTTGGCATAAATTTTAATTTTTTTGTAGTAGGCGGTCTAAATTAAGACACTTTGTTTTTAAGCCTAACTCCATGGTTAATACTAATTACCGTAAAGAATCTAATTACTTTAAACGTAATTGTTCTTTAATACTATTTACATCAGACTCATGTACTAAAGCACTGTGAGTTAATGCAAGCTTACGCTTTTTAGATTTTTTTGTCAAAATGTGACTCTTAAAAGCGTGCTTTCTTTTTATTTTACCAGAACCTGTAAGCTTAAAACGCTTTTTAGCACTGGATTTTGTTTTCATTTTAGGCATTTGTCTCCTATTTAATAAATTAAATACCGAAAAATTTCGGCATCTCTCGCTTAGTAACCAAACTTTTACATTCGGTTTATTTTACAAATACTTATAAAAAGCATTCTTATTTCTTTGTTTTAGGAGCTAAAAACATTGTCATTCTTTTGCCTTCTAATTTTGGCATTTGCTCCACTTTTCCTAGTTCTTCTAGTTCTTGTGCAAGACGTAACAACAATATTTCTCCTTGATCTTTATAGACAATAGATCTACCTTTAAAAAATACATATGCTTTTAATTTAGCACCATCTTTTAAAAATTTCTCTGCGTGTTTTTTCTTAAACTCATAATCATGATCATCAGTTTGTGGTCCAAAACGTATTTCTTTTACAACAACTTTAGACGCTTTGGCTTTCATAACCTTTTCGCGCTTCTTTTGCTCGTATAAGAATTTCTTGTAGTCTATAATTTTACACACAGGAGGATCTGCTTTTGGTGAGATTTCTACCAAATCTAATTCTAACTCCTCTGCTTTTGCTAAAGCCACTTTTGTTGAGTATACACCAACCTCTACATTATCACCAACTAAACGTACGTTAGGTACCTTAATATCGTTGTTGATATTGTGTGGATTCTTGTTTTCTCTTCTCGGCTGCGGCCTAAATCTCTTTCTAATTGCTATAACTAATAATTTTTAGATTAAACTTCTATTTTTTTAAAACGACTTTAAGGTACTATTTATTTCGCTAGTTACCAAGTCACTAAAATCTTTTATTGAGATAGAGCCTAAATCTTCACCTCCGTGTTTACGCACAGATATAGTGTTTGTAGCCTCTTCATTCTCGCCAATGATAATCATAAAAGGGATTTTATTCATCTCTGCTTCCCTAATTTTCTTACCTACCGTTTCGTTTCTGTTGTCTAGCAGGGCGCGAATTTCGTCATTTTCTAATGAATTTAAAACTTTTTTCGCATATTTCTCATATTTCTCGCTAACTGGCAACACTATTGCTTGGTCTGGTATTAGCCATAATGGAAAATTACCGCCAGTATGCTCAAGTAGTAATGCTATAAAACGCTCCATACTGCCAAATGGTGCACGGTGTATCATTACTGGTCTATGATCTTCATTGTCACTTCCTTTATAGGTAAGGTCAAAACGTTCTGGTAAGTTGTAATCTACCTGTATTGTACCTAATTGCCAGTTTCTGCCAAGTGCATCTTTCACCATAAAGTCTAGCTTTGGGCCGTAAAAAGCAGCTTCACCGCTTTCAATTACGTAATCTAAACCTTTTTCCTTAGCAGCATTAATAATTGCATTTTCTGCTTTTTCCCAGTTTTCAACACTGCCTATATATTTGTCGGGATTATCTAAATCCCTTACAGATACTTGGGCCTTAAAGTTGTTAAACCCTAAAGAGTTTAAAACATATAAAGATAAGTCTATAACATTTTTAAATTCTTGATCTAATTGATCTGGAGTACAAAAAATATGGGCATCATCTTGTGTAAATCCTCTAACTCGTGTTAAACCGTGTAGTTCTCCACTTTGTTCGTATCTATACACTGTGCCAAATTCAGCAAAACGTTTAGGTAAATCTTTATAAGAGTGTGGTTTAAAATTAAACACTTCGCAATGGTGCGGACAATTCATAGGCTTCAGTAAAAACTCTTCATCCATTTTAGGAGTCTTTATTGGTTGAAAACTATCTTCTCCATACTTAGCATAATGTCCAGATGTTACATAAAGTTCTTTTTGTCCTATATGTGGTGTAACTACCATTTCGTAACCAGCTTTCTTCTGTGCTTTCTTCAAAAAATTCTCCAATCTTTCTCTTAAAGCAGCCCCTTTGGGTAGCCATAACGGTAAACCGGCACCTACTTTCTGAGAAAAAGTAAAAAGCTCTAGTTCTTTTCCTAGTTTTCTGTGGTCTCTTTGTTTTGCTTGCTCTAGCAGCTCTAGATATTCAGTTAATTCTTTTTGCTTAGGAAAAGATATACCATATATACGTGTAAGTTGAGTTTTGTTTTCATCACCTCTCCAGTATGCACCTGCAACACTTAATATTTTTATAGCTTTTACTATACCAGTATTTGGTATGTGGCCACCTCTACACAAATCAGTAAAAGTATCGTGGTCGCAAAAAGTTATTGTGCCATCTTCAAGGTTTTCAATTAATTCAGTTTTGTACTCGTTACCTTGCTCTTTGTAAAGGGCTAGTGCTTCCTTTTTTGTTACAGATCGCATTTTAAAATCATGCTTTCCTCTAGCAATTTCAATTGCTTTCTTTTCAATTTTAGGAAAATCTTTGTCAGATATAGATCTGTCATCACCTAAATCAACATCATAGTAAAATCCATTCTCTATAGATGGTCCAATAGTAAGTTTTACACCTGGGTATAACTCTTCAATCGCCTGTGCAACTATGTGAGAAGATGAGTGCCAAAAAGCTTGTTTGCCTTCGGTGTCATTCCATGTATATAAAACCAAGCTGCCATCTTCGTTTAAGGGTGTTGTGGTTTCTACCGTGGTATCATTAAATTTAGCAGAAATAACATTTCTTGCAAATCCTTCGCTAATGCTTTTAGCAACGTCCATAGGAGTGCTTCCTTCAGAAAATTCTTTTAAAGTACCGTCTGGTAAAGTAATTTTAATCATACCTAATATTAATATAAGGATACAAAGATAATATGTTGTTGTCACCCTAACAATAATAAAGTAGATATTTTATATTAATAAAACGCTATATATGTTAATTGAGTAACGCCACTGTATAATTTATATATAATAAGGTATTGGTTTTGGTATATTGCTTTTCATTTTTTCAGGTCGATAACCCAAACATTAAACACAAACTACCATATATTAAGGTATGGTTTTAGGAGTTTGTTGTGGATCAATAAAAAATCTAAAAAAAACTTAAGCTTTAAAGAATTGAATTGCAGTAAGTTATTTGTGTTTTTAAAAATACTTTTAAAAAAGATGTAAAAAAGGCTTGTGGTGTTTAAAAATGGGAGTATATTTGCAGCCGCTAACGGACAAACGAGCAGTTAAAAAGTTAGCAAAGTTCATTGATTAGGTTGTAAAATTAGTATTGTAAAAAGGTTAAAAAATAAGTTTACAAAAGCTTGTTTAGTAGCAATTAAAAATACTATTTTTGCATTCCCAATTTGTTAGGGTTGTTAAAGCGAAAATAAGCATTAAAATAATTTAATTTTTTATTTTGTCAGTTTAAAAAAACGTTATACATTTGCAACCGCTTTCAGAGAGGGTAAGAGTTAAGAAATTTTGGAATGATTGTATTGTTAATCAACTAGTTCGAGTCTAGTATTTCTACAAGAATTAAAAGTTCATTTGACATATTGAAGAGACAGCAAAATAATGCTACTTAGTAGTATTATTGAATTAAAAAAGAGAATGAGTTTGGTTTTAGACGATTTTAGGTTGTTAAGAATATTTACAAAACAACGATGAAGAGTTTGATCCTGGCTCAGGATGAACGCTAGCGGCAGGCTTAACACATGCAAGTCGAGGGGTAACAGAGGAGCTTGCTCTTGCTGACGACCGGCGCACGGGTGCGTAACGCGTATACAATCTGCCTTGCACTAAGGGATAGCCCAGAGAAATTTGGATTAATATCTTATGGTTTATAATTATGGCATCATATTTATAATAAAGGTTACGGTGTAAGATGAGTATGCGTCCCATTAGTTTGTTGGTAAGGTAACGGCTTACCAAGACTACGATGGGTAGGGGCCCTGAGAGGGGGATCCCCCACACTGGTACTGAGACACGGACCAGACTCCTACGGGAGGCAGCAGTGAGGAATATTGGACAATGGAGGAGACTCTGATCCAGCCATGCCGCGTGCAGGAAGACGGTCCTATGGATTGTAAACTGCTTTTATACAGGAAGAATAAGGACTACGTGTAGTCTGGTGACGGTACTGTAAGAATAAGGACCGGCTAACTCCGTGCCAGCAGCCGCGGTAATACGGAGGGTCCGAGCGTTATCCGGAATTATTGGGTTTAAAGGGTCCGTAGGCGGGCTGTTAAGTCAGGGGTGAAAGTTTGCAGCTCAACTGTAGAATTGCCTTTGATACTGACGGTCTTGAATTATTGTGAAGTGGTTAGAATATGTAGTGTAGCGGTGAAATGCATAGATATTACATAGAATACCGATTGCGAAGGCAGATCACTAACAATTGATTGACGCTGATGGACGAAAGCGTGGGTAGCGAACAGGATTAGATACCCTGGTAGTCCACGCCGTAAACGATGGATACTAGCTGTTTGGATTTCGATCTGAGCGGCCAAGCGAAAGTGATAAGTATCCCACCTGGGGAGTACGTTCGCAAGAATGAAACTCAAAGGAATTGACGGGGGCCCGCACAAGCGGTGGAGCATGTGGTTTAATTCGATGATACGCGAGGAACCTTACCAGGGCTTAAATGTAGATTGACAGGTTTAGAGATAGACTTTCCTTCGGGCAATTTACAAGGTGCTGCATGGTTGTCGTCAGCTCGTGCCGTGAGGTGTCAGGTTAAGTCCTATAACGAGCGCAACCCCTGTTGTTAGTTACCAGCACATTATGGTGGGGACTCTAGCAAGACTGCCGGTGCAAACCGTGAGGAAGGTGGGGATGACGTCAAATCATCACGGCCCTTACGTCCTGGGCCACACACGTGCTACAATGGTAGGTACAGAGAGCAGCCACTTAGCGATAAGGAGCGAATCTATAAAACCTATCACAGTTCGGATCGGAGTCTGCAACTCGACTCCGTGAAGCTGGAATCGCTAGTAATCGGATATCAGCTATGATCCGGTGAATACGTTCCCGGGCCTTGTACACACCGCCCGTCAAGCCATGGAAGCTGGGGGTACCTGAAGTTCGTCACCGCAAGGAGCGACCTAGGGTAAAACTGGTAACTAGGGCTAAGTCGTAACAAGGTAGCCGTACCGGAAGGTGCGGCTGGAACACCTCCTTTCTAGAGAAATACGACCGTTACATATTAGTTTATGTAGTAAGAATTTAGTTGTAACTAGATTTATTTTCTTTTTTCGCTGTCACTTCAAAATATTAAGATACAACAACTAAGATTGAGTCCCATAGCTCAGCTGGTTAGAGCGCTACACTGATAATGTAGAGGTCGGCAGTTCGAGTCTGCCTGGGACTACTAAGTAAAGCTTATCAATAGTAAGTGTTACAGAAGTAGTCAAGGTAAAACAAGAGGCTATAATTGATTAGTTTGGTTGTATTGAGATAACATTATAAACGTAATGTAGAAGGAAATTCTGGAAGTTGAGTAGTAGTTGGCAGTACTAACTACAAGCTACTATATACTACTTTTAGTATATGGGGGATTAGCTCAGCTGGCTAGAGCGCCTGCCTTGCACGCAGGAGGTCATCGGTTCGACTCCGATATTCTCCACCAGGCAATGCTTGGAGATAATTAAGATTATTTTCAGAGTATTGTAGTTAGGAGCATAGATCATTAAATTATCTATTGCGACTTACAATAACGTTCATTGACATATTGGGACATTGTGTATAATTACCACAGGGGTAATTATCACGATAAGAAATAAAAAGAATACGAAATAGAGAAGAGCAAGAGGCTATTAAATGGTATGTAAAACATTTAATAGTGACAAGTTACAAAAGGGCGTATGGGGAATGCCTAGGCTCTCAGAGGCGAAGAAGGACGCGATAAGCTGCGAAAATCTGTGGGGATCAGCACATATGATATGATCCGCAGGTATCCGAATGGGGCAACCCGGCATATTGAAGATATGTCATCTCGTAAGAGAAGCAAACCCGGAGAACTGAAACATCTAAGTACCCGGAGGAGGAGAAAACAAAAGTGATTCCGTTAGTAGTGGCGAGCGAACGCGGATTAGCCCAAACCAATATTGTTTCGGCAATATTGGGGTTGTAGGACCACGACATTTGGTGTGTTATGAATTAGAATACGTTGGAAAGCGTGGCCATAGCAGGTGATAGCCCTGTATAAGTAAAGACCATTACCGATAGTGGTATCCTGAGTAGCACGGGGCACGTGAAACCTTGTGTGAATTTGGCGGGACCATCCGTTAAGGCTAAATACTCCTGAGAGACCGATAGTGAACCAGTACCGTGAGGGAAAGGTGAAAAGAACCCTGAACAAGGGAGTGAAAAAGATCCTGAAACCATACGCTTACAAGCGGTCGGAGCCTTTAGGGGTGACGGCGTGCCTTTTGCATAATGAGCCTACGAGTTACTTTTACCAGCAAGGTTAAGGTTTTCTGGACCGGAGCCGTAGCGAAAGCGAGTCTGAATAGGGCGACCATAGTTGGTAGTAGTAGACGCGAAACCGTGTGATCTACCCATGGGCAGGTTGAAGCTTTGTTAACCCAAAGTGGAGGACCGAACCCGTTGACGTTGAAAAGTCTTGGGATGACCTGTGGGTAGGGGTGAAAGGCCAATCAAACTCGGAAATAGCTCGTACTCCCCGAAATGCATTTAGGTGCAGCGTGCATATAGTTTTATAGAGGTAGAGCTACTGATTGGATGCGGGGGCTTCACCGCCTACCAATTCCTGACAAACTCCGAATGCTATAAAATGATTATGCGCAGTGAGGGCATGGGTGCTAAGGTCCATGTCCGAGAGGGAAAGAACCCAGATCATCAGCTAAGGTCCCAAAGTATATACTAAGTTGAAAAAACGAGGTCCAACTGCACAGACAGCCAGGATGTTGGCTTGGAAGCAGCCATTCATTTAAAGAGTGCGTAACAGCTCACTGGTCGAGCGGTTGGGCATGGATAATAATCGGGCATAAGTATATCACCGAAGCTATGACTTCTATTAATAGAGGGGTAGGGGAGCATTGTAGCGCCATAGAAGGTTTACTGTAAGGTA
>NZ_CP115819.1:0-330000 GCF_027915275.1 Cellulophaga omnivescoria | reverse complement strand
TTTAGAAGTTCCGTAAATTCCTGCTCCTGGTCCACCAGCTGTCCAACCAGCGTTAGATGTATAATTAATTATAGATGGGTGTTCTCCTTTTTTTAAATATGGAATGGCCGCTCTAGAAGCAAAGAATACAGAATCTAAATTTAATGCCATAACAAATCTGTAAAATTCTGTTGTCATCTCCTCAAATCTAGATCTACCTCCAAGGCCACCTGCGTTATTTACAAGCACGTCTATTCTTCCGTACTTTTCACCAATTTTTACAATATTTTCAGTTACTAATTCTTCTTTAGTAACATCAAAACCAATGTATTCAGCGGTAATGCCATCATCAGTAAGTTCTTTTACTCTTTTAGCCCCAGCTTCGTCGTCTATACCGTTTAAAATAACAGTGTAACCATCTGTTCCTAATCTTTTAGCTACTTCAAAACCAATACCTCCTGTGGCACCTGTTACTATTGCTATTTTTCCTTTGTTCTTGCTCATTTCTATGTGTTTAATTTTTATTTAATTTGTTTTTAATTGATATTAATTTTTAGGTTTTAATGGTTGTATTTTAGGGCATAATATCCAAATAGCTAATAATGCTATTATTGCTAATGCCCCACCTATTAAAAATGCAGGTGTATAATTACCACCTTTAGTTATAAAAGTAACTAATAATGTAAGCCCAGCGGCACCCAGTTTTGCGGCCATACCAGAAAAGCCAGAAAGAGTACCAACTATTTTACCGCTAAATAGGTCACTTGGTAATGTTTGTATATTTCCAATTGCAATTTGAAATCCAAATAGTAATATGGCCATAATTACTACTGCAATTAATGCTGCAGTATTTCTAGCATTATTAATTTCAGATAAAGTGGCTAGTGCTGCAATCCCGGAGTCTGTAGGTGGGCCATATTTTGGTAATAAACGTTCTTCTTTTGTTGTTTCTGCTTTTGGTGTTTTCCAAACAGCAGATTGATATGCTTTATTAAATGTTGGATTAGATTTAATTTCATTAATGCTCTTTCCTGCAATACTTTTGATAAAATCTTTATCCGCTTTTAGATCCTTAAATGCATCATTATCCATTATTTTTTTTACTTGAGGATCTGCCATTGTTAAAGCTGCAGATTTCTCAACTCCAAAAACTCCTAAAATTTGAGGTGCACCTGGGTATTTTAATAGAATAAAACATGGAATCATTATGATACATCCCAATGTAATAACATACTTACGAGTCTTGTCTACAGTCCAAGCCGAATTAAGTTTCTTTTTAGCAAGAATACCTCCATACCATGCACCAATCATAGCACCTACATAAGGTACCCAAGCAGAAAATGCAATTTCTTTCACATTCATACCAAATACCTCCGATAGGTAAATAGGAATCCAAACAATAAACAGCCACCAAATAGGATCAAGTGCTGCTGAGGCAATTATTACTCCCCAACTTTCTTTATGTTTCAGTAATTTCCCGGTATCAGGGACATATCCATCATCATAATTACCATCTTCATCTAGATCTTGATTTTTTTGACCAGAAAGGATATATTTTTTTTCATCTTCTGATAACCAACGATGCGTTTTAGGTCCTGACTTTACAATAAATAGCCAAGGTAATAACCATAATAAACCTAAGAAGCCTACAACAATAAATATAGATTTCCAATCTAAGTAAGCAGCTAAGATTCCTATTATTGGGTAAGCAACGATACCGCCAATGGCAGCTCCAGAATTAAAGATTCCTTGTGCAAGAGCCCTTTCTTTTGTAGGAAACCATTCAGCATTTGCCTTTGCTGCGCCAGGCCAGTTACCTGCTTCTGCTATTCCTAATATAGATCTAAAAACACTAAAGCTAAGCATACCTTGTGCTAATGCATGTAATATGGTTGCAAAAGACCAAACTCCAATAGAGAGTGCAAAACCTATTCTTGTTCCTACCCAATCAAAAATTTTACCAAAAAGGGCTTGCCCACTGGCATATGATACGATAAATACTGTAGATATAGTTCCAAATATTACTTTATGACCATCTTGATCCATTTCAGGGAATAAATCCTGAGCAATTTTTGGCCACAATGCTCCAAAAGCTTGTCTGTCTATATAGTTTATAACCGCTGCTAATGCAACAAGTCCTACTACCCACCATCTTAAACCTCTTACTTTCATATTTTTAATGTATAAAAGGAGATAAATAGTTTATTTTAAAAGATAATGCTTGCAGTTTTGCATAATTTACCTATAAAATTTACTTCCCTCCTTAAGTGTTGTATATTATTAAAATGGTACTACGTGCAATATGTACCAGTTTAATAGTGTCAATTTGTTATTTTATATTATAGCAATATTGATATAAAGAATTAAAATGTTCTTTCATTTTTTGTTTACCTAGCATTGAGTCCTGTTTTTTTATTGCTTCATAAATTTCTGTATGTTCTTTAATTCCTTTAACTGTTTGATCTTTATCACAGACGTGATATTTTTCAAAATTGATAATTATTTGTGGAGTTATTGTTAACATAAAAGTATTTATAGTACTATTACCACACGCTTTTGCTATTGCTAAATGAAATAATAGATCTTCTTGTACTGCATCTTCACCGCTTACAGCTTTAGTTTCATAAGCATCTAAAGCAGCCTTAATATTTATTAGATCTTCTTCTGTTCTCCTTAAAGCAGCTAAACGAACAGTTTTTAATTCTAGTAAAATTCTTGTTTCAACTAAAGATTTAAAGTCTTGACTTTCTAACCTTAGTATGTCATCTATCATTCCGTTTAAAGCAATAACACCAATATTAGCGACAAAAGTTCCGCTCTGCGGAATTGATTTTAGTAGACCATAGAATTCTAATTTTTGAATTGCGTCTCTTACATTACTTCTGCTAACTTCAAATTTATCAGACAGCATACGCTCAGAAGGTAATTTGTCTCCTGGCTCCAAATTTTTTAAATTAATAAGATCTCTAATATTACTAATTATAGAGTTCTGTATTTGTTTGCTATCATTTGTTGGTTGTGCTTCTAACTTCATAATAAAAATTATTAACTTTTAAATGGTCTTAAACTAGCATTAAATATTAAATGTTTACTTAAGATCAAAAATAGTTAAGTTTTATTAGCTGTTATTGATTTTTAGTGTTTGTTAACACCAGAACTATAAAGCACTGGTGATAACAAAAACTAGAACTAACTATACGTATTACACGTAACTTAACTAAAACTTATTCTGTAATATTTAATTCATAATATTTAACTTTTGCATAAGAGTTTTTGTCTCTTGACTGAAAATAATTACCAGCTTTAAAATAGTTTTCAAAAACACCCCATTTTTTCATATGTATGTTTTCATATACTTTAAATTCATTGTTATTTAAAGAAACAATCATTTTTCCTTCAGATACTTTAACTTCTAGTGTGAATTTTTTAAAACCAACTTCTTCATCAAACGTGTGTCCTTCATCGTCAGTCCAAGCAGTTTCGTGTAAAATTTCAGTATTGGTTAAACTTAAACTCTTTAATTTTTTTGTTTTTACTCTAATTTTTCCATTCTGCCAATAAATTTTTAGCATTGGAGGAGCATTATTATCTTTTTGACCAATTAATTCTTTTTGTTGGTTAGTAAGTCTGCCGTGTATTTGCATAATGATGGTTTTGTGATATTTACCATTACTATCTTTAGAAATATCTTCTACAGCAAGCTTACCTTTTAACTCTCTACCTTGTTTAAATGTCCAATTAATGTTATTACTACCTGGTTGCATTTGCTCTCTAAGTTCTGTTCTAGAGTACTTAGTGTTTGCAGTAGTAGCGTTGCTAGGGTAGGCATAAAAAACAAGCGCACCAGAAACAGAGTCATTATACATAAATGGCATTAGTGTTTTGTTTGTGGCATAATTAATTATTTCTGGAGGCTCTATTTCTGTAGGCTTACCAATAGGTAAAGTAACTTTCCAGTGACTTAAATCTATTTCTGGCAACTTGTATTTTTTCTTTTTTCTTTTTTTCTTTTTAGTAATTTTAGTATCCGTTTCTACTACGCTGCTTTTTGCGGTTTGACAAGCAGCGGTAGTAGTAAGAAATACAATTGATAGTATAGTTATTATTTCTTTACGGAAATTCTTCATTTTTTTAATATTATGGAGCTGGTACAATACTAATATTATCTACGTAAGTATCACCTGTACTAACATTATCTATCCAAATAGCAATTTCACCAGTAGCGTTTGCTTCAAACTCAAAAGTTACTTCTGTAAAATTATTTTTTCCTAGAGCAACATCTCCATCAGCTTCAGCAATAAAACCAGTAGCTTCTAGTTCACTAGCATTATCCATCCATCCGTTAAGTATACCAACTCTTACTTTATCTCCATCGTTTTTAAGTGCGTAATGAAATGTTACAACATATTTTGCATTAGGCGTAACTGTTAAAGCTTGGTAAGATGCTCTATCATTACCTTCTCCTGTAGCAGGATATTTTGCTCCTTGAGTTTTTCCTGATGAGCTATCAAAAGGAACTGCATAAGCACCATCTGAACTTGTTTGGTGTACAGTTGCTCCTAAAATTCTCCAACAGTTAGTACCGTCGTTTTTTGGATCTTTAGGGGTTCCGTCTGCTTGTATAAATACACATCCAAGAGTATCACCGCCTTCTTCTGTACCATCTTCAAAAGCCCATTCTGAAATTACGGGTGTGATGACTGTTGGAACTTCTGGCTCTACAACTGTAATTGTTTCTGTATAAACACTTTCTACTCCTAGGTTGTCTGAGGCTGTTAATGTTACAACAAAATCGCCTTCTCCAGGAAAAGTGTGTTCTGGTTCTACTTCTGTAGACGTAACTACTTCTCCTGAATTATGTACAAACTCCCAGTTGTATTGTGTAGCACTGTTAGATTGATTACTAAATGTATATGTTTTCCAGGCATCATCTGAACCAGTGTTTTGACTTGCTGCAAAAAATGCTGTCGGAGGAGTTAAATCTTCAATTGAAGCTGTGTCTGCAATATCATACTCTAAATCACAAGAAGAAAAAGATATGATTAGTAAAAAGACTGCAGTTAATAGTCCTGCAGAGCTTTTTAATTTATTAGTATTTCTATTATTTTTCATAATTATATGTTTAAACTATAGTTTTTTAGTAACCAGGGTTTTGTGTTAATACACCTTTACTTAAGCCTATTTCTCTTTGTGGAATAGGTAATAACAAGTCTGTAGAAGAAAAACTATATCCATTTTCTGTAGCAAATTCTGATAAAACATTTACAGCTTCTCCCATTCTAATTAAATCAAACAAACGTTTGTTCTCAAACGCAAGTTCTACACGTCTTTCATTTAGCAATTCTTCTTTTGTAATAACACCGTCTTCATCATCAGGTAAGCCAGCTCTATTTCTAATAGAGTTAAATGATGTAAGTGCATTTGAGTTAGAGGTAGATTCACCACCGCCTAAAATGGCTTCTACATGAAGTAAAACAATATCTGCGTATCTTAAAACAATCCAATCATTACCAGCAGCTTGTGCATCAGAACTAAAAGTTCTTCCGTTGTCTCCACCGCTTTCTCCGTTTGGCAAATATTTAATTGCTTGGTTTTCTGTAGGCTGAAAAGGGTCTACTCTGTATGTATATTGAGTTCTGTCTCCACCCATTTCTTCTAACGCAGCAACAACATCTGTAGTAGCGTAGTTTACGCCACTAGTTCTGCCAACAGAGTTTAACCATTCTGCAGAAAAATTTTGACTGTTATTATTGTCTCCTTGTTCATAACCAATAGCAAAAATAACTTCGTTATTAAGTTCAGAGAAGAAGATATCACTGTAATTGGTTAATAAACTATAACCTCTTGCAGGGTTCATAACTTCCTCGCAAAGCAATTGCGCTTGTGCATAGTTAGGAGTTGGTAGAGATAAATATACTTTGGCTAGTAAGCCTTGTGCAGCAGCTTTAGAAGCTCTGTCTTTATAAGTATCATCTAAATTATCTACAGCAGTTTGTAAGTCTGCAACAATTACATTGTAAATTTCTGCAGAGTTAACTCTTGTAAAAGCTGTTTCTGTATCTAATGGTGCAATAACGTTAGTAACTAAAGGAACATCGCCATATAAACGAACCAAATTAAAGTATGCGTAAGCTCTTAAAAACTTAGCCTCACCTTCAATTTTACCAGCAGTAGCTTCTGATGCAGAACCAATGTTATCTAAAACAACATTTGCTCTAAAAATTACATCGTAAAAACTTCTGTAATAATCAGCTACAATACCGTTAGTAGCTTCTATAGCAAAACTTTCAAACTGTGCAGCTTCTCCTTCTTGACTTTTTGTTCTTGTATTATCACTACGCATTTCTGTAACGTAAAACTCTACTTGTGTTGCGTGGTTTAAGTTAGAGTTTGTAAGCTTAGATGCATTTACACCTTGCAAACCGTCGTAAATATTAATTATTGCAGCTTCTAATTCTTCATCGTTAGAATAAAAAGCATCTCCGCTTGTACCAGTTTTTAGTTCTGGTGATAAAAATGAATCTTCACAAGATACAGAGAAAATTGTAATGACTATTAATGTTAAAAATTTAAGTTTTTTCATGATTATATATTTTTAAATTAGTAGTTTAAAATTCTATGTTTAAACCTGCTGAGATTGTACTGAATACTGGAGAACCAGCTCTTTGGTAACCATAAGTGGTTGCAGATGTAGTATTAATAGACTCTGGGTTAAAACCAGTATAGTCATCTGCTGTTAGGTACATTATGTTTTGTGCAGATACATAAATTCTTGCGCTTCTAATTTTTAATTGAGATGCAACATCTTTACTAAAGTTATACCCAAGGTTAATATTACGTAATGCTATGTATGAAGCATCTTGAATAATGTCATTAGTAAATATTTTTTGTTTAATAAATTCTTGATTAGGAGTAGTTAATACATAATCTCCTGTAGGACCAGTTACAAAATCTTGAGAACTGTTAAAGTGGTTAAATATGTATTGGTCTCCCATATTTCTAATTTCTGCTCCGTGGCTACCTTGAAACATAAAACTAAAATCAAAATTGCCTATTTTAAAGTCGTTAGATACACTCCACACAAATTCTGGGTAAGGATTTCCTAATATAGTTTTATCATCATCATCAATAATGCCATCACCATTTAAATCTTTCACATAAACATCTTGTGCTTCACCGCCTACTGGGTGAAAAGGATTGTTTAAAAATTCTAAAGGAATGTCTCTTTCTACAACCCACCCGTAAAAAGATGAGATAGGGTTACCTTCTAAATTTATCCATTCTGAAGCTCTTTTAGAATCTACATTTTGTATTTGTCCGTTAGAGTCAGCAAAATCTGTTAATTCATTTTTATTGGTAGATGTAATAAAAGTTGTTGTCCATTTAAATTTAGGACCAGCAACGTTTCTAGTTCTTAGTTCAACTTCTACACCAGAGTTTTCTACCTCTCCAATATTTACAAGAGCATTAGTAAAACCAGTTGTAGAGGCAATTGGGTTATTTAGTAGTAGTTGGTCACTAGTTCTTTTATAGTAATCTACAGAACCAGATAAAATATTACCAAAGAAACCAAAGTCTACCCCAGGGTTAAACTCTACTTGTCTTTCCCATTTTAAATCTGGATTAGATATATTTAAAGGGTTAGCAGCATTTGTAACCACACCACCTGTAACACCAGAGGCAATAGAATTGTCTATTAAAGATAGGTAAGGGTAGTTGTTAATTAAGTTATTACCGGTTCTAAAAGAGTTGTTACCAGTTACACCATAACTAACTCTAAATTTAAGGTTATTAATTACATCACTATTTTTTAAGAAGTTTTCTCTAGAGATGTTCCAACCTAAAGAACCTGCAAAGAAGTTACCATATTTATTGTTTGGACCAAATACAGAAGCACCATCTCTTCTAAAACTAAAAGAAGCTAAGTATTTGTCTGAATACGCATAATTTACTCTTGTAAAGAATGATAGTAATGTACTTTCGTACTCTTCTTCATATTCATTAGTAATGTCATCTCTGTTAATGTAACGAGAACTATCATCTGTATAACCTTGTGAGCTAATAGTTTCAAATTCTGTTTTATATTGTTCACCAGATGCACCTAATACTATGCCAAGATCATGCTTATCAAAAGTTTTGTTGTATGATAATACATTATCTAAAGCTAAGTGTTGTGTTCTGGTATTTGTACTATCTAACTGAGCAGCACTTGCTCCGTTTCTGTTAGCCTCTACACCTTGCCATCTTTGTTGTCTGTATCTTTGGTAATCACCAGAAAGTGTAGTTTTAAAGCTTAAATCGTCATTAATTTTGTATTTAGCATAAAAGCTACCAAGAATTTTACTTCTAAAATCTCTACGGTCTCTTTCTAGTACTTTTGCAGCAGGGTTAGTGTTAGAAGTGTTACTAATACTTGTACCTCCACTGTCTGCAGGAGCACCAGCATCTAAATCATACCCATCAAAATGGTATTGTAAAGCATAATCGCCAACTTGTACGTCTGCCCATTTACCACCATCTTGCACTCTGTTTACAAATTGTATAGTGTTTTCATCATGGTAAACTGGTAGCCATGAAGGTTGTCTTAAAATATCATGTGTACTACCATCAAAACGTCTACGTTCTGTGTAAGAAGGAGTAGCACTAAGACCAATTGTTAAGTTATCTGTAACATCATAATCTAATCTAACTTTTACACTGTATTTTTTAAAATCATCAGTAAGTAAAACCCCTTCATCATGGTTGTAGTTTAGGTTTGTACTAAATCTTAATTTATCATTACCACCTCTAATACCTAAAGAGTGGTTTGTAATAATACCACCATCAAAAATAATTTCTTGCCAGTTGGTATCTACGCCAATTAACTGTTTGTATCTTGTACGGTCTGAAAGTGTATGTGTAAACTGTAATTCTGCAGCGGCAGTTTCTGCTACTGTAGAGTAGTAAGCATCACTCTGTCTTGCTGTTTTAACACCAGTTAATGTAGAGTAGCTAAACCTAGTTTCACCCGATTTACCAGATTTTGTAGTAATTTGTATAATACCATTACCACCTCTAGAACCATAAATAGCACCAGAAGCTGCATCTTTTAAAATTTCAAAAGATTCAACGTCATTCATATCTAAAGAACCCAAATAGTCATTAGGAACCACAACACCATCTACAACAACTAGTGGTCCAGAGTTACCTGTAATAGAACCTGTTCCTCTAATTCTAATTGTAGGATCAGAACCAGCTTCACCTTCTGTAGCTTGTATGTTAACACCAGATACTTGACCTACTAAGGCATCATCTACCCTAGAAACAGCAATTTGTCCTAAATCTTCGTTTACTACTTTAGAAATAGAACCTGTTAGGTGAGATTTTTTTTGTGTACCATAACCAATAACCACAACTTCATCTAACTTACTAGCATCTTCATCTAAAGTAACATTAATGGTAGTTTGGTCTGCTACAGTAATACTTTTAGTAATAAATCCAATAAAAGAAAATTGAAGAACATCACCTTTTTTAGCTTTAATTTCATAGTTGCCATCAAAATCTGTAGTTGTGCCTGTAGCAGTATTTTTAATGATAATGTTTACTCCTAAAATAGGTAAGTTGTCTGCAGAAGAGACTACCGTACCTTTTATAGGAAAGCTTTCTTGAGCTATAGTTATAGCACTACAAAATAGTGTCATAACCAAAATTAGCTTTGTTTTTAAGTTCATAATTAATTGTTTAGTTTAATTGAGTTAATAGTGTTCTGCAGTAACTAAAAACCAATTCTCTAGGCTAAAAGCAAATAATCATTACTTTTGTAAAGAATATGTTTTTATACTACATATTTATTACTTCCCTCCAAAGAAGTATTTGTAAAAGGATAGGCGTGCACCTATCCTTTTTTTGTGCTCTATTTAAATTTGGTTAACCAAACTGGTTAACCAGTTTATACTTTTCGAATATATGCAAAAATTTTGTTAAAAAAAAATTTAATACATATAAATGAGTTTTTTAAGTAAAACTCTC
This sequence comes from Cellulophaga omnivescoria, assembly GCF_027915275.1. NCBI lineage: Bacteria > Pseudomonadati > Bacteroidota > Flavobacteriia > Flavobacteriales > Flavobacteriaceae > Cellulophaga > Cellulophaga omnivescoria. The sequence goes on along the minus strand of NZ_CP115819.1, from coordinate 320,013 downwards.
TGTTATAGGTAGTAACGGGCTTTTAATTTTGTCATATGCTAATAAATTAAGTTAGTTAAATATGTATGGACCTACCCAGTTAAATTCTTTATTATTTACACTAATAGTATGTGTAGCGTTCTTATCTGAGTTTGTATTACAAATAATAAAAAGCTTAGACTGTTTATTGTTATTTGTAATACGTATGGCACTATAGTTTTTACTATTTAACACTGTTTCTATTTTAGATATACTACTGTAGGCATTTATAGAGAACTCGGACACCGGACTATAACTACCGTGTGCTTCTATTGAATTTACGTATAGTGCGTTTTTTGTATTATTTTTTCTGATGATTAAAGTAGGATCTCTTCTTAAATTGTATTCTGGATCGTTAGCACCAATTCTTGCAAAAATAATTTTGTCTGTTGCTTGTGTAGCAGAAGTTAAAGTGTAAAATACATTATTGTGCATCCAATTAAATTTTAAATTATCCTTAGGAGCATCAGCTAAAGCCTCTACAAATAAATGTTGGTAGCCATTTTTGGTTCCAAGTGTTTTTAATGTATTTTGTTGATTATAATTTAAATTGGTTTGCATTATTTGACCTTGGTAATAAAAAGGCAAATCGTATTTGTTTGGAGATGTACCAGAAACATTGAAAATATCTAAAACAAATGGCTCTTGTATAAAAGTTGTATCTGAAATTAAGGCTAAAGTTCTGTGTAATTCCGTGCCAGGGTAGGCGTTATTTTCTTTAGCGCTAACCACTTTTATTTTTTTAGAAATATTAAATAAGTATTGGTTAGAATGATTTTTGCTACCTACACTGTATTCGCCATTAAAATGAGAAGTTTGGTTTTGCACTATTGTATTGTGAGCTATGGTTTGTTTTGCCCAAGTAGTATTTTCTTTTAAGTAATTACCACCACCTTTTTGTTCTATATTAACAAACCTTGCCAAGCCATAATCTTGTATAACCTCTGAGCCATTATTAAACATAAAAAATGATAATTTGTCGTAATGACCGTGGCTTAATCCTTGGGCAGTGTACTTAAAAATCACTTCTAAATTTTTATTGCGTAAAACAGTAATTCCTCCTTGTTTGCCGTTAGGCCCATCTGTTAACGTAACTGATTTTTTTATAAAAGGTTTTTCTAATTTATTTTTTAAACCTAAGGCTACGGCTAAGCCTGTATCGTCTAAATTAACTTTGTTTTGTTTTTTAGCAATGTTTAATAGTTCTGGTTTATTGCCTCCGTAATGGTAAGCAATATCTACAGCAGTTACCAATTCTCTAGAGAAATAAGACATTCCTTTTTGCGCATCATTAATTGTGTAGAACTCTCCATCTTTATCAGTTAGGTTAATTAATGCTTCTACAGCTTTTGTTAGTACTGCATTTTTATGCTCAAAAATTTTAAGTTCAGGTTTTTTATTTTCTAGTGCTTGTGCAAAAATTAAAAATGGGTACATAGCATACCTTTGGTAATAAGGACCTTCAGTATAATAGCCGTCAGGAGAAAAAGGTTCATCTAAATTTGCTAAAAAACCTACCTTTTGATTTTTATTTTTTATAAAGCCACCATCATCATCTTTTAAATTAGCAGCAATAGAATCTGTTTTTAATCCGTAAAGTGCTTTTTGTAATAACTCATCATTATCCATTACTAATGCAATCATACCAACAGCAACATTACCCCAGGTACTATGGTTGTGTACTCTATTAAAAAACTGTGGATTTTCTTCTGATATAAAATTAGCAAACGGAATAAATAAATCTTTTTCTAAATGATCTCTTTCTTCTTTAGATAACCAATTATAAATACAATCGTATGCTTGGCTAGCATATACCAACCAATTAGAGTCATTTAAGCACTGCCAAAAAAGTTTTCCTCTTGCATAAGATCTTTCTTGTGGGTGTAAAGGAAGTGTAGGGTACAATTTTGCATACTCTAGAAACATATCTCTTACATATACGGCATATTTTTCATCATCTAAAATTTGATAAAGAACACCAGCTTTTTGTAATATTAAAAAGTTCTTTTTGTGCTGTTCATGTGTATAGCCTCCAGAAAAATCTTTAGGGATAGGAACAGCAATACCTTTACTAATCTCCGCATTTACTTCTTGTTTAACATCTTCTAAAGTTTTATCAAACAAAGGTATTGTGCCAAGTTGAGCTTTAATATTTTTTACACCTTGTGCGGTAAGTATTAAATTTGGATGGTTAGTTACTTTTTGTTCTTTTGCTTTAGTAGCAACTACCTTATCTTTTTTGCAAGCACAAAGACAGCATAAAAGAACAATGTAAATATATTTTTTTACAATCATTATTTAATTATTACTTATTACACCTAAATTTTTACCGTCGGTACCATTGTTTAAAAGGCCTGTATTATTACTAGACAGTGTATAGCTACCTTTATTAAAATTAGGAGCTATATTCCATAGGTTTTTTACATTGTATTTTTGGTCGCCCGTAACTACTAGACCATCAGACTTATAAAAATTATTGTTTAAAATATCTACTATTGGCTCGCCAACTACTAAATGCATTTTTAGTGATTTTGTGTTGTTAAACAAGTTGTTGGTAATAGCATTAACTTGTACGCCATACAAATTAATGGCAGCGTTGTATTTGTTTCTTTTACCATACCCAATTTCATTAAAAGTGTTATGATCTAGTTCTAAAAATGGCCCAAAAGTACTTTCATCTTTTCCACCCCTGTATAAACTTAATACGGCTCCATTTACATTGCTAAAGCTGTTGTTTTTTATAATCACATATTCTGCATTGTAAATGCCAATATCTTCTGTTTCTTTATCTAAAGCCAATACGTTACCGCTAATGGTATTAAATTTTGAGTTTTTAATACTAATTGTATCTGCAAATGTGTTTTTGTAAACCATTACAGCATCAAAAGAATGATTGACATCTAAGTTTACAAAGTCACAATTATCTATAAATAATTTGTAGTTCTTATTCATAGAATACTTACTAGTTGTAATCACGGAATTTCCTGTTCTGTCTGGAGCGTTTTCACCATCAAAATTAATTCCATTTAGTTTTAAGCTACCACCATTATTAATTTCAAATAGGGTTTTCTTTTCAAACAATATGGTTGGTTTTTTATTTGAGTTTGATATTACACTTATAGGGTGATTAATAGCAATTGTTTTTGATAAAGTATATGTTTCACCAGCAGTAAGTTCTAATATATCTCCGGCAGAAGAATTATTTACAGCATTAAACAATGTATTTAAACCAGGTTCTACTGTAATTTTTTTTCCAGATCCAAATGCTATAGCAGTATCTTCTTTAGAGTACCAGTTAACACCAGTATCTTCTTTTTTAAGAATTGCGTTAGGTAACTTAGCGCCTGCTGTTATGTTAGCTTCTGTAGGAACTAACAATCCGTCTGTGTTTTTTTTCCATTTTAGATCTTTACTAACAAAACCTGTTTCTGTAATAGATTTTATATTTTTACTAATAATGTTATTTTTAAATGCTATACCACTTATGTCATCATAAACCGTAAATATAGAATCTTTACTTTCATTGTAAAATATGTTGTCTTCCATAATAGAATTAACAGGAGGAGCGCTACGTTCCTCATCACTACCAGCGCATAATTGAATGTGGTTGCTATTAACAAATGTGTTATTTTTTACAACAGCATCTTTAACTTGGTCGTACCTATTAATTGGTGAGTTGTAAATACCGTTCATTATAACAAAGGCACCTCTAAAACGGTATCCTGTTAAACCAATGCCATAATTATTTACTACAGTTTGTTCACCGTTAATAATTCTAATACCACCAGTGCTAGGTTTGTTGTTGCCTATAAATACATTGCCATCTACTAAAGTTCTGTTACCATGGCGCATAGTTAATGTACCTGTACATTCGTAAAAAACGTTATTTTTATATGTGTTTTGGCAAGATTTGTTAGAGATTATTTCATGTTCTCCGTTGCATCTGTCAAAAAAATTATTTTCTACTATAGTGTTAGAGTTTGTTCTTGAGAAATGACTTGTTCCAATACGCAAAGTTTCGCCACCGTTAGAACCCAAATTTTGCCTAGGTCCAAAATAGTTATGATCTATTTTATGATTGTTGTCTTGACTTTCTTTTGAGTTTAACCTAACCGTCATAGTAACACCTCTATTTTTTTTACCAGTTAAATGGTTGTGGTCAATTCGGTTATTTTTACCGTATATGGCAACCCAAGTATCTGGTTCATGACGTTCTGGGTTACTAAAATTATCTATTACACATTCTGTTAATCTGGTATTATTAGCAAGTGTTTTAGCATCTTGTTTAAAAGAGATGACCTCATTGGTAGGTGTATAACCATTTTTAAAAATTAAACCATTTATTACTAAGTGCTCTCCTGAAATACGTAAATTAGATTGGCCTTCTAAAGTAACTTTTCCTTTTTCTTCTACAGTTAATGTAATAGGCTTTTCTGCAGTTCCTTTGGCTGCAAAAAGTAGCTCAGTATTATTCCATACACCATTTGCTAGTGTAATTACATCTCCAGGCTTTGCATTTTTAACAGCAGTGTTAAATTCATTTAAAGTAGTTACAGTGTTCTTTTTTTTAGTACATGAAGTAATGCTTATAAGTACTACAAATGCTAGGTAAAATATATGTTTTTGCATAAAATATAAAATTGGTTAACCAGATTGGTTTACCAAATATAGATATTATAAATTAAAAATGTAATTTATTGGCTGTTAAATTATTAATAGTGTAAAAAAATAAACAAAAAAATACGTAGTTAGTAACGGGTTAATAAGGTGTTATTTTTTTATTATTGCATTGTTAATACTGGCGTGCAAGAGAATTGTACACTAGTAATTTATAGAATACCTGAAATGAAGAATTTTAACTCTGTGACAGAATATTTCTGTAGAGTTATAAAATGTTGTTTTATAACTTTTGTAATTTACGTCATATAGATACAATGTTATAATTTAAGGTAGTGACTAAAATATAAATATGCATTTATAAATATTTAATAACTTGAATAAATTATAAGAATTAATAACACTAAAAAACGCCTATAGAAATTTTTATTCTATAGGCGTTTTATGTATTTAATAGCTTTCGTTAAAAATCAATTTTAAGTCCAATAGGGCAGTGGTCAGATCCCATAATGTCACTAAAAATAGTAACTTCCTTTATTTTATCTTCAATAGATTTACTCACCAAAAAATAATCTATACGCCAACCCGTATTACGTTCTCTAGATTTAAAACGGTAACTCCAAAATGTATAGGCAACTTCATCAGGATGCAGTAGTCTAAAAGAATCTACAAAACCTTCTGCAATAAAATTATCCATACCATCAATTTCGGTTTGTGTGTAGCCAGCAGTTTTATTGTAGTTGCTTTTATCATTTTTTAGGTCTATTGCTTTGTGTGCCACATTAAAATCTCCACAAGCAATAACAGGTTTTTTCTTTTCTAAATTCTTTAAATAGGTTAAAAAATCTTTATCCCATTGTTTTCTATAGTCCAGCCTGTCTAACTTTTGGCCAGAATTAGGTACGTAAACATTTACTAAGTAAAAATTTTCGTATTCAGTACAAAGTACTCTGCCTTCGGTTTCGTGTGTTTCTATACCAATATCTTCTTTAACGCTTATAGGCTCAGTACTACTTAATGTTGCAGTTCCAGAATATCCCTTTTTATCTGCAGAATTAGAGGTTAAGTCAAAGTTTTTTAATGGAGAAAGTGCTTTAGCAACCTCATTGTCTTGTGCTTTAGTTTCTTGAATACAAAGTATATCTGGATTCATATATTTTACAGATTCAAAAAACTCTTTTTTTACAACAGCACGTATGCCATTTACGTTCCAAGATACTATGTGCATTAGTCTTTATTTTATGGTTTAAAATAGAATAGTGTATTTCTAGGATGAAATTAAAAAATTGAATTGGTTTAACCTTAAAAATAAATGTATTTTAAAGTAGAATATTTTAAAAGTAAAGCAACAAGTGCTTAATATTGTATTTTATAAAAATTGATTATGAAGATTGATAAATTTGTATTGTTTATAATAGTTGCCATTGTTTTTGCTTATTTTTTTCCGCAGTGGGGAGCTATGAATTTTATAAATACCATTAGCGGTATTGGTATTTCTTTAATTTTCTTTTTTTATGGATTAAAATTAAGTCCGTCTAAACTAAAAGCTGGTTTAAAAAATTGGAAACTACATATTTTAGTACAAGCAGCTACTTTTGTATTGTTTCCTGTTTTGGTTTTGTTAGTTAAACCACTTTTACAAAACCAAGAACAAGAAACTATTTGGCTTGCATTCTTTTTTTTAGCAGCATTACCATCTACAGTATCTTCATCTGTTGTAATGGTGTCTATAGCCAAAGGAAATATGCCGGCTGCAATTTTTAATGCAAGTATATCGGGTATAATAGGTGTTTTGGTTACCCCACTTTGGATGGGGTTATTTGTAACCAATGACCAAGCTAGTTTTAACTTTATAGACATTTACATAAAACTAATTGTACAAATAATAATGCCAGTTGTACTTGGCTTACTATTACAACGTTACTGGGGTACATTTGCACAAAAACATAGTAATAAAATTACCTTGTTTGACAAGTCTATTATATTATTAATAATTTACAAAAGTTTTTCATCTTCATTTACAGACAATGTTTTTAGTGCTATTTCTGTATTAGACTTGTTATTTCTTTTAGTTGGTGTGCTAGTTCTTTTTACTATTACTTATTTTAGTACAGGTTTTATAGCTGCAAAGCTTAATTTTAATATAGAAGATAAAATTACGGCTCAGTTTTGCGGCACAAAAAAATCATTAGTACATGGTACAGTTTTTTCTAAAATAATATTTGGTAATATGGCAGTAATAGGAATTGTATTGTTGCCCATAATGCTTTTTCACGCAACCCAAATTTTAATAATTAGTGTAATTGCAAGTAAATTGGCAAAAAGAAAGATATAAAAAAACCTAGCGTATAATGGCTAGGTTATATATTTATTCACTGTCTATAATCTCTTCAATAGTTTTAGCCAGTGCAAAATCTTTTTCTGTAACTCCTCCTGCATCGTGAGTATTAAGGCGTATGGTAAGTGTATTATAAACGTTAGTCCAATCTGGGTGGTGATCTTGTAATTCACATTCAAAAGCAATACGCGTCATAACGCAAAAAGTTTCTTTAAAATTTTTAAACTCAAACGTAGTTTCTAAAGCGCCATCAGTATAATCCCAACCATCTAAGTTGTTTAATTTACTTGTTATTTCTTCAGTTGTATATTTTTGCATCGGTATAAAATTTAGTGTATTGCAAAGTTACAAGAAGTAGTTATGTAATAATCTATTTATTAGGAAAAAAGATGATGATCTATAGTATCTTGGTAAGTAATTTGTAAATGTTTAGGTAGTTTATTGTTTTTTGGAAGCACGGCTAAATACCTATCATCGTTAGAAGTAAAAACTCTTTTATACACAGGGTTATATAATCCTATTTTAGATACTATTTCTTTAATAAAGTCTTCATGATGTACCAAATCTGTACTTCCTAAATGAAAAACACCAGTTTTTTTATGGTTAATGATGTAATGTAATTGTTGGGTAAGTTTGTCTATATAGGTAACATTAAAAATTAAATTAGGAAAAACCTCAATAGGTTCTTTAAGTTGAAGCAAATTTTTTATTTCCCTAATTCTTGGTGTGTTATTACCAAACACCATAGGTAAGCGTACAATAATAGCTTTATTTTTAGGTAATCTAAGCAACATATTTTCAATCTTAATTTTTAAACGCCCATAAATACTTAAAGACAATGTTTTGTCTAACTCATAAGAAGGGTATTTGCTGTAAGCATCAAAAACATTGGCCGAAGATAAAAAGATTAATTTGGTATTGTGCTTAGTAACATATTCTACTATATGTTGGTGAGCCAATACTTGTGCGGCAAAATTACCACGAATAGCAGATATAATATAATTAGGCTTTACAATTTCTAACAGTTCATAAATGTCTGTTTCTTCAACATTGTAATAAAAAAACTGTCCATTATCTTCAAATTTTTTGTTATTAAAGCAATAGGTGCCATAGGTGTCATAATACGCATACAGCTCTTTGTAAATTGCATTACCTATAAAGCCACTTGCTCCTAGAATTAAAATTCTATCTTTAGATTTCTTCTCCTTCATTACGCACTTTAGTTCTTAAAAAATAGAGATTTTAGTCTCAGTCGTAAATTGCTCCAAAGCTTGCATTCCTAATAATGAATTTCCTTTAGGGTTTAAGCCTGGAGCCCAAGTAGAAATAATAAAGTTATTTGGTAATAGCGCTACAATTCCGCCACCAACACCACTCTTGCCTGGTAAACCTACTCTAAAGGCAAATTCTCCTGCTTCATCATAAAAACCACAAGTAAGCATAATTGCGTTAATACGTTTTGCCTGGCTAATAGGTATGTGCTGTATATGGTTTATACACTTACCACTATTGGCAAATAAATAAAAAGCATTGGCTAATTGCGCACAGCTCATATCTATAGAACACTGGTGAAAATAAAAATCTAAAACATCCTCTACATTATTATTTAGGTTGTTAAAAGACTTTAAAAGGTTGGCTGCTGCATAATTTGTGTAACCAGTTCTTTTTTCAGATGCAGCTACATCCGTATTGTAATTTATTGTCTGGTCATTAGCAATGGTTCTTACATAGTTTAAAAAGTCTTTTTTAGGATTTTTTAAATGTGTAACCAATATATCTGCAATTACTAATGCCCCAGAATTTATTAAAGGGTTTCTTGGTATACCGTTTTCTAATTCTAGCAACGATAAATGGTTAAAAGGGTTTCCAGAGGGCTCAACATCTACACGTTGCCATATATTATTATCCTCAAACGCTATTGCTTTAGATAGTGCTAAAACTTTTGATATACTTTGTATAGAAAAAGGTGTGTATGCATCACCAACAGCATAACTTTCTCCATTAATACAATGCAGGTAAATACCAAAACTATTAGTGGTTTGTTTAAATAATTCTGGAATGTAAGATGCAACAACACCCTTAACCTCTTCTTTACTTAAGTTGTTATGAATGTTGTTGATAATACCTTGAAAATCTATCATATAAAAATTATGCCTTATAAAAAGGTAATTTTACAACAGTTGCAGCAACTGCCTTTTTTCTAATCTGTATAAAAATTTCTGTACCTGCACTAGATAAATCCGTTGGTACATAGCCTAAGCCAATACCTTTGTTAAGAGATGGTGACATAGTACCAGAGGTAACTACACCAATTTTAGCACCATCTGCATCTACTATATCATAATCGTGTCTAGGAATACCTCTTTCTGTAAGTTCAAAAGCAATTAGTTTACGTTCTGGTCCGTTTGCTTTTTGTACAGCTAAAGCATCACTATTAACAAAATCTTTGGTGAATTTGGTAATCCATCCTAAACCAGCTTCAAAAGGAGAAGTTGTATCATTTATGTCATTCCCATACAAACAATAACCCATTTCTAAACGTAGCGTATCTCTAGCAGCTAATCCAATAGGTGCAATACCAAAATCTGCACCTGCTTTAAAAACAGCATCCCAAATTTGTTTTACTTCTTCGTTTTTACAATAAATTTCAAATCCTCCAGAACCAGTATAACCCGTAGCAGAAATAATGACATTTTCTATCCCAGCAAAATCTGCAACTTCAAAAGTATAAAATTTAATAGTAGCTAAATCTACAGATGTAACAGACTGCATAGCTTCAATAGCCTTAGGACCTTGTATAGCTAATAAAGAGTATCCTTCAGATATGTTACGCATTTCTGCATTTATAGTTTCATTGTATTTAGTTATGTGGTTCCAATCTTTATCAATATTAGAAGCATTAACAACTAGTAAATACTGCTCATCTTTTAATTTGTAAACAATAAGATCATCTACAATACCACCAGTTTCATTAGGTAAACAGCTGTACTGAGCTTTACCAACTACTAATTTAGATGCGTCATTAGATGTTACTTTTTGTATTAAATCTAATGCATTAGGACCTTCAATTAAAAATTCACCCATATGCGACACATCAAAAACGCCAACACCGTTACGTACAGTTTCGTGTTCTATATTTACACCAGCATAAGAAACAGGCATATTGTAACCAGCAAAAGGAACCATTTTAGCGCCAAGTGCCTCGTGAGTAGATGTTAATGCAGTATTTTTCATTAAAACAATTTATATAATTAGACTATTGTTAGTTTTTTTGTCAAAGGTATCGAAAATTGTTTGTTTTATAAATTTGCATAGGTATTAAAATAGGTTGTTCTCTAGTTTTTTGACTTCTCATTGCGCTAAAAAAATAAGCAAAAATTAGTGTGTATAAACTATGTTAATTTCTATTAAGCTTACGTTAAACAAGTTAAAATTTTAGGAATTGGCCTTGTTAGATGTTATACTAAGAATATGGAAAATATATTAGTAGCCGGTGCCAATGGTACCACAGGAAAACAAATAGTAAACCTTTTAAAAGAATCTCAATATTTTAACCCTATAGCAATGGTTAGAAAAGAAGAGCAAAAAGAATATTTTAAAGCAAAACAAATAGATACTGTTCTTGGAGACTTAGAGGGCGATGTAGATAAAGTATTTAATAAAATAGAAAATGTAGATAAGGTGCTTTTTGCTGCCGGGTCTGGAGGAAAAAAAGTAGTAGAGGTAGACCAAGAAGGAGCAAAAAGATTAATTGATGCATCTAAACAAAACAACATTAAAAAGTTTGTAATGTTAAGTTCTATGGGAGCAGATAAGCCGGAGGAGGCAGAGGAGCTGCAAGAATACTTAAAGGCAAAGCATAACGCAGATGAATACTTAAAAACAAGTGGATTAAATTATAGTATTGTGCGCCCTGGATCATTAACTAATAAGGAGCCCCATAACCAAATAGAGCTCCAAGAAAAGTTACATAAAAGAGGTGAAATTAGTAGAAATGATGTTGCCCAAACATTAGTAAGAACATTAAATGATGATGTAGCAAACAAAGTCACTTTTGAAATTATTAAAGGAGATACTTTAATAGGTGAGGCTTTAGACAAATTTTCTACTGTAAAAGCTTAATTATTTAATAAATAAGATTTTAACTCATTGTAGCTGCCAATTTTGGTAGCTACTTTTGTTTTATGCATAACCTCTTGTATTTGCTCTGGTAATGGTTGTTTTTCTTTAATTACTTCTTCAACCACATCTAAAAATTTTGTTGGGTGTGCTGTTTCTAAAAACACACAATGTACATCTTTATTCTTTTTTAGATATTCTTTGCAGCCTAAGTAACCAACAGCTCCGTGTGGATCTGCAACATAGTTATAAGTTTTGTAAATATGTGCAAGAGCTTCTTTTGTTTCTTCATCAGAAAAGCTAAAAGAAGACAAATTATCTTTTAGGTCTGCAAAGTTATTTTTATATATTTCCTGTATGCGAATAAAGTTACTAGGGTTACCAACATCCATAGCATTACTTATGGTTTGTATAGATGGTTTTGGAGTATACTCTTCAGTTTTTAAATAATTAGTAACAACATTATTTTTATTGTTTGAAGCTATAAACTTACGAATTGGCAGACCTAACTGCTGCGCCATCATACCAGCACATATATTACCAAAATTACCGCTTGGTACAGAAAATACAATGTTTTTATGAGAATTGTGTAGTTGTTTGTATGCAAACATAAAGTAGAAAAGTTGAGGTAACCAACGAGCTACGTTAATTGAGTTTGCAGAGGTTAGTTGCATTTTACTTGTTAGTTCTTCATCTAAAAATGCACGTTTTACCATATCTTGGCAGTCATCAAAAACGCCATCTACCTCTAAAGCAGTTATGTTTTGCCCTAAAGTTGTTAATTGCTTTTCTTGTATGTCACTTACTTTTCCGCTAGGATATAAAATAACTACATTAACACCTTTTACACCTAAAAATCCATTTGCCACGGCACCACCGGTATCTCCAGATGTTGCTACCAAAACAGTTACCTCATTGGTGTTATCTTTATTAAAATAGCCAAGACAACGAGCCATAAAACGAGCCCCAACATCTTTAAATGCCATTGTTGGTCCGTGAAAAAGTTCTAATGTAGATACGTTTTCATTTAGCTGAATAACAGGAAAATCAAAAGACAGCGTTTCTTCTACAATAGTTTTTAAAACATCCTCTGGAATTTCTGGAGAAACAAATTGCTTAATGGCGGCAAAAGCAATTTCTATATTAGATAAATTATCTATGTTTTTAAAGAAATCCTCGGGTAAGGGGGTAATACTTTCAGGAAAGTATAATCCTTTATCTGGTGCCAAACCCTTAATTACTGCATTTTTAAATGTAGTATTGGGTGCTTTTTTGTTTAACGAGTAGTAATTCATTATTTAAGGTATTCTAAATTTAATTTTTTTTAGCTGTTCCAAATTCTCCAAGACTCTTCTGCTTGGTATTCTAACATATGTTGTCCGTTACTAATGGCAGCCCCTTGTTTTTCTCCTGCGCTTAAAAATGCTGTTTTGTCTGGGTTGTAAATTAAATCAAAAAGCAAATGTTCTTTTGTTAAATATTGGTAGGGAATAGCCGGTTTATCTGTAATGTTAGGGTGTGTTCCTAAAGGAGTACAGTTAACTATTACGGTATGGTTTTTTAAAATGCTACTGCTTAATTCTGCATATGTAAATTGATTTTCTTTAGGTGATCTGGAAACATATGTACATATAATATCTAATTCTTCTAATACATATTTTACTGCCTTAGATGCTCCACCAGTACCTAAAATTAAAGCTCTTTTGTGATGTTTTTTTAAATGAGGTTCTATAGATTTTTTAAATCCGTATGCATCTGTATTGTAACCAATTAATCCGTTTTCTGTAAATTTAATAGTGTTTACAGCTCCTATAGCTTTTGCTTTTGCGTCTAAACTAGTTAAAAACGGTATAATACTTTGTTTATAAGGTATGGTAACATTGCAACCTTTAATGTTGGTATTGTTTTTTAAGGTAGTTTTAAATTCATTAATATTTTGATAATCAAAATTTACATATACACAGTTGCTTAACCCAAGTTTTTTAAACTTTTGGGTAAAGTAGTTTCTGGAGAAAGAATATTCAATATCCTTTCCTATTAAACCATATTTATACTTTTGTTTTTCTGTTTTTTCCATACCAATCTAGGCCTAATAAAATACTTATTCCTATAACTACAAAAAAAACTGCCCACCAAGTTTCAGATATCACAAAATCTGGAAAATAGCGAGAATAATTCTGAATAATTTGGTTTCCGTTGGAGTCTATTAATATATTCCCAAACTCATCTACTTTATACACGGTTTTTTTCCAAGGCCAAACAACACCAAGAGAACCAGTTATAAAGCCCAAAATAACAGCTGTAGTTATATGTTTAAAGTGTTTTAAAACGTAACTTATGATATGAGATAGTGTTACTAAACCAACAGCAGAACCAGTAGTAAAAACACCAAGTATGGTTAAAGTGTTTAATCGCTCTGTATTTTTTGTAAAACTAAAATCGCCTTTAATTATTTCCGCAAAAGTGTCGTATAATGCGTTAACAGAATCCACTAAGAGTAATACGTAGTTTCCTAGTAATATTAAAATAAAAGAACCAGATAAACCTGGAAGTGTCATACCAGAAACACTAATAATACCACAAAAGAAAATAAACAAAAGATTGTCATTTTCTTTAGCAGGATTTAAAAAACTTATAGACACACCTATTAGTAACCCAATTATTGCAGCAAAAATGGTTTTCTTATTCCAATAGTCAAAGTCCTTAGCAATGTAGTAAATAGAGCCTATAATTAGACCAAAAAAGCAGGACCAAACGTTAAGCTCATTGTGTTCTAAAAAATAATCTAAAATTTTTGATACACTAAAATAACTTACCAACATACCAAAAATTAGCAAGCTAATAAAGTTGCCATTTATGTAAGTAAAAAAACTTTTAAGTCTGCCATTTAAAAGCAGTTTTAAAGCTTTAAAATTAAATTTTTGAAGAGAGTATATAAACTCTTCATAAAATCCAGCAACAAACGCCACTATACCGCCAGATACGCCTGGTACTTTATTGGCAGCACCCATACATAGTCCTTTTACAACAAGGAGAAACTTGTCTAAAGATGTTCTAGTATGTGCCATTATAGTTATTTGTTTTTTGTAGCTATTTTTTCTAGTATAAAAATAGTTAAAAAACCTGTTACCATTAATGCAATTGCCACCATAGTTTGTGGGTCTATATAATGGTTTAATTCTGAGTATTTTATTGGTATAATACTTTGCTCGGTAACTGTTTTTAAAGATTCAAAATTATTGATATTTTTTTGGTGTACAGCAAGTGTACCAAGATCCGAAACACTACTAAAAGGAACAATTTCTCCTGTTTCATCAATCATTACGGTTATTGTTTTTTTCCATGGCCACACTTTATTTAATGAACCTAGTATAAAACCTGTTAAAAGTGCCAGGGTTGTATTGTGGTAATTTTTAAATAACCATTTTAAAATTCTACTAAAACTAAGTAGCCCAATTAACGCTCCCGTAGCAAATAGAGCTATTTTTTTAAAATCAAAATCATGAAATGCATCACTTAATGTCTTATAAGCGCCCATTATTACTAAAATAAATGACCCTGAAATACCCGGTAAAATCATTGCGCAAATGGCAACGGCGCCGGCAAAAAGTAAGTAGTAAGGGTTTGTATTTGCCGCTAAAGCAGGTAAGCTAGTTATATAATAAGCTAAGCCCGCACCAATAATTAAAGCAATAACTGTTATGGCGCTCCATTTTGTAATTTGTTTACCAACAAAATAAATGCTCACTACAATTAAACCAAAAAAGAAAGACCATATTAAAATAGGGTGATATTCTATTAAGTATTTTGCCAAACGCATAAAAGAAATAAAGCTAATTATTATTCCTGTTAATAGGGCCAATATAAAATTACCGTTTGCTTGTTTCCAGAAGGCTTTAATACCATCTTTTTTTAAGGTTTTAAATAATGATAAGTTAACATTACTAATAGTGTTTATTAACTCTTCATAAATACCCGAAATAAAAGCAATAGTACCTCCAGAAACTCCTGGTACAGCATCTGCTGCACCCATTGCTAAACCTTTTAGTGTAATAATTAAATACTGTAGTAAGTTACGTTCTTTCATAATTGTAATAAAAAACGTAAAAATATAGATTTATTTTTAAGAGTTACTATATTCTACAATAATGTTGTTGATCCACTCATTATTTTTAAACTGAGGAAAATCTGCCTTAAATACCACTACTTTTTTAGCGTTAACTTGTAATGCTTTTACTAAATACTCTTTTGTTTTAATAGTCTGGTTTAAAACCATATGAGAGCCAGCAATTTTGTATAAAATTTCAGCATTATTTGGGTAAAACTCTAGCGCTTGTTGTAATATTTGAATTGCAGAGTGTAAATCTCCTTTTTTTATTACTAAACTACTCCAGTTTAACCAGGTTTTAAGTTCACAATCTCCTAGGTCTACCATTTTTTGATAGGCTATTTCTGCATCATCAATTATACCTAAGGCTTCGTGTATTAATGCACTTTTTTCCCAATAAAATAAGTTTTCTTCCTCTATATTAATGGCTTTAGTAATGTATTCTTTAGCCTTTATATAATTTTCTTGTTTAATGTAAAAGCTTGTAATTGCTAGCCATCCTTTATCTAATAAAGGGTCTTCGTGAACAGTTTTGTAATAAAATAATTTAGCTAGTTCTGTGTTTCCTATTTTTTCGTGACATTTTCCAATACGTAAGTATGCAAAAGCAGAAGGATCTTCTATTTCTATGGTAATTTCATAATTTTCTATAGCTTCATTGTAGCGTTTTAATTTTTCAAGAATTTTTCCTTTCTCAAAATAAGCGCCAACAAAACTGTCATCAGAAATAATAGCAAAGTCAAAAGCAGCAATAGCTTCTTTGTACATTCCTTTTTCTATATACTGTTTACCTAGTTGGTGCCAAGCTACCTCACAGTATGGGTTTTTTTCTAGGTAATCATTTAAAAATACAATTGCACCATCAAAATCTTCTAAAAAGTCAAAACAATAAATAATGTTATATAAAGATGCATAATCATGTTCATCAAACAAAACACATTGTATAAAATGTTTTTTAGCTTCTTCAAAATTATCCATAAAAAGGTGTTCCATACCTAATAAGGAATGTATGTCTATAGAATCTTCAGATAAGGTTAAGGCCTTTTCTAACAATTGTATAGCTTTGCTATGGTCGTCTTTTTTAGAAAATATATTTGCTCTTTGTATGTATATTTCTTCATTATTGCTATCAATAGTTTGTAAACTATCTAGCATACTTTCTGCAAGTTCAAGGTTGTTTTCAAAAACATGTACCTCTACTTCTAAAAGTTTTAACTCTATGGTACTTGGGTGTTGTGTTAAGCCAATTTTAATGGCTTTTTTTGCCAATGACATTTTTCCATTGTTTAAATAATGGTGAATAATGTCTTCAAAATCTTCCGCGTCAAAGAAGTAGACGTCATCTGTCTTTAGCATTGACTCAAATTTTGCTATTGGTCTATCAGGTCTTTCTTCAGCTTCAAATGCCATATAAATTCTTTCTTGCTTGATAAGATTAAAATAAAAGTAAGGTTTTAGGTTACTTTTTTTTGAATACTACAGTGTATATTATTAACAAAATAGTTAACAAATTACTTTTTGTAGGAGTCTAAAGCCTCTAAAATAAGCTTGCATCCTTTACTAATTTCTTCATTAGAAATAGTTAGTGGAGGAGAAATACGTAGTGCTTTGGGCTCAAATAATAACCAAAATAATATTAGTCTGTTTTTAGCGCAATGCATTACAACATGGTTTGTAATATCTACATTTATTAACATAACAGCTAGCATTAAACCTTTGCCCCGTATTTCTGAAATGTATTTGTGTTTTAGGAGCTTTTTAAACAATTTTTCTTTTTCTAGAGTATCATTAATAAGCGAACTTGTAGTTAATTCCTGCAAAGTAGCTAAACTTGCGGCAGCAATAACAGGATTTCCACCAAAAGTTGTAATATGTCCTAGTTTAGGATTGGTTTGTAGGTTTTTCATTATTTGGTTTGATGCCACAAAAGCACCCACAGGCATACCAGAGGCCATACCTTTACCAATAACTAAAATGTCTGGTATACAGTTGTAGTGCTCAAAAGCAAATAGCTTACCTGTTCTACCAAACCCTGGTTGTATTTCGTCTAAAATTAATAAGGCACCAACAGCTGTACAGCGTGCTCTTACTTTTTGTAAATAGTTGTTTGTTGGTACTATAAAACCAGCACCACCTTGTATTGTTTCTAAAATTACAGCAGCTGTATCTTTAGTAATTTTATCTAGGTTTTTATCAGAGTTAAACTCTATAAAAGTTGTGCCAGGCACTAGCGGCCTGTAAGCGCTTTTTTGCGATTCTGCACCCGAAACACTCATACTGCCCATAGTATTACCGTGGTAAGAATTACGAGCTGCAATAATTTTATGTCTTTTTGTGGTTCTTTTGGCTAATTTTAAGGCTCCTTCTATAGCTTCCGTTCCAGAATTAACCAAATAGGTAGTTTCTAAATTAGGGGGTAGTAGGGAAGCTAAAAACTTTGCATAGGTTACAGCTGGTTCTTGTACATATTCTCCATAAACCATAACGTGCATATATTCTGATGCTTGTTTGGTAATTGCATCTACCACTTTTGGGTGACAATGACCTAAAGTGCAAGCAGAAACACCTGCAACAAAATCTAAATGTGCATTGTTGTTTTCATCATAAATATAACTGCCGCTAGCTCTAGAAACTTGTAAAGTTAAAGGATGCGGACTAGTTTGTGCTTGGTAGTGTAAAAAGTCCTTTTTCACCTGTAATTTATTTTTGTTGCCTAAGTTTAGACTGTGGCTTGGATAATGTGGGTTTTGGAGTTCCTTTTTTTCTTGTAGCCTTAGTGTTTGGCGGATTATTTATGGGATCTCCTTGGTTTTTATGTCTTTCTTGTTCCTCAGCATCTATATCTATAGGGTTGCTAATTCCTCTAATTACGGGTAGAACAATGTTGTTATCATCTTCTCCAAAAATATCATCTTTGGTATAAATACGCTGGTCTCCGTACCACACAAAACCTTTTAATTTAACACCTGTTTCTGGTTCTTGGCCCTCAGGAAAAGTGTCGCCACTTGGATTAATATAGTACGTTATTACGTCTATTGCGTTTTCTTTCATCTCCATAGTAACTTTACCACAGAGCGATTTATCTATACCAATAAACTCATTTTGATCATTATAAGAGTAATAAATAACCTCTACATTTTGTACTAGATCTATAAAATTAAGTTCGTTATTAATAAACTTGCCAAATAGGTTTTTGCCTTTAGCTTGGTTGTAACCGGTTTTACTAATTGTATCTAAAGATATTATAAAAGCATTATTAATTACCTTTAAAGAGTCTAATTTATCCGTCTCTAAATCGCTTATTAAATGTATGCTATCTCCTGTCATTTGGTTGTCTATATTCCAAATAATAGGGTTTGTAATAAGTTGCGTTATTCCAGTTTTTTGATCAAAATGTATAGAATCACATTTACCACTTATATCTGTTTTAAAAAACTTTGCATCTCTAAACGCACGTATAATTCTATTGTCTGGTTTGCCAGTTACCATTAAAGTGTCTCCATGCATATATAAAGAGTCTTTCTCCATTACATTAATAGCAACAGCTCTTTTGGTAGCAAAAACAGAATCTTTTTCTTTGTATACTTCTGCGTAATGCGCTCTAATAACACCATCGTTTACGGTGTCGGTAACTACTATGTTATTAGTTGCAGATGCAAATTGTTTTCTTTTGTTAAAGTAAACGCTGTCTCCCTCAATAATTTTATTGCTGTAATCTATGCGTGTATTTTTTATACCATAACCCGTTTCTACTTTAGAATCGTAATATCCGCGTTCGCAATACATTACATAGTCTTTTCCTGTAATTGTAGACGGACCATACATATAAACGTGTTCTGAATCTGTGTAATAATCCATTTGCTCAGACAATACGTGGTATTTAGGATTTTCTACAGTAACACTATCCAACAACTGGTATTTGTTGGTTTCCATAAAAAACCTACCAATTCTACTTTTTATTGTATTAGCAGTGTCTACTATAGTTCCAAAATGTCTGTAGTAAGATTCTTGTTTTTCTCTGTCAAAATATAAAGTATCTGTGGTAAGTGTAGCATCTGGACTTTGTAAAACCACATTTTTAGATGCCTTTGCAAGTTTAATATCTCCAAAATATTCAAGTTTGCCACTATCCATTTGTATAGAGTCTCCTTGCTGCATACGTACATTGTCTATCGCAAGAAGTCTGTTTTCTTTTGGGTAAAACACAGCAACATCACACCAAAGGGTTGCTCCTTGGTGTTCAAACTCTACTTGTCTTTCACTATCTCTACTAAATATAGATGCACCAGGTAGCTTAACTTCATCTTTAGTAAAGTTAGCACCGTGTACTATTTTTATTTGTTTTTTTTCTGTTGATTTATTTTGTGCGTTAACACTAAAAACAAATAAGATTAAGCCAATAACTAATTTGTATTTAAGCAAGTCTTAAAATTTTGGTCAAAAATAGGTTTTTTTTGATTGTTCTGATAACAGATTGGCATAGATTTAAGATTATGCTCTTTTTAGTCTATTGTAGCATAAAAAAAACCACATTTTTAAAATGTGGCTTTTTATGTTTATCTATTAATTGTCTGTTTTCTATCTGGACCAACAGAAATAATTTTAATAGGAATTTCTAATTCTTTTTCTAGAAAATCTATGTACTCATTTAATTCTTTAGGGAATTGAGAAGGATCTGTCATTTTTGTTAAATCCTCTTTCCAACAAGGAAACTCGGTATAAATAGGTTTTACATTTTCTGGTTCTATGTTATAAGGTAAATGAGATATTTTTTCTCCTTTATACTCATAAGCAGTACATACTTGAAGGCTGTCAAAACCAGAAAGTACATCGCCCTTCATCATATTTAATTGTGTTACACCGTTAACTTGGCAAGCATATTTTAGCGCAACAAGGTCTAACCAGCCACAACGGCGAGGCCTACCGGTTACAGCTCCAAATTCATGGCCTACTTTAGCCATATTGGCACCAACTTCATCAAACAATTCTGTAGGGAATGGGCCAGAACCAACACGTGTAGTGTAAGCTTTAAAAATACCGTAAACTTCCTTAACCTTGTTAGGAGCAATACCTAAACCAGTACAAGCACCAGCTGCTGTTGTGTTAGAAGAAGTTACAAAAGGGTATGTTCCAAAATCAATATCTAATAAAGATCCTTGTGCGCCTTCTGCTAGTATTGTTTTACCAGATTTAATGGCTTGGTTTAAATATTCTTCACTATCTATAAAAGTTAATTCTTTTAAGCGTTCTACAGCATCAAAAAATTCAACTTCCATCTCTTCTAAATCATACTGTACATCTACATTGTAGAAACTAATCATAGTTTCATGTTTATCTGCTAAATGACGGTATTTCTCTTTCCAAGAATCTAATTCTAAATCTCCAACACGCATACCGTTTCTACCAGTTTTATCCATATAAGTTGGACCAATACCTTTTAATGTAGAACCAATTTTAGCTTTTCCTTTAGATGCTTCAGAAGCTGCATCTAATAAGCGGTGGGTTGGTAAAATTAAATGTGCTTTTCTAGAAATAATTAGTTTAGCCTTGTAATCTATATTAAACTGGTCTAAACCTTCTAATTCTTTTACAAAAACAACTGGGTCTATAACAACACCGTTACCAATAACGTTCATTGCTTTTTTATGAAAAATTCCAGATGGTATTGTTCTAAGTACGTGTTTAATACCGTCAAACTCTAAGGTATGTCCGGCATTTGGCCCACCTTGAAAACGAGCGATAATATCGTAATCTTTAGTTAATACATCAACAATTTTTCCTTTTCCTTCGTCTCCCCATTGGAGTCCTAGTAGTAAATCTACTGCCATTACTTGTAATTGGTTAGTTGTTTTCTTTTTTGTTTTTTGTTCCGTAAAAATATAGTGAGTGGTTTGTTATTTTAATATCAAACACATCTTCTATTGTTTTTTTTATTGACTGAATTCTAGGGTCACAAAACTCCATTACCTCACCTGTATCTGTTAGTATAACATGATCATGTTGCCTATCAAAATAAGATTTCTCATACTGAGCCTGATTTTTGCCAAATTGGTGTTTACGTACCAATTTACAATCTAATAAAAGTTCAATAGTGTTGTATAAGGTTGCTCTACTTACTCTATAGTTTTTATTTTTCATTTTAATATAAAGAGATTCTATATCAAAATGATCTTCACTTTCGTAAATTTCTTGGAGTATAGCGTAGCGTTCGGGTGTTTTTCTGTGTCCGTTTTCCTCTAAAAAAGTCGTGAAGACATTTTTTACAATGTCTTGATTTTTGTTACTACCCATAGTATTTTCTACAGCTTTTCGGTTTGCAAATGTAGTGTAAATTTTAAAGTCTAACTACTTTATCTATACCGTTAATTTTCTTTAAATTGTTAATAAGCTTAATTAAGATAGAATTATTTTTAACTACAACCGTTATTTTTCCTGAGAAAGTGCCGCCATCTGTGCTAAAGTTTACGCTTCTCATATTCACGTGCATTTGTTGAGAAATAATAGAAGTTAAGTCACTAATTAAACCAATATTGTCTATTCCGGTTAATTTTATATTTGCTGTAAATTCTTGCTGAGAAGAATCTATCCACTTAGCTTGTATAATTCTATATGCATAATTAGATTGTAAAGATATGGCATTTGGACAATTTTTAGTATGTACTTTAATACCTTCGTTTACACTAATAAAACCAAAAACATCATCACCAGGTATTGGGTTACAACACTGTGACAGTTTATATTTTAATTTTTCTTCTTCTTTACCAAAAACTAACTGATCATACTTTGCAGTAATCTCTTCTTTATCTATGTTTTCTGGTGTTGTATTTCTTCTAATTCTATTTTTAAAGAAACTGATAAAGGCGTTGCTATATGATGATGCAAAATCTTTAATTTGATTATTATCTATAGAGCCAGTGGCAATTCTGTAAAACAAATCTAAGCTTGTTCTTAGTTTAAAGTGAGACACCATTTTGTTTATAGTATCTTCATTAAAACTAATTTTTTGCGATTTTAATTTACGACGAAGAATTTCCTTACCTTCTTCTGCAATTTCTTTTTTCTCTTCTCTTAATGAAGATTTAATTTTAGATCTTGCGCGTGCTGTAGTAGCATAGTCTAGCCAGCTTTGGTTAGGTTTGCTTTTTTCTGATGTAATTACCTCTACTTGGTCTCCACTATGTAAAATAGTATTTAAAGGTACAAGCTTGCCATTTACTTTAGTTCCTCTGGTCTTTAATCCAATTTCAGAGTGTATATGAAAGGCAAAATCTAAAGAAGTTGCACCTTTTGGTAAGGATTTTAAATCTCCTTGTGGTGTAAAAACAAATATTTCTTTAGAATATAGGTTTAGTTTAAATTCCTCTACAAAATCTACCGCATTTGTATTGGCATTTTCTAAAGCTTCTTGTAGTCTATTTAACCAAACCTCTATGCCTTGTTCTTTTTGGTCTCCGTGTTTGTATTTAAAGTGTGCAGCATATCCTTTTTCTGCAATTTCATGCATACGCTCACTACGTATTTGTACCTCTACCCATTTGGCATCTGGTCCCATAACGGTAATGTGCAAGGCTTCATAACCCGTAGATTTAGGAGAAGATATCCAATCTCGTAAGCGTACGGGGTTAGGAGTAAAATTGTCTGTTACTACAGAGTAAATTTTCCACGCTAAAAATTTTTCATTTGCTTTATCTGATTTGTAAATTATTCGAATAGCAAACTTGTCATAAATTTCATCAAAAGGCACATTTTGTACTTTCATTTTTCTACGAATAGAAAAAATAGACTTCATACGGCCTTTAATGGTGTAATTTAATCCTTCTTTATCTAAAGAGTCTTGTATGGTATGCGAAAAAGAGTCTATGTATTCTTGTTGCTCTTCTTTAGTTTCTTCAATTTTATCTAAAATGTCATTATAAACTTCGGGCTCTGTATACTTTAAACTTAAATCTTCAAGTTCTGTTTTTATGTTGTAAAGTCCTATTCTGTGTGCAAGAGGCGCATAAATATAAAGTGTTTCAGAAGCTATTTTTAGCTGTTTATGCTCTGGCATAGAATCCATAGTGAGCATATTGTGATAACGGTCTGCTATTTTAATAATAATAACCCTAACATCATCATTTAAGGTTAAAAGCATTTTTCTAAAATTTTCTGCCTGTTGGGATACATTCATATCCTTTTTTAGGTGAGCAATTTTAGTTAAACCATCTACAATTTTAGCTACAGTTTCACCAAACAAACGCTCTATATCTGCAAGTGTATATTCTGTGTCTTCTACAACATCATGCAGTAGTGCAGAGGCTATAGATACAGCATCTAACCCTATTTCTGAAGCTACAATTCTTGCAACAGCTATTGGGTGAAAAATATAAGCTTCACCAGATTTTCTGCGTTGGTCTTTGTGTGCATCTACAGCAATTTCAAAAGCAGATCTAATGAGTTTTTTATCTTCATCAGAAAGTGTTAAGTAACTAACGCGTAGTAATTCTTTATACTGGCGTGTAATTTCTTTATTTTCTTTTTCTATTTCAGCTTCTGTCATATAAACTAAAATTACATTAAAGTTTGTTAATAATCAACAAAAATTATTTTTTTAAATTGTTAATTCTGTCAATTAAAGTAGGGTGAGAGTAGTTCATGAAAACATACGCAGGGTGGGGTGTAAGATTACTTAAACTTGTTTTAGAAAGTTTTTTTAATGATGTTATTAATGGCATAGATGCATATGTATTTTTTGCATAATCATCTGCTTGGTATTCAAATTTTCTAGATAAGTAGTTCATTATTAAGCTTGTGATTTCTGATATAGGACTGTATAAAATACCAAAACCAATTAATGCAGCATGAAAACTTGGTACATCTACACCAATGGCTAAAGAAATACTAGGTGTATTTATAAAGATAGATAAAATGTATAATGTTAAGCCCGTAAGTAAAATTGATGCTGTTAAATTAAATAAGATATGTTTGCGTTTGTAATGCCCAACTTCATGCGCTAAAACGGCAATTATCTCCTCTTCATTTAAATCTTTTACAAGCGTATCATACAATGTAACCCTTTTTTGCTTACCAAAACCAGAAAAATATGCATTTGCTTTTGTAGATCTCTTAGAGCCATCTATTATAAAAATATTTTGTAGCTCAAACCCAACTTTTTGGGCATACTCTTCAATTTTGGTTTTTAGACTGCCATTTTCTAAAGGCGTTTGTTTGTTAAATAGCGGCACTATAAGCTTGCTATAAAACATATTCATAAAAATTGAGATGATAGAAATTACTACCCAAGCATATATCCAAAAATTTGTTCCTGCCCAATTATAAAACCAAATTACTAGCGCCAAAAGGGCACCGCCAATAATAGCTGTTAAAAACCAACTTTTAATTAAGTCTATAAAAAATAACGTTTTAGTAGTTTTATTAAAGCCAAATTTTTCTTCTATTACAAAGGTGCTATAGTAAGATAATGGTACGTTTAAAATACTGTTTCCTATCATTATAATACCAAAAAAAATAATTGCAATTAAAATGGGGTTTTCTGTTATACTACGGGCAAAATTATCTACCCATGCAAATCCTCCAAAAAGCAAAAAAGAAATGGTTAATAGTACAGAAAAGCTGCCAGAAAAAACTCCAAATCTATAGTTGGCAGTCTTGTAGCGCTGAGATTTAATGTATTCTTCTTCATTAAAAATACCGTTTAATTCTTGCGGTATGGCTTCTTTAAATTTTTTAGCATTTAAATAATCTACAACTGCATCTATTGTAAACTGCAATACAATAATGCCTAGTATTACATAAAAAAGAATACTCATATATATAGTTATTGGTGGTGGTTTGGTTTTGTAAAAATAGTAAATACTATCTTCTTTGTCGTTTAGCTTCAAAAATAACTACAGCTGCAGCAACAGAAACATTCATAGAGTCTATTTGCCCTTCCATAGGAATTATAATATTTTGGTTAGAGTTGCTTAACCACTCTTTTGATAAACCAGTAGCCTCTGTACCAACTACAATGGCAGATCCGCTGGTATAATCTACAGTTGTATATGTTTTTGAAGCGGTTAATGCAGCGCAATACGTAGCAATATTGTTTTCTTTTAAATATGCTATAATTTCTGAAGTAGAGCCCGTTGCAATTTTAGTAGTAAATACACAACCAACACTAGAACGTATAATGTTTGGGTTGTACAGATCTGTTTTAGGATTAGCAATAATAACAGCATCTAAATTTGCTGCATCTGCAGTACGCAATAAGGCACCAATATTACCTGGCTTTTCTGGAGCCTCTGCAACCAAAATTAACGGTTTATTGTTGTAAAGTTCTAGGTTGGTTAAACTGTGATTTTTACTTTTTACAAGTGCTACTACACCTTCTGTAGTAGATCTGTATGCTATTTTTTGGTACACATCTAAGTTAACCTCTATAACATTTGTGGTGCTATTATTTTTAATTAAGTCTGTAATAGCCTGCTCAGAAATTAAATCTTTACAAAAAAACAAGGTGTTAATACTATAGTTTCCTTTTAAAGCAAGTTGTAACTCTCTAGCACCTTCTAGCACAAAAAGATTACTTTTTTTGCGCTCTCTAGACTTGTCTTTTAGTACTAAAGTTTTTTTAATAAGCGGATTTTGTAAGCTTGTTATTTGTTTAAATGTATTCATTACAACAAAAGTAATGTAATATTGTAAATTATAGATTAGCATTACGACGAATTGTAAATTATAACTAATAAATTAAATTTTTTTAAAATGAAGTATTTAGCATTGGCCTTATTTTCTGTGTTTATAGTCTCTTGTAAACAAGATAAAAAACAAATTCCTACAGTGGCAAAAGAGCCAGAAGAAGTATTAGAGGTAGAAATTAATACGTACCCAACTGAATTACAACAGGTTTTTGAGGCTCATGGAGGGATAAATACCTGGAAAAATATGAAAAGTTTAGTTTTTGATATTCCTAAGCCAAATGCAACCGAAACACATACAGTTAATTTACATACAAGAGAAGATAAAATAGTTACCCCAAACCATACTATTGGTTATAATGGTACAAAAACTTGGTTGTTAGATACTAAAGGTGAATTTAAAGGTGATGCTGTTTTTTACCATAACCTTATGTTTTACTTTTATGCAATGCCTTTTGTTTTAGGTGATGATGGAATTGTTTACGAAGAAACTGAACCTGTAGTTTTTGAGGGTAAAGGTTATCCTGGAATAAAAATTAGTTACAATCCTGGTGTAGGCGCATCATACAAGGATTTGTACTTTATACATTTTGACCCTAAAACTAAAAAAATGGCTTGGTTAGGTTATAGCGTTAGTTATAGAAGTGGAGAGGTTAGTAATAAGTACAGTTGGATACATTATAACGATTGGACCACTGTTAATGGTTTGTTACTGCCAAAATCTATTACTTGGCATAATGTAGAAAACGGCTTAATTAAAGATGCAAGAAAGACTGTTGCTTTTGAAAATATAAAAGTTAGTGAAGAGGCTAAACCATCATCATTTTTTGCAAAGCCTGATGCAGCAGTTTTTGTAGAGGGAAAAATACAGGAATAAGTTATTGTAACACACAAAATAAAAAAGCCTCCAAAACGTATGTTTTGGAGGCTTTTATTTTAAGTATACAAAAGAGTTACTCTCCTTTGTTATATTTACCCATATATCTTTTATATAATTCTGTTTGGTGCGTTTCTAAAGACACATCTCTACCATCTATAAAAGCTTTTTGTAGTTTGTTAGTGCGCATTTCTAAGGCATCTCCTTCAGAAATAAATAAGGTAGCACTTTTACCAACAGTCAACGTACCGTGTGTACCGTCAATTCCTAAAATTTTAGCTGTATTACTAGTAATTAATTGCAAAGCTGCTTCTTTTTCCATACCATAAGCTACAGCTTGGCCAGCATAAAATGGTAAGTTTCTGTTCTGGAAGTTTGCTTCACCATTATTTTGTATCCCAACTAGCAAACCACCATCTGTTAATAACTTAGCCATTTTGTATGGTAGGTCATAATCATCATCGTTGTTGCTAGGCAAATTATGCATTGCTCTTACTAAAACAGGAATATTGTTCTTTTTTAGAAAGTCTGTTATTTTGTAAGCATTATATCCGCCAACTAAAACAACATTTTTAATATCATTTTCTTTTAAAGTTGTTACAGCGTCTATAATTTCTTTTTCACCATCTGCATACACATATAATTTTTGTTTTCCAGAAAAAAGTCCTTCCATTGCGGCAAACTCTTGATGAAAAGGTTTAGCAGTGGTTTCATTATAAGCTTTAGCGTTTACAATAAAATCTACTACTTTAGAGATGTCTTTTGTGTAATTTTTATTTGGTTGTAAACCTCTTGGCTCACCCATCCACCAACGACCTCTTCTGTAAGAGTTTGGCCAGTGCAAATGTATACCATCATCAGTTTTAACTGCTGCATCTTCCCAGTTCCAAGCATCTAACTGTACAACGGAAGATGTACCTGGTATTACGCCACCTCTAGGAGCAATTTGTGCCATAAGCACACCATTAGGACGCATACTTTCTATTACTTTAGATTCAGAGTTGTAAGCAATTAAACTTCTTACGTGCGGAATCATTCCACCAATTTCTGCTTGGTCATCACTTGCTCTTACGGCATCTACCTCTACTAAACCTAAAACTGTGCAAGCAGCAATAAAACCAGGATAAACGTGTTTGCCTTTGGCATCAATAACCTTTCCTTTGCGGGCAATTCTCATTTTAGCATCTCCTACAAAGGTAATTTTACCACCTTCAAACATAATAAGAGAATTTTCTATAACTGTGCCATCACCTAGGTGAGCAACGGCTCCCTCTATGGTAATGGCTTCTTTTTGTGGGCTAGCAGGTGTTTGTTGTGCAAACCCATTTGCACTAAGGCAAAGTACTAGCAGTATGTATATAATTTTTTTCATTTCTGTAATTTTATATGTTGTCTATTACGCTTACCACTCCGTGTCCATAGTGTCACAATGGAACTTAGGTTTTTGTTTCTTAATAGGCTTTTGTGTTGGTTTGCCACCTTCTTTTTCTTCAAGCATCATAGTAATAAGCTTGTTTCTTTCGTTTTTAATAGCAGCTCTTTGTTGTTTGTCTTTTTCTAAATCAAAATATACAACACCTTCTATTAAAGTTTTTTCTGCTTTAGCGTAAACAGATAGTGGGTGGTTGTTCCAAAGTACTAAATCTGCATCTTTACCTTCTTTAATACTCCCTACACGATTGTCTAAGTGTAATAATTTAGCAGGGTTAATAGTTACCATTTTCCAAGCCTCTAGCTCTGTCATATCTCCGTATTTTACAGTTTTGGCAGCTTCTTGGTTTAATCTTCTAGACATTTCTGCATCATCACTGTTAATGGCAACAGTAACACCCTGGCTCTGCATTATTGCAGCATTGTATGGTATAGCGTCATTAACCTCATACTTGTAAGCCCACCAGTCACTAAATGTAGATGCACCAACCCCGTGTTCTTTCATTTTATCTGCAACCTTGTAACCTTCTAAAATATGTGTAAAAGTGTTAACTTTAAAGTTAAACTTTTCTGCAACTTTCATTAACATATTAATTTCTGACTGTACGTAAGAGTGGCAACTAATAAAACGTTCTCCGTTAATAATTTCGGCAAGTACTTCCATTTCTTCATCATAACGGTAAGGTTGGCCACTTTTTTTCTTTTCATCATATTCTTTTCCGCGCTGAAAATAATCTATAAACATTTGCTCTACACCCATTCTTGTTTGTGGAAAACGAGAGCGACTGCCCCAGTTACTTTGCTTTACATTTTCACCTAAAGCAAATTTTATAAACTTAGGAGAATTATCATAAATCATTTTATCTGCACTTTCTCCCCATTTTAACTTTAGTAAGGCAGAACGTCCGCCAATTGGGTTTGCAGAACCATGTAATAACTGAATAGAAGTAACACCACCAGCCAGATTACGGTAAATATCAACATCTTCATTATCTACTACATCTTCCATTTTAACTTCAGCAGAAGAATTTTGTCCGCCTTCATTAATACTTAAGCCTGCAATGTGCGAGTGTTCATCTATAATACCAGCCGTTAGGTGTTTTCCGGTAGCATCTATAACTGTTGCTCCGCCAGCATTTAGGTTGGTGCCTATTTTTACAATTTTACCTTTTTTTACAAGTACATCTGTATTTTTTAGTATGCCAGCCTCTTCACTAGTCCAAACTGTAGCATTTTTAAATAAAATATTTTCTTGTTTAGGTTTAGTAGTATAGCCATAACCAACATTAGGGTAGGTAACAGGCATTAATTCTGGTGTAGATATATCTTTTTTATCTTTATCTTTTTTATCTACGTCTCCAGTTTTTGTGGCAACAAAGGTAGACTCAGATCCATTTGGTAAAACAAGCTTACCGCTAATGTTGGTAGAGTTAGGAGTAACAATACCTGTCATTCTATATCTTTTTTCACCTTCATTAGTTGTAAAAGCAAGGTCTACCCAATTTTCTTTGTATGAGAATTTAGATTTAATGGTGGTAGAGTCTTGTTTTAAAGTTGCAGATGGCTTATCTGTAGCTCCTTTAATTTCTAACTTATAAGTTGTGCCATCAATAGCTAAATTGTAAGAACCACTTATATCTTTTACGTCTTTGTCTGTAATTACATTTTTTTGTCCCTGAACCCAGTTTTCATAAAGGGTAGTGTTTTTATCAAAAATATCTCCAGAGGTAATTAAAAAGTTTGCATAACTACCATTTTTAAGAGAACCTATTTGACCAGACTTTCCAAGTATTTGTGCTGGTACAGTTGTTAAAGCTTCTAACGCTTTAGTTTTAGGTAAACCATATGCAATTGCTTTTAATAACTTGTCTTTAAAAGCAGCAGGAGATTTTAGATCATGTGTAGTAAACGTAAAAGGAATACTGTTATCTGCCAATACTTTTGGGTTAGATGGTGCTTGGTTCCAACGTCTCATATCTGCTAAAGAAACATTATCTGCTTGGTATGGGTTAGATACATCATAGGCATCCGGAAAATTTATAGGTAAAATGTAAGTTGCATTTGTAGCTTTAATGTCTGCAATACTTTCGTATTCATTACCGCCAGCTAAAATTACATACTGTATGTTGTTTGCGTCTCCAATTTTATCTGCTCTAAGCGCGTGACCTTTGTCACCAGCTTCAAAAATTTGAACCAAACCTTTGTTTTTATTTAATGCTTCTAGTGACAAGTCTTTTGTTTCACTATTGCCGTTAGCGTACCAAGCGGCATCAGAATACATTTGTCTTAATAAAGCTAAAGAACCCATTAAGGAAGATGGGTAAGATTGATTTTTTACTGCGCTTCTTGTTAAAGAGAAGTATTGTGCAGATCTGTCGTCTATTATACGGTCACTGTTTGTACCATCATCATTAAGAGTAACAAGTATACCTGTACCGCGGGCAATACCATCTTGTATATGCGAGTTTACTACTCCAAAGCCAGCTTTTTGGTATTCGGCAGCTTTTTTAGCGTCAAATTTAAAAACACTTAAAGCATTGTTTTCAGGCATTATGTGGTCATTCCAATAATAGCCGTGTCTTGTGGCTTCGTACTGTGTAGATCTACCGCCAGAGGCTTTTGGTTTTTTAATACCAAAGTCCGAGTATATATCTATAAATGATGGGTAAATAGATTTTCCTTTTAGGTCTACTGTTACTGTATTTTTAGGTACAGTTACACTTTTGCCAACTTGTACTACTTTTCCGTTTTTAATAAGTAGTGTTCCGTTTTCTACAATTTGTGTTGGAGTAACAAAAATTTTAGCGTTTGTAAAGGCGGTGTAATTATTGTTTTTGGATTTTACACCAGTGTTTGTAGGGAAATAATCCTGTGCAAACACGGTAGCACTTGCCAAAAATAAGGCAAGCGATAGGAGTCGTATTCTCATATCGGTTTCTTTTTGAGTTGATTAGTAAATTAGTCTGTCTAAAGATAGATAAACAGTCATTTGAAAGTTGTAATAAAATGTTAAAATTACGTTGCTTGTTTGCTTATAAATTCAAGTTAATAATACGTAATTGGCTTTTATAATGAGTGTTTCTGATGATAAGCAACTAATAATGTTACTATTCTGCTATAACTTTTCATTCCATCTTTTTGGTTATTCGCTTTTAAAAAAGTACTGTAAACAGATTTTAAAACGGGTTCCATTGGATTTTCATAATTATTCCAAAAGGTACTTAACTCTTGATAGTTTTTTTTAACTCCAATATTTAATTTCGCATAAAGCTGATTAAATAGCTCAGGATCATTATATCTAATATCACTTAAACAGTAACTAAGTGCATAAGAATAAGCAGCATATTTAAAGTATTTGTCTTTATTGTTTACAGTTACTAAATAGCCAATAAAATTAGTTTCATTTTCTGCCGAATAGCCAATTTGGTGTCCGGCTTCATGACCTGCAACAACAGGATATCTGTATAAGGGTATTTTGCCATTAACTTGTGCTTCATTAGTAAACGGATTTAAATAACCGCCATAACCTGCATAGCTTAATCCTGTACTAAATAATGATGTTTTTAAACTAGGAGTTTGGTAATTAAATAGTGGATATTTTTTTTGCAGTTCTGTATATCCTATTGTGGTTAGGTTGTATATTTCTTCTTTACTATATGGCATTACCACAGCTTTGGTACTATCTGCGGTAATAGAAGTGTGTATGGTATTTGTTTTTTTTATTAACCTAGAAACAAAAGATTCTAATTCTGTTATAGAATGGTTTTCATTTATGCTAAACGTTTTATACAACGGCTCTCTGTAATAGTTTAATCCCCAGCAAAAATGAAAAGTAAAATATGCAATTGATAATACAACTACTATATTTCTTAAAAAAACTAATGGTTTTTTCTTAATATACTGTCGTTTAGTAATAAGGTATTTAATAGTAAGAATAATAAGGCTAGCATATAAAATATCACCAACAGAAAAAGGTATCCAACCTAATAAATACCTAAAAAAGATAGAAATGTATTGGTACAAACCATTACTGTAATATTCTTCAATAAAAGCAGGGTAGTTAGCCAACCATTTTACGAATACAATTTGTACCGGTAAAAAAAGAGCAATACCATTTTTTAATTTAGACTTCATTATATCAAAAATAAGCAATACAAGGTATAAAATCGTTTTCTATTATGTAATTTTGAAGTCTAGAAAATAAAAAGAAATGAGTAAAGATATAAGAGAGTTAGAACCTAAAGCAGTTTGGAACAAATTTGCAGATTTAAATGCCGTGCCAAGACCTTCTAAAAAGGAAGAGCGTGTAATACAGTTTATGTTAGATTTTGGCGCTTCTTTACAACTAGAAACTTTAAAAGATGAGGTTGGTAATGTTATTATTAGAAAACCAGCAACACCAGGTTTAGAAAATAAAAAAATGGTTACGTTGCAGTCCCATTTAGATATGGTACACCAAAAAAATAACGATACTATTTTTGATTTTGATACACAAGGTATACAAATGTATATAGATGGTGACTGGGTTAGGGCTAAAGGAACCACATTAGGCGCAGATAACGGTATGGGTGTTGCTACAATTATGGCTTTATTAGAAAGTACAAATATACCACACCCTGCACTAGAGGCCTTGTTTACTATTGATGAGGAAACAGGAATGACAGGAGCAATGGGTTTAAAAGGTGGTGTTTTGCAAGGAGATATACTTTTAAATTTAGACACAGAAGAGGATGATGAAATTGATATAGGCTGTGCAGGAGGTGTAGATGTTACAGCAAGAAGAATTTATGAACTAGAGCCTGTGCAAGCAAACTTTACTGGTTATAAAGTTACGGTTAAAGGTTTAAATGGTGGCCATAGCGGTATGGATATACACCGTGGTTTAGGTAATGCCAATAAAATAATGAATAGGTTGCTGTATAATATAAGTTTATACACAGATTTAGCCATTTCTGAGATTGATGGTGGTAGTTTGCGTAATGCAATACCAAGAGAAAGTAATGCTATTGTTGCTGTAAAAGTTACAGATGAGTTTTTGGCTAATTTTGAAAAATTGGTAAATACAATTAAATCTGAATTAAAAGTTACAGAACCAAATTTAGTGATTTCTTTAACGGAGGTTTCCTTACCCGAAAGTGTTATGGAAAAAGATGCTCAGCAAAAAATGCTACGTGGTATTTATGCAGCGCATAATGGTGTGTATGCTATGAGTGCAAGTATGGCAGACTTGGTAGAAACATCTAATAACATAGCAAGAGTTATAGTAAAAGACGGAGCAATTAAAATTGGTTGTTTAACTAGGTCATCTGTTAACTCTGGAAAAATGGATTTAGCTTACGCATTAAAATCTGTTTTTGAATTGGCTGATTTTAAGGTAGACTTTAGTGGTGATTATCCTGGGTGGAACCCAAACCCAGATTCAGCTATTTTAAAAGTGTTAAGTGCACAGTATAAAACCGTTTTTGGTACAGACGCTAAAGTTGTTGCTTGCCATGCTGGTTTAGAATGTGGTATTTTAGGACAAAACTATCCAGATATGGATATGATTAGTTTTGGACCAACTATAAAAGGAGCTCACTCACCAGATGAACGTGTTAGTATATCATCGGTACAAAAGTTTTGGAAATTTACTTTAGAAGTGCTAAAAAATAGTCCGGCTTAAAGCATTATATAACTTTATTAAAAAAATCCCCATTTGAAAATATCAAATGGGGATTTTTTAGTATTAAGGTTTTATTTAGAAAGTAGGATTCTTTTCTATTAATTCTGTACGTACTAATTTTCCAGATTCCGTTACTTGGTCTAGACTCCAATTGCCATTACCACTAGCTCCAGGAGTTAATGCAGCAGATTTTTCGTTTTTATCTGCTATAGACCAGTTACACCATGATATTTTATTTTCGTCTAAAAATGCCCACCAAGCTTTGCTTTCTGCCGCGTCTACATAACCATCACCAGTGTATTCTGTAGTGCCATATTCTGTAACAAAAATAGCCAAGTTGTTATCTATAGCTTGCTTGGCAATATCTCTTAAATATTGTTTATGACTAGCTGCATAGTAATGAAGAGTATACGCTACGTTGGCATCATTAATTTCATTGCCAATTACTTCATCTACACGTTGTGACCATACTCTTGTACCGCATACAACAATATTGTCTGGGTCATACTTTCTAATTTCTTTAATAACTGCCTCATGGTAAGGTTTAAGTGTGTTATTCCAAGATACACCATCTAAAGGTTCGTTATAAATTTCATATATAATGTTAGGCTTGTCTCCGTATTTTTGTGCAACCTCTGCAAAAAAACTTTTCGCTTCATTTAAATGGTTTTCTGCATGGTGACTGTGCCAATCTACAATAACATAAATACCTTGTTCTATAGCAGCATCTATAACGGTAAATACTTTAGCTTTTTCTCTTTCTGGGTTGCTTAAGTAACCATCGTTATCTTCTACAGCCATAGCTGCTCTTACAATGGTAACGTTCCAATCCTCTTTTAGCCATGATACGGTGCCTGTTGTATAGTATTGTGGCATCCATTGGCTCCAAAATAAAGACATACCACGTAATTGTATTGCGTTGTCATTTTTGTCTACAATTTTACTTCCTTTAATGCGTAGTTGTCCGTACGCATCTACAACAGTTTTTGCAGTGTTGTTACTGTTGTTTGTTTCTTCTTCATTAGTATTATCTTCTTCTGTAGTATCTCCATTATTATCATTAATAGCATCTAATAAGTCGTTAGATGAATTGTCACAGGATAAGAAGGATAAGAAAAATACTAGTAATACTGTTTTTAATGCAAATGTTTTCATAGCTTTTTATTAATTAAAGGTTTACTTGGGGAGAATTATTTGTAGTAAATGTATTACAAATAAAAAAGACTGCCAAAAGCAGTCCTTTAATTTATTGAAAAATTTTTGTAAATAAAAGATAGGTTATTGAATACCAGTAATTTCTACATCAAAAATTAAATCGGCGTTTGGAGGAATTGGTCCGCCACCTTGTTCACCATATCCTAAATGTGGAGGAATAAACAAACGAACTTTGTCTCCTACTTTCATACGTAATAAACCTTCTTTAAAACCTGCTGTTAACCTAGATTCCGGACTATAATCCATTGGATAAGGACTAAGGTCATTGCCGTGCATTTTGTAAATAATGTCGTACTTACCAAATTCTTTAGCAACATCTTCCATAGTAGTATCAAACAAGCTGCCATTACTTAACCAGCCGGCATAGTTTACTAAAGCTTTCTGTCCAATTTTTGGTTTTGGTCCAGTACCTTCTTTTAACACTAGCACTTTTAATCCAGATGGTAAAGTTTCTGCTTTTTTAATTTGCTCTGCAGTTTTAGCAGCAAAAGCAGCTTCTGTTTTTTTAGCTTCTTCAGCTAAAGCTAGTTGCCTTTTTTCTTCTTCTTTTTCTTCATCAAAGTAAGATGTCATCACTTTAATTGCATCAAAATTTTTAGCCTCCTTACCTTTTTTTACTATTTCTATGGTAGAGATAACAACATCTTCTATAGGTCTGTTTTTTGCAGCTACTTTTACATTTGCAATAGAGTCTATAACTTCTAAACCTTTAACAACTTCACCAAAAACAGAATGACATCCAACTCTAGGATTATCACAATTTTTTAAATTACCAAACTCATCTAAACCGTCTAAGAAAGGAGTAGGAGCATGGGTTATAAAAAACTGGCTGCCATTTGTTTTTGGTCCAGAATTAGCCATAGATAAAATTCCTTTTTTAGTGTGGCGTAGAGAGTCGCTAAACTCGTCTTTAAATTTGTAGCCAGGGTTACCCATACCAGTGCCTGTTGGGTCTCCTCCTTGTATCATAAAATCTTTCATTACTCTATGAAAAATAATACCATCATAATATTTTTTTCCTTTATACTCTTCACTTACAAACGGGCTTTTACCTTCTGCTAAGGAAACAAAATTAGCAACAGTAACTGGTGCTAAATTGTACTCTAACTTAACCAACATATCTCCTTTATTGGTTTTTATATCTGCATATAAACCGTCTTCTAGGTCTGCATATTGTCCCGATTTACAGCCTACCATTGCAGATACAGCTATTAATAAGATTAAAAAACTTTTTTTCATTTTTCCTTTTTTAGTTTATTTTTAATTTAGAATACTATCTTTTTCTACTTTTAATATAGATACTACTGCTTTTAAAGGTATGTTGGTTCCTATTTTATTATCGTCTCCGTGGTAGCCGTAGCCTAAAGAAGAAGGAAATAAAAAGGTAGCGGTTTCATTTTCCTTTAAGAGTTTTACACTTGTACGCAAACCTAAAAATAATTCCTGTTTGTCTACCTTGTATTTTATTGTTCCAATTTCATTAAAACCATAAATAGTATCATTATTAAGGTCTAGTAAGCTATAACGCATAGTAACCAAATCATCTGGTTTAATAGTTTTTATGTCTTCTTGGTTTTTACTATTGTAATAGTACCAAGCTCCGTTTGTACCACTTATGTAGTTGTGGGCAGTATCCTTTTCTATTATACGTTGTATAATTGCTTCTTCTTCTGCAAGTAGTAATTTATTTCGTTTTATAGATTGTTTTATGTAACTACCTGTTTTTACTTCTATAGGTCTTCTTGGTTCTGGACCATCACAACTTATAAAGCACAATATTAGTGCTAAGTATATAACTTTTTTCATCCTTTTAATTGATCTTTATAACTGTCTAACAAAGCAACAAATTTTGCTGTGGTTTCTTCTAAAGAAACATTGCTTTTACCGCCAGCGGCATTGTCGTGCCCGCCACCTTCAAAATGCGCTCTTGCAAATTCGTTTACAGAAAAATTACCTTGAGATCTAAATGATATTTTTATAATTCCTTCATCTTTATTTTCAATAAAAATAACGGCAAAAATTATATTGTCTAAAGTAAGTCCGTAATTGACTATACCCTCTGTGTCTCCTTTTTTAAAGTCGTTTTCATCTAACTCTTCTTGGCTAAGTGTAATGTATGCAGTATGGTAATCTTCTAGTATCACCATATTTTTTAGGGCACAACCTAAAATATGTAATCTACTAGGAGAATTGGTGTCAAACACCTTATTGTGTATAGCCATATTTTCTGCTCCTTTATCAATTAAATCTGCAACTACGCGGTGTGTTCTGCTTGTTGTAGATGAGTACTTAAAAGAGCCAGTATCTGTCATTATGCCTGTATACAAGCAATTGGCAATATCTGCAGTAATTTTAGAAGTATCTTCTACAGCTTCAATAAAATTGTAAACCATTTCGCAAGTAGAGCTCATATGCACATCAGAATAGGTAACTTTTGCATAATCTGCCGGTGCTTGGTGGTGGTCTATCATTATAAAGGTACCTTCTGCAGCCTCTAAGGTTTCTTGCATAAAACCAACCCTAGATAAATGATTAAAATCTAGCGTAAAAATTAGACTAGCTTCTGCAATGTATTTTTCTGCGAGATCTTTATCATTTTCAAAAATAATGATTTCTTCTTGTCCTGGCATCCATTTTAAAAACTTAGGAAAGTCATTAGGAGCAATTACAACTGCTTGTTGTCCTTTGTTTTTTAGGTAGTGCATTAATCCTAAGGTAGAACCTATGGCATCACCATCTGGATTTTTATGCGGTATTATAACTATTTTTTGTGGTGAGCTAAGTAAGGAGCTCACTACTTTACTATCTTCTATATTCATATGCACCAAAGATAGTGTTTTTAGTAAATGCTCAAAATACCGTTGGCTTTTTATAACACCAATCTTATGTTTTGGTTAATACCTTGTATAATGCTTTAGTATGTGAAAAAATAGTCTTAAAATTGTTACTTAAACTATAATTTTAATATTTTGAAGAAAACTATTTTTATACTTGGTTTATTGGTAGTGTTTGGCGCTTGCAAAACCACTAAAACAGCTAATACTGTTGTTTCTCCAATAACTAAATCTGATTTTACTATTGCTTTTGGCTCCTGTAACAAGCATGATGAGGTAAACCCTTTGTGGGATGATGTTTTAGCAGCCAATCCTAATTTGTGGATTTGGGGAGGAGATAATATTTATGCAGATACAGATAATATGGAGCAGTTA
This sequence comes from Cellulophaga omnivescoria, assembly GCF_027915275.1. Classification (NCBI taxonomy): domain Bacteria; kingdom Pseudomonadati; phylum Bacteroidota; class Flavobacteriia; order Flavobacteriales; family Flavobacteriaceae; genus Cellulophaga; species Cellulophaga omnivescoria. The sequence goes on along the minus strand of NZ_CP115819.1, from coordinate 281,740 downwards.
AGAGCAATTTACACAGCTCAAGACAATGTGCCTGGTTACAAAAAGTTAAAAGAAACTGTACCTGTAATTGGTACTTGGGATGATCATGATTATGGTTTAAATGACGGTGGAGTAGAGTTTAAGGCTAAAAAAGAAAGTGAACAAGAGTTTTTAGACTTTATGGATGTTGCTAAAGATAGTCCGCGTAGACAAAGAGAAGGTGTTTATGCAGTGCATAATTATAATTTGCCAAAAGGAAAAATAAAAGTACTGGTTTTAGATACGCGCTATTTTAGAACAGCACTAACGCCAGCTACAGACAACAAAAGGCGTGTGCAACCAAATGTTTACGGAGAAGGAACTATTTTAGGTAAAGAGCAGTGGAAATGGTTAACGGAAGAGCTAAATAATTCTGATGCAGATTTTAATATTTTGGTGAGTAGTGTTCAATATTTGTCTAACAAACACGGTTTTGAAGGATGGGGAAATTTTCCGCATGAGGTAGATAAACTTAAAAAACTTTTAGTACAAACTAAGGCTAAAGGCGCAATGATATTGTCTGGAGACCGACATATATCTGAGTTTTCTGTAGACACAGTAAAAGATTTAAATTATCCGCTGGTAGATTTTACAAGTAGTGGATTAACACATACATACACAGGTTTTTCTGGAGAAGAAAACCCATACAGGGTAGGAGATGTAGTATTTGTGAAAAGTTTTGGAGTATTAAATTTTAATTTTGACACTAAAACAGTAAACTTTAAAATGATTGGCGATAATGGTAAGGTGCTAGGAGAATTAAAACAAACCTATTAAGTTACTTACTGTTATAAACCTAACAATCTATTAACACTTGCTTTACAAGCTTTTAAACTAATTTGTTGCGTGTTATATTAAAAGCATTATTTTTGCAAAAAATTTAAAAGACGATGATTACAAACAGAACTTTTACAATGATTAAGCCAGACGGTGTAGAAAATGGTCACATTGGTGGTATTTTAGAGAAAATTACATCTGCAGGTTTTAAAATTGTAGCTATGAAATATACGCAGTTAAGCAAGAGAGATGCAGAAGCATTTTATGCTGTACATAGCGAGCGTCCGTTTTTTGGGGAGTTAGTAGAATTTATGACTAGAGGTCCTATTGTTGCTGCTATCTTAGAAAAAGATAACGCTGTTGAAGATTTTAGAGCTCTTATTGGTGCTACTAACCCAGCTGAAGCTGCAGAGGGTACTATTCGTAAATTATATGCAACTTCTATAGGAGAAAATGCAGTTCACGGATCTGATAGTGATGAGAATGCTGCTATTGAAGGAGCTTTCCATTTTTCAGGAAGAGAAATTTTCTAGATTTACATTACAACATACTAAAAAACCATCAAGTTTTTGCTTGATGGTTTTTTTATGTTTTAAAATGAAAAGTATTTAACGTAGTACTAATTTTTTTATCACTTCTTTTCCTAAATCTTCATTTATCATTTTAATAATTTTTGAATTGCCGTGACTTAATTCTTCTCGCAAAACAGAAGAACTTAGAGATACGTACAAAGTACCATTACGCAATTCTACAGCTGTAGTGTAGTTATTTACACCAGGCCCCATAAGGTTTTTCCATGCAGCACGCGTATCTACACCGTCTATACCTCGGTCTAGCTTATTTTCTTTTATAAAATCTTGTAAAAGATCTCCTAATTGTAGGTTTTCTTTTTTTCGTTTTGCCATTATTGCTCTATTTGTATAGGTTGGTAGCGTTTGTAAACGTATGTAATTTGTTCTGTGTCTTTAACAGTAAACGAGTCCTTTGTAAGGTTTATTAATTCTTCTTCTCTTTCCGTAAGGCTGTTACTGTATAATATGGTAAAGGTACTTTGTTTTTGGGTAATGGTAACCTTATCTATATCATTATTAGCTATAAAAGTGCCTCCAATTTTTGGTTTTACTTTTGTTCTAAATCCTTTTAGGTTGTTAATTTCAAAAAAGTCTATTACTGGGTTTGCTTTATACTCTTTGCTGGTGCCATCAGCAAAAAAAACTTTATTTATTTCCCAATAACCGTTAAGCAGCTTTATGTCTTCTTTTTTTACAGTTGTTGGGCTACCACAGGCAATAACTAGCAATGTTAAACATATTAGAGCTGTTTTTTTCATTTTTAAAAATATTTTAAATACAATTTTAGGGTTTGGGTGTGCAAATTTAAGTATAAAATAACGGCAACTTTTAATGTTATTTTGTTTTATGAATATAAAATATAAACTGTAAGTACAACTAGTTATATTTTAAATATTTTATAACTCTGGTGTATATTTTTTACCACATTTTCAGTTCGGTCTGCGTGTGTATCGCTAATAAAAATTTGTCCAAAATTATCATCATCTACTAAAGACACTATTTGTGCTACTCGGTTCTCATCTAGTTTATCAAAAATATCATCTAATAATAAAATAGGAGTTGTTTTGGCCTGCGCTTTAATAAAGTTAAACTGTGCTAACTTTAAAGCAATTAAAAACGATTTTTGTTGGCCCTGACTACCAAATTTCTTTACGGGATATTCATTAATTTCAAAAGATAAATCATCTTTATGCGTGCCAACAGTTGTATACTGTACGGCTCTGTCTTTTTCTAAACTTTCATTAAATAACTGTAGCAAATCTTTATGTAATAATTTACTGTTATAAGTAATTGTTACATTTTCTTTTCCGCCAGATATTGCAGCATATTGTTCTTTAAAAATAGGAATAAAATCATTTAAAAAAGCAACACGTTCTTGGTGTATAAATGTGCCGTATTCTTGTAATTGCTCATTATATATACTTAGTGTGGTTTTATCAAAAGTGTGGTTTACTGCAAAGTATTTTAAAAGAGAATTACGTTGTAAAAGTATTTTGTTATATTTTAAAAGAGCTGTTAAATATTCTTTATTAGATTGTGAAATAACACCATCTATAAACTTTCGTCTAGTATCACTTCCCTCTAAAATAAGGTCGCGGTCTGCCGGAGAAATAATTACTAAAGGTAAAAAACCAATATGGTCCGAAAATTTATCGTATGCTTTGCCATTTCGTTTAATTACCTTTTTTGCACCTTTTTTTAGGCTACAAATTATTTTTTCTTCTCTTTCATTTTTTAAAAATAAACCATCAATAACAAAAAAATCTTCGCCGTGTTTTATGTTTTGAGAAGCAATAGGGTTAAAGTAACTTTTGCCAAAAGATAAATGGTAAATAGCGTCTAAAATATTTGTTTTTCCTACGCCATTACTACCAACAAAGCAGTTTATTTTGGCGTCAAAATCAAATTCTTTAGAGTCAAAATTTTTATAATTTACAAGCGATAATTTCTTTAAAAGCATTCTGTTTTTGGCAAGTTTTATTTTAAAAATATAAGAGAACTCGCAAATTATTGAAAAATAACGAATAAATAAGGTTTTAGATTTCAATAAAAACTTTATTTTTGCGCGATTAATAAAATTAACTATGGCTACATATAAAAAGCGAGGATACAAACCAAAGACTAAAGAAGAACAAGTAGAAGTAGAAATACAAGAACAAGATAGTACAACTGCAGAGGTTTTTAATACGTTAGATGAAAGTGCGTCCAAATCTGAAGAGTGGGTTGCAAAAAACCAAAAGGCCATTTTAGGCGTTATAGGTGTTATTGCAGTTGGAGTATTAGCTTACTTAGCTTATGTTAATTTTGTTCAAAATCCTAAAATTAATGATGCTAATAACGAAATGTACTACCCACAACAGTACCTAGACCAAGCGTTAAATGATGCATCTGCAAATAAAGATTCCTTATTAACTTTAGCTCTTAATGGGTCTGAAGGTAAATATGGTTTTTTAGATATTATTGAAGATTACAGTGGTACTCCTACAGCTAACTTGGCAAATTATTCTGCAGGTATGGCTTATTTAAATTTAAAAAACTACCAAGAAGCTATTAATCATTTAGAAGATTTTAGTACAGATAATGTTACTTTAGGTGCTTTAGCAAAGGGTGGTATAGGAGATGCTTTTATGCAATTAAACCAAACGGAAGATGCTTTAGATTACTATGAAAAAGCAATTGCACAAGGTGATAATGATTTTACTACACCAAGGTATTTATATAAAGCAGGTGTGGCAGCACTAGAGTTGGGTAAAAAAGATAAAGCTTTAAAGTATTTTGAAAGAGTTAAAAACGAATTTTCTACATCTATAGAGGCAACAACAATTGATGCATTTATAGGAAAAGCTAAATAATATAGATATGGCTACGGCTAATAAAAATTTATCAGTTTACGATAAAACAACAATCCCAAACGCGAAAGATTTTCGGTTTGGGATTGTTGTTTCAGAATGGAACACAGAAGTTACAGAAGGGCTATATAATGGAGCTATAGAAGCTCTTTTAGATTGTGGCGCTGTAAAAGAAAACATTGTAAGATGGGATGTTCCTGGTAGTTTTGAACTTACTTATGGTAGTAAAAAAATGATTGCTACAAAAAAAGTAGATGCAGTTATTGCTATTGGCAGCGTTATACAAGGAGAAACCAAACATTTTGATTTTGTATGCAGTTCAACTGCACAAGGTATTAAGGACCTTAATGTATTAACAGATACACCTGTTATATTTTGCGTGTTAACAGATAATAATTTGCAGCAAGCAATAGACCGTAGTGGAGGTAAACACGGTAATAAAGGAACAGAAGCTGCAATAGCAGCAATAAAAATGGCTGCTCTAGGAAACTAATACTGCCAAATACAATTATTAATACTCTTAAAAAGTCTTTTAAATAAGATTTTTTAAGAGTATTTTTTTATACATCTTTTTTGTTTTTATGTTAATTTGACTTGTTAACAAGTTTTGGCATAGTATCTGTGCTATTTTTTGTGTTTTTAAGTACCTTTGAAAATCTAGTTATTATGGGAAAATTTACACGATTACGGAAAAATAAGTCGTACGACTACAAGCCTCGTTACTTTGATGATAAGGGTGAGGGCAACCCGTATAAAATTCAGCATAAACTAGATAAATACCGTACAACTGTTGGCCCAAAACAAGGATTAAAAAGTAAGTTTGGAAACGCTTTTTCTGATCTGCGTAAAGAGGGAGACAGAAATATGAAAATACGAATGGCAATTATAATTGCTATTTTGGTTTTCGCTTTTTTATACATTATAGACTTTGATCTTTCAATATTCTCCATAAAATAATGGCAGATATCATAAAACTTTTACCAGACCACGTTGCAAACCAAATTGCAGCGGGTGAAGTTGTTCAGCGACCAGCATCTGTAGTTAAAGAGCTACTAGAAAATGCAATTGATGCAGGAGCAACTAGCATAAAATTAATAATTAAAGATGGTGGTAAATCTCTAATACAAGTTGTAGATAACGGTATTGGTATGAGTGCTACAGATGCAAGACTTAGTTTTGAGCGCCACGCAACATCTAAAATACAAAGCGCAGAAGATTTGTTTAATCTAAACACAAAAGGGTTTAGAGGAGAAGCTTTAGCTTCTATTGCAGCAATTGCACGTGTAGATTTACAAACAAAAACTGCCAATGAAGAAATTGGAACTGCAATAGAAATTGAGGGCAGTGAAATTAAATCTCAAGAGGTAGTTGCTACACCACAAGGTACTTCTTTGGCGGTAAAACACTTGTTTTTTAATATTCCTGCACGTAGAAACTTTTTAAAGTCAGACGCTGTAGAATTACGCCATATTACAGATGAGTTTCATAGAGTAGCTTTAGCTCACCCGTCTATAGCGTTTAATTACTATAACAATGGCAGTGAACTTTTTAACTTGCCAGAATCTAATTTTAGACAAAGAATAGTAAATATTTTTGGAAAAAAGTCTAATGAGAAATTGGTTCCTGTTAATGAGGATACACAAGTTGTAAAAGTTTCTGGTTTTATATGCAAGTCTGAGTTTGCTAAAAAGAGTAGAGGTGAACAGTACTTTTTTGTAAATAACAGGTTTATAAAAAGTCATTATCTTCATTATGCAGTACTTGCTGCTTTTGAAGGTTTAATTAAGCCAGGTACACACCCTGGTTATTTTTTAAATTTAGAGGTAGATCCTTCATCAATAGATATAAATATACACCCAACTAAAACAGAGGTGAAGTTTGATGATGAGCAAACGTTGTATGCTATTTTAAGGTCTACTATAAAACATAGTTTGGGGCAGTTTAATGTTGCGCCTACTTTAGATTTTGATCATGACAGTAATTTGCAGACTCCTTATGAGTATAAAAATAAAAATGCTGTTTTACCTAAGGTAACCGTAGATTCAACTTTTAATCCGTTTGCAGAAGAAACCAAACCGGCACGTAGTAGTTCGTCTTCAGCTGCATCTAACTCTTTTGCATCTTACAAAAAGCCTAGTCCCCAAAGTTGGGAGAGTTTATATGTAGAAACGCCCAATACAGAGGTAAAATCTACTGGTTTTGAAGGAGTAAGTTTTGAGTCAGAGGTGAGTACAAAGTCTATTTTTGATGATACAGAAGATGATTTAGATACTTCTGCAATTACTTTTCAGTTAAAAAGAAAGTATATTGTAACTACCATAAAATCTGGTATGGTTGTAATAGACCAAGGAAGAGCGCACCAACGTGTGCTGTACGAGAAGTTTTTAAGAACAGTTACTTTAAATGAAGGTTTAAGTCAGCAGCTACTTTTTCCTATACAATTGTCATTTTCTTTAGCTGAAATTGATATTTTAAAAGATATAAAAGACAATTTAACTACTATGGGTTTTGTTTTTGGACAAATAAATGAAAATATAGTAGAAATAAATGGTATTCCGCCAATGGTTGCAGAAGCAGAGGTAGATACTATTTTTGATGAATTAATGGCAGATTGCCAACAAAATGTTGGTGCAGATGGTTTTTCACAAGCAGATATTTTAAGTAAAGCTTTGTGTAAATCTTTGGCTGTTAAAACTGGAGACGTTTTAGATAAATTATCTCAGGCTGCATTGGTAAACGATTTATTTGCTTGTACAGAGTCTATGGTTAGCCCGTTTAACAAACCAATTTATGTAACCATCACAGAAAACGATATTGATAAAAAATTTATGTAATGGGTAGACTTACAGATGTTATAAAACATTTAATAATAATAAATGTTATTTTCTTTTTAGCAACACAAACTTTAGGAGACCAAATGTACCAATGGTTTTCTTTGTGGTTTCCAGAAAATGAAAATTTTCAATTATGGCAGTTAGTGTCACATATGTTTATGCACGGTGGTTTTATGCATATTGCTTTTAATATGTATGCCTTGTATGCTTTTGGTACACCTTTAGAGCAAATGTGGGGTAAAAACAAGTTTTTATTCTTTTACTTTTCTGCAGGTATAGGTGCGGCATTAATACATACAGGTGTTAATTATTATTACTTTAATAAAGGATTAGATGCTCTTGTAAATTCAGGTATATCTAAGGAGCAAATAATGAGTATAGTAGCAGAGGGAAAGTATATGCCGGATTGGTATAACGTTGCTTCTAAAAATACAATAGATAATTTTTTAAGCGCTTACAATACGCCTGCAGTGGGTGCTTCTGGTGCCATTTATGGTGTTTTAGTTGCCTTTGGTATGATGTTCCCAAATGCCGAATTAATGATGATATTTTTGCCTATACCTATAAAAGCTAAATATTTTATTCCTGTTTTAATTGGTATAGATTTGTTTTCAGGCTTAACGGGTTATTCTTTATTTGGTGGCGGTATTGCACATTTTGCACATATAGGTGGTGCTATATTTGGTTTTATAATGATGTGGTACTGGAAAAAAAATCAGTTTAATAACAATCGCTGGAATTAAAAATGAACGGAGATTTAAAATATCAATACGCACGATTAAATATTGCAGAAAAATTAATAGCTATTAATGTGGTTATTTTTTTACTTAATTTAATTTTGGTTAATCTTTTTAGATTACCAAATATTGTAAACTGGTTTAGCTTGCCAGAAAATATTGGTGATTTTATACTTCAACCTTGGTCTATAGTTACTTATTCTTTTTTTCATAGTGGTTTGGGGCATATTTTTTGGAATATGCTAATGCTTTACTTTTTTGGAAGAACATTTTTAAATTTATTTGATGCCAAAAAGTTTTTAAATGTATACTTCTTAGGCGTAATAGTAGGCGGATTTTTGTTTATGATAGGCTATAATACAATACCTGCTTTGTTAAATCAGAATGGCGTATTAATAGGTGCTTCTGCAGGTGTTACTGCAATTTTAATTTATGTATGTACTTACTTGCCTAACCAAACAGTGCGTTTGCTAATAATTGATTTAAAATTATGGCACTTGGGTGTTATTATTGTAGTTTTAGATTTAGTAAGGTTGTCTACAGGACAAAATGTAGGCGGAATGCTTAGTCATTTAGGAGGTGCTGCTCTGGGTTATTTTTATGCTAAACAACTAATGAATGGTAAAGATATAGGTGCAGGTTTTGGTAGATTTATGGATAGTATTGCTAATTTATTTAAGAAAGATAAAAAAGCCCCTATGAAAACCGTTTACAGAAATACTAAGACCAAATCAACAACAAGTACAAATGCAACTGTTAGTTTAGATCGAAAAAAAGCAGATAAACAACGTAAAATTGATGCTATTTTAGATAAAATTAGCAAATCTGGATACGAGAGTTTGTCTAAAGAAGAAAAAGATTTTTTATTTATAGCAGGTAAAGAGGACTAGTGAAAAAGCAATCTTTTTTTTACAGAATTGTATTTGTTCTCAATTATTTGTTTGCATTACTGTTATGTGTCTCGTACTTGGCACCATTTGTATCAGTAAAAATACTACCTTTTTTATCGGTTTTTAGTTTGTCGCTACCGTTATTAGTGTTTGTAAATATTCTTTTTTGTATGTTTTGGTTGTTGGCCAAAAATATGCGCATATTACTTTCTGCAACTGTACTAATTTTAGGTTACTTTTTGGTAGACTCATTTATAAAATTTAATTTTTCTGAAGTAGAAACTTTACATAAAAATACTTTAAAAGTAATGAGTTATAATACTAGAGGATTTAATAAATATGAGTGGTCTAGTGATAAATCTCTTGGTGATAAGATTATTGATTTTGTTTTAAAAGAAGATCCAGATATTATCTGTTTTCAGGAGTTTAGTAGAATTCGGTACCACCAATTAAAGCATAGGTATAAATATAATTATGTAGCACCAGGGTTCTATGTAAACAAAGTAAACCAAGCAATATATTCTAAATTTCCTATAGTTAATATGGGAGAGTTACCGTTTAAGCATACAAATAACATTGCGAGCTTTGCAGATATACTTTATAAAAATGATACAATAAGAGTTTATAATTTACATTTAGAGTCTTTAAAGGTAGTGCCAGATATGGAGACAATTTCTAATGAGGAGTCTTCTAAATTATACGGGAGAATTACTAATTCTTTTAAAAAGCAGCAAGACCAAGCTACAATAGTAGAAGAGCATGTAAAGGCAACGCCATATAAAACTATTATTTGCGGAGATTTTAATAACAATCAATATTCTAATGTTTACCGCATTATTAAAGGAGATTTGCAAGATACTTTTAATGAAAAAGGAGTTGCTTACGGAAGAACTTATAATTTTAAATATTATCCTGTTCGCATAGATTTTATTTTAGCTAGTAAAAATTTTGAGGTTACAGCACATAAAAATTATAATATTAAATTATCAGACCATTTTCCTGTAATGGCTAGTTTTAACCTAAGCGTTAATAAATAAACAGTCTACAAAATCTGCTAGCATATGTAGTAGTAATGCTATTCCAAAAATTCTTGTTTTTTTTAAAAATAAAAAGGAGGTGTAAATGCCCATTGCCCAATAGGTATGTAAGGGGTGAAAGTTTAAGCTACACCTGTTAGCTTCAAAAATAGGTGTGGCTAGTAAGTGGTCTACATCTATTAAGATGGCTGCTAAAAGTATTATTATAGCTCTTGTGCGCTGTTCTTTATAAAAGAAATAGCCAATAATAATGGGCACAATAAAATGTATGCCATAATGCAAACAGAACCTAAGCATTTTTAAATGCTATACTATGGTTTTGTAAATAAGTAAGGGCATTAGTCCCCTCATTAAATAACAAATCTAAAATGCTACAGTTTTCTATAAAACCATTGCGGTCATCAAATACCTGAAAGTAGTTTTGTTGTTTAAAGTCTATTTTGTTTTTAGATGATATTAAAAAACGACCATCTGTAAAATTGGTAGGTTCTTTTTCAAATACTGTAGTTTTTTCTTGTGGCATATCAATTTGTAAACAATCACAAATTAGAGCGGTAGTTTCTAAATTTAAATCTAGTAAAAAATTGTGTTTTTTTTCAAAAAAAGGAGCAATTTCATCTTCATAAAATTCAAAAAAAGCAGATGTTCTATAGGCTGTTTCGAGCGTTCTCCAATGTTGTCTTTGCCAAGCATAGTCATTTTCTACTTTAACATCTTTGTACTTCTGCTTTCCTTTATCTTTACCAACGTGTTTTATGGGTATGTTTAGCATATGCTTACCAACATCCGCAGATATATATGATCTGTTTCTAAAAGTTTGTTTTTGATAGTTATCACTTACTTCCCAACATACGTTATTGTTTGCTATAGCAATAAAATTTGCAATATTTAAAAAATATCCAGGATGTAGTAAAATAGACATTAAATTTATATTTACAGTTTAAATACGATGCTCTTTTAGCTGGTTTGTTATTACATTAAGCGTTTAAAGAAATATAAACTTTTATGTAATTCAAAACCTTTAGTTGTATTTACCAAAGTTAAACTGGCATTCCTAATTAGTTTTCTTCTTCTTTTTTCTAAAGTAGTCAAAAACAAAATAAGCTACTAACGCAATAAGAAAGTATTTTAAATATGATACTGGTTCTCCAGAGCCACCAACAGTGGTAAAAAATCGGTTCCAACGAGGTTTCCAGTTCGCAAAACCATCATTAATACCATCTATACTCATCCAAATAAATACTGGTTTACCTACAATATGGTTCTCTGGTACAAAGCCCCAGTATCTACTATCTTCAGATTGGTGTCTGTTATCACCCATCATCCAAAAATAATCTTGCTTAAAAGTATACTTGTCTGCTACACTACCGTTTATAGTGATTTGGTTGCCAGCTTGTGCAAGAGTATTGCCTTCATACTCAGTTATTATTTTTTTGTAAAGCGGCAAGTTTTTAGCGTTCAAGTTAATTGTGGCACCAGCTTTAGGAATGTAAATAGGGCCTAAGTTATCTTCTGTTCCTGCTAAATTAGCATTTTGAGGAAATATTTTTGTAGACGGTTTTTTAAAGCTAAATTTAGTAACACTTTCTACAGCTGTTAATTTCTGAATCTTTTTAGCTTCTGCCTCAGTAAGGTTAAAAAGGTTCATATTTCTTACGTCTTCAGCTTTTAAATAGTTTTTTATTTTATCACTGGCAAAACTTCCTGTGTAATAAACATAAGCAGAATCTTGTTTTATTTCATCTAAACTAGTGCCTTTTTCCATTAGTTCTGGCACATTGTTTTTTTGTAAAACCTCTTTAGGTATGCGTGTAGTATAGCCAGTAAAGTTTTTTCTTCCTAAAACGTTAAGTACATTATTGTCTAAAGGGTTTTTAGTAGTTACTACGTGAAAAAACATCGGTTTAGCTCTATCTGGTAAAATTGTTTTTTTCTCGTTAATGTGTACATAGCCATCTATAACAGAGATGGTATCACCAGGTACGCCAACACAACGTTTAACGTAGTTAGATTTTTTGTCTATTGGTTTTTTAACGCCTTTTTCTTTTACAAAAAATTGTCTTACTGTATCTGCTGGCCAGCTAAAAACAACAATATCATTTCTTTTTATTTTTTGAAAACCAGGAAGCCTAAAATAAGGTAATTGAGGTTTGTTTAAGTACGATTTTAGTCCTACAACAGGTAATGTATCATGTACCATAGGAGCGGCAACTGTAGTCATAGGTGTGCGTGCTCCGTAATGAAACTTACTTACAAACAGAAAATCACCAACTAAAAGCGTTTTTTCTAATGATGAAGTAGGAATAACATATGGCTGTATAAAGTATGTGTGCACAAAAGTTGCAGCAACAATAGCAAAAACAATAGAACTTACCCATTCTCCCAATCCTGTAGTAGGGTGTAGGCTTCTGTCTTCTATATATTTAACATCTAATGCGTAGTTTACATAATAAATGTAAAACCCAAGTGTTAGTATCACTAACCAAGTGTCTGCTAGGCTGTTTTTACCATAACTTCTTATGGTTTCTACCCATATAACAGGAAACATTAAAAGGTTTATTATAGGTATAAATAAAAGAATTACCCACCATTTTGGTCTTCTAATAATTTGCATTAAAACAATAGCATTGTAAACAGGTACTGCTGCTTCCCAAGCTTTTCTACCAGCTTTTACATATAATTTCCACGTTCCTAAAAAGTGTATTACTTGTATAATTAGGATAAAAATGATCCACTGAGTTATATTCATTTTCTAAATTTATAATTTAAATCTACTGTTGTCTTAAATAGTAATTATTTAAAACTAAATTATTTTTTGCAAAACCCTGTATTTACAGTTGTTTTTTAACTTTTAATTAAGCTCCAGAACATCTTTCATAGAAAAAACACCAGTTTTACCTGCAATCCACTCAGCAGCTATAACTGCACCTAAAGCAAAGCCTTCTCTGTTGTGTGCAGTATGTGTAATGTCTATACTATCTACTTTGCTATTGTAGCTTACAGTATGTGTACCTGGTACTTCTGGTATTCTTTTAGCTACTATAGGTATGTGGTTTTCGTCAGCGTTATTAAGTTGCCAGCCTTTGTATTTAGAGTGTTCTAATACGCCCTCAGCAAGTGTAATTGCCGTTCCGCTAGGGGCATCTAATTTTTTTGTGTGATGAATTTCTTCCATAGTAACATTGTATTGCTCTAAAGACTTCATCATTTTAGCCAAGTAGCTATTTAACTCAAAAAAGATATTAACGCCTAAGCTAAAGTTAGATGCATAAATAAAAGCACCTTGCTTTTGCTTGCATAACGTAACAGCTTCATCGTATCTGTTTAACCAACCAGTAGTGCCAGAAATAATAGGAGTGTTGTTGTGTATACATTTTTCAATATTGCTAAAAGCAGCATCTGGTAAGCTAAAGTCTATAGCAACATCTATATTAGAAAAGTCTATTTCTGTAGTGTCTGCATCAATTTTAGCAACAATAGTATGGTTTCTGTTAATGGCTATTTGTTCTATCATTTTGCCCATTCTTCCGTAACCGAACAAAGCTATATTCATACTTAAAATTTTATTTGTAGTGCAAAACCATAATTAGGATCTGCTGTAATAGTGTTGTATTCTAAATAAGGTTTAATGTTAAAGCTAAGGTTGTCATCAACATTAAATTGTCTTAAATGAGCTTTTACATTGGCTTCAATAATATTTAAAGCATAAAGTCCAATTGTAATTAGTAGTGATAAATCTCTGTCTTCTTGGTAGCGTTCTTGTGCTCTTTGTAAGTCATCATCATCTAATCTAGGGTTTCCAGGATCTATTTCTTGTCCATTAAAGGCATAAAACTCATCATCCATAAAACCAGCTTTTCTTCTTTTAAAGGCATCTCTTGTTCTATTGTATTGCTTATTGTTAAAACTGTATGCATATACACCAGTACCTATTGCAGCGTAGACCAAAGGAACTTTCCAAACGTCTCCGTTATAAACTTGTCCTAAACCTGGTAATACTGCAGAATAAAAAGCTGCTTTACTTGGTTCTAAAGGGTCTATTCTTTCGTTTTTACTAATAAAAGCATCGTTTACAAGTACACCTTTTCCTTTTAAGTCTTCAGCAATAGAATCTTTTTCTTGTTTAGGCTTTTCTAGTTCTTGAGACCAGCATAAAGCAACAAAAAAACCAAAAAATAGTATAGTAGTTAGGTTTTTAAGCACCAGTAATTAATTTTTTTAGTCTGTCAAAATCCTCTGCAGAAGTAAACGAAATTGTAATTTTTCCTTTTCCTTTTTCTGAAGCTGTAACCGCTACTTTAGCAGCCAAATGCTTTTCTATTTTGGCAGAACCTTCTTTTACAAAATCTGGAGATTTAGCAGCTTTTTTTGCCGTAGGTTTTGCAGGCTTACCACCTTCTTGGTGCTCTTTTACAGCTTTTTCAGTTTCTCTTACAGATAAATTATTAGCTACAATTTTCTCGTACAAATCTATCTGATCAGATTTTTTTTCAATATTTATTAATGCTCTACCGTGCCCCATACTAACAAAACCGTCTCTAATACCAGTTTGTATAATAGGATCTAATTTTAAAAGACGTAAATAGTTTGTTATGGTAGATCTTTTTTTACCAACACGCTCGCTCATTTTTTCTTGAGTAAGTTGTATTTCGTCTATTAATCTTTGGTAGGATAATGCTATTTCTATAGGATCTAAGTCTTGCCTTTGGATGTTTTCTACCAAAGCCATTTCTAAAGACTCTTGGTCGTTAGCAATTCTTATGTATGCAGGTATAGTTTCTAAGCCCAGTAATTTAGATGCTCTAAATCTACGTTCTCCAGAAACAAGTTGGTACTTGTTAAATTCTAATTTACGTACAGTAATAGGCTGTATAACACCTAGTTCTTTTATAGATGTAGAAAGTTCTACTAAAGCTTCTTCGTTAAAATGAGATCTTGGCTGAAAAGGGTTAACTTCTATTAGATCTAAATCTAATTCAATTATATTACCAACAACCTTGTCTGCATTTTTATCATCAGCAGAATTAATATCATTTTCAGGATCTTTTAGTAAGGCAGATAAACCTCTACCAAGAGCCTGTTTTTTTGTTGCTTTCGCCATTATACTTTCTCCTTATTTTTTTTCATTATTTCGTTCGCCAAATTTAAGTAATTGGCAGCACCTTTACTACTGGCATCGTACTTAATAATGCTTTCTCCGTAACTAGGAGCTTCGCTTAGTCTAACGTTTCGTTGTATAATAGTATCAAAAACCATTTCCGAAAAATGTTTTTTAACTTCTTCTACTACTTGGTTAGATAGTCTTAATCTAGAATCAAACATAGTAAGTAATAAGCCTTCAATGTCTAACTCTGGATTGTGAATTTTCTGTACACTTTTAATTGTGTTTAACAATTTGCCAAGTCCTTCTAACGCAAAATATTCGCATTGTATAGGTATTACAACAGAGTCTGATGCTGTTAGGGCATTTAGTGTTAAAAGTCCTAAGGAAGGAGCACAATCTATAAGAATATAATCGTACTTATCTTTAAGTTCACCAATTGCTTTACGCATCATATACTCCCGTTGTTCCTTGTCTACCAATTCTATCTCAATTGCAACTAAGTCAATATGAGACGGAATTAAATCTACATTTGGAGAAGTGGTAGACATAATTGTTTCAGAAGCAGATTTGGTGTGCTCTAACAATTCATACGTACCAACTTCAACACTCTCAACATCTATACCTAAGCCAGAAGTTGCGTTTGCTTGGGGGTCTGCATCTATAAGCAATACTTTTTTCTCTAGTACGCCTAAAGAAGCTGCAAGATTAACAGAGGTGGTTGTTTTTCCAACTCCACCTTTTTGGTTAGCTATGGCTATTATTTTGCCCATTGTCATAGTAAGTTTAGTGAGGCTAAAAATACACTTTTTTACGACTATATAAAACCGAAGTTGTTAATAGTTTGTAAATAAAAAGCAGCTGTGGGCAGCTGCTTTTGTTTTTATAGTGCCAAAATTACAGTTAAATTTTAATTTTTTAACTCATTTTCAGCACATTTTATTTTAAATGTATTGTAAAATTTATGCCATTAAAATTTCTAAAATTTGAATAGCTGCATCACTAATTTTTGTTCCAGGTCCAAAAACTGCAACTGCACCAGCGTCAAACAAAAATTGATAGTCCTGTTTAGGCACTACACCACCAACAATTACCATTATATCTTCTCTGCCGTGTTTTTTAAGTTCTTTAATAACTGCAGGTACAAGAGTTTTATGACCAGCAGCTAATGAGGAAACACCTAATATATGTACATCATTTTCTACGGCTTGTTTGGCAGCTTCTTCTGGTGTTTGAAAAAGTGGACCTATATCTACATCAAAACCTAAGTCTGCGTAACCAGTTGCAACTACTTTTGCACCACGATCATGACCATCTTGTCCCATTTTAGCAACCATTATTCTTGGTCTTCTTCCTTCGGTTTCTGCAAACGCATCTGCCATTGCTAAAGCTTTTTTAAAGCTTTCATCATTTTTAATTTCTTTAGAGTACACGCCTGTAAATGATTGTATTTTTGCTTTATGTCTGCCAAAAACAGTTTCTAAAGCGTCACTAATTTCGCCTAATGTAGCTCTGTGTTTGGCAGCTTCTACAGCTAAAGCTAATAAATTTTTAGAAGCATTGTTATTTTCGCTGTTATTTTTACTCTCCTGCGCTGCTTTTGTTAAGTTGGCTAATGCAGTATTAACTAACTTAGTATTTCTAGTGGCTTTAATATGCTCAAGCCTTTCTACTTGTTGTTTGCGTACTTGCTCATTGTCAACCTCTAAAATATGTAAGTCATCTTCATTCTCTAGTTGGTATTTATTTACACCAACAATTACATCTTCATTACTATCTATACGAGCTTGTTTTTTAGCTGCAGCTTCTTCTATTCTCATTTTTGGTATACCAGCTTCAATAGCCTTGGTCATACCACCTAATTCTTCTACTTCTTCAATTAATTTCCAAGCTTTTTGCGCTATTTCTTCGGTTAATTTTTCTACATAATAGCTACCCGCCCAAGGATCTACCGTTTTTGTAATCTTGGTTTCTTCTTGCAAATAAATTTGTGTATTACGGGCAATTCTTGCCGAAAAATCTGTTGGTAACGCAATTGCTTCGTCTAATGCATTGGTATGTAAACTTTGTGTGCCACCAAATGCAGCAGCAGCTGCTTCTATTGTGGTTCGGGCTACATTGTTAAACGGGTCTTGTTCTGTTAAGCTCCAACCACTAGTTTGGCAATGTGTACGCAGGGCTAAAGATTTTGCATTTTTAGGATTAAATTGTTTTACTAATTTGGCCCATAACATACGACCAGCACGTAGTTTTGCAATTTCCATAAAATGGTTCATGCCAATAGCCCAGAAAAAAGATAGGCGAGGAGCAAAACTATCTATATCCATCCCAGTTTTTAGTCCTGTTTTTATATATTCTAAACCATCTGCTAAGGTGTAAGCTAGCTCTATATCTGCTGTTGCGCCAGCTTCTTGCATGTGGTAACCAGATATACTTATGCTATTAAATTTTGGCATAAACTTACTGGTATACTCAAAAATATCTGCTATAATTTGCATAGATGGTGTAGGCGGGTAAATATATGTATTACGCACCATAAACTCTTTTAAAATATCGTTTTGGATAGTACCAGCCAATTGCTCTAGACCAACACCTTGCTCTTGAGCTGCAACAATATAAAACGCTAAAATGGGTAAAACAGCACCATTCATAGTCATAGAAACCGACATTTTATCTAGGGGAATACCACCAAATAAAATTTTCATATCCTCAACAGAGTCAATTGCAACACCAGCTTTACCAACATCTCCAACAACACGTTTATGGTCACTGTCATACCCTCTGTGTGTAGGCAAATCAAAAGCCACAGACAATCCTTTTTGTCCTGCAGCTAAATTACGCCTGTAAAAAGCATTACTTTCTTCTGCAGTAGAAAAACCAGCATATTGTCTTATTGTCCATGGTCTGCGCACGTACATAGTAGAGTATGGACCGCGTAAGTTTGGAGCCAAACCAGCAGCAAAGTTTACATGTTCTACATCATCTATATCTTGTTTAGTATATGTTTTTTTTACAGGAATACCTTCTGCAGTGTTAAAAATAGAAGTATCAGATTTTTTAGCACTGTCATCTGTATTTAGTTCTAAGTGTTGTAAATCTTTTCTACTCATCTTTTAATCTGTTTTGTTCTAAGGTTTCTGCCAATCTTTTTTCAATAATTGGCTCTATAAGTGTTTTACGGGCATTTGTTTTTACAAAAGGGTATAACTCTAAGTCTTCCTTAATTTTATCTTCTTTGTTCTGATATTTGTTTGTGCCAACCAAAACTTCTTTTTCTTCATTAAAAAGTGCTTGTTCTTTAGCTGCACTTTCTTTTATTTTTTTCTGTATTTGATGAGATTTTAAATTTGATAAAAACCCGCCTGTTGTTTCTATAGATTTAAAAAGTTCTAATGCCTTTTCTGCTAATTGTTGGGTAATAGACTCTATATAGTACGCACCATCTGCTGGGTTATTTACTACATCTAAATAGCTTTCCTTTTTTAAAATAAGTAATTGATTGCGTGCAATACGCTCTCCAAACTCATTGTCTTTATGGTAAATAGCATCATAAGCTAAGTTGTAAATTGTATTTGCCCCTCCTATACTGGCAGCCATACATTCTGTAGTTGTACGTAGCATATTAACGTTATAGTCGTACAAAGTTTTATTACGTTTACTTGGTACTGCTAAAATAAAACAGTCTGCATTTGTGTTGTATTCTGCAGCTAATGTTTTCCATAATAAACGTAAAGCTCTAAGCTTTGCAATTTCAAAAAAGTAGTTGCCAGAAATACTTACGGTAAATGTAAAGTTAGGAATGGTGCAACTTTTAAAATGATTTAAATACTCATTAGCATGTGCCATAGCGTAAGCTAACTGTTGTACCATTGTTGCACCTGCATTTTGGTATGTGCTAACGTTTACACCTATAGTATTTTTGGCATTGGTGATTTCTGTAATTTTGTCTAATTCTTGGTGGTCTGTTGCAAGATTATGATACCAATTACCAGAACTTACTAAGTTACCAATTATGTCTACATTATAATGTACGTTAACTGTTTTGTCTTTGGTAAAATCTTCAACTTGTTTAATATATTCTGAAGATAAAAACTGAAAGAAAAAATAAACTGTTTTATTCTCAAGATTGATGTTTTTTAAAAGTAAGTCAATCTTAATTTTATCATTTGGAATTGTAAAAATTAAATCTTCTGCACCTCTTTCTAAAGCATTTAATGCTTTCTGGTTAGAAGCAATTTCGTTTTGCACAAATATAGCCTGACCAATATTCCAGTCCGGACTTGCGATATTTATGGTTTTTCTATCTAAATCATCAGTGTTGTAAAATGGTTTAACCTTTATATTTTCTGGAGACTCCCAAACTAATGTGTCATTATAATCTGCACCCTTTAAATCTACCTGAATTTTTTGTTTCCATTCTTTGGTAGTCACTTCAGAAAAATCATTAAATAATTTAGTTTTACTCATCTTCTTTAGTTTTTAGGCTGTCTTGGTATTCTATTAAATAAATTTCTTCGTCTTTCTTTTTAAGAAAGTATTGTTCACGTGCAAATTTTTCTAACTCTTTGGGGTCGCTTAGCTTTTCAATAATTTTTTTGTCTCTAGCTATCTCATCTTTTAAGTATTCTTTTTGCTTTTCTAAACTTTCAATTTGGTTTTGCAATTCGTTGTGAATAAAGAGCGAGTTTGTATCA
Source organism: Cellulophaga omnivescoria (assembly GCF_027915275.1). Lineage (NCBI taxonomy): Bacteria > Pseudomonadati > Bacteroidota > Flavobacteriia > Flavobacteriales > Flavobacteriaceae > Cellulophaga > Cellulophaga omnivescoria. Next base: position 262,231 of record NZ_CP115819.1, on the reverse strand, counting down.
AAAAAAATCATCCAAATAACAAAAACGGTGAGTACTAGCACATACATATTTGTAGCTATACCAAACCATTTTTTATTTCTAAGCTTTTTAAATATCATCTAAAAGTTACACTAATTTTTCGTTTATAATGGTACGTACAATATCTATAGCTACTGTATTGTGCTTGTTGTTAGGTATAATAATATCTGCATACTCTTTACTAGGTTCTATAAACTCTGCATGCATTGGTTTAATAGTGCTTTGGTATTTTTCTAGGGTTTCATCTAAATTCCAACCACGCTCGTTAACATCTCTTTTTATACGTCTAATTAAGCGTTCATCAGAATCTGCGTGTACAAAAATTTTAATATCCATCATTTTTCTAATTTCAGGATCTGTCATAATTAGAATACCTTCTACAATTACCACTTTTCTTGGTTCTGTAGGTACGGTTTCATCTGTTCTGTTACACTCTAAAAAAGAATATACAGGTTGTTGTATTGTGTTTCCCTTTTTTAATTCTTCTAAATGCTGCTTTAGCAATTTAAAATCAATAGAAAGAGGGTGGTCAAAATTTGTTTTTCTTCTTTCTTCTAAAGGTAAATGAGAAAGATCATTGTAGTAAGAGTCTTGAGAAATTACGCATACTTCATCATCTGGTAATTCATTAATAATCTGGTTTACAACAGTTGTTTTTCCGCAACCAGTACCACCAGCTATCCCAATTATTAACATAAATTTAATTTTTTTTGTCAAAAATACAATTTTGCTATTATATATTTTTGATTATTACGTTTAGTGTTGATTTTATTACGTTAAATGCACTTACTTTAACTTAAAATTAAATGCTCTTAGCCTGTTATTTTAAAGCAAGTAAGTTACTTTTGCAGGATGCAAAAAAACTCTTCAAAAAAACAATTTGAATTTGTAGCCCTTATGGCATCTTTAATGTCTATAGTTGCTTTAACAATAGATGCTTTATTGCCTGCAATTTCTCATATAGGAGAAGCTATAAATAGTGTAGATCCAACAAAAAATCAGATGTTAATTACAATGATATTTTTAGGGTTGGGAGTAGGGCAATTGTTTTTTGGACCATTATCAGACAGTTACGGTAGAAAACCAATTGTGTATACCGGTTTTGCAATTTTTACTTTAGCTAGTATTGTTTGTGTAAATGCAACTTCTTTAGAGGTAATGGTTGTTGGTCGTATTTTTCAGGGTATTGGGTTGTCTGCACCCAGAACCATTACCATTTCTATAATTAGAGATATGTATAAAGGAGATTATATGGCAAAAATTATGTCTTTTGTAACCGCCTTTTTTATTTTGGTACCTGTTATAGCTCCAGCGGTTGGTAAAACCGTATTAAATATGTACAATTGGCAAGCTATATTTTATGTGCAATTATTTTTTGCTTTAGTAGTGTCTATTTGGTTTTGGAAACGACAAAAAGAAACATTAAAACCGGAGTTTAAAATTCCTTTTAAGGCTTCTATATTTTTAGACGGATTAAAAGAGTTTGTTAAGCATAAAGAAACGATAGCCTTTACCTTAATATCTGGTTTAATTACAGGTGCATTTTTAGTTTATTTAAGTGCAGCACAACATATTTTTGAAGATCAGTTTAATTTGGTAAATGAGTTTCCATACATTTTTGCAGGTTTGGCGGTATCTATAGGTTCTGCAACTTTTTTAAACGGAACATTGGTTTTGCGTTTTGGTATGCGTAAACTAATATTTATAGCACTAAGTTTATTTTGTGCAATTAGTATAACATATTCACTCTTATTTTTTGGAAGTGCAAATCCACCTTTACCCGTTTTAATAGGTTTTTTAGCCATACAATTCTTTTGCTTAGGTTTTATTTGGGGTAATTCTAGATCTGTAGCTATGGAGCCCATTGGCCATATTGCTGGTGTTGGTGCTGCAATTAATGGTTTTGTGTCTACGGTAATATCTATACCAATTGCAACATTAATTGGTAGTTATGTAAATGATACAGTACTCCCATTATTTATAGGCTTAGCCGTTTGTGGTAGCTTGTCTCTTTTTATATTTATGTTAATTAAAAAAACGAGAACAGCAGCTTTGTCTAAATAAGTTTTATTGTGGAATGTAAATTACACCGCAACTAGAATCCTTTTTTGCACCAGTAACTGATGCCAATACATTAGGTTGTTCTAAGTGACGTAGTACACCCATAAATGCAAATATTAATGCTTCTTTAAATTCTATAACTGTTTTAGATGTGGTATCTATTGTAAAACTAGTACCTAACTTACTTGTTAAAGTACTCATTAAAAAGCCATTTAAAGCGCCTCCACCAGTAACTAAGAGTATGTTTTCTGCTTTATTTGATGCATTTAATAAATCATTAGAAATAGTATCGCAAATATGAACTGCAGAAGTATGTAAAATGTTCTCAATAGTATCTGCTGTCTTTTCTATAATTGGAATAATTTCTTTTTTAAACCATTCATAGCCTGTAGATTTTGGATAGGGGAGTTTGTAATATTCTAAACTGTTTAATTTATGAAGTAATTCTTTGTTTAAAACACCACTTTTAGCTAGCTCTCCGTTTTTATCGTACGCTAAATTAATGGTGTTAGTTACATAGTTTAGCAGCATATTAGCTATGCCTATATCATAAGCTACTCTTTTGTTGTTTTGTTTAAAAGATACATTACTTATACCGCCAAGATTTAGGCAAAAATCGTATTCAGAAAACAAATGCATATCACCAATTGGCACTAACGGAGCACCTTGTCCGCCAAGGGCAACATCATTACTTCTAAAATCGCAAATAGTTTGTATGCCACTAGCGTTAGCTAAATGTTGTCCAGAACCAATTTGTAAAGTGAAGCCTTTTTCTGGTTTATGGTGTGTAGTATGTCCGTGACTGGCAATAAAATTAACCCTTAAGTTATGCTCATTTACAAACAGCTTTACTTGTTCTCCTAACCAAGTCCCGTAGGAATTATGCAGCTCTGTAAACTCTGGGACAGCTAAATTTATAGCATTTTTTAGTTGAGCTTTAAATTGAGGCGTATAATCTACACTTTTTGTGTTTAGTATTTTAAATTCCCAAGTCTCATTTTTTCTTGTGAACTGACAATACGCAAGATCTAAACCATCTAAAGATGTACCAGACATTAACCCTATTACGTTGTATGTTTGCATATGTTAATTTATTGAAACTGATAATTTACCTTTAGCATCTACCTTATTTAAAAAGTGTTCTGCAGCATTTTCCTGAAAAACAGGAAAGTTTTGGTATGCTACAATTACATTTTTAGCATTACTGGTGTCTAATTTTGTTAATACATATGGGTTACCAAACACATATAATATTACATTTTTAGTAGTCATTAAATTGGTTAATAATTCTAATTCATTATTAGAAATACCAAAGTTATTTTTTGGTTTTATACTTGGCGGATATAAAGCTATAACCACATTTTCTTCAGTCTTTACAGCTTCTTTTATTTTAGATATTGTAGTTTTAGTTGTGTTGTAACTTGTAAATTTTAATTCTTCTTTTACCGTATAAAAAAAAGGATTCTCTTTATTATTGGTTATTTCAATACCAACAAACCCATCAGACTTAAAATTAGAAATGGTATTGTTATTACCTTTAACAACGGTTAAACTTTCTGTGGCTAATTTTGTGTTTAAGCTTTTTGCAGTGTAATAGCTTTTAGACGGGCTAATAACAATATTCATTGCTTTTTCTTTAAGTTGCCAAACTCGTTTAAAACTTTCTTCAATTTGTTGCTTTGTAGCATTTTTTAAAATAGTAGCTATACCTTCTTTAGGGTTTTCTGCAAAACATAATACATCATTACCAGCATCAAAAGCAATCCACTCTAACTCTCCTTTAACAGGGTATAACTTAGAAACACTTTTCATATTTAAGGCATCAGAAATAACAACATTATTAAAATTCATTTCACCTCTTAAAAGTCCTTTTATTGTTTTTTTAGATAGGGTAGTGGGTGTGTTTTTTTCTTCGGTTAGCGCAGGTACAGCCAAATGACCTATCATAACACTTTCTACTCCGTTATTTATAAGTTGCTGAAAAGGGTATAACTCATTTGCTAATAAAGCTTCTTTGGATTTATTTATTACAGGTAAGCCAATGTGCGAGTCAGTAGCTGTGTCTCCGTGACCCGGAAAATGTTTAAGACAACTAATTATTCCTTGATTTTGCATACCGTTAACAAAAGCAATGGCATTTTTAGTTACAAGTTCTTTGTTTTCTCCATAAGACCTATAACCAATAACAGGATTATTTGGGTTGTTGTTAATATCTACCACCGGAGCCAAGTTCCAATGTATACCAGCTTCTTTACAATCCTTAGCAATGTTTTTACCAACTTCATAAATAAGAGAATCTTTATTCTGCATTGCACCAAGTGTAATAGCATAGGGGTATTGCGGAGTGTTGTCTACACGCATTGCTAATCCCCATTCTGCATCAATAGCAATTAACAGTGGATATTTTGCAGCCTTTTGGTATCTTTTAATTAAAGATTTTAGTTTACTTAAACTAAGTGTGTCGTTTTTATTTTTTGCGTCATAATTAGCAGCTGCACTAATCCTGCTTTTAAAAAAGCAAAGTGCACCAATGTTTTGTTCTTTAATAAGTTGTTCTAGTTTAACAATTTCTTCTTCAGTATCATTTATATATGCAGCAGGCATAAATAGCTGACCAATTTTTTCTGTCGTACTTAATTTTTGTGTAGCCTCTGCGTAAGAGCTTATTTTATTTAAATTTTTTGGTTTGGCCTCTTTTGTAGTAGCTGTTTTAATATTAGCAACTTCCTTAGGCTTGTTATGGCAGCTGGCACATACAATTGCCATAACAATAAGTATTATATATAATGGGCTAAAAGAAGCTCTTAATTTAGTACAAGTTTGCATATCTAATTTAAATAAGTTGTTGTGCTAAAATAGGTTTTTTATTGCGTGATTTAGAATGGTGTACTTAAAAAAAGATACTCAAAGAAGATTAAAAAACTTAAATTTGATTAATTTTTGAAAAAACACTTCTATAAATGTTAGACTATACTAAAGTTACCGAATCCTCATCAAACTATACAGATTTAGAATTAATGAATACTAGTACTATTTTAACTAGTATGAATAATGAAGATAAAAAAATTGCAGATGCAGTTGCATTATGTATTCCTGAGATTACAAAATTGGTTGATGCTTTAACAGAACGCTTTAACAAAGGAGGAAGATTGTTTTATATAGGTGCGGGTACAAGTGGCAGATTAGGCATTTTAGATGCTTCTGAAATACCGCCTACTTTTGGCTTGCCGCATACTAAAGTTATTGGTATTATTGCCGGTGGCGATACAGCAATAAGGTTACCCGTAGAAAATGCTGAGGATAATAAAGAACAAGCTTGGAAAGATTTAGAAGCTTATGATATTAACCAGAATGATACTGTTGTTGGTATAGCTGCATCTGGTACAACACCTTATGTAATAGGAGGGGTAACAAAGGCTAAGAAAAACGGATTGCTAACAGCTTGTATTACTAATAATCCCGGTTCACCATTAACTAAAGCAGTAGAAATTGCAATTGCAGTTTTAGTAGGCCCTGAGTTTGTAACAGGTAGTACACGTATGAAAAGTGGAACATCACAAAAATTAGTGCTTAATATGATTTCTACAGCACTAATGATAAAAATTGGTAGAGTTAAAGGAAACAAAATGGTAAATATGCAGCTTAGTAATGATAAGTTGGTAGACCGTGGAGCACGTTATGTGGTTGAAGAGTTAAATATTCCTTATTCAGAAGCTGAAGCTTTATTAATTAAACACGGATCTGTAAAAAAAGCGGTAGAATCTTATAAAAAATAATTTTTAAAAGTATTTTATAGAGATTTAAATGTGTTATGTATAGTAAGCTCGATTTCCTTTTTTGATAGCATATTATTTTTGACACATAAAGTTTAAAAACACGGTAATTTATATATTTTTAATGGGTTACTGTGTTTTTTATTACAACATAGTTATAAATGTAACTTTAAATTATGCGTGACGTTCATCGAATTTTAAGTGATGATGTTAAAAATAGTTGTTATTTTTGTAGTAAAATACGCACTATGTAAAGTTGTTAAATGTGGCGTTAACTGTTGTATAATGTACTTTTATAGATTAAATACATAAGTACAGACACTATTTTACATTTTTTGACGTTTATATAGACCTAAGAGTTATAATAATTAAAAAAATAAAGTTTTTATAAAATTACTCTAAGAGTTTATTGCAATTCCCCAAGTTGCCATACTCTTTACAAAAATTGACTTAACCTATGCAACCAAGTAAAAGAAAACTTGCGTTATGTGCTATGCTATTAGTTTTTGGCTCTATAGTATGCACTACCGCTATTGCTAACCCTAAAGTATACGGCTTTTTAACAGACGTAATTACTTTTGATGATGCTTTATTTAAAGCATTAACATTGGAGGAGAAAAAAGAAGCTCCTACCAAAGAAAAAGTTAACTTTCTAAAAACATCAAGGAAAAAAACGGAAAGGACTAGCACTTTGGCTGCTCCGGTAATGTTTGCAACCATTATAAATGGAGCAAACGAAGAAAGTACTTGTCCGGATGATGGTAGTACTTTAGCTAAATTTTTCTTGTGTGGTACTGGTGATGATAGAACGGTGTCTTTAAGCACATCTGGTAGTTCATATGTCTGGCAAAAATTGGGGGCTGGTTGTTCTTTTGTTGGTTCAGATGATTGCCCTACATACAATAGTGCTTGTAGCGGAGATTGGGTAACAGTGGGTAACGATCCTACTTTTTTGTTAGATGCTAGCAACTCTAATGTAGAGGGTGAATATAGAGTACGGGTAGATTCTGGTGTTTACTATCATTTTAGAGTGTCATCAAACCCATTGGATCCTCAAATTACATCAAAAAATATTATTTGTGGTAACCCAGGAAATATAGAAGTTACTAACGTACCAGCTGGCTATGAGTATAGTTTAAATTCTGCTTCAGGGCCTTTTCAAGATAGTCCTTCTTTTGATATTACAACACCTGGTAACTACCAAGTGTTTGCGCAGTTAAAAAATGCACCAGCTACTTCTTGTATTTTTCCATCAGAAATAGTAACAATTTCAGAGGAATCTATGACTGTAGATGTTACAAAAACAGATATAGTTTGTAGCGGTGAAAAAGGGAATGTAGGAGTATCTGTTTCTGGAGCAACAGGTTTTTATAGTTATAGACTTTTAAAAAATGGTGTAACATTAGATACCTTTGGCCCTAGTGCAAATACAAATCATACGTTTAATAATTTAGGCCCTGGTACATACTCTGTACAAGTAGAAACTAATGATTGTGATGTTACAGTTACAGAAATTGCAGGAGACCCAATTACAATTGGTAATGGTTTAGCACCTATAGATGCAACTGCTTTTGCAACTGATAGTTTTGGTTGTGGCGCAACAAGTGTAGATGTAACTTTAGAGGTGTCTGGAGGAACGTCACCTTACCGTTATAGTTTGGATGCAGGAGCAACTTACAGTTCTACTTTTGCAAGTTCGGTTGTTTTTGCTGTTAGCTCTGCAGGAACATATAATATTTTAGTTGAAGATGTAAACGGTTGTACAAAACAAGCGGCCGTTGAAGTACAAAATATACCACCTCCAGTTTTTAATATAACTGCAGAAGATGCCAATTGTGGTGGGGCTAATAATGGTAGGTTAACGGTTAATGTAACAAACAGTAATGGTTATGCTTTAGAATATAGTAATGATAATGGTGTAACTTTTCAAAATAGTAATGTATTTTCTAGTTTAGCACCTGGTGCATACGATGTTGTTGTAAGGTACCAACAAGATACTTTTGTTTGTACAACTACACCAGTATCAGAAAGCATAGGAACTCCTTCTTCAATATCATCATCGGCATCTGCTACAGCAGACCCAAGCTGTACTAATGAAAACGGAGGAGAAATAACCTTTACACCAGCAAGTGGTGGTACAGGTCCTTATGAATATAGTATAGGCTCTGGTTTTGTAACTGGTACTACAGTTTTTCCTGGTTTATCACAAGGAAGTACTTATACACCACAAATTAGAGATGCTAATGGTTGTGTAGAGACCTTGCCAGATATAACTTTTGCTTCTTTAAATAAACCAACTGATATAGATTTTACTGTTTCTAGTATTGATTGTGTAACAGGTACAGCTACTGTAACTTTAGCTGTTACTGGCGGAGGAACAATTGCAAATTATGACATTGTTGCTCCAAGTCCAGTTTCTAACGGAACAAGTAATATTTTTACAGGCTTAGGCATAGGAAGTTACACGTTTAGAGTAACAGATGATGGCGGATGTTCTTACACAGAAAGTTTTGCAATAAATGATATAAGCTCAATAAAAGTTACTGCGCAATTACAAGACAATGTAACTTGTGTTGGAGATACAGATGGGCGTGGCCGTTTTGTTGTAGATGGGTTTGAATCTACATATGCGTACCAAATAGATTCAAATCCTACAGTAACAGGTCATTCAGATAATTTTATTAATGTTAGTGGATTAGGGGCAGGTAGTTATACAATAACAGTTACTGATGAGGATACTAATTGTGTAGAAACGGCAACATTAACTATTAACGAACCAACGTCTGCATTAACAATGGCACCAACTCTAACACCAATGAGTTGTGCTAATAATAACAGAGGTTCTATTACAGCAAATGCTTCCGGTGGTTGGGGAGGCTATAGTTATACTCTAGAAAGACCAGGTACTTTATCTGATATTGGTCCAAGGAGCAACTCTAACTTTACAGGCTTAAGTTACCCAGGAGATTATGTTTTAATAGTAGAAGATAGTGAGGGCTGTTCAACAAGTTTTAATTTTACACTTACGCCGTTAAGTTCGCCAACATTAGTTATAAATAATGGCGCATCAGATTTTTGTTTTGATAGTACAGATGCGGCAACAATAAATGTAACAGCTTCAGGTGGTGATGGCAATTATGAATATAGGGTAAATGGTGGTGCTTGGTTTGCAGGAACAGCAAATGAATCTATTGCTGCACCTGGTCCTGGTAGTTACCAAATACAGGTTAGAGACGGTAATGGTTGTACAGACACTGTAGGTAGAAATATTAGACCAGAAATGACAACTACAGTGGCTATACAAAAAGAGTTAACGTGTAGTTTAGTTCCAGGAGATGGAGATGCAGAGATAAGAGTAAATGTATCTAGCGGAAACACACCATATCAAACTTATGAGGTAAGCTTTAATGGATCAGCATATAGTCCTGCTGTAGGCTTTACAGGCTCTTCATTTGTATATACTACAGCTCTAGATGGTACATATCAATTTAGAATAACAGATAATGAAACGTGTACTGTAGAAACCAATGTTATTACACTTAGTCCAACAGAGACCATAGCAGCAACTGCTAATGTTACAGATCCTACTTGTGGAGATGATACAACTGGTAGTGTAGAGTTAGTTCCAGATACCACTGTTGGTGTGCCTCCATATCAGTATAGTTCAGACAATGTAACCTATACAAATCAGCCTGTATTTAGTAATTTATCTCCAGGTAATTATACTTATTTTGTTAGAGATAGCAGAGGTTGTGATGTTGCAGTTCCTTTTACTGTTGGCCCTGCGGCACCTGGTGTAGATGCTACCGTAGATTTTGTAGGTCCTACTTGCGGTGTAACACCAGCAGACGGACAAATAAATGTAACAGCAGTGTCTAACGGTACAGCTCCTTACACTTATACTTTATTAGACACAGCAGGTAATGTTATAGCAACGGTTGGCCCTACAGCGGCAACAACAGCTAATTTTCCTGGTTTGGCGGAGGGAGATTATGTTGTAGAAACTACAGATGCTAGTACTTGTGAAGACAGAGATGTAATTAATTTAAGACAAAATAACTTAACAATAACTCCAGTTCCAACACCTGGCCCAGATTGTTCTACGGCTTTTACTTTTCTTGTAGATATTGCAGGGGGTACAGCACCTTATTTAATTGGTTTGGTAGGAGAAACGTTAGTATCACCAAATGTAGACGCAGATACACACGATTTTACGGGACAAGTGGAGTACGGAATAACTTATTTTGTTGAGGTTTTAGATGCAGCTGGTTGTACACATATTCAGCAAATAGATCCAATTCCTACATTAAATCCATTAACTGTAGACGCAACATCTTCAGCAGCTTCTTGTGCTACTCCAGATGATGCCGATATAGATTACACAGTAGACGGTTTACCTAATGGTTCTGATATTATTATCTCTTTAACAGATACAGATACGGGCGCAATAATAAGTGGTCCAACTACAGTTAACAATGTAACCTTTCCTTACACAGGTTCTTTTACAAACTTACCAATAGGAAATTACCAGGTAATAGTTACAGAAGATACTGGGGCAGCAAATTATTGTAATGCAAGTGATTTAGTCTCTATTACCAATGATAATCCAAGACCTGTGGTAGAGCGTAATACAAATGCTAACTGTTTAAATCCAAACGGACAATTAGTCTTGCGTGGCGTGGGTGGTTCACCAGCATATACCTTTGGTGTAGTACCTACAGGAGATCCAGCACCAGCATTAACAAGCAATAATATATACGATTTGTCTCCTGGCACATACGATGTGTATATAGAAGATAGCAAAGGCTGTTCTTCTTTATTAACCGGTGTGGTAATAGATATGGATCCTACCTTAGCAAGTCCAACAGTAGATGTAACTAACCAATGTTTTGCGGTTGCCAATTATACTATAGATGTGACTTCTCCAATTTCAACAGGTAGTGCTCCAGAAACTACTTTTCAGTATGATATTGGTAATGGTTTTCAGGACAGTCCAAACTTTACTGTACCAAATGCAGGTACATATACTGTAACGGTTCGTGATGGTAATGGTTGTACAAGTAGTACGGTTGTAGAAGTATTTGATTTCTTTTCTATATCTGCAAGTGCATCATCACAACCATCTTGTAATAATGCAGACGGTATTGTAGAAGTAGAAACTACAGGTGGTAGTGGGAGGTTTAGATATGAACTAGATGATGGCACAACAGTAATTACACACGAGCCAACAGATACAGATCCAGAAATTTTTACAGGTTTGGCTCCTGGTAGCTATACCATAACAGTAACAGATTTAGATTCTAATACAAGTCCGTTATGTTCAGATATAACTACTGTAGACATAATTACAGTAAATACACCAGTAATTGATAATACTGTTGTAGAAAATGTTTCTTGTAACGGAGCAGACGATGGTAGTATAACTGTAGAGCTAGACCCAGCTTCTGCTACAGATGCACCATTTACATATAATATTTATGTAGGTACTAGCACAACACCTTTACAATCTATTGAAGATGCAACTTTTGAAAATTTAGCACCTGGAACTTACCAAGTTGAGGTAGTTTCGGATAGAGGTTGTGCTGTTAGATCTGGAAATATTAATGTTATAGAGCCAACCATATTAGAGGTTACTCCTGTAGCACCAGATTTTACTTGTAACCCTTCTGCTAACTCATTTAGTACAACAACTATTACTATTTATACAGATGATAACGGAGATGGTACAGGTACAAATACGGGTAATGGTAATTACAGCTACAGCTTAAATGATGGAACTCCTTTTTATGATGGTACTAACTTTCAAACCTCTAATACGTTTGAAATTATAGATAGAGGAGTAGACCAAACTATAGATGTTATTGTAAGAGACGATAAAGGTTGTGAAACAACAGAAACAATTACCATACTAACACCAACAGATTTAACTTTTAATTTTAATATGTTAAATCCTATTACTTGTGATGCCACAGGTTCTGGAGCATCGGCAGGTCAATTAGAAATTATTGTAGACCAAGGTCCAGGTAATTATGAAGTACAAGTATTACCACTTGGGTCGCAACCAGCTCAGCTTTCTGGAGGATCGGATCGTGTTGTTTGGGATGTTACTGTACCAGGAGATTATATTTTTGCAGTAAGAGATATAGATAGTGGTACCTGTTTGTTTGTAACACCAACAGCTACAGTTCCTGATTTTAACGTTATAAATGCCGTAATTAATGAAGTAAAACCTGTTTCTTGCTTTGGAGCAAGCGATGGTGAAATAAGTATAGAGGTAAACGATTATAATGGAGCTTATAATTATGAGGTGTTTTTAGTAGATAATACAGGAACCGAGATTACAACTGGTGTTACAGGATCTTTTGATACTACAGCGCCAATTGCAACCCCAGAAATTATTACAGGCTTGCCAGCGGGTAACTTAATAGTTAGGGTAGAGGCTTTAGCATCACCGTTTTGTGATACAACAAGTAATACAGCCCCAGTTAGGTCTCCAGACAGAGCGTTAACTACCTTAGCAGAACAAACAGCTTATGTTACGTGCCAGGTTCCAGGATTAGGAGAAATTACAGCAACATCAGACGGTGGTTGGGGTACTTATGAGTATCAGTTAGAAAAAGAAACAGCAACACCAGGTACGTATACAGTAGAGGTTGCTTATGGGGCTTCTCCAATATTTAGTGACTTATCTGAAGGGAACTACAGAGTAAGTAGCAGAGATGCTGGTGGATGTATTGTTTTTGATGATATAACACTTAGTTTACCAGTTGCTATTAATGCAGATATAGAAATTGTACAACCATTACTTTGTCCTGGAGCAAATGATGGTGTTATTAGAGCATTTAATGTAACAGGTGGTGAAGATTTAGATGGAAATGGAGAAGAGTATTTATTCCAGTTAAACAGATTAGATGCTTCTGGTGCAATTACAAACACCAGTGGATTACAAGAATCTGCTACTTTCCCTAATTTACCTTCTGGGTATTATACAATTACTGTTTTTGATGGTTGGGATTGTAGCTTTACTACACCACAAATATATATTGTAGATCCAGAACCTGTAGAGGCAGAATTAGTAGAAATTACACCTCCTGGTTGTGGAGATTTAGGAAGAATTGGCCTTAGTGTTACAAACCCAGTGGCTGGTATGGAATATTTTTACAGAAGATCAGGAACAACAGATGCTTTTGTGAGCTTTGGAGGACCAGATGTAACTTCTGTTACTATTACTATTCCAGACATTGATGCAGACCCAGGACCATTTCAATATGATGTTCAAAACGGTAATGGTTGTCCAGAGCAACAATCTAATGAGGTTGGTTTAGATAAAGCACTTCCTTTAGTTGTGGCATTAGATTTAGTAGATGCAGAAATTAAATGTCAGGGTGAAGCAACTGCCATAGTAAGGTCAGAAGCATTTGGAGGAATAGGAAATTACAGGTACACATTAGTGAATAATAATTTAGGAGGTGTACCAACGGCTCCTACTGCAGCAGATATAGTAAGACCAGAGCAGGCTTCAGGTGTATTTAGAAACTTAAGCCCAGGAACATATTATGTATATGCAACCAGTGGAGGATGTTCTGCAATATCTGATATTATTGAAATTGAACCAAAAGTACCACTAGAGGTTGTTATGTCTGAGGCAAACCCAGTAAGTTGTACAGGAGATTTTGATGGTAGTATTAGAATTGAAGCAAGAGGAGGTACAGGCCAAATTAAGTTCTCTATATCAGATACGTTAAGTGAGTTTTTTGTAGGTGACGAAAATCCAAACACAATTACTTTTGAAGATTTAGCACCAGGTACATACTCTGTATTAATACAGGATGAGGTTGGTTGTAGTATTTTAAGAGAAATTACAGTTACAGAACCAGAAGTGTTAGTTGTTGCAGATGTAGATACCACACCGGAGTTGTGTATTAATGCAGCAGATGGTACAGCTACACTGTCTATAACAGGTGGTACACCTTTTGTAGATCCAGTTACTGGAGATGAGTATTATGAGACTAGTTTAAATTCCTCAGACCCTGCAGATTTTGTTAGAAATGATGATCTATTCTTTGATAATTTAGCAGGTGGAGAAACTTATGTTGTATTTATTAGAGATGCTAATTTATGTGATACTAACGCTATTATTAATGTAGATTATGGAGTAGATTTATCTGCAACACCAATAATAGAATATGGATGTAGAGGTATATTCCCTTTTAGTACCGTAACTATAGATATGACAGATAGTAGTTTAATGTCTGACCTTATGTTTTCTTTAGACGTAGATGATATTAATGTGGCTACAACACAACATGTTTTTGGAGATTTAGAGCCAGATACAATGCATACGGTGTACATATACCATAGTAACGGATGTTCTACTTCTGTAGATTTTACATTAGATGCTTATGATCCGTTAACTCTTTCAGCAATAAAAACAGGACCTAATGAAATAACTGCTTTAGCGCAAGGAGGATATGGAGGTTATACTTACTTTTTTCAAGGAAACTCACAAGGTAGTAATACAATTTTTGAGTTAAATGAAGATGAAACAGTTACCGTGCGTGTAGAAGACGCACAAGGTTGTGTTGCTGAGGTTAAATTAGAATTTGAATTTACAGGTAAAATAGATATTCCTAATTTCTTTACTCCTAACGGAGATAATGAAAATGATAGATGGGCACCTAAAAACAGAGAGTTTTTCCCAGACATAGAGATTATTATTTATGATAGATATGGTAGAGTAGTAGCACGATTAGATGATGTTACCTCTTGGGATGGTACTTATGAAGGTAACGAAGTGCCTACTGGAGATTATTGGTATGTAGTTAATGCTAATGATAAAGAGAAACAACGATACGTTGGTCACTTTACGTTGTACAGATAATTAAAAATTAAAAAGGCGCTTTTAGCGCCTTTTTTAGTTAAAAGAGTCAAAAGTATTGGGTAATTTTGTGCCAAAGCTATTATTGCTATGAATGAGGAAAGATTAAATACAGCATCGCACGCTATTGGAGCTGTTTTAGGAGTAGTCGGATTTTTTGTATTAGTCTATTTTAATACCAATAAAACATCTTTTGCACTATTTAGTTTGGTTGTTTATGCAGCTTCAATAATAATGTTATACACGGCATCTACCTTATATCATGCAGCTACAACAAAAGTTTTAAAAGAAAAATATAGGATATTAGACCACAGTAGTATCTATGTTCTAATAGCAGGTACTTATACACCAGTGGCACTAATAACGTTAGAAAATGGTAATGGTTGGCTTATTTTTTGGGTGGTTTGGGGTATAGCCATTGTGGGTATTATTCTAAAACTGTTTTTTACAGGTAGATTTGAGGCTTTGTCATTATTACTTTACTTAGTAATGGGTTGGCTTATTGTTTTAGATTATTCTAGTTTAGTTGCAAACGTAAGTCCCACGGCATTAAACCTATTGTTTTTAGGTGGTGCATTTTATACTGTAGGCATTGTATTTTACGCAATACGCAAAATACCTTACAACCATTTTATTTGGCACTTGTTTGTTTTGGCGGGTAGTGTAGCACACTTTTTCTTTATACTAATGTTAATATAAATAGCATTAAGATTTAATTATATCACTATAATCTTCAAAAAAGGCTTCAAACTTTTGCATATTTTCATTTAAAAAAACCATAGTTTCTTGCCAAGTGTTTTTATTGTGTATGCTAACATTTTCTTTAATCACATAAATTCTAGAAATTTCTTTTTTGTTATCTAAAATGTAAGCGTCAGTAAAAATAGCATCTGGCAAAAAATCTGTAGTAATAATAGATTTTAGGGAAGATAATTTTTCCCAAGTATCTATTTGCTTTTCTAAGTCATTATGCTCTAAATCTAAAGTTACCATTGCAGTTTTTTTATCAAAATAAAACTTAAAAGATAAATTTTTAATTCCTGTATTGTAAAGTATCCACTTTCTTGGAAACGATTTTCCAAAAGAAATCCAGAACTCTTCACGCAATTTTTTAGATTCTTCTTTACTAAACATATTATATAAAGTAAGCTATAATTATACCTAAAGTAATAACTAGTAATTTTCTTAAGTTAAATTTATGCCCTTCAGAACTTTCAAACAAAATAACTGTAGAAATATGTAGCAAAACTCCAATTACCAATGCTGTAATTTGTATATGGTACGTTTTTAAAAAAGTTAAATTGGAACTTAATAAACTACCTAATGGTGTCATAAAAGCAAATAGCGTAATAAATAATACTGCTTGTGTTAGTTTAATTTTAGAGTTAAGTAAAAAAATACTTAAAATTATAGCAATAGGAATTTTATGAACCAATATGCCATAAACAAAATTGTGGTTGTGTTGGTGAGCAAGTGGCATACCTTCTAATAAAGAGTGTACAGACAAGCTTATAAAAAGCATTACAGGTAAATTAACACTATCTGCGCTAATATGCACGTGGCCGTGTTCTGCTCCTTTAGAGAAAAATTCTAAAAATATTTGTAGCAAAATACCCAGCATTATAAACACGCCAACTTGTTTTGGGTCTCCGTGTTCATAAACTTCCGGAAAAAGTTCAAAAAAAGTAATGGCCAATAAAAAAGCACCACTAAAAGCTAATAGTAGTTTAAATATTTCTTTATTTTTTGGTTTGGTAACGTAAACAAAAATAAAACTAAGTAATACCCCAAGAATAGGTAATATATAAATCATAAATAAAATTGGTGTTACACAATTTTGCAGACAAAATGCAATAAGGGGCAAAATTAATGTATTTTTGCGTATTCTTTAAGATACCTATGGATAATTATAAAATGATAGCCAAAACCTTATTTGGTTTTGAAGAGATTTTAGCAAAAGAATTGCGCAATTTAGGCGCGGTAAATGTAAAAGAAGGCGTGCGTTGTGTCTTTTTTGAAGGAGATAAAGGTTTTATGTACAAAGCAAATTTATGCCTGCGTACAGCTATTAAAATTATAAAACCTGTAACTTCTTTTAAGGTGTATAATGAGCAGGATTTATACAGGAAAATGTATGCTATAGATTGGGGAGAATTTTTAACTACAGATACTACTTTTGCTATAGATACTACTATTAAGTCTGATATGTTTACGCACTCTTTATATGTGTCGCAAAAAGTAAAAGATGCTATTGTAGATAAATTTAGGGATACTGAAGGTGAAAGACCTAATGTAGATGTTAAATTCCCAGATGTGCGTTTTAATATACACATACAAAATGATACTTGTAATGTTGCGTTAGATTCCTCTGGTAGATCTTTACACCAACGTGGTTACAGAACAGCAACCAACATTGCACCAATAAATGAGGTATTAGCAGCTGGTTGTTTGTTATTAAGTGGTTGGGATGGTCAGTGCGATTTTATTGACCCTATGTGTGGTAGTGGTACATTTTTAACCGAGGCAGCTATGATTGCGTGTAATATACCAGCTAACATAAATAGAAAAGAGTTTGCTTTTGAGAAATGGGCAGATTTTGATGAAGATTTATTTGACAAAATTGTAGACAGTAGTTTAAATAAAACCAGGGATTTTAAATTTAAAATAAAAGGTTTTGATAAAGCACCTTCTGCTGTACGTAAAGCTCAAGATAACGTAGAAAATGCTAATTTAGATGATTATATAACTGTTGAGCGTAAAAACTTTTTTGATACAGAAAAAGAGGTAGATGGTCATTTACATATGGTGTTTAACCCGCCATACGGTGAACGATTAAATATTGAAATGGAAGAATTTTATGCTAGTATAGGAGATACATTAAAGCAAAAATACCCAGGAACAGATGCTTGGTTTATAACATCTAACTTAGAGGCATTAAAACACGTAGGTTTACGTCCGTCTAGGAAAATAAAAGTATTTAACAGTCATTTAGAGTCTAGGCTTGTGAAATATGTAATGTATGAAGGGAGTAAAAAAGCTAAGTTTAATAAAGATAGAGAGTAAACTACTAAAAAATATTAGTAGTAAAAAGGGGCAATAAACAGTGTTTATTGCCCCTTTTTCTATTTAAAAGCTCGCTTTAATTAGTGTTTTATTGTGTGTTATTATCTTTTGGGTCTTGAGCCTTCTTCAGGTTTAGGCTTTTCCTGCTCCTCTATAGGTTCTTTTTTCTTCTTTTTAGCTCTTTTGTATAAAGGTACTAAATAACTTAAGCTGTAATTATAACCTGTTCCAAAATTACTGCCTTCGGTAGTTTTATTAAAGCCAGGAATCCAAATATTAGCAAAGCCATCATCAGCTTTATTACTAATTAAGTAACCCAAACGTACGCTGGCACCTAAATATAAGTTTTTAAATATTTCTACTTTTGTGCCTAAAACAAACTCTAGCCAAGATGCATTTAAACCATCAAACTCAGATAAATTTTCTGTGCCAGGTAAAAAATCATCTTGCCAATACCTATTACTATCATAAATTTGGTAACTGTTTATTTTGTGTTTAAATGTGCTATAAGCATATCTACCTCCAATATAAATAGAGTTGTTCATACCATACCAATTGTCATATACATTTAAATCTACACCTAATTTTAAGTAGCTTCCTGTAGTTATAAAATTAAAAGTATCTTCATCTCTAGTATTTTCTTCGTTGCCAAGTTCTGCTGCAACGTATAGGTTTTGTGATAGTCTATAATCTCCTGTAATTTCTAAACCTTTGTAATCTTCTCTGTAGAAATTTTGGGCAAGCCTATTTATGTCAACACCCAAACGTATACCGTATGGTTGCTCATAAACAAGCGTATCCTTTTTGTTTAAGTCAATGGTTTTACTCTGCGCAAAGCCATTAAAAACAAAACTAAAAATACAAATACTAGTGATAAATTTTAACATGTGTTACGGCTATGTTTTCTACTGTGGTTTCTACTACTTCTACGTTTTTAATCCAATTTTCTGCATCTTCATTAAGTGTGCTAGCTAATTCATTGTAATGAATAACATAACCGCAGGCTCTAGAAATATAAACTTCATTGGTTGCATAATTAAATGTTACGGTATCTGTATTACCAGTTTCGTCTCCATCTTCATTATCAGCAGAGTTAGAAATTAAATTATAGGTTGTGGTGGTTTCATTTGCACGCAAAGGAATACTAACGGTTGTTAAGTCAGTCCTGTCTACAACTGTGTCTACAGTGGTATCTTGACCTTCACCAACAACTCTAAGTTTAGTAACTGTTTTTTCAGTTTCTTCTTCAGCTTCAAAATCATAAAAATTTACAATTAACAAAGCAGTGTCACCATCTACGCAAATATCATCTTTTTCACAAGATGTAAAGCCTGTAAACAGAAGAATTGCAGCTAATATTCCTATTTTTTTCATCAATATATAGTTTGATTTCTTTTTAATTTGGAACAATTATTATGCCCTCTTTTTCAAAAGTACAACATTTTCTACGTGATGCGTTTGCGGAAACATATCTACAGCTTGCAGTCTTGTAATCTCATACATATCATTCATTAACTCTAAATCTCTTGCTTGCGTAGCACTGTTGCAACTTACGTAAACCACTTTATTAGGGGCAATAGCTAAAATTTGTTCTACAACATCTTTGTGCATACCTTCTCTTGGAGGATCTGTAATAATTACATCTGGTGTACCGTTTTGAGCAATAAACTCAGTATTAAAAATCTTTTTCATATCACCTGCATAAAAAACAGTATTATCTATTTTATTATGCTTAGCATTGGCTTTAGCATCTTCAATAGCTTCTGGTACAGCCTCTATGCCAACAACTTTTTTAGCTTTTTTAGATACAAACTGAGCAATAGTTCCTGTACCTGTATATAAATCATATACAAGTTCATCTCCGCTAAGCTCTGCAAAGTCTCTAGTAATTTTATACAACTCATATGCTTGTTCTGAGTTAGTTTGATAAAAAGACTTTGGGTTTATTTTAAATTGAAGACCTTCCATTTCTTCAAAAATATGATCTCTACCAGCAAAACAAACAATGTCTTGATCGTAAATGGTATCATTTTGTTTTTGATTAATTACATACAATAAAGCAGTAATTTCTGGGAACGTAGTAGCTAAGTGGTTTAAAAGTGCTTCTCTGTTTTCTTTATGATCATCAAAAAATTGAATAAGTACCATAATTTCCCCTGTAGAGGAAGTACGTATCATTAGGGTACGTAGCTCACCTGTGTGGTGTCTTGGGTTAAAAAAGGTCATATTATTTTTAGTAGCAAACTCTTTTGTTTCTAACCTAATTGCATTAGATGGGTCTGCTTGCAAATGACATTTTTTAATGTCTAAAATTTTATCCCACATACCAGGAATATGAAAACCTAAAGCGTTACGATCTTCAATTTCCTTATCTGATTTTACTTCATCTAATGTTAACCACCTGCTATCAGAAAAAGAAAACTCCATTTTATTGCGATAAAAATATTGTTTTTCTGACCCTAAAATAGGAGTAATGGCAGGTAATTGTAAGTGTCCAATTCTGGTTAAATTATTTTCTACCTCTTTTTGCTTGTAAAACAGTTGGTGCTCATAGCCCATATGTTGCCATTTGCAACCACCGCAAACACCAAAATGTTGACACTGTGGTTCCGTTCTTTTGTCAGATAAGGTATGGTAATTTATGGCAGTACCTTCAAAATAAGCTTTTCTCTTTTTTGTAGTTTGTACATCTACAACATCACCAGGCACAGCGTTGTTTAAAAAAATAACACGCCCGTCTGGAGCTTTTCCTATAGTTTTTCCTTTTGCACCAGCATCTACTACTTCTACATTTTCAAAAACTACTCTTTTTGTTTTTCTTCGCATAGCGCAAAAATAGTAGAATTATTTGTTATCTAAATACTTGCTTATTATTAATTGTGAATAAAATTGAGCCTAATTTTAGTTTTCTATTTCAATGTTATTTTGATGAATTATAAATTAAAGACGATTTAATTATTAATGTCTTAAATTTTTTATGCTCCAATAGCAATTTGTAATTTGCAAAATATTAAAAAATAAGGTTGATTTCTCTCCTTTAAGCAGGAATCGTTTAAGTTTTATATTTAAAAGAATTAGATTATGTCAATTATTCAAGGATCGGCATCTGCAGACGCAATTGCATTAGAAGAAAAGCACGGAGCACACAATTACCACCCACTACCAGTTGTATTAAACAAAGGAGAAGGTGTATATGTGTGGGATGTAGAAGGTAAAAAGTATTATGATTTTTTATCTGCTTATTCTGCAGTAAATCAAGGCCATTGTCACCCAAAAATTGTAGGTGCAATGGTAAACCAAGCACAAACATTAACACTTACCTCTAGAGCATTTTATAATGATATGCTAGGTAAGTTTGAAAAGTTTGCTACAGAAACTTTTAACTACGATAAGTTATTACCTATGAATACAGGTGCAGAGGCTGTGGAAACTGCGCTAAAATTATGTAGAAAATGGGCATATGAAGTAAAAGGTATTCCTGAAAATGAAGCAGAAATTATTGTTTGTGAAAACAACTTTCACGGACGTACAACCACTATAATTTCATTTTCTAACGACCCTGTTGCTCGTAAAAACTTTGGACCATACACTAGTGGTTTTATTAAAATTGAATATGATAATTTAGTTGCTCTTGAGGCTGCTCTAGAAAACAACAAAAACGTTGCAGGCTTTTTGGTAGAACCAATACAGGGCGAAGCTGGAGTTTATGTACCAAGTGAAGGGTATTTAGCAGCTGCTAAAGCTTTGTGTAATAAGCATAATGTTTTATTTATAGCAGACGAAGTACAAACGGGTATTGCACGTACAGGACGTTTATTAGCTACATGTGGTAACTGTACTTGTGCAGATAAAAATTGCTCTGGAACACCAGAGGTTAAAGCAGATATTTTAATATTGGGGAAAGCATTGTCTGGTGGTTCTTATCCTGTTTCTGGCGTTTTAGCTAATGATGATATTATGAATGTTATAACGCCTGGTAACCACGGTAGTACATTTGGTGGTAACCCTGTAGCAGCTGCAATTGGTATTGCTGCTTTAGAGGTTGTTAGAGATGAAAAACTGGCAGAAAACGCTCAGGTTTTAGGAGAGCTTTTTAGAGAAGAGTTAGGGAAGTTTATAGAGACTAGCGATTTAGTTACTTTGGTAAGAGGTAAAGGGTTGTTAAATGCTATTATAATTAACGATACAGAAGATAGCTCTACAGCTTGGGATATTTGTATGGCATTAAAAGAAAATGGTTTACTAGCTAAGCCAACACACGGTAACATTATTAGGTTTGCACCACCATTGGTAATGACTAAAGAACAATTGCTAGAGTGTGTTGCTATTATTAAAAAGACTTTAACCGAGTTTAAAAAGTAATAATTACTTTGTATAAATAAAATAAGAATTAAAGCACGGCTTTTTCTAGGATGGTTAATGTCATAGAGGCCGTGTTTAATTTTGCTTTAATTCCAATAGGGAACGTAAAATTTTCAGGTATATGTCCAAAAGACATTCCGTATACTGTAGGTATATTTAAGCCTTGTAGCCTCTCTGTTATAACTTCTTTTAATGTAAATGTTTTTGTTTTGTTTGTTGTTTCACAGCCAGCAAAAACGCCTAGTGCCAATCCTGCAGCATTTTTAAAAGTTTTGCCTTCTATAAGCTGTGTTAACATACGATCTATGCGGTAAGGAGATTCTTCTACATCTTCAATACACACAATTTTATTAGTAAAATCTATTTCATGTGGTGTACCAATTAAAGCATTAATTAATGTTAAGCTACCACCAACCAAAACACCTTTAGCATTGCCTGGTGTAATAACATATCTATTGTATTCTGTATTTTCTTTTTGTTCTTCAGTTAAGTCAGAATTATGAATTACAACACTTTCTTTAGGGTTAATAACCAGTTGTTTTAGCATAGAAATTCCGTATTCATTGTCTAGTGTAGTGCCAACAGGTCCGTGAAAGCTAACCAAGCCAGTTTCTGTATAAAAACCGTTTAATAGGGTTGTAATATCGCTAAAACCAATAAAAACCTTAGGGTTATTTTTAATTATTTCATAATCTATCAATTGCATAATGCGTGTGCATCCATAACCGCCACGAGCGCATAATATACCATCTACATTTGGGTTTGCAAACATATGATTAAGGTCTGCGGCTCTTTCGGCATCTGTGTTACTAAAATATCCGTAATTACCAATAATACGTTCTGTGTGGTATGGTATAAACCCTATTTTACGTAGTGTTACTTTAATTTGTTCTAATGCTTCTAAAGAAACGGCATACCCAGGAGCAACCAAACCAATAGTATCTCCTTGTTTTAATTGCCTACCTTTTAGCAATGTATGTTTTTTAGTACTGCAACTTATAGTATTGCTAAGGGTAATTGGTAAAAAACTAGCTGCTGTTGTGCTTAATGTATTTTTTATAAATTTTCTTCTTTTAAGCATAGTAATACAAAGTAATAGAACATCTAAAATATGGCGACATTAAGGATTAACGGCAGAGCCATTACCTTTTGTTCTTTTTAACTGGCGTTTAATTTTTTTAATTGCAGACTCAATAGATTTTTCTGGTTCAATAATATTGTACTCGCCCCAAAAGTTTGGGTCTGAAAAGCCTACGGCTTCATCTCCTAAAATAATAGACATTTTTACTTTATCTTTTCCTTTAGGTAAAACTTGGTTTTCATTTTTTTCCCAATCTGTAATAGCCATTTCACAACTCATACTATAAACCGAGTTAAATAAGCGACTGTCCCAATCAATTTTAAATTCTAATATAGCACTACTGTAACTATAATACCATTTGTTGTTTTTTTCTCTGTAATCTACACGGTAAGCTACATCTGTAGGCCAAACATTAGCTTTGTTTGGTTTTTTACGCACAAAAAGCTTAGCTGCTTTTTGTTTATCTATAATATTTAAAGAGTAAATGGCACTAGTAAGTATTTTTTTGTCTGCATCTATATATAGTTTACCCTTGTAGAGTGGCTGTTCAGTTTTATTGTTTTGTTTAAAACTAATAACATAAATTAATTTATTGTTGATGCGCGTAGAGTGGTCAAAACTAAATTCATAAAAAGGTAAAACATCTAAACCAAAAATGTATTGTGGATATTTCATAACATCTACATACAAAGCATTAAATGGGCCGCCTTGTAGTTTTAGAGCAAGAGTATCCATTTTAGAGTAGTTTGTACTTTTTCTTGTTTTATAAAGTTCAACCACATCTTTACGTGAGTTAGAGTATGGAGCTTTGTAAATGTTAACTACAGCTTCGGATAGTGATATGTTTTTTCTTCTTTTTTTTATGCTTTCTCTATAAAAAGCGGTCATTAATGTTGGGTCTTGAAAATAATTGTCACCTCTTTTTTTAAGCGTTTCTAAAACTAATGCTTTTGGGTCCTTTGGAGCAGAAATATTTATTTCACTTAGAGCAGTAACAGTTATATCTAAATATATTTTATTGTTCCCAGATTTTTTTAATGATTCTAATGCTACTTTTTTTGTTTTATATCCTAAAAAAGACACAACCAAATCTCCTGTAGATACCTCATTAGGCACTTTTAAAGAAAACTTACCTTCTGCATTACTAATGCTGCTAATATTGGATCCGGCAATAGATAATGTAGCAAAAACAAGAGGTTTTTTAGAATCACTATCTAATATTTCTCCTTTAAATTGATGAAATTCTTGTGCACTGGCAGTTGTTGTTCCAAAAAATAATAAAATGAAACTGAAAAGAAAAGAGTGTAATACCGACAATTGTTGAGGTTTAGTTTGTGAGAGTATCATAGCAAATTTATTTAAGTGTGTTAGTTATATACAAGCCGAGCCTTTTAAAGATACGTTTTTTTAACATATATTAAGGTTTTTTTAGCAATGATTTATAATAATCTAAGTCTTAATTTAGAGGTAAACTTACAAATGAATGCTTAGTTTTATAGTTTTTTTACACAGTTTTTATTTAGAATAGATTGGTAAAGAATTTTATCTTTGCCTTTATATAATCGTATTTATGAAAGTCAGCAATATTCCGTACCACAAAACAGGTTACTTCTCTAGTTTAATGTGCGATTATTTAGAAGAGAAGAAAGAATTACAATCTTTTTACAACAGATTTCCCAACTTAAATAATTTTAAATTACAGATAGTAGAAAAGACTAAAAATTTTCCTGTAGAAAACAGGTTAGTATTAGCTAATGCTTTGGTAAACCAATATGCAAGCATTACAGCATCAGAAAAAACTAAAACAAATATATCTTTATTAAAAGAACCCAATACATTTACCGTAGTAACTGGTCACCAGCTTAATTTGTTTACTGGTCCCTTGTATTTTTTATATAAAATAATATCTACTATTAATTTAACAGAGGAGTTAAAAAGGACCTATCCAGAGCAAAATTTTATTCCTATTTATTGGATGGCTACGGAGGATCATGATTTTGATGAAATTAATTATTTTAATTTTAAAGGGAAAAAAATACAGTGGAATAAAAATGCATCTGGCGGAGTAGGTAGGTTAAATACAGAAGGTCTGGGCCAAGTGTTTAATGCTTTTTCTAGCACTATTGGTGGAGGTAAAACAGCAGAGGAATTAAAAACTTTATTTACACAGGCTTATTTAGAGCATTCAAATTTAACAGCAGCAACACGGTATTTAGCAAATGAACTTTTTACTAACTACGGTTTAGTTATTGTAGATGGAGATGACAAAGAGTTAAAGAAATTACAAATTCCGTATGTAAAAGAAGATCTATTAAACCATACAGGATTTTCTAAGGTAGAAGAAACAAATGTAAAACTTAGTGCTGTTTCTGATGGCTATAAAATACAGGTAAACCCAAGAGAAATTAATTATTTTTATTTGGTTGATGGTGTAAGAGAACGAATTATTAAAAAAGATGATTTATACCTTATTAATAATACAGAAATAACATTTACTGAAGAAGCTATTTTAAAAGAGCTTAATGAGTTTCCGGAGCGTTTTTCTCCAAATGTTGTTGGCAGGCCACTTTACCAAGAAATTATATTACCAAACCTTTGTTACATAGGTGGTGGCGGTGAATTGGCATATTGGTTAGAACTTAAATCATATTTTGAGAGTCAAAATGTAACTTTTCCAATGTTATTACTACGCAATTCTGCGTTGCTAATAACCGAAAAACAATCGGAAAAATTAAAGAAACTAAACGTAAGTATTGAAGACTTGTTTTTAAAACAAAATAGTTTAGTAAATAAAAAAATAAGAGAAATATCTAACATAGATATAGATTTTACGCCTCAAAAAAAACACTTAGAAGAGCAATTTAAAAATCTGTATACATTAGCAGAACAAACAGATAAAACTTTTTTAGGAGCAGTAAAAGCACAAGAGGTAAAACAAAAAAAAGGACTACAAGCATTAGAAGATAGGTTGTTGCAAGCACAAAAGCGCAAGTTAAAAGACCACGTTATACGCTTAACAGAAATACAAAACCAACTTTTTCCTAACAAGTCTTTGCAAGAAAGAAATCAAAATTTTTCTGAACCATACTTAGAGTTTGGTCCAAGTTTAATTCCTAATTTAATTGCAAGTTTAAAGCCTTTAGACGGCAATTTTTTAATACTAGAATTATAATTTAAATGCATAAAATAGATTTAGGTTTAGTAGAAATGACAATGGATGTTATGAAATATGCCATTGATAGAATATCTGCTACTGAAAGAGAAATAGGAAAACCAATTAAAGCCGAAGAATTGAAGAATTTAGTTGGAGAAACTATAACCAATAAAGGAATTGGAGGAGAAAATGCATTTAATTTATGGAAGAAACATTTGGCTAATGCAAATGTGCAAATAGACCATCCAAGGCATTTAGCATTTGTACCAGCTTCACCAACTAGAGCTGCCATTATGTTTGATTTAGTTACCTCTGCATCTAGCATACACGGAGCTTATTGGATGGAAGGTGCAGGTGGTATTTTTTGTGAAAACGAAGCAATGAAATGGATTGTTTCTTTAACAGGATTACCTAAAGGTGCTTTTGGTGTTTTTACTAGCGGTGGTACTGCAGCTAACTTATCTGCATTGGTTACAGCAAGAGAACACTTTAGAGAAAAAGAAGAAAACAGAGGGAAAAAAGGCTTAATTATAGCATCAATTGGTGCGCATTCTTCTGTAAAGGCAATGGCCAAAGTTATAGATGTAGATATTCTTTTAGTAGATTCAGAAGAGAGTTTGCATCAATCAGAATTAGAAGAAACAATTGCTAGTTTATCTTTAGAACAGCGTAACAGACTATTTGCAGTAGTTGCAACTGGTGGCACAACAAATGCGGGTATTATAGATGATTTAAACGGTATTGCTGCGGTATGTAAGCAACAAAATTTATGGTTTCATGTAGATGCAGCATACGGCGGAGGTGCTTTAGTTGCAGATTCTGTTAGGCACTTGTTCAATGGTATAGAGCAAGCAGATAGTATTACTATAGATCCTCATAAATGGATGTTTTCTCCGTATGATTGTGGAGCGGTACTTTATAAGGATATGCAATTGGCAAAAAACGCACACTCCCAACAGGGATCTTACTTAGATATTTTTAAGGATGAAGGTGCACATGGGTTTAATCCAACAGACTACCAAATACAGTTAACACGTAGAGTAAGAGGACTTCCTTTGTGGTTTTCATTAGCAATGCACGGAACAGATAGGTATAAAGAAGCTGTAGAACGCGGATTGGAACTTGCGCAAATTGCGGGTAAAATGATAGAAGAACATCCAAATTTAGAGTTGGTAAGAGAGCCAAGCTTGTCTTGTGTGTTGTATAGGAGAAAAAGTTGGAAACCAGAAGATTATACACATTGGACTTATGAGAATCATAAAAAAGGATTTGCTTTGGTAACACCAACCAAATACAAATTAGGTAATACTTATGAAACTGTTTCTAGGTTTTGTTTTATTAATCCGGATACTACAGAAAAAGATATTGAGCAAATATTGAAAACAATGGAGTAAAATTTCAATACTTTCGTTTAGCTTTTTTATAATTAAATATTACTTTTGCGCATGCAACATGACAAGGTATTAATTTTAGACTTCGGATCGCAGTACACACAACTTATTGCGCGTAGAGTTAGAGAGCTTAACATCTATTCCGAGATTCATCCATTCAACAAAATTCCAACAAACTTAGAAGAGTACAAGGCAGTTATCTTATCAGGTAGCCCAATGTCTGTACGTTCAGATGATGCTTTTCATCCTGATTTAAAAGGTATTAGAGGAGAAAAACCAATGCTAGCCGTATGTTATGGCGCACAGTATTTGGCACACTTTTCTGGCGGTGAGGTAGCCCCTTCTAATACCAGAGAGTACGGTAGAGCAAACTTAAGTTATGTAAAAGAAAATGAAACTTTTCTTAAAAACATAAGTGCAGGTAGCCAAGTTTGGATGAGTCATAGTGATACTATAAAGTCATTACCAACTAACGGAACTTTACTTGCAAGTACACATGATGTACAAAATGCAGCATATAAAATAGAAGGTGAAACAACATATGCAATACAATTTCACCCAGAGGTTTACCACTCTACAGATGGTAAACAATTATTAGAAAACTTTTTAGTAGATATAGCCAATGTAAATCCAGATTGGACGCCTAATGCATTTGTAGAAGAAACTGTAGAAGCATTAAAACAAAAAATTGGTAATGATAAAGTTGTTTTAGGTTTATCTGGAGGAGTAGATTCATCGGTAGCAGCAATGTTATTGCATAAAGCCATAGGAGAAAACTTATACTGTATATTTGTAAATAACGGTTTATTACGTAAAAATGAATTTACAGATGTGCTAGAGCAATACAAAGGTATGGGCTTAAACGTTAAAGGTGTAGATGCTTCGGCACGCTTTTTGGACGCATTAGCTGGGTTAAGTGATCCAGAACAAAAGCGTAAAGCCATTGGTCGTGTATTTATAGAGGTTTTTGATGATGAAGCTCATCAAATACAAGGAGTAAGCTGGTTAGCACAAGGTACAATTTATCCAGATGTTATAGAAAGTGTTTCTGCAACAGGAGGGCCAAGTGCAACAATAAAAAGTCACCATAATGTAGGAGGCTTGCCAGATTTTATGAAATTAAAAATAGTAGAGCCATTAAAAGCTTTATTTAAAGACGAAGTTAGGCGTGTAGGAGCCTCTATGGGTATGGCAAAAGACCTTTTAGGGCGCCATCCTTTTCCAGGACCTGGACTTGCAATACGTATTTTGGGAGATATTACACCAGAAAAAGTAGCTATTTTACAAGAAGTAGATGCTGTATTTATAGGAGAACTAAAAAAAAGTGGCTTATATGATAAGGTTTGGCAGGCCGGAGCCATACTTTTACCCGTAAATAGTGTAGGTGTAATGGGGGATGAACGTACGTACGAGAAATGTGTAGCTTTACGTGCAGTAGAAAGCACAGACGGAATGACAGCAGATTGGGTAAACTTACCATACGAGTTTTTACAAAAGGTGTCTAATAATATTATAAATAAAGTAAAAGGCGTTAATAGAGTAGTTTACGATATTAGTTCTAAACCGCCTGCAACAATAGAATGGGAATAATTATGAATAGTAAATTTTTTAAAACAGTTCTTTCTTTTTTGTTAATTCTTTTGGTTACAGCCAACTCTTATGCACAAAAGTATAAGACACACCCTGTAAAAAGAGGAGAGTCCTTAGAGAGTATTTCTAAAACATATAATGTATCTATAGAGGATATTTTAGTTTACAATAAGGAGATTAAGAAAGGCCAAAAACTGACTCCAAATACTATCTTGATTGTTCCGTTGGATAAAAAAATGGCAGCTGTAACGGCTTCCTTGGCAGGCGATAAGCCTGTAAAGGTTACTCAGGTTAAGCAAGAGAAGCCAATTCGTTTTATAGAGCATAAAGCAAAAAAAAGAGAAACCTTATACAGTCTTGCTAAACAATACAATGTTACAGAAGATGATATTAAAAGATACAATACACAATTGTATGCAGAGCAATTAAAAAAGGGAACTGTTTTAAAAATTCCTGTTTATAAAAAAGTAGTTATAGATACTTCTGAGGCTCCAGCTTCTACTACCAATAACAATGTTTCTGTTAGTTATGAAGATACACCATATAAATTTACAAACTATAAGGTTAAAAAAAGAGAAACACTTTATGGTATTTCTAAGCAGTTTAAAGTTTCTCAGGATCAAATAAAAAAATACAATACAATTTTGTATTCTGATGATGTAAAGAAAGGAATGATATTAAGAATTCCTCACTTTAAAAAAGTTGAAGTAAAAGAGGTTGTTTTAAAATCTTATATTGTAAAGGCAAAAGAAACACGCTGGAGTATAGCAAACAAATATGGCATTACTGTAGATAGTTTACTTCTTTTAAATCCAGATTTGCCAAAATCTTCTAATTATTTGGCAGAAGGTCAGGAACTTAAAATACCAGAACGTAATATACTAGTTAGAGATAGCTTGGTTAAAACTGGTTCAGAAAAAGTGCCAAATTTTATAACTTATACTGTACCTGCAAAAATGACTTTTTATAGGTTAGAAAAGGCATATGGAGTTTCTGAAGAGCAAATAAAACAGGCAAATCCTTTAGTTAAAGAAAAAGGACTACAAGAAGGAATGAATATAAAAATTCCTACTTTAAAAGGTCAGTCTGCGTCAGATGCACAGGTAGTAAATTCAGAAAACTATATATTTTATGTAGTTCGTCAGGGGCAAGGAGAAATGTCTTTGTCTAGAGATTTGGGGGTGTCATTTGCAGAGTTAACAGCATTTAATCCTGCTTTAAAAGAAGGTATTAAAGCTGGAATGGTTTTAAAATTACCAAAAGCTAGAAGCAGTAATTTTACCGTTAAAAACTCATTAATTCTTCCAAAAATTAATTTAGTAGATAGCGTAAATGTTGCAATTAGACCAAAAGTAATGGTGTTATTACCGTTTAGGTTAGATAAAATTGATATTAATAATACATCTGAAGCTAAAAGGGATATAGAAAAAAGACTGGATACAAAAATTAGTTTAGGTTTTTATTCTGGTATGCAATTAGCGTTAGACGCTATTAAGAAAAAAGGTGTTTCTGTAGATGTAACAGCTTATGATACACAGTCTACAAAAAGTGTTGAAAAGGTAAAGGAGATTTTAGAAAAAGAAAATATTGGTGATTATAGAGCAATTATTGGTCCTTTAGATCCACAATCTATACAAGAAGTAGCTAAAAAAACTGCAGGACTTCAAATACCTGTTATTTCTCCTAACTTAACAGAGCAAGAAATAGGTTTTGGTAATACATTTTACTCATTACCATCTAATGAGGTTTTAAGAACAAAAATATTAGATTACGTTTCTAGTATTTATACAAATCAAAATATTGTAATTATTGCAGACTCTAAGCATAAGGCAGAGTCTGATGCTATAACAGAAAGGTTTCCTAAAGCTAAAAAGGTTAGTTTAATTAAAGATTTAACAATAAATATTAATAAACTAAAATATTTATTGTCAAGAAACGTAGATAATTTTGTTTTTGTAGAGACAAGTAATTTGGCTTTGTCTAAGCATGCAACATCTGTTGTAAACTCTTTAAATGCCAAGGATACAAAAATTAGAATGTTTACAACAGACCTTAATAAAGCTTTTGATAGAGATGAAGTAGATAATATGCTTTTATCTAATTTAAACTTTACATATCCATCAGTAAATAAAGAAATTACAGATGAAGGCTTTAATAAATTGTATAGATCAAAATTTGGTGCTAACCCAGATAAATACGCAGCTAGAGGTTTTGATATTATGTATGACATATTATTAAAACTAGCTTATAAAAACGATTTATTTGAAGTTTCTAAAATAGTAGGAGAAACAGAATACACTGCTAATAAATTTAACTACGTTAATAAGCAAAATGCCGGATTTACTAATACTGCAGTTTACATTATGCAATATAATGATATGAAAATAGAAGAAGTGGAGAAGGTGGTACCTAAAAAATAAGGTATGCTAATCTTTAAAAAAACGTTTTTTTTATTGTCTGTATTGCTTGTTATAAGTAGTAATGCGCAAACAGAAGAAACAATTGTATGGAAGCCCAATTTAGTTTTAAATTGGGCTAATTTTAAGGGTAAAACATCAAAAAATAATAGAGCTGCAGCTGTAACAGCTAGTGGTATAACATATAAGTATACTACTTATTTTAACAGGGAAAAGGGCAATAAATTCACTTATGAAGTTATTGCTCTTTTTTATCCTAATAAATCATGGTATAGGCCTAGTATATCTACAAATGTTACATTAGCTCATGAACAATTACATTTTGATATAGCTGAAATTTATGCACGAAAAATGAGAAATCGTTTAAGTAAAATTAAGCCTTCAAAAAATACTAGAAAAGAAGTTAAAGAAATTTATAGCGCCATAAATAAAGAGTTAAATGCGTATCAAGATTTGTATGACGCAGAAACAAATTACTCTAGAAATTTAGAAAAGCAGCTTTTATGGCAAACCAAGGTTAAAAAACAACTAAAATTAAAATAATTGTATAGGTTAAAAAAAGCGACATCAAGTGTCGCTTTTTTTAACTTCAATTTTATTTATCTTATTCTTTATTTAGTGTAATTACTAACGTTCCTTTTGTGTCTAAATCTACACCTCCTGTAGTTACAATTCTATTTACTTCAGTTTGCAAAACAAGTGTTTCATCAGTTAAGCTAATTACTTTGTATGTACCATTAACGGTATCATTAGCGTCAAGTTTTAGTGTGTCATTATCTAATGACCAATCACCAGAACTCAGCGGACTTTCAGATGTTATGGTTTCTGTATAATCAGTTCCTAAAAACGAGAAATTAATTACAGTGATATATTCTCCTGTGCTAATAATTTTATTAGGGTTTTCAGTAAATGTAGCAGTAGAGTTTTCGTTTGTAGAATTTGCTGTATATTCTAACGGATAGGTTTGGTTGTTAACTACAGTAGTAGCTGTTCCATTATCTATTTTAGCACTAACTAATGCCCATGTCCCAAGCAAAGGAGATTTTACTTCTACTTCATCTGCAATTAATGGGTTTGTACCAGCATTTACTTCATCAATATTAATTATCCCGTCAGCATCACAATCTAAATTTTTCCAAGTAGCATTTGTGCTTACTGTTTGGCTGTCTAATTTAAAAGAACAGTTTTTTAGAGGGTCTGTATTGTCTTCAATTTCTTTTCCATCTATAACACCATCACCGTCTGTGTCCTCATTATTTGGATCTGTACCATTTTCTATTTCTTCTTCATCAGTAATTCCGTCGTTATCTGTATCTAAAGTTATATTATCTTCAGCTTGTTCTACTAGTTTATAAAGTTGTTCACTATCATTGTTATTACAAGCTATAAGCATTACTAAAAAAACACAAAAGACAAATACTTTTTTCATAGTTTTACGGCATTAAAGTTGTTTTATAATCTAAAAAAGGATGTATGTAGTTGTTACTGTTCTATTTACGGTGTAAAGTTACTTTTAGACTTTTTAATTATGTTAAAAAACGATAACCAAAAACTTATAGAATTGGCTCATTACAGAATGCCATTTGGTAAATACAAAGGAAGGTATTTGGTAAACCTACCAGAACCATATTTGGTATGGTTTAATCAAAAGGGTTTTCCTGAGGGTAAACTAGGTGTTTTGTTAAAATCTATGTTAGAAATTAAAATAAACGGATTGGAAGATATCATTCTAAAAATTCAGAAAGATTTTCCTAAAGAATAGACTGCTTTTGTAATAGCAATTTGCTATTTTTGCTTGCGTTAAGAAAACAACCTAACGCTACATGGCAAACACTAAGTACATATTTGTAACCGGAGGGGTTACATCATCTCTAGGAAAAGGAATTATAGCTGCATCTTTGGCTAAACTATTACAAGCTAGAGGTTACAGAACTACCATTCAAAAATTGGATCCTTATATTAATGTAGATCCAGGAACATTAAACCCTTATGAACACGGAGAATGCTACGTTACTGACGATGGTGCAGAAACGGATTTAGACCTTGGGCATTATGAGCGTTTTTTAAACGTAAGAACTTCGCAAGCTAATAATGTTACTACAGGTAGAATTTACCAAAGTGTTATAGAAAAAGAACGTAGAGGAGAGTTTTTAGGAAAAACAGTACAAGTAGTCCCTCATATTACCAATGAAATTAAAGAACGTATACAAATACTTGGAAAAAGTGGTGATTATGATATTGTAATTACAGAAATTGGTGGTACTGTTGGTGATATAGAATCTTTACCATATATAGAAGCAGTTAGGCAGTTATTATGGGAGTTAGGAGATAACAATGGTATTGTTATACACTTAACTCTAGTACCTTATTTGTCTGCTGCTGGGGAGTTAAAAACAAAACCAACTCAGCACTCTGTTAAAACATTAATGGAAAGTGGTATTAAGGCAGATATTTTAGTTTGTAGAACAGAACACCAAATCTCTGATGAAATAAAGCATAAGTTAGCATTGTTTTGTAACGTAAAAAGAGAAGCAGTAATACAATCTATAGATGCATCTACAATTTATGATGTTCCTTTATTAATGCAACAAGAAGGTTTAGATACTGTTGTTTTAGAAAGGTTGGCTTTGTCTGATACTGAGAAACCAGATTTAACCACGTGGAATCAATTTCTAGAACGTCATAAAAACCCTAAAAATCAAGTTACAATTGGTTTAATTGGTAAGTATGTAGAATTGCAAGATTCTTATAAATCTATTTTAGAAGCCTTTATACATGCAGGAGCAGAAAACGAGGTAAAAGTTGAAGTAAAATCTATACACTCTGAACATATTTTGGGTAAAAGTATGGCAGAAGAATTAAAAGGATTAGACGGTATACTTGTTGCTCCTGGTTTTGGAGAAAGAGGTATTGAAGGTAAAATTAAAGCTGTGCAATACGCTAGAGAAAATAATATACCATTTTTGGGTATATGTCTAGGTATGCAAATGGCAGTTATAGAGTTTTCTAGAAATGTTTTAGGTTTAGCAAATGCAAACTCTAAAGAAATGGACGAGGAAACTCCTAATCCTGTTATTAATTTAATGGAAGAACAAAAAACTGTAGTAAACAAAGGTGGTACTATGCGTTTAGGTACTTGGGCCTGCCATTTAGAAGATAACAGTTTAGTTAAAGATGTTTACAACGGAAAATCAGATATATCTGAACGCCATAGGCATAGGTACGAGTTTAATAACAAGTACAAAGAACAAATTACGGCTGCAGGTTTACAAGCCTCTGGTATTAATAAAGATACAGGTTTGGTAGAGATTGTAGAATTGCCAAAAGAAGTACATCCTTGGTTTATAGGTGTGCAATATCACCCAGAATATAAAAGTACAGTAGCTAATCCACACCCACTATTTGTAGGATTTGTAAAAGCAGCTCTAGAACATAAAAAACAATAAAAAAGTGCCAGTTTGGCATAAAGTGTACATTTGGGCATATATTTGCAAACTGTAATTTATTATTAACATAAATAGATTTATAGTGGTTACTATAAAATCTTTGACATATTAGAATGGAAGAAAAGAAATTTGATGCAAAAACCTTAATTGGGTTTTTACTAATTTTTGGATTGTTTGTTTTATGGTTTAATACCACACAACCAACTGCCGAGGAACTTGAAGCACAGAAAAAAGAAAAACAAAAAACTGAAGCTGCGGCAGCAGATAACAAACAAGAGAAAGAGACTATTTCTCAAGAACCAGTTTTAAATTTATCAGACTCTACTGCGGTTGCTAATTACAAAAGTAAAATTGGTGCTTTCGGTTACACGCCAGCATCAGACGGAACTACAGTTTTAGAAAATAACGTACTATATTTAAGATTTAGTAACAAAGGTGGGCAAATTGTAGAAGCAAAAATGAAGAATTTTGTTACCTATGATTCTCTTCCTGTACATTTGGTAAAAGACAATAATGCTAGTTTTGGTTTAACTTTTACCACATCAGATAATAGAGTTTTAGATACTAAAAATTTATATTTTGAGCCAACAGTCTCTAAAAATGGTAAAAACACAGTGCTTTCTATGAAAGCTAAAGTTTCTGCTACAGACTTTTTAGAATACAGATATGAGATTAAACCAGATGAATATTTATTGGACTTTAATATTCGCTCACAAGGCTTAAATGGAGTAATAAATAGTGCTGCACCAATTGCTTTGGTTTGGAAGCAAAAAGGAATTAGGCACAGTAAAAGTGCTACCTATGAAAATAGATACACACGTTTAACATACAATCATGATGATGGTAATATTAGTAAGTTATCTGAGGGAAGTGATGATGAAGAGGAAGAGGAAGATGTTAAATGGTTATCATACAGACAACATTTCTTTAGCTCTATTTTGGCAACAGATAAGCATTTTAAAACTGCTAAATTAAGTTCTGTAAATTTGGTAGAGGATGATACACCAGAAACAAAGTTTACAAAAGAAAATACAGCTGTTTTACCTTTACAAACAGAAGCGGGTGAGTTAGCCTATAATATGAATCTTTATTATGGACCAACAGATATTAAAGAGCTATCTAAATATGAAGATTTAGGTCTAGAAGACTCTATACCTTATGGTTGGGGAATATTTGGTTTTATAAATAGATATGTTTTTACACCAGCTTATACATTTTTAAGTAGCTTTTTACCATATGGTATAGCTATTATTGTAATGACAATTTTGGTACGTTTATTAATGTCGCCGGTAACTTATAAGTCATACTTATCACAAGCAAAAATGAAGGTTTTAAAGCCAGAAATTGCTGAAATAGGGGAGAAGTATAAGGACAACCCAATGAAAAAACAGCAAGAAACTATGAAGCTTTATAATAAAGCAGGAGCAAGCCCAATGAGTGGTTGTTTGCCAGCTTTATTACAATTGCCAGTTTTTTATGCATTGTTTATGTTTTTTCCAACGTCTTTTGCGTTGCGTCAAAAACCATTTTTATGGGCAGACGATTTATCGTCTTATGATATTATAGCAGAATTACCTTTTCATATTCCATTGTACGGAGATCACGTTAGTTTATTTCCAATATTAGCTTCTATTGCTATTTTCTTTTATATGATGATGACATCTGGTCAAAATATGCAACAGCAACCAGGAATGCCTAATATGAAGTTTATACTTTACCTATCTCCATTAATGATGTTGGTATTCTTTAATAGTTACGCTAGTGGACTTAGTTTGTACTACTTTGTATCTAACTTAATTACAATATTTATAATGTTGGCAATTAAGAAGTTTATTATTGATGAAGATAAAATACACGCTAAAATTCAGGAAAATAAAAAGAAACCTAAGAAGGAAAACAAGTTTCAGAAGAAGATGCGTGAAATGATGGAGCAAGCAGAAGAGCATAAAAAGAATAGATAATTATCTTTTTAATAGATTATAAAAAAATCCTGCTTCTTGTATATGAAGCAGGATTTTTTTTATTACGGCACAAAAAAAAAGCTCCTATTTCTAGGAGCTTTAAGCACTAAGTAGGTTAAGCTTAGTAACATTTGGGACTCCAAAGATGCAACCTATTAAGAGGTTAAAAAATGTTTAGTTGTAAAAGTCCCTATTTTGTATGTTAAGCAGAGTCATTTTGTTGTTTAATTTTCGACTAAGATTTTAGTCTGTTTTTAATCGATTTTAAATATCGATAAACGGTGCGTTTTTTTATAAAAAATTGAAGATTTATGGGTAATAATAGAAATACAAAGCATTTTAGATTTTTGTATTTTTGCAATTCAGATTTTAAAAAATGAAAAAAGTAGTAGTAGGACTTTCAGGTGGTGTAGATTCTAGCGTTACAGCCTATCTTTTAAAAGAGCAAGGTTATGATGTAATTGGGCTTTTTATGAAAAATTGGCACGATGATTCTGTTACCATTTCTAATGAATGTCCGTGGTTAGAAGATAGTAATGATGCACTAATAGTTGCTGAGAAATTAGGTATTCCTTTTCAAACAGTAGATTTAAGCGTAGAATATAAAGAACGCATTGTAGACTATATGTTTAATGAGTATGAAAAAGGTAGAACACCTAACCCAGATGTACTTTGTAACAGAGAAATTAAGTTTGATGTGTTTATGAAGATTGCAATGCAATTAGGAGCAGACTTTGTAGCAACAGGTCATTACTGCAGAAAAACATCTTTTATAAATGAAGAAGGTAAAGAAATACACCAACTTTTGGCTGGTAAAGATGGTAATAAAGATCAATCTTATTTTTTATGTCAACTTTCACAAGAGCAGTTATCCAAAACATTGTTCCCTATAGGTAATTTGTTAAAACCAGAAGTACGTAAAATTGCTGCAGAAAATGATTTAATTACTGCAGATAAAAAAGATTCTCAAGGTCTATGTTTTATAGGTAAAGTTCGCTTGCCAGATTTTCTTCAGCAAAAATTGAAACCAAAACAAGGTGTAATTGTAGAGGTTTCTTCTAACTTAGAACAATACAACACTATAATACCAAAGTTTGCTACCAAGGAAGAAGAGCTGTCTTACAATGCTGCAAAACCTGTTTATAATTTAAATGATGGTAAAGTTGTAGGAGAACACCAAGGAGCTCATTATTTTACAAAGGGACAGCGTAAAGGTTTAGCTGTTGGTGGTACTAAAGAACCGCTGTTTGTTATAGAGACAGATGTTAATGAGAATGTAATATACACTGGTCAAGGTAAAAATCACCCAGGTTTATACCGTAAAACACTATTTGTGGCTAACGATGAGTTACATTGGGTGCGTACAGATATGGCTTTAAAGGTTGATGAAACAATGGAAGTTATGGCACGTATACGCTACAGGCAGGCTTTACAAAAAGCTACATTATACAAGGTTGATGCTGGTTTGTATGTAGATTTTGAAGAAGAACAATCTGCAATGACAGAAGGGCAATTTGTTGCTTGGTATATTGGAGATGAGCTTATAGGTTCTGGAGTTATATCATAATAATTTTTAAGTTTGATAAAATAAAAATATGCAAAATAGAATAACATCATTATTTAATATTGAATATCCAATTATACAAGCCGGAATGATCTGGGCTAGTGGCTGGAAGCTAGCGTCTGCTGTTTCTAATGCAGGCGGATTAGGAATAATTGGTGCTGGATCTATGTATCCGGATGTTTTAAAAGAGCATATTTTAAAATGCCAGAAAGCTACAGATAAACCTTTTGCAGTTAATGTACCAATGTTGTACCCTAATGTAGAAGAAATAATGAAAATTATTGTAGACTTAGGCGTTAAAATTGTATTTACATCTGCAGGTAATCCAAAAACTTGGACTAGTTATTTAAAAGAAAACGGAATTACAGTAGTGCACGTTGTTAGTAGTTTAAAATTTGCATTAAAGTCTGAGACAGCTGGTGTAGATGCTGTTGTTGCTGAAGGTTTTGAAGCTGGCGGGCATAACGGACGTGATGAAACTACTACTTTAACTCTTATACCAGCCGTTAAAGAGCAATTAAAAATACCATTAATTGCAGCAGGCGGTATTGCAACAGGTAAAGCTATGTTGGCTGTTATGATTTTAGGTGCAGATGCTGTGCAAATTGGTAGTAGGTTTGTTGCAAGTGAAGAAGCTTCTTCACATCAGTTATTTAAAGAAAAAGTAATAGAGTCTAAAGAAGGAGACACGCAATTAACGCTTAAAGAACTAGCACCAGTACGTTTATTAAAAAACAAATTTTACAACCAAGTGCAAGATGCTTATGCAAAAGGAGCAACACCTGAAGATTTGAAGTTATTACTTGGTAGAGCACGTGCAAAACGTGGTATGTTTGAAGGAGATATGGAAGACGGTGAGCTAGAAATTGGACAAGTAGCAGCTATTATACACAAAATTATGCCTGCAGCAGATATTGTTAAAGAAATAGTAACTGAATTTGAGTTGGCAAAAAATGCAGCCACCAATTTATAATTAATAGTGTAGAGATTTAAAATAGATAAAAGCATCTAACAGTCTACTACCATACCAAGAAAAATATTCGCCATCTACGAGCTCAACAGTTGTAGATGGCATTATTTTTTTAATTTCATCTATATGTGTTCTTTTAAACGGGTATGGTTCTGAAGATAATAATATGCAATCTGGCTTTAATTTTTGTATTGCCTTTAAAGTTGTCTCTGGGTAGCGTAAATAATCAGCAAAAACATTAGTATAATTATTAAGTGTTAGCATATGGTTTATAAAAGTATCACGACCAACAGTCATATATGGGTCTTTCCATATTAAATAAACTACCTTCTTATTTGCTTTGTTTTTTATAAAATCTTTAAATGCATTAGCTTCATTCCTTATGGTGTTAACAATTTTGGTGGCGCTAAACATTTTATTAAAAATAGAACCATATTGCATTATCAGCTCTAAAGAGTCCTCTAAATCATTAATATTAGATACGTGTACAGGGTAAAGTTTTTCTAGCGTATCTACAATTTCTTTTGTGTTTTCTTCTTTATTACACAAAATTATGTCTGGTTTAGCAGCTTCAATTTTGGCTAATGAAATTTTTTTTGTCCCGCCAAACACTTTTTTAGATATGCGTAAGTGTTTAGGGTGTACACAAAATTTAGTTACCCCAACAATATATTCTTCTAATCCTAGGTCTACTAATAATTCTGTTTGCGAAGGAACTAAAGAAATAATACGTAATGGTTTTTTAGGGCATTTAATTTGCCTTCCCATTTGGTCTATAATTTGCTGCATAAAAGCAAATATACCTTAAATATTAGCGCATAACATTAAATGTTATCCGGAAACAAGAAAAAGCTTTTTAATATATCTTTTAATCCATCTGGAGTTAGTGGTTTACTCTTAAAATCGTTAATTTGAGTAAAGCTTAAAGCACGTTCTTTATCATCTGGGTTTAAAGATGTTGTTAGCATAACTATAACTGTTTCTGCCATTTGATTTTTTTCAAGCTTTTTGTACTCTTGTAAAAACTCCCAACCGTTCATTATAGGCATATTTATGTCTAATAAAATTAGGCTTGGTTGTGGGTACTTACCATTAGACTCAGTTTTAAGATAATTTATTGCTTCTTCTCCGTTGGTTTTAACAATTACATTATCTGTACAGTTAACCTTTTTAATGACCATTTTGTGCAAAAAATTTGTTGCATCATCATCATCTATTAACAATATACTTTTTAGCTTGTTCATTTTTGTTTTTTAATAGTAAATTTAAATTCGGTTCCCTTGTCTGGTTCAGATATTACCCATATTCTTCCTTCATGCATTAATACAATTTTTAAGCAATGGGTTAGTCCTATTCCTATACCATCATAAACGTCTTTAGAATGTAAGCGTTGAAACATAGAAAATATTTTATCTTGGTGCTTTTTTTCTATACCAATACCGTTATCTTTTACGCTAAACTCCCAGTAATCGCCTGTATCTTTACCTTTAATTTCTACTATTGGAGTATTTCCTTTTTTTTGAAATTTAATTGCGTTTGCTATTAAATTTTGGAAAAGAATACGTAATTCTGTTTTTTGGCCATATATTTTTGGTAGTTTTTTATATTCTATAATGGCGTTTGTATCTTTTAAATGAGGCTGCATTTCTGCAACTATGTTTTTTAAAAGTTTATTGGTTTTAACTTTTACAATTTCATTTTTTGCTCCAATTCTAGAGTAATCAAAAACAGCTTTAATAAGCAAACTCATTCTTGTTGTTGCTTGTTTAATAAAACTAAGATAGGTTTTGCCATTTTCATCTAGCTTGTCTCCATATTCTTCTTTAAACAATTGGGTAAAGTTTAATAGTGTACGTAAGGGCTCTTGTAGGTCATGGGATGCTATAAAAGCAAATTGCTCTAGTTCTTTATTTTTTTGACTAACTACATAATGTGCATTTTTTAGGGCTATTACTCTTATTTGCTCTTTTTTATGAGCAGAGATATAGTCTAGTATAATGCCAATAAAAGGTATGGTGTAAGATATTGCTTTTAAAACGTGTGCTATGTTAAAATTAGAGTCGTGTAAATTTTCTGATCCAAAAGCCATATACATTTGTGTTGCAATGGCGGGTATCATACTCCATAATAGTGTGTTAGAGAATACATTATTCTCTTTTTTAATAAGTTTTGGAAATAAGTATATTGCCATAAGTAAGAACAGTACAAGTGATATTAAATCATAAGGTCTTGTTACAATACTATTATGGAACGTTGTTGTAGGTAAAGTTGGGCTTAAGGCAGATAGGTATACAGTTGAAAGAACTATTACTGCAAAAATTAGGGTAACAATTAAAACTAAACGCCTACCGTTTTTTGGTAACATTCGTTTTTTCTGCAATAAAATTATACTTACCCCTAATATTAAAATTACGCTATTAAATATTCTTGATAATGCCCAAGTAAAGGGTAAAAAATTTTCATTGTCTGTTGCAGGATTAATTATTTTTATTGCTGCTAAAGCATGAAATCCGTCTATAAAGCCAGCACATAGCAATGCACCTCCAATAATTGGTGTGGTAGGGTTATTTGTAATTCTATATTGTATAAAGGCTAATACTGCAGTAGCAATAGCGATACAAATAGCTGTCCATTCTAAAATTAGGTGAGTAAAAGTACCTCTTAAATGCGTAAAGGCTAAATCTTGCGTAGTATGGTTTAGGTTAACCATATCTCCGTTAGCATTTAAAATTACGTTTACACTTCCAAAGTTAACTCCTGCTAACTGAAGAAGAAATGGAGAAATACATATAACCAGTAAAGTAACAACTAAAGTTTTAGATAACTGTAGTTCTTTTGTTAAGGGGGGAGTTTTCATATGTAAATAAATACCTACTCTAAAAATAAGTAATTTTTGTAAGGTATTAAGTATTTTATCAACTTATTTTAGTTAAAAAATAAGTGTAGCGGTTATAATTCTTTAAAATGGTTGTTTACTATTTCTAAAGCTTTTTTTACTTCATCATTATGTACATACAAATCTTGTTCCCCAGGAATGGCAGATGCAAAACCAGCTAGTCTTCCAGACTCGGACTCGTCTTTTACAACGCCTTCTATATTAATTTGTAATAACTTTTCTAAAATAGCCTTTACATTAAATTGGTTTCCGCTATATATTTTTTGGTAGTTAGTTTGTAGCATAAATTTTAATTCAGGTTTAAAATATATAATATACGGAAAAATAAAGAATTTTTATTTTAAAACCTGTTTTTGTAGTATTTTTTTTAACACAAACATGTAAGTGGTTCTTTTACAGCAACTCTATTTTGCATTTTAAATATAAGTAGACTTTAATTAAGTAAAATATGACTGTTTTTTTAACCAGAAAAAATAATATTCGCTAGTTTTTTACAACAAACCTCTTGCCTTAATTTCTAAATATTTATTTATAGTATTAATTGTTAGTTCTTCCGGCTTGGTAAGTATAGTTTGTATACCGTATTGCTGCAGTTCTTTTTGCATTAATTTTTTATCCATACTAAATTTTTCTGCAATAGTTTTGTGGTAAATACCTTGTAAGTCATTGGCACTAGTATTTATGAGTTCTTCTAGCTCAGTATTTTCAAAAAACACAACAACTAAAACGTGCTTTTTGGCAATGGCAAGTAAAAAAGGTAGTTGCCTACGCATAGCTGTAATGTGCTCAAAATTTGTGTATAGCAGTAATAAACTTCTGTGATTTACTTTTCTTTTAATATGCGCGTAAAGCAATCCAAAATCTGAGTCTGTGTACTCTGTAGAAATATTGTAAAGCTTTTCTAGGATAGAGTTTAAATAAGTTGGTTTTTGTACAGCAGGTAAAAAAGTCTCTATGTTTTTAGAGAATGATATCATCCCGGTTTTATCATTTTTTTTAAGCGCTACATTAGAAAATGCAAGTGTGCTATTTATTGCATAATCTAACAGTTTTAGACCATTAAAAGGCATTTTCATTACCCTGCCAGTATCTATAACAGAATAAATAGGTTGCGATTTTTCATCTTGGTATTGGTTTACCATTAATTGGTTGCTTTTGGCAGTTGCTTTCCAATTTATTGTTCTAAAATCGTCTCCTGCAACGTACTCTTTAATTTGCTCAAACTCTTGAGTATGACCAATGCGTCTAATTTTTTTCATTCCAAATTCAGATAATTTATTGCTAATAGCTAAAAAATCATATTTCTGCATTTGTATAATAGACGGGTAAACAGGTACCATTTGGTTCTTTAAATACAAGAACCTACGTTTTACTATGCGTAGGGGAGAAGAGGCATAAATATTTAAATTACCAAAGTAATATTCTCCACGTTCTACGGGTCTAACTGTATACTCAAAAATTTTAGGTTCCTTTTTAGTAAGTATGGTGTTGTATTTAAAATCTCTTTTTTGAAATTGAATAGGTAATTCCTCTACTACAGTAATACCCGTTTTAAAATCGTATGTGCTAATAAATTCCATAACAATAGGGTTATGGTCACTGTTTGATAATTTTTGAGGTAAGCTTCTGCTGGCCTTTACACTGTTTTTTGTGGCGTAAAGTAAAACAACATCAAACAAAAACATTGCTAATAAAACCATAGTACAAATCCACGCAATAGGGTATAGCCATTTGTACCAGTATGATGTCATAAACATTGCTGATAGTATGGCTAGGTACCAGAAAAAGGTATTGTGTATGTAAAACGATTTTAAAAAGCGCATGTAGTATTATCTAGGTATTTCTACAGATTCAATTATCATATGCACAACACTTTCTGTTGTCATACCTTCCATTTCGCGTTCTGGAGTTAAAATTACTCTGTGGTTTAGCACAGGCTCTAACGCCTTTTTTACATCTTCTGGAGTAACAAAATCTCTACCATTAATAGCTGCAAAAGCCTTAGCGGCGTTTAAGGTAGCTAAAGAGGCTCTAGGAGAACCACCAAGGTATAAGTGTGGATGATTACGAGTTTTAGATATTATTTCTGCTATGTAACGTAAAATTTTAGCTTCTACAATTACATCTTGTATATTTTTTTTATACTCTTTTAACTTAGCTGGTGAGAGTATATAATTAATTAATGT
The DNA here is from genome assembly GCF_027915275.1 of Cellulophaga omnivescoria. Classification (NCBI taxonomy): domain Bacteria; kingdom Pseudomonadati; phylum Bacteroidota; class Flavobacteriia; order Flavobacteriales; family Flavobacteriaceae; genus Cellulophaga; species Cellulophaga omnivescoria. Next base: position 217,420 of record NZ_CP115819.1, on the reverse strand, counting down.
TTGTGGTTTAGCTCCTTTACGTTCATGATGAGTTGTAATTATTTTTATTTCTTCTTCTAAGGTTGGGTACTCTACTTTTATTTTAAATAAAAAACGGTCTAATTGTGCCTCTGGTAATGCGTATGTGCCTTCTTGTTCTATAGGGTTTTGGGTGGCTAAAACCATAAACGGAGCTTCCATTTTGTATGTTTTGCCATCCATAGTAACTTGTGTTTCTTCCATAATTTCAAACAAAGCGGCTTGTGTTTTAGCAGGAGCTCTGTTTATTTCATCAATTAAAATAATGTTAGAGAAAATGGGCCCTTTTTTAAATTCAAACTCAGAAGATTTAACGTTAAAAATAGAAGTACCCAAAATATCACTAGGCATAAGATCTGGAGTAAACTGTATGCGACTAAAATCGGTTTTTAAAGTTTTAGCAAATAATTTAGCAGTAACGGTTTTTGCAATTCCAGGAACACCTTCAATTAACACGTGGCCATCTACTAAAAGCGAAACAATTAATAACTCTACAAAACGGTCTTGACCAATAATTACTTTAGCCAGCTCTTGTTTAATACCTGTTACAGCATTTTTTAAATCCTCTAGAGGTATTCTATTATCAAAATTGATATCGTTATTTGCTTCCATTTGCTTTGTCTTTAAATTGTTCTATTTTTTTATCTAATGCTAACAGCTCGTCATTAGTTATGCTGTGTTTATTCATAAGATTATCTAAAAAAAGAAATAAATTTTTAATTTCTTCTTTTGTATGAAAACTTCTTGCGGAGACTGTATTGTAAAAATCATCATTCTTTTCTAAAGTATTTACATGAAATTTAGATCGTACAAAATCCATAAAAAAGTTAATCTTATGTTCTGCAATTTCTTTTTGCCTGTTTTTTTGATAATACATATCTGCTATGGTACGTGTAAATGCCAAAGTCTGATTTTTTAAAGGGGTAACCACAGGTATAGCTCGTTGTTTTCTTTTTCCTTCAAAAAACACATAAAATAAAGCACCAATTAGGGCTATGTAATAGGCCCATTTTAATTCTTTAGCACTTAAAAATATGCGCATTGGTGAAGTGTAAAATGTTTTGCCTGTTTTATGATGATTATCTATATACACATTTTTAGTAGTATCTATATAAGCCAATAAAGAAGATGTAAAATCTGTATTATTTTTATTTTCTAAAATAAAATAATTGGTAAATGCATAAGGGAAATGATTTAAAATAATAGTTCCGTCTCCGTAATTCTGTTTTATAATATTTGCATTTTTTATAGATATGGTTTCAAAATTATCTATAACTCCTAATACTTTGGTATTTAATGTATCTATTTTAGAAAAATAAGTTACATCAGATTTTTTACTAAACACTATAGGTTTACCACTTTTTAAAAAAGGATTAACCAACTGCATATAAAAGTGATGATTTATATCATTTGTATAAAGTGTTTTTGTGCTAAAATTAAGCTCATCTTTTAAAGCTTGACTAAAACTAGAGCCAGCTAAGTATAGTGTATTTCCTTTGGCGGTCCACTCTAAAAGTTTTTTAACTTCACTTTTGTCTATATCTAGGGTATTGTTTATTAAAACATAAGTACCAGAAATATTGTTGTTTTTATTTAAAAAAATATAAGGAGGTTCTTGTACTGCGGTTATTTTATCACCTAATCTTTTTTCTAAAATATCATTAAAAACCTTTGTTCCAAATGGTATTTTATGGTGTGTAGTAAAAGAGGGGAACCAATTAACTTCTTTTGGTTTGTTGTATTCCAAAGCTAAGTAAGCAACAAATGTTACTACTAAAATTATTATGTATGATTTTCCTTTTTTTATCACTTTTTGGTAATACTATTTTGTAGTTTAATAAACTCCGCAGCTGCTTTATTGTATTTTGGTTCGTCTATGGCAAAATCTCCATACCAAATATAATCATATAACCTAGTTATAGTTACAAAAGGTTTGGAGTAAGTAGAGTTGCTTAATTCTTTTTGGTAATCGTCATTAGTTTTTTGTAATTGCCAGTCTATAAGATCTTTTTCACTCATTATTTTTAAAATATACAAGTAGTAATATCTAATGGCTAACCTGTAGTTTTTATCTTCTAATGCATTTTTTATTAACTGCTGAATATCTTCATTTTTTATAATGTTTTCTTCTTCAGATAATGTAACGGCACTCTTGTTCTTTTTAGATAAGCTTATGCTGTTCATATTTGTTTTTAAAAAGAAGAGTACAGCAACTACAATTAAAATAACCAGCAGCAAATATGGTAATAGTCCTAAAAAAACAGACAAATAGCCAACAGCTTTTTCACCTCCAAATAGCCATTGAAAAAAGCGCAACCAGTAAGAGTATAACCAAGTTTTAAATTTTTCCCACCAAGAGTTATCTGCTTTTTCTAAGGTGTAATTATAACTAGAGTCATCTTTATAGGATTGTAAATCTTCTTCTGTAATTTTCTGTACAGGGATAGAAGCATCATCATAATCTACCTTGGTAGAGTCTTGAAAACTGTACGCAGATAAGGAAAACGTAATGCAAATAAGTAAAGAAAAAAGAAGCTTTTGCATATTAAAGATTGGTAGAATTACCCAAATTTTGAATACGCTCCATAGTACCCGTTAAATTTTTTCTTTCGTTTAAATCAAAATATATAAAAGCGCCAGCAACAACAGTTATAATACTTAATAGATATTGAAATAAAGCCGTTATAGTATTTATTGCTATTCCTATTGGGTCTAATAAAGTGCCTCCCATATTACTAGGGTCTATTTCTGCAGAAAATACGCCCATTTTTGCATACATATAAATTGCAGAAGGTACACTAAATGCGTAACCTGCTACGGCAACAACAATACCAACAACAAGCATAGTGGCAAATGTTATCCACCAATAATCTTTAATTAGTGTAAAACTATAGCTAAAAGCATCACCAACAGGTTTTTTATTAAAAATTAAAATACTAAAAGATAAGGTTAGTGGTACATACAAATATATTCCTGGTATTAAACAAAGCATAAATCCAATAATAATACATATACCAACTAAAAAAGCTAATCCAATAAATTTCCAGAATGTGCTGTAAACCTCAGATTTAATTTTGTCAAAATTTATTACTCCATTATTTTCTACATAATTTTTTATATAATGTAAGGTAACAGACTGTGCCATTGCATAAGCTGCTCCCATAGATAAAATAAATACCAATGCAGCAACAAAAATCATTAAAACATTAGTTACTTCGTTAGAGCTTTCAATATTAAAATTCATTAGCCCTCCTACCGTATAAGCATAAAAGGCATTGCAAATTAAAAATATTACTAAATAGGGTCCGGCAATTTTAAAGAAAGTATTAAAAAAAGGTTTTAACTGAGTTCTTAAAAAAGCAAAAGTATCTCCCAAAATCTCACCTAAGTCTCTTTTCTTTTTAAACTCTACATAATTATTGTTCTGCATGGTTGGTTTTTTTGTGTAATAAATAAGGGTAAATAACGTAATAATATAAAATTAAAGCTAACGAGCTTGTTATAATTAATATAGCAAGCCAGTCTGGCATTTCTGTATGTCTGGTTACAAAGCCTTCTAAAAATCCAGCAATGATAAAGAAAGGTACTGTGGATAGCATTATTTTTAGGCCGTTTACAGTTCCTCGTTTAAAAGATTCTAACCTTGTATATGTCCCTGGGAAAAGAATTCCTTTAGCTAAAACAAGTCCGGCACAGCCAGCAATTATAATTACAGATATTTCTATAGTACCATGAATCCAAATTGTACGTGCAGACTCCCAAAGCAGGCCTTTTTCATAAAACATATACTGAAAACTACCTAGCATAATACCATTTTGCATCATAATAAATAGAGATCCAATGCCAAGTAAAATTCCATAAATAAAAGCCATAATTGCAACTTTTATATTATTGATGGTTATACCTAAAAACATTTTAAATTCACTCTGTTGTTTGTACACAGCCATAGGGTCATCATTAGCAATGTTCTCTAAGGTCATATTTACATATGAATCACCTAAAAAAGATCTAACAAAATCTCCATCATTAGCAGCAGAGAAAACTCCTACTGCAGAAAAAAAAGTGAAAACAAGAAATGCAATTAGTAATTCACGACGATTGTGATAAAATAGTGTAGGAAATTCTGTTTTCCAAAAGCTGATTATTCTGTTTTTTGGCTCTTTTTTTGTTTTATAAATCTTTTGATGTGCCTCTGAAGCCAAAGAATTTAAAAAAAAAGCAGTGTTGCTGCCAGGGTAAAAAGTCTTAGCATAGCTAAGGTGATCGGTAATTTCTATATACAAATCAGACAATTTGTTTGGGTCAATTTCCGTTTTCTTTGCCAGGACACTTTCAAAAGTAGTCCATTTGTCTTTATTTTGCTTTACAAAGGCAGCTTCGCGCATTGGCTTTTAAGATTTGTACCAAAGAAACTAAAATATGAACGAAATTCAAATAGAAACAGCTCAAAATATTAGCATTCATCAAAATGCTGCACATTTGGGTGATAGGATGCTAGCCTATATTATAGATAGCATTGTTATTTTTGTTTATACGTTGCTAATGATTCTTTTACTGGTATATATGAACTTAGCTTTTGAAGACATGTGGCATTTATATTTAATTGTAACATTGCCATCTTTCTTCTACTATTTAATGCTAGAGTATTTCATGAATGGCTCTACGGTAGGTAAAAAAATAATGTCTATTAGAGTAGTTAAATTAGATGGTTCTAAGCCAAATTTCTCTAGTTATTTTATACGTTGGATTATGCGTATTGTAGATGTTGCCTTGTCTACAGGAGGTGTTGCAGTACTTACAATTTTATTAAGAGGTAACGGGCAGCGTTTGGGAGATATAGCAGCTGGTACTACAGTAATTACTGAAAAGAAAAAAGTAAAATTGCAAGACACAATGCTTGCTAACTTGCCAGAAATGTACAAGCCAAGTTACCCACAAGTTACTGTTTTTAAAGATCCAGAAATGCAAACCATAAAAGAGTTGTACTCTTCTGCAAAACGTAACGGAGATCATAATGTAATTGTAACTTTATCTAATAAAATAAAAGAAGTAACTAATATAACTACAACCCAAAAACCTTTAGATTTTGTAGACACTGTTATAAAAGATTACATTTACTACACACAAGAATTATAGCATATGTTTTATTTGGTTATAGATATTTTAGGAACCATAGCATTTGCTATATCTGGTGTTTTAGTTGCAATGGATAAAAAGCTAGACCCTTTTGGGGTTTTTATAGTTGCCTTTGTAACGGCTGTTGGAGGTGGTACTTTACGTGATTTATTATTAGGAAATACACCAGTAACTTGGCTACTACAGCCAATTTATATTTACACCATTTTAATTACAGTAGTGTTATCTATATTGTTTAGAAAACAATTAAAATACTTAAGAACGTCTTTGTTTTTGTTTGATACTATTGGTATTGGATTGTATACTTTAGCTGGTGTAGAAAAAGGGTTAGATGCAAACTTGTTACCGGTAATGTGTGTTGTTGTTGGTACAATAACCGCATGTTTTGGAGGTGTTATAAGAGATATTTTATGTAATGAAATACCTGTTATATTTAGAAAAGAGGTATACGCAACAGCTTGTATAATAGGGGCTAGTAGTTACTTTTTACTTGTTAAGTTACCAATTAAACCAAATTATATACACGTTATTTGCATTTTAATTGTTATAACTGTGCGTTTGCTTGCAGTTAAATTTAAAATAGCCTTACCTACAATTTATCCTCCTGTAGAGCATAAAAATAATTAATTTACCACCTCTGCTTTAACAATAAAAATGTTTTTTTTGGGCCAATCACCTTCACCTACGGGTTGCCTGTTAATTAAATCTACAACATCCATACCTTTAATAACTTTACCAAAAGGAGTATAATCTTTATCTAGATGATATGATCCCGGTTTGGTTACCACAATAAAAAATTCGTAAGGAGAAGCTAGTTTATGCGGATTATCATTCTCACTACTAGGCATAGATATTACACCTCTATGATGTTTGTGCCCTTTTTTTGTATCTGGTGGTAATAGGTACCTGCCAATTTCACCTCTTTTTTTTGCTGTCTTAATATTGTCGGCATTACCGCCTTGAATAATGAAATTTTTAACCACTCTATGAAAATAGGTATCATTAAAATATCCTTTTTTTGTTAGATAAATAAAGTTAGCCTTGTGGTATGGCACATTATCAAATAATTGAAGAGTAAAACTGCCAAGGTTAGTTGTAATTTTTACCTTATCTTCTTTTAATGTTTTGTTGTACTCGTAAAAAAAAGGTATTGCATTTTCTTCAGTAAGTACAAATTTTTCTTCTTTTTTAGTAACTTTAGAACTGTCAATAGCAACAGTGTCTTTTTTAACTTCAGTTTGTTTAACTTTTTGTTGTGTTTTTGATGCGTTGTTGCAACCAACAGTAAAAATTAATAATAGTATAGCGTAAGATAGTATCTTTGTATTCATGAATTTTGATGATTTTACCAAAAGAATTTCAAAAATAAAGAATCTTCCTTTATTGGGTGAAGAATCACATAATAAAATGGCTCCATCTATTAGAATTGATGAGTTAAAAAGAATGAAAAAGCAACGTGAACAAGCACGTAAAGCAGCTGTTATGGCATTGTTTTATCCGGCAAAAGATAAAAGTACAAATTTATTATTAATGTTGCGTAAAACTTATAAAGGTGTACACTCTAACCAAGTTGGTTTTCCTGGTGGTAAAGTAGAAAAAGAAGATGAAAACCTACTGTATACGGCTTTAAGAGAAACCTATGAAGAGGTTGGTGTGCCTATAAGTAAGGTTAAAGTAATGGGTGAGTTGTCTTCTATATACATACCGCCAAGTAATTTTGAAGTACAACCCTACATAGGCTTGTATCCTAATCCTACTCCTTTTGTAATTCAGGAGTCTGAAGTTGAGCATTTAGTTGAAGTTTCTTTACAAGACTTTATGGATGATAGTAAAATTAGCACTCAAAATTTAACCACTTCGTATGCAGTAAATATAGATGTACCTGCCTTTAAATTAAATGGTTATGTTGTTTGGGGAGCAACGGCAATGATAATGAGTGAGCTTAAAGAGCTATTAAAACAATTGTTATAGTTATATAAATTTGTAGATTTGGCAACACAATAATAATTATGGGTTTATTTAAAAAGAATCCTTTTGGGCATATACTATTTTTAAAAAAATGGTTAATACGAGTTGCGGCTGTTATAACGCACCGCAGATACAAAGGGTTTAATAAATTAGAAATAGAAGGATCACAAATACTTAGAGACCTACCAGATAAAGGAGTTCTCTTTGTATCTAACCACCAAACTTATTTTGCAGATGTGGTGGCTATGTTTCACGTTTTTAATGCTAGTTTAAGCGGTAGAGAAGATAATATTAAAAATATTGGTTACATCTGGAAACCAAAACTTAATATGTATTATGTTGCTGCTGCAGAAACTATGAAAAAAAGTCTTTTAACTAAGATTTTGGCTTATGCAGGTTCTATTAGTATACAACGCACTTGGCGTGCAGATGGACAAGATGTTAAGAGACAAGTAAAAATGAGTGACATATCTAACATTGGAACTGCATTAGAAGATGGTTGGGTTATTACCTTTCCTCAAGGTACAACAACACCTTGGAAACCTTTACGCAAGGGTACAGCGCATATTATAAAAAAATATAAGCCAATAGTTGTTCCCGTTGTAATAGATGGTTTTAGAAGGTCTTTTGATAAAAAAGGCTTAAGAGTTAAGAAAAAAGGTATTTTACAATCTATGGTAATTAAGGAGCCATTGGATATAGATTATGAAAACGATTCTTTTGAGTCTATTATAGATAGGTTAGGGCACGCTATAGAGCAAGACCCATCTTATTTAAAAGTTATTTCTAAGGCAGATTTAAAAGCGCTAGAAGAAGAAAATGAACTTAGAAAGTGGAAACTAGATTAGTTTTTTTTAATTATAATAAAACAAAAACCATCTGTAAAATTCAGATGGTTTTTTGGTTATAAGGTTTGTGTTTGGTTTAAATTTCCATTTTTTTTAGCTCAAAATAATTTTTGTTTAATTTTTTAAGTAACAAGCCATAAAGCAAAAAGTATATTAAAGCAAAAAGAGCTGTAGTTGCTAATGCTACAATTACAAAGGTAATTACCATTATAGATTTAAATTTATCTGGAGTTATATTAGGAGGTAATTCCTGTTGGTAAACCGTTACAAGCATATTAGGATCAAAATAAACAGTAAGTGCTTGCGCCAGCATTATAAATAATAACATTCCTAAACTAAAAATAACATAGTACTTAACAGTTTTTCTTGTACGTATAATATTTTTCATAAGCGTTTTAGAGTCATCTAAAACAGATATTTCTTTATACCTTTTGTAAAACTGAAAAATAAAATAAAAAATTACTAGGTATTGTAAAAAACTAATCACCATAAAAAATGTGCCATAGCTATTACCGTAGTACATTTTAAGCAGGTGTTCTCGTGTACCAGGAAATAGAAAAAGTAGGTTTGGCAATACAAATTCTAAAATACTAATTATAAATATCCACTTTACAATAGAGGAAGATTTCTTCCATATCATTTTGTAAATATCATTGTATGACAATTTAGGAAGTTCATCTCCTTTTTTTTGCCAATCTTTTTTTAAGATATCCAATTCATCCATATAATTAAGGATTTAAAATGGTTTTTAATTTTTTCTTTATTCTGTTCATCTTTACTCTAGCATTAACTTCGGATATACCCAATGTTTCAGATATTTCTGTATAATCCTTATCTTCTAGGTAAAGAAAAACCAATGCTTTGTCTATGTCACCAAGCTGCTTTACAGCTTTATACATAAGTTTTAGTTGTAATTCTTCTGTCTCATCATATTCATCTGCCTTAATTTTAAAAATTACAGACTCATAGCTTTGTGTACTAACTTTTCTTTTAGATTTTCTGTATAATGTAATGGCAGTATTTAAAGAAACTCTATACATCCAGGTACTAAATTTAGAGTCGCCTCTAAACTTAGGATAAGCTTTCCATAGCTGTATCGTTATTTCTTGAAACAAATCATTATGAGCATCCTTGTCATTAGTGTACAGCGTACAAACCTTATGAACAATATTTTGGTTGTTCTCTAGTTCTGTAACAAAAGCATGTTCTAATTCTTTGCTCACTTTTTAAGTTGGTAGTTGTTACTTGTTAGTAGTTGTAAACTTGTACTTGTTACAAATTTTTATAATTATTTTCTAGGATGGTAGTTTTCAATAACTTGGCTTAAGTGTTTTCTGTCTATATGTACGTATACTTCAGTTGTTGTAATACTTTCATGACCTAACATTTGTTGTATAGCTCTTAAATCTGCTCCGTTTTCTAAAAGATGTGTTGCAAAAGAGTGGCGTAAGGTGTGTGGACTAATTGTTTTTTTTAAGCCAATGGTTTCTGCTAATTGTTTAATAATAGTAAAAATCATAGCACGGGTTAATTGCCTACCTCTTCTGTTTAAAAATAAAATATCTTCAAACCCTTTTTTTATGTTTAGATGATTTCTTATTTCATCCTTATATATGTTAATGTACTTTTTATTAATGTTGCTAATAGGAACAAAACGTTGTTTGTCTCCCTTTCCTGTAACTCTTATAAAGTCTTCTTTAAAAAATAAATCAGATAATTTTAAGTTGGTAAGTTCAGATACGCGCAAACCGCAGCCGTATAATGTTTCTAGCATTGCTCTGTTGCGTTCACCTTCTGGTTTACTTAGGTCAATTGCATCTATTAAACTATTAATTTCCTCAACAGACAAGGTGTCTGGTAACTTTCTTCCAATTTTTGGAGCTTCTATTAAATCCATAGGATTGTCTGCTCTGTAATCTTCAAAAATTAAATAATTAAAAAAACTTTTTAGGCCAGATATAATTCTTGCTTGCGACCTAGGGTTTATTTCTGCTGAGATTTCATAAATAAATTGCTGTGTAGTTTCCTTGGAGATAGAAATAGGAGATTCGGAGATGTTTTTTTTGTTTAAAAATGTAATTAATTTTTCCACGTCTAAAACATAGTTTGTAATAGAATTGTCCATTAATCCACGTTCTATTTTTAGAAAGTGTTGATAATCAGTTAATCCCTGCCTCCATTTCATATAGGTTAAAATTAAGTTAATAATTTGGATAAAAAAAGAGTTTTTAAACCCCTATTTTTGGTGTTTTTAGTTCATAACAAATACTTACATTTACACAACAAACATTGTAAGTAAACAAAATTAACAATCTATGTTTACTGCATAATTATAAACTAAAAATTAAAATTATTTTTATGAAAAAGTTATTTATTGTAGCTATCACAGCTCTAGGATTTACTTTTGCTGCACAAGCACAAGATGCAGCTACTTCTACTAACGGTGGTCAAACTGCTCAAGGTAAATGGTTAATTGAAGCTAACACTGGTTTTGGTGCTGTTAGTGCTGCTAATACAGGATTTGGTTTGTCATCTGTAGATGGTGAAACTACTTGGTCTTTAGGTGCAGAAGGAGGTTATTTTGTTGCTGATGATTTAGCTGTAAAGGTTGGTTTAGGTTACCAAGACTTAGGTGAAGATTTTTCTGTATTTACTTATAAAGTTGGTGCTAAATATTACATTGCTAGTATGATTCCTGTACAAATAGATTATTCTGGCGCTAGTATTAAAGATTTTGATGAGAACCCAAGTTATTTAGGTTTACAAGGTGGTTATGCTATTTTCTTAGGGGAAAATGTTAGTATTGAGCCAGGTTTACGTTACAACATTACTATGAATGATGATTATACTGATGAGGATGTTTTTCAATTCCAAATTGGTTTCGCTTTACATTTCTAAGCAAAAATTTACTAATAGTATTAAAAGCTGCCTAATATTTTAGGCAGCTTTTTTTATGAACTAATTTTGTTAAATAATTTATAAATTAATATAAATACTACTTTTTGTGTAAGTCAATTAAATTATTTAATTAAGTTTATGCTATAATTATAAACTAAAAATTAAAATTATTATTTATGAAAAAGTTATTTATTGTAGCTATTGCAGCTCTAGGATTTGCTTTTAGTGCACAAGCTCAAGAAGGTTTTGGAGCAGGAGTTAATTTAGGTATTCCTATGGGGGATATTGATGATTTCTCTAGTTTTAATATTGGAGTAGATGCTCAGTATTTAGGTGCTGTTTCAGAAACTTTTTATGCTGGTGGTACGTTAGGTTATTCTCATTACTTTATGAAAAATGATGTTGATGCAGTTACTTTTTTACCGATTGCAGCTGTTGCTAAATTTATGGTTACAGAAGATTTTTCTGTAGGTACAGATTTAGGTTACGCAGTTGGTTTAAGTGATAATAATGATGGTGGTTTTTATTACCGTCCTAAATTAGGGTATAGAATTGCAGATGCAATAGAGCTTAACTTATCTTACGCTGGTATTAGTTTAGAAGATGATATAAATGCATCTACTTTTAATATAGGATTTATGTTTCAGTTGTAAAAATAACTGAAATGGAATATTTAAAAGGAAGCCAATTGGCTTCCTTTTTTTATGCGTAATATTTAGTATTTTTACCCTATGAAAATACTTATAATTAACGGACCAAACCTAAACCTTTTAGGTAAAAGAGAGCCAACAATATATGGCAATACAACGTTTGTAGATTACTTTGCTAAGCTGCAAGGTAACTTTATAAATATTGAGCTTAGCTATTACCAGTCTAATATAGAAGGTGAGCTTATAAACAAAATACAAGAAGTTGGTTTTTCTTATGATGGAATTGTTTTAAATGCAGCTGCATATACGCATACATCCATTGGTATTGGAGATGCTATAAAAGCTATAGAAACACCTGTTGTAGAAGTGCATATTTCTAATACATTTGGGCGTGAAGAATTTCGTCATCAATCTTATATATCTCCTGTTGCTAAAGGTGTAATACTTGGTTTTGGCTTGCAAAGTTATGACTTGGCCATACAGAGTTTTTTAGCATCAAAATAATACCCGTAATGCATAAAACATATTTTAACTGGAGTAGTGGTAAGGACTCTGCTTTGGCATTGTATAAGATGCAACAGTTTAAAACGTATAAAGTAGATAGACTTGTAACTTCTGTAAACTCTACATTTAATAGAGTGTCTATGCACGGTTTACGTTTACCCCTTTTAGAGGCGCAAGCAAAGGCAATTGGCTTGCCTTTACAGACTATTAAGTTAAATGCAGATGTGTCTATGTCTAGCTATAATGAGGTTATGAAAACCACAATACAAGGTTTAATTACAGAAGGTTATACACACGCAGTTTTTGGAGATATTTTTTTAGAAGATTTAAAAAAATATAGAGAAGATAAATTGCAAGAGGTTGGTGTTAAGGGTGTTTTTCCGCTTTGGAAACATGACACAAAAGAGTTGCTTAAAGAGTTATTGCAATTGGGGTTTAAAGCAATTACAGTTTGTGTAAATGCTAAATTACTAGATGAATCTTTTGTTGGTAGAGAGGTTAATGAAAGTTTTTTTAATGATTTGCCAGAGAATGTAGATCCTTGCGGAGAAAACGGAGAGTTTCATACATTTGTGTATGATGGTCCTATTTTTAAGCAACCAGTAAGTTTTACAATAGGAGAGAAGGTGCAAAAAGGATATGCACCAACTACGAGCAAAGATGACAATTGCTTTAAAAAAGATGAGGATACTACTTGGGATACTTCCTTTTGGTATTGCGATCTTCTTCCTAATAAATAAAAAAAGCCCTACGCTTTTAAGGCTTTAGGGCTAAAATATTTTTCTTCAATGTAAAAAGTTCCAAAGGGTAGCAGGGAGGCTATAAATAAAATGGCATACCTTTTTATTCCCCAATTTTTTTCTCTGCAAACAAAAAATGCCAATATAGCATAAGCTATAAATAGTACACCGTGTGCATTACCAATATAAATATTAGGATCTTTAATGCCAGCCATATATTTTAAAGGCATACCAACACCAAATAATAACAGGTAAGATATTCCTTCTAGTATAGCAACAAGTCTAAATGCTTTAATCATATTTTAATATTTAAAAAAGCCTAAAACCTAAGTGTAAAATACGCTTAGACTTTAGGCTTTGTATGTGTAAGTTTAATTACTATTACAAGTGTATAACCTCGTCATAAGCATCTGCTACGGCTTCCATAACAGCTTCACTCATTGTTGGGTGTGGGTGTATAGCTTTTAGTATTTCATGACCAGTAGTTTCTAGTTTACGTGCAACAACTGCTTCAGCAATCATATCTGTAACGCCAGCACCAATCATATGGCAACCTAACCACTCGCCATATTTAGCATCAAAAATAACTTTTACAAAACCATCTGGTGTACCAGAAGCTTTAGCTTTTCCGCTAGCAGAGAATGGGAATTTACCTATTTTTAAATCAAACCCCTTTTCTTTTGCTTGTTTTTCTGTTAAACCAACAGAAGCAACCTCAGGAATACAGTATGTACAACCAGGAATGTTTCCATAATCTATAGGTTCTACGTGCATACCTGCTATTTTTTCTACACAAAGAATACCTTCTGCAGAAGCAACGTGAGCTAAAGCTGGTCCTGGAGTAACGTCTCCAATTGCGTAATAGCCAGGTATATTTGTTTGGTAATAATCATTTACCATAATTTTATCTCTGTCTGTAGCAATACCAACGTTTTCTAGACCTATGTTTTCTATGTTAGTTTTAATACCTACTGCAGACAATACCACATCTGCTTGTATAATTTCTTCTCCTTTGCTAGTTTTTACGTAAACACTAACTCCGTTGCCTGCAGTATCTACTTTAGTAACCTCTGAAGAAGTTTTTACTTTTATACCTGCTTTTTTAAAGCTACGCTCTAATTGTTTAGATATATCTTGGTCTTCTACAGGTACTACATTAGGTAAATACTCTACCACAGTAACTTCTGTACCTATAGAGTTGTAAAAGTATGCAAACTCCATACCTATTGCACCACTACCAACGACTACCATTTTTTTAGGTTGTTCAGGTAAAGACATTGCCTCTCTATATCCTATAATTTTTTTACCATCTTGCGGTAAACTTGGTAACTCTCTACTACGTGCACCAGTTGCAACAACAATGTGGTCTGCACTGTACTCAGTTTCTTTACCATCAGCATCTTTAACAGATACTTTTTTACCAGCTTTTAAGGTACCGTAACCATTAATGACTTCAATTTTATTCTTTTTCATTAAAAATTGAACTCCTTTGCTCATACCTTCTGCAACCCCACGGCTACGCTTAATAATTGCACCAAAGTCTTTATCAACATTTTCAGCATTTAAACCATAGTCTCCCGCGTGCTTTAAATACTCAAAAACCTGAGCAGATTTAATTAATGCTTTGGTAGGGATACAACCCCAATTTAGACATACACCGCCTAAACTTTCTTTTTCTACTATAGCTGTTTTTAAACCTAATTGTGAAGCTCTAATAGCAGTTACATAACCACCAGGTCCACTACCTAAAACAATAACATCAAAATTGCTCATATATATACTTTTTTTTGTCTCTAATTTTAATCACACAAATGTACAAAACCAATTAGCAATTAGCAATTACCTAAATCTATAAATATGAATAATAACATATTACTAACTTTTTAGTACTTATCTTTATATTTTACACATAAAACAAACATTATTTAAAGATGAAAACATTAAAATTTGGTTTTTTACTATCACTTTTACTGTTCGTAATAGGTACTCATGGCCAGAGTACAGATGTACATATTACAGTAGAAAAACTTACTCCTCAAATGTATATGTTAACTGGACAAGGTGGTAATATAGGTGTTTATATAGGAGAAGATTATGTGTTTATGATTGATGACCAATTTAGTAGATTGAGTCTTAAAATAAAACAAGCAATTAAAAGTATAACCACTAAGCCAATTGCGTATTTGCTAAATACACATATGCACGGAGACCACACTGGCGGTAATTCAAATTTTAATGATAAAACAACTACTATTGTTGCACACCAAAAGGTTAGAGAGCGTTTAATAGAAGAAAATAAAGAAGTTGTTTCTACTAATAAATTAGATTCTGTTACCGCATATAAGAAATTGCCAGAAATTACATTTTCAGATGCAATGTTATTTTATGACGCAGATGAAACTATTATGGCAACGCACGTACACAATGCACATACAGATGGTGATGCACAAATTTATTTTAGCAAAAATAACGTGCTACATATGGGAGATACGTACTTTTCTAGTAAATATCCATATATAGATTTAAACCGTGGAGGTAGTGTAGTTGGTTATATAAATGCATTAAAAAAAGCTTCAATTTTAGCAAACGAGGATACTAAAATTATCCCTGGACACGGAAAATTATCTAATAAAAAGGAATTAGAAAACTACATTTTAATGTTAGAAGCTATTTATGTTAGTGTAAAAAAAGAGATTAACGCGGGTAAAAGTTTAGAGCAAGTAATGGCCAATAATGCTATTACAGCAAAGTTTGATGCCACTTATGCTTGGAGCTTTATATCTGCAGAAAAAATTAGAGAAACATTTTACAAAAGCTTAAGCAAGTAGTATTATTTATTTGCCAAACATTTTTTTGTTGAATTCGTTAGATTTTCCTGCAGGTATAGATAAAGATTGCCACTCTTTACCCTTTAACATTCTACCAATGTATGCAATTTGTGCAATATGCCCTGCGTAATGTGCTAATTGCCTGCTTACTGCTGCCATAACCGAATGCTCTACAGCTCTAATTTTAATTTTAGTATTAAAATTGTCTTCGTTTATACTATCTATTGCAGCAAATAAGCAATCCCAGCCTTTGTTCCAGTGTAGTAGCATTTCTTCCTTATTTTGGTATAGAGCAACAAACTCGGATTCTCTATTGCGCCATTCTTTTTCTCCGTCTTCTGTAAAAAAGTTTGTCCACCTGCTAAGCATATTACCTACCATATGTTTAACAATTATAGCTATACTATTGTCTGCCTCGCCATAAGTCCAATGCAAATGTTCATTGGTAAGTTGGTTAAATGTTTTTTCAGCCATTGTTTTGTTTCGGTTAAACTCAAACAACATACTTTCTTTATAGTCATCAACAAAACTCATTTTTATTTTTTTTTAAGACGGATTAAAATTTAAACTAGCAGAATTTATGCAGTAACGTTGCCCAGTAGTTTCTTGTGGGCCATCATCAAAAACGTGACCTAAATGTCCGCCACAATTAGCACAAACGGTTTCTATTCTTGTCATACCATGGCTAGTGTCTTTTATGTATTCAATAGCGCCTTTTACTGCTTCATCAAAAGAAGGCCAGCCGCAACCACTTTCAAATTTATGGTCTGCTTCAAAAAGTTTAGCATTACACCCTTTACAATTGTAGCTTCCATCTTTAAAATGAAGATTAAATTCACCAGTATGAGGATATTCTGTTCCTTTGTTTCTTAAAACATTATAAGATTGTGCAGAAAGCTGTTCTTTCCACTCTTTATCGGTTTTTTCTACTGTATATTTTTTACTCATTATTTTGTAGGTGTAAATTTTAAAGCAGCACCGTTAATACAGTGTCTTTCTCCTGTTGTTTTTGGTCCATCATTAAAAACGTGACCTAAATGTCCGCCACAAACAGCGCAATGTTCTTCTGTACGTTTATATCCAATTTTATAATCAACATCAAAAGCTACATTACCTTTTATAGGTCTGTCAAAACTTGGCCAACCCGTACCAGATTTAAATTTATGTTCGCTTTTAAATAAAGGTGTATTGCATGCAGCACAACTATAAATTCCTTTTTCTTTAATATTTAATAGTTCGCTAGAAAAAGCACGTTCTGTACCCGCTTTACGCAATACATTATATTGTAACGGAGTTAATTCTTTTTTCCATTCTGCATCTGTTTTTTCAACTTTAGCTAAGGTTTGTTTTTTTGTTGCTTCCTTTGTTTTTTGCGAGTTTCCTTTGCAACTTAAAAATAGGGCTACTACACTTAAAATTAGTAATTTTTTATACATCATCTTTATATTTTAAGGTTATTCAAATTTAGTCGATTTTAAACGCAATTCCTATCAAATGTAAGACATAAAAAAAGCCTCTGCTTTTAAAAGCAGAGGCTAGTTGTATTGTACAGTATTCTTACTATAAAGAAACGTGTATGATATTTTCTTCTTTAGTATCTAAAATGCCCATAACGTCATTAATATTACCAGTATCTAATTTACCATTTACAGCTTCTGCAGGTAAAATAGCAACTCTAAATGTTTGGTTTGCCGTGTCTGCAGTGCTCAGGGTACCTAAATCAAAGTCCGATTCTAAAAAGAACCTAGCGTCTACAAAAGTATGATCGTAATTATAGATTAAAGTACCTTGATCTAACAATCTAGTTTGTGGCATTAAACGCCAAACGTCTATAGGTTGTCCGTCCGTACCATCTACTTGTTCCCATAAAATATACACTAAAACAACGTCAGATTCAAAAACTTCAACAGTGTTAGGGAATTCAAAGTTTAATTCATAATTATTATCATCAGAGAAAGTTCCGGTAACTTCATATATACTTCCTGTAATGTTTACACCATCTAATCCATCTACACCGTCAATTCCATCAGACCCGCTACAAGCCGTTAAAACTATTGCAAATATTGCTGCTACTACTAAGGTAATTTTTTTCATAATATATAATTTGTTTCGTTTTTCTTTTTTTGAATTATTCAAAAAGCGTTCCAAATTTAAAATTAGAGAATTTATTTTGTAATTAAACTAAACAATTAAGATATTATCTATGATATTATTAAGACATAGAATATTTTTGTATTTTTAAAAACACACTAAACACATTACTATTATGAAAAAAATATTTTTAGTATTAACTATTTTCTTAGCAGTTTCTGCATGTAAAACAAATCCGTTTACAGGAAAAAAAACATTGAATATGTATCCTAACAGTTCAATATTTCCTACTGCTTTTGCACAATACGATCAATTTTTAAATGAAAATAAAACTATAAAGGGTACTTCTGAAGCTAAAATGATTGCTTCTGTAGGCCAGCGTATAGCCTCTGCTGCAGAACGTTGGTTAACGGCAAACGGCTATCCGGGTTATTTAAAAGATTATAAGTGGGAGTATAATTTGGTAGATGATGCAACTGTAAATGCATGGTGTATGCCAGGTGGTAAAATTGTTTTTTACACAGGTATTTTACCAATTTGTCAAGATGAAACTGGTATAGCTGTTGTTATGGGGCACGAGGTGGCTCATGCGTTAGCAGATCACGGTGCACAGCGTATGACAGCAGGACAGTTTCAGCAAATAGGAGCTGTTGCAGGTAATGTTTTAATAAAAGATGATGCGGCAAGAAATACATTTAACCAAGCATATGGAGTAGGGTCTCAAGTAGGTGTAATGCTACCATTTAGTAGAGGTCATGAAACAGAGGCAGACCGTATTGGTTTACAAATTATGGCAATTGCTGGATACAACCCAGATGAAGCTGCGGAGCTTTGGAAAAGAATGAAAGCTAATAGTGGAGGACAATCTCAGCCAGAATTTATGAGTACACACCCATCTAATGATACAAGAATAAATAATTTAACCCAATGGGCACCGGCAGCAAAGGAAGAAGCTAAAAAATTTGGAGTAACTTCTTTTAAGTAACATTGGCGTAAAAGTAAAATTCATTAATAATTGTATATTAGAGCTGTTCAAAACAAAATTTGAACAGCTCTAATTTTTTTATATGACTAGTATTGCATTAGTAAAAGGAAGTAAAAAACTATTAAATGCCTGGGCTTTTTATGATTGGGCAAATTCGGTTTATAGTTTGGTAATAGCATCTGCTATATTTCCTATTTTTTATGGCGCTTTGTTTAGATCTGCAAACATAGAAAAGGTAACTGTTTTTGGAGGTGAAATTGCCAGGGCTCCTTTAATTAGTTACACCACATCATTAGCGTTTGTTTTTATAGCTATTATTACTCCTTTAATTTCTGGTGTTGCAGATTATTTAGGTAATAAAAGAATGTTTATGAAATTCTTTTGTTATTTAGGAGGTGTGTCTTGTATTGGTTTGTATTGGTTTTCATTAGAGAATATATATTTTGGATTACTTTGCTTTTTTATGGGACTTGTTGGTTTTTGGGTAAGTTTTGCAATAAATAATTCTTATTTGCCAGATGTTGCGCATCCAGAGCAAATGGATGCTATTAGTGCTAAAGGCTTTTCTATGGGCTATGCAGGTAGTGTGTTATTATTACTTTTTAATTTACTTATGGTTATGAGGCCAGAAATTTTTGGTATTGAAACAGATACTAATGGTTTGGCTGAGCTTAAAGCAATGAAATACTCCTTTGTTACAGTTGGTATTTGGTGGATAATTTTTAGTCAGTATACATTTTACTACTTGCCTAAAGGAAATAAGCAAGAGGGCGACCGTACAAATGTAATTTTAAATGGTTTTAAGGAATTAAAAGGAGTTTGGGGGCAACTTGGTAGTCAAGTTAAATTAAAACGATATTTGATTGCTTTTTTTGTGTATAGTATGGCTGTGCAAACAGTAATGTTAATTGCTACTTACTTTGGAGAAGAAGAAATAGCTTGGGGAACAGACAAAGAGCGCACAACAGGTTTAATAGTTAGTATTTTAGTAATACAAATAGTTGCTATACTGGGAGCATTAGTAACAGCGGCAGCATCTAAAAAGTTTGGAAATGTAAAAACACTTGCAGTAGTAAATATATTGTGGGTAATAATATGTGTTTATGCATTTTTTATGGTAACACCTATAGATTTTTATATAGGAGCCGGCTGTGTAGGTTTGGTAATGGGTGGTATACAAGCATTGTCTAGATCTACTTATTCTAAGTTTTTACCGGATACTAAAGATACTACTTCATTTTTTAGTTTTTATGACGTTGCAGAAAAAATAGGTATTGTTATAGGTACATTTATGTATGGTTTTATTGCGCAAGTTACAGGTAGTATGCGTAATGCTATTGTATTTTTAGCTATATTTTTTATAGCCGGTGTGGTGTTATTATTACGTGTAAATAAAAGTAAAAGCTTTAAGAGGTAAAAAAAAAGAGAGGTTGTAGCTAATAACCTCTCTTTTTTTATAATTCTTTATCCTTTAGAAACACCACCAGAACCAGAAGTTTTACTTTCTATTTTTTTAGGATTTCCTCTGTATTTAATATCTCCTGATCCAGATACCCTGGCATCTATAGTTTCTTTTGCTGTTACTTTAATATCTGCTGATCCAGATACAAGGGCTTTAACATAATCTGCTTCTAAATCATAAGCAGAAATATCTCCAGAACCTGATACTCTAACAGTAAAGTCTGTAGCAGAACCACTAAGGTTTATATCTCCTGAGCCAGACATTGTAGCTTTAAGTTCTTTAGCTTTAACTTTTAGATTGATATCACCAGAACCAGAAATGCTGGTTTCAAAAGTATTACTAACAATAGTTGTTTTGCCAACTATATCACCAGAGCCAGATAGAGTAGCTTCATTAATATGTTCTACAGGTACTGTAACTAGTAACTTACTATTTCTAGACGGAGATAAATTCATCCCTTTTTCAGCTTTAATTACAAGCTTTCCATTTTTTACTTCGGTTTTAATATGGTTTAATATGTTTTCATCGCCTTTTAGTGTAATTTTTCCTTCTGTACCTTCAATTAATTCTACATCAAAAAAGCCAGAAACAGAAATGGCTTCATAATCGCCTACGTTTCTAGAATCTGTAATAATATTTCCGTTTCCTTTTACACGTTTTCCCCATTGAGCATTTGCTGTAAATGCTAAAGTTAAGGCTAAGCTAAGTGTTAATATTTTTTTCATAGTGTATGTTCTTGTTAATTTTTATGTATAGATATGCTTCCGTATTCTGTATTTATGTTTACAAAGTTATTGCTGTTTTCTGATCCGCAAGAGCCTTTATAATTTTTTTGTGAGTTTTTAACTTCTTTTAAGCTTATGTTGCAATTGTCTACACCGTTAATTCCTCCGTAAGCAGATTTTAAATTAAAATTAAAATTGTAACTAGCATGGTAACCTACTTTAACCCCTGTATAATCTGCATTAATGGTAACGTTGCCAGCACTTCCAGTGAGCTCATCAATTTTTATAGAACCATAATCGGCATCTAAAGTTATGTTTCCATTTATTTTTCCGAGTTTTACGCTAATATAGTCGCCATTACCTTTTATATTTTGAGCTTCATTTACAGATAGACTACCATAGTCGCTATTGTAAACTAAATTATCCATTTTGGATATAGCGGCGCTAGTGTAATCTGTATTTAAATCTAGATTACCAGCTTTTGTAATAGAAAATCCAGAGTAATCTGCATCAATTTTAGCACTATTAACGTAACCTATTTCGGATTTAGAGGTATAATCAAAATTTAAATTGTTGTTCCGTCCTCTAAGCTCGCCAATATCTAGTCTGCCATAATCACAATTTATAGTAGCGTGTCCATCAATCCTATCTAAAGTAATAGAGCCGTAATCGTTAGTTAAGTCAATATTATTTTTAACAGGTAATTTAATAGTATAGTTAATTTGCATATTAACGTTATTGCTATTTCCCCAGCCCCAACTGCTGCTTTTTGCTATGTTGGTTTTTGCAGAAACTATACTGCTAGACCCTTCAAAATTTACGGTAATATTGTCTAATTTACGCTGTACTTTTTCCTCATTATTTCCACTGGTTTTAATGTGTACTTCTATTTCTATACGGTTTTCGTCCCATGAAGTAATATTAAGGTTGCCGTATTTGTTGTTAACTTTAAGTAATGCATTTGCATTAACAGTAAAGTTTTTTATAATGGTTTTTTCTTTTGTGTATTTGCCTTTGTCATTATTGGCAGTACTTAAAAAAGGAGTGGTAAGTAAGAGTAAAGTTATAATCTTATAGTGTAAAATTTTCATCATTATAGTTCTTTAAATTTTTAATAGTATCAATTTGTTCCATAACATCTTTTATAAGATCTATTCTGGTTTGGTAATTGGTTATTATGGCGCTTAGTATAAGTTTTGTGTTGCCGCCGTTTATAAGGTTTTGTTCTAGTTTTTTATAGTCATTTTCTAATTTATTAAGTTGTAAAAGTGTGTCATCTATAATTTTTTTAGTACTAGGAGACGTTTCTTTTTTTAGTTCGTTAACCTGATTATTAATTAAACTAGCAAAGTAAAACTTGGTTTCAGTTATTTCTGGGGCTATTTCTGCAATTTGCTTGTTAGTGGTTTGCTTTTGATAAAAATATGAGAAACCTATTGCACACAAAAAAGCTATAGATGCTGCAATAGCAAATGGTTTCCAAGAGCGTTTATTATTTCTTTTCTTACTAGTGTTAAGTTTCTCTATAAAATTAGTAGTGTGTTTGGTACTTGGTTCTTGAGTGTCAAAACTACCTTTTAACTCTTGAAATAAATTATCTATGTCTATATTGTTTTTCATATACAAGCGCTAGTTAATTGTTTACGCAAACTTTCTTTAGCTCTAGAAATTGTAGTTCTACAATTTGCATAGCTAATATTCATTATTTCACTTATTTCTTCATAGTCATACCCTTCAATTAAATGTAAGGTCAAAGAAATTCTATAATTGTCTTTCAATTGTTTCATGGCGTCCATCACTTTTTGAGCCTTCAATTGTGTTTCACCATTATCTATTGTACTATTATCATTATCTTTGACCCTGTGCATTATATCGTCTAAAGCAACTTCTGTGTTTTTTTGTTGCTTTCTGTATTGGTAAATACTATTGTTAATTACTATTCGTTTTAACCAAGCCCCAAAAGCTACTTCACCTTTATAGGTGTGTAATTTTGTAAAGGCACTTAAAAACGATTCTTGCATTATATCCTCTGCTTCGGCGCTGTGTTTTACAATACGGTATGCAGTATTGTGCATTGCTTTATAATACCTATTATAAATCTCTAGTTGTGCACTTTGCTTACCTTCTTTGCATTGTAGCAATAAAGCATTGATATGTTCTTTT
Source organism: Cellulophaga omnivescoria (assembly GCF_027915275.1). Lineage (NCBI taxonomy): Bacteria > Pseudomonadati > Bacteroidota > Flavobacteriia > Flavobacteriales > Flavobacteriaceae > Cellulophaga > Cellulophaga omnivescoria. Next base: position 194,404 of record NZ_CP115819.1, on the reverse strand, counting down.
TGTTGGCTCAAAAAAATGTATGGTTTGTTTTATAGATGATAGATTAGGCTATTTGTTACAATTTTTTTTAAATCTATTTGGTATTGGCATAAGAATTGACTTTATATAGGCGATAAAAGTAACGCGCAAGCCACGTAATAAGGGCTTTTGCAATGTATTTATAAAAATAACTAAATTTAAATAATAGATTTCTGTTTTTATTTTATGACAGAATGACTGAAATATAATTATGCGAGATTCAGAATTTGACAATTTGGCGCTACAAGGTATTAATGAAGAAGCAGAGCTTATACCATTATTAACACCTGAAGACGAGGAAGAAATGAGCAAAGAACAATTGCCAGAGATGTTACCAATTTTACCGCTCCGTAATACGGTGCTTTTTCCGGGTGTAGTTGTGCCAATTACAGCAGGCAGAGATGCTTCCATACACTTAATTAAAGATGCTAATGAAGGATCTAAGGTTATAGGTGTTGTGGCACAAAAGGATGAAGAAACCGAAAACCCTGGTATAGATGATATTCATACTTTAGGTACCGTTGCTAGAATTTTACGTGTACTAAAAATGCCAGATGGTAATACTACTGTTATAATACAAGGTAAAAAAAGGTTTGAGGTTGCAGAAGTGCTAACAGAAAAGCCTTATATGACAGCAACTGTACGTGAGGCTAGTGAAGTTAGGGCAGAGGAAGATACGCCAGAGTTTAAAGCCATTATAGAGTCTATAAAAGATATGGCTTTAAAGGTAATATCGGAGAGTCCTAACATACCTAGTGAGGCATCTTTTGCCATAAAAAATATAGAAAGTAATTCATTTTTAATAAACTTTGTTTCATCTAACTTAAGGCTGCCGGTTAAAGATAAACAAGAGTTGTTAGAGATAGAGAATTTAAAGGAAAGAGCATTAGCTACTTTAAAGTTTATGAATGTTGAAATGCAAAAGCTGCAGTTAAAAAACGACATTCAGTCTAAGGTACGTACAGATATGGATCGCCAACAGCGAGAGTATTTTTTACACCAACAAATGAGAACCATACAAGAAGAATTGGGTGGTGGCGCTACAGCAGAAGATGAGTTGGCAGAACTTAGGGAGAAAGCTAAAAACAAAAAGTTTACCAAAAAAGAAAGAGAGTATTTTAATAAAGAGTTAAGTAAAATGCAACGTATGAATCCGCAAGTAGCGGAATATGCAATACAGCGTAATTACCTAGACTTTTTTGTTAGTTTGCCTTGGGGCGAGTATTCTACTGATAAGTTTGATTTAAAAGCGGCTCAAAAAATATTAGATAGAGATCATTACGGTTTAGAAGATGTAAAAAAGAGAATTATAGAGTATTTAGCGGTTTTAAAATTGCGTAATGATATGAAATCTCCAATTTTATGTCTGTACGGACCTCCTGGTACGGGTAAAACATCTTTAGGTAAATCTATAGCAGAAGCTTTAGGTAGAAGTTATGTTAGAATGTCTTTAGGTGGTTTAAGAGATGAGTCTGAAATTAGAGGACACCGTAAAACTTATATTGGTGCAATGCCAGGTAGAGTTTTAAAAAATATTAAAAAAGCAGAGCACTCTAATCCTGTTTTTGTTTTAGATGAAATAGATAAGTTATCTAACAGCCATCAAGGAGATCCTTCTTCTGCTATGTTAGAGGTTCTAGATCCTGAGCAAAATAATGAGTTTTATGATAATTTCTTAGAAGTTGGTTACGATTTGTCTAAGGTGATGTTTATAGCAACGGCAAACAATCTTGGTGCAATACAGCCTGCTTTAAGAGATCGTATGGAAATTATTAACGTATCTGGTTATACTATTGAAGAAAAGGTAGAGATAGCTAAAAGGCACTTGTTACCTAAGCAGTTAAAAGAACACGGTTTAAAGCCTAAAGATTTAAAAATAGGCAAAGCACAATTAGAGAAAATTGTTGAAGGTTACACTAGGGAATCTGGTGTACGTACTTTAGATAAACAAATAGCTAAAATGGTGCGTTATGCAGCAAAATCTATAGCTACAGAAGAAGAGTATGAGGTTAAAGTAACTAATGAAATTGTAGAAAAAGTTCTTGGACCTGCTAGGCTAGAAAGAGATAAATACGAGAATAATGATGTTGCAGGTGTTGTAACTGGTTTAGCTTGGACAAGTGTTGGTGGAGATATTTTATTTATAGAGTCTATTTTATCTAAAGGTAAAGGCGCTATGAATATTACGGGTAACCTAGGTAAAGTAATGAAAGAATCTGCAACCATAGCTTTAGAGTACATAAAATCTAACGCAGATTATTTTGGTATTAAAGATGATATTTTTGATAAATACAATGTGCATATTCACGTGCCAGAAGGTGCAACACCAAAAGACGGCCCAAGTGCCGGTGTAACAATGTTAACCTCTTTAGTATCATTATTTACACAACGTAAGGTTAAAAAGAGCTTAGCAATGACAGGCGAAATTACATTGCGTGGTAAGGTATTGCCTGTAGGTGGTATTAAAGAAAAAATATTAGCGGCTAAAAGAGCAAGAATTAAAGAAATAATTTTGTGTGAGGATAACCGTAGGGATATTTTAGAGATTAAAGAAGAATATTTAAAAGGACTTACTTTTCATTATGTAACAGATATGAGTCAAGTTATAGATATAGCTGTAACAGATCAAAAAGTTAAGAATCCAAAAAAAATCTAGATTACCAAAGGCTATTTAATTAAATTTAAATAGCCTTATTTAAGTATATCAATATGAAAAAAATAACAATAGCTATAGACGGATATTCTTCTACAGGAAAAAGCACTATTGCTAAACAATTAGCAAAAGCTCTTGGCTATGTGTATGTAGATACAGGCGCAATGTATAGAGCAGTTACCTTATACGCTATAAGAAAAGGTTTTGTGTCTGAAACTAGTGAAGATTTTGATTCTCTTATTGCTGCATTGCCAAACATTAATTTAAAGTTTGTACATAATGAGAAGTTAGGTTTTTCAGAAATGTATTTAAATGATGAAAATATAGAAAAAGAAATAAGAACATTAGCGGTATCTAGTCAGGTAAGTAAAGTAGCAGCTGTAAAAGAAGTACGTACTAAGCTTGTAGAAATGCAAAAGGCAATGGGCAAAGAAAAAGGCATTGTTATGGATGGCAGAGATATTGGTTCTGTTGTTTTTCCTGATGCAGAATTTAAGGTTTTTATGACGGCTTCTCCAGAAACTAGGGCGCATAGGCGCTATAAAGAGTTGTTAGATAGGGGAGACGATGTTACTTTTGATGAAGTTTTAAAAAATGTACGTAGTAGAGATCATATAGATTCTACCAGAAAAGAATCTCCTCTTATATTATCTAAAGATGCCATTGAGTTTGATAATAGTGATATGGGACTTATAGAACAATTTGAGCGCATGCATAATTATGCATTACGAATTATAGAAAAACAATAAAATAAAAAAACGGCAATCTAAAGTAAGATTGCCGTTTTCTTTTTAAACCACTGTATTTTATAAATTTGGTATTACCAAAACTTGGTCAGGGTGTATAACGTCAGGATTTTTTAAAAGATCTGTGTTAGCTTCAAAAATCTGTTTGTATTTCATAGGATCACCATAGTAGTGCTTTGCAATTTTACTTAAAGACTCACCACCTTTAACAGTATGTCTGTGGTAAACAGATTCATCAGCAACAGTAATGTTTGCTTTTACGTCTGCAGGGCTATCGCCACCAACTTCTTTAATTTTATCCCAAATTAAGTTTTTTTCATACTGTGTAGCAGCCTGTCCTTTTATTTTTAAAACGCCACCTTCTTCAGTTACATCTCCGTCTTTAATGGCTAATTTTTCTCCAAGATCTAAAACAGACTGGTATTTCGCTTTTACGCTCATAATGTTTATTATTTATAGTTAATTAATAATGCTCAATATAGTAAATTTTAGAACAATTTTAAAGTAAAAAACTTTAAAAAATAATCCGTTTTTGTAATTACCTGAAAATTAGTTAAAAAGAGTGTTTGTATTACTAGAGAATAAGTTGTATTTTTGCAGCCCTTTTTAACGGTAGTATAAGAGGAAAAGGGATAAAAAGAAACTTATATAACATCTTTTGTAGTGGTAGTATAACTCTTATAACACTGCAAAATACAAATTTTAATCAGCAAATGGCTGAAGAGAAAAACAACGCCCAAGTAGAGGAATCTACACAGGCAACAGAAGTAAAAGCTGCAACACCTAAGCAAGATCCAAAAGAATTTTTGGCAAGTTTTGACTGGGACAAGTACGAAGAAGGAATTGAACGCGTAGACGATTCTAAATTAGAAGAGTTTGAAGCAATGGTTGCTGAGAACTTCGTAGATACTGCAGATGAAGAAGTAGTTACAGGTAAAGTTGTTCATTTAACTGAGCGTGAAGCTATTATTGATATTAATGCTAAATCTGAAGGTGTTATATCATTAAACGAATTCCGTTACAATCCAGATCTTAAAGTTGGTGACAACGTTGAGGTTTTAATTGATATTCGTGAAGACAAAAGCGGGCAATTAGTATTATCTCACAGAAAAGCTAGAACAATTAAGGCTTGGGACAGAGTTAATAATGCTTGTGAAAAAGAAGAAATCGTTAATGGTTTTGTAAAATGCAGAACTAAAGGTGGTATGATCGTAGATGTATTTGGAATTGAAGCATTCTTGCCAGGTTCTCAAATAGACGTGAAGCCAATTAGAGATTACGATCAGTATGTTGGTAAAAACATGGAATTTAAGGTTGTTAAAATTAACCAAGAATTTAAGAACGTAGTTGTATCTCACAAAGCTTTAATTGAAGCTGATATTGAAGAGCAGAAGAAAGAAATTATTGGTCAATTAGAAAAAGGACAAGTATTAGAAGGTGTTGTTAAAAACATTACTTCTTACGGTGTGTTTATTGACCTTGGTGGTGTAGATGGTTTAATCCACATTACAGATCTTTCTTGGTCTAGAATTAACCACCCTAATGAGGTAGTTGAGTTAGATCAGAAAATGAACGTTGTAATTTTAGATTTTGATGATAACAAATCTAGAATCCAATTAGGTCTTAAACAATTAGAGAAGCACCCATGGGAAGCGCTTAGCGAAGACATGAAAGTTGGTGACAAAGTTAAAGGTAAAGTAGTTGTTATTGCAGATTACGGTGCGTTTATTGAAGTTGCAGAAGGTGTTGAAGGTTTAGTACACGTTTCTGAAATGTCTTGGTCTACTCACTTGCGTTCAGCTCAAGATTTTGTAAAAGTTGGTGATGAGATTGAAGCTCAAATCTTAACTTTAGATCGTGATGACCGTAAAATGTCTCTTGGTATTAAGCAATTAACTCCAGACCCTTGGACTGATATTACTTCTAAATACCCAGTACACTCTAGACACAAAGGTATAGTACGTAACTTTACTAACTTTGGTGTGTTTGTAGAAATGGAAGAAGGTATAGATGGTTTAATCTATATTTCTGACCTTTCTTGGACTAAGAAAATTAAGCACCCATCTGAGTTTGTAACAGTTGGTGAAACTTTAGAAGTAGAGGTGTTAGAATTAGATGTAGATGCACGTAAACTTAGTTTAGGTCACAAACAAACTACAGAAAACCCTTGGGATAAATATGAGACTGAATTTGCTTTAGACTCTGTTCACAAAGGAACTGTTGATGAGATTGTAGATAAAGGTGCAATTGTTAACTTTAACGAAGATATTGCTGCATTTGTTCCTACTCGTCACTTAGAAAAAGAAGACGGTAAGAAAATTGCTAAAGGTGAAGAAGCAGAATTTAAAATCATTGAATTCAATAAAGAATTTAAGAGAGTTGTTGCTAGTCACACTGCAATCTTTAGAGAAGAAGAGCAACGTAATGTAAAAGCAGCTGTTAAAAGACAATCTGCTGCAGCTGATGAAGCTAAACCAACTTTAGGTGATGCTAACGAGGCTTTACAAGCGTTAAAAGATAAAATGGATGCTGCAAACAAAAAGTAAGCAAACATTTTAATAAATTTAAAAAGGTCTAAACGTAAGTTTAGACCTTTTTTTATGCATAAATTATTGGTAATGTATAATGTAAACACCATCTACCTAAAAAAATAAAAGAATAGCTAAAATAAGAGTTTACTTTATTTAACTAGTTTACATATAAATTGCTATTTTTGTAAAACAAAAGCCTTGGTATCCTAACCTATGAGTAAAAAAGTACTACTTTCCTCAAAAGAAATCCAAATCATATTGCATAGATTGGCTTGTCAGTTATTAGAAAATCATACAGATTTTAAAGACACCGTTTTAATAGGTTTGCAACCACGTGGTACCTATTTAGCAAAAAGACTAACAACTATTTTAACACAAGAGTATGGCGTTAAAGATATAAACTTAGGCTCGCTAGATATTACATTTTATAGGGACGATTTTAGAAGAGGAGATAAAACCCTTGAGGCTAGTAAAACCCACATTAATTTTTTAGTAGAAGATAAAAAAGTGGTTTTTATTGATGATGTACTTTATACAGGACGTAGCATTAGATCTGCTTTAACAGCAATACAATCTTTTGGTAGACCTGCAGAAATAGAATTACTAACCTTAATAGACCGTAGATTTAGCAGACACTTGCCAATACAACCTAATTATAGAGGTAGACAAGTAGATGCCATAAACGAAGAAAAGGTACAAGTACTTTGGCAAGAGAATGACGGGCAAGACATTGTCTATTTAATAAATGAATAAAACAACGAAAATGAGCGAATTGAGTGTTAATCACTTATTAGGAATAAAATATCTTAACAAAAACGATATTAATCTCATTTTTGAAACCGCAGACCATTTTAAAGAAGTAATTAATAGGTCTATTAAAAAAGTACCTTCTTTAAGAGATATTACTATTGCAAATATATTTTTTGAAAACAGTACTAGAACCAAACTTTCTTTTGAGCTAGCTGAAAAAAGATTGTCTGCTGATGTTATTAATTTTTCAGCATCACAATCCTCAGTAAAAAAAGGAGAAACGTTAATAGATACCGTAAATAACATTTTATCTATGAAAGTAGATATGGTTGTTATGAGGCATCCAAATCCTGGTGCAGGTGTGTTTTTGTCTAAGCACGTTAAAGCAGCCATAGTTAATGCCGGAGACGGAGCCCATGAGCATCCAACACAGGCGCTATTAGATTCTTACTCTATACGAGAAAAGTTAGGAGATGTAGGTGGTAAAAACGTTGTAATTGTTGGTGATATTTTACATTCTAGAGTGGCTTTATCTAATATATTGGCTCTTAAGTTACAAGGTGCAAATGTAAAAGTTTGCGGACCAAAAACATTAATTCCTAAACACATAGAGTCCTTAGGTGTAACGGTAGAAACAGATTTACGTAAAGCACTAAATTGGTGTGATGTTGCTAATATGTTGCGTGTGCAAAATGAACGTATGGATATTAGTTATTTTCCAACTACCAGAGAGTATACGCAACAATTTGGCGTAAATAAAGCTTTGTTAGAAAGCTTAAATAAAGAAATAGTAATAATGCACCCGGGACCTATAAACCGTGGAGTAGAAATTACTAGTGATGTTGCAGACTCTAATCAATCTATAATCTTAGATCAGGTAGAAAATGGCGTAGCTGTACGTATGGCTGTTATTTATTTACTTGCTTCTAAAATAAAATAATATACTATGGTTTTTGATAAAGATGGTACAACTACAATTGTAGACCAAGAAAATATCTCTTTGGCTAAATTTTTAGAGAATTTAAATAATGCTTACGAGAAAATAAAAAACGATAATATTATTGTTAACCTTTTTTCGTTTTCTGTATTAACAAGTTCAGATGTGCTAGAGTTTTTAGATTTATCTAATATGCACAGGGCAAGCAATAAGTCTTTTGTACTAGTTACTAATAAGGTTTCTTATGATGATGTACCAGAAGAAATTTGCGTAGTTCCTACCATACAAGAAGCAAGAGATATTATAGAAATGGAAGAAATAGAACGCGATTTAGGTATTTAATTTAAAACTAAAGTCTTTTAGCAAGCAATTTTTACTAAGTTATTAACTTAACCAACACAACTATTTTGCAATTAACAGTATTAGGTTGCCACGCAGCTACACCACGCACACTGGCAAATCCCACTTCACAAACATTAGATATTAAAGGGCATTTATTTTTAATAGATTGCGGAGAAGGTACTCAAGTGCAACTTAGAAAAAGTAAGCTTAAGTTTTCTAGAATAAAACATATATTTATTTCTCATTTACATGGCGATCATTTTTTTGGATTACCGGGGCTAGTATCTACTTTTAGATTATTAGGTAGAGAAAAAGAATTACATGTGTATGGTCCTAAAGGTATAAAAGAAGCAATAACAATGTTGCTTAAACTAGGAGATTCCTGGACCAATTATCCATTGTATTTTCACGAGTTAACCAGCAAAGAATCTACCGTAGTTTTTGAAGACGATAAAGTAAAGGTTTCTACAATACCATTAAATCACAGAATTTACACAAATGGTTTTTTGTTTCAAGAAAAAGAAGCAGAACGTAAATTAAATATTGATGCTGTTACAGCGTACAATATAGACAAGTGTTATTATCAAAAAATTAAAAACGGAAAAGACATTACTTTAGACAATGGCAATGTGGTTTCTAATACTATGTTAACTTTAGATCCACCTAAGCCTAAAAGTTATGCTTTTTGTAGTGATACTGTTTTTGAGCCAAGTATAATACCTATTATTAAAGATGTAGATGTGTTATATCATGAGGCTACTTTTTTAGATTCTGAAGCAGAACTAGCAACAAAAACAAAACATTCAACAGCTAAACAAGCAGCAATAATAGCAAAAGAGTCTAATGCAGGAGCCTTAGTGCTGGGGCATTATTCTACACGTTACAAATCTACCAGCTTATTTAAGCAAGAAGCAGAAGATGTTTTTACACCTGTATTTTTAGGAGAAGATGGTAAAGCTTTCGATTTTTAAGGGGATACGCTGTTATCAATTTTTTAAGTTTTATCTTTGCCGACTTTTTAAAGGTTAAAATAGGTGTAATTTTGGGGTCCGTAAATTTTTGTAAGGGTAACATTGTTAGTGTCTTAACTTTTAAGGTGATAATATTATAAATATGGAGAAGTTAAAAGGAGTACTATATGTTCTTGTAGGAGCAGCTAGTTATGGTGTGTTGGCAACATTTGTAAAAAAGGCAAATTTAGAAGGTTTTAGTACAAGCGGCTTAAATACCCTACAGTATTTAATAGGTTTTATAGGGGTGGCTTTATTGGCATTACTTAACAAAAAAAACAGTACGGTTATTAATTCAAAAGAAAATAAAAATAGTAAACTTAAACTTGTGCTTTTTGGTACTGCAGCTGGATTAACAAGTTATTTTTATTATTTAAGTTTAAATTATATTCCAGTTTCGGTAGCTATTATTTTTTTAATGCAAGCCATTTGGATGGGTGTTGTTTTAGAGATGATTTTAAGTAAAAAAGTAGATAAGCTTAAAATATTTGGTAGTTTATTGGTAATTGTAGGTACTTTATTTGCAGTAAACGTTTTTAATGAAAGTAAAGCTATAGATCCAACAGGTTTTATTTTAGGAGTAATGGCTAGTATGTGTTATACGGCTACGTTATATGCATCTAACACCGTAGCTGTTAATTTACATAATATGGTTAGAAGTAAGTATTTAGTATTAGGCGGTTTGTTAATAGTATTGCTTATTTGGAATACAGATTTACTAACAGAGTTTAATTATGCTAGCTTAAGTTTCTGGAAATACGGATTGTTTTTGGGCTTTTTTGGAGCCGTTTTACCTCCAATAGCCTTTAATAAAGGTTTCCCAATTACGGGTATTGGTTTAGGAAGTATATTAACATCTTTAGAAATACCTGTATCTATATTAACAGCAAGTATAATTTTAGGTGAAGAAATAAAAGGAGTGCAATGGTTGGGTGTTTTTATAATAATTATATCTGTAGCAGTTATAAATTATAAGAGTATTTTAAACGATATTAAAAACACTACAAACCAGTCTGCTTCTGCCTAAATAATTGCTAAATTTGTAGTGATAAAATTATAAATGTTATACGCCTTAAGTGCTATAGCTATTGTAATTTAAATTTAGAAATTACACTATGAAAAAGGATTTAGGAAACTATAGAAAATCATACCAAAAAAGTGAACTTTTAGAGAGCGGATTGACTAATAACCCAATAGAGTTATTTCAAAAATGGTTTTATGAGGTAGAGGCTACAGATGGTGTAGAGGAACCTAATGCAATGACAATCTCTACAATTGGTTTAGATGGCTTTCCTAAAAGTAGGGTAGTGTTGCTTAAAAAATATACGCACGAAGGTTTTATCTTTTACACCAATTATAATAGTGAAAAAGGTAAGGCTATAGCAAATAATCCAAATATGTGTATTTCTTTTTTTTGGCCAAATTTAGAAAGACAGGTTATTATTAAAGGAAAAGCAGAAAAAATAGCAGAGAATTTATCTGATGGTTATTTTGAATCTAGGCCAGATGGTAGTAAGCTTGGCGCTATAGTGTCTAACCAAAGTACGGTTATACCTTCTAGAGAATATTTAGAAGATAAATTAAAGTCTTTGGAAGAAGAATATGAAAATAAAGAAATAGAAAGGCCAAAACATTGGGGCGGATATATTGTAAAACCTGTATCTGTAGAGTTTTGGCAGGGAAGACCAAATAGGTTGCATGATAGAATTAGATATGAGTTGCAAGAAGACTACAATTGGAAGATAGAAAGATTAGCACCATAGTAGGTCTAGAACTAATTTGTATATTTGCACCCCAATAAAAAATGCTGTAATTAATTAATAATGAAGAAGAAAGTAGCTTTTTACACACTAGGTTGTAAACTAAACTTTTCAGAAACTTCTACCATAGCACGTAGCTTTGTAGATGAAGGTTTTGATAGGGTAGATTTTGCAGAAGCTGCGGATATGTATGTAATTAATACGTGTTCTGTAACAGAAAATGCAGATAAAAGATTTAAATCTATTGTAAAACAAGCTCAAAAGAAGAATCCAGATGCATTTGTGGCAGCAGTTGGTTGCTACGCACAATTAAAACCAGAAGAGTTAGCGGCTGTAGATGGTGTAGATTTAGTTTTAGGAGCTACCGAAAAATTTAAAATTACAGATTACATAAACGATTTGTCTAAAAATGATTTTGGAGAAGTACACTCTTGTGAAATTGAAGATGCAGATTTTTATGTAGGTAGCTACGCCATAGGAGATAGGACACGTGCATTTTTAAAAGTGCAAGATGGTTGTGATTATAAGTGTACCTATTGTACAATACCTTTAGCAAGAGGAATTTCTAGAAGTGATACATTAGAAAATGTATTAAAAAATGCAGCAGAAATATCTGCAAAAAATATTAAAGAAATTGTACTTACCGGTGTAAATATTGGCGATTATGGTAAAGGTGAGTTTGGTAATAAAAAACACCAACATACTTTTTTAGATCTAGTTAAAGCTTTAGATACCGTAAACGGTATACATAGACTTAGAATATCTTCAATAGAACCAAATTTATTAAAGAATGAGACTATAGATTTTGTGTCTAAAAGCAATTCTTTTGTTCCGCATTTTCATATTCCGCTGCAGAGTGGTAGTGATGCTATTTTAAAATTAATGCGTCGTAGGTATTTAACAAATTTGTACATAGACCGTGTAGCTAAAATTAGAGAAGTTATGCCGCACGCTTGTATTGGTGTAGATGTTATAGTTGGTTTTCCGGGCGAGACAGAAGAACACTTTTTAGAAACATATCATTTTTTAAATGAATTAGATATATCATATTTACACGTTTTTACTTATTCAGAAAGAGATAATACAGTGGCGGCAGAAATGGAAAACGCTGTGCCTAAAAACGTTAGGGCTAAGCGTAGTAAAATGTTAAGGGGTTTATCTGTTAAAAAACGTAGAGCCTTTTATGAAAGTCAGCTTGGCAGTACCAGAACCGTTTTGTTTGAAAGTGAAAACAAAGAAGGTTATATTAATGGTTTTACAGAAAATTATGTAAAAGTAAAAGCGCCTTGGAATCCAGAACTTATAAATACATTACATACAGTACGGCTTACAGAAATTGACGAAGACGGTTTAGTACGTTTTAATTTTGTAAAAACAGAAGCTACAGTTTAGTAAAACACGTTAAGCTATTAGCTACTATAAGATAAGAAGTAAAAAGGTGCTTTAAAGTAGAACAACTTTTAAAGCACCTTTTTTATTTTTTTAGATACGTATACCAATAGGTAACATTTCTTTGTAGAGTCTTTTATTTTTTCTTAAAAAACTAGCAACATCTGGGCTAGTAGGTACTACTCGCATATTTTTTTCTTGAATATCACTTAAAACAGCCTTAATAAAGTCTTCTTTAAATTCCGTTTCAATTATTTCTTCAGGAATAATTAGTTTTGTTAAAAACACCTTACGTTCTTGTGATGAGTATTCTAATTTGGCCAAATGCCCATTAACTCTAGTTTCATACTGGCGTAAAAAACTATTGTCCTTAATTTCTACTGCATTCATATAGTATATGGTTTTAAATTGAAGTTAAAATATGCGCTATTGTGTTCCAAAATAACGATATTTAGTATCGTCAAATCATATCTTTTTTTAAAAAATAAAATGATGACAACCTAACAAAGTTACGTTAAATTTACGTAAAAACCTAGTTTTCAATTTACTAAAGATTTAGTTGCTCTAATATATGCTTAATGTTTACTTAATGCCAGGTATGGCGGCTAATCCGTCTATATTTAAAAATATAAAACTACCAGAAGATAAATTTAATCTGCATTTACTCTCTTGGTTTGTTCCTAGTAAGGGGATGAGTTTAGAGGAGTATGCCTTACAAATGTGTACTAAAATTACAAAACCTAACGTTGTATTAATAGGTGTATCTTTTGGAGGTGTTTTAGTTCAGGAAATGGCTAAACATATTAATATTAAGAAAGTTATAATAATATCTAGCGTAAAATCTAAATATGAGTTACCTAGGCGCATGCGTTTGGCAAAATATACTAAAGCATACAAGTTACTGCCAACAGGTTTAGTAACTAATATAGAGGTTTTGGCCAAGTACGCTTTTGGAGAAACAGTAACCAAACGTTTAGAGTTGTATGAAGAGTATTTATCTGTTAATGATAAGTATTATATAGATTGGTCCTTAGAGCAAATAATTAATTGGAACCAAGATAAATGTGATCCTAATTTAGTACATATTCACGGAGATAAAGACCCCGTTTTTCCAATTAAACATATAAAAAACTGTATTACAGTACCAAATGGAACTCATATTATGATAATAAATAGATTTAAATGGTTTAATGAGCATTTGCCACAAATAATTTTAGAATAGATTAAGGTATTTAATATCTTTGATAACAATTGAATTATAAAGAAATAGATAGAAGATGAAATTAGTAAAAAAAATATTGATGTTTTTCGGAGTAGTGTTTGTAGCCGGCGCTTTAATGTTTGCGGTACAAAGTAGTGCTGTTGTACCACAAGAAGAAGAAAATGCACAGGAAGTGTCTCCAGAAAACGCTTATAAAATTACGTCTATAGACATACCAGAAGATTTAAATTTTGCAGGAGAAGCGGTTCCACTAACAGATCCGGAAGTAATGGAGCGCATAGATCGTGAGTTTTTAGTAAATACTTATTGGCAGTCCAATGCTTTGTTATTAATGAAAAGAGCACATAAATACTTCCCTATTATTGAGCCAATTTTAGCAAAAAACGGAGTTCCAGATGATTTTAAATATTTAGCAGTAGCAGAAAGCGGTTTACAAAATGTAGTTTCACCAGCAGGTGCAACAGGTTTTTGGCAAATTATGAGAGCTACAGGTAGAGAATATGGTTTAGAGGTAAATGATAATGTAGATGAGCGTTACCATATACAAAAATCTACAGAAGTTGCTTGTAGGTACTTAAAAAAGTATAAGGAAAAATTTGGAAATTGGACATTAGCTGCGGCTTCATACAATGCTGGTGCTGGTGCAATAAATAAATATTTAACACAACAAAAAGTAAACTCTTATTACGATTTATTATTGGGGCAGGAGACAGGAAGATATTTGTTTAGAATTATGGCAATAAAAGAAATATTATCTGCTCCAGAAAAATATGGTTTTGAAATTTCTGAAGAAGATATGTACAAGGCAGTGCCTAGTTTTACGGTAGATTTGGATGTACCTGTAGCTAATTTTGCAGATTTTGCTAATGAGTATGAGATTAACTACAAAATTTTAAAAAGACACAATCCTTGGTTACGAGAGCCGCATTTAAATAACAACTCTAGAAAAAAATACACTATAGAGATCCCTAATAAAGGATATTACAAAGTAGATTAAACTTTATTAGTAAAATTTAAAAAGCCCTTTAAACTTATTTTAAAGGGCTTTTTAAATATATATTTTTAAGTAAATTAGATTTTTTTCATTTGTTGCTTCATCATTTTTATCTGATCGGCAAGCATACCCTGTTTGTCTAATTTTTTAGCTTCGTTTAAAAGCATTGTAGCTTCTCTTTTACGTCTTTTCTGCATTGCAATACCAGCTAAGCTTAATTTAGCCATAGCAACATCATAATCCATTGTTAAGCCTAATTTTAAAGCTTTTTTAAAGTATTTTTCAGACTGAGTTAAGTTTGTCTGAGAAAAGATAATACCGTGCAAGTAATTGTAGTAACCTTGTTGCTTAACGGTTAATGCACCCTCTGGATTTTTAATTTTAGTTAACCATTTCTGAGTTCCAGCAAGGTCTTGCTTTCGCATTCTTAAAAAAGCAAGTAAAATAATTTCGTTTCTGTAATAAAGAAAAACAAAAACTAGTGATAATAAAATAAGGGCAATGCCATTACCTATATTACCTTCTACAAATTGATAAACTGCGTATGCTATTATTAAGGCTGCTACACCTATTTTAATATTTTTATTGAACATGTTTTTATTATTCTATTGTTTTATAAATAATTGTTGATGTAATTTTTGTTGGTATTTTTTGATCTCCTAGCATTGGCACTGTAGAGTTTCCTGTAGAGCTACCAGTAACTTCCATACTTGTAATAAAGCCAGTTTTAGTATTAGCTACTGCTTTAGTAGTTTGGGTACCTGTTAAATCCATATTAGCATTAGCATCTTTAACTGTCATTACTACATCTGCAGTACAGCTTAGCGTGGTAGTGTTAGCATCTTGTGCCTCTAAGGTCCATTTATTTTTTGTATTTAGTTTTCCAGTATATTCATTTTCCCAAGTATCACCAACAGCAACTTTATTTGCTACGTTAGGGTAAATGTATGTCATTTGCTTAAAGCTATTAGCTAAACCTTCTGTACCATATTCTTTAGCTAGAGATGTTTTAATAGTAGCTAAAGTAGTTTCATCTGTAATGCCAGATGCATCCATCATTTTATTAATTAAGTTTTCTCCGCCATCTACATTTGTAATATTACCATTAGCAGCTAAAGTAATTTTTACAGGAATGTTTAAAATAGAATTAAACATTTTAGATTGCATATCTCCTTCTTTTACTTCTTTAGCTTTAATGTCCATTAATACACCTTGTAGGTTAGATGTCATTTTCATATTTAGGTCTGTAAAAGACATTTCTATGCTGTAAGCACCATCTTTTTTTTCTATAACTTTCATTTTATACTCACCCGTAATATCGTTAGTAAGCTCATGAGACATACCTTGCATTTCTTGAGTAATGACTTGTTTAGCATTTTGTTGCACAATAAAAATATCGCCAACAGAAAGTTTGTACTCTAATTTAGTTTGTGCATTAACGCTTGTTAAGCACAGTAAAACCGAGGCAAGGAAGAATAATTTTTTCATTTAAAAATAGTGTTATAAATTAGCAAGCGCAAAAGTACTAAAAACAAACTAAAATATTTTATTAATTAGGTTTGCTATTGAAAAAACTCTTTGTATATTTGCGCCCAGCTTTTCAGGGGCTAAATTAAAGTTAAGATTTTTACATTATATTATTATAAAGATATTCTAAGATGAGCAAAAGAACGTTTCAACCATCAAAAAGAAAAAGAAAGAACAAACACGGTTTTAGAGAGCGTATGGCTTCTGTAAACGGAAGAAAAGTTCTAGCTAGAAGAAGAGCTAAAGGAAGAAAAAAACTTACTGTATCTTCTGAATTGAGACATAAAAAATAATGATTATATTTATCATAAAATAATTAAGGTGTTACTTTTTTAAAGTAACACCTTTTTTTTGACTATACCGTAGCAAAAAAACAATTTTAAATTACACCCAACACAGTAAAAATTAGTTATAATGCCAAAAAGAGAAGACATTAAATCTATTTTAATAATAGGTTCTGGACCAATAGTTATAGGGCAAGCGTGTGAGTTTGATTACTCTGGATCACAAGCACTACGCTCTTTACGTGAAGATGGAATTGAAACAATCTTAATTAATAGCAACCCTGCTACAATTATGACAGATCCTTCAATGGCGGATCATATTTACTTAAAGCCATTAACTACCAAATCTATTATAGAAATTTTAAAAAAGCATCCTAATATAGATGCAGTATTGCCAACAATGGGTGGGCAAACAGCATTAAACCTTTGTATAGAAGCTGATGAAAAAGGAATTTGGGAAGATTTTAATGTAGAAATTATTGGTGTAGATATAGACGCTATTAATATTACTGAAGACCGTGAAAAGTTTAGAGAGCTAATGCTTAAAATTGGTGTTGGTATGGCGCCACAAGCAACAGCAACATCTTTTTTAAAGGGTAAAGAAATTGCACAAGAATTTGGTTTTCCGCTTGTAATTAGAGCATCTTACACTTTGGGTGGGGCAGGAGCTTCTATTGTTTATAAGCCAGAAGATTTTGATGAATTACTTAGTAGAGGTTTAGAAATTTCTCCTATACATGAAGTAATGATTGATAAAGCTTTGCTAGGTTGGAAAGAGTATGAATTGGAGCTTTTAAGAGATAAAAATGATAATGTTGTAATTATTTGTACTATTGAAAATATGGACCCAATGGGGATACATACAGGAGATAGTATAACAGTTGCACCTGCTATGACACTTTCTGATTCTACTTTTCAGAGAATGAGAGATATGGCAATTAAAATGATGCGTAGTATTGGAGATTTTGCCGGTGGATGTAACGTACAGTTTGCTGTTAGTCCAGATGAAAAAGAGGATATTATAGCCATAGAAATTAACCCAAGGGTATCTAGATCTTCTGCATTAGCTTCTAAAGCAACAGGTTACCCAATAGCAAAAATTGCATCTAAATTAGCAATTGGTTACCATTTAGATGAACTAGATAACCAAATTACAAAATCTACTTCTGCTTTATTTGAGCCAACTTTAGACTACGTAATTGTAAAAATACCACGTTGGAATTTTGATAAATTTGAGGGTTCTGATAGAACTTTAGGCTTACAAATGAAATCTGTAGGAGAAGTAATGGGTATAGGCCGTTCTTTTCAAGAAGCACTGCACAAAGCAACACAATCTTTAGAAATTAAACGTAATGGTTTAGGTGCAGATGGTAAAGGATATACTAATTACGACCAAATTATACAAAAATTAACTGTACCTAGTTGGGATAGAGTTTTTGTTATTTATGATGCCATACAGTTGGGTATTCCGTTAAGTAGAATACATGAGATAACTAAAATAGATATGTGGTTCTTACGTCAGTATGAAGAATTACACAACCTAGAAAAAGAAATTTCTAAATATACAGTAGAAAGTTTACCACGTGAGTTGTTACTAGAGGCAAAGCAAAAAGGATTTGCAGACAGACAAATAGCTCATATGCTAGACTGCTACGAGAGTGAAGTGCATAAAAAACGTTCTGCACAAGGCATAAATAGAGTATTTAAATTGGTAGATACTTGTGCAGCAGAATTTAAAGCAATGACACCGTATTACTATTCTACTTTTGAAGCAGAAATAGAAACAGCAGACGGTAAACGTTATGTGCAAAATGATAGTGTTGTAACCGATAAAAAGAAAATTGTTGTACTAGGTTCTGGACCAAATAGAATAGGTCAAGGTATTGAGTTTGATTATTGTTGTGTACACGGAGTTTTAGCAGCTGCAGAATGTGGTTATGAAACTATTATGATTAACTGTAACCCAGAAACGGTATCTACCGATTTTGATACAGCAGATAAATTATATTTTGAACCTGTTTTCTGGGAACATATTTATGATATTATTCAGCATGAAAAACCAGAAGGTGTAATTGTACAGCTTGGTGGGCAAACAGCTTTAAAACTTGCCGAAAAACTATCTAAATACGGCATAAAAATTATAGGAACTAGTTTTGAGTCTCTAGATTTAGCAGAGGACAGAGGTAACTTTTCTAAAATGTTGTTAGAAAATAATATACCTTTTCCTAAATACGGTATCGCAGAAACTGCAGATGAGGCATTAACACTTGCAGATGAGTTAGATTTTCCTTTGTTAGTTAGACCTTCTTATGTATTGGGAGGGCAAGGGATGAAAATTGTAATTAACAAGCAAGAACTAGAAGAGCACGTTGTAGACTTATTACGTAAAATACCTAATAACAAATTATTATTAGATCATTATTTAGATGGTGCAATAGAGGCAGAAGCAGATGCAATTTGTGACGGAGAAGATGTTTACATAATTGGTATTATGGAGCATATAGAGCCTTGTGGTGTTCACTCTGGTGATTCTAACGCAACATTGCCTCCTTTTAACTTAGGAGAATTTGTAATGCAGCAAATTAAAGATCATACTAAAAAAATAGCTCTGGCATTAAATACTGTAGGTTTAATAAATATACAGTTTGCCATTAAAGATGATATGGTTTACATTATAGAAGCAAACCCAAGAGCTTCTAGAACGGTACCTTTTATAGCAAAAGCATACAAGGAGCCATATGTAAATTATGCAACTAAGGTAATGTTAGGAGAGAAAAAAGTTAAAGACTTTAATTTTAATCCTCAGTTAGAAGGTTTTGCAATTAAACAACCCGTATTTTCTTTTAATAAATTTCCTAATGTAAACAAAAATTTAGGCCCAGAAATGAAGAGTACGGGAGAAAGTATTTTGTTTATTGATAGTTTAAAAGATGATGACTTTTATAATTTATACGCCAGACGCAAAATGTACTTGAGTAAATAATATATATAAGTAGTAAAAATCCCTATTAGTTTTATTTCTAATAGGGATTTTTTTATGGAGTAAAAAGTAACCCCAACAGGGAGAGAAAAATACTCTTCCCTAAATGGGGTTAGTGTAACACCTTTGTAACTGTTTGTTTTTTAATTGTGTAAAGGAAGTATGTTAAATATTGATTTATCCCCTTTTGTTATTACTTTTGCTAAAGTTTCAAAAGAATCTTTTTCTGGATCTTCTGAGTTCCAATCGTTACGACCTTTGTCAAAATCTTGGTAATAAGTATCCCAATCTTTATATTTTTCTTTAGCCAATGTAAGTGTATTTGCTAAAATACTTAAACATTCTTCTTTAGTTAAATAACCAGCTGCATATCCCATACTTACATTATTTGCAATTCTTGCATAGTCCCATGATTTGTATGCGTAATCTCTGGTTTCTAAATCTTTTAAGGCTTCTAATAAAGACTCTTTATTAGTAATGTCCCAAGAGTTTTTTAAGACTCTTTTAGCTCCAGAGCTGTCAGATGTTTCAAAAGGGAATTCAAATATTTCTTTGTAGCCACTTACAAGCTCTTCATTAGTGGTGTACCCTGCATTAGACATCATAGATTCTACGCTATTGGCACCACCATATCCGTGAATAAAATAAATACCACCAAGCATAAAGCTACTTAGCGTATCATCTTTTAACTCTGCTTTAGTTCCGCAAGAAATTACAGATAATATTATAGCAGAACATAGTGCAAACAATTTAAACTGTTTTGTTTTTTTCATGATAAATAGAGTTTTTTTATTTCTTATATTGTAATTAAAATGATTACTATTTTTATGCTAAAATATGTCCAAAACGTTATATGTATTTATTAGAATATATATCTGCTTTAAAATAACCTATATTCGTTTATAATTTGCTTTTTTGCGCACATCTACTGTGTATTAACTTTAGTAATTATTAATTTATTTTTTATTGGTTAAGCAAACGTTCTACAAAATCGTTTTTACGACGTGCAGAAACGGGTATTTTTTCACCAGATTTTAGAAATATATAACCATTTTTATCATACTTATCTACAAAACTTAAGTTTACAACATAGGATTGGTGAGTTCGCATAAAGTTTTTTTCGGGAAATTGATTTTCAAATTCCTTTATAGGTTTAGATGCTATATAAGATTTTCCATCGTTTAGATAAAAAGTAGTGTAACCTTTGTCTGATTTGCAATGTGTTAAAAACTTAAACTCTATAACTTGTAAACCTTCCTGTAAGCGTAAAACTAATTTTTCTTTTTTACGGTCTAGCATTTCAGATTTTACAATTTGTAATTGTTCTTGTGCTACTTCAGTATTAGCATCTATAGCTTTGTTTATAGCTGTTTCTAACTCATCTATATCAACTGGTTTTAAAATATAATCTACAGCGCCATTTTTTAAGGCTTGTAGCGCATACTGGTCATATGCAGTAATAAAAATTACATTGTATTTTAAGTTAGTAGTTTGTTCTAAAAAATCAAAGGCGTTGCCATCTAATAAATTAATATCTAAAAAAATTAAATCGGGCTTGCAAGCATTGGCAACAACCACAGCTTCTTTTACAGATTCGCATTCACCCAGTATAGATATTTCTTTGTTTAAGGACGTTATCATTGCTAATAGTCCTTTTCTAATATATAGTTCGTCTTCTACAATTAAAGCTTTAAGCATCTTCTTGTTCTATTTTATATGGTAAAGTAAGTGTAACAATAGTTCCTTGTTCATTAAACTCTGATCGGTCTTGTATAGATAACCCAGTTTGAACGTTTAATTCTTTAGACATTATTTTTAAGCGCTCTGCAGTTATTTGTGTAGAAACAGATTTTTTACTTTTACTTTTACCTGTATTGGTTTTGTTTATTCCTAATCCATTATCTTTTATAATGCAGATAAGTTTGTTGTCTATAAAGTTTATATTTAATTTAATTTCAGCCTTTTCATAATTATTATTAAAGCCGTGTTCAATAGCATTTTCTACAAAAGGCTGCATTAGCATTGGTGGAACAGATATGCAAGATGTGTTTATGTTTTCATTAATATGTAATGTGTATTTAAAACTATTTTGTCTACTCATATTTTGTAAATCAATATAGTTTTGTAGTGCTTGTAATTCTTCCTTTAATGGTACAAGTTTTTCTCTAGAGTTTTCTAAAATTATACGCAATAGTTTAGAAAATTTAGATAAATAGATAATAGCTTTTTTATCTTCCTTGTTTAAAATCATCCCTTGTATAACAGACAAGCTATTAAAAATAAAATGAGGTGTCATTTGTGAACGCAGTAAACGTTGCTCTGTTTGTATTTGTACGTGAGCATTTATAATGTTACGGTATTTAAAAATAAAAAGTACAGCAAGTAATACAACAATTAGCACCACAAGTAAAAAAGCACCCCAAATTTTCTGTTTTTCTGCAAGCGCCAGTCTATTATCTATAATTTTAACTTGTTTTTTTAATGTAGTTTCTCTGTTATTTGCAAACTCTAATTGTTTAGATGATGTTTCTAAGGCTTTTATTTTTTCACTTATTTTTTGTTTAAAAATAGCCTCGTTTACAGCTTCAATAGTGTCTAAATAGTCTGCCGCTTTGTCTAAGTTCTGTTGTTTTTTATAGAGTAGAAAGTAGTTACTAAAAATATTTTTTTTATTGTAAAGTGTTGCGTCTTCATTGCGGGCAAGTGCGCTAATGGCAGAATCTAAATATACTTTTGCTTTCTTGTATTCTCCTTGTCTTAAATAGGCATACCCAATGTTAGAGTAATGTACATTATTGTTTCTTTTAGAAAATTGAACGGATTTTTTTAGGTAAGTAATTGCTTCGTCCCATTTTTCTAACCCCATTAAAGTTAATGCGTAATTATTGGTAAACAGAGGTAGCTTTCTGTATTTAGGTAGTGTAATTTTGTTGTATACATTATGAGCTTTTTTAAACTCATAATTGTGGTAATACATCATACCCCATTTAAAACAAAGTTTTTGAAATTCAATAGAATCTTTTTTCCTAAAAACAGGAGCTACTTTTTCACAATATTCAATGCCTTTAAGAATGTCATTTAAATCTATAAGATTTTCTGCCATAAGGTTAAACGCTCTAACTAATTGTGTAGTGTCTTTTAATCGTATAGCTTCTTCTGTCATTTTATTAGAAAAAACTAAACCATTGGAGTATTGCCTAGTTCTACCGTACGATTTGGTTATATAATACAACTCATCTAAACTTAACTTTTTTTGTTCGTTTTTCTTAGTTAGCGTATCTATAACAGCTTCAAAATTTCTAGCCTCAAAAAGTTCTTTGGGAGATTGTTGCGCTTGTAATCCAGTATATAGCAAGGAGCACAACAAAAATGTGATAATAAACTTTAATTTAATCATGAATTGGTAGGCTATTATTTTTCTTTATAGGATAAAAATAGAATTAATTTTTAGATACTTTTTAATTAATTACAGTGTTTTTGGTTAGATGATTAACTAATTGTAAACTTCTTGGTCTACAGTACTTTTATTATAAGCTTTAAAAGCAAAAAATATAAATATTAGCGTAATAACACTACCAACAATAAGACTATTTGTAGCTCCTAAAGACTCAGAAATAGATATGAGTATTCTTTTTAAACCTCTTCTAGAGCCAGATACAGTTACATTTTCGCCAGCTTCTATTTTTAATGCACTATCATATAAAGCAAAAGTTAATAATGCAGCTACCAAACTGTATAAAGCAGGTTTAATCCAGGTTTTTGTTTTTTTCTGAACTTTGTTTTTAGAAAAGCTTGTTTTAGATACAAGTGTATTTAATACACTTTGGTATTGTTCTTCTGAGCTAAAATCTAAGTACGCTTTTTCATTTTTACCCTTTTCCGTAAAAAATACCTGAAAACCTAAATCTTCCTTAAACGGAACAATTTTTTGAATAGCAGTATAGTTAAAAGTATGCTGTGTATTAAGTAATCCTTTTTTATCAGAATCTAACTCGGTATTAAAAGCCTCAAGCGTTTTATAATCCTCATCAGACAGTCTAACTTTAGCGTCTGTTAAAAGGATGTTTTTAATGTATGTAGCCTTTGTATTAATTATAAACTGTTGCATTAACCTAAATTTTCAATTTAAGTTAAAGGTATTGTTTACTACCTACTAACAATAGTACCAGTATATATTTGGAGGGTTTTAATATATATATGTAATTATTTTAAAGCAATTTTTACGTTTTCCTTTTCTAAAGAATCTAAAAAATCTTCTACTTTAAAGTTAGACGACTCAAACGTGTTACTTCTTTTAAAAGCTTGTTCTTTACGTCTTATACTACGTGCAAACCTACGTATGCCTTGTTTGTCTTCTACTAATAAGCCAGGTACAACAAGACTTTTTCCGTGTGTATCTTTAGCAACCATTGTAAAGTATGATGAGTTACAATGTTTTTTTACACCAGTAGTAATATTTTCGGACTCTACTCTAACACCAACTACCATAGATGTTCTACCTGTATAGTTTATAGATGCTTTTAAGGTTACTAGTTCACCAACTTCTATAGGGTTTAAAAAGTCTACCCTGTTTACAGATGCAGTTACACAGTAGCTTCTAGAGTGTTTAGATGCGCAAGCAAATGCAATTTGGTCCATAAGGTTTAAAATATAACCACCGTGTACTTTACCACCAAAGTTAGAA
Organism: Cellulophaga omnivescoria; assembly: GCF_027915275.1. Classification (NCBI taxonomy): domain Bacteria; kingdom Pseudomonadati; phylum Bacteroidota; class Flavobacteriia; order Flavobacteriales; family Flavobacteriaceae; genus Cellulophaga; species Cellulophaga omnivescoria. The sequence goes on along the minus strand of NZ_CP115819.1, from coordinate 170,577 downwards.
TGTGCCGGTAGCATTAATTCTGTAATAGAAACTTTAGATTCGTTTACTGTTTTAAATTCGCTCATACTTTTAATTTCTAACGTGTGGAGATTGTTCTTTAGTTACTTCTGTAATAAAATATTTAGTATCTCCTAACCATGCAAAAGTAGCGTAACGCTCTACATAAGTAACTTTTACATAGTTCCCTTGATAATCTTTAAGTTTTTCTATAATATCTTTATCCTTGTCTAATACGGAGAAAGTAAATATTTGAGCTCCAGAAATACCTTGACTAATTTCTCCTTCCCACGTTTTTACTACAACGCCTTTATGGCTAAACTTAATAAGTTCTCCAGATCTATAACCCTCACTAATTGGAACATAGTAAATAAACGCGTAAATAGCGGCAAACACGGCTACAATTATTAATAAGGTAATTGCTAAAGCTTTTTTCATTAGGTATAATTATAATGGTTATTTATTATTAATTGTCTTTGTGGTTATCTATAGCACGTTTTAAAATTGGCTCTGGAATAGATTTTTTTGCTTTTGCCCCCATTTTTTTCAGTTTTTCTATAGATGTAATAATGTTTCCGCGCCCTTCTACCAGCTTGTTCATAGCGCCTTTGTATTCATTTTTAGCTTCGTCCATTTTTTTGCCAACCTTGGTTAAGTCGCCAACAAAACCTTCAAACTTGTCATACAAAGCACCAGCTTGTCTAGCAATTTCTATGGCATTACGTTGTTGTTTTTCATTGTTCCACATTGTATCTATAGTACGTAGTGTAGCCAATAGCGTAGCAGGAGTAACAATTACAATGTTTTGCTCAAAGGCCTTATTGTAAAGGTTGTTGTCGTTATTAATAGCAACGGCAAAAGCAGGCTCTATTGGTACAAAAAGCAATACAAAATCTGGACTTTCCATTTCGTACAAATCTTCATACTTTTTGGCAGATAATTGGTCTACGTGCTTACGTAAAGATAGGATGTGTTCTTTTAAAAACTTCTCTTTTTCTGTTTCGTCATCAGCATTTACAAAACGCTCATAGGCAGTTAATGATACTTTAGAATCTACCACCATTTTTTTGTTATCTGGTAAATTTATAATAACATCTGGTAGTACTCTAGAGCCATCCTCTCTGGTAAAACTTTGTTGTACGGTGTATTCTCTGTCTTTTTCTAATCCAGATTTTTCTAATACACGTTCTAGTACCAATTCTCCCCAATTACCTTGCATTTTACTATCACCCTTTAAGGCTTTAGTTAAGTTTTCTGCTTCTTGGGTAATTTTAAGGTTCTGACTTTGTAAGTTTAATAATTGTTCTTTTAAGGCAGAATGTATACTAATGTTTTCTTTTTGACTTTCATCCACTTTTTTCTCAAACAACAGAATTTTTTCTTGCAACGGATGCAAAATATTTTTAATGTTTATTTGATTTTGTTCTGTAAACTTAGTGCTTTTTTCATCTAAAATTTTATTTGCTAAGTTTTCAAATTCTTTAGTAAATTTTTCCTGAAGCTGTTCTACCTCTTGCTTTTGCTCTGTGTTTTTAAGCTGAAGATTTTCTATGTCTGCTTGGTACCTAGTAATTTGGTTTCCTAAATGTTCTTTTTCTTCTCGTAAAACATTTTTTTCGTCTTCTAAAGACAAAATTTTATTTTCTAAAGTACTCAGGTTTTGGTTTAAAATAGATTCTCTTTCTAATATAGCACTTTGGCTAGATTTAGTTTTTAGGTTCTGAATGTAATTTCCTAAAAAGTAACCAGCAACTAGGCATATTACAGCAACTAAAAAGTAAATTAAAAAATCGGTCATAATGTATATAATGTCTATAAAAAAGTAAAGATAAACGTTTTGTTTGTTGTTTTCTTTGTTCGTATTTAGAAGTAATTAACATCTAATAGTAAAAACGTTATTTAAGGTTTTATAAATTATTATTTTATATCTATACAACCTTAAAACTAGCGGTATTTTCATCAAAAACAATAGTGTCTTTAGGAAACAGCGCATTAAATTTTTTAGCAGCTATTAAATCTGTTGGTGTTCCAAAATGATTAGTATTTTTATCCAGAATTAAAATTTTATCGCATAGTTGCAAAGCAACTTCAATTTCGTGCGTTGTAAATAATATTGTCTTTTTGGTTTTGTGCGCTATATTTTTTAATAGTTTTAAAATAGTTGCTTTGTGGTACAAATCTAGGTGAGATGTTGGTTCATCTAACAAAATAATAGAAGTGTCTTGCGCCAAAGCCCTTGCAATCATTACTTTTTGCAGTTGCCCATCACTAAGTTCATAACACTTTTTATGTTGTAACTCTTCAATTTGCACCAAAGAAATGGCTTCTGTAATTTTATCTTTATCTGTAGTTGTAAGCGTACCAATCCAATTGGTATATGGCTGTCTTCCTAAAGCAATAATTTCTATTACAGTTAAGTTTTTAGAAGCTATTTTTTCTGTTAACACCACACTTATTTTAGAGGCAAGTTCTGTTGGTTTATAGTTTTCTAAAATAATATTATCAACAGCAATAGTTCCGTTTAATTTAGCTTGTACGTTAGCTAGCGTGCGTAATAAAGTAGATTTGCCAATACCGTTTGTACCAACTATAGCAGATAACTCTCCTTCTTTTAACGCAAAATTAATATCCTTGCAAATAATATTTTGCTGTTTTTTAGAGCTGTAACCAACACTTAAATTTGTTACTTGTAGGGCTATATGTTGTTTTTCTTTTTTGATGCGTTTTGTTTTTATTTTTTTAAAATACCATTTTCTTTTTACGTACCAATAACCATATTACCACAGGCGCACCAATTATAGATGTTATGGCATTTATAGGCAAAACATAAGCGCTAGATGGTAATTGAGCAATAGTATCGCACAAGAGCATTAAAATAGCACCATATAAAAGTACGGCGGGTATTAATATTTTATGATTTGTTGTGTTAAAAATTTGCTTGGTTAAATGAGGTACAGCCAAACCTATAAAGGCAATAGGACCTGCAAAAGCAGTAACGCCACCCGCTAACAAACCTGTAGCTAAAATAATTAAAAAGCGTTGTTTTTTTATGTGCACTCCTAAACTAAGTGCATAGTTTTGGCCCAATAAAAAAGCATTTAAAGATTTTATGGTAAAGATGCTTATAAAAATTCCTGTACAAACTATAGCTCCTAGCAAACCTAATTGTGACCAGGATAAGTTGCCAAGACTACCAAAAGACCAATAAATATACTGCTGTAATTGCTCTGCATCTGTAAAGTATGACAACACACTAACAATAGCAGCAGTAATGCTCCCAAACATTAAACCAATAATTAAAAGTGCCATAGTGTCTTTTACTTTAGCGGCAACAACCATTACGGCTAATAAAACAAGAAAACTGCCTGTGCTAGACGCTATGGCTAAAGTTACATTATTTACAACGCCAAATGTAAAAATACCAGAGAGTAAGGAAGCTCCCATAATTAAAATAGCAGCACCTAAACTAGCACCAGAGCTTATACCCAAAACAAAAGGCCCAGCAAGCGGATTTCTAAACAATGTTTGCATTAACAAACCACTTAAAGCTAAACTACCGCCGGTTAATATTGCTGTTATTGCTTTTGGTATTCTGTAGTTTTTTATAATATAACCCCAAGATTCTTTTTGTAATTCGCCTCCAAAAATAGCACTCATAGTATCTGTAAAAGGTATGGTAACAGACCCAAAACTAATGCTAATGCAAAAACATATTACAAGTAAAACAAGTAATAGTATAAATGCTAATGTGTATTTTTTTTGATGCAACACCTTATTGTAGTGGTTTAAAAAATGTAGTCTTATATTGGGGTAAAACGTCTGGATGAAAAATAGAAATTAGGTCTTTTAAAACCAAGTCTGGCCTATTAGGAGCAAGTTCAAAAAATAACACGCCACCAGTTTCTCCTTTAACCAAAGTAATGGTGTATATTTTTTTATTCTTATAGGCATCAAACTGGGTGTAATGTTCGCTAGATTCTGCTACTTGTTTGTAACTAGAGTTACTAGATGGTGATATCCAAAAATCGGCTTTGCCAGCTTTATCAAAAACACTTTCTATACTTAAGCCTACACCGCCAGTTTCCTGCAAATCACTCCATAAATAATTAGCGTTTGCATCCTTTAAAAACTGAGCCATCCAACTTTTTCCTCCAGCTACGTGCCATAAATCTTTATACAAGCCACCAGTTAAAACACTTGGTCTGTTAGTTGCTTTTTTTGCTAGTGCTTTAGCATCATTATAGTTGGTTTCAATAGTTTTAAAAATTGAATCGGCTTTAGCCTCTGCATTAAAAAACGGAGCAAAAAACTTAATCCATTCTGCTTTGCCTAATGGAGTTTCTTCTGTCCAATCGCCATTAAAAACAACGGGTATATTAGAGCGTTGTAAAGTACTGTATGTTTTATTATTGTTATCTATACCAAAACCAACAACTACATCTGGGTTTAATGCAATTACCATTTCTGTGTTTAAAGATTGGTTAACACCTAATTCTTCAATTTTACCTTGTGTTATTAGTGTTCTAGCAGCAGTAGAAGAGATGTAATCTGTATTAGGAAATCCAACTAATTTATCTAAGACACCTAATGACTCTAACGCAGGTATGTGCGTAGTAGATGTTACTACTAATTTTTGTACCGGAACAGTTACAATAGCATCATAATCATCTTTATTCAAGGTAATTGTGGCTGCTTTATCTTTAGGAATTAAGGCATATGTAAAAGCAGATTTTGCTTTTGGCCAAGGGGAGGTAATTTTTAAAATAGTAACACCATTTGCCTGCTTTTCTATAGTAAAACCTTTTGCGTAACTAAGGTCTACTTTACTAGGTTGTACAATAGTTGTAGGTAATGGTTGCTGTGTTTTTTCTTTGCAAGAAGCAAGTATAAAAAAACAACTTAAAAGAACAATTTTAAAAATTTTCATTGGTAGCGAATTAAAGTCCAAAAGTAGTGTAATTTAAATTTGAATGAAAAAATTGAGTAAAAAGGATTACTTTTGCGCCGAATTTTGGTTCTACTATATAGCGTAGTAAGATTAAAAGGGAATTTGGTGAAAATCCAAAACTGTTCCCGCAACTGTAAGCTTAGTTTACCAAGGGTAAATGCTTTTTGTAACTACAGATCCACTGTCTTGTATTTTATTAAGATGGGAAGGAGAGCAAAAAGACGCAAGTCAGGAGACCTGCCATATTCAAAACAACTAATGTTAAACTTTCGGGATAAAAGTTTACGTATGGGTACAGACATACGCAGAAATTAATATAATTTCTACTCCCGTTTTTATTAATGAAACACAAAATGAACAAAAAAATTATTGGTTTATGTGCGGCTATATTGGCTAGTGCAACTGTTGTAGCACAACAAGAACAAGAAGAAGTAAAGGTTCAAAAATTAGAGGAAGTTGTAGTAAGTGATTCTCGTTTTGAATTGAAAAGAGAAAACTCTGGTAAAACAGTCATAAAAATTACTGCAGAAGAGTTAAAAAGAAATCAAGGTAAAACGGTAGCCGAAATTATAAATACAAAAAGTGGATTTTCTATTGCAGGTAGTACAAGTAGGCAAGGTACTGTTTTAGGTGTATTTGCACGTGGTGGTAGAGGAAGACAAGTATTGGTTATTGTAGATGGTGTTAGGGTGTCAGACCCATCTTCTGTAGGGCAAGAGTACGATTTAAGATTGCTTACCGCTGCAAATATAGAGTCTATAGAAATTATTAAAGGAGCGGCAAGTACACTTTACGGTACAAATGCGGCAACTGCAGTAATTAATATTACTACTAAAAAAGCTGCTAAAGATGCTATTTCTGGTAATTTTCAGGCAAGTGTTGGTACAAACCAAACAGCAGCAGACCAAAATTTTGATGTTAATGATTTTGCCAATAGTGCGCGTATAAGTGGTACTTTGGATAAGTTTACATATAAAGTTGGTTTTTCTAATAGGTATTCTGATGGTTTATCTGCTATAGTTACTCCAGAAAATGAAAAAGATGATTTCTCTAACTACAGCACAGATGTAAATTTAGGATATGCTTTTTCTGATAAATTTTCTGTGAATGTTTATGGTAACCAAACAAAAAATAGTGGTGAGTATGATGAGTCTTTTGGGATGTTAGATGCTCCTTATTCTTTTATTAGCGATCAAAAAAGAGCAGGCTTATCATCAACTTATAAATACAATAAAGGTTCTGTTGTTGTTAATGGAGCTTACAGTGAGTATAGTTCAGAAAACCAATCTGCTTTTCCTAGTGCTTATGAAGGTAAAAACATAGTAGTAGACGTATATAACAAGTACAATTTTAATGATTCTTTTTATACAGTTTTAGGATTAAATTATATTAATGATGAAACTGAATATGCAGAGGTACAAGATTTTTCTATTGTAGACCCTTATGCTAATGTGGTATATGTATCAGATTTTGGATTAAACTTAAATGTAGGTGCTCGTTTAAATAACCATTCTGAGTATGGTTCTAATTTTGTTTACAACGTTAACCCATCTTATGTTATTAAAAATGAAAATGGTTATGTTAAATTGATGGGGTCTTACGCAACATCTTATATAACTCCAAGCTTAAACCAGTTATTTGGTAACTTTGGAGCTAATCCAGATTTAGATCCAGAAGAAGACCGTACAATTGAGGGTGGTTTAGAATATGCAGTAAACGGCAAATTAAGAGTTAGTGCTTTATATTTTAATAGAAATGAAGAAAATTTTGTTTTTTACGGTGCAACAGGTTATGACAATGCAGAAAATAAAATTGAAGCAAAAGGGGTAGAAGTAGAGTTAGACTATACACCAGTTAACGCCTTAAACATTGGAGCAAATTATACATTTACAGAAAGAGAAGGTGATGCAGGCATACGTTTACCAAAGCATAAGGTAAATGCTTTTGCAAACTACAATTTTTCAGACCGTACAAACGCATCTTTAAATTACACAATGGTAGGTAATAGATCAGATTCTGATTTTGCAACTTTCCCAGCTACAAATGTAAACCTACACGCTTACACGCTTTTAGATTTATATATTTCGCATACACTTATAAATAATAAATTAACTGTATTTGCTAATGCAAGTAACTTGTTAAATGAGGAGTATACAGAGATATTAGGTTTTACAACAAAAGGAGCTAACGTTAGATTAGGGTTAAACCTTACTTTATAAATTAGATGTAATACAATATAAAAAAGGCTCACTATTTAGTGAGCCTTTTTGTTTTTAATACCGAGTTAGCAAACCTAAGTTATTTACTAGTAGGCTTAATATCATTTGGCATTATATACATTTCTGAGCTAAACTTAGGATATGTAACACCTTTTGTAACTTTAGCTGCGTCTGTATCTTTCTGTAAATCAAATTTACCAGCAGTACCAAGCATATCATCTAAAGCAGCACGTAATAAAGGGTCTGTAGTATCACCGTATGGTTTAAGGTTTTTGTAATACTGAAATTCTACAACTTCTACGTCCGGTACAAAACCATCACCATAATCATTTTCTCCTAATTTGTTAAATATCTGAAAAACAATCGGCTGCATACCAACAGTGTGTTTTGTACTTCTGTTATCGGTATCTGTGTATGGTTCTGTGTTAGAATTACCTGGTGCATCTACAACAGTAATAGATCCTTCATTTTTACCAGTTGTTTTTTCTCCAATAACCTTAACAGGTATGTATGGTCTTAATCCGTTTATAATCATTTCACTAGCAGAAGCTGTTCTTTCTGTGCCAATAACATAAAGTCTGGTAATGCCTGTTAACCTATTCATATCAGTTGCTCCAGAATATGCTCCTGTTGTTTTATCATATAAAAAAACATCTTCAAAAAATGGGTAAGTACTACTATTAGCAGCATCTCTTTTAGTATTGTATTTTAACTCTGCAAAAATTTCGCCGCTTACGGTATTTGTTTCTGCAGTTGCCTCACCATATATCATACTAGCCAATAAAGCAGAAGATAAAACAGAGCCACCACCATTGTATCTAAAATCTAAAATAAGTTCATTAACGCCAGCTGTTTTTAATTCTCCAAAAGCATCGTTTAATTCGCCATTATATGTACCACGGAAACCTTCGTAAACAATATATCCAATTTTACGTCCACCTTCTTCTATAATACTTGTATGTAGTACAGGGTTTATAGATAGGGTTGCAGCAGTAATTGCTTTTTCTTCGGTCTGTGTTAACTCATCATTCTCAGAAACAGTAGCTAAACCTAATGTTACATTTTCTTGGGTGTATAGTTTGTTAATAATTAGGTAATTGTCAATAGTCATAACCTCACCATCAACTTTAGAAATAATATCACCTCTTTTTAGCCCTGCAGTTTCTGCAGGTGAATCAGCTGCAACAGAACCTATAACTTGTACAACATTGTCTGTTGAACCAACTCTTACTAAAGGCCCTCTAGTAATACCGTAAGTAGTACTAATACCATTAAAACTCGCTAATTGCTCATCTACATCTTCAATATACCATGAAAAATCATCTTTTTCCTCGTATTTTAAAGCCTTAAATAAATCTTCAGGAGTGCTATAGCTATTCAAATATGTATAAAAAGCATCTTGGTCATCATCTTTAGTATCTGCTAAGTTAGTCACATCTGGTTGCCAATAGTACCAATGGTTTAATCCTTTCCAAATAAATTCGTTTATTTCATTGTTAAGTGTAACTGCTTGTGGTGTTTCTCCGCCGCCATCATCATCGTTTTTATCACAGGATGCTATAAATAAAAACAACCCAGATAATAGTAATACTGTTTTTTTCATAATAGTTATTTATTTAGTGTAAGAACATAGTTGGTTGCAACTATTGTTCCATAATTTTACACATATATTAAGTATATGTTACATACGTTATATATAGTGTGTCGGTTTACAATGCTGTAAATTACTGACAACTTTTACAAAAAAAAATTTTTTTGTAACAAAAATCATTCTATGTCGTCTTGCTTATATAAACCTAGTAATAGTGTTTGTAACAACAACCAAACTAAAAAATGAAACAATCAGAATTTCTAAATGTGGTAATGCCTTTTAAGGATAAACTGTATAGACTAGCCAAAAGATTACTAGTCTCTACAGAGGAGGCAGAGGATGCCACCCAAGAAATACTGCTAAAATTATGGTCTAAAAACGACCGGATGAAACAGTATGCTAGTGTAGAAGCATTTGCTATGACAATGACCAAAAACTTTTGTTTAGACCGTTTAAAATCTAAACAAGCAAACAATTTAAAATTGGTGCATAGTAATTATACAGATAGTAATGCATCTTTACAACGCCAAGTAGAAGCGCAAGACAGTGTTAATTGGGTAGAGAAAATAATGGAGAGTTTGCCAGAGCAGCAAAAAATGGCACTGCAGTTAAGAGATGTAGAGCAGTACAGTTTTGAAGAAATTGGAAAAATGTTAGAAATGACACCAGCAGCAGTTAGAGTTGCGTTGTCTAGAGCAAGAAAAACAGTAAGACAAAAATTAATGGAAAAACATAATTATGGAATTGCATAATATAGAAAAATTATTAGAAAAGTATTTTGAAGCTACCACTACGGTTGCCGAAGAAGAAGCAATAAAAGCCTATTTTTTAAAGGGTGATGTTGCTCCGCATTTACAAGAGTACACAACAATGTTTACATATTTTTCTAACGCCAAAGAAGAAACTTATACCAAGCAGGTACCATTAAAACCTAGAAAAAGAAATTATAAATGGTTATCCGTAGCAGCAGTAGCAGTTTTAGTATTAGGCATATATTTTGGTAACGATTACCGTGAGCAAAAAGAGGCAGAATACGTTTTGCAAGAAACTGAAAAAGCATTTAGCCTTATAGCTCAAAACTTAAACAAAGGCACCGAAAAATTGGTTTACCTTAACAAATTTGAAGAAGCAACAAACAAGATTTACAAAACAAATTAAAATTAAATTATGAAAAAATTATTAATTATAGCAGTACTTACTGCACTACCATTTACAGGATTTTCACAGTCAATTTTTGACAAGTTTGAGGATTTAGATAACGTATCATCTGTTATTGTAAATAAAAGTATGTTTAACCTATTAACAAAAATAGATGTAAATGTGGATGATAAAGAAACGCAAGATTTTATAGATATAGGGAAAAGTATAAGTAGCCTAAAAGTGTTTATTACAGAAGATAAAGCTATTGGTGCAGATATGCTTACCACAATGAAATCTTATTTAAAAACAGCATCTTTAGAAGAGTTAATGCGTGTAAAAGATAAAGATGCAAACATTAAGTTTTATATAAAAAGTGGTAAAGATGAAGATCACGTAAGTGAACTTTTAATGTTTGTAAGTGATGTAAAAGGGGCTAAAATAGATAATCGTAAAATAGAAACTGTTTTAGTATCTATAACAGGAGATATAGATTTAAATAAAATAGGCTCACTAACAAGTAAAATGGGCTTGCCAGAGCAATTAAACGAAGTTAAATAATAAAAAATAAGACAATCATCAAGGTTAAAAAATAACCTTGATGATTTTAACAACTAAACATCAATCAATATGAAAAACAGTATTAAATATTTAGCAGTAGCATTAACTTTGTTAATTACTTTAGGGTCTTGCTCTTCTAACCAAAGTTTACAAGAATATTATGTAGATAGTAATGAAAATGAAAATTTCATTTCTTTTGATATTCCTAGGAGTATTTTAAATATAGCATCGGCAGATTTATCTCCTGAAGAGAAAAAAGCAGTAGAGTCTATTAAAAAAGTAAATGTTTTAGCATTTAATAAAACCACAGATAATGTTGCGTCATATAAAGTAGAGAAAACTAAAGTGAATGCAATTTTATCTAATAAAAAATACACTCAGTTAATGAAAATTAACTCTAAAATGGCAAAAGGTGTAGTTAAGTTTACCGGAGAAGAAGATGCCATAGATGAGGTAATTGTTTATGGTTATAAAGATGATAAAGGTTTTGCTTTAATACGCTTAGTAGGAGATAAAATGAATCCTGCTTACTTGGGTAAATTTATTAGTGCTATGGAAAAGTCTAATTTAGATGAAGGGGCATTTAAAGACCTAGGGAAATTGCTTAAAAGTTAATTTTTAACACTTTTTATTTGTTACAGACCTGCTTAATTATGTTAAGCAGGTTTTTTTTGTTATAAAATGGTAAAATGTTAACAACTGTTAATGTGTTTAATTTTTTTTTAGAATACATTTTATATCTTGTACCCAACATTAACTATTTAAACATTAACAATTATGGAGAATCCAGAAAAATGGATGAATTTAGCAATCGAGAAAGTAATGGATTATGGCCCAAAAATTATTATGGCTATAATTATTTATCTTGTTGGTTCCTGGCTTATTAAAAAACTAGTAGGTGTTGCTAGAAAAGTAATGTCCAAAGGCAATTACGATGAATCTTTACAAAAGTTTTTACTAAACCTAGTAAGTTGGGGATTAAAAATCTTTTTAATCATTACCGTTATTTCTACATTAGGAGTAGAAACTACAAGTTTAGCAGCAGTTATTGCAGCAGCAGGTTTAGCTATTGGTTTAGCATTACAAGGCTCTTTAGGTAATTTTGCTGGAGGCGTTTTAATAATGATTTTTAAACCTTACAAAATTGGAGATTTGGTAGAGGCACAAGGCGTATTAGGTTCTGTAAAAGAAATTGAAATTTTTACTACCAAGCTAATTACACCACAAAACAAATTAGCAATAGTACCTAATGGTGCAATGGCAAATGGTAACATTATTAATTATACTGCGGAAGGTAAAATGAGGGTAGATACTACCGTTGGTATTGGTTATGGCGAAGATATGAAAAAGGCAAAACAGGTGCTTTTAGAAATGTTACAAGCTAACCCAAAAGTATTAAAAGACCCAGCACCATCTGTAAATGTAGAAGAATTAGCAGACAGTTCTGTAAATTTAGCAGTGCGACCTTACTGTAAGCCAGAAGATTACTGGGATGTATTTTTTGCTACAGTAGAGGGTTCTAAAGTAGCATTAGATAATGCTAAAATTGAAATTCCTTACCCACACGAAGTACAAATTAATAAATAAGACAATTTGTTTTTTAATATATAAAGACCGCTATATGCGGTCTTTTTTTTTGCTGTTTAAGCACGTTAATATTAACAATAAATGTTATTAACAAAAACACTAATCGTTAATAATAAGTTAATATTAGAGCACTTTCTTTGGTTTTATTTAGTAGTAATTTTACGGCCGACAAACCTATATAAATTATGATGAAAAATTACCTTAAAGTATTCATTTACATTGGAATGCTGCTAGTGGCCGTATTGGGTTATAGCCAAGTACCAGCATATTACAACGGAACAGATGTTACCCAAACAGGGAGTAACTTAAAAAACAATTTAGCAAACTTAGTAACAACTACACAAACAACCGTACTAAGTTATACACCAGGCGTTTGGGACGCTTTAAAACAAACAGATTTAGATCCGGCAAACTCTAATAATGTATTGTTAGTTTATGGTTATAATGATACAGATGGTAACACAACAACAGACCGTACAAGAAGTAAAAATAACAATGGCGGCGGCGTTGGAGATTGGAATAGAGAGCACGTTTTTCCAAAATCGTTAGGTAACCCTAATTTAGGAACATCTGGTCCAGGATCAGATGCGCACCATTTAAGATCTTCAGATGTACAGTTTAACTCGTTACGTAATAACCATCCTTTTGGTGCTGGTAGTGGTAATGCTGGTTTAATGAGTGGTAATGTTTGGTATCCTGGAGATGAGTGGAAAGGAGATGTTGCCAGAATGATATTGTATATGTACGTACGTTATGGCAACCAATGTTTGCCTACAGCAGTAGGTACAGGGGCAACTACCTATAGTACAGATGTTCCAGATATTTTTTTAGAATGGAATGCACAAGATCCAGTTTCTCAAGTAGAAATTAATAGAAATGTATTGTTAGAAGGAATTCAAGGAAATAGAAACCCTTTTATAGATAATCCTGCTTTTGCAACTGCTATTTGGGGAGGACCACAAGCAGAAAACAAATTTAACAATACAAGTTCAGATACAGAAGCTCCAACAGCACCTTTAAATTTGGTTGCAGCAAATACAACAGAAACAGAGACACTATTAAGTTGGGATGCTGCTACAGATAATGTAGGTGTTACAGCGTATCAAATTTTTAATGGTACTACTTTAGCAGGTGTTGTTAGCGGAACATCATACCAAGTAACAAACTTAACAGCTAACACAACTTATACGTTTACGGTAAAAGCAATAGACGCTGCAAGTAACACATCTGTAAATAGTAATACAGCTTCTGTTACAACTCTAGAGGGTGCGGTAGTAACGCCTCCAACAGGAGATTATATTGTTTTTCAAGGATATGAGAGCACTGCTACAGATAACTGGAACTATATAGCATCACCAAGCAATTGTAATGATGGAGGTAGTGATGTTTGGGATGTAGTTACTAGCGTAGGATCTATAAATACAGCAAATACAGGAACAAGTTTCTTTGGAATTAGAGATTTAGAAGGTAATTGTGGTTCAGCAGATGGTGGAACATTAACTTTTGACGCTGTAGATATATCTACCTATACAGATGTGAGTTTATCATTTGCAGTAAATGTTGTTGGTTATGATGTTACCAACGGGGATACAATTAGTTATGAAATTTTTCACGATGGTACTTCTCAAGGAATACAAGTTATAACAGTTGGTAGTCCGTATAGCACTACAGACTGGGAACAAATTACAGCTTCAGTTCCTAACACGGTTTCTTCAATAAGTTTAAAGTTATTTGTAAAACAAAACGGAGGTAGTGATTATGCTGGTTTTGATGATGTTCGATTAGAAGGAACTTCTTCTACACCAGTAACTCCTTCAATATTAATAAATGAAATAGATGCTGATACACCTGGTACAGATACACAAGAATTTGTAGAATTGTTTGATGGAGGAAGTGGTAATACATCACTAGATGGTTTAGTAATGGTGCTTTATAATGGGTCTAACAATTTAAGCTATGCGGCGTATGATTTGGATGGCTACACAACAAATGCAAACGGTTATTTTGTAATTGGTAATGTAGATGTGCCAAATGTAAGTTTAGTGATACCAAGTAATGGTTTACAAAACGGTGCAGATGCTGTTGCTATATACACTGGTGATGCTTCAGATTTTCCTAACGGTTCTGAAATCTCAACAGACAATATTGTTGACGCTGTTGTATATGATACTAACGATAGTGATGATGCAGAATTATTGGTTTTGTTAAATGCTGGAGAAGCTCAGGTTAATGAAGGCGGAGCAGGAGATAAGGACAACCATTCTTCTCAGCGTATACTAAACGGAGCAGGAGGAGCTCAAAACACCTCTACATTTGCACAAGAAACACCTACGCCAGGTACTGCAAACGGACAAGTTGTGGTTGTACCACCAACAGAAGCATCAATATTAATTAATGAGTTAGATGCAGATACAGTAGGTACAGATACACAAGAATTTGTAGAGCTGTTTGATGGTGGAGCGGGAAATACTTCTTTAGATGGTAAAGTGCTAGTTTTTTATAATGGATCTAATAACCTAAGTTATGCTGCTTATGATTTAGACGGATACACAACTAATGAAGAAGGGTATTTTGTAATAGGAAATGTAGATGTACCAAATGTAAATATTGTAATACCAAGTAACGGATTACAAAACGGAGCAGATGCTGTTGCTTTGTATACAGGAGATGCTACAGATTTTCCTAACAACTCTACCATAAGTACTGCAAACCTTTTAGATGCTTTAGTATATGACACTAATGATAGTGATGATGCTGAGTTATTGGTATTGTTAAATGCAGGAGAAGCACAAATGAACGAAGGTGGAGCAGGTGATAAAGATGCACATTCTTTACAGCGTTACACGAATGGTTCTGGTGCAGCTTTAAGCACTGTTACTTATGTACAGGCATTACCAACACCAGGAACTTCTAATACAAATGCAACCGAGCCAATTACTTTAGTTATTAACGAGCTAGATGCAGATACAGCGGGCACAGATACACAAGAGTTTGTAGAGTTGTTTGATGGTGGTAAAGGAAATACAGCCTTAGATGGTTTTGTTTTGGTACACTACAACGGTTCTAACAACCAAAGCTATGCAGCGTATGATTTAGATGGATACACAACTAATGCAGAAGGTTATTTTGTAATGGGTAATGCAGATGTACCAAATGTAAGCTTAGTAATACCAAGTAATGGTTTACAAAACGGAGCAGATGCAGTGGCTTTATATACAGGTAATGCTTCAGATTTTCAGAATGTAGCGGTAACTACCAATGGTTTAATAGATGCTTTGGTGTATGACACTAATGATAGCGATGCTACTGAATTGTTAGCTCTTTTAAATCCAGGTGAAGCTCAAATTAATGAGGATGAATTAGGAAATAAAGACGGACATTCTTTACAGCGTATTCCAAACGGACAAGGAGGAGCAAGAAACACATCTAATTACACACAAGCAATACCAACACCAGGAACAGAAAATGGAGCTGTTATACCACCACCAGCAACTATTAGTATTGCAGAGGCAAGAAATGTAGCAGACGGAGAAGTGGTTACTGTAACAGGGGTGTTAACCGTTGCAGATGCTTTTGCTGGTTCTGCTTATATACAAGATGCTACAGGAGCAATTGCTATTTTTGATGAGTTGGTACACGGAGAAGGTGTTTTTATGGTAGGTGATTCTATTACTGTAACAGGAACAAGATCTGCTTTTAATGATCAATTACAAATAGCAACAGTAACCAATGTTGAAAACAATGGTATACCTAAAAATGCAATAGAGCCAGTAACTATTACTTTGGCTGAGTTGGCTAATCATCCAGCAGAACTAGTAACAGTTATTAATCCTACTTTTCCTAAACCAGGAGATATATTGTTTGGAAATTCTAATTACAATATAACAGATGCCTCGGGCAACGGATCTTTAAGAATAGATAACGATGTAGAAGCTATAGTCGGTTTAGGTCAGCCTACTATTTGTTCGGAAATTACAGGTGTAGTTGGTCGTTTTTATGAAAATTACCAGTTACTACCACGATCTGCAGAAGATATGCCTTGTGCAGGAGAATATGTACCACCAACAATTCCTGTACAAATAGGTAAAGACAAAACATTAGATGTTGTAGCTTGGAATATAGAGTGGTTTGGAGATGAAGCAAACTCGCCAGCAACAGGTAACCCAATGTCTGATGCAATACAAAAAGACAGTACAAAAGCTATAATTACAAAGTTAGATGCAGATATTTATGCTGTAGAAGAAATTGCAGACGAAGTTTTATTTGCTCAAATGGTAAGTGAACTTCCTGGTTACGATTATGTACTTTCTCCGGCAGTTTCTAGACCTAACGACCCAGGTGTTAGTCAAAAATTAGGATTTATTTACAATACGTCAACTGTAAATGTGGTAGACACAAAAGTATTGTTACAAACTATTCACCCATTATACAATGGTGGAGATGATTCTGCTTTGGTAAATTATCCAAGTACAACAGATCGTTTTTATGCAAGTGGGCGTTTACCATTTTTAATGACAGCAGACGTAACCATTAATGGTACTACAGAGCAAATAAATGTGGTAGCATTGCACGCAAGAGCTAACAGTGGTACAGATGCACAAGGTAGGTATGATATGCGTAAGTATGATGTTGAGGTATTAAAAGATACTTTAGATGTACAATATGCAGATAAAAAACTTATTCTATTAGGTGATTATAATGATGATGTAGATACAACGGTTGCAGATATTACAACAACTACAACATCTAGTTTTAATGCTTATGCAACAGATGAGGTTAATTATAATATAGTTTCAAAAACATTAAGTAATCAAGATTTTAGATCGTATGTTTTTAGAGAAAATATGATAGATCATATTACTATTACAAACGAGTTAAATGATAACTATATAGCAGAATCTGTGCGTGTACATTATGAGTTTTATGATAGTGACTATCCAAGTACAGTATCAGATCACTTTCCGGTGTCTGCGCGTTTTCAGTTAAAGGGCCTAGAACTAGTAAGTATATCTACAACAAATGTTACTTGTGGTTCTGCTACAGATGGTACAGCTACAGTAGTTGTAGAAGGTGGCGCAAAACCATATGCTTATGAATGGAGTACTGGCGATACAACAGAAACTGCTATAAACTTAGGAGCAGGTACGCACATTGTTATTGTTACAGATGCTTTAGGAAATGAGGTTACTGAAGATTTTAGTATTACAGCACCAGAGGCAATAAACATTTCTGTTTCTGATGATACAAAGGTTTATTTGGGGTTTGATTCTTGTACAACCTTAAGTGTAACAGCAATAGAAGGTGGTGTTGCTCCTTACAGTTATGAGTGGAGTAATGGTGAAACTACACAAGACATTAAAGCGTGTCCAGAGGCTACAACAACATATACAGTTACTGTAACAGATGCTAATGGTTGTACTACAACTGCAGATGTTACCGTAGAGGTAGAAGATGTAAGGTGTGGTAATGCATACAGACCAGGAGTAGAGGTTTGCTACAGAGGAAAATCATACTGTATGTCTAAATGGGCAGCAGCAGTTTTTGTAAAGTATTACGGAGCAACACTAGGTGCTTGTGATGCAGTAGAGCAGGTATCTATTACAAATTTAAGACTGTATCCAAATCCGTTTAGAAATTATTTAAATATTCAATTAAATAGTAATATAGAAACTAGAGCAGACTTTGTTATCTATAATTTTTATGGTAGAAAAGTGTTTAGTTCACAAGAAAAGCTTAGAGCAGGTAAATCTAACTTAACCTACAACTTAAGTTATTTAAGACGCGGAAAATACTTTTTAAAAGTAAGAGTAAATGGTGTAACCCAAAAAGCAAGGTTGCTTATTAAGCGTTAAGCAAATAGTTAAGAAATATAAAAACCCATCAATTTAAATATTGATGGGTTTTTGCTTTATATAAGTTATTAAATGAACGGCTACTAGATGCCAGTATAATTACTTGGTGTAATAGCTTTTAATTCTGTTTTAATAGCATCAGAAACTTCTAAAGTATCAATAAAATTAGCTATAGATTTCTGATTAATTTTTTCGTTTGTCCTAGTTAAGCCTTTTAATGCTTCATAAGGGTTAGGATAAGCCTCACGACGTAAAATAGTTTGTATAGCCTCTGCAACAACAGCCCAATTGTTTTCTAAATCTTGTTCAAACTTTTCCTTGTTAAGTAATAATTTATTTAATCCTTTTAAGGTAGAACTAAAAGCAATTATGGTATGTGCAAAAGGTACACCAGCGTTTCTAAGTACAGTACTATCTGTTAAATCTCTCTGTAGTCTAGAAATTGGTAATTTAGCAGATAAATGCTCAAAAATAGCGTTAGCAATACCTAAGTTACCTTCAGAGTTTTCAAAATCTATAGGGTTAACTTTATGTGGCATAGCAGAAGAGCCAACTTCGCCAGCTTTAATTTTTTGTTTAAAGTAATCCATAGACACGTATGTCCAAAAATCCCTGTCTAAATCAATAATAATAGTATTTATACGCTTAAGTGTATCAAACAAAGCAGCCATATGGTCATAATGCTCAATTTGTGTAGTTGGGAAAGAATGTTGTAAGTCTAACTTTTCTTGTACAAATTTTTGTCCAAAAGCTTTCCAATCAATATTAGGGTAAGCAACTTTATGTGCATTAAAATTACCAGTTGCACCACCAAATTTAGCAGCACTTGGTATATCGTTTAGCAAATTAAATTGTTCTTTTAAACGAACCACAAAAACATCTATTTCTTTACCTAAACGCGTAGGAGAAGCAGGTTGTCCGTGAGTTCTGGCAAGCATAGATACTTCTGCCCACTCTGTAACCAATTCTTCTAATTTTTCAACAACATCAAAATACATAGGAACGTAAACCTCGTTCATAGCTTCTTTTATAGAAAGAGGTATAGCAGTGTTGTTAATGTCTTGCGATGTTAAGCCAAAGTGTATAAACTCTTTGTATTCTTCTAAACCAAGCTTATCAAATTCTTTTTTAATAAAGTACTCAACAGCTTTAACATCGTGGTTTGTAACTTTTTCTATTTCTTTAATTGCTTGCGCATCTTCAGTAGTAAAGTTTTGGTAAATAGTACGTAAGTTTTCAAACAATGCAGTATCAAAATCTTGTAATTGCGGTAACGGAATTTCGCATAAAGCAATAAAATATTCAATTTCAACTCTAACTCTGTATTTTATCAAAGCTTCTTCAGAAAAAAAAGAACCTAGAGCATCTACTTTGTTTCTGTATCTACCATCAATAGGAGAAATGGCATTTAATTGGTTTAAAGACATCTGTTTTTGTGTTGATTTTTAAAAGCTGCAAAGGTAGTTAAAACTATGTTTATATGCCTATTAGTTAGCTTGTTTTATGTGCTGTTATTTTAATAAATAGAATTAATAAAATGCACAGTTACTATTTTATTTTGGCTAATGTTAACCGTGCTCTTGCTTTATACGCAGCTGTTCCGTTTAGGTAGTTTTTTTCTAAAATACTCCGTAGTTCTGGGTGTATCCAATCATACTTTTTTCCTAATAGAAAAAGGCTTGTCATTGAGTATGCTTGTGTAGCAACTTTGTGGTCACCAATTAACCAGTTAAAACAAGCAGAAGTAATTAGTTCTAGATGTTTAGTTTTAAGTGTTTGTTGAATGGGGTTTTCTTTTTTTGAGAAATATTGCAACATTAAAATTTCACAAATTTTTGCACAAGGTCTAATGCTAGACTCTAATTTTAAAGATTTTAATCCGTTTAAAAATGTAGTAATTACCGGAAAAATAAGACTATTATTCTCTTTAAAAGCAAACTCTAATACCCAGGCAGCTTTACAAGAAATAGGATCGTTTACATTTAAAACAATGCTAAGTAAATCTGTAACCAAGCTAGGCTCTTTTAAAATAACACCAGAAATTTGTTGTCTTTTTTCTCTAGAGTGATTGATATCGCTTTTTAACCAAGAATATAATTCTGTTTTAGTCACAAAAAATTGTATTTTGCTTGTTATAAATTTTAGATTGATGAAATTACTAAAAAAAATATTATTTGTTTTACTAGTTATTTTAATTGCAATGCAATTTTATAGACCAGAAAAAAATAACGCAGAAACCGACTTAAAAACTGCCTTTTTAACAGAAACAAACCCGTCTAAGGAAGTACAAAAAATATTAGAGACCAGTTGTTATGACTGTCATAGTAACACAACTGCGTATCCTTGGTATAACAATATTGCACCAGTTTCTTATTGGTTGGCAGACCACGTTAAAGATGGTAAAAAACATTTAAATTTCTCTGAATGGGAAAAATACTCCATAAAGAAAAAAGACCATAAGTTAGATGAGGTTATGGAAACTATAGAAAGTGGAGAAATGCCATTAAATGAGTATACTTGGACACACACCGAAGCAAATTTAAATAGTGCCCAAAAACAAGCTGTAATAGAATGGGTAAAAAATACTAGAGCTCTGTATCAATTAAATCTTTCACAAGAGTAGGTAATCCATTTACGGCTGTTTTACTTATAATTGTTAAGTTATTAAAATCTGTTTGTTTTATACTTGGGTTGGGATCTATAAAATAAATAGGAGTACCATTATTTGCATAATTCACTAAACTAGCAGCTGGGTATACTTGCATAGAGGTACCTATTATAATAAGTATGTCTGCGGTTTCAGTTATTTCTGCCGCTTTTTGTAATAGTGGCACTTCTTCCCCAAACCAAACAATATGTGGGCGTAATTGTTTGTTGCTAGAAGATAAATCTCCTAAAACTAAGTCTTTTTTCCAGTCCAAAACATCATTATTGTTATGTGTGCACCTTACTTTTAAAAGTTCTCCGTGTAAATGCACCACATTTTTGTTGCCTGCACGCTCGTGTAAATCATCTACATTTTGCGTTATAACCGTAACATTAAAGTAGTTTTGTAATTCTGTAATGGCTAAATGTGCTTTGTTAGGTGTAACAGTTAACAACTGTTTTCTTCTTTGGTTGTAAAAATCTAAAACCAACTTAGGATTGGTAGCAAAACCTTGTGGAGAAGCTACTTGCATAACATCATGGCCTTCCCACAGACCATCAGCATCTCTAAATGTTTTTATACCACTTTCTGCACTAATACCGGCTCCTGTTAACAAAACAATGTTTTTCATTTGTAGTAGTTTTTTATAAAATTAAACTTTTCTTTTTATATTGGTGTTTATGACAGACACTAAACTATTAACGTATTTAGAAAACATAATAAGCGAAGAACGTAAAGCACGTTTTTTGGATATTTTAAAAGAAAGAACCAATTACATAACCGTTGCCATTGAAGACGTTTTTCAAATGCATAATACAAGCGCAGTTATTAGAAGTTGCGATGCCTTTGGAGTGCAAACCGCACACTTAATAGAAAGTAAATACAGTGAGCGTTTAGATAAAAATATAGCTATGGGAGCTCAACAATGGGTAAGCACGCCAAGATATAATACAACTGCAGAATGTATAAATACACTTCGTAAAAATGGTTATAAAATTATAGCTACTTCTCCGCATACAGATTCTTATTTGCTAGATGATTTTAAAATTGATGATAAAATAGCTTTGTTTTTTGGTACAGAAAAAAGTGGATTAAGTAAAGAAGTTCTAGATAAGGCAGATGGGTATGTAAAAATACCAATGGTAGGTTTTAGTGAGAGTTTAAATATATCCGTTTCTGCAGCAATAATATTACAACATTTAACTACAGAACTAAAAAAAACAACTAAAAATTGGCAACTTACAGCCGAAGAAAAAGTAGCTATTAGACTAGATTGGACTAAAAAATCTATTAAAAGCATAGACGATATTTTAGAACGATATTATAAGGAAAACACATAGGTGTAACAGGAGTATTACTTACATAAAGTTTTATTATTTTTTTGTAAATTTAAGAACCAACCAAACCCCATACAAAATGATGATAGCTGTTTATATACTTGTAGGCTTAGTAGCTCTTGTAGTGTTATTAGGACTATTAGCACCCAAAAAATTTAATGTTTACAGATCTATAGATATTAACAAACCAAAAAACGATGTTTTTAATTACCTTTTACTTGTAAAAAACCAAGAAATATGGTCTCCTTGGGCAAAAAAAGATCCCAAAATGGCACGTAAATACACGGGTGCCGATGGTAAAATAGGATTTGTTAGTTACTGGAACGGAAATAAAGAAGTGGGTGAAGGAGAACAAGAAATTACTAATATTGTTGCAGGAGAACGTATAGAAGGTGAATTACGTTTTTTTAAACCTTTTAAATCAACGTCTAATTGTTATTTTAAATTTTATGATACAGATAGTAATACCACAAAAGTTACTTGGGGCTTCTCAGGAAAAAATACTTTCCCTGTAAACATTATGATGCTTTTTATAAATATGGATAAATCCGTTGGTAAGGATTTTGAAGAAGGTTTGCGAGCATTAAAGACCGAGTTAGAGCGCTAATTTTACTTAGACTTTGCACAATCTTCAAGTTTTTTCATTGTTTTTTTAGCAATTTCTATACTTCTTAAGTGATAGTATTTTTTAGCTTCAGTTAAGGATTCATCCATAAGTTTAAGTTCATTTTTCTCATAAATAGCCTTAGCTGTTGCATAAGCTTCTTTACAATTATCTTTTTCTACAGTCATTGCTAACATAGACTTTTCTAACGGTATTAAAATACTATCTACAGTAGCATAAACTTTTGCATTTTCTGCGCTGCTTTTTTCCGTATTAGTAGTTTTTCTTTTTTTGCTATAGGTAGCAATTTTATTTATGCCAGAGCTTATATTTTTTTTAGCATCCTCTAGCATTAACTTTGCTGTAGATAAAGATGCACTATGTGTTATTTCTTTAAGTAAATTTAAACCCTCTGTAATTTCTTTGTTAGCAGTAGAGCAGCCACAATCTTTTAATTGCTTGTCTAGCTTTTGTAAAGTTTTAATGGCTTTATAAGTATGGAATTTAACAGTGTTTATGTCTTGCGCGTTCTCCGCATCATTTGTTTGCTTTAATGCAAATCCTAAATTAGAATTTACCAAATCACAGGCAGTGTTAGAAACAAAAGAAAACAACAATAAAGCTGTTAATAGTAGGTATGTGTTTTTAAATTTTCGTATCATTTTTAAGGTTTTGGGGCACCCTTAAGTACAGATTCGCTTGCAATATAGTTAGTAATGTTATCATAACCTTTTATTATCGTTAAAGCGACAATAAATCCTATTGATGTGTTATAAAACAAGGAAACATCAATAAAATATAGTATATTCAAGCTCTTAAAAAAATAAAATAAAATAAAGTGCGTAACGTAGATATAAAAAAATATAAGGTAACCAAAGAAGTAAAACTTTCTAGTAAACCTACATTAGAAACTTTTAATGAATCTGATAAAAAGTTAAAGAAAGAATTAGAAGAAATTAGAGAAGAATTAGGTGATTTTCAAGATACATTATATGCTCACGGTAAATATAGCGTTTTAATATGCTTGCAAGGTATGGATACCGCAGGTAAAGACAGTCTAATTCGTGAAATTTTTAAAGACTTTAATGCTCGCGGGGTAGTGGTACATAGCTTTAAAGTGCCAACAGAGTTAGAGCGTAAACATGATTATTTATGGAGGCATTATATAGCCTTACCAGCTAAAGGTAAATTTGGAGTGTTTAACAGAACACATTATGAAAATGTTTTGGTAACACGTGTACACCCCGAATATATTATGGGAGAGCATATACCAGGTATACATAGTGTAGAAGATATAGATGATGCCTTTTGGGTAAAAAGATTTGAGCAGATTAATAATTTTGAAAAGCATACTGCAGAAAATGGAACTTTAGTGTATAAATTTTATTTGCATTTGTCCAAAGAAGAACAGCGCCAAAGGTTATTACGTAGACTAGATTTAAAAGAAAAAAACTGGAAATTTTCCCCTGGAGATTTAAAAGAACGTAAACTTTGGGATACTTACCAAGAGTGTTACGAGGATGCTATTAACAAAACGTCTAAAAAACACGCTCCGTGGTATGTTGTGCCTGCAGATAGTAAAAAAGGAGCTAGAGTTATAGTGGCATCAATTTTATTGCAAGAACTTAAAAAGTATAAAGATATTAAGGAGCCAGAATTAGATGATAAAATTAAGGCAAACCTAGAAATGTATAAAAACCAATTAGAATCAGAATAAAAATGAAAAGACTTACCCTAATATTCCTATTTGTTTGTACAACTATTTTAGCACAAACTGATGACGAAAAACAACTAAGAGCAATTTATGATGCAGCACTAACAGATGGTATGGCTTACAATTGGTTAGATCATTTGTCTAATCAAATAGGAGGAAGATTGTCTGGATCTGTACAAGCACAACAAGCAGTAGATTACACTAAAAAAGAACTAGAAAATTTAGGTGTAGACCGTGTTTATTTACAGCCTGTAATGGTTCCTAAGTGGGTACGTGGTTTACCAGAGTACGCAAATATACTGTCTGAAGATGGTAGTGCTACAAGTGTGCCAATTTGTGCTTTAGGTGGTTCGGTTGCTACATCGGGCTTAGGGTTAAAAGCTGGTGTTATAGAAGTAAAAGGTATTAAAGAGTTACAAGAATTGGGTAAAGAAAAAATAGAGGGTAAAATTGTTTTTTTTAATAGACCAATGAACCCTAAAGATATTGTAACTTTTACGGCTTATGGTGGTTGTGTAGACCAGCGTTATTCTGGAGCGGCGGAAGCAGGAAAGTTTGGTGCCGTTGGTGTAATTGTAAGGTCTGTTAATTTACGTTTAGATGATTACCCGCATACAGGCTCTATGAGTTACGGTAATACTCCTGTAAAAAACAGAATTCCTGCTGCGGCAATTAGTACAAATGGAGCTGAGTTGTTATCTACTGCATTAAAATTAAACCCAAACACAAAATTCTTTTTTAAACAAAATTGTAAGCAGTATAACGATGTTCAGTCTTACAATGTTATAGCAGAAATAAAAGGTAGCACTTACCCAAATGAGATAATAGTAGTTGGTGGCCATTTAGATTCTTGGGATTTGGGAGATGGTTCTCATGATGATGGTGCTGGTGTAGTGCAAAGTATGGATGTACTTCGTTTAATAAAAGCATCTGGTTACAAACCAAAACGTACAATAAGAGCTGTTTTGTTTATGAATGAAGAAAATGGTTTAAGAGGAGGTAATAAATATGCAGAAGTGGCAAAAAATAAAGGAGAAAACCACATTTTTGCATTAGAGAGTGATGCCGGTGGTTTTTCTCCAAGAGGCTTTTCTTTTGATTGTTCTACCGAAAATTTTGAACAAGTAGATAGTTGGAGAAATTTGTTTAAACCATATTTAATTCATTTGTTTGAAAAAGGTGGTAGTGGAGCAGATGTTGGTCCGTTAAAAAAAGATAATATTGTTTTGGCAGGTTTACGCCCAGATTCTCAACGTTATTTTGACCATCACCACGCTGCTAATGATACTTTTGAGCACGTAAACAAAAGAGAATTAGAGTTAGGTGCAGCAACAATGACAAGTTTGGTGTATTTGTTTGATAAATACGGCATTGTAACCTCAAAAAAGATAAAAGGATAATAACAAATTCTTAAACGCATTGGTGTTTTGTGAACAAAAAACAATGACTATCTTTGCGGCTCATAAAAAATAAGCGATATGCAAGACGGAATTTACGCAAAATTCAATACTACTAAAGGAGAAATTTTAGTAAAACTAACGCACGATAAAACACCAGGTACAGTTGGTAACTTTGTTGCCTTGGCAGAAGGTAATTTAGAGAACTCTGTAAAACCACAAGGAACACCATATTATAACGGATTAAAATTTCATAGAGTTATTCCAGATTTTATGATTCAGGGTGGATGTCCTTTAGGAACTGGTACAGGTGATGCTGGTTATAAGTTTGATGATGAGTTTCATCCAGAATTAACACATTCTGGCCCTGGAGTGTTATCTATGGCAAACGCTGGTCCTGGTACAAACGGGAGCCAGTTTTTTATAACACACATTGCTACACCTTGGTTAGACAATAAGCACACGGTATTTGGACACGTAGAGAGTGGACAAGATGTTGTTGATGCTGTAGCACAAGGAGACACCATTGAAACTTTAGAGATAGTAAGAGTTGGTGAAGAGGCAGAAAAATGGAATGCAGTTGAAGCTTTTAGAACTTTTGAAGGATCTAGAGAAAAAAGATTAGCAGAAGAAAAAGCACAAGCAGAAGCACAAATGGAAAAATTAGCTGCTGGTTTTGATGCTACAGAGTCTGGTTTACGTTACAAAATTATTCAAAAAGGTAATGGTGCTAAAGCAGAAAGCGGTAAAACAGTTTCTGTACATTATGAAGGATCATTGGTAACCGGTCAGATTTTTGATTCATCTTACAAAAGAAATCAACCTATAGATTTTCAATTAGGAGTAGGGCAAGTTATTCCAGGTTGGGATGAAGGTATTGCTTTATTGCAAATAGGAGATAAAGCTCGTTTTGTTATACCATCTCACTTAGCATATGGTAGTGCAGGAGCTGGTGGTGTTATACCACCAAATGCAACACTAATTTTTGATGTAGAATTAATGGATGTTAAATAGTTTTAAAAACTACTACGCATAATTTTTTTTAAGACCTCTCTTTTCTAAGGAGAGGTTTTTTCGTTTAGAGAAAAAACTACCATTTACACTTACAGTAAGTAAAATAATATTTACAGCAATTAGTACAGATAAAATAAGAAAAAAAGTAATCATATTTATGTGGGTTAAATGTGTTTAAAATTAGGTTTCTACTTACATAACAACTATGTTAACAAAAACCCTACCAAATTTCTTCATATAACTTTGGGGGCGTTAATTATATGTACTTATTTAAATAGATTCATATTTGTTAAAAGGGTTGCGTAAAAAGTTAATTAAATTATAATTTTTATGTATTTTAGTGTTTAACTGTAAGTAAATTAGATATTTAATAGCCCGTTAGTTGGTATGAAAAGTAGTACATTAAAATC
Source organism: Cellulophaga omnivescoria (assembly GCF_027915275.1). NCBI lineage: Bacteria > Pseudomonadati > Bacteroidota > Flavobacteriia > Flavobacteriales > Flavobacteriaceae > Cellulophaga > Cellulophaga omnivescoria. The sequence continues at coordinate 143,562 of NZ_CP115819.1, read as the reverse complement.
ATTACAATATCCTATAGGTGTTTTTAGTTGCCCAAAGGATATTACAAAAGAGCAAATAAAAAAATGGATAAAAACTTTAGAATCATTCCCTGTAAAACTCACAAATATTGTTTTAAATTTAAATAATGAGCAATTAAATACGCCTTATAGACCAAATGGTTGGACGGTAATACAATTGGTGCACCACATTGCAGATAGTCACCATAATAGCTATACACGTTTTAAATGGGCGTTAACAGAAGATGCTCCTTTAATAAAAGCTTACGAAGAAAAGGATTGGGCTAATTTAGTAGATGCATCTACATCTCCTGTAATATTATCTTTAAATTATATAACCGCACTTCATGCCAAGTTGGTATTTTTATTAAAAGGCTTATCGGATAGCCAGTTAAACAGGTATTTTATACATCCTTCTGGAGAAACAAAAATTTCAGTTGCAGAAAATATAGGTAGTTACGCTTGGCATAGTAAGCACCATTATGCGCATATAAAAAATTTATGTGTAAGAGAGGGTTGGCTGTAATTTACTTCCATTTAATGTTGCAACCAATACTAGGTTTTTGGTTTTTATCTATACTTTTTCCTAATTCTATAGCGTCTAAAGCATTTCTTAAGTCGTTTCCGGTAACTGGTATGCCATTTCCTGGTCTAGAATCGTCTAGTTGGCCGCGGTAAACAAGTTTTAAATCAGAATTAAATACGTAAAAATCTGGTGTGCAAGCTGCGTCATATGCCTTTGCTACTTCTTGTGTCTCATCAAATAAATAAGGAAAACTATAGTTATTTTCTATAGCAACTTTAGTCATTAACTCAGGTGCATCTTGTGGGTAGTTAACAACATCGTTACTAGAAATTGCAATAAAAGAAAAGCCTTTACTTTTATAATTATTTGCAATTTTAACCAACTCTTTGTTTATATGTATAACAAAAGGGCAGTGGTTGCAAATAAAAGCTATTACAGTACCTTTTTCTCCTTTGCAGTTGTCTAAAGAAATAAATGTATTTGTTGTAGTGTTTAAAAGATTAAAATTAGGAGCAAGTGTTCCTAAAGCTAACATATTACTTGGTGTACGTGCCATTTTATTTTGTTTAAACGTAGTTGTTATATTAACTATATTTGAATGGTAAAGGTAAAAATAATAGATATGAAAGAGCAAATTACTTGGTCAGATTTTTGTAAGATAGATATGCGCGTAGGAACAATTATTGAAGTAAACGATTTTCCGGAAGCACGTAATCCAGCGTATCAATTAAAAATAAATTTTGGTGAAGAAATTGGTGTTTTAAAAACATCTGCGCAGATTACATTACGTTACACTAAAGACCAGTTGCTAGACAGGCAAATTATGGCAGTTGTAAACTTCCCTAAAAAGCAGATAGCTAATTTTATGAGTGAGTGTTTAGTAATGGGCGCTGTAGAAGGTAAAGATGTTATATTACTAAGCCCCGATGCTAAGGTACCTAACGGATTAAAAATAGGGTAACCATAAAACAAAAAATCTCGGGTTATTAGTCCGAGATTTTTTGTTGCAATTATATTTTTTTACATCATTTTTCCAAAGTATATAGCATTCATTAATAATTTGTTTGTTCCAAACCAGAAGGCTCTAAAATTGGTATTGTCTGTAAATAAAATAACTTGCCCTTTACCATAGCCACTTGTTTTAAACGGTACACTATTTTTTAATACAGCTAAATTTTCTTCAGAAATATATCCGCTTAACAGTGGGTTGCTAGTATATTGTATAGGGTTGTTGTAGCTGTTTTTGTCTGGCGTTATATAAATATTAGTGTTTCTAAACAATGGTAATGTATTGTTTTTATAACCGTAATTTATAGGATGAGAACGATCTAATTTTGCTTCAAAAATGGCACCACCGGTAACTTGTGCACCTCTAAAATCTCTACGTTTGTCAAAAGGAATATTTTTAGCAACAATTGCAGAATCTTTTTTAAAGTTTATTTTCATAATTTCATTAGAGTTTAGCCAGTAAGCTGCATTTCTGTATGCAATTAAAGTACCACCAGCTTTAACCCAATCTTTAATTTTTGCAACAGCATTTTTATCTAAAGCATTACCGTAAATACTAGGCACAATTAGTGCAGTATATCTACTTAAATCTACTCTAGAAAAGTAGTCTGTGTCTAACTTAGTAATTTTCATATTGTAGCGCTGGTCAAATAAATGCCAAATTTCACCAGCATCCGCATAGGTTACTCCATTACCTACTAGTAAGCCTACTTGTTGCTTTTTTATAGGATCAAACTCATTACTACCCAAATCTATACCTTTAGTTAAACCAGTACCAACTGCAGTTATTTTTAGGTTGTTATCTTGGGCTATTTTAAGCATAAATTGTTGTAACTCTTGTTTGTTAAGCCTTTGGTTTTGTACAGGAACCATAATAGTACCATAATCATAACTTTTACCCTCTACCGTAAAAGGCTCTTTACCAACTTTAGCTCTTAAACCAGCTTCCAAAATGGTATTTAATGCACGTGGGCTGTAATATTCATTCCACTCAAATAAATAAGCGTAATTACTATTACCTGTTAGACTACCAATTAGTGGTTTTAACTCTTTAACTTCTTCTCCTAAATTACTTAGGCTACTAGTTTCTGTATAATCTAAATTAAACGCAAGAGGGAATGTCCATGCAGAAATGTCATAAAATAAGCTATCTGTAAAAGTTGTTCTTTTTTCGAACATTGCATTAATAAGTTGATAGTTTTTTTGGTTCATAGGAACAACATAACTAGCATCTTTTTTGTATTCCTTTCCGTTTAAATTAACATCATTTTTAAGCTTGTTAAATTTAATTTTATGTCTGTTTAAAATTTCGGCTAAATGCCAAGTTTTAGCTGCATCTTTACTGTCACCAAAAATAATTGCTTTAGTTTTGTTTTTTGCAGCCTCATTTTTTGCGTTATTATAAAAATCTTTTTGATAGTTTAAAATTTTAGAACGCATATTGTTTGCAGCTTCTATAGTAGATAATGCAGCTGTAAATTGGTTTCTTATTGTAAAAGGAAATGTGAGTATACCATTTTCACTTTCTTGTACGTGACCACGAGAACTACCTTGTTCAAACAAAATGCCAATGCTACCATTAACATCTGGGAAAGTAGAACCTTTACCATAGTAATAATCGTCATAATTTTCTTCAGAATAATATAAAGATCCAATTTCATCAAAAGCCTTAGCATGATAGGTTCCTATTTCTGCTGTAAGTTTTTGGTTTAGGCTTGGTGTTAATGGATGAACTCTTGTAGGTTCTCCTGGCTGAAAAAAGAAAGTTGAGTTTGTACCCATTTCATGATGGTCTGTTAATATATTTGGTAACCATTTATGAAACGTATTAATTCTTGCTTTGCTTTCTGGTAATTGCACAGGCAGCCAATCTCTATTCATATCAAACCAATAATGATTTGTACGCCCGTTTGGCCAAGTTTCATGATATTCTCTGTCATTACCATCTGGATTTAAGTTTTTACTTTTATTACTATTTGCCCAATGAGCAAAACGTTGGATACCATCTGGATTAAATGCAGGATCCATTAATATTACCATATTATCTAAAAGTGTTTCTATTTCTGCACCTTGAGCCGCAGCCAAATAGTAGGCGTATGCTAAACCGGCATTTGCTCCGCTAGGCTCATTACCGTGTATAGAAAAACCTTGGTACACTACTATTGGTTGGTTAGTAATGTCTGTATTTTTGGTAGTATTTACTACATGTGTTTGTCTAATGTTTTCTATATTGGCTTGGTTTTTAGGAGATGTAATAGTAAGTAGTAATAAAGGTCTGCCTTCATAAGTTTCTCCTCTGTTTTCTATAGATATACGGTCACTAGCATTTGCTAATGCTTTCATATAAAATTGAAGTTTGTCATGAGATACGTGCCATTCACCAACCTCATGACCTATAATATCTATTGGTTTAGGAATGTTTGGGTTGTACGTTACGTTTTGAGGTAAATAATAATTTAAGTCTAACTTTTTTTGTGCTGATAGTATTTGAAGCATTAAAAAAGCGAGTAGAAAAAATCTTTTTTTCATAGGTAAGTTAGTTTTTGGATATAAAAAAAGCGACTCTTTTTAGAGTCGCTTAAAGATACATTTTTTTTATAATTTAAATGTCGTCAAAGCTTACGTTAGTAAAGCTATTTGTTGTTGTAGTTTCTTGTACAGCGTTAGTACGTTCTTCCTTTTTAAAGTCTTTTTGATGTCTGTCAGAAATAACTTCCTCACCTTTTTCTTCAATAATGTAGTCCATCATTTCATTTAAAAGCTCTTTAAAAGGTGTAAAATCTTCTTTGTATAAGTAGATTTTATGCTTTTTGTAATGGAAAGATCCATCATCATGCGTAAATTTTTTACTCTCAGTAACTGTTAAATAATAGTCTCCTGCCTTAGTACTCCTCACATCAAAAAAATAAGTCCGTCTACCGGCTCTTAGTACTTTTGAATAAATCTCTTCCTGATCCATTAGTTCTTTTTCACTCATTGTTATAGTTATCTCGTTAGTGTAATGTTATCATAGTATTCCTCAAAAATGAAAAAAAAATAACTAATTGGCAACATTTTTCTAACTTTCTTTGTCAGAGAGTTGACTATTATAAAGAGCTTTGTAATAGCCATCTATCTCAAATAATGAGTTATGTGTACCTTGTTGTACCACTTTACCGTGATCTAAAATAATAATTTTGTCTGCATTTTTAGCAGAAGACACCCTGTGACTAACAATAAGGGTAGTTTTGTTTTTAGAAGCAGTTTTTAAATTGTTTAGTATTTTTTCTTCAGTTTCTGTATCTACAGCAGAAAGGCAATCATCAAACAAGTAAATTTTAGGGTCTTTAAGTAGTGCTCTAGCAATAGATACACGTTGTTTTTGTCCTCCACTTAACGTAATGCCTCTTTCTCCTAAAACAGTGTCATATTTTTCTTTAAAGTTCATAATATTTTTATGAACTACTGCTTTTTTAGCAACCGCAATTATTTCTTCATCAGATGCATTTTCTTTTCCAAACTTTATATTGTCTTTAATAGAGTCCGAAAATAAAAAAGCATCTTGTGGTACAGCACCAATATTTTGTCTTAAACAATCTAAATTAACTTCTTTAATAGGAGTGTCATCAATTAGTATATTTCCACTAGACACATCATACAACCTAGCAATTAAATCTAAAATAGTAGATTTTCCGCTTCCAGTTTTACCAATAATAGCAATTGTTTCTCCAGGGTTAATAGTAAAGGATACATTGTGTAAAGCGGTTATGTTAGTATCATCATAGGTAAAACTTACGTTTTTAAACTCTATTTTACCAGTTATTTCCATAGGGGTGATAACGGTATTTTCTATTTCAGGTTTTTCTTTTAAAAATTCATTAATACGCTCTTGTGATGCTTCTGCTCTTTGTATTATAGAGGTTAGCCAGCCTACGATTGCAACAGGCCATGTTAGCATATTTACATAAATTATAAATTCAGCTATAAGTCCAATATTCTCTATTTGTCCGTTTATATATTGTTTGCCTCCAACATATATTACAATTATGTTACTTATACCAATTAGTAATACCATTAAGGGAAAAAACCAAGCATTTATTCTTACCAAAGACATACTTTTAGCTTTTCCTTCGATGGCTAAAGATACCAATTCATCATTAGTACGGTTTTCTATACCATATGCTTTTATTACAGATATACCAGAGAAAGACTCTTGTGCAAACGTAGATAACTCACTTAAAAATTGCTGTACTACTGTACTGCGTTTGTGTATTAGTTTACTAATTTGATATATTAGGACAGATAATATAGGCAGTGGAATAAGTGTATATAAAGCTAGAGTAGGAGCTTTAGAGTACATTATTGGAATTATACATGCAAATAACGTAAAAGTGTTCATACCATACATTAATGCTGGTCCGCAGTACATTCTAACCTGACTCACATCTTCGCTTATCCTGTTCATTAAATCGCCAGTACGGTTTTTTTTATAAAAGTTAAGACTTAACTTTTGGTAATGATCGTATACTTCATTTTTTAAATCGTACTCTATATGTCTAGAAACATTTATAATAGTCTGTCTCATTAAAAATGTAAAAAAACCAGATAAAAGTGCAGCTCCTAAAATAATAAGAATATAATCTAACAAATAGCCTTTAACCAGCTCTTTAGAAATATCATCTTGACTAAAAAACTCTTTAACAATGTTTATAGATTTGTTAACGTATGGAGGCATTACTAATGAGAATACACGCGCAACAACAGTTATAATAATACCTACGGTAAGTTTAAGCCAATATTTTTTAAAGTACTTGTTTATATGTTTTAACTCTTTCATTTACTTTTTAAGGATAGTGGTGTTGTACTAAGTTAGCAAAGATAGGTTTTTGAAGCATAACCATATGTTATCATTATCATAAGATAAAAACTTGCCACAATTAGTACTTTTGAAAAATATAATAGTACTTTTGCAAAATATAATTTTTTAACAAATTAAAAGTTCTTTTTCAATGCTAACAAGAAGGCATATTAGGGTTAAAGTAATGCAGTGCATATACGCCCTTACCCATTCACAAGATGATACACTAGAAAAACAAGTAAAGTTTTTAAAGTACAGTGTAGATAGTATGTACACATTGTACTTATTAATGTTAAGTTTGTTGGTAGAACTGCAGAAAAGAGCAGAGGAGCAGGCAGACATTGCTGCAAAAAGTTATTTAGGTAATGTTTCTGATGCCTATCCAAATCGTAAAAAATTTGTAAATAACAGAGTGTTGTTACAAATAGCAGACAACAAATTACTACTAGAAGAGTTGTCTAGCAGAAAATTAAATAACTGGTATTTAAACGAAGAATACATTAGGTTAATATACAAAGAAGTTACAGAAAGTGAATATTATACTACTTATATGACTAGTGAAACCAGTAGTTATGAAGAAGATAAAAATTTACTTGCAGACCTTTATAAAAATGTAATTGCACCTAACGAGAAAATTTACGACTATTTTGAAGACGATAAATTAACCTGGGTAGATGATATTCCTATAATAAACACTTTTGTTCTAAAGCTAATTAAAAAAGCGAAACCAGATGTAATAGAGTCTTACTTTTTGCCAGAACTGTTAAAAGAAGACGATGATATGGTTTATGCAAAACAATTACTAACTAAAACATTGTTAAATGACGCGGCATATGTTAAAGAAATTGTTGGTAAAACACCTAATTGGGATAAAGATCGTATAGCTGATATAGATGGTATTTTGCTTAAAATGGCAATTTGTGAACTTTTAAATTTCCCATCAATACCAGAGAAAGTTACTATAAATGAGTTTCTTGAGATAGCAAAAGAATACTCTACACCAAAAAGTAGCATTTTTATAAACGGTATTTTAGATAAACTTGTACGAGAGTATAAAAGTGAAGGAAAGTTAAAAAAAATAGGTAGAGGATTATTATAAAAAATATTCATTAATTTTGTGTGAAACAAATTAAAAATAACAATTATGAAAAAAATTATTTTACTATTTGGAGCTGCAGTTTTTGCAATGTCTTTTACAGCTTGTAAAGACAACGCTTCTAATAAAATAATTATGGCTAATGTAGATAGCGCAGCAGAAAGAGACAACAATGCCAAAGACTTGCCAGTTATGACTTTTGATAGAACTGAGTTTGATTTTGGTACTATTGAGCAAGGAACACCACAACAAACAGTTTTTACATTTACAAATACAGGAAAAGCACCATTAATTATTACTGATGCAAAAAGTACTTGCGGATGTACGATACCAGAATACCCAAAAAACAAAGCAATTGCTCCAGGAGAATCTGGTGAGTTGTTAGTTAAATTTAATGGTTCTGGACAAAACCAAGTAACAAAAGCAGTAACAGTAACAGCAAATACAGCTAAAGGAAGAGAAACTTTACGTATTAAGGCATTTGTAAATCCTAAAAATGGTGCAGCAGCATCAGTACCTTTAAAATAATAAAATGCAACAAATATTAGATCAGTACTCATTTCTACCAATGGTAGGAATATTTATAGTAGCATATTTTTTTATGATACGACCGCAAATGAAACGTTCTAAAGACGAAAAGAAATTTGCAGAAGAATTAAAAAAAGGAGATAAGGTTATTACCAAAAGCGGTATGCACGGTAAAATCTTTGATTTAAATGATAAAGATATGTCTTGTGTAATTGAGACAATGGCTGGTAAAATTAAGTTTTCTAGATCTGCCATTTCTATGGAAATGAGTAAAAAATTAAACGAACCAGCATCTGATAAAAAGTAAACTCTTAGAGTTACTCGCATAAAAAAGCATCAATTTACAAATTGATGCTTTTTTTATTTTCTATACTTATCATGTAAACCTATGCCATCCTGTATTAGTGTAATACATTTTGTTAACCTGTTAAGCTTTGTAGCATCTCTTTTAGCCTCATTTATATAAGTTATAAATTCCTTTTGTTTGTAGGGTGTAAAGGAATTAAACTTACGCTTAAGTTCTATGCTTTTATCTAATGCACCAATTAATATTTCAGGTAATTTTATATCTGTATTTTTAGTAAAATTAACTTTAATACCTTTTTTCTGATTCTCTATAGCTTCTAAAATATAATCTGTAACGGTTTCTTTGTTTATATCATTTACAGCTAAAAATTTCCAATGCCGCATAGCTTTAGTTTTTCCTTCCTGGGCATTTAATAATACTTTTTTAGGGTCTTTAAGCAAAGCACCATTATAGAACCAAATTCCAAAATGATGCTTAAAAGCCAATATACCAATAACATTTTTGTTGTTTATAGTATAAACTGGGGCTCCCCATTTACAAGTTTCTTTGAGTTCTGTGCTTAAAGCAATTTCTCTTAAAAAGGCAATACCTTGCTTAAAAGGCTGCTCTTTATTAAAATAAGCATCAATTTTTATTTTAGCATCTGTATTGTTAGAACTCATTTATAGTCTATTTAGTAGCAGTAAGTTCACAAATTTTTACTATTACTTCTACTGCTTTTTCCATACTTTCTACAGGTACATACTCATATTTTCCGTGAAAATTATGTCCGCCAGCAAAAATATTAGGACAGGGTAAGCCCATATAACTTAGTTGTGAGCCATCTGTGCCACCACGTATAGGTTTTATAATAGGAGTTATATTTAATGCCTCCATTGCTTCTTTTGCGGTTTCTACAATATGGTAAACAGGCATTACTTTTTCTTTCATATTAAAGTACTGGTCTTTAATAGACAGCTCAATGCAGTTATTGTATTTTTCATTTAACCTAAAAACTATAGTTTCTAAGGTTTTTTTTCGGTCTTCAAAAGAGCTTCTTTCATGATCACGAATAATTAGGTCTAATTCTGCATTTTCTATCTCTCCTTTAATAGTATGTATATGGTAAAAACCTTCTCTACCAGATGTATGTTCAGGAACCTCTTTGTTAGGTAAAGCAGCCATAATTTCTTGCGCAATACCAATAGCATTAATCATTTTTCCTTTAGCATAACCCGGGTGTACACTTTTTCCTTGTATTTTAATACTTGCACCAGCTGCATTAAAGTTTTCGTATTCTAGCTCACCAATTTGGCTACCATCCATAGTGTAAGCCCATTCTGCACCAAATTTTTCTACATCAAATTTATGAGCACCACGTCCTATTTCTTCATCTGGTGTAAATCCAATTCTAATTTTGCCGTGTTTAATTTCTGGGTGCGCAATTAAAAATTCCATTGCAGAAACAATTTCAGTTATACCAGCTTTGTCATCTGCACCTAAAAGTGTTGTACCATCTGTGGTCACAAGTGTCTGACCTTTGTATTGTAATAAGTCTTCAAAATAGTCTGGAGATAAAATAATGTTTTTATCTGCGTTTAAAACAATGTCTTTGCCATTATAATTTCTAATTATTTGCGGATTTACATGGGTTCCAGAAAAATCTGGAGTAGTATCAAAATGAGCTATAAAGCCAATTGTTGGTACCTCTTTATCAATATTACTTGGTAATGTAGCCATAATGTATGCATTGTCATCAATGGTAACATCTTGCATACCTATTTCTTTAAGTTCTGTTACTAGTTTGTTAGCCAAATCCCACTGCTTGGCAGTGCTTGGTGTGGTATTAGAGCTGGCATCACTTTGGGTGTCAATTTTTACGTAACCTAAAAATCTATCTAAAATATCTTGCATAAGTATATAATTTACTCAAAAATACTGTTTATTTAGATTTTTTAAGACAATTGGCTCTTAGTATTTAGTTATAAAAATTGTAAAAACTGTTAATAAAAACCAATGGTAAAATAGTTCTACATCTAGGTAGTTTGTATTTTTGCCAAAATTTTAAAATTGTATGTACAAAGCTATTATTAGGCCGTTGTTTTTTTTGATGGATCCAGAAAAGGTACACCATTTATCGTTTTCTTTAATCAAGTTTTTTTCTAAAATAGGTTTTGGAGGTTTATTTAGAGCAATGTATGTAGTAAATGACAAGCGTTTAGAGAAAGAAGTTTTTGGCTTAAAATTTAAAAATCCTGTTGGTTTAGCTGCTGGTTTTGATAAGGATGCTAAACTTTTTAAGGAGTTATCTAACTTTGGATTTGGCTTTATAGAAATAGGTACATTAACTCCTAAACCACAAGCAGGTAATCCTAAAAAACGATTGTTTAGGTTAAAAGCAGACAGTGCTGTTGTTAATCGTATGGGATTTAATAATGGTGGAGTTTTAGAAGCAGTAGAGCGCTTAAAAGCACAACATAATGTGCTAATTGGTGGTAATATTGGTAAAAATAAAATTACACCTAATGATGGTGCTGTAGATGATTATTTAATTTGTTTTGAAGCGTTATACCCACACGTAGATTATTTTGTGGTTAATGTTAGTTCCCCTAATACACCAGGTTTAAGAGAATTGCAAGATAAAGAGCCTTTAACCAATTTACTAAATGCTTTAGTTGCAGAAAATAAAAAGTATGTAACCCAAAAAGGAGTTAAAGCTAAGCCTATTTTACTTAAAATTGCTCCAGACTTAACAAATGAACAGTTGTTAGATATTATAGATATTGTAGCAATAACAAAAATAAACGGAGTTATAGCAACTAACACTACTATAGAACGCAACAACTTAAAATCACCAGAAAGTATTACTAAAGAAAACGGAGGTTTAAGTGGTAAACCATTAACTAATAGGAGTACTGAGGTTATTAAATTTTTAGCAGAAAAAAGTAATAAAGCGTTTCCTATTATTGGAGTAGGAGGTATACACTCTGAAAAAGATGCTTTAGAAAAGTTGAATGCTGGCGCAGATTTAATACAGATTTACACCGGTTTTATATATGAAGGTCCTAGACTAATAAAAAGAATAAATAAAGCAATTTTAGCTAACACTTAATTGCTCCAATAGTCCAATACAAATACGTCTTCTAACACAGGTGTAAGTAAAGATACAAACGCTTTATGGTCTGGGTGCGGTAAGTAAATGGCGCGGTCTTCTTCATTTTTAAAAGTGACAAAAAAACAGTGGGTAAAGCCTTTACTTAAACCTTCTGGACTATTGTTTAAACCCCACTCATAATCCATTATTTGTGCTATTTTAGAGGGTAACGCACTAAATGCTTCTTCAATAGCAGTAATTTGCTGTTTTGTTGCATCTGCTTTAAATTTAAAAATTACCACGTGTCTTAATACGCTATCCTTAAGTTTGGTCATAGTAGTTTTACTGTTTTTGTTAATGTTTGCATAACTAGTTAAACATAAACACATAAAAAGTAACAAAATTATGTTTTTCATAAGTATTGTTTTGCTTAAAGATAGTTATTAGGTAGATAACAACTTTTTAAATTTGTATTTTTCAATACTAAAATAATTATTTTGAATTACGATATACTTTTAGCTTTTATTTCTGCAACTACTTTACTAGCCTTTTTTCCTGGTCCAGATAATATTTATGTATTAACGCAAAGCCTTGTTAATGGTAAAAAGTATGGTTTAGCTACTGTTGTTGGTTTAATTACGGGGTGTTTAGTACATACAACGCTTTTAGCTTTTGGAGTATCTGCTTTAATTAAAGCTAATTATAGTTTATTTTTAGTAATTAAACTATTTGGATCACTATATTTATTTTACATTGCTTACAAAGTTTTTAGGAGCAATGCAAGCCTTATTTTAGGGGGAGATAATGCACCAAAAAAAAGTATGTTATCGCTTTTTAAGCAGGGGTTTATAATGAATGTCTTAAACCCAAAAGTAGCCTTGTTTTTTTTAGCTTTTTTTCCTGGTTTTCTATTTAGCAGAACACTTAATACAATAGTACAGTTCTATGTTTTAGGGTTTATTTTTATGGTTGTTTCCTTTTTGGTATTTAGTATTATTGCCATTTTAGCTGGTTCAATATCTGGTTATGTAACTAAAAATGAAAAGGTTGGTAAAATTTTTAAATGGCTACAAATTGTAGTTTTTGTAGGCTTAGGAATTTATATTCTTTTATCGGATAAATAGTAGTAATTTTGAAAAAGTCAACAAATAATTATGTCTGCTAAAGTAAAAATTACGGAGTGCCCAAGAGATGCAATGCAAGGGATAAAAGAGTTTATCCCAACAGAGTTAAAGGTAAAATACATACAATCTTTATTAGATTGTGGGTTTGACACTATAGACTTTGGAAGTTTTGTTTCACCAAAAGCAATACCGCAAATGGTAGATACGGCAGAGGTTTTAGCAAACTTAGATTTGTCTAGAACACAAAGTAAATTGTTATCTATAGTTGCTAATGTACGTGGTGCACAAGATGCAAGTAAGCATAAAGAGATAAATTACTTAGGCTATCCTTTTTCAATATCAGAAAACTTTCAGATGCGTAATACGCATAAAACAATAGCCCAGTCTGTAGAAACACTTAAGGAGATTTTAGATATTGCAAATAAGGCAGATAAAGAGGTTGTTACATACATATCTATGGGTTTTGGTAACCCCTACGGAGATCCTTGGAATGTAGAGATAGTAGGTGAATGGACAGAGAAATTGGCAAAAATGGGTGTTAATATTATTTCATTGTCAGATACAGTTGGCTCATCTACACCAGATGTTATAGATTATTTGTTTTCTAATTTAATTCCAAAATATCCAGATGTTAAATTTGGAGCACACTTACATACTACGCCCACCAAATGGCAAGAGAAAGTTGCAGCCGCTTATAACGCCGGTTGTATAAGGTTTGATGGTGCAATACAAGGTTTTGGTGGCTGCCCTATGGCTAAGGACGATTTAACAGGTAATATGCCTACCGAAAAAATGTTGTCTTATTTTACTGCAGAAAAGGTAAATACCAATGTAAATTGGATGGTTTTTGAAGCTGCCTACAATAAAGCTACCGAATTGTTTTCTAAATATCATTAATTAACTAAATTATAACCAACTGTTAATTAATAATTTAACGTTATTATCTTTATTTGTTCTAAATAAATATTGTTTTATATGTTTCTATTAAAGATATTTGCAAAAAAATATTTTAATAATAGTACTTATGAAAGTAAATAAATTATTTGCGGGCTTATTTTTAACTAGTTTAGTTTTTACTTCTTGTTCATCTGATGATAATGGTGATGGTGGTGAAGTTAATAATGTTGTTGCTCCATCAACTTATGTATTTGAACACAATAATGAAAGTTCTGTAAACTTTGGAGGTCAAACTACAAGAATAAAAATGGCAGAAGAATTTATATCTGCTTTATTGGATAACACAAGAACAGAAGAAGAATTAGATGCTATGTTTGCTCATGAAGAGGGAGCATTAGATTTTTCGGATGCAGATTTAAATAATTCAGACAAAAGTATACGCAGCAAAATAGCAGCATCTTCAGATTATTTTTCTACTAATACTACAGCTTCTATTGTAATAAAAGAAAATTTTGACAATTGGATTAATGCACAAGTAACTGAAGTTTTTCCTAAATGGGATGACGATGCTGTTGCAGGTAGCGCAGGTAAAATACAACAAGCTGGAGGTGGCTCTACAAGATATGTGAATGGTAAAGGTTTAGAATATAACCAGGCAATTGCAAAATCTATAATTGGAGGTTTAATGGTAGACCAAATGTTAAACAATTATTTAAGTACTGCTGTTTTAGATGAAGGTACTAATGTAGCAGATAATGATGCAGGTATTTTAGTAGACGGTAAAAACTACACAAATATGGAGCATAAGTGGGATGAAGCTTATGGGTACTTATATGGGAATGAAGATAATCCTGCTCTTCCAGAATTAGGTAAAGATAGCTTTTTAAATAAATATGTAGCAAGTGTTGAAGCCGATTCAGATTTTACAGGAATTGCTAACGACATATACGAAGCATTTAAATTAGGTAGAGCTGCAATTGTAGCAAAAGATTATGCGGTTAGAGATGAGCAGGCAGAAATTATAAGAGAAAAAGTTTCTACTGTAATAGCTGTTCGTAGTGTTTATTATTTACAATCTGGAAAAGAAACTTTAGAAAGTGATAAAGCAGCTGCTTTTCACGGTTTGTCAGAGGCCATAGGATTTATAAACAGTTTACGTTTTACAAGAGATAATATTACAAATTCTTCTGTAATAGATGCTACTACAATTGATGGTTATTTGGAGACATTAATGGCAAATAACGGTTTTTGGGATGTTACCCCAGCAACTTTAGATCAAATTTCTGATGAAATTGCTGCAGCATTTGGTTTTACAAAAGAACAAGCTGCAAACTAAAATGTTATAACCTAAGAGCTTATTTTAAAAAAGTAGTTGTAAATGGTTATTTTATGACTACTTTTTTTTATTTTTGCCTTTTATTTAGAATAAATAAAATTAAGGATAAATGAAGAGAGTAATTTTTGTTTTTGTAGCTGCATTAACAGTTTATGCCTGTAGCTCATCAGATGATAGCACTGGTACAACTAATAATGGTAAAGACGACTTTAACAGGGGAGAGCTGTTGGCTAATATTGCAGATAATATAATTATTCCTGCTTATGAAGATTTATCTACTAAGCTTAATAATTTAGAAGATGAAAAAAATATATTTATTGCTTCGCCATCAGAAACTAACTTAGTTACCTTAAGAGAAAAATGGTTATCTGCATACAAGGTTTGGCAATCTGTAGAAATGTATAACATAGGTAAAGCAGAAGAAATTAACTATGGTTTTCAAATGAACATCTATCCAACTACGGTAGAGGATATTGAAAGCAATGTTAGCTCTGGGACTTATGATTTAACGCATCCTAATAATAATGATGCAGTTGGTTTTCCTGCTTTAGATTATTTATTAAATGGATTAGCAAATACCGATACTGAAATTGTAGAAAAATATACAAATACTACTTCTGGTGATGGTTATAAAAATTATATGTCAGATGTGGTAAACCAAATGAATACATTAACCAATACCGTATTAAATGATTGGAAAAATGGGTTTAGAGACACATTTGTTGCAAGTACAGAAAATACGGCAACAAGCTCATTTAACAAGTTGGCTAATGATTTTGTTTATTATTTTGAAAAAGGATTAAGAGCTAATAAAGTAGGGATACCTGCGGGAGTTTTTTCTACGGAACCATTACCAACAAAAGTAGAGGCTTTTTACAGTAACGAAAATTCAAAAGATTTGTTAGTTGCTGCACTAGAAAATATTAAGAACTTTATTAATGGCAAAGCTTATAACTCTACTGCTACAGGAGTAGGTTTTGCAGACTATTTAGATTATTTAAATAATATTACACAGGGAGAAGATTTAAACGTTGCCATTAATAATAAAATTGATGATGCAAGCGCTAAGGTTTTAACTTTAGATGCTAGCTTATCTAACCAAGTAGAGACAGATAATGTAAAAATGACAGAAGCTTATGATGCTTTACAAAAAGTTGTTGTTTTAATAAAAGTAGATATGTTGCAAGCTTTTAGTGTAAGTGTAGACTATACAGATGCAGATGGAGATTAATACACTAAAAAACTAATATTTAAAGATTCTCTAAAACATTAGAGAATCTTTTTTTGTATAAAAATGATAGCTAATTTAAAAACATACTTAGACAAAACAAGCCATATAGCCCCTTTGGCAGTATTTAGAGTTTGTTTTGGTGCCTTACTATTTTTAAGTATTATTAGGTTTTGGGCTAAAGGATGGATTTATGACCTTTACATTCAGCCTAAATTTCATTTTACGTATTATAATTTTGAATGGGTAACTCCTTTAGGTAGCTACACCTACATTTTATTTGTTATTTGCGCAATAACAGCAATATTAGTAGCCATTGGTTATAAATATAGGTTAGCTATTATTCTATTTTTTTTAAGCTTTACTTACATAGAGTTAATGGATAAAACTACTTATTTAAATCATTACTATTTTGTAAGTGTACTAAGTTTTTTAATGATTTTTTTACCGGCAAACGCATATTTTTCTGTAGACTCTTACATAAAAAAAAGAGCATACAATTATGTGCCTAGCTATGCTATAGACAGTATAAAATTGCTGTTAGCCATAGTATATTTTTATGCAGGATTAGCAAAAATAAATTCAGATTGGCTTTTTAGAGCTATGCCTTTAAAAATATGGTTGCCGTCTAAGTATGATGTGCCTTTTATAGGAAATTCTATTTTGCAACAAGAGTGGGTTCATTATTTTATGAGTTGGTCTGGTATGTTGTACGACCTTTTGATACCTTTTTTGCTATTTTATAAGAGAACCAGACTTTTAGCATTTGTTGCTGTAGTTATTTTTCATTTACTAACTAGGGTTTTGTTTCCAATTGGTATGTTTCCTTATATAATGATAGTAAGTAGTCTTATTTTTTTTAGTGACAACTTTCACATCAAGATTATTAATTATGTAAAAAAAGTAATTTTTAAGTTACCCGTTACCATAGGTAAAAATGTAACTATTATAAAAGATCAAAATATATTCTCAAGAAGTAAAAAGAAATTAACATTAGGAGTTTTAGCTGTGTTTTTTATTATTCAGTTGTTATTTCCTTTTAGGTATTTACTATATCCCGGAGAACTTTTTTGGACAGAGGAGGGATACCGTTTTTCTTGGCGTGTAATGCTTATGGAAAAAATGGGCTATGCTAATTTTAAAATTGTAGATAGCGTTTCTAAAAAACAATTTTATGTGAACAATGCAGATTTTTTAACTCCATTTCAGGAAAAGCAAATGAGTACCCAGCCTGATTTTATTGTGCAATATGCACATTATTTAGGTGATCATTTTAAAGAACAAAACCATAAAAATATACAGGTTTATGTAGAGAGTTATGTAGCACTTAACGGCAGGTTAAGTAAACCCTACATAAACCCAAGTGTAGACCTTTACCAACAAAAAGATTTATTTAAGCACAAAACGTGGATTTTACCATTTAACGATGAAATTAAAGGATTTTAAAATAGTAGTACTACTTATATTTTGTAACGCATCTCTTTATGCTCAGTATAAAGTTTCGGGAACCGTTACATCTAAAGAAAATAACGTACCTATAGGTGGTGTAGAAATTTATAATAAAGCCAAGGGTAAGGTTTCTGTTACCAATAATAAAGGCTACTATGAGTTTATTACAGACGAGAAACAATTAGAAATTGTATTTTTTTCTTATGAGTATAACATAGAGGAAGAAATTGTAAATGTAGTAGGTAGTACTATATTAAATAAACAATTATCTGCTGTAGAAATAGAACTAACAGAAGTAGAAGTTGTAGCCAGGAAAGCTCAAATTTTTAATTTAAAACGGTTAGAAGATGTTGTAGGTACATCTATATATGCAGGTAAAAAAACAGAGGTTGTTTTGGTAAATGAGTCTGTAGCAAATTTAGCCTCTAATAATGCTAGGCAAATATATAGTCAAGTTGTTGGTTTAAATATTTTTCAGAATGATGATGCTGGCTTACAGTTAAACATTGGAGGTAGGGGATTAGATCCAAATAGAACATCTAACTTTAATACAAGGCAAAATGGTTATGATATTAGCGCAGATGTTTTAGGTTATCCAGAGAGTTATTATACACCACCAGCAGAGTCTTTAGAAGAAATACAAATTATTAGAGGAGCAGCGTCTTTACAGTACGGAACCCAGTTTGGCGGACTGGTTAATTTTGTTACTAAAAAGCCAAATTCAACTAAAGAAATAGAAGTTTTAACAAGAAACACTGTTGGCAGTAATAATTTGTATACTAATTATACAAGTGTAAGTGGTACAAAAAATAAGGTTAGTTATTATGCTAGTTTTAATTTTAAGCAAGGAGACGGTTTTAGACCAAATTCTTACTTTAACTCTAAAAATGCATTTGCACATATGGGTTATCAATTATCTGATAAAACAAAATTAGAGGCAGAAATAACGTATTTAAATTATTTAGCACAACAGGCAGGTGGCTTAACTGATGCTATGTTTGCAGAAAATCCATACCAAAGTAATAGAGCAAGAAACTGGTTTGCTGTAAATTGGTTATTGTACAACGTAAAACTTAAGCATAATTTTACAGAAAACACAAGTTTATTATTTAACTTTTTTGGGTTAAATGCTTCTAGAGATGCATTGGGTTTTAGAACTAACAGAGTAAACCAAGTAGATACAAATGAAGAAAGAGATTTAATTACTGGAGATTTTAAAAACTTTGGTTTTGAGGCTAAGTTGTTAGACAAGTATACGTTTTTTGGAAAAAAAGCAACCTATTTAATAGGTACTAAATTTTATAAAGCAAATAATACATCGGTGCAAGGGCCAGGAAGTAATGGTAGTGATGCTAACTTTTCTTCTGCAATAAATGATTATCCAAATTACCCTTCGCAGTCTAATTATAAAAATCCTAATTTAAATATTGCCTTTTTTGGAGAAAATATATTTTACTTAAGGGATAATTGGTCTCTAACACCTGGTTTAAGAGTAGAATATATAAAAACAGAGAGCGACGGTTTTTTTAAAAAAATAAATACTGATGCAGCAGGTAATGTTATTTTAAATGAAACGGTAGAGAGTAATGATAGTAATAAAAGATCATTTTTATTAGTTGGTTTAGGAACTAGCTACAAGCCTAATAGGTTTATAGAAGTTTATGGTAATGCTTCACAAAACTACAGATCAGTAACATTTTCAGATTTAAATATAGTGAACCCTTCTTTTAGAATAGGAGATTTATCCGATGAAAAAGGATATACTTTAGATCTTGGTCTTAGAGGTAATTATAAAAACTATATCTCTTACGATGCAGGTGTTTTTGGTCTTTTTTATAATGATAGAATAGGTTTAGTTACCAAGGCATTAGATGATGGTAGTGTAGTGCAAGAGAGAACAAATGTAGGAGATGCACGTATTGTAGGAGTAGAGTCATTGGTAGATTTTAACCTTAAAAAAATACTCAACTTAAATAGTAATTATAGTTTTAATTATTTTATAAATACATCTTTTATAAATTCTGAATACACAAAGTCTCAGCAAAATGGCATTAAAGGAAATAGAGTAGAGTTTGTTCCAGATTTAAATTTAAAAACGGGAGTAAAGTTTGGTTGGAAAAATTTACTAACCAGTATTCAATATACTAGTTTAACTCAGCAATACACAGATGCTACTAACTCCAATGAACCAAGTTTAAGTGGTGTAAATGGTATTATACCTAAATATAACATTTTAGACTTGTCTTTGTCTTATAGATATAAATTTTTAAAGCTAGAAACAGGTATAAATAATTTGCTTGATGAAGCCTATTTTACAAGAAGGGCAACTGGTTATCCAGGGCCTGGTATAATTCCTTCGGCTAACAGAAATTACTATGCTACATTAGAAATTAAATTTTAATAATGAAGTACAACGGATTACTAAGTACATTTCCATCAGAAATAAAATTATTTATAGGAACCTTTGTGGTTATTTTATCTATTGGTTATTATACAGGGCTACTATTTGTTAATGAAACTACAGATGCTAAACCATCTGGTATTACTGAAAACTATTTGGGTAATGAGGAAGATGAAGATGCAGAGGTAATGAAATTTAAAAAAAGTAGCCGAGAAATGCTTACTACCGTACATACGCATATATTGTCTATGTCTTTAATATTCTTTTTATTAGGAGGTTTAGTGTGGCTTACCAAACTGCCAAAAAAACTAAAGCTATTTTTAACTATAGAGCCGTTTTTGTCTGTATTGCTAACATTTGGAGGTATTTATTTGTTATGGTCTGGTTTATTTTGGATGAAATATGTGATTATGCTATCTGGTGCATTAATGACGCTTACGTTTACATTATCCGTTTTAATTGTTATTTCACAGCTATTTAATAAGTAAACTATATTTTAAATTATAGTTTTTAGTTTCAGAATTGTAAGATTAAAGTATTATAAATTTTCACTTCAATTTTTTTAGAATAGTTAATAGTTTTTAAAACCTGTAGTATGCTGTATTTTATGTGGTAGCTTATAAAAATTATAAAAAGGAGTAAGTAGGTCTTACTATAACTGCTTTAAAAACATTTTTTATTTAAGTGCAAGAGAGGTGTAACTATGCTATGTAAACGTTAAGAAAACATTGTGAAAACTCTTATTGGTAAATATGTGGCTGTTTACATTTATAAATTGTATATTTGCACGCAATTAATCCTTAATTGCTATGCAAGCTCACCTAAATAAAATTGTTGGAGAAGGTCTTACTTATGATGACGTACTCCTTGTTCCTGCTTTTTCAGAAGTACTTCCAAGAGAAGTAAGTATAAAAGCAAAATTTACCAGAAATATAACTATAAATGTACCAATTGTCTCTGCGGCAATGGATACTGTAACAGAATCTCGTATGGCTATTGCTATGGCGCAAGAAGGTGGTATTGGAGTGTTACATAAGAATATGACTATTGCAGAGCAAGCAGCAAAGGTTCGTAAAGTAAAGCGTGCCGAAAGTGGTATGATTATAGACCCAGTAACTTTACCTTTAAACTCTGTTGTACGCGATGCAAAAGCCAATATGAAAGAGTTTAGTATTGGAGGTATTCCTATAGTAGATGAAGAGGGAAAATTAATAGGTATTGTTACTAATAGAGATCTTCGTTTTGAAAAAAATAATGACAGGCCAATTTCTGAAGTAATGACTTCTAAAAACTTGGTAACTGTTAGTGAAGGTACTTCTTTAGCGCAAGCAGAAGATATTTTACAAGAAAATAAAATTGAAAAATTACCTGTTGTAGATAAAGACAACAAATTGGTTGGTTTAATTACTTTTAGAGATATTACAAAGCTTACGCTAAAACCAATTGCAAATAAAGATACGTATGGTAGATTAAGGGTTGCTGCTGCTTTAGGCGTTACAGCAGATGCTGTAGAGCGTGCAGAGGCACTAGTTAATGCAGGTGTAGATGCAGTAATTATAGATACAGCTCACGGTCATACTAAAGGTGTGGTTTCTGTTTTAAAAGAAGTAAAAAAGAAATTTCCAAATTTAGAGGTTGTAGTAGGTAATATTGCAACTGCAGAAGCGGCTAAATATTTAGTAGAAGCGGGTGCAGATGCTGTAAAAGTTGGTATAGGACCAGGATCTATATGTACAACCAGAGTTGTTGCTGGTGTTGGTTTTCCTCAATTTTCTGCTGTTTTAGAAGTTGCTGCCGCTATAAAGGGTAGTGGAGTTCCTGTAATTGCAGATGGCGGAATTAGATACACTGGTGATATACCTAAGGCTATTGCTGCAGGTGCAGATACTGTAATGTTAGGTTCTCTATTGGCGGGTACTAAGGAATCTCCAGGAGAAACTATTATTTACGAAGGAAGAAAATTTAAGTCTTACCGAGGAATGGGTTCTGTAGAAGCTATGAAACAAGGTAGTAAAGATCGTTATTTCCAAGATGTAGAAGATGATATTAAAAAGTTAGTACCAGAAGGTATTGTAGGACGCGTACCTTATAAAGGTGAGTTGTATGAGAGTATTCATCAATTTGTTGGTGGTTTACGTGCTGGTATGGGGTATTGTGGAGCTAAGGATATAGAGACTTTAAAGGATACAGGTAAATTTGTTAAAATTACCGCTAGCGGTATTAATGAAAGTCACCCTCATGATGTTACTATAACTAAAGAATCTCCTAATTATAGCAGATAATTTTTGATTATGATAATTTAAATGCAGCATAACTTTTTAGTTATGCTGCATTTTTTTTGGCGAATATTTGTATTTGTATTTATATTAATCGTAATATTGCAATAAACAAATTAAGTTATGGGTTTAGCAAAAACAGAAATATTTACAGGAGACCAAAACCAGATAGCAATTTATGCTAAAGCCTTTAGTCATCCTGCACGGGTGGCAATACTGCAGCATTTATTTAAAATAAATACATGTATTTGTGGAGATTTGGTAGATGTAATTGGTTTGGCACAACCTACAATTTCTCAGCATTTAAAAGAATTAAAGTTATTAGGACTTATAAAAGGTAATGTAGAGGGTACCAGTGTTTGTTATTGTATACACCCAGAAAATTGGACTAAGATGAAAACAGTAATGAACCAGTTTTTAGATCAAGATTTAGAAGGAAATAATAGTTGTTGTTAAGTTTAATTTAAAATAATATTTATATGAAATTATCAGAGGTTAAAGCAAATTTAAAAAGCTTAGAAAAAATAGCATTTCAATTACCAAACGGAGAATTAGTGCCTAGTCATTTTCATGTAACAGAAGTAGGTAAGGTAACTAAAAACTTTATTGATTGTGGTGGTACTGTAAGAAATGAAGAGGTTGTTAATTTTCAATTGTGGAATGAGCAAGATTACGATCATAGATTGCATCCGGAAAAATTAGTCAACATAATAGAATTGTCAGAAAACGTACTTGGTATTCCAGATTTAGAGGTAGAAGTAGAATATCAAGGAGATACTATTGGTAAATACGGATTAGATTTTGACGGAACTAACTTTTTACTTACATCAAAATTAACAGATTGTTTGGCAAAAGATAAATGTGGTATTCCAGAAAAAAAAGAAAAGGTAAAGCTTGCAAGTATACAAGCATCTGGTAATAGTTGTGCTCCTAATTCTGGTTGTTGTTAAAATGGAATTTATACCAATTTCTAAAGCTAATTACTCTAGTGTAGCCAAAATATATCAAGATGGTATAAGCACTGGTGTAGCAACTTTTGAAACTAAAGTTCCAACTTGGGATGTGTGGAGCAAAGCTCATTTACCATTTGGGTGTATTGCATTGTTTACTAATAAAGGTACTATGCAAGGTTGGGCTTCTTTAGCAGCAGTTTCATCTAGGTGTGTTTATGGTGGTGTAGCAGAAGTTAGTGTTTATGTGGCAGCTAATGCCAGAGGCAAAGGTTATGGTAAATTACTGCTAAAACAATTAATAACTATTAGTGAGGAAAATAATATTTGGACGTTACAAGCTGGTATTATGAGGGCTAATAAAGCTAGTTTGCACTTGCATAAAGAATGTGGTTTTAGAGAAATAGGTTACAGAGAAAAAATTGGTAGGCTTAACGGTAAGTGGCTAGACAATATAATTTTAGAGCGCAGAAGCGCAATTGTGGGAATTTAAAAAGTTTAAAAATGATTTTTGAAGAAATTAACTCCTTTATTGGTGATTTAAAAAAAGTAGAAGTTAGTAATGAGCGTAAAGCAATTTTACAACCATTGGCAGATTACATACAAGAAAAAGCAACTAAAAATGAAGACATACGTTTAAATTTTATTTGTACACATAATTCTAGAAGAAGTCACTTGTCTCAAGTATGGGCGCAAACAATGGCGGCTTATTTTAATCTTAATAATGTTACGTGTTATTCTGGTGGTACAGAGGCTACGGCTCTTTTTCCTATGGTAGCAACAACATTAACTAATGCTGGTTTTAAAATTGAAAAACTAGCGGATACTAAAAATCCTATTTACAGCATTAAATACGGTGTTAATGCAGCACCTATTATTGGCTTTTCTAAAAAGTATGATGCAGAATTTAATCCTGCTTCAGAATTTGCTGCAATTATGACTTGCTCGCAAGCAGATGGTGGTTGTCCGTTTATTGCAGGTGCAGAAAAACGTGTTCCTATAACTTTTGAAGATCCAAAAGCTTTTGATGGTACACCACAACAAGCAGAAAAATACCAAGAAAGAAGCACGCAAATTGCTGCAGAAATGTTTTATATCTTTTCAAATATTAAGAAATAATGGCGGGTAAAAAATTAAGTTTTTTAGATAGTTACTTAACATTGTGGATTTTTATTGCAATGTTACTAGGTGTAGGTATAGGTTATTTTGTACCAAGTTTTCCGGGGATTATAGATTCTTTTAGTAGTGGTACAACAAATATTCCAATAGCAATTGGGCTAATAGTAATGATGTACCCACCACTGGCAAAAGTAAATTATGCACTCCTACCAAAAGTGTTTAAAAACACAAAAATATTATCTATTTCTTTAATTCTTAACTGGATTATTGGACCTGTATTAATGTTTTTCTTGGCTATAATTTTTTTACAAGATTATCCAGAATATATGGTTGGACTTATTTTAATAGGTTTAGCGCGTTGTATAGCAATGGTTCTTGTATGGAATGATTTAGCAGAGGGTAGTAGTGAGTACGGAGCTGGTTTAGTGGCTTTAAATAGTATTTTTCAAGTTTTTGCATATAGTTTTTATGCGTGGTTGTTTATTACTGTTTTACCTCCTTATTTTGGTTTTAAAGGTGCTATTGTAGACATTTCGGTTGGAGCAATTGCAGAGAGTGTAGCTATTTACTTAGGAATTCCTTTTCTGCTTGGTATTTTAAGTAGATTAATACTAGTTAAATTAAAAGGAGAGGAATGGTACAATACTAAGTTTATACCAACAATTTCACCCTTAACCTTAATTGCATTACTGTTTACTATTGTGCTAATGTTCTCTTTAAAAGGAGAGTTAATAGTAGAAATACCTATGGATGTAGTAATTATTGCTATACCATTATTAATATACTTTACATTAATGTTTATAATTGGTTTTTTCTTTACAAAAGCAACAGGTGCTAGTTACGATAAAACTACAGCAGTTGCATTTACAGCTGCCGGTAATAATTTTGAGCTTGCTATTGCTGTTGCTATTGCTGTTTTTGGATTAAATTCTGGTCAGGCTTTTACTGGTGTAATTGGACCCTTGGTAGAAGTACCAGCATTAATTCTATTAGTTAGAGTATCTTTTTGGTTTAGAAAAAAGTATTTCGCTAAAGCGTAAACTAGATTATAAAACTATATTTTATGTAACTTAGTATTTAAATTAAGTATAAATGAAAAACGCTGTTTTAATTTTGGTTTTAGTATTAACTTTTGGTTCTTGTACAGAGTCAAAAGAAACTACAACAATAAGTACTATTAACTGGAACAAAAGAAGCGTAGGACATAAAGTATCTGATTCTTTAAAAACAGGAAAAACATATTTATCTGTTTATTCTCAAGTTTATAGTCAGTCAGAGCATACAACACATGACTTAACTGCAACAATAAATTTGCGTAACACAAGTGGTACAGATACATTGTATATCTTGCAAGCAGAGTATTTTAATACAGTGGGTAAATCTATACGTAATTATACTCCAAAACCAATATATATAGCTCCTATGGAGAGCTTAGCTATTGTTATAGATGAGCATAATAAAGATGGTGGCACAGGAGGGAACTTTATTTTTAATTGGAAAATAAACAACCAAACTAGTAATCCACTTTTTGAAGGTGTTTTTATCTCAACTAAAGGCCAACAAGGGCTATCCTTTGTTACTCAGGGTAAAACTTTAGAACAATAAAAATAATACATAAAAAAAGCGCTCTAATTTAGAGCGCTTTTCTATTTTTTTAAATATTGTTATTCTGTTTTAGTGTCGTACTCTGCCCATTTTTTGGTTTTGTGTATATCTTCACCAAAATACTTTGCTATTTTTAAAAACGGTTCTGGTTTTTGGTAGCCAGGTACAGGAGATAACATTTGTTGTTTTTCATCTAAAAATATTGTTGTAGGGTAGCTCATTTTTCCCTGCATTAAAGCAGCGGCAAACTCGTGATAACCACTTCTTCCAGATGCAACAAATTTGTAAGTTTGTCCTTTGTATTCTAATGGCTCTTTACGTTCACCATCTAACTTTACCATATAATAGTTTTTTGCCATATATTTTGCTACTTCTGGATTTTGGAATGTATCTGCATCCATTTTTTTACACCATCCGCACCAATCTGTGTAAACATCTATAAACATTTTTTTAGGCTCTTTATCTTTTGCAGCTAGCTCTATAGCTTCTTCCCAGCTAAGCCATTTTACTTCTTGAGCATTTATTGTAAAAGATGTAAATGCTAAAAAGAATATAGCACAAATTTGTAAAGCGTTTATAGATTTTAATTTCATAGTAAATATTTTAGTTTTTAGTCCATCAACCTTAACAAAGCTAACGAAAAATATAAAAAATTATTTTACAAATATACTATACTCCCTGTTTACCGTGATTGGTTTTTACTAAAACAAGGGTAGTGTAGGTGTTCTAATGCTTATAATTTTGCTGTATAAATAAAAAAAGTTAAGATGAATATACAAAAACTTTTTCCGTCTTTATTGGTAGAAACTCCAAGAGTTATTTTGGAAAAAATTGTAGAACATAATACAATTATTAATCAAAAAAGTAAAGCCGTTGTTTCTTTACATTTAACTACAGGTTTGTTTTTAGAAGGGAGTCCAATAAAAATAAATTTAGAAAATAGTATTGTGGTGCTGGTTTCTGGTGAAAAAATTAGTTATGTTCAAATTACAGATATAGCGTGTATTAGCATTGTAAATTTTGTACGTTTTGTTGATATTTTAACAGATAGTACATATTTTGAAGTTAAAGATGAATTGGTAACAACACCTTTAGAGCTAAAAAGAATGCAGAGGGAAATAGAAGACTATTTAAAAAATACTTTTAGTGTTACATTGGTAAATACAGCACTAGAAGAGGTAAAAGATTCTAAAATAGAAAAATTTCAGATGCAGCAATTTTTTTCTAGTTTACTACAAAGTCTTAAAAATGTTGGAAGTTATAAAGCGGGTAAAGAGGCACTAGAAACTGTTAGTGTATTGACAATTGCATCAACCATAAATAAATTAAATGTAAAGAAAAATGCAGAAGGTAATTTAGAGTTAGAGGTTAATTTTAAAGAAAAATTTGAATCTGATTTTAATAAACAATTAGAAAATAAGTTAGAAGAAAGTTTGTAAGTTTAGTTAGTTAAAGGCAAAAGCCACTGCTTACTTAGCAGTGGCTTTTTCTTTTTTCACTTCTTTTTTAGAAAATAAATTTTTTACATCTATTTGGTTTTTAATAAGATCATCAAAAGTTTCTCTTTCTCTTATTAAAATTGCCTCGCCATTGTGCCATAATACCTCTGGTGGTCTAAATCTAGAGTTGTAATTGCTAGCCATGGTAAAGCAATAAGCACCTGCGTTACGGAAACATAGGATATCTCCTTCAGATATTTCATTAATTCTACGGTTGCTAGCAAAAGTATCGGTTTCACAAATGTAACCTACAACAGAGTAGTAACGTTCTCTTCCTTCAGGATTAGAGATATTTAATATTTCATGAGAAGAGCCATAAAGCATAGGTCTAATTAAATGGTTAAAACCAGAGTCTATACTCGCAAATACGGTAGAAGTTGTTTGTTTAACTACATTTACTTTTGCTAAAAAGAAACCAGATTCACTCACTAAAAACTTACCAGGTTCAAAAGCTAAGGTTAATTCTTTACCATATTCTTTACAAAAATCGTTAAACTTTGCACTTAGTTTCTGTCCAAGTTCTTCAATGTTAGTTTCTATATCACCAGTTTTATAAGGAACTTTAAAACCACTACCAAAATCTATAAAATCTAGATTTTTAAAGTTTTTAGCAGTTTCAAAAAGTATTTCAGAAGCGTATAAGAAGACGTCAATATCTAAAATATCACTACCAGTATGCATATGTATACCATTAATATTCATTTTAGTTAGGTCTACAATGCGTAATAAATGTGGTATTTGATGAATACTAATTCCAAATTTAGAATCTATATGGCCTACAGATATATTAGAGTTTCCACCAGCCATAACGTGCGGGTTAATTCTAATACAAACAGGGATATTAGGGTGTTTGCTACCAAATTGTTCTAAAACAGATAAGTTATCTATATTAATACGTACACCTAAAGCAGCAGCTTTCTCAATTTCTTCTAATGAAACTCCGTTTGGCGTATAAATAATAGATTCTGGCTTAAAACCGGCCAAAAGACCTAACTCTACTTCTTGTATAGATACGGTGTCTAAACCACTACCTAAAGAATTCATTAGACGTAAAATAGATATATTAGACAATGCTTTAGCAGCATAGTTAAGTTTTAATTTTTTTACACCCTTAAATGCATTTGTTAATCTTTGGTATTGGGAAACTATTTTTTCCGAATCATAAACATAAACAGGATCACCGTATGTTTTTGCAATTTTTAATAAATCGGATGCTTGCATGTGTAAATTGTTTAAATATTATAAAGCAAAATTAATATAGTTATTGGTAGCTTCAAAAAATATAGTTGCAATATTATTAAAAAATAACAATTTGTTATAAATAAAACATTTTTAAGTGTTATTTACAATTATACACTATAATTATATAAAGCTAACTTAAAATTAATTAGAGAAATTGACCTTGGTTTCTTATTTTTGTACCAGAACAAAATATACCTAATATATATGAACCTTCACGAATATCAAGGAAAAGAGATTTTAGCAAGCTTTGGCGTACGTATACAACGTGGCATTGTTGCTCATAACGCACAAGAAGCTGTAACTGCTGCAAAGCAACTTACAGAAGAAACTGGCACTGGATGGCATGTAATTAAAGCACAGGTACATGCTGGTGGTAGAGGTAAAGGTGGGGGAGTTAAACTTGCCAAAAACTTAAACGAAGTAGAAGAAATTGCAGGTAACATTATTGGGATGAACCTAATTACACCGCAAACTTCTGCAGAGGGTAAAAAAGTTCACCAAGTTTTGGTAGCAGAAGATGTTTACTATCCTGGTGAGAGTGAAACATCAGAATTTTATATGTCTGTTTTATTAAACAGAGCTACTGGTAGAAATATGATTATGTATTCTACAGAAGGTGGTATGGATATAGAAGAAGTTGCAGAAAAAACTCCACACTTAATTTTTACAGAAGAAATAGATCCTGCAACAGGTTTACTAGGTTTTCAAGCGCGTAAAATTGCTTTTAACTTAGGTTTATCTGGTGTAGCTTTTAAAGAAATGACAAAATTTGTTGCTTCTTTATACAAAGCTTATGTAGAAAGTGATTCTAGTATGTTTGAAATTAACCCAGTGTTAAAAACATCAGACAATAAAATTATGGCTGTAGATGCTAAAGTATCTATAGATGATAATGCATTATACAGAAGAAAGCAATACGCAGAAATGAGAGATTTGCGTGAAGAAAATCCAATTGAGGTTGAAGCTGGAGCATTAGGCTTAAACTATGTAGACTTAGACGGTAACGTTGGTTGTATGGTTAATGGTGCTGGTTTAGCAATGGCAACTATGGATTTAATTAAGCAAGCAGGTGGTGAGCCAGCTAACTTTTTAGATGTTGGTGGTACTGCAGATGCTGCACGTGTAGAGGCTGCTTTTAAAATTATATTAAAAGATCCTGCTGTAAAGGCAATCTTAATTAATATTTTTGGTGGTATTGTACGTTGTGACCGTGTTGCTCAAGGTGTTATAGATGCTTACAAAAATATGGGAACTATAAATGTGCCAATTATTGTACGTTTACAAGGTACTAATGCAGATATAGCTAAGGAATTAATAGACAATTCTGGTTTAGATGTACAGTCTGCTGTACAGTTCCAAGAAGCTGCAGATAAAGTAAAAGAAGTTTTGGCTTAAGCTAAAAACAGTAATACTAAAAAAGGGACAATCTTAAAGATTGTCCCTTTTTTTATGCTAAAAAAATATATTATTTTTTCTTGTTTTTATACTTTACATTGCTAAGATCCTGAGACCTGTTCTTTTCTCTAACCTTATCTTTGTAAATAGGTTTAGGTTTGTTGTTGGCGTATATTTTTTTCTTTGGTAGGGTACTTTTTCCTTTTTTAGCTAAAGCTTCAGCAGGAGTAGTTGGGTTATCCTTAGATCCTCGCAAATAAATTACAAGTCCGTTTAAAAAATTACGAAGAATTTGGTCTCCACACTCCATATATTTAGGATGATCTTCTTTCCTAAAAAAAGCACCAAGTTCACTTGTAGAAATTTTAAAGTCCACTAGTTTTAAAATTTCCACAATATCATCATCACGTAGCATAAGTGCTACTCTCAATTTTTTTAGGACATCATTATTTGTCATATATAACTATATTATTTTGCACAAAGTTACTATAAATATACCATTGATACATAGATATGCTTCAGTTATACATTTTCTAGACAATTTTTTGGATGATTTTTATAAAATGCAGTATATTGCTGCCAATAAATTTAGCTATGTCTGTAAAAACCAATTATTTAAAAAAACTTAGTGTATTATTAGATTTAATTGATTTGGCTAAGGTTGATGGCCTTGTACAATCTGAGTACGACTTTTTAGTAGAAGTTGCAGAAGACTTAGGTGTAGATGCTGTGGTGTTAGATTCTCTTTTTGAAGCAAAAATAGAGCGTATAAAGCCAGGTACAGAAGCAGAAAAAATTAGTCATTTTTTTAATCTAGTTAAATTAATGAATGTAGATGAAAAACAATCTATATTAGAAATTAACAAACTTCACAAATTAGGTTTAGGTATGGGATTATCTCCAATGGCCATACAACAAGTTTTATCTATTATGCATAATTACCCAAATAAAGAAGTTCCTTTAGCTGTAATAGAAGAGGCATTTAAGGCTCAGCAAAACTAATTACCTCACTTTTTTAATACTTAACGTTAACTGCTCTTACTTTATAGTTTGTTGTAGCACAATTTTTCGTGCCCAACATTTCTAAATATGTCTTTTTGTCACTTTAATATCATTTAAATATGTCAAAAAGTCATTATTTATAGGTTGGTATAACATTTGAAAAGTAACATAACAAGAAAATTATTAAAATTTAAAATTGTTAGTTATGAGTTTAGTTAAAAGAAATACAGTTTTTCCATCATTATTAAATGAAATACTAAATACAGATTGGTATGGAGGTTTAGAGAATAATACATCTAACACTGCGCCAGTAAATATTAAGGAAAACGAAAAAGATTATACCTTGGAGTTATTAGCTCCAGGCAGAGAAAAAGAAGATTTTAATATAGAAATAGATAAAAATATTTTATCTGTATCTGTGTTAGATGAAAAGGTTAAAACAGATGTAAACGAAAAGTTCTCATTAAAAGAATTTAGTGTAAAAAGCTTTAAAAGAACCTTTAGTTTGCCAGATACTATTAATGATGATAGTATAAACGTAACCTATAAAAATGGAATTCTAAAGTTTACTTTGCCTAAAAAAGAAGAAGCATTACCTAAGCCAAAAAGGTTAATAGAGATTGCTTAATAAAGTTTAAATATTGTTTTGTATGCTAGTACAAAGCAATATTAGATTTGGTTGGTTAGTTTTTGTAAAGTGCCCTAAGTAAAATTACTTAGGGCATTTTTTATTTTTCCTGTAAAGCTTTTATTTCATCTCTTAATTTAGCCGCTTGCATAAAATCTAATTCTTTAGCAGCTTTTTCCATAGCTTTACGTTTTTCACGTATCATTTTATCTTTTTGGTCTGTTGTTAAGTACGCCATATCTGGCTCTGCAGCTCGCATTTCTTCTTTTTCAAAATGGTATGTAGAAACAGAGTTTTGAGACAAAGCACTATCCAAACTTTTATTTAAAGCCATAGGCTTTTTATTATGTTTAGTGTTGTAAGCAATTTGGCGTTCTCTTCTATAGTTGGTTTCATCAATAGTTTTTTGCATACTAGCTGTAATTTTATCAGCATACATAATAGCTTTACCATTCACATTTCTGGCAGCCCTACCAACTGTTTGTGTTAAAGAACGTGCGCTACGTAAAAAGCCTTCTTTATCAGCATCTAAAATTGCAACTAAAGACACCTCTGGTAAATCTAATCCTTCTCTTAAAAGGTTTACACCAATAAGTACATCAAACAAACCTTTACGTAAGTCTTGCATAATTTCTACACGTTCTAGCGTATCTACATCACTGTGAATGTAACGGCAACGTACACTAATACGGTCTAAATATTTAGCTAATTCTTCCGCCATACGTTTGGTAAGCGTAGTAACTAAAGTGCGCTCATCTTTTTCTATACGTAAGTGTATTTCCTCTACCAAATCATCTATTTGGTTTAAACTTGGTCTTATTTCTATAATAGGGTCTAGTAAGCCTGTAGGTCTAATAACCTGCTCTACATATACACCACCACTTAACTGCAATTCATAATCTGCAGGAGTAGCACTTACGTGTATTACCTGGTTCTGTATCATTTCAAATTCTTCAAACTTTAATGGCCTGTTGTCCATAGCAGCTGGTAATCTAAATCCATATTCAACCAAGTTTTCTTTTCTACTTCTATCACCACCATACATAGCATGTACTTGTGGTACAGTAACGTGGCTCTCATCTATCACCATTAAATAATCATCCGGAAAATAATCTAGCAAACAAAAGGGTCTAGTTCCTGGGAGTCTTCCATCCAAATATCTAGAGTAGTTTTCTATCCCAGAACAATACCCAAGTTCACGTATCATTTCTAAGTCAAACGTAGTACGTTCCTCAAGGCGTTTAGCCTCTAAATGTTTACCAATTTCCTTAAAATAATCTACCTGTTTAACCATATCTGCCTGTATAGCGTGTATGGCATTTTGTAAAATATCTGGAGATGTAACAAACATATTAGCTGGGTAAATATTTAAATTCTCATATACCTCTAATACTTTGTTGTGTAATGGGTCAAAAGCTTCAATTTCTTCAATTTCATCACCAAAAAAATGAATTCTAAACGCATGATCTGCATAACTAGGAAAAACATCTACCACATCTCCTTTAACTCTAAAGTTTCCATTTCTAAAATCTTCAGTAGTTCTAGAGTATAAACTTTGTACCAATTGGTGTAAAAATTTGGTTCTAGATATAATCTGATCTCTTTTTATAGAAATTACATTTTTTTGAAACTCCACAGGGTTACCAATACCGTATAAGCAAGATACAGACGCAATAACAATAACATCTCTACGGCCAGAAAGTAGAGAAGATGTAGCACTTAATCGCAACTTCTCTATATCTTCATTAATAGATAAATCCTTTTCTATAAAAGTACCGGTAGTAGGTATATACGCTTCAGGTTGATAATAATCATAATAAGACACAAAATACTCTACAGCATTTTCTGGAAAAAACTGTTTAAACTCAGAATACAATTGCGCAGCCAAGGTTTTATTATGTGCTAAAACCAATGTAGGTTTTTGTACCTTTTCTACCACATTGGCCACTGTAAACGTTTTGCCAGAACCCGTAACCCCCAGCAATGTTTGGTGTTTTTCTCCTTCATTTACCCCTTTAACCAACTCTTTAATTGCTTGTGGTTGGTCGCCAGTAGGCTCAAATTTTGATACAACTTTAAATTTCATAGATTAAAAGTAACAAATACCGCAATAAAAGCATACAAATAAGCAATGTATTTTGGACGCTCGGGCGGGCTTTACGCTATACTCCGTTTTGCCTATCGGCAAATACGTGGTGCCACTTCAATCCCTAGCGCAGCTTATCGTTTTAAAGAAAAATGACCATTAAAGTCTCTACCGTTTTCAAGTTTAGCTCTAAACCAATAATCAGACTCAGGAGCCGGGATACCTTTACTATCACCATCCCAACCATTAGAGCTAGGGTCAATTTTGGCAACAAGTACACCATATCTATCAAAAATATAAATATCACTTTTGGCCAAAAATGTAGCACTAATACCATCAATCTGCCAAGTATCATTAATGGCATCGCCATTTGGAGTAAACATTTTAGGATAGCCAATTACAGACACTTCAAAAGGAGTTGTAGTTCCACAACCATTTTTATCCCTTACAAAAACCTCTAAAATACCAGCAGGAACGTTGGTAAATGTATTGTTATCTTGGTATGGTCCGCGAGGGTCTAAAATAGCATACTCATAATCGCCATCTCCAGTAGCAATAATACCAATGCTATTATTGTTACTTAAATCTTTAACCTCTACATTAGTAATAATAGCAATATTAGATGGTGTAACAGTAAAATCTTTATAATTTGTACATATTTGTGCACCTCCATTATAGCTATAACCAAGTTCTAGCTTATATGCACCAACAGTGCTAATGGTAATATTGGCAGTGGTGCCTATTAAATTTTCTGTACCATTGGGTTCAATTTTAAACCAATTGTAAACGTCATAACCAGCTTCTGCATTAAGCTCTAAAACAGGATTGTCTGTACATAAAAAATACTCGTTATTAATAACAACTTCTGGGGTTGGTTGTACAATTAAAGTAATTTCTTCTACACCTTGGCATTGGTTGCTAGCTTCTAATCTAGCATATAATGTAGCACTAGTAGAAATGTAATTTTCACCAGAAATTGGGTTTAATTCTAAAGATGCATCTGTGATAGATGCATAAAAATTAACCTCTAAGCCTGGGTAGTCTAAAGTTTTTATATCTTCTAAATTAAAAACACCTGTTATTTCCGTATCAAAAGGATTACTATCACAAGCGTAATAGGGTAGTTTTGTAGGTAAACTACTAGTAGTAGGTTGTACCTCTAAATAAAGTTCGGCATAGGCAATACAACCATTTTCATTAGTAACACTGGTATAAATTGTTTGGTATTTAAAGTTTGTGTTTGTAAAACCAACAGGGTTTGTTATAGGTAAATTGGCATCTCTGTCTGCAACAGAAGCATAAAAGTTAACCGTATTCTCTGCTATACCGTTAGATATATAAAAACTAGCCTCTTCTAAATTAAAGCTAGCAAAACCATCTGTAGAATCAGTATCTAAATCGCACTGCGTTAAAGTGGTATTTATAACAATAGGTAACGGATTTATAGTTACTTGTGCTTCCCCAATTATAGGACACTCAGATGGGTCTGCAGGAGTTACTTCTAATGCATATTTTCCTGCATCTGCTAATGTAGCATTAGTAACATTTAATATATTACTATTATTTGTTATTGGAACTCCATTTAAAGACCAAGTATAAGTTGCTCCAGGAAGATTATCCACTTCTAGCGTAAAGTTATCTGCCTCACAAATAGTTAAAGACGGACTGGTACTACCGTCTGTGTTTTTTACCAAATCTTCTTTAGCAAAAAAAGACTGTATAAAAGGTGGCAAGCCTTGTGTCGCAAACTTACCTTGTAAATTAACAGCGTTATGTTGGTAGTTGGCAGCATTACCAATTTGGTTGGGGTTATTTATTACGCCTAAATATTGTGTACCTTGGTCATAATTAGTAGCAATGGTTCTGTAAATTTTACCATTTTCACCTAGTTGTAATGCGCCACGGTAAATATTTCTGTCATCTAAAACAACTTCACTAGCAGAAATACTAGGAGCCATTAAATTGTATTGCAAAAGATTAGATGTTTCTGTGGTTAATCCTTGTTGAGCATTGTAAGTATGTACGTAAAGCAACTCGTTATTAGGCGAAAACTCTAGTCCGTATGGATCCTTATTTGGAGCATTAATGTTTATGCGTTGTTCATTTGTGAGCACACCAGTGTCTGCATCAAAATCGTACAAATATAAACCCTGACTAACATTAGCAGATGCCATTTTAGTACCATCTGAAGAGAGTTTTAAATAACCTCTTTTATCAGAAATAAAACTACTTACTTTAGATTTTACAGAGGTAGTAACAACACCAGTATCATTTACCTCAAAGGCGTGAAATGTATCAAAAACACCTTCACTACCATCATTGGTAGCATAGGTAATTACCCAAACAGATTTATCAAAACAATCTTTAAGTACCGCTGTAATTTTTTCAGAACAGTAATCTAACAGTCTAACGTTTTTAGAGGTTACAGCACCTTTTCCACCATCTAAAGACATATCTACAGTAGAGTAATTAAGGCCATAATCTGGGTCTGCTTCAAAAACACTAGTATCTACAGTAAAAATGTAAAAAATATTAGTGTCTTTTTGGTTGGGAACAATCAATGCAGATTGCGAGCTAGAAGGATCACCATACAAGCCCGTACCATTCTGCATTATTGTATGGTCTTTTGTAAAAACACGTATGCCGTCAGTATAAAATAATAAGTTCCCAGTATCATCAGATATTGTTGCGCAACCTTCTGTTGTATTTAATTTACCGTCTGTAAGTGCACTAACGCTACCATCACCATTAAAACGTAAACCAGCACCTTCTCCAAAATACCAATTAGAGGCCTGTGTTTGACTAAAAGAGAGCAGGGGCAATAACATAGCTATTGCAAGTAGTAGTTTAGTGGTTGGTTTCATAAAAGCGTTCTCTAAAACGCTTAAATATACTTATAAATCTCGTTTTTTTAACAAAGCGTATGATAAATATATAAAAATAGCGGTCCAGCATAATACAATTACCAATTGTAATGGCTGTACACTGTAGTCTCTAGTGATATCTTCACCAACTTGCTGTGCGGCAGATTTTATAACATTTAACCTGCTAAAAGGTTCTGTTATTGTACTCCACATAGATCCAAAAGGGAAAAAACTAGTTACATTATCTGCTAATTCTTTAGAGTATTTAGATGCTAAATAAGTGTAAGGAATAATTTCTGCTCCAATAAACCATATAAATAAAAAGCCAAGAGCAAAAGCAGAGCGTTTTACCAAAATACCTACAAAAAAGCAAAAAGAGAAAAAACCAATAAGCTTTATAAAGTAGGCAGCTAAGTACTCTAAATCAGAAAATATAATAGAAAACTCATTAAAGTCTGAATAAATTAAACCTAAAAACAAAGAAATTAAAAATATAAAAACAGTAGATGCTAACGAAAATACACCTATTGTTAAAAATTTAGAAAGTATTAATTCTTTTTTAGATAGACCATCTATAAGGTTCTGCTTTATTGTTTTATTACTGTATTCATTAGCTATCATAGATACAATAACTATTGCTAAAAATACTTTTAGAAAAGCAGCCATAAAGGTGTTAAAATGCCAAATGTATGGGAAATTAAAAATACCAACATCTGCTATATGAAATTTTAATGGACCAAAATCAACTTTTATCATAGAAATACCAGCAATAAGTATCATTAAAATAAAATAAGATAGTATAAGAACTTTACTAGCTCTGTTATTCCATAATTTTATAAATTCTATTTGTAGTAAACGTAACATATTTTTTAGTTTTTTTGATTGTTGTAATTAGTTAGACTGGTTTTTTGTAAGCTCTAGAAATTGCTCTTCTAAGCTTTCTTTACGTTTTACTAAATGAGATAGAATTATACCATTATTATACAGCTCTTTGTTTAATTCTGAGGCATTTATTTCAGCTTTTAAATCTGCTATAATTAAACCACTTTCTTCTCTAACATTACTAAAATTAGGATTTAGTTTTAAAAATGATAAAAGTGCTTCATTGTTTTCTGCTTTTAACTCAAAAAAGCCATGACTAACAATCATTTCATCAACCCTACCAGAATATAATTTCTCTCCTTTTCTTAAAATAACTACGTGGCTACACACTTTTTCTACTTCATCTAATAAGTGAGAAGCTAGTAATATAGTGGTTCCTTGAGCAGCAATAATTTTTATAATTTCTCTAATTTGATGAATTCCTTGTGGATCTAAACCATTTGTTGGCTCATCTAAAATAAGTATTTCAGGGTCGTTAAGTAGGGCAGAGGCTATGGCTAAGCGTTGTTTCATACCTAAAGAATAGGTTTTAAACTTACTATTTTTACGATCTAAAAGTCCAACTAACTCTAGTTTTTCTTCAATTTTAGACTCATCTACCTCTTTAATTTTACAAACTAGCTTTAAGTTTTGTACGGCAGTCATATATGGGTAAAAGTTAGGCCTTTCTATAATGGCCCCAACTCTTTTTAAAGCTTGGTGCGTATTTATGCTCCCATCAAACCAACTAAAATCTCCAGATGTTTTATTTACTACATTAAGTACAATCCCCAGGGTTGTAGATTTTCCACTTCCGTTTGGACCTAATATGCCATATACATTGCCTTTTTCAATTGTAAAAGATAAGTCTTTTACCGCGGTTAAATACCCGTATTTTTTTGTTAGATTTTGAACTTTAAGAATTGTTTTCAAAAGTAGTTGGTTTTATGATTGTTATTATCATATGACGAACTACTTCAGAATTTGTTACAATGTCTTACAAAAAATGATTGTTAACTTTAATTAAGTTTTACTCTATGTGTTATTCTTCTGTTGGTAATTACAGTTTTAGGTCTACCTAAAATAACAATGGTAACATCATCTGGTTCTCCATCACTATTTATATCAAAATCAGTACTATCACTTGGGTCATCAGAGGTATCTGAAATACTAAAACCATTTGGTAATTCTGCTTGTGCTTTAGCACTATTTGTTACCATTAAAGCCATTAGCTCTGCATTATTTATACTATGTGTTAATGTAAACCTTGCAGATGCAGATGGGGCTAATGTAGCAATAGATGCCGGAGTAATACTACCAGAATCTGCAATAGGGTCTGATATAGTTACATTGGTTAATGCGTTTGGTCCGTTGTTGGTTACAATAAGCTCATATGTAATTTGCTCGTTTAGAGAATCATAAGATCCGTCTGGTGCAGGTAGAGCAGACTTGGTTAATGTAATTTCATTATTTACTATGCTAACAGTTTCCGACATATCATCACTTGTAGTATTACTATCCACTTGGTCTTGGGAGTTGGTAACTGT
Organism: Cellulophaga omnivescoria; assembly: GCF_027915275.1. NCBI lineage: Bacteria > Pseudomonadati > Bacteroidota > Flavobacteriia > Flavobacteriales > Flavobacteriaceae > Cellulophaga > Cellulophaga omnivescoria. The sequence goes on along the minus strand of NZ_CP115819.1, from coordinate 104,681 downwards.
ATTAGTGTAAGATGTTGTACTAGAATTAAAAGGTAATTCATCTGCCCTAACTTCTAAAATAATAGATACCAATTCTCCTTGACTAAGAGTTCCTATTGTCCATTCTGGAGCAGACCAACTTCCTACGCTAGGACTAGCAGATAGTAATGTTAAACCAGCGGGAATAACATCAGTGATTTTTATGTTGGTAACATCATTAATACCAAGACTTTCTACAGTTACTTTAAACTCAAAAACATCACCTTCTAAAACAGAACTTACATTGGCTGTTTTTTTAACAACAATATCTGGCAAACAATAATAAGCAGCAATTGGCTGAGAATCATAGGTACAACCACCTTTGGTTACCCTAACAAAATAATCTCCTGCTTCATTAGGTGTGTAGCTAGAGAATATTGCACCAGGCACAGCTGTTCCGTTTTGAAACCATTGATATGCATCAAAATTGGCATCTACCACTTGTATTATGGAGCCAGGTAAACAACCTCCACCAGTTACTTGCAAATCTACTTCAGGAACTGTATCAAAACCAGAAAAATAGCCAGCAATACCACGTGCGCCATTAAAACCTAAAAACCCAACAGCTATAGGTCCTGTAGATTGTACAGAAACATTACCTGTTAAGTTAGGAACATAAAAGGTTTTCCAATCTGGAGAACCGGTTACTGGCGTTGCAGCTGGTAGTGTAACGTTTCCGTTACCATCTGTAACAGTTATATTACCGTCTGGAGTAGTGGTAGAGGCAATTATTGTAACCCCACCATTCATTGTAATGCCAGCGGCATCTTTTATATCTGGAATATTATTTAAACTATCTGGAAGTAAGCAGTTTACTGGAGCAACAAAGTTTAAGCCTACTGTAACTATAGAGGTACCACCAGCTAAAGATTGATAAGCATATGCATCTTTAGAAGTTGTTACAAACATATTGCCACCAGCTGCATTACTAGAATAATAGCTATCTGGAATTTCAAAATAATCTCCGTTGTTTATAGTAGCAATAGGTGTTGCAGATCCATTAACAAATATATCAGTACTATTTTGAGTACCAATAATTATTGGTTTTTCTGTTTCGTTATTACCATTACCACGAATAAAAACATATTCTTTACCTATTTTGTTTTGAGGTACAGGTTGGTCTATAGCGGCATCTCTACTAGAATTTCCGGTGCGCACAGCAATATTTAAACCACCGTTACTAATTACAATATTTTTAGTTGCTTGTACAGTAGCACCTAGCCAACCATCAATATTTGCGGTGGTCTGTTTTACATAGGCTTCAAATACAAAACTTTCATTTGCATTTAAAGTTACTTGGTATGTATCATCTGTTATGCCGCCAGCACTATTTCCTAATCTAAACTCAGTATTAGGGTCATAGCCAGATAATGTTACAACGGTGTTGTCTTCTGTAGCCATAATACCTAATGAGTTTGTTAAGCTGTTGTGTGTACCTCGGTTAGGAATACCGCCCCATTTAAAAATTTGCCCCATTGCTTGCCTACCTTTACTGGTAAGCGATGTAGATTGTGAGTTAGAGCTACCTCTGTAATTTACATAAAATTTTTCTCCACCAGGAGATTCAAAACGTAATCCACTTTGAGTTAAAACAATACCCGTATTGGCATTTTTAACTAAAGTAATATCGTTATCTCCATTAGTTAAATTGTAAGTGACAGGAGCTCCATTAGATATAGTTAAAGTAGCTATAGGAGCAGCAATTGTACCTTGGTAAACGTTTACAGTAAAAGCAGTAGTTTCTGGTGTAGATAAATACACGGCTTGTTCTCTTACAGCTTGGTTATTTCCTCCTTGCTTTAGCGGTGGTAGGTAGTGTAAATCACTTAATTGAGCGTATCCAAAATAATTAAATATTAAAAATAAAAGTACGCTTAACTTTTTAAAGGATTTAGTATGGTTCATTTTGTATTTTATATGGTATAACAAATAAAACCATACAATTTACATTTTCTAAATATATGTTGTATATGTGCTGTTAATTGTTGTAATATGTAATAACTGATAGTTAACAAATAGTATTTATTTCTTTTTTATCTCAAGTAATTTTCTATTTTTATTGAAAACGTAAACTACAATGTCCGAAAAAAAATTAATGTCTAAAAAAAAGCCAGCTTACCCAGTAAGTAGTCATTTAGATGCCTATTTAGAATATTATAATAGAAAAATTGAAATTCCTATTTTTTATGAAGATTTACTACGTTTTTCTGGGTCTGTAGTTGTATATGATGCTGATGATAATGATACTTTGTGGGTACGTGTATACTACTCTGAATTTGATAGAGCAGAAATAGATTTGAGCCTTAAAAAAGTATACTCCATATTACTTTCTGATGGTGGAGATAATATTATACAATATTTAAATGTAGATGCTGTAGACTTCTGTACATTTGGTAATTCTAAGCCATTTAGAATAAAGGTACGTAATATTTTAAATGATAACTTCACTTACTTTTATGTGAAAAAAACAGACGCATCTAGAATTTATGGTTTAGAGCTAGAGCATATGCTTTCTCCTTATAACCTTAACTTTTTGGTGTATAAAGATACTTTAATTGAAGAGCATATATCTGGTATTCCGGGAGATGTTTTTATTAAAGATATGTTGCCAAAATGTACAGAGTCTGAAAAAGCACAACTTGCAAAGGAATTTGTTAAGTTTAATGAACGTTGTATGATAAGGTTGTTAGGAGATATGAGATCTTACAATTACGTTATTGTACCAGTACATGATTTTGATCATGTAGTTTACAGAATTAGAGCAATAGATTTTGACCAGCAATGTTTTGAAGGTAATTTAAAAGTATACAGACCTCAGTTTTTTAAAGAAAATTTTCAGATGGTAGAATTAGTTCGTAAAAAACTGTTAATTAGCTCTGTAGACCAGTATAAGTTAGAGGAGCGCTCTATTGTAGCAAAACGAATTATAAGTTCTGGGACTAGAATTAAAAAGTTAAGAGCAATTTGTAAAAAAGATACTATTTCTTCTCCAGAAAACATAAAAATGTTAAGAGAGCACATTTATGAATTAACTTTAGATATGCAGTTTAAAAAATGTCGTAAAATGGGAAGAGTATTAGATTTGGCTTTAGATTTTGTGAAGCGTAATTATGAAGATGTAAGTATGAAACAAATAATGGAACATAGAATTAAAATAAATTAATCTTATGCTCCATTACCAATACATTTTAAAAACTAAAGGCTAATTTTTAGTTAGTTTTTAGTTTTTTTCTTCTTTATTAAAATATACTAAGTAGTAATACATTTGTCGTTCTTCATCCCAACCTTTTTCTACAAATTTTTCTGCAGATTCTGGATTTATAAAGTCCATTTTTATTTGAATATTGGTATCTAAATTAATAACATTTTTAATTTTTTTACGAACATCAGATACTGCTTTATTAGCAATATTAAAGTTAGATACGTCTTCTACACTAAATTTAGGGCCTTTTTCAACTTTGTAATGTTTAAACTCTGGTATTAACTCAGGGTTTTCCATTACTTCATTTAAGAATTCGGTTTCTTCAAAATTGTCATTTTTTGCAAAATGATTTACAGCCTTGTTCATAAATAATACTTCTTGCTGCTTGTCTTCTGCAGGTAAAACCACATCCTTTGCAAAGTTCTGACAAAATTTTAAATAATTTTTAGTGTAAAATGTTTCATCAGCTAAAGCATCTACCCCCAAAAAGTTTTCTAACCAATACTTGGTATCGTAACGGTTACTATCTACAGATAAAACCTTATAACCTTCTTCTTTATGTGAGTTAAAAATTAGGCAACCCTTATCTAGCTTGTTAATGTTTATACCCTGTAAAATATTAATATCTATGTTTTCTCCGTCCTCTATTAGTTGTAAGAAATCGTGTTTAAGCTCGCTTTTAAATATACCAATTGCATCAATTTTTCTGTTATCTAATAATACATCGGTAAGGTGAGTTACATATAATTCTCCACTTTTAATATGTGGGTGGTTAGACTGCTCAAAAAGGTGGGTAGCTATTTTTTTAGAAACTGAATGGCAGCTTTCTGGTGCATCAAAAATTTCTGCAGCTAATTTGTATATTTCATTAAACTCTACATCTACCTCATTTGTAAATTTAAAATAGTTTTCTTCTTTTTCTCTAAATGGTTTAAAAAAGTACTCTTTTAAAAGTCCAGTAGTTTCATCATTTAAAGTAAACGGCTGACTAGATAAAAAGGCGCCTTCACCCTTATTTTTATTGCCCACACGGTGTATAGAAATACTTTCTATTTGAGTAGAATATAAATTTATCAATGGTATATAGTTTTATAATTAGTATTTGTAAAAGTATGTTATTTGTACTTAAAATTAGTTCCAATTTTCATCAAAATCTAAATCTTCATAACTACCTAGATCGTCTGTGTAATTTTCATCAAAATCATCACCTTCTAAATTGTCTGCTTCAAAGTTTTTTTCTGGCGGACTATCTGGTAATTCTCCAAAACTAAACAATACATTAGGGTAGGTTATACCGTCTTCGTTATCTACAATATCAGCAAGCTCTACAAAGAAAGTCCACATACTTAAAAAATCATACACATAAATTAGTTTAGGTGTTTTTTCAGTAAGTATATCTTCTAAAAATATTTCGTTCATTAGTTTAACATCAGAACCATTTTCACTCATATCAAAAAGTGCAATTTCTTCGTCTTGGTTCCATTCTTCATCACAAGTATAAAAAGATGCCATTTCGCTTCCTAAAAAACCAAAAGCTTGTGTTATGGCGTTGTGTAAATCTTCTAGAGTATTACTATCTTCAATTTCTAAATCTCGGAATACATCATCTTTAGCATCTAAGATAATTCTAATTTTATAAATCATTTTTTAAATTTTGCGGGTTGCAAAGTTACAAAGTTTTATCTCTTTTAGCCGTATTTGCTAGTTCTAATACCATATAAAATTGAACTCCAAATAGTAATGAGGCTAAAACTAGGTGAAGGGTTTGGCTACCAAACGGAAAATGAATATAATTCATAGCTACACCAGTTATAATCTCTAGCAATAACAATAATAATACCCAGTTTATTTTACTTAATCCTAATTTTAATTTGTGTATTCTGTAAAACAAGTATGCGTTTAATAGTAGTACAATAATAGAAAAAGATCTGTGAATGTAAAAAGTAATAGTAACATTGTTTAACCAAAGATGTTTAGCGGTTTCGCCAACTATATCTGCTTGGTCATCTACCATTTGCCTTACTTGTGTGCCTAGTATTATTTGTACTAAGGTTAATAGTAAAGTAATAATTATTAATTGTTTGGTTTTTTTGTCTTGAGTTCTATTGTTTACTGTTTTATTTACAGTATAAATTAAATAGAGCAACATTGCAACTATGGCTAAAGCCATAACCATATGTACAGTTATTTTAACGGGGTTTAAAACTGAATAGACTACTGTTGCCCCTAACCAAGCCTGAAAAACCATAGCAAAAACTATAGCCCAAGAAAGTAAGGTTACTATTTTTTTAGTTTTCCAATATTTTAATGATAGCAAGGCTAAAACCAAGGTAGCTAATCCTGCTAATGCACCAAAAAGTCTGTTTATGTACTCTATCCAAGTATGTGTGGCATTAAAGGTTGCGTAGTCATGTTTGGTATATGCTTCCCAATTTTTAATGTTAAACTGGGCTTTAGTTGTAACATCTCTAGTGGCAACTTGTAATGTTTTATCTACTATAATTACTTCTCCTTTTTTAAAAAAAGAAAACGGCTGCCATTGCAATTCGGTAATGTTAGTTGGCGGTATATATTGTCCAAAACATTTTGGCCAATCTGGGCATCCCATTCCACTACCTGTCATCCTTACTACTGCACCAGCAATAATAACCAAGTACACCAATATTAAAGATAATTTAGCTGTTTTTATAAATGTTTTTTGCATTTTTTTTGGAAGTCTAAAGTATACTGCAAAAATACGTCTCTTTTGGTTTTAAAAGAAGCATTAAAAGCTAATAAAGTTATCTTTTTGTAGTGGCTTTAGTTTTTTTATTTAAACGTAGTTAACCTCTTGGTTGTTGTTTGTATTCTTTGTTGTTAAAAAAAAAACTTTAATTCTACTGTTTTTTAACACAGCAATGCTTGTGAAGTTAACGTATGTTCATATATTTGACTTATGATATAATATTGTAATTATTATTAAAATTAATACTCCCCATATTAACAACCTATTTACTATGAAAAAATTGACAAAAAAAGAATTATTTTTTGAAAAGACACTTAAGTTAATAAGTGAAAAAGGCTTTAAGGCCACCACAATGCGAGACATTGCTCATGAATTAAATTTTGAAGTAGCTAATGTTTACAATTATATAGATTCTAAAGAATCTTTACTAGAAGATTATTTATTTAGCACCTTAGAAGAATTTGTAGTTTATTTAGATAATATTATGAATTCTTCTTACTCTCCTGTAGAAAAGTTAAAGTTTGTAATATCTAAGCACGCCCAATATGCAATAAACAAGCCTTATGAGGTAGCACTTTTTGTATACGAGTGGCGTAATTTAAAAGGAGATAAATTACAGGAGTTTAAGGAAAAAAGAAGTAATTATATGTATACCGTGCGTCAAATCATTGAAGAAGGTATTAGTGAAGGGCAACTAAGAGAAATGGATGGTGAGTTTGCAACGTTTATGTTTTTCTCATCTATGCGTTGGTTATTTAGTATGATTACTAATGATGATATAAAAGTAAACCCAATAGAGATAGAAAAGCAGTTAACAGATTTTATATTTAAAGGGATAGAGAATAAATAATTAAATGTGTTTATTATAAAAAAGAGGAAGCTTTTTTAGCTTCCTCTTTTTTGTTTTTATAGGATGTTTTGTTGTTTAATTTTTAACAACAATAAACTCAGACCTTCTGTTTTTTTGATGTTCTTCTTCAGAACATTTGCTGTTAGAGTCACAGTTGTTTGTAAGCTCAGACTCACCAAACCCTTTACCAGAAACACGTTCAGGAGCAATACCATTGTCTAGTAAATATTTTACTGTTTCTTTGGCTCTTCTGTTAGATAGTGCTAAGTTGTACTTAGTAGTAGCTCTGGCATCAGTATGTGAACGGACTTCAATAACCACCTCTGGATATTCTTTAAGGTATGCAAAGACTTGTTGCATAGTAATTTGCCCATCAATTCTAATAAACGATTTATCTAGGTCAAAATAAATAGGATCTAGTTTTAAGTACTTAGTTAAATCTGTACCAATAGGCGCAGCCTTTTTAATAGGATTTAATTTTACAATAACAGGTTTTATTTCTTTATTGCGTTCTATAGCAAAACTAGTAGCGCCTTGCTCAAACTCTATTTTTTCTCCTAGTAGAGTATAGGTGTCTTCCCAACAAATATCATCTAATTTAAAGTTTCCTTTTGCATCAGATTTTGTTTCAAAAACTAGATTGTTCTCACTGTTTTTAATTTGTATTGTAGCATCAGCAATAGTTGCACCAGTTTTAAGGTTTACAGCAGTTCCTGTAATAGTATTGTAACAGTTAAGGTTAAGTTCTTTTGTTTGTGTAAAGCTATAAATATCATCATATCCTTTACCACCATCCCGGTTAGAAGCAAAAAAACCTTTTTGTGTATCTTCATCAAAAATTAAAGAGAAATCGTCTTGTTTGCTGTTAACGGGTTTTCCAATGTTTAGGATGTATGATTCGTTAAAGTTATCAGTAATTTGTGTTGCAAAAATATCAAGACCACCTAACCCAGGGTGTCCATCAGATGCAAAATACAATATATTATTTTTAGAAACATAAGGAAACGTTTCTCTAGATTCAGTATTAATTTTATTTCCAAGATTTTTAGGAGCACTAAAGGTTCCATCGGCAATAATATCTACCACATAAAGGTCTGACATACCACGAGTTCCAGGCATATCAGAAGCAAAGTAGAGTTTGGTTTCATCTGGAGATAGGGCAGGGTGTGCTACAGAATAGTTATCACCATTAAAAGGTAATTCTGTAATTTTTTTCCACTGCTCATTTACCTTAGTAGCTCTGTATAGTTTAAGTCTACTAACGCCGTCTTTATCACGGGCAAACCTGCCATTGTCAGAGTTATTTCTTGTAAAATACATAGTATTTCCATCTTTGGTAAAAACGGCAGAAGACTCGTGAGTTTTTTTATTTAGCTTACGGTCTAATTTATCGGCATTAATAGGGTTGCCTTCTTCATTAATTTGCGCAGCATAAAGGTTTAAAAACGGTTGATTGTTCCATTCATGAATAGATCTACGCACCACACCAGTATCTCTTGCCGAGGAAAAAACTAATTTATCATTATAATAAGCAGGAGAGAATTCAGAAACACTAGAGTTCATTTCTAAATTTTTAATGTTGTACCTACCGGAGTTTTTTTCAATTACGTTAAGATAATCTGTGTTGTTTTCAAATAATGAAGCTCTAGAATCGTATTGTTTTAAGTCATCAAACTTACGCATCCAAGCGTCCGACTTGTTGTATTGACCAATAGACTTTAAAGACAAAGCATATTTGTAAATTTCTTCAGGATCAACGTTAGCACCTTCTAAATTAACTAGTTTTTCATACCATTTAGCAGCATTTTCATACCTAGCATTAAGGTAATTAGAGTTCGCTAGTTTTCTGTAAATTGTTTCAGAAGTATATCCTAGGTCAATAAGTCTTTCATAAACGTCAATAGCCTCTGCGTATTGGTAGCTTTCAAACTTATCATCGGCCCTTTTCTCTTTTTTAGTTTGTGCATTTGTAAAAGCACAACAAAACAAAAAGGCAAGTGTTATGTATTTAAATTTCATTTGTTTTGTTTTTTTAGAAGAATCTAGGGGTAATTACTTTTTTATATCTTGATCTTAGCTCGTACCTTAAAAATACTTCAAAAGAGCCATCGTTAAAAGATGTGTTTCCAAGGTCTGTGGTTTCTTTATCATAGGCTAAACCAAGCATTAATTGGTCACTAAGTTGAAATCCCACCAGCGCACTAAGAGCCGCATCCCAACGGTAAGCCGCTCCAAAGCTAAATTTATCTTTAAGTAAAAAAGTAGCGGATAAATCTGCTTGTAATGGCGCTCCTTTAACCGCTTTAATAAGTGCCGCAGGTTTAAGTTTTAAGTCTCTATTAAGTTCAAAAACATATCCTGTAATTAAATACAAGTTCATACGCTCTACGGCAACAAAAGAACTGTTTTGTCCTTCTGAATTATCAAAATGTTCGGTTTCTAAAAAGTTAGGTACCGATATACCCGCATAGAATTTATCAGTATGGTAATAGATACCAGCTCCAAAATTAGGGGAGAATTTTTTCTCGATATCATCATATCCAGCAGGGGTAGACTCTTGCCTGTAATTAGCAAGTTTAGAAAAGTCAAGATTTAAGAAATGCCCACCAGCTTTAAGTCCAAACGATAGTTTACCTTGATCCCCAGTAGGAACTGTATATGAGAAAGCAGCATCTATGTACGTATCTTGATTGGTACCGTTACCAATTTCATCATGAACTACAGAAAGTCCAAGTCCCACTCTTCTAGAGACAGGAGAGTTAAGGTTAAGAGTTTGAGTAGTAGGCGCACCATCAAGTCCTACCCATTGCGATCTATGCAGTGCAGCAATACTAAATACACCTCTAGATCCAGCGTATGCAGGGTTAATAGCAATGGTGTTATACATATATTGGGTGTATTGAGCATCTTGTTGAGCAGAAGAGTTCTGCACAGCAAGAAAAATAAGAACAATACTAACAAATAATTTTTTCATAATTTATGATTTATGCGTTTAATGGTTGTGTTTAAAGTTACCTATTTAGATATAAATATCCGGCTTTAGATTTGTTTAGTCCGTTATTATTGTAATTAATAATGTAGTAGTAAACACCAGCAGGAAGTTCTTCATTTTTATTAATTACGACTCTCCCGTTAGATATACCTCTAAAAACGTTAGAACCACGATCATATCCATTAGTTTCAAAAACAAGAACACCCCATCTGTTGTAGATTTGTACAGTATTGTTAGGGAACTGCTCAATATTAATAATTCTAAAGTAACCGTCATCTACACCAGGCCCCACAAGGTCGTTGTAAATAGAGATATCACAAGCCGAACCTTCAGGAGGAGTACCACCAATATTATCACAAGGATCAAGTGGGTTTGTTTCATCATCTACTTCTTTACCATCTAAAATTAAATCACCATCTGAATCTGGGTTAAAAGGATCAGTACCTAAAGCCGCTTCTTCCGCGTTAGTTAATCCGTCCATATCACAATCACTAGAGTCTAGAGGAGTACCACCGTTAGACTCACAATCATCAAGCGGGTTGGTATTATCGGTAACTTCTTGTCCGTCTAAAATGGTATCACCATCTGTATCAGGATTGTTAGGATCTGTACCTAAAGTTACTTCTTCACCATCTAAAAGTCCATCATTATCAGAATCAGAATTATTAGGATCAGTTCCAATGGAAGCTTCTTCAGCATTAGTTAACCCATCCATATCACAATCACTAGTTGGTAAAGGTGTACCACCTACAGAATCGCAATCGTCTAAAGGATCTGTACCATCTGTAATTTCTTGTCCGTCAGAAATCCCATCGCCATCTGTATCAGGGTTATTAGGGTCTGTGCCTAAAGTAGCCTCTTCATTATTTGTAAGTCCATCACCATCTGAGTCTACAGATATAGTAACAGCTCCAGTACCCCTGTTGCCGGCATTATCAGTTGTAATAATATCTATAACATCCTCATCAGTCAATACCGGAAAAGAACCGTTAATTGGCGATTGCGTTTCAGTATCTAAACTCCAGTTTCCTGCAGAGTCAGTTGTAACGGCATATGTAACATCTATTATATTATCACCATTTGTGTCAAGTTCAATAATAAGAGCCTCATTAGCATCTCCTTGACCTGTTAATACTGGATTAATATCTGAAGTACTAAAGCTATCTACAATTGGCTGTGAATTATCTAAAGTAATAGGATCATTGTCTGTAGCTGGGTTAAGAGCAACATCGGTAACATCAGCGGTTACAGTAATTATTCCGTTAGTTAAGCCCGAAATATCTGCATCTGCTGCAGTCCAAGTATTACCAGTAACAGTAGCCGTTGTGGTTACTGTATTTGTACCATCAGAAAAAGTTACTGTTACAGTTTGTCCGTCTTCAACATCGGTAGTAATACCAGAAATAGTTACATCACCATCTTCCGATGCATTTACAACATCATCACCTTCAATAGGTGTTGTAATATCAATAGTTGGTAATGTGTTATCTAGAATAATAGGATCATTATCCGTAGCAGGATTAAGTGCAACATCGGTAACCTCTGCGGTTACAGTAATAGAACCATTAGTTAAGCCCGATATATCTGCATCTGCCGCAGTCCAAGCATTACCAGTAACAGTAGCCGTAGTGATTACCGTATTTGTACCATCAGAAAAAGTTACTGTTACAGTTTGTCCATCCTCAACATCAGTAGTAGTACCAGAAATGGTAACATCACCATCTTCTGCAGCATTTACAACATCATCACCTTCAATAGGAGTTGTAATATCAATAGTTGGTAATGTGTTATCTAGAGTAACAGGATTATTATCCGTAGCAGGATTAAGTGCAACATCGGTAACCTCTGCGGTAACGGTAATAGGTCCGTTAATCAAACCAGAAATATCTGCATCTGCCGCAGTCCAAGCATTACCAGTAACAGTAGCCGTTGTGGTTACCGTATTTGTACCATCAGAAAAAGTTACTGTTACAGTTTGTCCATCCTCAACATCAGTAGTAGTACCAGAAACGGAAACATCATTATCTTCCGATGCATTTACAACATCATCACCCTCAATAGGTGTAGTTATGTCTATTGTTGGTAATGTATTATCTAAGGTAATTGGATCATTATCCGTAGCAGGATTAAGAGCAACATCGGTAACATCTGCGGTAACTGTAATAGGTCCGTTTGTTAAACCAGAGATATCTGCATCTGTTGCCGTCCAAGTATTACTAGATACAGTAGCTGTGGTGGTCACAGTATTTGTGCCGTCACTGAAAGTGACTGTTACAATTTGATTATCCTCAACACCTGTGGTAGTACCAGAAATGGTAACGTCATTATCTTCCGATGCATTAACTACATTATCACCCTCAATAGGTGTTGTAATATTAATAGTTGGTAATGTGTTATCTAAAGTAACAGGATCGTTGTCCGTAGCAGGATTAAGAGCTACATCGGTAACATCTGCGGTAACGGTAATAGGTCCGTTAGTCAATCCAGAAATATCTGCATCTGTTGCCGTCCAAGTATTACCAGACACAGTAGCTGTGGTAGTCACAGTATTTGTGCCGTCACTGAAAGTGACTGTAACAATTTGATTATCCTCAACACCTGTGGTAGTACCAGAAATAGTTACATCACCATCTTCCGATGCATTTACAACATCATCACCCTCAATAGGTGTAGTTATGTCTATTGTTGGTAATGTATTATCTAAGGTAATTGGATCATTATCCGTAGCAGGATTAAGAGCAACATCGGTAACATCTGCGGTAACTGTAATAGGTCCGTTTGTTAAACCAGAGATATCTGCATCTGTTGCCGTCCAAGTATTACTAGATACAGTAGCTGTGGTGGTCACAGTATTTGTGCCGTCACTGAAAGTGACTGTTACAATTTGATTATCCTCAACACCTGTGGTAGTACCAGAAATGGTAACATCATTATCTTCCGATGCATTTACAACATTATCACCCTCAATAGGTGTTGTAATATTAATAGTTGGTAATGTGTTATCTAAAGTAACAGGATCGTTGTCCGTAGCAGGATTAAGAGCTACATCGGTAACATCTGCGGTAATGGTAATAGGTCCGTTAGTCAATCCAGAGATATCTGCATCTGTTGCCGTCCAGGTATTACCAGATACAGTAGCTGTTGTAGTCACAGTATTTGTGCCGTCACTGAAAGTGACTGTAACAATTTGATTATCCTCAACACCTGTGGTAGTACCAGAAATAGTTACATCACCATCTTCCGATGCATTAACTACATTATCACCCTCAATAGGCGTTGTAATATTAATAGTTGGTAATGTGTTATCTAGAGTAACAGGATCATTGTCCGTAGCCGGGTTAAGAGCAACATCTGTAACATCTGCGGTAACGGTAATAGCACCATTATTAAGTCCTGATAAATCTGCATCTGCCGCAGTCCAAGCATTACCAGTAACAGTAGCCGTTGTGGTTACCGTATTTGTACCATCACTAAAAGTAACGGTTACTGTTTGTCCGTCTTCAACATCTGTAGTAGTACCAGAGATTGTAACATTTTTGTCTTCGGACGCATTAACGATATTATCACCCTCAATAGGTGTTGTAATATCTATAGTTGGTAATGTATTATCTAGAGTAATAGGATCATTGTCCGTAGCTGGGTTAAGAGCTACATCGGTAACATCTGCAGTTACAGTAATTGTTCCGTTAGTTAAGCCAGAAATATCTGCGTCTGTTGCTGTCCAGGTATTACCAGATACAGTAGCTGTGGTAGTCACAGTATTTGTGCCGTCACTAAACGTAACTGTTACAATTTGATTATCCTCAACACCTGTGGTAGTACCAGAAATGGTAACGTCATTATCCTCCGACGCATTAACTACATTATCACCCTCAATAGGTGTTGTGATGTCTATAGTTGGCACTGAATTTTCAAGCGTAACAGGGTCGTTGTCCGTAGCAGGATTTCCTGCAACATCTGTAACATCTGCGGTTACAGTAATTGTTCCGTTAATTAAGCCCGAAATATCTGCATCTGCCGCAGTCCAAGTATTACCAGTTACAGTAGCAGTTGTGATTACCGTATTTGTACCATCACTAAAAGTTACGTTTACGGTTTGTCCGTCCTCAACATCGGTTGTTGTACCAGAAATAGTTACATCACCATCTTCTGCAGCATTTACAACATCATCACCCTCAATAGGAGTTGTAATATCAATAGTTGGTAATGTGTTATCCAAAGTTACAGGATCATTGTCCGTAGCAGGGTTTCCTGCAACATCTGTAACATCTGCGGTTACAGTAATAGAACCATTAGTTAAGCCCGAAATATCTGCATCTGCCGCAGTCCAAGCATTACCAGTTACAGTAGCCGTTGTGGTTACCGTATTTGTACCATCGCTAAAAGTGACTGTTACAGTTTGATTATCTTCGACATCGGTAGTTGTACCAGAAATGGTAACATCATTATCTTCAGAAGCATTTACAATATTATCACCTTCAATAGGAGTTGTGATGTCTATAGTTGGCACCGAATTTTCAAGCGTAACAGGGTCGTTGTCCGTAGCAGGGTTTCCTGCAACATCTGTAACATCTGCTGTAACGGTAATTGTTCCGTTAGTTAAGCCTGAAATATCTGCGTCTGCGGCTGTCCAAGCATTACCGGTTACAGTAGCCGTTGTGGTTACCGTATTTGTACCATCACTAAAAGTAACGGTTACAGTTTGTCCGTCCTCAACATCGGTTGTAGTACCAGAAATGGTAACGTCATTATCTTCAGCAGCATTTATAATATCATCACCTTCTATAGGTGTAGTTATATCTATTGTGGCATCTACATCGTGTATAATATCTCTTGTTGCTTGGGTAGCAGGGTTACCAGCTAGGTCAGATACGTTAGCTATTATTGTTTCTAAAGCATCAAGTGCTTGAGCATCTGCAGCAGTTATATCTAATGTCCAAGTTCCTGATGAAACAATAGCAGTGTAAGTGCTACCGTTTAGGTTAACAGTTACAGTCTGTCCGTCTTCAGCATCCGTAGTACCAGAAATTGTTACAGGTGAATTATCTTCTACTGCATTTATAATATCATCTACGGCAACAACATCTATAGCAATTACAGGGTTAGTTACATCTACAGTTAGTAAAGCAGGGTTAGATACCACCGGAGAACATACATATGAAAGCTCTGTAACTATTACTCTATATTGATATCCGTCTTCAGTAACGGTAATTCCAGATAAGGTTAAAGTAGGCGAGGTACTTCCTGTATATATATCAGCAGTGTTTGTATCGTCAATATCTACAAACCCACTTCCTGATTGATCATCTACTTGCCATTGGTATAACAAGTTTGTTCCCGTAGCAGTTACCGAAAAGGACTCTGATGTATCTGCATTTGTAATAATGTCCTGTGGTTGGTCTGCAGCATTGGCAATAGTAGGAGCAACTCCAGGTTGTTGAAAATCGTACTGCGAATTACTTGCGCTGTCTAGATTGTTAGGAACGGTATAGCCATCTGTAACATCAGTATCAATAACAATTCCGTTAGCATTTACAGTTGTTGGTGTGTCACCAAGTATACCATCTCCATTAGGATCTGTAAAACCAGCTTCAGTAACATCATTACATAAATCACCATCCGCATCTAATTCTAAAAAGTCAGGTATTCCGTCTGGAGTACTTTCAGAGTCAGCTAAAGTATAGTTAACTGTTCCGCTGTTTTCTTGTCCGCTATCTTGTACACTATTAGGAACACCGTCTGTGCCAACAGCACCATTTACTATTCCGTTGGAGTGTGCTTGGTTGCTTCCGGACTCAACAGTATCGTAAATACCATCATTATCAGCATCTAAGTCAAAATGGTTAGGAACACCATCACCATCAGTGTCAAATGCATCAACAATACCATCATTGTTTAAATCATTGGTTGCATTTGTGTCTCTAAAATTAAGTATATTATTATTGTCATCGTCAGCACTAGGGTCAACGCCACCAGGACTTTCTGCTGTATCTAGAATTCCATCGTTATCATCATCTAAATCAACCGAATCAGGAATTCCATCATTATCATTATCTGCTATACCAGCTTCACGGTAGTCTACTTCCGGTGTTTCATTAATAGCAATATTTGGCAGGTCTTGTGCTCCATTGTTTTGATCGTCATTAGTATCATACAAACCACCTGAAGTATCTACATCATCAAACTCATCTAAAAGACCATCACCATCAGAATCTAAATTGTTTGAAGGGGAATTAAATCCTGCTTCTTCCGTATCACTTAATCCATCATCATCTGTATCCAAATCTAAATAATCAGGTATTTCATCTATACCCGTCTTTTCAGGAGTTAAACCGTTAGGATAATTTGTATCTAAACCGTTTGCGTCAAAAGTACTTGATGGAGCCACATAACCTATTGTAGGTTGTGCCTCTACATTGTCTGGTATACCATCATTATCAGAGTCTATATCTAAATGATCTTCTATACCATCATTATCACTGTCTATACCTTGATATATAGTATAAACAGGAGCTGTTCCAGGTCCTGAAGCAGTAGTTGTAGAGCCATCTGTATTATTAGAAGAAGTAGTATTGTTTGGAGTATATAAACCGTTAATATCACAAGTTTGAAACAATACAGACCCCAAATAAGTGTTAGAAGAAAAACTAGGCTGTAGTTCTCCACTAAATGTGATGTCTAAATTTGTTGTTTCATAAAAATTAAAATAAGCTGCTAATCTTGGACCAAAATCAATATTATCCCAAGTTTGTGCAGGTCCTTGAAAAGTGGCTGTACCTGTAGCTAGATTTTCTGATACCGTAAGTAACGAATTGCTGTCTATAGCATACAATCCTGGTCTTGTTAGGGTAACACTTTCCCTAGCGTTGGCTCCATCAATATCATAGATAACACCACCAAACCTTATTAGGTTAACTTGAAAATTTGTTCCTGTTGCAACTAAACGCACATTAAATGATATACCACCAGTAGCACCGGCACCTCCACCAATTGTAAAACTTGGTTGCCAAGCATTTGCACTACCAGTTGAGCTGTCATCTATAGAGGTTAAAATTGCATTGTCAATATCTGTAATTCTTACAATAGCATCTAACACACCCAATGATGAACTTACCACTGTAGAGAATCTGTATTCTGCACCTATTGTACCCGCTCCAGATCCACCGCCTATATATGTACCTCCATTAAATGAGCCAGCAGGTATGCCACAAGCATCACCTTTTGTATCTGTAGGTGTAAATCCTAAAGATTCTACATAATCTAAAATACCATCATTATCATCGTCAATATCTATATCATTATTAACGTTATCACCATCTGTATCAATAGGATCTACGTGTGTTGTTGGGTCTCTAAAATCTACTTCAGAAGTAAAAGGATCTTGATCGTTAGGAAAAGTTGATACTTGTTGATTGCTATTTGTTGGACCGTTTGGATCTGCAATTCCATTAGGTTCCGTTGTGCTGTTATCAAAACCGTCGTCTAGACCATCATTATCAATGTCAGTATTGGTAGGTACTGTATCTGCAGAGTTATCTGCGTCTACATCATAAGCTTCAACGTAATCTGTTAAGCCATCATTATCAGAATCCAAATCTCTAAAATCTGGACTATCCGTACCGTCTGAATTAGCCGGCTGATTAATTGAAACACCAGAACCTGCCGCAGTCTCGTAATTATCTGCAAGTCCGTTACCGTCACCATCTACGCTAGGTAACACATATCCAGAAGTAGATTGCCATTCAATGTTATCAATAATACCATCATCATCACTGTCTAAATCTAAATAATCTGGGTTAGCGTCTCCATCTGTATTTTCTGGAGTATTTGTAAAAGAACCACCGTTATCTGTATCAAAAGCATCGTCTATACCATCGTTATCAGAATCATTTCCGGTACTTTGAACTAAACTAGCATCAGATTGAGATTCAACGGTATCCGTGATACCATCATTATCAGAATCTATATCTAAATAATTAGGACTTCCAGACCCATCACTATCAACAGGAACATTTGAAACCCCATTACCATCAACGCCACCATCTTCAGCGCTATCCGGAATTCCGTTAGTTCCAACATTACTTTCTCCCGTGTCTATAGATCCATTTCCATCTAAATCTAGGTTACCATTGCCCGTTTCTACAATATCAGGTATACCATCATTATCACTATCCAAATCTAAATAATTAGGAACACCATCATTGTCAAAATCTGAAGTGCCTTCTACAACATCTGTAATACCATCATTATCGTCATCTTCATCTATATTATCAGTAATACCATCGCCATCATTATCTAAGTTATATGTTTTAGTAGTAGCGGCAGAATTAGAGTTTCCTGCAGCATCAGTTGTTGTAACACTTCCTTCAATAGTTAAATCTGCATCTTCTTGTAATTCAGAACCAGGAACATCAATACTAAAAACACCACCAGAATCTACAGTACCAGTATAATCTGTACCGTTAACGGTTATTGTAACCGTATCTCCAGTATTGAAGTCTCCACTTACAGTACCAGTTATTGCAATGTCATTTGCAGCCTCTGTAGCAGTAACCAAGTTATTTGCAGTTACATTATCTATAACTATAGTTGGTACAGGAATAGAATTATCTAAAGTAATAGGGTCATTATCCGTTGCCGGGTTAAGAGCAACATCGGTAACATCTGCGGTAACGGTAATAGGTCCGTTAGTTAAGCCTGAAATATCTGCGTCTGTAGCTATCCAAGAATTAGCGTTAACAGTAGCAGTTGTGGTTACAGTATTTGTGCCATCACTAAAAGTAACGGTTACTGTTTGGTTGTTCTCTACACCAGTAGTTGTACCAGTTATAGTAACATCATTATCTTCTGCTGCATTAACAATATTATCACCCTCAATAGGTGTAGTTATGTCTATTGTTGGTAATGTGTTATCTAGAGTAATTGGGTCGTTATCCGTAGCAGGGTTAAGAGCAACATCAGTAACATAAGCAGTAACGGTAATAGGTCCATTAGTTAAACCAGAGATATCTGCATCAGTAGCTGTCCAATTACCACCACTAACTGTAGCGGTAGTGGTTACAGTATTTGAGCCATCAGAAAAGGTAACAGTTACGGTTTGGTTATCTTCTACACCTGTAGTAGTACCAGAAATGGTAACATCGTTATCTTCATTTCCGCTCACTACGTTATCACCTTCAATTGGCGTTGTAATATCTATTGTTGGCAGTGTACTATCTAATGTAATAGATTCATTATCCGTAGCTGGGTTAAGAGCAACATCGGTAACATCTGCAGTAACGGTAATAGGTCCGTTTGTTAAGCCCGAAATATCACCATCTGCCGCAGTCCAAGCATTACCAGTTACAGTAGCCGTTGTGGTAACAGTATTTGTACCATCACTAAAAGTAACGGTTACGGTTTGTCCGTCTTCAACATCAGTAGTAGTACCAGAGATGGTAACATCATTATCTTCCGATGCATTAACTATGTTATCACCTTCAATAGGTGTAGTTATGTCTATTGTTGGTAATGTATTATCTAGAGTAATAGGATCATTATCCGTAGCAGGATTACTTGCAGCATCGGTAACATCTGCGGTAACGGTAATAGGTCCGTTTGTTAAACCAGAAATATCTGCATCTGCAGCTGTCCAAGCGTTACCAGTAACAATAGCCGTTGTGGTTACAGTAGTTGTACCATCAGAAAAAGTAACGGTTACAATCTGATTATCTTCTACACCGGTAGTAGTACCAGAAATGGTAACATCACCATCTTCAGCAGCGTTTACTACATTATCACCCTCAATAGGTGTAGTAATGTCTATTGTTGGTAATGTGTTATCTAAGGTAATAGGATCATTATCGGTAGCTGGGTTGAGAGCAACATCGGTAACATCTGCGGTAACGGTAATGGGTCCGTTAGTCAATCCAGAAATATCTGCATCCGCAGCTGTCCAAGTATTACCACTAACCGTAGCAGTTGTGGTTACCGTATTTGTACCATCAGAAAAAGTAACGGTTACGGTTTGTCCGTCTTCAACATCGGTTGTAGTACCAGAAATGGTAACGTCATTATCTTCCGATGCATTTACAATATCATCACCCTCAATAGGAGTTGTAATATCAATAGTTGGTAATGTGTTATCTAGGGTAATAGGATCATTGTCCGTAGCTGGGTTTCCTGCAACATCGGTAACATCTGCGGTTACAGTAATTGTTCCGTTAGTTAAGCCTGAAATATCTGCATCTGCAGCTGTCCAGGCATTGCCACTAACCGTAGCAGTTGTGGTTACCGTATTTGTACCATCAGAAAAAGTTACGGTAACAATTTGATTGTCTTCAATACCAGTGGTAGTACCAGAAATGGTAACATCATTATCTTCCGATGCATTTACAACATCATCACCCTCAATAGGTGTAGTAATATCTATTGTAGGTGGGGTTTTATTTCCTTTTAATGTAATAATTAAGTTAGCGGTGTCAGAATTAGAACCGTCAGACAATCTGTATTGAAAAGTTTCGGTAAGTGTTTGACCAATTAATAGCCCAGCAACAGCGGTGTTGTTAATGTCTGGAGTATATGTATAGCTACCATCACTATTTACTGTAATAGTACCATAAGTTCCTGTATATACCGTATTAACATTGGTGCCACTACCATCTATTTCTGTAATTTGTATGTCTGGGTTATCTCCTTGCCAGTAAATATCAGACACACCCGCTATTTGAGCAGTAGGGTTTGCATCGGTAACATCTGGACCATAATTATATCCTAACCTTAATTGGTTTATAGGTTCATTAAAAAATACATTAACGTTACCGGTAGCATCACTTTCTATAGCGTTTCCTGTACCATAAAATGTGTTACCAGCAGTATTAACTACACCACCAGTGGTAACATACGTATAGTTAGACGCTGTACCGTCTAAAGAACCTCTTATAGTAATTTGATCTTGCCAAGTTGTACTTTGCGAATAATCTATATCCGTAATTAAAAAACCTAAGTTAAACACTGGTTCACTAAAAGTTATAATTAACTCTGTGTCTCCAGATAGGTTAGTAGCTGCATCTATCTGGTAAAGTAGGTAACCTGTATGCCCTCCATTAGTAGCGGTAGTTAAAACTATTTGGTTGTTAACTGTACCTATAGATGAAGGATCTGTAGATGTAAAACCAAGTTGTACACCACCAATTGTTTTAGATTTTCCGTTTACTGTTTCTCCGTTTGCAAATTGGTTTTCCCAAACTAATGTAGATAAACCTCTGTCTACATAATCTGCACCATCAACTCCAATATCAGTAATTATGTTACCAGAAACATCATTTTCTACAACCACAGTTATTTCGTCTGTATTGTCTAAGGCTATAGGAGCTTCATCTACACCATTAATAGTTATGGACAAAATTCCATAATCAATAAAACCATCTTGATCTGTTATGGTGTAAGAAACAATGTCTTGTAAAATTTCTCCGTTCTTTAATCCGGTAACAGATGAGTTTGCCTCATTAACATCATATACATAACTACCGTTTGCTTGTATGGTTACACTACCATATAAAGTGTTGTACGGTGTTCCTACTTGGGTAGGATAAACATCTATTTCAGAAACAAAAATATTATTCCCGGTATCAGCAGTACCATCTGTTAGTACATTTCCTGTTATTGTACCTGTAGAACTAGCGCTTATACTATTAATATTATCGTATGCAACAGGGGCAGTATAAACATTAATTAGAGTTTGGGAGGCACTAGACTGAGAACTTGTATCTGTAACTTGTATATCAACAGTTCTAAGCCCGTCAGTTTGTGAACTGGATAAGTTTCCGTAATAAGTTCCTGCAATAAATGCTTCAAAAGAAGCATTAGGTATTGGATTTCCTGAAGATTCTGTAATTAAAAAAGTAGTGCCCGATGTTTGGGTTACTAAAATACTTGTTCCTGCAAAATTATAGGTATTAGAAGGGTATGGTGGAGTTCCGTTTAAATAAAAAAGAGTAAAACCACTACCATCATTAAAAGCAAGTAATTCTTCATTCGGAAAGTCAACTACTCCAGTTAAAGAAATAGTAGCACTTAAAATGGTTCCTGCATCTGAAATTAACGTAGGCGCTATACTTATAGGGTATACATTTGATGTTGTAGGATCTACATTAAATTGATAATTGTTTCCGGGAGTATTGGAATTTAAATCTAATACAGGATTTGCATAGATTAGGTTTTCGCTAAAGAAAGTTGTTTTAGTCTTATTGTATGATTGTAGGTTTATTGGGATGCTAAAGTAAAAAATTGCAAGTATTAGTATTTTACTTACAAGTGATTTTTTTGGGTTTGGTGGTAATCTTCTTCTCATAGATATATTATTTTAACTGGGGACCTTTTAAATAATTGAAAACGATATGTGTAGAATATTATAAATAAGTTTGGTTTACATATATGTTAGCTTTTAAGAGTTTTTTAATATTAACAATTCTTCAATTAATTATAGTAATTATATTACAATATAGCAAATATATATACAGTTTATCCGATTTTTGATTGCTATTTCAATTATTGTTTTAATGAAATTGTTAATTTTTTGTTATTTATTACAAATAGTTAATAATAGTTAATAATAGTTATTATTAGTAATTTTAGTTTGCCATTGCTTTGTATAGCTACGTAAATATTTTTTTTTGGTTTGTTTTTTTATTTTTTTCTTGATAATACAACTGTTAACAAAATGCAATATTTAGATTATCTTTTGAGCTCTAAAAGTTAAAGGAATACTAAAGTCTGGTTAATTGTATTGGATAGTTAACGTACGTTCATATATTTGAATCTTGTTTTTTCTCGAAAAACAGGTCTCAATCAAAACAAGATCAAACATATTTTTATGAAAAGGATTACAAAAAAAGAATTATTTTTTGAAAAGACACTTAAGTTAATAAGTGAAAAAGGCTTTAAAGCCACCACAATGCGAGACATTGCTCATGAATTAAATTTTGAAGTAGCTAATGTTTACAATTATATAGATTCTAAAGAATCTTTATTAGAAGATTATTTATTTAGCACCTTAGAAGAATTTGTAGTTTATTTAGATAATATTATGAATTCTTCTTACTCTCCTGTAGAAAAGTTAAAGTTTGTAATATCTAAGCACGTTCAGTATACACTTAATAAGCCTTATGAGGTTTCTCTTTTTGTATACGAGTGGCGTAATTTAAAAGGAGATAAATTAGAAGAGTTTAAATTAAAAAGAAGTGGTTATATTAGCACTGTAAGCAATATAATTGATGAAGGTATCTCTGAAGGTTCTCTTCGTAAAATGGATAGTGAATTTGCAACTTTTATGGTTATATCTTCTATGCGTTGGTTATTTAGTATGATTACCAACGATGATATAAAAGTAAACCCAATAGAGATAGAAAAGCAGTTAACAGATTTTATATTTAAAGGGATAGAAAATAAATAGATTACAGTTTTTTATATAAAAAAGAGGAAGCTTTTTTAGCTTCCTCTTTTTTGTTTTTATAGGATGTTTTGTTGTTTAATTTTTAACAACAATAAACTCAGACCTTCTGTTTTTTTGGTGTTCTTCTTCAGAACATTTGCTGCTAGAGTCACAGTTGTTTGTAAGCTCAGACTCACCAAACCCTTTACCAGAAACACGTTCAGGAGCAATACCATTGTCTAGTAAATATTTTACTGTTTCTTTGGCTCTTCTGTTAGATAGTGCTAAGTTGTACTTAGTAGTAGCTCTGGCATCAGTATGTGAACGGACTTCAATAACCACCTCTGGATATTCTTTAAGGTATGCAAAGACTTGTTGCATAGTAATTTGCCCATCAATTCTAATAAACGATTTATCAAGGTCAAAATAAATAGGATCTAATTTTAAATACTTAGTTAAATCTGTACCAATAGGCGCAGCCTTTTTAATAGGATTTAATTTTACAATAACAGGTTTTATTTCTTTATTGCGTTCTATAGCAAAACTAGTAGCGCCTTGCTCAAACTCTATTTTTTCTCCTAGTAGAGTATAGGTGTCTTCCCAACAAATATCATCTAATTTAAAGTTTCCTTTTGCATCAGATTTTGTTTCAAAAACTAGATTGTTCTCACTGTTTTTAATTTGTATTGTAGCATCAGCAATAGTTGCACCAGTTTTAAGGTTTACAGCAGTTCCTGTAATAGTATTGTAACAGTTAAGGTTAAGTTCTTTTGTTTGTGTAAAGCCATAAATATCATCATATCCTTTACCACCATCCCGGTTAGAAGCAAAAAAACCTTTTTGTGTATCTTCATCAAAAATTAAAGAGAAATCGTCTTGTTTGCTGTTAACGGGTTTTCCAATGTTTAGGATGTATGATTCGTTAAAGTTATCAGTAATTTGTGTTGCAAAAATATCAAGACCACCTAACCCAGGGTGTCCATCAGATGCAAAATACAATATATTATTTTTAGAAACATAAGGAAACGTTTCTCTAGATTCAGTATTAATTTTATTTCCAAGATTTTTAGGAGCACTAAAGGTTCCATTGGCAATAATATCTACCACATAAAGGTCTGACATACCACGAGTTCCAGGCATATCAGAAGCAAAGTAGAGTTTGGTTTCATCTGGAGATAGGGCAGGGTGTGCCACAGAATAGTTATCACCATTAAAAGGTAATTCTGTAATTTTTTTCCACTGTTCATTTACCTTAGTAGCTCTGTATAGTTTAAGTCTACTAACGCCGTCTTTATCACGGGCAAACCTGCCATTGTCAGAGTTATTTCTTGTAAAATACATAGTATTTCCATCTTTGGTAAAAACGGCAGAAGACTCGTGAGTTTTTTTATTTAGCTTACGGTCTAATTTATCGGCATTAATAGGGTTGCCTTCTTCATTAATTTGCGCAGCATAAAGGTTTAAAAACGGTTGATTGTTCCATTCATGAATAGACCTACGCACCACACCAGTATCTCTTGCCGAGGAAAAAACTAATTTATCATTATAATAAGCAGGAGAGAATTCAGAAACACTAGAGTTCATTTCTAAATTTTTAATGTTGTACCTACCGGAGTTTTTTTCAATTACGTTAAGATAATCTGTGTTTTTTTCAAATAATGAAGCTCTAGAATCGTATTGTTTTAAGTCATCAAACTTACGCATCCAAGCGTCCGATTTGTTGTATTGACCAATAGACTTTAAAGACAAAGCATATTTGTAAATTTCTTCAGGATCAACGTTAGCACCTTCTAAATTAACTAGTTTTTCATACCATTTAGCAGCATTTTCATACCTAGCATTAAGGTAATTAGAGTTCGCTAGTTTTCTGTAAATTGTTTCAGAAGTATATCCTAGGTCAATAAGTCTTTCATAAACATCAATAGCCTCTGCGTATTGGTAGCTTTCAAACTTATCATCGGCCCTTTTCTCTTTTTTAGTTTGTGCATTTGTAAAAGCACAACAAAACAAAAAGGCAAGTGTTATGTATTTAAATTTCATTTGTTTTGTTTTTTTAGAAGAATCTAGGGGTAATTACTTTTTTATATCTTGATCTTAGCTCGTACCTTAAAAATACTTCAAAAGAGCCATCGTTAAAAGATGTGTTTCCAAGGTCTGTGGTTTCTTTATCATAGGCTAAACCAAGCATTAATTGGTCACTAAGTTGAAATCCCACCAGCGCACTAAGAGCCGCATCCCAACGGTAAGCCGCTCCAAAGCTAAATTTATCTTTAAGTAAAAAAGTAGCGGATAAATCTGCTTGTAATGGCGCTCCTTTAACCGCTTTAATAAGTGCCGCAGGTTTAAGTTTTAAGTCTCTATTAAGTTCAAAAACATATCCTGTAATTAAATACAAGTTCATACGCTCTACGGCAACAAAAGAACTGTTTTGTCCTTCTGAATTATCAAAATGTTCGGTTTCTAAAAAGTTAGGTACCGATATACCCGCATAGAATTTATCAGTATGGTAATAGATACCAGCTCCAAAATTAGGGGAGAATTTTTTCTCGATATCATCATATCCAGCAGGGGTAGACTCTTGCCTGTAATTAGCAAGTTTAGAAAAGTCAAGATTTAAGAAATGCCCACCAGCTTTAAGTCCAAACGATAGTTTACCTTGATCCCCAGTAGGAACTGTATATGAGAAAGCAGCATCTATGTACGTATCTTGATTGGTACCGTTACCAATTTCATCATGAACTACAGAAAGTCCAAGTCCCACTCTTCTAGAGACAGGAGAGTTAAGGTTAAGAGTTTGAGTAGTAGGCGCACCATCAAGTCCTACCCATTGCGATCTATGCAGTGCAGCAATACTAAACACACCTCTAGATCCAGCGTATGCAGGGTTAATAGCAATGGTGTTATACATATATTGGGTGTATTGAGCATCTTGTTGAGCAGAAGAGTTCTGCACAGCAAGAAAAATAAGAACAATACTAACAAATAATTTTTTCATAATTTATGATTTATGCGTTTAATGGTTGTGTTTAAAGTTACCTATTTAGATATAAATATCCAGCTTTAGATTTGTTTAGTCCGTTATTATTGTAATTAATAATGTAGTAGTAAACACCAGCAGGAAGTTCTTCATTTTTATTAATTACGACTCTCCCGTTAGATATACCTCTAAAAACGTTAGAACCACGATCATATCCATTAGTTTCAAAAACAATAACACCCCATCTGTTGTAGATTTGTACAGTATTGTTAGGGAACTGCTCAATATTAATAATTCTAAAGTAACCATCATCTACACCAGGCCCCACAAGGTCGTTGTAAATAGAGATATCACAAGCCGAACCTTCAGGAGGAGTACCACCAATATTATCACAAGGATCAAGTGGGTTTGTTTCATCATCTACTTCTTTACCATCTAAAATTAAATCACCATCTGAATCTGGGTTAAAAGGATCAGTACCTAAAGCCGCTTCTTCCGCGTTAGTTAATCCGTCCATATCACAATCACTAGAGTCTAGAGGAGTACCACCGTTAGAGTCACAGTCATCAAGCGGGTTGGTATTATCAGTAACTTCTTGTCCGTCTATAATAGAATCCCCATCAGTATCAGGGTTATTAGGATCTGTACCTAAAGCCGCTTCTTCATTATCAGATAATCCATCATTATCAGAATCAATAGAAAGTAAAACTGTACCAGTACCAATATTTCCAGCTGAATCTGTAGCTATTATTTCTATGGTGTCTTCATCTTCTAATATTGGAAATGTACCATTATCTGGTATTGCTGTAGCCGTATCAATGCTCCAATTTCCTGTAGAATCTGTTGTTACCGAATATGAAACATCAATTACACCATCACCATCTGTATCTAAATCAATTAATAGAAGTTCATTAGAATTTCCTTGACCTGTTAATAAAGGAGAAGTTGTATTAGCTGTAAAGCTATCTACTATAGGATCAGTAGAATCAATAGTAGCCGAATCAGCAGCGCTATTAGGGCCAACGTTCCCAGCAACATCTGTAATATTAGCAGTAACATTAATAGAGTTACCATCACCAGGATTAGCAATTATAACATTAATAGTACCATTAGTAATATCTGTAGCATTAAGAACAATGTCTTGAGAGTTTCCATTACCATCAGTAATAGTTACAGTATCACCTGCCACGGCATCAGCCGTAAGAGTAATAGTAGCATCAATATCACCCACTAATTCATTTTGAGAAATTAAACCGTCATTGTTAGTGTCTTCAGTAATAGTTACTGTAGGTGCAGTAGGAGGAGTTGTATCAATAGTAGCCGAATCAGCAGTGCTATTAGGGCCAACGTTCCCAGCAACATCTGTAATATTAGCAGTTACATTAATAGAGTTACCATCACCAGGATTAGTAATTACAACATTAATAGTACCACTAGTAATATCTGTAGCATTAAGAACAATGTCTTGAGAGTTTCCATTACCATCAGTAATAGTTACAGTATCACCTGCCACAGCATCAGCCGGAAGAGTAATAGTAGCATCAATATCACCCACTAATTCATCTTGAGAAATTAAACCGTCATTATTAGTATCTTCAGTAATAGCTACCGTAGGAGTTGTAGGGTCTGTAGTATCAATAGTTAATTCTAAAGTAGTAGCATCATTAGTGCTATTCCCAGCCGCATCAGTACTAGTAACCTGTACTTCATTAGTACCATTAACATTAGGGCTAAAAGTTCCGCTATCTGGAGTAGCTGTTTGAGTATCAATAGTCCAGTCACCAGAAGCGTTAGCAGTAGTAGTGTATGTAGCACCACCCACAACAACAGTAATAGTAGAGTTAGGTTCAGCCGTACCTGTAAGAACAGGTGTAGTATCATTAGTAACTTGACTATCAACCGTAGGAGTTGTAGGATCTGTAGTATCAATAGTTAATTCTAAAGTAGTAGCATCATTAGTGCTATTCCCAGCCGCATCAGTACTAGTAACCTGTACTTCATTAGTACCATTAACATTAGGGCTAAAAGTTCCGCTATCTGGAGTAGCTGTTTGAGTATCAATAGTCCAGTCACCAGAAGCGTTAGCAGTAGTAGTGTATGTAGCACCACCCACAACAACAGTAATAGTAGAGTTAGGTTCAGCCGTACCTGTAAGAACAGGTGTAGTATCATTAGTAACTTGACTATCAACCGTAGGAGTTGTAGGATCTGTAGTATCAATAGTTAATTCTAAAGCAGTAGCATCATTAGTGCTATTCCCAGCCGCATCAGTACTAGTAACCTGTACTTCATTAGTACCATTAACATTAGGGCTAAAAGTTCCACTATCTGGAGTAGCTGTTTGAGTATCAATAGTCCAGTCACCAGAAGCGTTAGCAGTAGTAGTATATGTAGCACCACCCACAACAACAGTAATAGTAGAGTTAGGTTCAGCCGTACCTGTAAGAACAGGTGTAGTATCATTAGTAACTAGACTATCAACCGTAGGAGTTGTAGGGTCTGTAGTATCAATAGTTAATTCTAAAGTAGTAGCATCATTAGTGCTATTCCCAGCCGCATCAGTACTAGTAACCTGTACTTCATTAGTACCATTAACATTAGGGCTAAAAGTTCCACTATCTGGAGTAGCTGTTTGAGTATCAATAGTCCAGTCACCAGAAGCGTTAGCAGTAGTAGTGTATGTAGCACCACCCACAACAACAGTAATAGTAGAGTTAGGTTCAGCCGTACCTGTAAGAACAGGTGTAGTATCATTAGTAACTAGACTATCAACCGTAGGAGTTGTAGGGTCTGTAGTATCAATAGTTAATTCTAAAGTAGTAGCATCATTAGTGCTATTCCCAGCCGCATCAGTACTAGTAACCTGTACTTCATTAGTACCATTAACATTAGGGCTAAAAGTTCCACTATCTGGAGTAGCTGTTTGAGTATCAATAGTCCAGTCACCAGAAACGTTAGCAGTAGTAGTGTATGTAGCACCACCCACAACAACAGTAATAGTAGAGTTAGGTTCAGCCGTACCTGTAAGAACAGGTGTAGTATCATTAGTAACTTGACTATCAACCGTAGGAGTTGTAGGGTCTGTAGTATCAATAGTTAATTCTAAAGCAGTAGCATCATTAGTGCTATTCCCAGCCGCATCAGTACTAGTAACCTGTACTTCATTAGTACCATTAACATTAGGGCTAAAAGTTCCACTATCTGGAGTAGCTGTTTGAGTATCAATAGTCCAGTCACCAGAAGCGTTAGCAGTAGTAGTATATGTAGCACCACCCACAACAACAGTAATAGTAGAGTTAGGTTCAGCCGTACCTGTAAGAACAGGTGTAGTATCATTAGTAACTAGACTATCAACCGTAGGAGTTGTAGGGTCTGTAGTATCAATAGTTAATTCTAAAGTAGTAGCATCATTAGTGCTATTCCCAGCCGCATCAGTACTAGTAACCTGTACTTCATTAGTACCATTAACATTAGGGCTAAAAGTTCCACTATCTGGAGTAGCTGTTTGAGTATCAATAGTCCAGTCACCAGAAGCGTTAGCAGTAGTAGTGTATGTAGCACCACCCACAACAACAGTAATAGTAGAGTTAGGTTCAGCCGTACCTGTAAGAACAGGTGTAGTATCATTAGTAACTAGACTATCAACCGTAGGAGTTGTAGGGTCTGTAGTATCAATAGTTAATTCTAAAGTAGTAGCATCATTAGTGCTATTCCCAGCCGCATCAGTACTAGTAACCTGTACTTCATTAGTACCATTAACATTAGGGCTAAAAGTTCCGCTATCTGGAGTAGCTGTTTGAGTATCAATAGTCCAGTCACCAGAAGCGTTAGCAGTAGTAGTGTATGTAGCACCACCCACAACAACAGTAATAGTAGAGTTAGGTTCAGCCGTACCTGTAAGAACAGGTGTAGTATCATTAGTAACTTGACTATCAACCGTAGGAGTTGTAGGATCTGTAGTATCAATAGTTAATTCTAAAGTAGTAGCATCATTAGTGCTATTCCCAGCCGCATCAGTACTAGTAACCTGTACTTCATTAGTACCATTAACATTAGGGCTAAAAGTTCCGCTATCTGGAGTAGCTGTTTGAGTATCAATAGTCCAGTCACCAGAAGCGTTAGCAGTAGTAGTGTATGTAGCACCACCCACAACAACAGTAATAGTAGAGTTAGGTTCAGCCGTACCTGTAAGAACAGGTGTAGTATCATTAGTAACTTGACTATCAACCGTAGGAGTTGTAGGATCTGTAGTATCAATAGTTAATTCTAAAGCAGTAGCATCATTAGTGCTATTCCCAGCCGCATCAGTACTAGTAACCTGTACTTCATTAGTACCATTAACATTAGGGCTAAAAGTTCCACTATCTGGAGTAGCTGTTTGAGTATCAATAGTCCAGTCACCAGAAGCGTTAGCAGTAGTAGTATATGTAGCACCACCCACAACAACAGTAATAGTAGAGTTAGGTTCAGCCGTACCTGTAAGAACAGGTGTAGTATCATTAGTAACTTGACTATCAACCGTAGGAGTTGTAGGGTCTGTAGTATCAATAGTTAATTCTAAAGCAGTAGCATCATTAGTGCTATTCCCAGCCGCATCAGTACTAGTAACCTGTACTTCATTAGTACCATTAACATTAGGGCTAAAAGTTCCACTATCTGGAGTAGCTGTTTGAGTATCAATAGTCCAGTCACCAGAAGCGTTAGCAGTAGTAGTATATGTAGCACCACCCACAACAACAGTAATAGTAGAGTTAGGTTCAGCCGTACCTGTAAGAACAGGTGTAGTATCATTAGTAACTAGACTATCAACCGTAGGAGTTGTAGGGTCTGTAGTATCAATAGTTAATTCTAAAGTAGTAGCATCATTAGTGCTATTCCCAGCCGCATCAGTACTAGTAACCTGTACTTCATTAGTACCATTAACATTAGGGCTAAAAGTTCCGCTATCTGGAGTAGCTGTTTGAGTATCAATAGTCCAGTCACCAGAAGCGTTAGCAGTAGTAGTGTATGTAGCACCACCCACAACAACAGTAATAGTAGAGTTAGGTTCAGCCGTACCTGTAAGAACAGGTGTAGTATCATTAGTAACTAGACTATCAACCGTAGGAGTTGTAGGGTCTGTAGTAT
Source organism: Cellulophaga omnivescoria (assembly GCF_027915275.1). Taxonomy (NCBI): domain Bacteria; kingdom Pseudomonadati; phylum Bacteroidota; class Flavobacteriia; order Flavobacteriales; family Flavobacteriaceae; genus Cellulophaga; species Cellulophaga omnivescoria. The sequence continues at coordinate 73,379 of NZ_CP115819.1, read as the reverse complement.
CAATAGTTAATTCTAAAGTAGTAGCATCATTAGTGCTATTCCCAGCCGCATCAGTACTAGTAACCTGTACTTCATTAGTACCATTAACATTAGGGCTAAAAGTTCCACTATCTGGAGTAGCTGTTTGAGTATCAATAGTCCAGTCACCAGAAACGTTAGCAGTAGTAGTGTATGTAGCACCACCCACAACAACAGTAATAGTAGAGTTAGGTTCAGCCGTACCTGTAAGAACAGGTGTAGTATCATTAGTAACTTGACTATCAACCGTAGGAGTTGTAGGGTCTGTAGTATCAATAGTTAATTCTAAAGCAGTAGCATCATTAGTGCTATTCCCAGCCGCATCAGTACTAGTAACCTGTACTTCATTAGTACCATTAACATTAGGGCTAAAAGTTCCACTATCTGGAGTAGCTGTTTGAGTATCAATAGTCCAGTCACCAGAAGCGTTAGCAGTAGTAGTATATGTAGCACCACCCACAACAACAGTAATAGTAGAGTTAGGTTCAGCCGTACCTGTAAGAACAGGTGTAGTATCATTAGTAACTAGACTATCAACCGTAGGAGTTGTAGGAGGAGTTGTATCATTATTATATGGATCTGTTCCATTAGTAATTTCTGTTCCATTATCTATTCCATCACCATCACAATCAGCATTATCCCAATTACTGTCTGTATTTGCACTTACTTGATTAACGCTAAATATACAAGGGTCTAAAGGGTTAGAATCTGTAGTGTCAGGATCACCATCACCATCATCATCTAAATTTTCAATTGTAATAGTTTCACTCAAATCATCAGTAGAAGCGTTAGAGTCAATTTGGTCTTGGGTATTATCTACTGTATTTGTTACATCTATACTTGTCGTAGGAGCAACAACATCATCTGCAGTTGCAATTATAGTTAAATTTTGTTTTTCTCCTTTAACCATAGTACCTATAGTCCAATTAGGAGAAGACCAAGTGCCTTTACTAGGAGATACACTAAAAAGGGTTAGGCCCGTAGGTAATATATCTTCAATTACTAAATTTGTTACATCATCAACTCCAAGGCTTTCAACTGTAATAGTAAAAGTTATATTTTCTCCTTCAGAAATTGTGCTCTTATCAGCAGTTTTTTCAACAAGTATATCTGGCTGACAATAAAACACTTGAATTACATTTGAATTATAATCACATCCACTTTTAGAAACATTTACATAATGCTCTCCTATTTGTGTTGGTGTATAGTTACTTGTTACGGCACCAGGTATAGCAACGCCATCTCTATACCATTGATAAGAATCAAAAGTTTCGGTAAGTGAAATTGTACTTCCTAAACAACCAGAACCTGTAATTGTATAGTCTACAACTGGTACAGTATCGAATCCTGAGAAATAACCTCCAATACCTAATGAACCACTTAATCCAATAACACCAACAGCTATTGAACCAGATGACTGTACAGATACATTACCAGTTAGGTTAGGTATATAAAAACTTTTCCAAGCTAAACCATTTGCCATTTGGGCTGCAGGTAAAGTTACAGTGCCGCTACCATCTGTTACAATAATGTTAGCGTCTGGTGTACTATTTGAAGCTAGTATAGTTAAACCTGCATTAGATAAATTAATTCCAACTAAATCTTCAATATTTCCTATATTATTTAAATTATCTGGAAGTAAACAGTTTACAGGAGCAATAAAATTCATTCCTGTTGTTGCTGCAGAAGAATTACCAGCTAAACACTGGTAAGCATATACATTTTTAGATGTTGTTACTGTCATATTACTACCAGGAGAACTACCAGTATAATTTGCTCCAGGGATAATAAAATATTCGCCATTGTTTATAGTTGCAATAGGAGTTGAAGAACCATTAATGAAAATATCAGTTCCATTAGCAGTACCTATTATAACAGGAAATTCTAATGCGTTACTACCATTACCTCTAATAAAAACATATTCTCTGCCTATTATATCAATAGGTACTGGCTGGTCTATACCAGCATCCTGAAGGTCTGAGCCAGCAACAACTCCAACTAAAATATTTCCGTTACTAATAGCTATATCTTTATCAGCTGTTATGTCAGCTCCAACCCATCCATACCTATTTGCATCTCCATTATTACCAACAGACTCTAATACGTATGTTTCTCCTTTATCTAATGTAATAGTTATAATATCATCAGTTAAGCCAACCGCATTAGTTCCTTGTCTAAAAACACAATTGGGGTCATAATCTGATACGACTACAGTTGTATTATCTTCTGTAGCCATTATGCCTAATGTTGCATTGTATATATTTCTGTCGTGTAAAAAAGGAATACCACCCCATTTAAAATGTGTACCTAGAGCAGCTCTACCCTTAGAAGTTAAAGAAGCACCTTGTGCACCATTTCTACCTCTGTAGTTTACATAAAATTTTTCTCCAGAAGCAGATTCAAATCGAAGTCCAGCAGTAGAGAGTATGACTCCTACATCAGCATCTGGTAACATTGTTATACCATTATCATTATTAGCTAATGTATAAGTATATGGCAGTGCATTGGATACAGATACTGTACTTATAGGTGTTACAGATGTTCCAATATATATATTTACATCAAAAGCAGTTGTTTCTGGTGTAGATAGATATATTGCTTGATTGCTCATATGATTACCTGTTTGAGTTAGAGGAGGTAAATAGTGCAAATCACTTAACTGAGCAAAACTTGTGGTAATGAATAATAGACAGAAAAAGTTTATTATGATTTTTTTTTTGACATTAAACTTTGAAAAAATCATTGAATGGAAATTTTTCATTTAAAAGGGGTTAATGGTTACGTTTAATTTTAAAAAGTGCTTCGTTTTTTATTGATAGGAAAAAAACTAAGTGTAATGTTTTTATAAATGAGAAAACACTTCTTTTAACCTGTTTTATTCAAATATACCTATGAATAAATGGTTAAATAATTATATGTTGTCTAACACGAAGAAAGTGTAGATGAATGGTAGAAAAGTGTATGTGAAGGAAAACATAAAAAATGTATGTTTATGTTTTTATGAACAATATAAAGTGTTGTATTTGCTGGCAAATAGGTAATTGTGAGGCGCTATAATCCTAGTTCTTTTCCTTTTTTTAGCATAAAATTATAAGCAGCATCATACTCGTTAGGAATAGTGCCGTCTAATATGGCTTCTTTAATAGCTTCTTTAAGTATACCAATCTCTTTAGAGGGCTGTAAATTGAAGGTTTTCATAATTTCTTCACCTGTAACTGGTGGCTGAAAATTACGAATTTGATCTCTTTCTTCTACCTCTACAATTTTTTGTCTTACTAATTTAAAGTTGTTACGGTATTTACGTTGCTTTTTAGTGTTTTTTGTGGTGATATCTGCCTCACATAAAGTCATAAGGTCTTCTATATTTTCACCGGCATCAAAAATTAAACGTCTAACTGCGGAATCAGTTACAAAATCTTCAGAAAGCACTATTGGTCTAGAGCTCATTAACACCATTTTTTGTACATACTTCATTTTATCATTTAATGGCATACGTAATCGCTTAAACAATTTGTAAACCATTTTAGAACCAACAAATTCATGACCTCTAAATGTCCACCCCTTTTTTTTATGAAACTTTTTTGTTGGTGCTTTACCAATATCATGTAGTAACGCAGCCCAACGCAACCATAAATTATCTGTATTTTTAGAGATATTATCTACTACCTCTAAAGTGTGCCAAAAATTGTCTTTATGTTTATGACCTTCAATTTCCTCTATACCTTGCAGAGCACTCAACTCTGGTAAAATAAATGGTAATAATTGTGATTTATGAAGCAGTGCAAAGCCTATAGATGGTTTTGAGCTAGACATAATTTTATTTAACTCATCAACAATACGTTCTTTAGATATAATTTTAATTCTGTCTTTATTTTCTGCTATAGATGCAAATGATTTTTCTTCAATGTTAAACTGTAGTTGAGTTGCAAAACGTATTGCTCTCATCATACGTAATGGATCATCAGAATAGGTTATACCAGGCTCTAAGGGAGTTTTAATTGTTTTATTGGTTAAATCGTTTATTCCATTAAAAGGATCTAGCAAATTACCATATGTATCTTTATTTAAAGAAATTGCCATTGCGTTAATGGTAAAATCTCTTCTATTTTGGTCGTCCTCAAGGGTGCCATTTTCAACTATAGGTTTTCTACTATCTTCATGGTAACTTTCTTTACGCGCACCTACAAATTCTAATTCTAAGTCTTTATACTTTAGCATAGCAGTACCAAAGTTTTTAAACACAGATACTTTTGGATTATTAGGTAGTTTAGATGCAACCTTTTGGGCTAAATCTATACCACTACCAACAGCAACAACGTCTATATCTTTAGGGGTTCCTCTTTTTAAAAGAAAATCACGTACAAAGCCACCAATAACGTAGGATGCTACATTAAGTTCTGCAGCCGCTTCTGCTATTACTAAAAAAATTGGGTCTTTTATTGCGTCTTTGTAGTTTTCTTGCGTCATTCCTATTTCCGAATCACCTTTACCGTACCATCATTACTTAATTTAATTATTGATGAAGGGGTGACTTTTTGTATGTTACGCTGCAAATTTACGGCATAGTCTACACCTTTTAAAATATCAGAACTTATTTCTTTAAAACTTTTAGCTGTTGGTTCACCAGAAAGGTTAGCAGAAGTAGAAACAATAGGTTTTTTAAACTTACTTATTAAATATTGACAAAATTGGTCTGTTGCTACTCTAATTGCTAAGCTATTGTCTTTAGCGATAAGATTTTGAGCTATATTTTTTGGATTATCATATACAATTGTTGTTGGTTTGTCTGTAATATCTATTATGTCAAAAGCAACTTCGGGAACTTTCTCTACGTGTTTTTCTAGCATAAAATCATTAGCTACCAAACAAATCATAGTTTTTGTATTGACTCTTTTTTTTAGCTTGTAAATTTTATTTACTGCATCTTCATTAGTGGCATCGCAGCCAATACCCCAAACAGTGTCTGTAGGATATAAAATAACGCCACCGTTTTGTAAAACAGTTATGCAATTGTTTACTTCCTCAATTAAACTTTGATCGGGTTTATTCTTGTGTGCCATTGTGTAATTCTCGTAGTTTTATATATCTTTTTTTAGTAGCATAAGCATAAAGATAACTTATTATAACTCCTTTTTTACCGTCTAAAATACCAAATTTAACTATGTAATGTTCTAAAAATTTACCTATTGGTTTTATGTAAAGATGAAAAACAGTTGCTTTTTTGTTTTTAGCAAAATCTTCTTGAGCTTTTAACTCTTCATACTTAATTCTTTTCTGTTTGTATACGTTATAATCATAATAAGCATAATGAATTAATTTATTTTTAAGTACGGAAGATTTTCCTTCAACTTCTAACGTTTCATGCACAATTCTTTTAGTAGAAAATTTTACTTTTTCTTTATTAAAAAGGCGGTAATTTTTATCATTTTGCCAACCACAAAAGCGTAATATTTTATTATGAAACATAAATGTTCTGTAAACAAAAAAAGCAGAAGTATTTATGTTTTTATTATTTATAGTTTTTAAAATTTCGTGTTGTAAATCATCAGGGATCCTTTCATCAGCATCAATAAATAAAACCCATTTATTTTGAGCTAGACTAAGAGCATAGGCTTTTTGGTCAGAATAGTTTTTGAATGCTCTTTGAATTAAAGAAACTTTTGGATGTTTTTTTATAGCTTCAACTGTTCCGTCTGTACTATACGAGTCTACAATTATAATTTCATCAGCAAATTTTAAATTCTCAATAACAGCGTCTATATTTCTAATTTCGTTGTATGTAATTAATAACGCACTTAATTTTTCGGACTTGAGATCATTAAAGGTATTTTTTAGTGGTTTTCCAAAAATAGAATTAATTTTGAGAGCTCTATCTATAGGAAGCTTACGCTTGGCAGGCACACCGTTGTTATGAACAAATTTTTTAGCAGCATTTAACATACGCTCTGCAGATTTGCCATCTGAGTATGGGTGGTATTCATCTTGAATATATTTTCTTTGACTAGAAAATGGGTCGTTTTCAAGATTAGAGATTATTTTTTCTTTTAGGTTATTATAACTTGTAGAATTATCCCAAAATATTGTTTTGTTAATGTTTTTATAGGTTATAACTGGTTTATTTAGTAATAAAAATTCGTAAATTACAGAAGAAGTATCGCTGACCATTAAGTCAGATAACAGTAAATATTTTATAATATTATTGTCTTCTATAAAAATAACGTTTGTATTTTCTTTTGAAATAATCTTGTATATGTTTATTAAGTCTTTACTCATTAAATCATGAAATTTAATAAGTATTAAATAATTAGTATTTTTAGCTATCGATTTAATTTCATTTACCAAAAATGGGGCAGAAGTAAGACTAGGTGAAAAAGTAGGTGCATAAAGAATTATTTTTTTAGCATTGTAGCTTTTTAGTAATTTGCTTTTTTCCGTATCATATTTATTTTTTTCAGAATAGTAGATATCTAATTTAGGCCACCCAGTTTCTACAACGTCAAAATTTTTATATTTACGCTGAAATTCTAGAAATTTTTTTGTGAAATAGGGTCCTTGAGTTAAGTACAAATCAAAATAATGTCTTATTTTGAAATGACCTTTTTTTTCTCCTGCTAAGCCATGAAATATTTGCACTTTAACTCCTTGTATGTAATAAGGGACTTCATTTCCTGGAGAAAATATAATATCGCTTTGGTAAAGTTGTAGGTCTACTATTCTGGTAGTGTAATTATCTGTTTTGTAAGGGAATTTTTGGGTAAGTTTAGAGTCAATGTACCATAAAAAATCATCTCCTTTTTCAATCAATAAATTTTTAATTGGATTTAGGATTCCAAAGGCATATGCATTTTGACAAAATAAAATTACTTTCATTTATAAAATAAATTGTTGGCATTCACTAAATCTTCTTTAAAATCTACCTCCATACAGTTATGCTTAGAGATATCAACAGCAGATAATGCTACCTTGTCTTTTTCTATGGCTAATTCAAGGCCTTTTTCAAAGTAATCATTATCATCACATTCTTCCAATCTCTTAATAAATGATTGGATATCTTTTTTTGCTATGTAATTTATGCCTACGGCTTCACCAAGACCATTTTTTACAGACTTAGAAAGCTTAAAGATAAAATTATCTTTTAATGTATATTTTATTTCTTCGTCTGCAACGCTATTAGTATTAACAGCAACAAAAGAATTGTCGGTTTTTATTATAGGTAATAAAGTATTTAAAAGAGTTTCATCAAAAACAACATCACCATTTAACCATAGCACAGATTGATTTACATTTTTTACTAATGCTCTTAATAAGCTTTTAGATGTGTTAGTACAGTCAAAAAAAGGATTGTATATGTAGTTTAATTCTGGGAAGCGTTCCATAATTAAATCTTTTTTAAAACCAACAACCACACTTATATCATTAGGATTGAATATTTTAGACAGATTTTCAATCTGCATTTGCATGATGCTTTTACCATTTTTTAGTTTAGTAAGTGGCTTAGGAAAAGGGTTTCCCAATCTAGATCCTATACCAGCAGCAAGTATTACTATTTTCATTTTAAGTTCTTTAATAATTTAGGGTATCAATGATTTGTTTAAGTTATAGATGCTTAAAACTTAAATAAGTTAGCAACATAAAATATTTTATTTAGATTGATAAATTTTTTTTGCTTTTTTTCAGAAATAACTTACCCTTTTTGTTTTTTTAAAATTGAATCTAAGTCAAAATGGTCAGACAGTGCTTGCCACTGCGTCTCATTTTTCTTCTTTTTAACATTTTCTTCTTTAAGAGATACTTTTTGACTTCCCATAATAGGTACAGGTAGTTTAGGCTTAACACTAGATTCTTTAGTTAATGTATTATTTAATAAAGACATTCCTTTAAACCATAAGTCATCTGCCTTAGGTGTTAATTTTAAAAATAAGTTTTTATTAAATATTGTATTGGGCATAGAGTTAGGAGGGTATAATACTCCCCAAGATCCTATAGGTAAGTAAGGGTTATGTAAATTAGTTTCTTCTCGAGTCCTCCATTTAATAAATGGCAAGTAGCTGCCATTTTTATTCATTTTTATTTGTGTTGCTCTATGAGCGATAATACAATTTTTATGTTTTAAGTGCTCTTGGTACAACAATTCTAACCAATTTTTTTGGTACATTTGATCATCATCACAGGTTACAATTATCGAAGATAAATTTTCCTCTAAAGTATGTATAAGTTTTCTGTGAGAGCAGGTTAAATTAGAGAATTTAATTTGAAATATTTTAGACTCTAATTTAACAAGTTTTTTTGGTAAATTATTTTTTAATGAATCATTTAACCATAAAATTATTTTTTCTGGTAACACCGTCTGATTTAAAATACTTTTTATAACCAAATCTAAATTATTTAACCTAGTTGGTATAGAAGTTAAAGAGACTATTACAGGGATGCTATCTTTATGTTGTATTAATTTTTTTTGTGATTTTAATCTATACTTGCAAGTATGGTATATAGAATGGGGTAACTCTTTAAATACTTTCATTTATATTTTTGTTAAGTAAGATTATTAGAATAATTTATATTAAACTGATGGTAGTTTAAAGTAATCACCTACAATTTTATTGTATCCATCAGGATAAAATTCTTTTCGAGCATCTGTAGGGTAAAAGGTCATTTCTCCAAAAACAGATGAACCATTTACAGAGTAAAAATCAACTCTAACAAAAGGAAATCCTTTAGATAATTTTTTTGACAAAGCAATAAGTTCATTAAAATTAGTGGGCTTATTAATTTTATTTGGGTCTTTTTTCTTCCAACCAAATGGCATTTTCTCCCAATTTAAACTATAAAAATATTTTCCTAAAGTATCAGACTGAGCAATTAAAAATTTTGGTTCACCGTCAAAACAATAAAACTTATAATCTATTAAATCATTAGTTATTTTATCTTGCATAAACTGTTCAATAATTAGCCTTGGTTTTACATTTTTATAGGCCCATTCTAATCCTCCTCTATAGTATTGGTTTTTGTTTAACCATTTATACATTTTTAAGTTAGCTTTGGTTTTATTGACTTTAGATTTGTCTGTTACCACCAAATTAAAATTACATCCGTGAACACCTTTAATAACAAATTTTTCTGGTAATTTCTGCCAGTCAATTTCTTTTGGAGAATTATAAACTCCTATACAATCATTTAAGTATTGTTTGCCTATCTTTTCTTCTACAAATTCTCTTACAGCGTATTTGTCTACTAACTTTGGTAATAGAGGATTTCTGTAAAATACTTTATACCATGATAATTTTTGATTAAATTCTATTGGATTGTTATAATCTAATTTTTTGCCCGTATAATACTCATAGTAATGCTTAACATAAAATTTTTGAGGCAAAAATTTAAATGTTTTAATGAGTTTTACCCAAAATTTTCTTAATATCATTTTTCTATTTAGTATTGTTTTTCAAAAGTAAAGATTATTAAAATAATCCTTAGTACTTTTGTTATCATTTTTAATTTTATATGAAAGCACCAGACATTTCCATTATAATAAGTACATACAATTCAGTAGAGTGGCTAAAAAAAGTACTTTGGGGTTATGACACACAAACAATAAATAATTTTGAAGTTGTTATTGCGGATGACGGATCTAGAGAAGAAACTAAAAAAGCTATAGAAGAGTTAAAGAAAGTTGTAAATTATAGTATAAGTCACGTTTGGCATAAAGATAATGGCTTCCAAAAATCTCAAATATTAAATAAAGCAATTGTAGAAACTAGAGCTCCTTATATTATAATGTCTGATGGAGATTGTATACCAAGAAAAGACTTTGTAGAAATTCACAATAATTATAAAGAAGAAGGATATTTTTTATCTGGGGGTTATTTTAAGCTTCCTATGAATATATCAAAATTAATTTCTAAAGAAGATATTGAAACAAATATATGTTTTTCAATTTCATGGTTAAAAAAACGTGGATTAAATGCGTCTTTTAAAAATAATAAATTAAGGTTTACTGGTTTTGGAGCTAAATTTTTAAATACAGTTACTACTACCAAAGCTACATGGAACGGACACAATTCTTCTGGTTGGAAAAAGGATATTTTAGCAGTTAATGGTTTTGATGAACGTATGCAGTATGGCGGTCAAGATAGAGAATTAGGTGAGCGCTTAGTTAATTTAGGAATAAAAACGAAGCAAATAAGGTACAGTGCTATTGTTATACACTTGGATCATCCTAGAGGTTATGCAAATAAAGAAAGCTGGAAAATAAATAATGATATTAGAAAAGATACACGTAATTTAAAGCATAAAACAACTAAGTTTGGAATTAATAAAGATTAATTTACTTAAAACAAAAAGCCCACAATTCTAATTGTGGGCTTTTTGTTTCTCTAGTATACATCTACTATACAGCAACATCATACTCTCTTAAAGCATCATTTAAAGATGTTTTTTTGTTGGTACTTTCTTTACGTTTACCTATTATTAATGCGCAAGGAACGTTGTATTCACCCGCAGCAAATTTTTTAGTGTAGCTACCTGGTATAACTACAGAACGTGCAGGTACTCTACCTTTCATTTCTACTGGAGTATCACCAGTAACATCTATAATTTTAGTACTCATTGTTAAAACAACATTAGCACCTAAAACAGCTTCTTTTTCTACTCTTACACCTTCTACAACTATACATCTAGAACCTATAAAAGCACCATCTTCTATAATTACCGGAGATGCTTGTAATGGTTCTAAAACACCACCAATACCAACACCACCACTTAAGTGTACATTTTTACCAATTTGAGCACAACTACCAACAGTAGCCCAAGTATCTACCATTGTACCTTCATCTACATAAGCACCAATGTTTACATAACTAGGCATTAAAATAGTACCAGGAGATATGTAAGCACCGTGTCTTGCAACCGCATTTGGTACTACACGTATTCCTTTTTCTTTATAACCTCTTTTTAAAGGCATTTTGTCATGGTATTCAAAAATACCTGCTTCTAATGTTTCCATTTTCTGAATAGGGAAATAAAGAACAACAGCTTTTTTTACCCATTCATTTATTTGCCAATCGTCACCTGCAGGTTCGGCACATCTTAATTCACCATTATCAATTAAATCTATAACTTCTCTAATAGCGTCTTGTGTAGCTGTTTCTTTTAATAAATCTCGGTTATCCCAAGCAGCTTCTATAGTTTTCTGTAATTCTGTCATTTTTTTGTAAAATCAATTTTAGCAAAGATAATAGGTGAGACTTAATAATTTAACCAAATGTAAACATATAACAATTTATATATTATTTTTGCCAAAAAAAACAGTTTGGGTAGATTATTAGCTATAGATTATGGAAAAGTGCGTACAGGCATAGCTGTAACAGATGAGTTGCAGATTATAGCATCTGGTTTAACAACCGTAGCAACTAAAGAGTTAATAACATTTTTAAAAAATTACATAGCTAAAGAAAAAGTAGATAAAATTATAGTAGGGGAACCTAAACAGATGAATAATACAGCGTCTGAGTCAGAAGTGTTAATAATTCCTTTTTTAGAAAATCTTACAGCTGTTTTTCCTAATATGATTATAGAAAGAGAAGATGAACGTTTTACATCTAAAATGGCATTTAATGCAATGATAGATAGTGGATTGAATAAAAAACAACGTAAAAATAAAGCACTTGTAGACGAAATTAGTGCTACAATTATTTTACAATCTTATTTAAATAGAAATTAAAATATTAGTTGTTAAGTAAATAACAACTCACAAAAATTAAGTAGTAATATGATTTTACCAATTACAGCATATGGAGATCCTGTGCTAAGAAAAAAAGCGAAAGATATAAACCAAGATCATCCTAAGCTAAAAGAGCTTTTAGAGAATATGTGGGAAACTATGTATAACGCAAGTGGAGTAGGTTTAGCAGCACCACAAATTGGTTTGCCATTGCGTATATTTTTAGTAGACACAACACCTTTTTCTGATGATGAAGATTTGTCTGAAGAAGAACAAAAAGCTTTAAATGGATTTAAAAAAGTATTTATTAATGCTAAAATTACTGAAGAATCTGGTGAAGAATGGGCTTTTAATGAAGGTTGTTTAAGTATACCAGATATTAGAGAAGATGTATCTAGAAAAGAAAATATAAAAATTACGTATTTAGATGAAAACTTTAATGAACATACAGAGGAATATAGTGGTTTGTTGGCAAGGGTTATTCAGCACGAATATGACCATATAGAAGGTATTTTGTTCACAGATAAATTATCTTCATTAAAGAAAAGATTGCTTAAGAGTAAATTAGGAAATATTTCTAAAGGAAAAATTAGAGTGGAATACAGAATGCGTTTTCCTGAAATGAAAAAAGGAAGATAGATTTCTTTTTTATCCCTATAAAAAATATAATATTTGTAATAGATATATAAAATAAAATATGAGTTTAGATAAAATTTTATCAATTTCTGGTAAGCCAGGATTACATAAGTTAGTAACACAAACACGTACCGGTTTTGTAGCAGAATCTTTATTAGACGGAAAAAGAAGTACGGTAAACATGCGCACAAATGTTAGTGTTTTATCAGAAATTGCAATATATACGTTAGAAGAAGAAGTTCCATTAAGAGAAGTATTTAGTAAAATACAAACTAAAGAAAATGGAGAAAAAACTTCAGTTAAACACAAGGATGACAAGTTAAAATTAGAGGAGTATTTTTTTGAAGTATTGCCTAATTATGATGAAGACCGTGTTTATGCAAGTGATATTAAAAAAGTAATACAATGGTATAATTTATTACATGACCATGGTATTACAGATTTTTCTGAACCTAAAGAAAGTAAAGAAACAGAAGAGTCTGCAGCAGAATAAAAACAGAATATTAAACGATGTAAAAGGCAACATATGTAAAAGTATGTTGCCTTTTTTTATTTAACAGATGTATTTTACCGTTCGTCTACACTTACTGCTTTTCTACAGCAAATGATCCTAAATTGTATAAAAATAGACCCAAATTTGTATCAGATTACAGTTTTAACCCCAAATAAAAAACAAGTAGTATGAGTGCAAAAGTTATGAATGTAGACAATGAGGTAAAAGGAGCTTTTTTTGATATGGCACATACACCAAGCGTAATATTTGATAAAAATATGGTGTTTTTAGATATGAATGAAGCTGCAATATCTACACTAAATATTAAAAAATGTGATTTTATAGGGAAGTCTATTTTAGAGGCATTTCCTTATTTGGAGGGTACAGAAAGATTAGAAGCATATAAAAATGTAATTAAAACAGGAGAACCTATCAGTTTAGATGAAATTTCTTTTTATACAGATGATAAAACTTTTGTTTTTATAGTTAGGGCTTTTAAGGTAGGAGAAGGTTTAGGTGTAACAACTTTAGATATTACAAATTTAATTACTACAATAGATAAGCTAAAAGCTACCCAAAATAATTTGCAGATTGTAAATGAAAATTTGAAATTAAAAAATAAAGAATTAGAAGAATTCTCGTATGTTGCAGCACATGATCTTAGAGCTCCTTTAACAAATATGCAAAGCCTATTTGGTATGTTAGAGTCTAGCAATGCAATAACAGATGAAGTAAAACCAATATTTGATAAGCTAAAATATGTTGGTAAACTTATGTGCGATAAGTTAAAGGCTTTAAACAATGTAATTGCCTTAAAATCTAATTTAGAAGAAAAAAAAGAAAAAGTAATATTTAAAGATGTTGTAGAGAAAATAAAAGCAATACACTCAGAAAAAATAATTACCAGCAGGGCAATAATTAAAGAAGACTTTACTGCTGTGCAAAGTATAAATTACAATCCTATACAGTTTGATAGTATTTTGCATAACTTAATATCTAACGCTATTAAATACAAACACCCTCGCAGAAAACCAATAATAAGTATATCTACTCATTTAGAAAACAATAAACCAGTTTTACTAATTAAAGATAACGGTTTGGGCTTTGATACTAGTAACGGAAAAAGTAAAGTATTTGGTTTATTTAAAAGAATGCACACACACGTAGAAGGCTTGGGCGTTGGACTTTATATTATACATTCTATTGTTGTAGGTAACGGTGGACAAATATTAGTAGAAAGTGAAGAAAACAAAGGAACACAATTTAAAATATATTTTTAATGGATAAAAATACAACCAACTTATGTAAAATTTTACTAATTGAAGATGATGTAGTAACTAACTTTATAACAACTAGTAAATTAAACAATTTAGGATATAATAACATAACTGCTGTAGAAAATGGTAAAGAAGCTATAGAATATTTAAAACACAATAAGCCAGACTTAATTGTATTAGATATTAATATGCCTATTATGGATGGTTTTGAGTTTATGGAGAGTAAAGAGCAAAACTGTATTTGTATGGGTGTGCCTATTGTAATTGTAACTTCTTCTGGCAGACCTTCAGATAAAGAAAAAGCTAAAACATTTTTAGATGTAATTAGTTATTTAGAAAAACCATTAAATTATGATAAACTTCAAAAAATATTAATGTCTTTAAGAGAATGTTTAAAATAATAAATGCCTTGTTTTTACAAGGCATTTAATTTATGTTATCCTCTTCTTCTTTCTAGTAAAATCATCATCATTAAGCCTAGCATAATACGGTCGTCATCGTCATTATCTAGTTCGCCTAGTTTGGTTAGTTCAAAATTTCTGCCAAAAAATGAAGCAGATTTTTTTAGTTTAATAATAGACTTGCCTTGGTTATCTTTTACGATATAAGAAGGATTAAATAAATAACCAGTAAACATACTTAACACGGGAATTTCTCCTAACATAGAGTCAAAAACTTTAACCCAAGGATTTTCTTCAGATATATTGTATTGTTGCTTTTGGTTTTCATCTATAATATCGTAATGTGCTTTCCATAAAGATCTCCATCCTTTACGAGCAACTTTGCCAAATTCTTTACCATTTTCATCTTTAAAGGCATAGGCAGCAGAAAAATCTAACCATTTATCTGCCTTAATGCTATAATTAACCTTTGCTTTAGATTCGTCACTATAAATTTTAATTTCTTCTTTAAACTTAAACATCTTTTGTTTAACATATGCTATTGTTTTACCACTAGCATCTGTAGCAGTAAAATCGTTAGAAAATGAAGAAATTTTAAATTGAAACTTTACAGGAAATTGAATGTTTTGCATAAAATAAATCTAAGTTTTAGTTGTTTATAGGTTATATAACTCTTTGGAGCTTGTGTTATTGCGTTAAAATAATAACATAAATATTTAATAACATTTAGCACCTTAAAACAATTTGTCTATTTTTTAAATTATTTTAATTTTTTTTCCAATCTATAAGTTCACTAGGGTAATAGTTCACTCTCATACTGTTTAAATAAGGGGTTTGGTTAGCTAATCTATTTTTGTAGTTTTCCCAATTCCTATTTTCTTTTATGGTCCAATTTAGCTCAGAGTAACCAATAATTCTTGGAAAGGCTAAATATTCTAATTCCTCAATATTACTAATAGTTTCAGACCATAAAGGAGCTTCAATTCCTAATACTTGTTCTTTAGGTAAATTTTTTATAAAGTTTTCTGGTGTCCATAAATAAGCCGTGTCTACAGGTATATAAGCTGCCCAAGTTAAACCGTGTTTAGACAGGGAATCGTATTTCATATCTAAATAAGTTTTTTTAGCTGGTGATAAAATAATTTTCATACCCTTATTTAAAGCCAATTTTGCGTTTTTTTCACTTCTCCAATATTGTGTTATGGCATTGTTTTTAATATCAGTTGTAGCAATTTCATCCCAACCTATTGGTGTTTTTCCGTGACTTTCTACAATTTTTGATACTTTTAAAATAAACTTTTTAAAATCTTTCTTTTTAGTAACGTGGCTTTCATCACCGCCTAAATGAAAATATGGTCCTGGAGAAATTGCAGAAATTTCTCTTACCACATCATCTATAAAAGCGTATACAAGATCTTTATTTGTGTCTATAGTACTAAAGCCAACGCGCATACCAGTATAAACTTTTGGTGTTTTTCCGTTGCCATTTAGTTGTGGGTAAGCTACAGCGGCTGCGTTTGTATGTCCGGGCATATCTATTTCTGGTACAATTGTAATAAGCCTTTTGGTTGCATAACGTACAATTTCTTTAAAATCTTCTTGGGTATAAAACCCTCCAGGGCCACCGCCAACTTCTGTGCTAGCGCCAATTTCTGTTAATTTTGGCCAAGATTTAATTTCTATTCTCCAACCTTGGTCATCTGTTAAATGTAAGTGCAATGCATTAAATTTATAGTAAGCTAAAATATCTAGGTATTTTTTAACATCTTCTACACTAAAAAAATGTCTCGCAACATCTAACATTGTGCCTCTATACTCATAATTAGGTTGGTCTATTATTTTTCCACTAGGTACAAGCCACATTTTATGGGTAGTAAGCGTATCATTGCTTTTTAGAGGTATAATTTGTCTTAGTGTTTGTATCCCTCTAAAGGCTCCAGCAGCTGTTTTAGCATTTATAATAATAGAGTCCTGTGTAATATACATTTGGTAAGCTTCTTTACTTTTTAGCTCCAAGCTATCAGTTTTGTTAATGTATATAATTTTAGATGTATTTGTATTTGTAGTGTTTACAGGAACATCTAATTTAATTTTAGCACTTATTTTGTTAGATAAAAAGGAGCCTACTTGTTTAAAACCAGAGTCGCTAGATGTAAAAATAGCAGTATTTTTATCCAACCCAAAAGCACTATTAGTTGGTGTTATTTTTAATGGTAAGGGAATCATATTCTCTGCAGATAAATCTGTAGTGGGGTATTTTATAATTACTCTTTTTTCTTGGCAGGCAATTATTAAAAAAAGACCAATAAGGGTTAAAAAGGTTCTAAACAAGATAGAGTTTTTCATTTAAAGTGGTTAATTAATATAGTTTGTAATTACGCTTTGCCAAATTTGGTAACCTTTAGCGTTCATATGTAGATTATCTTTTGTAAAAATATCAGTCTTAACTTTATTGCCATTTAGCATTGGTTTCCATACATCTACATAACTAATGTTTGGGTCTTTTTTTGCTATTTTTTTGTATTTTCTGTTTAGCTTTTTATAGTCCTTTTTTAAATGCCATCTTGCAATACTGGGCTTAACAGATATTAAAACAATTTGTGTGGTAGTATTAGCACTTTTTATTTTAGTAATTATTTGTTTTAGTTGTGTTAGTATTAGATTGCAGTTTCTGTTCCCTGCTATATCATTATCACCTTCATAAATAAAAACTTGTTTAGGGTTGTATGCTAATATTAAATCATCAGTAAAAAACAATAAATCTTCTGCAGTAGAACCACCAAAACCAGTGTTTATAATGTTCTTGTTTGGAAAATCTTTTTGTATTGTTTTCCAATATTTAATGCTAGAACTACCAGTAAAAACAATGCTTGGTTGTGTGCTATTACGTTTACTACTATATTTTTCTTGAAGCGTTTGTACTTCATTATAAAAACGATGTTTGTTTTGGCTAAAACCAAAAAAGGTGATAAATAAAAAAAAGGATAGTAAAACTCTCATACTTTCAAATATAATGTTAATATGGCTTGCATTTATATGTTATATATGTATTTTTTATAGGTATAAGATAATATTTTAATAAAGGTAATTTTTAAAAGTAACAAACTTTTTTGTAGTGTGTGCAGAGTTTTATTAATGTATTCTATTAGAGTTAATTACAGTTTGGGTCTTAACATTTTCTAAAAGAAAGTGTTAACCATAAAAATAGCATTACTTTTGCATTTAATTTTAAGAACAGACTCTAATATAAAGTTACAGTTCAGTAATACTAATTTATGACATTTAAAAACTTAGGTTTATCTAATAATCTATTAAAAGCAATAGATAAAAAGGGGTATACTACTCCGTCTCCAATACAAGAAAAAGCAATACCACCAGTTTTAGAAGGTAAAGATGTTTTAGCATCTGCACAAACAGGAACAGGTAAAACAGCTGGTTTTACTTTACCATTATTACATTTGTTATCTCAAGAAAAACCATTAAGAAACAGGCCTGTACGTGGTTTAATATTAACGCCAACAAGAGAATTAGCTGCTCAAATATATGCTAATGTTAAAGAGTATAGCGAGTTTTTAGATTTGCGTTCTGCCGTAATATTTGGTGGAGTAAACCAAAAACCGCAAATAGCAAATTTAAAAAGAGGAATGGATGTTTTGGTGGCTACACCTGGGCGCTTACTAGATCTTCATAACCAAAAGTTTTTGTCTTTAAATAAAGTAGAAATTTTTGTTTTAGACGAAGCAGACCGTATGTTAGATATGGGTTTTTTACGAGATATAGAGCGCGTAATGAAATTAATACCAGTAAAGAGGCAAAACTTAATGTTCTCGGCAACTTTTTCTAAAGACATTAAAAAACTAGCTCACGGTATTTTAAATAACCCTATACAGGTTGAAGCTACACCAGAAAATACAGCTGTAGAAGTAATTAAGCAAAAAGTTTATAGAGTTGCAAAAGGTAAAAAAACGGGGTTAATTATAAAGTTAATTTCCGACGGTAATTGGCAACAAGTTTTAGTTTTTACAAGAACTAAACACGGTGCAAATAATTTGTGTAAAAAAATGAGTGCTAAAGGAATTTCTGCAGCAGCTATACACGGTAATAAAAGTCAGGGTGCACGTACAAAAGCTTTAGACGGATTTAAAAAAGGTACCTTACGTGTTTTAGTAGCTACAGATATTGCAGCACGTGGTTTAGATATACCTTTATTACCGCACGTTATTAATTATGAAATTCCAAACGTGTCTGAAGATTATGTACACCGTATTGGTAGAACAGGAAGGGCAGGAGCTAGTGGGGAGGCTGTTTCTTTAGTAAGTGCAGATGAAACAACTTATCTTAAAGACATCCAAAAATTAATTGGAATGCAAATTCCTGTAGAAATTGTAGAAGGTTTTGAGCCAGATCCTAATGCGTCTACAAAACCAATAAAACAAGGGCAACGTGGTGGTTCTAGAAACTCTAGTAACAGACCTAAAAAAACAGGATCTAAAACTAGTTCTAGTAATAATCGTAAACCTAAACGTAATAATGACCGTAGGTCTAACAATAAACACAATTAATAACAATGCAAAAGTCTAATGACCCTTTACACGGTGTAAAACTAGCAACTATTATAGATGAGCTGGTAGACTTTTATGGCTGGGAATATATGGGTAATACAGTTAATATACGCTGTTTTACCCACAGGCCAACAGTAAAATCTAGCCTTCATTTTTTACGCAGAACACCTTGGGCGCGTACTAAAGTAGAGCAAATGTATTTACAATTTTTGCAAGAAAAAGAAAAGCAATAATGCTATTCTACTTTTTGTTAGTTTAAATAAATTACTCTTAATTTTTGTGCCCTAAAAAAATATAGTCTTTGTACTTTTACCAAAACTTTTTTTAGGATGAACTCTAGAAGCAAACAATTACAAGCTATAGACAGGTTATTAACCATAATGGAAGAGTTGCGAGAGCAATGTCCTTGGGATAAAAAGCAAACTCTACAATCTCTGCGTCATTTAACTATAGAAGAAACGTATGAGTTAGGCGATGCTATTTTAGACAACAATTTAGAAGAAGTTAAAAAAGAATTAGGAGACTTATTATTGCACATAGTATTTTATGCTAAAATTGGTAGTGAAACAAATGATTTTGATATAGCAGATGTTGCAAATGAAATTTGTGATAAATTAATTCATCGTCATCCACATATTTACGGAGATGTAAAGGTAGAAGATGAAGAAGAGGTAAAACGCAACTGGGAAAAACTGAAACTAAAAGAAGGAAAAAAAAGTGTTTTAGAAGGTGTTCCTAAAAGTTTGCCTGCCTTAGTAAAAGCAAGTAGAATACAAGACAAAGTTGCCGGTGTAGGATTTGATTGGGAAGAACCACAACAGGTATTTGAAAAAGTGCAGGAAGAACTAGCAGAGTTGCAAGAAGAAGTAAATGATGCTAACCAAGACAAAATAGAGGCAGAGTTTGGTGATGTGTTATTTTCTATGATAAATTACGCACGTTTTTTAAAGGTAAACCCAGAAGATGCTTTAGAACGTACCAATAAAAAGTTTATAAAAAGATTTCAGTATTTAGAGAATAAAGCAATTGAAATGAATACATCTTTACAGGATATGACACTCGCCGAGATGGATGTTTTTTGGAACCAGGCAAAAAAAGAAAATTAATACTGTTATTAGATCTAAAATAATTTTACTTTCATTTTTTAAAGCATTCTAAATTTGAAACAATATACCAAAGAATTTAAATACAACTTAAAGCTAGCATTCCCAGTTATATTAGGCTTGTTGGGGCACACATTTGTAGGTTTTGCAGATAATATAATGGTTGGCCAATTGGGAACAGCAGAATTGGCAGCTGTATCTTTAGGCAACAGCTTTGTGTTTATAGCAATGTCTTTTGGTATTGGTTTTTCTACTGCAATAACACCATTAGTGGCAGAGGCAGACGGAGCAGATAATGTTAACAATGCTAAAAGTGCATTAAAGCACGGACTTATATTGTGTACCGTTTTAGGTTTATTTTTGTTTGGAGTTATACTGTTAGGTAAGCCTTTAATGTATTTAATGAAACAACCGCCAGAGGTTGTAGAATTGGCTATGCCTTATTTAGATTTGGTAGCTTTTTCATTGGTTCCACTGGTAATTTTTCAGGCATTTAAACAATTTTCAGACGGTTTATCGCAAACAAAATATCCTATGTATGTTACCTTAATAGGTAATGCTATAAATATACTTTTAAACTATTTGCTAATTTTTGGAACTTTTGGTTTTCCTAAGCTTGGTATAATTGGTGCCGCTATTGGTACTTTGGTATCTAGGGTTGCTATGGTGGTTTTATTTTGGGTAATACTAAAACAAACCAAAAAATTTCATAAGTACGTTACAGGTTTCAACTTTAAAAAAATAGAAAGTAATGTAATGAAAAAAATTATGAGTATTGGTTTTCCATCTGCATTGCAAATGTTTTTTGAGGTAGCAATTTTTACGGCAGCAATATGGATAAGCGGTGTTCTGGGTAAAAACCCACAGGCAGCAAACCAAATAGCATTAAACCTATCTAGTATGACGTTTATGGTGGGTATGGGGCTAGGTGTAGCTGCAATGGTACGCGTAGGTAACCAAAAAGGATTGGGTAACTTTAAAGATTTGCGCAGAATGGCACAATCTATATTTTTACTCACATTTTTATTAGAAGTTATTTTTGCTGCTCTATTTTTAATATTTAGACATTGGTTACCAACAGTGTATTTAGATGTAAATGATGCCGCAAATATTGTAGATAATACAGAGGTTATTATAATAGCAGCTCAACTACTACTTGTTGCAGCATTTTTTCAAATTTCAGACGGATTGCAAGTTGTAGTGTTAGGAGCATTGCGTGGTTTACAAGATGTTACCATACCAACAATAATTACCTTTATTGCTTATTGGCTAATTGGTTTTCCTATTTGTTTTTATTTAGGGTTATACACACCTTTAAAAAGTACAGGAATTTGGATTGGCTTATTGGCTGGCCTAACTGCATCTGCCTTATTATTGTATATTAGATTTAATATGCTAACAAAAAAATTAATACTTAATACAGAAGAATAATTATGGATTTTCCAAAATTTTTATTGGGCGACAACACAGATTACCCAACCGCTATATTTATTATACATACAGATTATCCTAGGTTTATAATTAATTTAGAGGATGATGAGGTAGAGTGGCTAGAAGATTTTACAAAAGAGGATGAAGCAGAACTAACAGAAGAGGCAGAAAAATTAATTGCTGAAGCTACAGCTTTTTACGACAGAGAAATTTCTCGTTACGAAGAATAATTTACTATTATGCTTGAAGAATTAATACAATACGATACCAACTTTTTTTTATACTTAAATAATTTAGGAACTAGTACTTGGGATGGTTTTTGGATGTTTGTTACCAATAAAAAAAGTTCTATACCATTGTATGCTGTGTTGTTATTTTTTACGTACAAGCAAGTTGGATTTAAAAAAACAATTTTAATATTAGTATCTGTAGGTATTTTAATAGGTGCAACAGACCAATTGGCTAATTTTTTTAAATATGGTATTGCACGTTTAAGGCCTTGCCATAATACAGATTTAGATGGTTTAGTACGTTTGGTAAAAAGTTCCTGTGGTGGTAAATATGGCTACTTTTCTGCACACGCAGCAAATTCTTTTGCTGTTGCAGTATTTTTTGGAAATGTGCTTAAAGATAAATTTAAATACATAAAAGTACTCCTACTTACTTGGGCAGCATTTGTTGCCTACAGCAGAATATACATTGGTGTACATTATACATTAGATGTTGCTACAGGTATTGTAATTGGTAGTTTTTTAGGCTTTATTTTCTGCAAATTAATGCAACTAATGGCAGCTAAGTTAAAGCTATAATTATGGTAGTTTTTTAAATATAGAGTTGTTTAGTGGCGCTAAAAATATAAGTATAAAAATAGCTCCAAAAACTAGTTCATAAACCTCCCAAGTTCTACCAGCAGGGTTGCTAACTACTAATGCTGTTGCTATTAAAAAGGCAATTGTATGGTGCCACTTAACCATTGGCACAGCAAACATATTAACTAGCTTTTTAAACCACTCTTTTTTTCTGTAAAGAATAGGGGACACAATTAAATACATAACCATTACAACCATAAGTAATTGGCTAAAAATAAGTTTATTTACCTTAGTTTCTCCTACAACCATATTGTGTAAGTTGGTTTCTCCCTGTGCATTGTTCTCTATAAAAAACTCACTAGATTCTACACCAAGAATGCGTTGGCCCCATGAAACTTCTTCTCCGGCTCCAAATAAAAACAAAATAGCAAAAAGTAATGTTCCAATTTTCCAGGTAATAGATTTTCCTTTAGATATTGTAACTAACCTGTATAAACAAATTAAACTAATAATAAACAGCATTAGTGCTGTTCCGTACTCTACTAAGCCGTCTTCTTGAGCATATGAAGTATCAAAAAAATCTTTATCTGTTAATCCATAATATAAACCTATACTACAAATTAAAAATAAGGCTGCGTAAACTACTTTATCTAATGTTTTCATTTTGTTTTTTTTGCTAATTATCAAAGGTAATAATTGCCATTTAAAGGTATGTTATACTTTGGTAAGATTTTAACTTTTATGTTTAGTTTCCTTTTTTAACTACTTTGTAATTTAAGTATTTATGTTTCATCCATAAATAGGCAAAGCAGTCTGTTAAAGGTCCAATAGACCTATTCCAAAAACCAAATTTTGATTTTCCTTCAATTCTAGAAGAATGTTGCACAGGAACTTGTTTTATTTTTCCATTTTGTAGCAACACCATTGCGGGTAAAAATCTGTGTAAACCATTAAAAAGGGGTATTTTTTTTGCATAAGTTGCTTTAATCACTTTTAATGGGCAACCAGTATCTTCTACGCCATCTTTAGTAAAAGCACGCCTAATTTTGTTGGCAAGGTTAGAGGATAACTTTTTAAAAAAAGTATCTCTTCTTTGTATTCTAATGCCAGTAACTAAGTCGTATTCTGTTGTGTATTTTAATAAGAGGTTAAAATCTAACGGAGATGTTTGTAAGTCTGCATCAATATAACCAATAAGCTCGGTTTCTGCTGCATCAAAACCTGCTTTAATAGCAGCTGTTAAACCGTAATTTTTATCAAATTGTAAAAAAGAAAAAAGTGGATTATTACAGCATATTTGTTCTAGTAAAGCCTGACTATTATCTGTAGAACCATCATTTACAAACAAAACAACTGTTTTTTTTAGTGCAACTTTTAGGTAATTGTTTAACTCTTTTCCTAACCTGGCTATACTGTTCTCTTCATTATAGATAGGAACAACTATTGTAAATTCATACATCATAATATATAACTATTACTTACTGTGTAACTTTAGTAATTTATCTGCAGCAGTAAAGGGTGATGTTTTATTGTTTATAACAGCATCTATAGCAACTTGTAATTCTGCCTTTACACTTTTATTGTTGTAAAACTGTTGCTTTAATTGGTCTTCAATGGTTTGTAATAGCCAATATTTATTTTGCTCTTGTCTTTTTTGTATAAAAAAGTTGTTTTTGGTGTTAATAGCAACATAGTTTGTTACTGTTTCCCAAACCTCTAAAATACCAATATCTTCTAATGCAGAACAAGCAAGTACTTTTGGTACCCAACCATTATCTTGTGTTTTTAATAAATGCAAGGCCCGCGTAAATTCTACTTTGGCCTTTTTTGCACGTTGTATATTATCTCCATCAGATTTATTTATCACAATAGCATCAGCCATTTCCATAATACCACGTTTAATGCCTTGGAGCTCATCACCAGCACCTGCTAATTTTAAAAGAAGAAAAAAATCTACCATACTATGTACAGCAGTTTCACTTTGTCCAACACCAACAGTTTCAATTAAAATAACGTTGTAACCAGCAGCTTCACATAGCACAATAGTTTCTCTGGTTTTACGTGCAACGCCTCCTAAAGAGCTCCCTGAGGGCGAAGGTCTAATAAAAGCATTTTCATCTTTTACCAGCTCTTCCATACGTGTTTTATCTCCCAATATACTGCCTTTGGTAATAGTACTTGTTGGGTCTACAGCCAAAACAGCCACCTTTTTACCTTGTGCTGTAAGTTTTTTTCCAAAACGCTCTATAAAGGTACTTTTACCAACTCCAGGAACACCAGTTATACCAATTCTAATACTCTTAGTTTTGTGCAGTAGGCATTGCTCTATAATTTCATTAGCTTGTTTTGTATGTGTACTATTAGTACTTTCTATAAGTGTTATAGCTCTACTTAAAGCTGTTTTGTTACCACTTAAAATACCTTTAGCTAAACTGTCTGTGGTAGGTAAATCTCTTCTAAACTTTTTAATTCTAGAAGCACTTTGGTTGCTTATATTTTTATTTGTGTTCAATATTATTTACTAATAGGTACGCTAACTTTGGTTTTGTCCCAAGCTAAAGTTAAGTACGGTTGTTCTTTATGTTCAAAGTTAATGGTAAATCTTTCTTTAACCGAATCTAATTTTGTTACAGGTACAGTTACTGTTACAATATCTTGTTTTGTATTTCTGGTAGTTTCTGCTCCACCGCTTAAAATTGTAACTCCCCAATCTGGAACTTCTTTATTAAAAATGATATCCCAACTATTTTTGTTTGGTTTAGACCATAGGGAGTAAGTGCCAGCGGCTAAATTTTTACCATCTATTTTAATGTTAGAAGTTGTTTTAAAAGTAGTAGGCTCATTAGCACCTGTTCTCCAAACTTTATTGTAAGGGACAAGAGAGCCAAAAATTGCTCTATCTTTTTTAGATGGACTACAATAAACTACACTTAGGTTGTAATTATTTTTGTTATAGGTAACAGTTTCTTCTGGACTAAATTTTTTTGTTTGGTCTTTCATCATTGGTATACCAACAAAAACAGTAAGTAGCCCCAATACAACTACGGTAATAATCATCCATTGTATAACTTTCATTGTGTGGTTTTTTTAGGTTTTTTCTAAGTTACTAAATCTTGTTTAATTAAGAACAGCCCAAATTACACTTTTAGCAGTATTTTATTTAAAGTGTAAAATTGCTTTAAATTTATAGGGATTACCATAAAAAACTAAAAATAAATTATGTTTTTGCAACATCAATAATTTTGTGTCGTCTTTATTTAAACAAACGCAACCAAAAAAAACAATTAATGTCTACTGCTGATATTGTTAAGAAATGTAAAACAAACAACCGTAAAGCTCAAATGCAGCTTTACAAACAATACTGCAATGGTATGTATTGTGTTGCAATGCGTTTTTTAAAAAATGAGAATGATGCAGAAGATGTGGTACAAGAGGCATTTATTAATGCTTTTCAAAAAATAGAGCAGTATAGCGGTGAAGTAACTTTTGGTGCTTGGCTTAAAAAAATTGTAGTACACAAATGTTTAGATTTTATAAAGGTTAAAAAAGATAAATATGTTGCCTTAACGGAAACCAGTTTAACAATTGTAGAAGATGATGATTGGTTGGTAGAAGATACGGTAACCCTACAGCAAATAAAATTTGCAATTGCACAACTACCAGATAAATACCAATGTGTAGTACAATTATATTTAATAGAAGGATATGACCATAAAGAAACATCTGAAATATTAGATATTACAGAGTCTGCTTGTAGAACACGTTTACTAAGAGGCAAAGGCTTATTAAAAGAACTTTTAAAAGAGAAAAGATATGGGACAGGATCTTAGGGAAATATTTAAGAAAGAAAGAGCAAAGCAAAAGCACAACTTAAAAGATGGGCATATTACTAGGTTTGAAGACAAGTTAAACGCTGCTATGCCTGCCCCAAAGCAAAATAAATGGTATGTGTACAAAATTGCCGCAAGTGTGATTGTATTGCTTACTATTTCTATTTTGGTTTATCACAATCAATCTAAAAATACAACAGTTAACAACACCGTAGTAGACATAGAAAAGCCATCTAAGGAAAAAGAAGGTATAACATTAGGAGCTCTTTCTCCAGATTTAAAAAAGATTGAAGATTATTACAAAGTAAATATAAATTTAGAGTTAGCACAGTTGCAAGTGTCTAATGATAATAAAACATTGGTAGATAGTTATATGGAGCGCTTAGCAGAGTTGCATAAAGAGTACCAAGATCTTAATACAGAGTTAAATACCATTGGGCCTAATGATCAATTAATTTCTGCTTTAATTAACAATTTGCAATTGCGTTTGCAGTTGCTACAAAAACTTAGAAAAAAGTTAAACGAATTAAAAAGCAATCAAAATGAAACAATTAGTGTGTAAAAGTATAATAGTATTAACAATACTTGCTTGTACAAGTATATACGCCCAAAGGCAAACAAAAGTATTTAAAGAGGTGTTTAATGTAAATAAAAATGCTGTTTTAGATTTAGATACCAATAATGCAGATATAGAGTTTGATACTTGGAACAAAAATGTAATACAAGTAGAAGCAACCATAGAAGTAGAAGGTATGTCTATAGATGAAGCAGAAAAATACTTTGCTCGTAACAAAATGGATATTTTAGGAAATTCTAGTAAAGTAACTGTATCTACAGGAGGAAATAAATTTTTTAGTAAAACTGATGCTTTTGTTAATGCGCAGCCAATTCATTTTAATACCTCTAATTTTCCTGCAAGAGTGTCTTTTGATATGGACACAATAAGAATGGATACTATAATGTTGGGCTATGATTTGAAAGATGTAAAGTTTGTGGACTTTAATTATGATGAATACCAAAAAGGTGGTAAAGAGTATATAAAAAAGTGGCAACAAGAGTTTCAAAAAGATATGGGAGCAAAAAACGAAGCCGAAATAAAAAAATGGGTAGAAGAAGTTAAAAAGAAGGCTATAATTACTCAAAAAAAGTCAAAAATTTTAGCCGAGAAACATAAGGAGCTTTCAGAAAAAGTAAAAGCTAAAGTCTTAAAAGCACAGCGCAACGGAGATGTAATTTATATGAACTCTAATGAATTTTACACTAGTCCCAATACATTTTACATTTCTAAGGATGGTGGTACAAAGAGCTTAAAAGTTAAAAAAACAATCAAGATTAAAATGCCTAAATCTGCAACCATAAAAATGGATGTACGTCATGGTAAAGTAAAACTTGCGGATAATACAACAAATATAAATGCAAACTTGTCTTATGCAAGTTTGCTAGCTTCTACAATTAAAGGAGAAAAGACGTATGTAAATGCGTCTTATTCTCCTATATATGTTACTAATTGGAATGTTGGGCAGTTAAAAACCAGCTATACTAAAGATGTAGAATTAAAAACGGTAAAAGAGCTTACTTTAAGTTCTGTATCTTCTAACATAACCATAGATCAGTTGTTAAAATCTGCTTTTATGAAAAATGATTTTGGAAATGTACAAATAAACTCAATATCATCAGACTTTGAAGATTTAGATATTACTATTACAAATGGTGAATTAGAGGCCATTTTACCAAAAACACCTTATACTATATATATAAAGAGCAAATCATCAAAAACAGTTTTACCTTCTAATTTATCAATAAAAAAATCTTTAAATCAGAATATGGTAGTGCACAAAGGCTACAACAACTCAAAAAACACAACAAGGTCTCTTAACATAGATGCATCATACAGTGATGTTGTTTTAAAGTAGTACTAAATTTAGTGAGTATTTTTCTTTAATAACTCAGGAAACTTATTTTTGAATCTATTTAATCTTGGTACAGATACATTTTTAATGTACGGGTTATTAGGATGTTTTTTTTCGTAATCTTGGTGGTAGTCTTCTGCCTTGTAAAAAGTTGTAAAAGGGGTAACCTCGGTAACAATTTTAGAGCTAAATACTTTTTCTTTAGTAAGTTTAGCTATATAGTCTGTTATAATTTTTTGTTCTTGCTTGTTCTTATAAAAAGCAATAGATCTATATTGTGTGCCTTTATCTGGTCCTTGGCGGTTTAATGTTGTTGGGTCTTGAGATCCAAAAAAAACTTTAACCAAAGTAGCATAAGAAACTTCCTTGGGATTGTAATATACAACCACAGCTTCTGCATGTGTGCTATTACCACTACCTACTTGCTCGTAAGTAGGATTTTTTTCTGTGCCTCCTGCATAACCAGATATTACTTCCTTAACACCTTTAACACTCTCAAAAACAGCTTCTACACACCAAAAGCAACCACTTGCAAAATAGGCAGTTTCATAAGAGCTTAAATCCTGGATAATTGTTTTTGTCTCTACCTTTACCTCTGTACTAGTTTCTTTTTTTGTATTGTTTTTAGATGAACAACTGGTAGATATTAATATTGTGCTTAGTAATAATGCAACTTTAACTATTCTCATAAATTTTCTTTTTAATAAATTAGTGTGCTACTTTTAAATATACTTACAAGGGTACACTTATTTTAAAAATACATTAACATTTTATCTATGCAAAATACAGCAAATTTTTTGCAATCTGTAACGGCAGGTTTTACTTCTATTATTAATACAACCAATTTAAAAGACAGTTATATTCCTGTGGACTTATCTACAGGTAATAAAGAGTTAGATAAGTTAGATATTACTAGGGCAAATGAATGTGAAGCCTACATTACACAACAATTAGAAAGTAATAATGCCACTGTTGCTTATGGTGGTTATTTAGAAATAAGAAACTTATATGCTAATAACAAAAATTTTTCTAAAGAAAGTGATAATATACGTAATATACATTTGGGTATAGATTTTTGGGCAAATGCTGGGGCAGAAGTTATAGTGCCTGTAAGTGGAGTAGTGCACAGTTTTAAAAATAATAACGTGTTTGGAGATTATGGGCCTACAATAATTTTAGAGCATACTATTAATAATCATTCATTTTATACTTTGTACGGACACTTAGCTCTTTCTTCTTTAAATGATGTGTATGTAGGTAAAGAGTTTGCAAAAGGATCAGTTTTAGCAACTTTAGGAACGGCAGAAGTTAATGTAGGTTATGCGCCACATTTACATTTTCAGGTAATAATAGATATTAAAGATTTTAAAGGAGATTACCCAGGAGTTTGTGCTAAAAAAGATGTAGAGTTTTACAAGCAGAATTGCCCTAATCCAAACTTACTTTTAAAAATATAGCTGTCTTTTACTAAGATTAAATGCACTTAATTTCGATTAGCGGATTTTTACTTATTATCAGTCATCGAAGATTTTTTACACTTTATCATATAATTTGTCAAATACCGAAAAATAAGGGTGTTTAAGCGATTTTGATTTCTGTAACATTATGTTGGTAGTAATTTTACATCAACAAACAAAGTTACTATGAAAGCAATTATCACTTTATTATTCGTTATTACAGTAGGCGTTACAGCACAAGCACAAGAAGCTAAAGTTACTCCTGTTTTAAAAATGGAAACTAAAGAGGTAAAAGCAACAGTAGTAACTGAAGAAGCTGCGGAAAAAGAAACTGAAGTAGCACGTTTGTACAAGTTTAAAAATTCTAAAATTAAAAAGGCATTATCTTTTTCTACAAAACGTAGCAAGTCTAAAATAGCTTAATCTTCTCATTTTATTCAATTAACTAATTTTTTATAGCAAATACCTTAATTTTAGAAATTGCAAACACTATATTTAGTAAAAGTTGAGATAAACGTAGTTTAAAATTGTCTTTTTCCTTTCATCTATAGTTTAGCGTTCTTTATCTACAATTAGCAATTTATGTTGTTTAGGGTAAGTAGCTTTGTAATACAAAACAAAAGTATTATGAAAGCTATTATCACTTTTTTATTTATTCTTACATTAGGATTAACAGCAAAAGCACAAGTACCAACACAAGTAGACAAAACCGTTACAGTTTTAAATTTAAAACCAACACAAGTAATATCTTTAGAAAAAAAAGTAGAAGTTGTTAAAGAAAAAGCTGAGGTAGCGCGTTTATACAGATTTAAAAATGCTAAAATTAAAAGAGAATTAACTTTTACAGTAAAAAAAATAATTACTAAAATAGCTTAGTTTTTTCTTTAAATTTTTGTTTTGTTAACTTTTATCTACTCTTAAAAACTACGTTTATATTTTTTGTAGTCATATAACATCAGTTGTAATGCACTTAATTTCGATTAGCTGATTTTCACCTAATTTCAGTTGTCGAAGATTTTTTACACTTTATCATATAATTTGTCAAACACCTAAAAATAAAGGTGTTTAAGCGATTTTGATTTCTATAACATTATGTTGATAGTAATTTTACATTAACAAACAAAGTTACTATGAAAGCAATTATCACTTTATTATTTGTTATTACAGTAGGCGTTACAGCACAGGCACAAGAGGCTAAAGTTGCTCCTGTTTTAAAAATGGAAACTAAAGAGGTAAAAGCAACAGTAGTAACTGAAGAAGCTGCGGAAAAAGAAACTGAAGTAGCACGTTTGTACAAGTTTAAAAATTCTAAAATTAAAAAGGCATTATCTTTTTCTACAAAACGTAGTAAGTCTAAAATAGCTTAATTTTAAACATTTTGTAACTAATTGTTAAATAGTTGTTTAGTTTTTTTAAATCCGATAAAATGTTTGTTTTTTAGGATTAAGTGTTGGTTAACAAAAAAACTACTATTTTTTAATAGGTAGTTCATCTAAGTTGTTGCAAGTCAACGATAAAAAAGTGTTTTTAAACGAGTAAGAAAAAGTTCGGGAAAATAAGGGTTGTAATTTTATGGTAAACAAAACCTATTTATGAAAACTCTAGTTACCTTATCTTTAATTTTATGTGTTGGTGTATCTGTACAAGCACAAAAAACTAAAAAGTTACCTGTTAGTAAAGTTGAAGTGCCAAAAATAGCTTCAATTGTAAAAGGGTCTACAGTTTTAAATAATACAAAACAGAATAGCGTTGCACGTTTGTATTTAATTAAAAATGCAAATATTATTAAAGCGCTTTCTTTTGAGACAAAAGCAAATAAAGCAAAATTAGTTTAATTATGATATATATAACTTTAATTACAATAGCAGCTATTACATTTGGCCTGTTATTTAATAATAAACCAAAAGTGCGTGCAATTAAAGTTCCTGTTCGTAATAAACATATTAAAAAGTAACTAACGATGACAGCAGTTTTACACTGCATATAAATAAAAAAGCAGCTCTAAAAGAGCTGCTTTTTTTATGACTATTAAGTACTAGTTTTATTCTTCAACTAGTACCCATTCACCTCTAGTTAATAAAGGTTCTGCTTGTTTAAATTTAACAACTTTAGATTCGCCATTCATTACATTTTTAATTGTAACTCTGTCATTTCTACCAATTTTTGGTCTTTCTCTAGTAATTGTTTCTGTTACTTGTGGTCTATTACCCTGTGTTTGGCTAGCAGCCCTGTTTTGTGCAGCTAACTCATCACTGTTAGGTATTTCTTCTTTTGTAGTTTGTAAGTTTGCTTGTGGCCTTCTTACAGTTCTTGCTTCCTGTATGTCTGATGTGTCACCAGTTGGTAATTCTGCTTTAAACAAGAATGATACTACATCTTTATTAACAGTATCTACCATAGCTTTAAAAAGCTCAAAAGCTTCAAACTTATAAATTAATAGCGGATCTTTTTGTTCATGCACAGCTAATTGTACAGATTGTTTTAACTCATCCATTTTACGTAAATGAGTTTTCCAAGCATCATCTAAAATTGCAAGTGTTATATTCTTTTCAAAATCGTTTACCAATTGCTTACCGTTACTTTCGTATGCTTCTTTAAGGTTGGTAACTATTTTAAGAGCTTTAATTCCGTCTGTAAAAGGAACTTCTATACGTTCAAAATTATTGGCAGCATCTTCATAAACATTTTTTATTACCGGAAAAGCAGTAGCAGCATTACGCTCCATTTTATTTTGGTAATAATCATAAACTACCTTATAAGTTTTGTTTGCAATATCTTGTACAGACATTTTAGCAAACTCATCTTCGTTAATAGGAGCTGTTACAGAAAAATACTTAATTAATTCAAATTCAAAGTTTTTATAATCACTAGCAGCTTTATTACCATCTGCAATAGACTCGCAGGTATCATAAATCATATTAGCAATATCTAATTTTAAACGCTCTCCTTGTAAAGCATGACGTCTTCTTTTGTAAATTACCTCTCTTTGGGCATTCATAACATCATCATACTCTAACAAACGTTTACGTACTCCAAAGTTGTTTTCTTCAACTTTTTTCTGTGCACGTTCTATAGATTTTGTCATCATTGAGTGCTGAATAACTTCGCCTTCTTCTAAGCCCATTTTATCCATCATTTTAGCAACTCTATCAGAACCAAATAAACGCATAAGGTTATCTTCTAAAGAAACATAAAATTGAGAACTTCCTGGATCTCCTTGACGCCCGGCTCTACCACGTAGCTGCCTATCTACACGTCTAGAATCGTGACGCTCTGTACCAATAATTGCCAAACCACCAGCATTTTTAACGTCTGTAGATAATTTAATATCGGTACCACGACCTGCCATATTGGTAGCAATAGTTACAATACCAGCATTACCTGCTTGTGCAACTACATCTGCTTCTTTCTTATGTAACTTGGCGTTAAGTACATTGTGCGGTACTTTACGTATGGTTAACATTCTAGATAACAATTCTGATATTTCTACAGAAGTTGTACCAATAAGTACCGGTCTGCCAGAGTTAGATAGTTGTGTAACTTCCTCTATAATGGCATTGTATTTTTCTCTTTTTGTTTTGTAAATTAAATCGTTTCTATCATCACGAGCAATTGGTCTGTTAGTTGGTATTTCCATAACATCTAACTTGTAAATTTCCCAAAATTCACCAGCTTCTGTAATGGCTGTACCAGTCATACCAGCAAGCTTGTTGTACATTCTAAAGTAGTTTTGTAATGTAACTGTAGCAAAGGTTTGTGTCATTGCTTCAATTTTTACATTCTCTTTAGCTTCTATAGATTGGTGTAAACCATCTGAGTAACGACGACCGTCCATAATACGACCTGTTTGCTCATCTACAATCATTACTTTATTGTCCATTACTACGTACTCCACATCTTTCTCAAAAAGAGTGTAAGCTTTTAGTAATTGGTTCATAGTATGTATTCGCTCACTTTTAATAGAGAAATCTTTAAATAACTCTTCTTTTAGTTCAGCTTCTTTTTCTATGTTTAGGTTTTGGTTTTCTATTTGAGCAATTTCATAACCAATATCTGGCATTACAAAGAAATTACTGTCTACATCACCAGAAATATGTTTAATACCTTTATCTGTTAACTCTATTTGATTGTTTTTTTCATCAATTACAAACAGCAACTCTTCATCAACCGTTGGCATTTCACGGTTGTTATCTTGCATATAAAAGTTCTCAGTTTTTTGTAACAACTGTTTAATACCTTCTTCACTTAAAAACTTAATTAGCGCTTTGTTTTTAGGTAAACCACGGTAAACACGTAGTAGTAAAAAACCGCCTTCTTTTGTGTCACCTGCTTTTATTAATTTTTTAGCTTCGGCTAAAACACCAGTTAAGTATTGTTTTTGTAGTTGTACAATGTCTGCAACTTTTGGTTTTAACTCGTTAAACTCGTGTCTGTCTCCTTCGGGTACAGGACCAGAAATAATTAACGGTGTACGTGCATCATCAACCAAAACAGAATCTACTTCATCTACAATAGCAAAGTTATGCGGGCGCTGTACTAGGTCTGTAGGTTTGTGCGCCATATTATCACGCAAATAGTCAAAACCAAATTCATTATTTGTACCGTAGGTTATGTCTGCATTGTATGCAGTTCTACGAGCATCAGAATTAGGTTGATGATAATCTATACAATCTATTGTAAATCCATGAAACTGAAAAATTGGTGCCATCCACGCGCTATCTCTTTTTGCAAGATAATCGTTAACGGTTACTAGGTGTACACCATTACCAGTAAGAGCATTTAAGTAAACTGGCAATGTAGCCACAAGAGTTTTACCTTCACCAGTTTGCATTTCTGCAATTTTACCTTGGTGTAGTGCAATACCACCAATTAGCTGTACATCATAATGTACCATATCCCAAGTTACCTGCTTACCTGCAGCATCCCAAGAGTTTTGCCAAACGGCTTTGTCACCTTCTAAGCTAACATAGTCTTTAATACCAGACAACTGCCTGTCATATTCTGTAGCAGTAACTGTAAGTGTAGTGTTGTTTGCAAAACGTTTAGCAGTTTCTTTTACAACAGCAAAAGCTTCTGGTAAAAGATCTGAAAGTGATTTTTCTAACGTTTTATATACTTCTTCTTGTAAACGATCTATTTCTGTATAAAGATCTTCGTTTTTATCTATATCTGTAGAAGACTCAACCTCAATTTTAAGAGCTTCTATTTGTTCATTTAACTCTTTAGTGTCTGCCTTTAATTTTTCTTTAAACTCTACTGTTTTTGCCCTTAGCTCATCTAGATTAATAGCTTCTAAACTTTGTTCAAAGGCTTTAATTTTATCTACTATTGGCTGTAATTGCTTAACGTCTTTTTTGGCTTTATCACCAACAAAGGCCTTTAGCACGGAATTAATGAAACTCATATGTATTATAATTTATAAAGTCTGTGGTTTACAAAGTAAACACATTCAACTATTTAGATTAATGTTCCGTATAAAATGCGGAATGTAATTTGTTACGCAAAAGGTATTCCAGTTTTTTAAAAGGCTAAAATAGCCACCTGCGTCTGCCAAAATTACATAAAAAAAAAGCCTCCAAGGAGACTTTTTTATGTATTTCTTTATTTAATATTCATCCTCGTTCCAGAGGTAATCTTCTTCTGTAGGATAGTCAGGCCATATCTCCTCAATAGATTCGTAGATTTCTCCACCTTCTTCTTCCATAGATTGTAAATTTTCTACAACTTCTAATGGTGCACCAGTTCTAATGGCGTAATCTATTAATTCATCTTTGGTCGCTGGCCAAGGCGCATCACTTAAATAAGATGCTAGTTCTAATGTCCAATACATGGTAATAGTTAATTTTAATTTTTTGCAAAAATAAATTTTTAAACAAGAAAAGCAAGTTTTTTTGTAGTTTTTTAATTTATTTTTATAAAATTGTTGATATTCAATATGTTGATAACGTTAAAATAATGTAAATATTAGTCTTTCTTCTCAGGAATCCACTTTATTTCGTTTGCATCTAGGTCTTTACTTAGTTTTCTAGAGAGTACAAATAAGTAGTCGGACAATCTATTGATAAATGACAAAACATTTGCTTCAAAAGGTTCGTTCTCGTTTAAATGAGATGCTAAACGTTCTGCTCTACGGCAAACAGTACGTGCAATATGACAGTATGACACGGTTGTGTGTCCGCCAGGTAAAATAAAATGTGTCATCTGTGGTAAAGATTCATTCATTTTATCCATTTCTTGCTCTAATAGTTCAATATCTGCGTTGCTAATTTTTTCTATATTTAGCCTTTCTTTTCCGTTTTTAAGAACCATTTTTTCTGGATCTGTAGCCAAAACAGCACCAACGGTAAATAATTTATCTTGTATAGTAGCTATAATATCTTTGTAGTGGTTATTAATTTTTTGGTCTCTTATAAGTCCCATCCAAGAGTTTAGTTCATCTACAGTACCGTAAGATTCTATACGTAAATGATGTTTGGGAACTCTAGTGCCGCCAAATAGGGCAGTAGTTCCTTTATCTCCTGTTTTTGTATATATTTTCATATGTTATTCTTCTTTGAATTTTGAGTCTATAGCTTTTTCTACTTTTAAAACTAAAGTAATAATACTTGTAAGCAATAGCGCTATACAAATAACAACTGCAATTTCTTTTTTAGGTTGATATAGAATACTAAATAGAGATGATAATGCAAGTAAAAAACCAATTTTTATTAATTGTATTGATGAATATTTTTGCGCAAAATTCCACCTGTTTTGGTTTAACATAGCCTTGCTAGTTCTGTAACCATATAGATTATTTATTTTTTTAGGAGGAAATTTAAGCTGAAAAAGTCCAACAATTATAAATAAGCTGCCGGAGCCAAGAGGAATGTGAAATAATGGGTTGCTAAAATCCAAATTGCTTACTCTTTACGTTTGTAATTACTCATAAATTTACGAGATTTTCTTTCTTTGCTTTTCTTTTTGTTTCTAAAATTTACAACAAGAAAAATAACTAGTACAATTCCGCAAACAATAAATGTAGTATAGTCCATTGTTAATTTTTATAATTTTAAAAATACAGTATTATATTCTTATTTTAAAATGTTCTTTTGCTTGTTCTTTTCTAAAAAATACAGCTGCACCATAAAAAACATCTACAGTAACGGTGACAAAATCTAACATTTTAATTTGCTCCCAGATTTGTTCTGTTTGTTTATTTTTATAAATGTTATTAATAAAAACCATTGTGTTATTATGGTAGTTAACACTTTTAAAAACGGTTAAATCTGGAGTGTTTAAATACCCAAAGTCTACATTAGTATTGGTATAATTTATGTTGGTTTTTATATGTTTTTTTAATTCTTTATTCGTTACAAAAGCAGTTTTTACATTAAAATAAGAAATACTTTTTAGTACAACGTTAAAACTTTTATTACGGTGTAGCTTCTCTTTTTTATACAAACACTTAGTAACGTAATTATATATAAAAGGTGAGTGTACACCGTGTTGGTTAGTTGCTTTTAATAAAAAACCTAAATGCGCAAGTGTTTGAAACATAGTTAAGCAAAATTAACCTTCAACAATTGCAGAAAGCTCAAACCAGCGTTCTGTTTTTTCATCAATTTCATCAATAACAAGTTGTAGTTCTTTAGATAGCTTATCTATCTCATCACCACTTAAGCTAGCATCAGAAAATTTGTTTTGTAGTGCTACCTTTTTTTCTTCTAACTTTTTAATTTTGTTTTCTATGTTGTTATATTCTTTTTGTTCTTGAAAAGATAATTTGTTTGTTTTGCCTTCTGTTTTCCAAGATTTTTTATCTGTTTTAGTTTCTTTCTCTTTATTTTCTCTACTTTCTAATACAGCGCTGTCTTCATAAGACCTAAAATCTGAATAGTTTCCTGGGAAATCTTCTATAACGGCATTGCCTCTAAATACAAATAGGTGATCTACAATCTTATCCATAAAATACCTATCATGGGATACTACTAATAAACATCCAGGAAAATCCATTAAAAAACTTTCTAAAACATTTAATGTAACTATGTCTAAGTCATTTGTAGGTTCATCTAGTATTAAAAAGTTAGGATTTTGTATTAATACAGTACATAAATATAACCTTTTGCGTTCGCCACCACTTAGTTTTTCAACAAAGTCATATTGTTTTTTTCTATCAAATAAAAAGCGTTCTAATAATTGCTGAGCAGATATTTGACGCCCTTTTTTAAGCGGAATATAATCTCCAAATTCTCTTATAACATCTATAACTTTTTGGCCTTCTTTTATTTTTATTCCCTTTTGAGTGTAATAACCAAATTTAATAGTTTCACCAACAATTACTTTTCCGCTATCTGGTTGGTCTGTGCCTGTAATTATATTTAAAAAAGTAGATTTTCCAGTACCATTTTTGCCAATAATACCAATACGCTCACCTTTTAAAAAGTTATACTCAAACTTATCTAAAATAGGTTTGTTTGGGTAGGCTTTAGAGATTTTTACAAGCTCCATAACCTTACTCCCCATACGCTCCATATTAATCTCTAGCTCAATAGTGTGCTCTTTTCTGCGTTGGTGAGCTTTGGCTTTAATATCATTAAAATCGTCTATTCTAGATTTAGATTTGGTGGTACGTGCTTTGGGTTGTTTACGCATCCAACCTAGTTCTTTTTTATATAAAAGTTTAGATTTGTGGTGTTCTACAGCCTCTTGTGTTAAACGCGCCTCTTTTTTTTCTAGGTAGTAAGAGTAGTTACCTTTGTAAGGGTAAAGTGTATTATTATCTAACTCAATAATTTCATTACAAACACGCTCTAAAAAGTACCTATCATGTGTAACCATAAACAGGGTAATACTTTCTTTTGCAAAATATTCTTCTAACCATTCAATCATTTCTAGGTCTAAATGGTTGGTTGGCTCATCTAAAATTAATAAGTCTGGCCTGTTTATAAGCGCATCTGCCATAGCTAAACGCTTTTTTTGTCCGCCCGATAGTAAACCAACTTTTAAAGAAACATCATCTAACTTAAGTTTAGATAATATTTGTTTGTATTGAGTTTCAAAATCCCAAGCTTCAAACCTATCCATAGCATCAAAAGCAAGCTGATATTTTTCTGCATCTTCTGGGTTTGCGAGTGCTTTTTCATAATTTGCTATAACTTTTAAAACTTCATTGTCTGATGCAAAAATGGTTTCTTCAATAGTTAAATCTGGGTTCATATTAGGCTCTTGCTCTAAAAATGAAACTCTAATCCCTTTTCTGTAATTTACCTGTCCGCTATCTGGAGAGTCTTGACCAGATAGGATGTTTAAAATAGAAGTTTTGCCGCTTCCGTTTTTTGCTATTAAAGCAATTTTTTGATCTTTATTTACACCAAACGAAATGTCTGAGAATAGTGCGTGTTCTCCGTAAGATTTTGATATGTTTTCAACCGTAAGTAGGTTCATTTGCTAGTTTTAGTTATTTTGTTTTTTGCCAAATAAATACATATCTAGTGGCAAGTGATAGTAGTATAGGAATAAATACTGGATGAAATTTTTGAATTCCTATTATTTGTACAATAGGCACAGCCAGTAAAAATACAAGTAAAATTATGCTGTATTTATGTAATTTAGTGTTGTTGTTTTTCTTTTTTGGTAATAAAAATAAGGCAACTAAGTTAAAAGGTAATGCCCATAACAAATTAAAGTTATTTGCTGTAGCAGTATGGTCTGTAGCAAACCATAATAAACTTAATATGAAGCCAACTATACCAGTAGTAAACAGTAAAAAAATATCTATCCACCTAGACCATAATTGATTTTTATAATCTGTGTATGTTATAAAAAGAACAAAAATTAAAAATAGAAAAGACCAGAACATAGGAGTTGCTAAAAAGTTAATACTAGTTACTTTTTTATGTTCTTTTAAAATAGTTCTGTTTGACAAAACTAATGGAGCATTTTTAATAGTGCTGTTATTTAATTGAGACCATACATAGTCTGGTAAAAAAGTGTGTTGTAAAACGGTTGCTTTTTTATCTATTTTAGAACCTAAGGCTAAATCTATACCAAAACTAGCCCACGTATTGGTGCTTAATTTTTGATCTAACAACTCTCTAAATGTAAAATTTTTTTCAATGTGGTTTTCTTTAAAAGTAATGTCTTTGCCTATAGATGTGTTTAAAACCTCAATAATTTTAGTTGCACAATTGTTATATAAATAATCATACAAATAATCTCTATTTTCTGGTTTTACATTTTTCTCTAAGTAATTATAAAGTTGCTGTTTTTGTTTGGTGTTAAGGTTTAAAACCTGCTCCTTAACCCATCTTTTTTCATACTGATATTCATATAAAAACCTTGAAAAATCTTGTTTATTTACCTTAAAAAGTAATTTTCCTTTTACAAAATTTAGATAAAAGTTAGGGGCATTAAAATCAAAAATACCATAGTTATATACCTTATCTGTTCTTGTTAAAGGGTCCCATACTCTTATAGCGCTATGGCCAAAGGTAGAGTATAATTGGTCTCCAGAGCCACAGGTAAGTACACTAATTTGAGCATTGTTAGATATAGCACTGTTTTGAGAATACATAATAATTGTATTGCTTAATAACAGTATAAAAACGATTGCTTTAATGTGTTTTTTCAAGTTTACTATTTTTTACGAGTAACAAATATCGAACAAATTAGAAGAACTGCCGTATGCTTTTTAAAAAAGCAGCTTTTTAAATTGTTTTTTTTAAAGAAATACTATTTTTACCAAAGCAACTAATATTACTGTATTTTTGAAGAATATAGCAATACACTAAACTTACTAAAAAAATGAAAAAACAGATACCTAACTTAATTACGCTTTTAAATTTATTTTGTGGTTGTTTAGCGGTGCTTTTTGCTGTACACGGAATTTTTGAAATGGTAGCTGTTTTTGTGTTTTTAGGTATATTTTTTGACTTTTTTGATGGTTTTGCTGCTCGTATGCTAAAAGTACAAAGTGAGCTTGGTTTGCAATTAGACTCTTTGGCCGATATGGTTACAAGTGGTGTTGTACCAGGTATAGTAATGTATAAATTATTATTAATGTCTACTACAGGCGGATGGAGTTCTGCTATGTTTACAGGGTTAGAAGGAAATTTTTATAGTTCAGAATTTCAAATATCTTCAATAATTCCTTTTATAGGTTTTGTAATAACCTTAGCATCTGGTTACAGGCTTGCTAAATTTAATATTGATGAAAACCAAACAGAATCTTTTATCGGATTACCAACACCAGCAAATGCTCTTTTAATAATTTCATTGCCGTTAATATTGGTTTATCAAAACTACACCTTGTTAAATGATTTAATTTTAAATCAATGGTTTTTACTAGCAGTTACTGCTTTAAGCGCATATTTATTAAATGCTAATTTGCCATTGTTTGCATTAAAATTTAAAACTTGGAATTTTAAAGATAATGCTATTCGCTACATTTTTTTAATACTATGCATTGTTTTAATAGTAGTCATTAAATATTTAGCAGTGCCAATTATAATATTGGTTTATGTGCTACTATCTATAGCTAGTAATTTAGGAAGTAAAAAGGTTTAAGCAGAAAGTATAAGGGGCTTAAAAATCTATTTTAGTTTTACGTAGCTCAAAGTTTTGGCCAAGGTATACTTGCCTTACCATTTCATCGGCAGCTAGTTCTTCTGGCTCTCCAGACTTTAAAATGCCACCTTCAAACATAAGGTAAGATCTTTCTGTAATGGCAAGTGTTTCTTGTACGTTGTGGTCTGTAATTAAAATACCAATATTTTTGTTTTTTAACTGAGCAACAATACGTTGTATGTCTTCTACAGCAACAGGATCTACACCAGCAAAGGGCTCATCTAGCAAAATAAATTTTGGATCTGTAGCTAATGCACGTGCAATTTCTGTACGTCTACGCTCTCCTCCAGATAGTAAATCTCCTCTGTTTTTACGTATGTGTCCTAAACTAAACTCTTCAATAAGAGACTCCATTTTCATGTGCTGCTCTTTTTTACTAAGTTTTGTAAGTTGTAGTACACTTAAAATATTTTTTTCAATACTAAGCTTTCTAAAAACTGAAGCTTCTTGTGCCAAATAGCCAATTCCGTTTTGTGCTCTTTTGTACATAGGGAATTGTGTAATATTCATATCATTTAAATAAATATTACCACCATTAGGTTTTACTAGCCCAACAATCATATAAAAAGAAGTTGTTTTACCGGCACCATTTGGGCCCAACAAACCAACAATTTCTCCTTGGTTTACTTCCAAAGATATTCCTTTTACCACTTGTCGTCCTTTATAGGACTTCATTATATTGTCTGCTCTAAGCTTCATTTTTTCCATAGAATATCCAAATCTAAGTTATTCTTTTTGTAAACAGAGAAGATTTACCTTTTTTTTAACCTTCGTGGTTAGCTTCAATAGCTTCCCAATATTCGTGTGCACGTCTTAAATGCGGAATAACAATACTACCACCAACAAGTGTAGCTATACTTAAGGTTTCCATAATTTCTTCTTTGTTTGCACCTTCTCTGTGCGAACTCTCTAAATGATATTTAACACAATCATCGCAACGTAAAACAGCAGAAGCAACCAAGCCTAGTAGTTCTTTAGTTTTAACATCTAATGCGCCTTTACTATATGCATTAGTATCAAGATTAAAAATTCTGTTAATAACCTTATTTTTATCTGCTAATATTTTCTCGTTCATTTTAGAACGATACTCATTAAATTCTTTAACTGGATTTTGTGACATTTTTACCTAATTTTTTAGCTTCGTTTTTTAGCACTCTTTTAGAAATATAAATACTAATTTGGTATAGTATTAAAACGGGTATTGTTACTACAATTTGACTAGCAACATCTGGCGGAGTTATAACAGCAGCTACTATTAATACTACTACCAATGCTATTTTTCTGTGCTTTTTAAGCACTTCTGGAGTAACTAAGCCTACTTTTGTTAAAAAGTATATTATTATAGGTAGCTCAAACATTATGCCGCAGGCAATTACTGATGCTTTTACGGTAGAGATAAAGGAGCTTAAATCAAATTCATTTAAAACCTCTTCACTAACTTGATATGTACCTAAAAAGTTGATAGAAAAGGGAGTAACAATGTAGTAACCAAAAAGTACGCCAGAGAAAAATAAAAACGACGCTGCAAAAATAAAACCTTTAGAGTTTTTGCGCTCTTTTTCATATAAACCAGGACTTATAAAACGCCACATTTCATATAAAATGTAAGGAAAACCAACTATAAAACCAGCCCATATAGACGTCCAAATATGAGCAGAAAACTGCCCTGCCATTGTTCTACTTTGTATGGTAAAGGGTAAAGTTTCTGCACAAAAACTAGAGTCCATACCAAAATAGGTAGCTACAGAGCAAAAGAATTTGTAGGTAGGGAAATTCATTTTTTTAGGGCCCAGTAATACCGTGTCAAAAATAAACTCTTTCATTGCAAATGCAACTATACCAATAATTACAACTGCTAGCGTAGATCTAATTAAGTGCCATCTAAGTTCTTCTAAATGGTCTAAAAAGGACATTTCGTCCGGATTTTTTTTACTCTTTGCCATTATAAAATCCCTTCGTTTACTAGGTTATGTAAATGTAATAAGCCAACGTATTTTAAGTTTTCTATAGCTACTAATTGTGATATTCCTTGTTGTTGCATTAGTTCTAAAGCATCAACAGCTAAAACATCTGTATTTACAGTTTTAGGATTGTTAGACATAATGTCTTTAGCAGTTAAGCTACCAATATTGTCATATGTATTAAGCATTCTTCTAATATCGCCATCTGTTATAATACCAACTACTTTATTATTTTCTAAAACGGCAGTAGCTCCTAACATTTTTTCAGAAATTTCTACTATTACTTGTTTTACAGGAGTGTTGGTAGTAACCTCTGGTTTTTGGTTGTTATTTACAATGTCATTTACGCGTAAATACAATTTTTTACCTAACGCACCACCTGGGTGATATTTTGCAAAATCTTTACTTGTAAATCTTTTTAGTTCTAATAAAGAAACGGCAATTGCATCACCAATAACCAATTGCGCTGTTGTACTTGTTGTAGGAGCTAAATTATTAGGGCAAGCTTCTTTTTCTACATAAGTGTTTAGTACGTGGTTAGATTGTTGTGCTAAAAAAGATTCTGTATTACCGGTCATACCAATTAAAACATTACCTCCTCTTTTAATAAGCGGCACTAGAACTTTAATTTCTGGTGTATTACCACTTTTAGAGATACAAATAACAACATCATCTTTTAAAACAGTGCCAAGGTCGCCATGTATTGCGTCTGCAGCATGCATAAATATAGATGGTGTGCCAGTAGAATTTAAAGTAGCTACAATTTTTTGTGCAATTATGGCACTTTTTCCAATTCCAGAAATTATTAATCTTCCTTTAGAGTTGTAAATAGCATTTACTGCGTCTGTAAAGTTAGAATCTAGCAGGTTAGATAAATTTTTTATAGCATCAGCTTCATTAGAAATTGTTCGCTTAGCAATATCTATAATTGTTTTGGAGTTGCTCAATGTAATCTTAAATTATGTGTTCTTTTAAAAAAGATGTACTATCTTTAAGAATACAAAATTACGTAAACTTATTTTTATGTGATACAGTAATTTGATGGAAATTAATTTTAGCTTAAATTTTGTATGGATTACTAAAATTTGAGTATCTTGAATTTTATTATATTAATAAACAGTAAATACAATCACTATACTATACTATGAGTAACTCTAACATTGATTTGCACGCTTCCTTAAAAAAGCATTTTGGATTTACAAAATTTAAAGGATTACAAGAAAGTGTCATCAATAACTTGCTTAAGGGTAATAATACGTTTGTTATAATGCCAACTGGCGGAGGTAAATCACTCTGCTATCAGTTACCTGCGTTAATGCAAGAAGGTACAGCTATTGTTGTTTCGCCTCTAATAGCTTTGATGAAAAACCAGGTAGATGCCATACGTGGTATCTCTTCTGAACACGGAATAGCACACGTTTTAAACTCTTCTTTAACAAAAACTCAAGTAAAGGAAGTGAAAGAAGATATAGTAAACGGAGTAACTAAATTACTCTATGTGGCCCCAGAATCTTTAATAAAAGAGGAGTACGTAGAGTTCTTAAGATCTGTA
Source organism: Cellulophaga omnivescoria (assembly GCF_027915275.1). Taxonomy (NCBI): domain Bacteria; kingdom Pseudomonadati; phylum Bacteroidota; class Flavobacteriia; order Flavobacteriales; family Flavobacteriaceae; genus Cellulophaga; species Cellulophaga omnivescoria. Next base: position 28,619 of record NZ_CP115819.1, on the reverse strand, counting down.
AAAATCTCCTTTGTTGCAGTAGATGAAGCACACTGTATTTCTGAGTGGGGACACGATTTTAGACCAGAGTACAGAAACCTTAAAACTATTGTTGGTAAATTAGGAGATAGTATTCCTATGATAGGTTTAACTGCTACTGCTACGCCAAAAGTACAAGAAGATATTGTAAAAAATTTAGGTATTGCAGATGCTAAATTATTTAAGGCATCTTTTAATAGACCTAATTTATTTTATGAAGTACGACCAAAAACTCAGAATATAGAAGCAGACATTATACGTTTTGTAAAGCAAAATGTTGGTAAATCTGGTATTGTGTATTGTTTAAGTCGTAAAAAGGTTGAAGAATTAGCACAAGTGTTACAGGTTAATGGTATAAGTGCAGTGCCTTACCACGCTGGTTTTGATGCAAAAACAAGATCTCGTTACCAGGATATGTTTTTAATGGAAGAGGTAGATGTTGTTGTTGCAACAATTGCCTTTGGTATGGGTATAGATAAACCAGATGTACGTTTTGTAATACACCATGATATACCTAAAAGTTTAGAAAGTTATTATCAAGAAACCGGTAGAGCTGGTAGAGATGGAGGAGAGGGCCATTGTTTGGCTTTTTATTCTTATAAGGACATAGAAAAGTTAGAAAAATTTATGTCAGGGAAACCCGTTGCAGAACAAGAGATAGGAAATGCACTGTTGCAAGAAGTTGTTGCCTTTGCAGAAACATCTATGTCTCGTAGAAAATTTATTCTTCATTATTTTGGAGAGGAATTTGACGAGGTTAATGGAGAAGGAGCAGATATGGATGATAATACCCGTACTCCAAAAGAAAAAGTAGAGGCTAAAGAAAATGTAGTTAAACTTATTAGTGTTGTACAGGGGACTAAAGAAAAATTTAAGTCAAAAGAAATAGTGAATACCTTAATTGGTAAAAAAAATGCACTTATAGCGTCTCATAAAACTAACGAAAAACCATTTTTTGGTATAGGTAAAGATAAAGACGCTGGTTATTGGATGGCATTAATTCGCCAAACTTTAGTAGCAGGTTACTTAAGAAAAGAAATAGAGCAGTACGGAATTTTGCGCGTTACACCAATGGGTGTTGATTATGCTAAGGAGCCAACATCATTTTTAATGACAAAAGACCATGTGTATAGTCAGGCTAATGATGATGCTATTGTGAGTGCAGCAAAAAGTTCTGGTGGTGTAGCAGATAAAGAGCTTGCACAGTTGTTAAGGCAACTTAGAAAGTCTGAAGCTAAAAAGCACGGTGTACCTCCTTTTGTGGTTTTTCAAGATCCGTCTATAGATGACATGGCGCTTAAGTACCCAACCAGTATGGAAGATATGCTTAACATACATGGAGTAGGAGAAGGTAAAGCTAAAAAATACGGAAAACCATTTTTAGCACTTATAGCTAAGTATGTAGAGGATAATGATATTGTTAGGCCAGATGATTTAGTAGTTAAAAGTACAGGAGCTAATTCTGTTTTAAAACTGTATATAATACAAAATGTAGACCGTAAGTTGCCATTAACAGATATTGCAGATGCTAAAGGTTTAGAGCTAGCAGAGTTGATAAAAGAAATGGAACAAATAGTATATAGTGGTACAAAACTAAATATTACTTATTGGGTAGATGAAACTTTAGATGAAGACCAACAAGAAGAAATACACGATTACTTTTTAGAAGCAGAATCTGATAATATTGATGCTGCTGTAGAAGAGTTTGATGGTGACTATGAAGATGAAGAACTACGTTTATATAGAATAAAATTTATTAGTGAAGTAGCAAACTAGTATACGAATAAACTTAAAATAAAAAATCCCAATACATATGCATATGTATTGGGATTTTTTCGTTATCAATATAAATCTATTGAAGTTTAATATTGCATACTATCCATACTTCCTGCTGTAATTGCAGCTATTATAACTCCAAAGTATAGTATTATAAATACAAGATATAGGGCCGCAATAACTAATCCTATAATAGATAAAATCTTTGCGGTTTTTACATTTTCAATTCCTGTATATTGACCTGGATTTTGCTCATAAAGCAATCTTGCTTTTTTACCATTAGATAAACTAATAAAACAAAAAATAGCTCCAAGAGGTCCGCAACATGCAACAGTTGCAATTAAGCCAATTATTCCCATCGTCATAGCGCTACTAGCACCAGGTAATTCTTCTTTCATAATTTATTTAATAATTATAATCCTTGTCCTTGGTTGTATCCCTTCATAAACTCTTCCATCATTTCATCATAAGCACCTGTAGATTTAAAGAATATGTATAGTCCTACAATTATTACACTTAACACTAACCCAATAATGGAAACAATTTTAGCGGTTTTCAACTGTCCAAAATTTGAATATTCTTGAGGGTTTTCTTGGTAGGTTTTAGTGTCTTTATTTATTAAAAATAGAGCTATACCAGAAAAAAGTATACCTCCAAATCCAGAAGTGCAGCAGCATCCTACATAAGAAATTATTCCTAATACTAAGGCAATAGTAACGTTTGGTAATTTTTGTTGTTCCATAATTTTAATGTAATTGGTTAAAGAAATTTATTAATATAGTTGGTAAATATTATTACAAAATTAATGACTAGTAATGTGATAATAATTTTATTGGCGTGTTTTATTTTATAGAAATGGTTAACAGCTATAAAACCAAAAAGCAAAATTAGTGTGTAAATTGCCGGGTACATTTGAAAAGCACCACTAAAGTCTCCTTGTAAAATTAATGATAATGATCTTTGTATACCGCAACCAGGGCATTCAACACCAAAATACTTCTTGTTCATACAAGGAAGCATATAGTCATTAATGTTAAACTCTAATATAGGTAACGGCATTTAGTATTGTAATCTATTTTTGAAACGGAAAAATACTATTATTTTTGTGGAAAGAAAATAAACGCCTTATAATTTTTTAAAAGAAAAATTTTAAAGACGTAAATTAAAGGTATGGCAAATTTTAGTATTGGTGATAAGGTAGAGGTTTTAGACGATACAATTTCTGGTGTTGTTGTGGCTGTAAATGGTTACAATGTCACTATTGAAACAGATATGGGTTTTGAGATTTCTTATTTAAAGAAAGAGCTAATTAAAATTGCAAACGCAGATACAATAAGAGTGTCTAATTATGAAGTGGCTAAAATTAAACAAGAAAAAGAACAGCCCAAGCGTAAAAATAGGCCATCTGTAAAGCCTAAAGAGCGAAATATTCCTAAGATGGAGGTAGATTTACATATAAACCAACTTGTAAAGTCTAGCAAAGGTATGGGTAATTTTGATATGCTCAATCTACAGTTAGAAACAGCTAAACGTCAATTAAACTTCGCTATTCAAAAAAGAATACAAAAAGTAGTTTTTATACACGGAGTAGGAGAGGGAGTTTTAAAAGAAGAGTTGCATTACCTTTTTAATAAATATGACAACTTAAAATTTTATGACGCAGATTATCAAAAATACGGACTAGGAGCCACTGAAGTTTATATTTTTCAGAATTAAAATTATTGAGGAACTGTTGTTGTTAGCACTGCAAAATCTTCAATATTTAAATCTGTTATACGTGTATCATCACTATTGTTTAGTGTAATATCTTTAAGTTTAATGGTGTGTATAAAGGTACCTTCTGTTTCGCCAGCAACTGTGTTTATAGTAATGGTCCCTTTTTCAGCATTAATTTCTTCTAAAACTGTTGGTGTTGCTGGTGGTGGAGAATCACAAAAATAATTACTAGATACTGTGCCAGAAAATGTACGATATGTAAGTTGACTAGCTTCTGGTATTGCACTTGTTATTTCAGCTTCAGAGACTTCATTTTTAAGCAATCCACTTTGTAAGTTTAATATTAAAGTTTCATTACTATTTATTTTAAAAAATAATTCAGTATCAACACTAAGTGTACCGCAGTTTTGAGCTGTTACTGTACTAAAATCTAAAGTTTCAATTTGTAAGTCACCATCACTACAAGATAATAAGGTAAAAAGTGCGCTAAAAAGGAAATATTTCTTCATACTTCAAATGTAAAAGTTTTTCTTTTGATTACATGTAGATTTTAACGTTTTTTAGAATTATTTAATTTTAAATCCCCTATTTTTGGGGGATTATAATTTTTGATAAATTCTGATGCAAAAAGTTTATTTAGATAGCGCAGCTACAACACAGGTTAGAGAAGAGGTTATTGCAAAAATGCAAGATGCTTTAGGAGAATGTTACGGAAACCCGTCTTCTACACACAGTTTTGGTAGAACAGCTAAAACTGCAATAGAAAAAACACGTAAAACAATTGCAAAGTATTTAAATGCACACCCAGCAGAAATTATTTTTACATCTGGAGGTACAGAGGCAGATAATATGATTTTGCGTGGAGCAGTTAGAGATTTAGATGTGCGTACTATTATTACGTCAAAAATAGAGCACCATGCTGTTTTACATACAGTAGAGGAATTAGAAAAAGAATACGGTATTGCTTTGCATTATGTTAATTTAGATGCTAATGGTAATCCAGATTTAATACATTTAAAAGAGTTGTTAGCACAAGATGATACTAAAAAAATAGTGAGTCTTATGCATATTAATAATGAAATAGGCAACAAGTTAGATATTGATGCGGTTTGTGCATTGTGTAAAGAGTACAACGCTCTTTTTCATTCAGATACTGTGCAATCTGTTGGGCATTATGCTTGGGATGTACAGCAAACACCTGTAGATTTTTTAACTGCTGCAGCACATAAATTTCACGGGCCAAAAGGTATAGGTTTTGCTTACATAAAGAAAGATAAAGGTATTAAGCCTTTAATATTTGGAGGTTCACAAGAACGTGGTTTTAGAGCAGGTACAGAGCCATACCATAACATTGTTGGTTTAGAAGAAGCATTTGTAAAATCTTACGAGAATTTAGAGCAAGAAAAAGCCTATGTTATAGAGTTAAAACAATATTTTATAGATAAAATTAAAGCGGATATTCCCGAAATTAAATTTAATGGTTTGTCTGGTAACATGGATAAAAGTACGTACACATTGGTTAATGTAAATATACCAGTAGACGAGAAAAAAGGATTAATGCTTTTATTTCATTTAGATTTAAAAGGTATTGGGTGTTCTAAAGGTAGTGCTTGCCAATCTGGAAGCAGTTTAGGGTCTCATGTATTAACAGAGGTATTGTCTAAAGAAGATTTGCAAAAGCCGTCTGTGCGTTTTTCTTTTTCTAAGTACAATACCAAGCAAGAGTTAGATTATACTATACAAGTATTAAAAGAGTTTGTAGAGAGTTAATTTTTCTTATTCTTTTTTACTCTTTCTTTATCATAAGGAAATTTACGAGTTGCTTTTTTCATCATACCATCTATAAGATCTATGGTGTTTTTGCCAGTCTTCTTGTTAATTTCCTTTTCGTATTTCCATAATAGTTTGCCAGAGTCACCATCACTAACCTTTATTCCAATACGCCCATAATTAGCGTTTCCATCAAAATAATCAAAGAAATTAAAGTCTGTAGAAACTCCATCAGATAACAATACATTTAAATCTATATTACCACTAATAATACCATCTACATTTAATAGCTTGGCTAGTTCTTTAGTGGTATGTATATCTATATTTTTAAATGTAATATTATTTTTAGCTAATAAAGCATTAGTGTTTTTTATGTTCTGAAATTCTACAGCGTATTTCTTCTTTTTTTTACCTCTTAAAAAATAAGTTTCTAGTGCATTTTGCACAGCGTATCCCTCTTTTTCTTCTAACTCTTTTAGCTTTTCTTTTGTAATGTTATCTTTTAGCTCCAAATTAGCTAAAAACGGAATAATTGCCAGTACTTTATGGTCTTTGCTTATGGCATCAAAATGTTTGTTTTCGTATATGTTTTTTTGTGCTTGTACTCCACAAAAAGATAGTACTATTATAAAAAGTAATGTTTTTTTCATTTTTTGTATTCTCTGTAATTACACTGCCGTGTTAAAGTTTAATACACTTTATTTTTTTGCAAAAGTATATGAAATTACTAAACTTATAAGCTTTTAATCTTTTAAACTATTGTTATTTTAGGTGTGTATTTTATTAAATTAACTGTTTTTATTTACCCTTTTGCTATTGCAGTGTTATTTTCTATAAAAAGTAGTTTCATATGTTGTAGTGTTGCCTATGTTATCTGTAACAACAACTTTTAAATTACATTCTTTTTTATCTAGTATTTTATCATCAAAATCATAGGTTATGGTGTTGGTTTTATACTCATAACTCATTAATATCCATTCTCCGTTAATGTAAGCATTGTAAGTGTCAATACCACTTAAATCATCTACAATTTTAAGGCTTAAATATTTGTAATTGTTTAGCCATTGTTTTGCTTTAAAGTTTTTAGGAGTAATAACTGGTGCAACTGTATCTTTTGCTAAAGTATAAGTACCTAAATTTTTTGTTCTTGTAGTAAAGGTATTTCCTCTTTTATATGTAGTTGCGTGTATAGGTAAGTTTTTGCTATTTAACCTGGCAATAAAAAGTTGTTTTTTTTCGGCATCAGTATATTTACTAACATCAAAAGTTATGGTAAAATTACGGTGAGCAGGAACCTCATTGTTATGAATTTTTACAGTATCTGTTCCTTTTTTTAAGTCAATATAAAAATCGTTATAAAATGTATTTGCAGGAAAATATACTTTTGCACCATCTAAATTGTAATTGTTTGGCTTTTTAGCAATTAAATAATTGTTGGTAACTTCTATTTTTTTAGGTGATTTTAATTCTTGCAATTTACCTTCAACAGGAATAATAATTTTGGTGGTGTTATTTTCCCAATCTTTTAGCAATAGTTCTACATTGTAGGTAAGACCATTAGTTATGTTAATTTTACCGTTGTTATGTAAATCAGAATATACACTTAGTTTGTTGCTAGGATCTTTATAGCACTTTACAATGCGCTGGTTATATTTACCATAATGTTGGTAGTCTATTAAGGTGTTAATGTACCTTGTTTCGGCAAAAGAAAATGAATCGAATTTAAATTTAGAATACGTTTTACCATTAACCAGTTGTTCTATGGAGTAAATTCCGTTTTTATTAGCGGCCATATCTTGCCTGTCATACCCATTAAAACCAATACCAATAGTACCAGAAGCGTATACTTTATCTGCTAAGTAAGAGCCATCTGCTTGTTTTTTAAACTTTATTTGCGTTTTATTTGCACTTTGGTTTATTTGTGCATTATCACTTAAAGGGTATGCGTATAGGTTTAAAATTGTTGGGTCTGTAGCGTCTCTAATGTCATATCCGTAAAGTAATGGGTTTGTAGGTTTGCTAGTGGTATTACTTCTAATTTCAAAATGTAAATGTGGACCAGAAGAACCGCCTGTATTGCCAGAATAGGCTATTACTTCTCCTTTTTTAACTTTAAGCTCACCAAAATCAGGAAAAGTCTCTACTTGGTATGATTGCTTTTTGTATTGTATTTTTTTTATGTACTCTTCAATTTTAGGAGAAAATTTTTGCAAATGGGCATACACAGAGGTGTAACCGCTTGGGTGTGTAATGTAAAGAGCTTTACCATATCCCCAATGCGATATTTTAATACGTGTTACAGATGCATCATCTATAGCGTAAACAGCTAAACCTTCTCTTTGTTGGGTTTTAATATCTATACCAGAATGAAAATGATTAGAACGTAATTCGCCAAAATTACCCGCTAAAATTAACGGAATGTCTAAAGGAGATTGAAATTTATTTTGAGGATATTTCTCTTGTCCGTTTACAGATGTTAGTAAAAATAGTGCAGCTATAAATGCGTAGATTCTCATAAGTATTTTTAAAGTTGATACGAAAATAACCAATCCCGTTTAATTGAAAAAAACTAATATGCTATAAAAATTACAAAACACCTTATTACAGAGGGTTAAGTGCTAATATTTAATTCTTTACAAGAATAATTGAAAAAAGTATTGCGCACTAGTTTAATCTATGTTAACTTTGTGATAAATGCATCGATTTTTGTAAATGAGCGAATTAGTTGAAATTGTTGATTCTTTAGAAAACAAAGTTAGCAAGCTACTTCATAAAATGGAGTTATTAAAGCAAGCAAATACTAGGTTGTATGAAGAATTACTATCGCTTAAACAAGAGCAAGCACAAACTTCTAATTTGGTTTTAGAATGGGAAGAAAAATACAATGCTCTTAAACTTGCAAATTCTATGCTAGGCAGTAATAAAAATAAAACAGAAGCAAAGCTTAAAATAAATACATTAATAAGAGAGTTAGATCATTGTATTGCTCAACTTGCTGAATAATGTAATATTAATACTTATGGCAGAAAAGCTAAAAATTAAACTTTCTATTGCAGATAGGGTTTATCCATTAACTATAGATCCTAGTCAGGAAGAAGGTTTACGCAAAGCTGCAAAAAATATAGAGCAGTTAGCAAAAAAGTTTGAGCAAAACTATGCCGTTAGAGATAAACAAGATGTATTGGCAATGTGTGCCTTGCAATTTGCCTCTAAAATAGAACAGAAAAGTATTGATAAACAAGAAGATACAACAGAGGTTACTAAGCGTTTACAGGCTTTAGAACACATTGTAGATTCTAAGCTTAGCTCTATATAATATAAAATACGTTCATTACATAACATTAAATTACTGCCCACATTGGTATTTTTTTTGACAAACTCAACATTAATTTGTTTTTAAAGGGTGAGTTTAGTTTGTAAAAGCAAGCCTTACTAGTATAAGGATCCTTGATCATGCTGTTAGCCCTAATCCTGTTTTATAGGAGTTTGTACAAAACATCCCCAATGTGGGTTTTTTAATATATATAAACAACCATGGAGAATATTACATTTATAATTATAGGAACTATAGTAGGTTTAGCAATTGGCTTTATAATAGCTAAGTTTTTAGAAAAAGGAAAAGCCTCTAAAACAATTGCTAGTGCTAAATTAGAAGCAGAATCAATACTAAGAAATGCAAAAACCGAAGGTGAAAGCATTAAAAAAGATAAAATATTACAGGCTAAGGAAAAGTTTTTAGAACTTAAGGCAGAGCATGAAAAAGTAATTATTGCTAAGGATAAAAAAATGTCTGAAGCAGAAAAACGAACAAGGGACAAAGAATCTCAGGTGAGTAATGAGCTTGCAAAAAATAAAAAGTTAAACGACCAGTTGCAATCTAAATTACAGTCTGTAGATCATAAAAACGATTATTTAGAGAAAAAGCAATCTGAGTTAGATAAATTACATAAAAATCAAGTTCAGCAATTAGAGGTAATTTCTGGTTTGTCTGCGGATGAAGCAAAAGAGCAATTGGTAAATTCTTTAAAAGAAACAGCTAAGTCTGATGCTATGGCATTTATGCAAACAGCTATGGAAGAAGCTAAACTTACTGCAGAGCAAGATGCTAAAAAAATTATAATAAATACCATACAGCGCATAGGAACAGAGGAAGCAGTAGAAAACTGTGTGTCTGTTTTTAACCTAGAGTCTGATGATGTAAAAGGGCGTATTATTGGTAGAGAAGGTAGAAACATTAGAGCTTTAGAAGCGGCAACAGGAGTAGAAATTATTGTTGATGATACGCCAGAGGCAATTATACTTTCTTGTTTTGATTCTGTTAGAAGGGAAGTTGCGCGTTTATCTTTACATAAATTAGTAACAGATGGTCGTATACACCCTGCGCGTATTGAAGAAGTTGTGCGTAAAACAGAAAAGCAAATTGAGCAAGAAATTGTAGAAGTTGGTAAGCGTACAATTATAGACTTAGGTATTCACGGTTTGCACCCAGAGTTAATTAGAGCTGTTGGGCGTATGAAATACCGTTCTTCTTACGGACAAAACTTATTGCAGCACTCTAGAGAGGTAGCTAAACTTTGTGGTGTAATGGCAGCAGAACTAGGTTTAAATCCTAAAACAGCTAAAAGAGCAGGATTATTACACGATATAGGTAAAGTTCCAAATACTGAGGTAGAGGTAGAGACTCCACACGCTATTTTAGGTATGCAATGGGCAGAGAAATATGGAGAAAAACCAGACGTATGTAATGCAATTGGAGCTCACCATGATGAAATTGAAATGAAAACTTTAATAGCTCCAATTGTACAAGTTTGTGATGCTATTAGTGGTGCAAGACCTGGAGCAAGAAGACAAGTGTTGGATTCTTACATACAACGATTAAAAGATTTAGAGGAAGTTGCATTTGGATTTGTAGGCGTACAAAAAGCATATGCAATACAAGCCGGTAGAGAATTACGTGTTATAGTAGAGAGTGAAAAGGTAAATGATGATAAGGCAGCTGAATTGTCTTTTGAGATATCTCAAAAAATACAAACAGATATGACGTATCCAGGACAAGTTAAAGTTACGGTTATACGAGAAACAAGAGCAGTTAATGTAGCTAAGTAAAAACAAGTTAATTTTATAATATAATATAATGTAAAAGCCTCCAATTTGGAGGCTTTTTATTTGTGTAGAAGATAAAGAAATATGTTATTTTTTTCTTTTTCCAAAAATTGCTGTCATCATTAAACGTAAGCTGTAATAAAATAATGCTAATGCGGCTAATGAAAGTATAAAGCCAAGTATAAGTACAGGTAGGTATAAAGGATGATTCTCGTTTTTAAAAGCTTCATAAATAGCTCCAGGACCAGAAAACATAAGTAATACTGTTAACCCAAAAAACTTAATGCTTTTGTAAAAAGAGTCTGACTGTGTTGTGGGCATATTAAAAATAGTATTTGTTAGTTTATAGTAATTTTATATTCGTATGTCTCAGAAAGGTTAAAATAGCCTAAGGCGTAATCTTCTTCATTAGTAACATTAACAATATTTCCTCTAATTGTAGCTGGTGTTGTTTGAAAAGGTCCACCAGCACTTTCTCCACTTTGTGCTAAAATTAGATTCATATAATTATAAAACTGTTCATCTGTTCCATTTAACTTTATAAGAACTTCCTTGCCAGGGGATAAATCGTCATAAAAATAAGAGAATTTAAAAGTTTCACCCTGAAAAAATTCATCGGAAGTAGTTAAAAACTCTCCAAAGTCCAAATCAAATAAGTAAAAATCATCTCTATTTGGGTTGTCTGTAAAAGATACTATTAATTCTGTATCATCGTCATCAAAAAGTGTAGCATCTCCTTGCTCAACATTATCAATTGCAACACTAGGTATTAATGTTGTTTCAGCAATGTATGTATTGTTGTTGTACTCTACATTTAACTGATAGGTTTTGTTAAATTCTGGTGTAAAATTATTAGAATTAGCCTGGTAGTAACCGGCATTTCCGTTAGATGAAAATGGGTAAACCGTTCCTGTGCTTAAATCTTCAATAAAAACATTTGCAGTAGTTACGGGATTATCTTCTGTATCAAAATAATTTGTTGTTAAAGATAGTTTTACAAATCCGTCAGTTCTTACTGGGGTTTCTGTTGTGTAAACATTAAAACTAGCGTCTATAACTAATTTAGGCTCCGAGTTTGGTACTTCTATATCTACTACATCTTCGCATCCAAAAATTAATAGCAATGGTATAATGTATAATAACTTTTTCATTAGTATTAAAATTTAAAATTATAAGTTACAGATGGTACTACACCAAAAATTGAGGTACGCAATGCTTCATTGTTACCTGTGTCTTCATTTCTAGAAAAATTGATAGAAGCGGCATTTTTACGATTGTAAACGTTGTAAACACCAAAAATCCATTGTGCTTGTAGCTTTCTATTTTTATTTTTTTTAGGTGTTAGTGTAGCAGATATATCTAACCTATTGTAGCTTGGTAGACGTTGATTGTTGCGTTCTCCATAAATAGGAATACTTAAATCTTTATATTCAAATTGTCCTATTGGGTAGTTTGTAGGTTGCCCAGATTGGTATATTAAATTGCTATTAATGCTCCATTTGTCATTAATGTTATAACTTGCATTTAATGATAAATCGTGGGTTTTATCAAAAGAGGTTGTATACCATTTTCCGTTATTTATTCCTGTTTCTTCTATAGTTCTGCCGGGTGTTTGTTGTTCAGATTTTGATAAGGTATATGATAGCCATCCGTTTAATTTTCCACTATTTTTTTTGAACATAAACTCTAAGCCGTAAGATCTCATTTTTCCGTTTAAAATCACTTGTTCTATTGCATCATTAGCAATTAAATTAGCGCCATCTATATAATCTATTCTGTTTTTTACATCTTTATAATACGCCTCAGTCTCTAAAGAGTAATTATCATTTTTAAAATTTTTAAAATAGCCTATAGCATATTGATCTAAAATTTGTGGTTTTATATATCTTCCACTAGGAGACCAAACGTCTAAAGGAGTAGGGGAGCTAGTGTTAGATAGTAAATGCAAGTACTGCGCCATATGATTGTAACTTGCTTTAATAGAGTTGTTGTTGTTTAATGCGTATGATAAGGCTAGTCTAGGTTCTAAATTATTAAAAGTTGTTATTTGGGCAGTTCTTTTAAAGCGTTCTTTACCTATAGGTTCTGCACTTTCATATATCTGAAAATCAGTATTAAAATTAACTGCTTGGTTGTTTTCGTATATAAAAAGTTCATCTTGGCCAAGTCTAGTGAAATGGCTCCAGCGTACTCCGTATTGTAAGGTAAGTTGGTTAGTAATTTTGTGTTCTGTGTCTATATAAGCGGCAAATTCGTTGGCGTATTTATCTGTTAATTTATTTGGTAAAATGCCAGAGTCACTGCGGTTTGGCTTTATCTCACCAGGATTAAACCTGTAATAGGTGTTATTTATGCCGTAATTTAACTTTAAATTATTAGAAATGTAATTTTTAAAATCGTATTTAAGATTAAAATTTTGAATACCTGAGTTCCATTTAAAACCAACAAAATCTAATTCTAGCCCATAAAAGTAGTCTGAGTAAATTAAAGATAAGTTGCTAAATAATTTATCAGTAAATAAATGATTCCATCTCAAGTTAATAACAGAGTTTCCATATGTGTTTTCAAAACTATTAGCAATACTAAAAACATCTCTTCCAAAATAACCAGAAAGATATAAGTTGTTGTTTTTGTTTATTTTATAATTTAGTTTGGTGTTTAAATCATAAAAATACGCTTTATTATCATTGTCTATTAATGGTAAAAATAGGTGGGCGTAAGAACTGCGGCCACCTACTAAAAAAGCTCCTTTATCCTTTTTTAAAGGGCCTTCTAATAATAATCTGCTAGAAACAATGCCAATACCTCCGTTAGCTTTAAACTCTTTACTGTTTCCTTCTTTTTGATAAATATCTAGTACAGATGAAATTCTGCCTCCGTATTTAGCGGGAATACCGCCCTTGTATAGCTTTAGATCTTTTATAGCATCTGGGTTAAAAACGGAAAAGAAACCAAATAAATGTGAAGAATTGTAAATTGTAGCCTCGTCTAATAAAATTAAATTTTGATCTACAGAGCCTCCTCTAACATTAAAGCCAGATGCACCTTCACCACCACTTGTTACACCAGGTAGTAGTAAAATTGACTTTAGAACATCTGCCTCTCCTAATATAGCTGGTATCTTTTTAATACTGCTTGATGACAAGGAGTTAACACTCATTTGTGGTTTTCTAATATTAATTTTTTCTATGTCTTTGGTGAGTATTACTTCGTTTAGCTCTTCAACAGCTTCATTAAGTTGAAGGTTTAAAGTAGTGTCTTTTGTTAAATTTATTTGCTTTTTTACCTCATTAAAGCCAATATAGCTAACAATTATAGTATGTGACCCTTTGGGTAAGGTTAAGGAATAAAATCCGTATTCATTAGTAATAACACCTGTCTGTAGTTCTGGTATTGTTATAGAAACGCCAATTAGTGTTTCGTTGCTAGAAGCCTCAGTTATAGTGCCGTATAGTGTATATTTTTCCTGAGCATTACTTTTGGCAAAAATAAACAAGAATATAAAAAGGCAGACAATGGGTCTGTGCATAATTGGTGTGGTTTTTTGGTAAAAATAACCACTTTTAGAGCTAGATAATAATAGTTAACATTTATTTAAAATAAAAAAAAGCCTACTCTTGGTTAAGAATAGGCTTTTTTTATGATAATAAAAATATTAAATACTGTTAATAATTGTATTTAAGGTATTACTAGGCCTCATAGCCTTAGCTAAAATTTCTTGATTAGGCAGGTAATAGCCTTCTATTTCTACACTAGAACCTTGAGCATTAATTAATTCTTGATTAATTTTATCTTCGTTATCTTTTAAAGAGGCATAAACTTCTTTAAATTTTGCTTGTAAAGCGGGACTCTTAGTTTGGTTTGCTAAGGCTTCTGCCCAATATAACGTTAAATAAAAATGAGAACCTCGGTTGTCTATTTCGTTCACTTTTCTAGACGGAGATTTATCATTTAATAAAAACTTTTCTGTTGCATCTCCTAATGCTTCAGCAAGCACAAGAGTATCTTTATTTCCAGATTTTTCTGCTTCGTGTTCTAACGAAACTTCTAGAGCTAAAAATTCACCTAAAGAATCCCAACGTAAATGGCCTTCTTCTGTAAATTGCTCTACGTGTTTTGGGGCAGATCCACCAGCGCCAGTTTCAAATAAACCACCACCATTCATTAACGGTACAATAGATAACATTTTAGCACTTGTGCCAACCTCTAAAATTGGGAATAAATCTGTTAAGTAGTCTCTAAGTACATTACCAGAAACAGAAATTGTGTCTTTACCATCTTTAATTCTGGCAAGTGTGTATTCTGTAGCTTTTAAAGGTGAAAGAATTAAAATTTCTAAACCAGAGGTATCGTGGTTAGGCAAGTATGTGTTAACTTTTTTAATTAATTCTGCATCATGAGCTCTGTTTTCATCTAGCCAAAAAACAGCTGGTGTATTTGTAGCTCTAGCTCTAGAAACTGCTAGTTTAACCCAGTCCTGTATAGGTGCATCTTTAACTTGGCACATTCTCCAAATATCACCAACTTCTACATTATGCTCTATTAGTACATTACCATCTGCATCTATAACTTGTACTTTTCCGTTGTTTGCAATTTCAAAAGTTTTATCATGAGAGCCGTATTCTTCAGCCTTTTGAGCCATTAAGCCAACATTTGGAACTGTACCCATTGTTGTAGGGTCAAAAGCACCGTGTTTTTTACAAAAGTCTATAGTTGCAGCATATATTTCTGCATAACTGCTATCTGGAATAACAGCTTTTGTATCTTGAGATTTACCATCTTTATTCCACATTTGTCCAGAATTACGAATCATTGCTGGCATAGATGCATCAATAATAACATCACTAGGAACGTGTAAATTTGTAATTCCTTTGTCAGAATTTACCATAGCTAAATCCGGCCCATTTTCAATTGCCTTTTCTATTTCAGCTTTAATTTCTGCTCCGTTAGAAATTTTATCTAATTTATTAAACAAACTCTCTAAGCCATTATTTGCACTGATACCGTTTTCTTCAAAAACTTTACCATATTTTTTAAATACATCTGCAAAGTAAGCTTCTACTGCATGACCAAAAATAATTGGGTCAGATACTTTCATCATTGTAGCTTTCATATGAATAGAAAACAATACTCCTGCATCTTTGGCATCTTTAATTTGCTCTTGTAAAAAGGCTAAAAGTGCCTTGTTGCTCATTACTGTAGCATCTATAATTTCTCCAGGTAATAAAGCAATTTTTTCTTTTAAAACGTCCTTAGAGCCGTCTTCTTTAACTAGTACAACGCTAACGTCTGTACCTTTGTCTAGTGTAAGAGATTTTTCGTTAGACTTAAAATCTCCAGCAGACATAGTTGCTACATGGGATTTAGAATCTGGTGTCCATGCTCCCATTGAGTGTGGGTTAGCTTTTGCGTAATTTTTAACTGCTTTAGGGGCTCTACGATCAGAGTTTCCTTCACGTAATACAGGATTTACAGCACTACCTTTAATTTTGTCATAACGACCTTTAATTTCTTTTTCCTTAGCGTCTTTAGGATCGTCTGGGTAGCTAGGAATTGCATATCCTTTTGATTGTAATTCTGCTATGGCTTCTTTAAGTTGTGGTATAGAAGCACTAATATTTGGTAATTTTATAATGTTAGCCTCAGGACTTTTTGCCAATTCTCCTAATTGAGCTAAAGCATCTTCAAATTGTTGCTCTTTAGAAAGGTAATCTGGAAAAACAGCTAATATACGAGCTGCTAAAGAGATATCTTTTGTTTCCATTTCTATACCTGTAGTTTTGGTAAAAGCTTGTACAATTGGTAAGAAAGATTGAGTTGCTAAAGCTGGAGCTTCATCAGTTTTTGTATATATTATTTTTGGCATATTATATTGATTTATTTTAAGCGAAACAAATATACAATTTTCAGTTATCTTAAGGAATGAGATATTTTTAAAAAACTATTAAAAATTGTGATTATTATGCAATAAATCAATAGAAAAACAAAAGCCATATCATAGTATTGTATACATTGATATGGCTTTTAGAAACAATTCTTAACTTTTGTGTGTTTTATACCTTCTATAAAACGGCAACCATTGATTGCAGTTAACTTTTGTTTCTACGTTTAAAACATAACAATACTTAATTTTAATTAAGTCAATATATTATGTTTCTTCTTGTTGCTATTTTTAAGTTTATTAAACATATAATTTAAAAAGTTAAAAATCTAAAGTAAGGTTTTATCAACCCGCTATAGGTCTTCTGTATAACATTAATTTAAGATGTGCACTTAATTAACATAATAAAGAGATCTTGCAACAATATAAAGAACGCAACTTTATAGTTACTTACTATACATTTACCTAATAATGATATTAATAGCAAATAACTCTTAAATTTAATAAATATAAATTAATTAAGCAATAAATTTAACATATTATGATTATTTGGCTTTGTAAATAAAAATAACATATATGTGTTAATAAAAAAAAGTCTACCGCTAGGTAGACTTTTTAGTATTGTGTAAGAAGTAGTTTTATTTACGAACTTCTTTAATTCTTGCTTTTTTACCAGTAAGACCTCTAAAGTAGAAGATACGAGCTCTACGTACTTTACCTTTCTTATTGATTTCAATTTTTTGTAATGCAGGTAAATTAACAGGGAAAATACGCTCTACACCAACAGTACCAGACATTTTACGGATTGTAAAAGTTTCTGTAGCACCGCTACCTCTTCTTTGGATAACTACTCCTCTAAAGAACTGAGTACGAGTTTTTTCACCTTCCTTAATTTCGTAGTATACAGTAATTGTATCACCAGCAGAGAATTTTGGAAAATCTTTTTTAGGAACAAATTCGTCTTCAACAAATTTAATTAATGCTTCCATCTTATGTTTTTTTATGTAAGTTTATTAAAATCAACAATTCACGTATTTCGCCAGAGGTTAATTTTAAATCGAGTGCAAAAATACATTATTAATTTTATGTGGCAAGTTTTGAATAGAATTTTTTGCTATAATAAAGTTGTTATGACTCTTTTTTTAGTTTGCTAACAGCTATAATAAAGCCAATAACAAAAATAATAGAGAAGAAGCAGCTTAACACATTAATACTATAGTTAGCTAACATTAGTTGTTCTGGCTCTAAATTAAGTACACTTGTTAAAGTTGCTATTAGTGGGTATGCAATTGTGCAGAGCAAGCTTACAATACTACCAATAATCATAAAAATACCCTCTATACCTTTTCGTTTGGTAGTATAAATTATAGCGCCAATTATTGTGGCAATAGCTATTAAGGCGTAAATTATAGAGGTTATTCCGTATAATATTTCAAAATTGTCAATCATTATCTAGTAAATCTGGTCTTAGTTGTTTGGTTCTTTCATAGGCTTGGTCTTCTCTCCATTTTTCAATTTTTGGAAAGTTGCCATTAAGTAATATTTCCGGTACTTTTAATCCTTTGTATTCTGCAGGTCTGGTGTATACAGGCGGAGCTAACAAATTATCCTGAAAAGTATCTGTTAGTGCAGATGTTTCGTTATTTAATACACCAGGTATTAATCTAATTATAGTATCACATAATACAGCTGCTCCAAGTTCACCTCCAGATAAAACGTAGTCTCCAATAGATATTTCTTTTGTAATTAGGGTATCTCTTACTCTTTGGTCTACACCTTTATAATGTCCGCAAAGAATAATTATATTTTTAGATAATGATAGTGTATTTGCCATTTTTTGGTTTAACGTACTACCATCTGGCGTCATATATATAACATCGTCATACGCACGTTCTGCCTTTAGTTTGCTAATGCACTTATCTATTGGTTCTATCATCATAACCATACCTGCACCACCACCAAATTGATAATCATCTATTTGGTTGTAACTTTTATCTGTATAGTCTCTTAAATTGTGAAAATGAACTTCTACTAACCCTTTTTCTATAGATCTTTTTAGAATTGAAGCTTCAAAAGGACTCTTTAATAATTCTGGTAAAACCGTAATAATATCTATTCTCATACTAAATTATTGGCAGCAAATATACAATTTAGATTTTGCTAATTGGCTGTCCAAAAGTAGTGAAAAGAGTTTGTATCTTTTTTCCAGTTTAATTTTTCGTATAATTTTTGTGCAGGGTTGTTTGTTGCGGTCTCTAGTGCAATCCCTTTGTAGTTGTTAAATAAGCAAAACTCTTGAGCTTTTTGGAGTAGGGCAGCACCAATATTTTTAGATCTATGGTTTGCATCAACAAATAAGTCGTTTAAAATAAAAATGGGTAGTAGAGATACAGAAGAGTACGAAGTATAAAGTTGTGTAAAACCAACGGCTTCAACTCCTTTAAAAGCAATAAAAATATGGGATTGTTCTTTAGTTAATCTTTCTTTTAAAAAAAGAGTGGCAGCCTCTAAATTAGACTCTTGTTTGTAAAATATTCTGTAGTTATTAAACAGAGGAGCTATAGATGAAATATCTTTTACTGTTGCCTTTTTTACTGTTACCATAGTTTTAAAAATAAAAAAAGCTCCTTAAAAAAGGAGCTTTTATGTGTTATTTTTTATGCTTATTAAGTTCATCCATGAGCTGTCTGCTTATTTTTTGCTCTCGTTCTAAAGCTCTTCTTCTGTGGTCTTCAAACTCAGTTTCTAACTCTGCTAAGTTTGTTTTAGCTTCTTGGGTTAGTACATTACTTTTTCTAAATCTGTAAATAAATAAAAGTAATAACGTAAGTAAGCCTCCAATAATAGACCAAAGTATAAGGTTATAAGTTACTTTGGACACCTGCATACCTAAAAAAAACATACTGTCTTTTTCTTCTGTAATTGCAGTAAGGTTTTTTGTGGTAGCGTCTAGTTTTTGGTTTAAATCATTAATTGTCGTTTCGTTTTCTTTAATAGTACTTTTTAAAGATATTTCGGTTTTATTGTAAGCAGATAAAGAATCTAAAACATTCTTTTTTAGTTTTTCTAAACTTGTAACTTTTACAACTTCATATCTTACACCTGCAGCTCTATAATTTCCAGACTTTTTAGCAACGTAATCAAATTGAGATTCAATTGGTCCACTCTCTAAAGAAAAAGTGGAGTCTCCATCTTCAGAGTCGTTATCTTCCTGAGCAAACTGTAGGTTCCATACTAGTAAAGCAATAAATATTGGTAATAGCTTTAAGCCTTTCATATAATGTTGTGTTTAAAAAAAATTATGAGTTGGCTAAAGTAATTTAATATTTTTAGATAAGAAAAAAACTCCGCTGAAACTTGAAGAATAAAATAGAAAAATGTCTAAAAAATGCTCCAATTTATGAGTTACAACGAAGTTTTCCAACACATAATCGATTAATAGTACGTAAATCTTCTTACTTTAGAGATGTACTTAGCTAACCTTATTACTTGATGAGAGTATCCATATTCATTATCATACCAAATGTATAAAATAATGTTTTTACCATCTTTAGAAACTATGGTGGCAGGGCTATCATAAATTGATGGGGCAGAAGTACCAACAATATCAGATGATACTAACTCATTGTTTAAAGAATATTTAATTTGCTCTACAAGATCTCCTTCTAAAGCATATTTTTTAAGAATAGTGTTTATACCTTCTTTAGATGTTTTATTGTTAACGTCTAAGTTTAATATAGCTAAAGATCCGTTTGGTACTGGTACCCTAATTGCATTAGAACTTAATTTACCTTCTAAACTAGGTAAAGCTAAACATACTGCTTTACCAGCACCAGTTTCTGTAATTACCATATTTAGTGCTGCAGCTCTACCACGACGGTATTTATTGTGCATATTGTCTACTAAATTCTGGTCGTTGGTATAAGCGTGTATAGTTTCTAAATGTCCTTTTTTAACACCTAAAGAATCTTCAATAATTTTTAAAATTGGTGTAATTGCATTTGTAGTACAAGATGCCGCTGAAAATATTTTAGTAGTATCTGGGTTGTGCTCTAAGTGGTTTACACCGTGTACAATATTTGGTATTCCTTTACCAGGAGCTGTTAGTAAAACTCTAGATGCACCTTTAGATTGCAAATGTCTGCTTAAGGCTTCTTTATCTCTAAAAGCACCTGTATTGTCTATAATTAAAGCGCTAATTATACCGTATTTAGTATAATCTATATCTTCTGGTTTTTGCGCAGAAATAATATGTACTGTAGTGCCATTAATAATTAAAGCACTGTTTTCTACATCTACATCAATAGTACCTGTAAAATGTCCGTGTACAGAGTCTGTACGCAAAAGGCTAGCTCTTTTTTCTAAAACCTCTTGGTTAATTGCTCCTCTGGTAACAATGGCTCTAAGGCGTAATTGGTTTCCTTTACCAGTTTTAGCCATAAGCTCTCTGGCAACTAATCTACCAATTCTACCAAAACCATAAAGAACCACATCTTTTGGTTTTATTGTTTTGGCGCCATTAGCATCTTTTAACTTGTCTAAAACAAATGCTTTTACATTACTGTAATTATTATCATCTGCGTGGTATTCATAAGTTAATTTACCTATATCTAATTTAGCAGGTGGTAATTTAATGTCGTTAATTGCTCTTAAGATTTCAACAGAATCAAAAATTGAAATTGGTTTTTGTACAAATTCACCTGCATACTCGTGTAGGTTAATAATGTCACTAACATTTTTATCAATAATCTGATTTTTGAAAAGAACTACCTCAATAGACTTGTCATACCACAGGTTGCTCACAATTTTTATGAACTCTGTAGTTGCTTTTCTACGGTCTGCTTGAAAAGCTAATTCTTTCTCGTACGATTTACTGGCACTCATTAAATATGATTTAAAATGAATTTAATTTTGGGCAAAAGTACTATATTTCAAACGTTTTCGTAAAGTGTTTTATAAAAAAAAATGCAGACTTCGTTAAGTCTGCATTTTTAATCGTTTAAAAGGTTTGTGTTTATTGAAAGATTAGTCGTTCTCTTTCTCCTTTTTCGTTAACCATAGTTATACTAGTGTACCCGTATCTGCCAATAGAGCTAAATAGGTTTTTGGCATCATACACATTTTTAATCTCTTTTTTTCCTACAGCTATAAGTACTTTGCCTTCTAAATTGTACATTCTGTATAATTCCGGGACTCCTATAATTTTTACACCGTTTTTAGTTTTAAATTTTTTACGGTCTTTATCATTTAGGTTTTTTACTTCCAATCCAAGTCCTTCAATAATTATAGTTTGTCTTTCTTTTAAAATTACAGGCTTTATAATTTCTTCATTATCTCTTTTAATAGCTATTTGTATTGTGTCTCCTGGTCTTTTAGAAGATAAATAACCATTTAAGTCAGATAGCTTGTGAATTTCAACTTCATCAGTTTTTTTAATAATGTCTCCGCTTTGTAAACCGGCTTCAAAAGCACCAGAATCTTCAGTTACATCTTCAATATAAACACCATCAACTTCATTTAAGCCATTTTCTACAGCATATCTAGAGTTTACTTTTGGTGTAGAAATTCCTAAAATTCCGTCTAAAACATTTCCATATTCAATTATATCATCTACAACCTTTTTTGCAATATTGCTTGGTACGGCAAAAGAATAGCCAACATAAGATCCTGTTCTAGAGGTAATAGCTGTATTTACACCAATTAAATCTCCGTTAGTATTTACTAAAGCACCGCCACTGTTTCCTGGGTTTACAGCAGCATCTGTCTGTATAAAAGATTGCGACTTATTGCTCATATCTAAATTACGAGCCTTAGCGCTAATAATACCTGCTGTTACTGTAGATGTTAAATTAAAAGGGTTGCCAACAGCTAACACCCACTCGCCAACTTTAACACTATTGCTGTCTCCAAAAGCCAAATAAGGTAATTTCTTTTTTGCATCAATTTTTAAAAGAGCAATATCTGTATTTGGGTCTGTGCCTACTAATTCTGCTATATAAGTTTTGTTATTGTTTAGCGTAACTTGTAATTGTGTGGCATTGTCTATAACGTGGTTATTTGTAACTATATAACCATCCTCAGATATTATAACACCAGATCCGGTACCAACTTGTGGTTTTGCAGAAACACTTTGTCCGTAAAAAAACTGTAGTACACGATTTTGTTCTTGGTCTATAGATACATTTTTAACGTGCACAACTGCATTAACCGTATTTTCTGCCGCAGTGGTAAAATCTACTTCATTAATACCAGCACCTCTAAAAGAAACAGGGGTGTTACTTGTTGTAAAAGTAGATGCATTAGAGTCTTCTGTTATAATGTGATAATTTTTCTCCTCCAAAAATAATTTATATGCTCCTAAAGTTATTGTGCCTGCAAGCACAGAAACGGCTAGTAAACTTGTTATTTTTTTCATAATCATTCAATATATTAACATTTTCAACTGTAAAATTATCAATTTTATATTTCAATAAGTCTAATTTAACGTCTTTTTAACTGCTAAAAAAACCTTAACAAATTATATATTTGTGACTATGCAAATTACATTTTATAAATATCAAGGAACAGGGAACGATTTTGTTATGATAGATAATAGATCTTTAAGTTTTCCAAAGGAAGATACCAAGTTAATTAATAAGCTGTGCGACCGTAAGTTTGGAGTGGGAGCAGACGGTTTAATTTTACTTGAGAATGATGAGGAATTAGATTTTAAAATGGTGTATTACAATGCAGATGGTAATGAAAGTACTATGTGCGGTAATGGAGGAAGGTGTCTTGTTGCATTTGCTAATTTTTTAGGTGTGATAAAAGAAAAAACCACATTTAATGCTGTAGATGGTTTACACAATGCTACTATTAATGCAGATATAGTAAGTTTACAAATGATTGATGTTGAAAATGTAAAGGAAAAAGAAAATTACTCTTTTTTAAATACGGGTTCTCCGCATCATGTGCAATTGGTAGATGATGTTACTAATTTTGATGTTTTTACAGAAGGGAAAAAAATTAGGTACGGACTTTATGGTGAAGCTGGTAGTAATATAAATTTTGTAGCTAAAAATGATAACGGCTATACTGTACGTACTTATGAAAGAGGTGTAGAAGATGAGACCTTATCATGCGGTACAGGTGTTACCGCTGTAGCTATAGCAATGCATAAATCTAAAAATACTAATTTAACAACAATACCTATTAAGGTAATGGGTGGTAATTTAGAAATTAGCTTTACGGTAGATAAAGATGGTTATAAAAATGTGTTTTTAACAGGTCCAGCAAAACAAGTTTTTAAAGGAGAAATAGTATGCTAAGTTTACAAGGAGATCGCATATATTTGCGTGCTATAGAGCCTAGTGATCTAGATTTTTTGTATCAATTAGAAAATGATACTAATATTTGGGAAATTAGCGGTACTACAGCTCCTTATGCAAAACATATTTTAGAATTGTATTTGCAAAATGCCTATAAAGATATTTATGAAGCTAAACAATTACGCCTTTGTATTTGTGATACAGAAGATCTTGTTATTGGATTGGTAGATTTGTTTGATTTTGACCCTGCCAATAAAAAGGTAGGTTTGGGCATTATAGTATCAGAAAAAAAGAAAAGAAATAAAGGAATTGGAGCAGAAGCGTTAGATTTGGTTTGTGCTTACGTGTTTCAAGTTTTGCAAGTGCATCAAATTTATGCAAATGTTTTAGCAGATAATGAGGCTAGTAAACATTTGTTTAAAAAAATGGGCTTTATTGCTGCTGGTGTTAAAAAAGATTGGATTTTTACTGGCAGTACGTTTAAAGATGAAATATTATATCAAAAGATAAACAATTAATGTATTTAAAAAGAATTTTAGTAGCAGTTTTACTTATAGGTTTAGTAGGTTGTAGTGTTTTTGCCTATATGGTTTACGGTGTGTTTTTTGTTGATAACACTAATTTTAATAATGATGCGGCATACGTATATATAAAGTCTACAGACGATTTTAACGATATAAAAGAGCAAGTTACGCCGTTACTAAGTAGTATACAAGATTTTGAAGCGGCTGCTAAACGTAAGGGTTATATAAATAATGTTAAAGCAGGTAAGTTTGAAATTAAAAAAGGAATGAATAATAATGAGATCATTAACTCGCTTCGTGGTCGTAACATACCTGTTAAGGTTTCATTTAATAACCAAGAAACCTTAGAAGACTTAGCAGGTAGAGTAGCGGTTCAGATTGAAGCTGATAGTGTGTCTTTAATAAACGCATTTAATGAACCTCAATTCTTAAAAGAAAATAATTTTACTCAAGCTAATAAATTAGCAATGTATATTCCTAATAGTTATGAGTTTTATTGGAATAGTTCTGCTGAAACTTTTAGGACTAAAATGCTTACAGAATACAAGCGTTTTTGGAATGATGAAAGAAAAGCCAAAGCAAAATCTTTAGGATTAACAGAAAATGAAGTTGTTGCATTAGCATCTATAGTGCATAAAGAAACAGCTAAAGTAGATGAAAGGCCAAGAGTTGCTGGTGTATACTTAAACAGGTTGCGTAAAGGGATGTTGTTGCAAGCAGATCCCACTGTTATTTATGCGTTAAAATTACATCAAAATAATTTTAAGCAAGTAATTAAAAGAGTTCTTTATAAAGATTTAAAATTAGACTCTCCTTATAATACATATATGTACGCTGGTTTGCCTCCTGGGCCAATTGCAATGCCAGACATTTCTGCTGTAAATGCTGTTTTAAATTCGGAAAAACATAACTACTATTACTTTGTTGCTAACGTAGAAAACTTTGGTTATCACAAGTTTGCAAAAACATTATCGCAACACAACCGAAATAAAGAGCAATATATCCGATGGATAAACAAGCAAAACATTAACAGATAAACACTTAATCCGTTAATTGGTGTCGAATATCCTAAAAATCTCATCTTTTATGCTTTTTTAACATTTTAAGAACAATATGAGGAGTAAATTTGCACCCGAGAAATTTAAGCTGACTTAATATTAATTTAATATTAGACCGTAAGTCTTAAGAAATGAAACTATATGAGAAAGTGGATTAATAAGTTAATCCCCCTAATCATGATTTTTATTTTAACGAGTTTTAGTTACAATATTATTGTGCCAAAAATAGGTACAGTGGCATTACCTAAAACACTTAAAATAGATGAACCTACAGAAGTTTTGTATCCCAAATACAAAACTGCTATTGAGAATGATGATGAAATGTTGAGTGTAAGTCCTCCTTTTTTAGGAGATTCATACAACGCATTTAAAGAAGCTCTTGCATTTAAGGAGTCTCAGGGAGATTATTTTGTGACAAACACATTAGGGTACTTAGGAAAGTATCAGTTTGGATCAGAAACACTGCAACTATTAGGGGTTACCAATGTAACTGCCTTTTTGAGCAATCCTATTTTACAAGAAAAGGTGTTTTACACCAATTTATGTAGAAATAAATGGATTTTGCGTAGAGATATTAAGCGATTTGCAGGTCGTAAAATAGCTGGGTTAGAAATAACCGAATCTGGAATATTGGCAGCAGCACATCTAGCAGGGCCAGGCAATGTAAAAAAGTTTTTACGTTCTAGAGGTACGCACACAGTACAAGATGCTTATGGATCTAGTATTGTTTATTACATGAAAATTTTTGCAGGTTATGATGTATCTGTTGTGAAAGCACTACGAAACCCAAGAATTTAAAATACTACACAATGAAAATGGAAAAAGCCTCAGCGTTATTGCGAGGCTTTTTTTTATGCTTGAAAAATAAATATTGTAGGTCTTTTATTTAAGTCTATATTTATTTTTTTCCATTCTGCTACAGAGTTTGTTGCTATTTGTTCTGTTGGTAATGTAATGTCTGTTGCAATGCATAACAATGTATGTGGGGCAAGTGTTTTTAAAAACTCAGCCAACAACTTGTCATTTCTATAAGGGGTTTCTATAAATATTTGCGATTGATTGTTGTCTTTAGAAATGCGCTCCATTTTTTTTATAACAGCTTTCCTTTCACTACCATCAATAGGTAAGTAGCCATTAAAAGCAAAACTTTGACCGTTTAAACCACTGGCCATAAGTGCTAAAAATATAGAGGAGGGTCCTACTAAAGGTACTACTTGTATGTTTTTTTGATGAGCAATTTTAACCACTTCTGCTCCGGGATCTGCTATTCCTGGGCATCCAGCTTCAGATATTATACCTATACTTTTTCCTTCAAGGCAAGGATCTAAAAAACTTGGTATTATTTGTGGATCTGTAAACTTATTAATTAACTCTATTTGTAAACTAGGTTGAGATTTACCTGAGCTTATTTTTTTTATAAATCGCCTTGCAGTTTTTTCATTTTCAACAATATAGTAATCTATTTGCTCTATTGTTCTTTTTATAGATATTGGTAACACTTCCAATGGTTCATTGTCACCCAAAGTAGTAGGTATTAAATATAGTTTTCCTTTTTTGGTAGTGTTTTCCATAGGTTATTGGTTTTTTAATGTTTTGGCAATATTTGTACAGGCTTGGTCTATTAAGTTGTAAACATTTTCAAAACCTTGGTCGCCACCATAATAAGGGTCAGGTACTTCGGTAATTTTTGTATCGCCAAAATTTAGTAATAATTTCACCTTATTTTTGTGTTCTGGTGATTGGGCTAGTGCAATAACATTATTGTAATTGCTATTATCCATTACAAAAATGGTTGTAAAATTATTAAAATCTTCTACAGTAAATTTTCTGCATACTTGTTTACTAATATCTATTCCGTATTTATTGGCTACGGCAATAGATCTTGGGTCAGGAGCATTTCCTATGTGGTAACCTGCAGTGCCGGCAGAGTCTACAAATACAGTATTTGGATTTACTTTGTTTTTTAGTATCCCTTCGGCCAATGGTGACCTACAAATATTTCCTAGGCAAACCATTAGTATTTTTGTCATTATCTTAAAATTTAAGAGAATTTTTTAGTAAGATCTTCTATGTATTTGCGAAACTGTTTGTCTGTTTCTGCTAAATTATCTACAGTTTTACAAGCGTGTAGCACTGTAGCGTGGTCTCTTTTTCCTATTTGTGATCCTATACTTGCTAAAGATGCTTTTGTAAATCTTTTTGCAAAAAACATTGCCAATTGTCTAGCTTGTACAATATGTCTTTTTCTGGTTTTAGATTGTAATGTAGAAACATCCATTTCAAAATAATCAGAAACAACTTTTTGTATATAATCTATAGAAACTTCTCTTTTTGTATTTTTTACAAATTTCTCAACTATTTGTTGGGCAAGCTCTATTGTAATTTCTTTTTTGTTAAAGGAAGATTGAGCTATTAACGAAATAACAGCGCCTTCTAGCTCTCTAATATTAGATTTTATGTTTTTGGCAACATAATCTATAATCTCTTCAGGCATCTCTACGCCATCTCTATAAAGCTTGTTCTTTAAAATAGAGACTCTTGTTTCGTAATCTGGAGTTTGTAACTCTGCAGATAATCCCCATTTAAATCTAGATAACAAACGCTGCTCT
The DNA here is from genome assembly GCF_027915275.1 of Cellulophaga omnivescoria. Lineage (NCBI taxonomy): Bacteria > Pseudomonadati > Bacteroidota > Flavobacteriia > Flavobacteriales > Flavobacteriaceae > Cellulophaga > Cellulophaga omnivescoria. The sequence goes on along the minus strand of NZ_CP115819.1, from coordinate 857 downwards.
ATGTCTTGCATATCTACAGGAGCTTTGTCTGATGTTAAGATTACCTGTTTTCCATTTTGGTGTAAATGGTTAAAAATATGAAAGAAAACATCTTGCGTACCTGATTTTCCAGATAAAAACTGAACATCATCAATAATTAAAATATCTATTAATTGGTAAAAATGAATAAAATCATTTCTAGTATTCTTTTTAACAGACTCTATATATTGTTGAGTGAATTTTTCAGCAGAAATATATAATACAGTCCTTTCTGGGTATTTATCTTTTATTTCTACACCAATTGCGTGTGCAAGGTGAGTTTTACCTAAACCAACACCGCCAAAAATTAATAATGGGTTAAAAGATGTTCCTCCAGGCTTATTAGCTACTGCCATACCAGCAGATCTTGCAAGCCTATTAGAGTCACCTTCTAAAAAGTTATCAAAATTATAGTTAGGGTTTAACTGAGATTCTATTTTTATGTTTCTAATACCAGGAATAACAAACGGATTTCTTAACTCAGGATTTTTAGATTTTATTGGTACATCTAACTCTTGAGGTGAAACGGTTGTTCTGTTTGAACTTGGTATTTTTTCTGTAAAAGGTTCTCTGTTGCCGTAAGTGTTTTCCATTCTAATAATGTAAACCAGCTTAGCGCTTTCCCCTAATTCTTTTGTAAGTGAAACTTTTAGTAGTTTCACATAGTGCTCTTCTAGCCATTCATAAAAGAATTTACTAGGAACCTGGACACTTAAAGAATTATCTGATAGTTTAATTGGTTTTATAGGTTCAAACCAGGTTTTGAATGCTTGGGGTTGTATATTGTCTTTGATAAAAGACAAACAATTATTCCATACTGATTCTGCAGTAACACTCAT